>NZ_CP022684.1:1517500-2717500 GCF_002863865.1 Ketobacter alkanivorans | reverse complement strand
TACTTTATTGGATCGCGATGGCGAAAAAGAGAACGTATTTCGTCGAACACTTGAATCGGTTCCTGAAATTGATGCTAACTGCTTTTCACTGGAGGGAGGAAATCTTACTGGATTTATGAGAACCCTTTCAAGTATTGCGGACGATGGAAATGCTCTAACCCTTGGAAAATACACCCTAGATGAGCATGCAATTGCTTACCTAAATGGCAATAAGTTTTTTCAACGACATGCATTTATAGGCGGAAGTACGGGATCGGGAAAGTCATGGACTACCGCCAGAATAATTGAGCAAATGGCAGGGCTGAGCTCCGCTAATGCCATAGTCTTTGATCTTCATGGTGAATACTCCCCGCTAGTAGGAGACGGTATTCAGCAGCTAAAGGTTGCTGGCCCAGCTGATGTAGAAGCAGGGCGAACTTTGGATGACGGTATACTTTACCTTCCTTACTGGCTACTTTCCTACGAAGCTCTGGTGTCAATGTTTGTTGACCGTAGTGATCAAAATGCACCTAATCAGGCGATGATTGTTGCTAGAGAGATAAACCAATCAAAACGTAAATATTTAGAAGATAATGGTCATGATGATATTTTGTCGCATTTTACGGTAGATAGCCCTGTACCTTTTAACTTGCATGAACTTCTTGATCGGTTGAACTATATAAACACCGAGATGGTTCAAGGCGCCAGAGCCGGGTCAGAGAAACAAGGCGAATTTTTTGGCAAGTTGGCGAGGATGATATCTCGCTTAGAGAATAAGATTTCGGATCGTCGGCTTGGCTTCCTTTTCAATGGCGGCAACGACATAATGGATTTTTCTTGGCTAAGCCGGTTGTCTACAAAGCTGTTGGGAAGCACTTCCGAAAACGGAAGAGCAGGAATTAAAATTGTAAATTTCTCAGAAGTTCCTTCCGACATACTTCCACTAATAGTTTCCTTGGTCGCGCGCGTTGCATTTTCAGTTCAGCATTGGACTCCAGGGGATTTGCGGCACCCAATAGCATTGCTTTGTGATGAAGCACATCTTTATATGCCACAAAGGAGTTCGGCCGATTCAGCTGATAGCGTATCAATTGACATATTCGAACGAATTGCAAAAGAAGGCCGTAAGTACGGTGTAAGCCTTGTAGTGATTAGTCAAAGGCCGTCCGAGGTAAATAAAACCATGCTGAGTCAGTGTAGCAATTTCATTTCTATGAGGCTGACAAATGCAGAAGACCAAGGAGTTATTAAAAAACTACTTCCGGATAGTTTAGGTGGATTTGGAGATATTCTTCCAACTTTGGATACGGGCGAGGCGTTGGTAGTCGGCGATGCTAGCTTGCTTCCCAGTAGAATAAGAATTGACGAGCCACTGAATAGGCCGAACAGCGGGACTGTGGATTTTTGGGACGAATGGCAGGCGCCAGTAGAAGAAGGGAGACTTCCGTTAGCTATAGATAATTGGCGCAAGCAAAATATTCAATAAAGTAGATCCTGATTGGAAAAATGCATAACAAGCAGCACCAACGGACAGCCAAATCTGTCACTAAAATTGCTCCGCAATTACGCGCCAGTTTTTTCTGCCGCTGTGCTGGGCTTTAAGTGTAAAAATAAGGAGTTTTATATGAGTAAGTTATGGAAGATTTTGGATTCAAGAATAGTAGCAGTCCTTGTATTTCTTGTTATTTCGCCATATTGGTTTGCGTATGTAGCGCAAAAGACATTGATGCAATCATTTCCATTTTTAGCTGCTAGCGCTTTGAAGCCGGAGGTCGTAGAAGTAGAGAAAGCGTCAGGAGTAAAAGAGATTGTCGATGTTAAACAGATATTAGCTTCACTTGAGGTTGAATTTGTAAAAATAAATCCATCCAAATGGCCTGGGAAACAAGAGGCTTTATTCAGAATTAAGAATGCTTCAGCCTACGCATTACAAAATCTATCTGTAAACGCAGTTTTTTATGATGAGAATGGCAAAGTTTTGGACGCAAGAAGCACAATGTTATTAAGCAATACTGTGTATCATCCGGGAGCTGAGCAGTTCTTCAAATTCGATTATGATTACGAGAGACGATTAGCTGGTGAAAAAAGCAATATTGGTTTGGCACATAGTGCCAAAGCAGCTATTTTAGGTGTCGATGTGGTTCAAGATGGTACGCCGAACACTTAACAAGTTAATCAACGCGTCCCCTGGTGGGGCGCGTCATTAAGGCGCTAAGCATCAAGTAGGAATATGAGCAAAAGAACGTGGGCTTGCGTTGAATGCAAGCAAAAATATAGAAGAGATCAAAACTCTGATAAGCCTGTAAAGTGCGCTACCTGTGGGAAAGTGTGCGAATATGTGCATTGGAAAGTTAGAGTGCCGTCTCCGAAGAAAGAGAAGGACTGGAAGAAATTTTGGGCTGCTTACTTAAAAGAGAAAGCCTTATTAGAGAAGTACTACAATGACGAATCAGTGGAAGAAATAACGCTAGACATTCTCAATATGCGACTAATTCCTAGAGTGAAGAGAAATCTTTAATCTTTCTGCAGTATTGGATTATAAGGAATAAATGTGAGCAACAATGGAACTAGGTATGACAAAATTATTAAGTATCTGAAAAATCATACGCTCTTTTCAGCGCTACTATTCTTTGGTGTAGTATTAATTTCTATGTCCACGCTATTGAACTCAGCGAAGAACGTTATCAACATGATTCCAGTTGACGAAGATCATTTCATTTTTGACAACACTGCTTGGAATTTATGTATAAATTGTTACGGAAATAAAGCAAAGAAGGGAAACGAGACTGGAATATTGTTTTATGATAACGGGTACTTTAGTCATGTGCTTTCAGGTGTTGACCAGAGTTATGTAGAGCGGGATGGTCGACTCTATAAGTGTGCATTATCAGTGTTTGATGTTCATAAAATTGAAGTTGTGTATTCGGATTCTGATGATCCTAATGATGTTGGCGAGGGGTGTGTCTATTTAAAGTACGAAAGAGATTATTGTTATACGGGTATGCTGGGTTCTGGAGATGGACCGAACAACTTTGCTGGGCGTTGGGAGGTTAAGAATAATAAATTAATCCTAACTGTTTATGAAAATGAGAAAGAAATATTAGATATCCATGAAATTGATTTGAGCGGATACTCTTCAACAGAAATTGAGGGGAAAGCGTACTCTAAAAAACTAGGTTACGACCATGTTTACATGAGCAGAGTTCCTAAGGTTTCTTCAGTTGAATTACCAACGGGGTGTAAAATCGATTCAACTACTGAGGCCATTCTGCGTAGGGATTAGAGTCCGCTTAACAAATTTATCAACCTGACGCGAGACGCAGGTTATAAAAGCGCTAAGCGAAATCAGTAATGAAGAACTCATCAAGAATAATGTACATCGAATATAAAGAGAATGACGGGCTGATTGGCTCTGCGAGAATTGGTCGAGTAAGATTTTCCAGATCAGGGCAGTCGCTTCATTATGCAGGGCGCACGTTTCAGACTCTTAAGGGAGCTGGGTTTAAGTCAAATTACTTTGATGTCGAGACCGGAGATCACTATTGGATATCCGGATGCCGAAAAGACGGACGGGATGCACTCTATAGCACCACCGCAGCAATTGACGAAGATGTTCGTGAGGAGTACTGGTTATGTATACGAGAGCTGCCTCAGAATGTCTCTATTCGTTCTGTTAAAGTGCTGAGTAAGTACTGAGGCTTCAGAAAATGCCAAAACGAAAGTCGATATCTGAGGCAGCAGCAGGGAAGCTGATTTCTGCTATACAGAAAAAGTGGGGCTCAGAGCTTGGCGATCCGGTGGCAGATGAAAGCGAGTATGTAATGGGCTTGTCTCATGGGCTGTTGCAAGCAAGAACGGCGAAAGTAATGAAAGGCATACTAGATGGTAAGTCTATTCGTGAGTATTTAGGCGTTGATTGGGTAGATAATCATGCCTCTGTGCTTGGGTCCATAGAACAGCTAGAGCTAGCTATAGCAAATGAAATCGCCTAACGCCTACATCACAGGAATCCAACTATGCGTCACCAATTGTGGTGCGCTGCGCTCACTTTACCGCAATTGGCTCCACTCCGTCGGGCCCCTGTGCTGAGGAATCTCCCGAATATGATAATAAGAATAGTTGCAATATCGCTTGCTTTGTTAAGCTCATCTGTCATGGGGAGTGAATACAAAATTGATTTGAAGCTCAATGATCTTAAGCTAAGCAAGTTCGAGTATGTTCCTGCCGTCAATGAGCGAGAACGGATAAATTTTAGATATAGAGATGAAGTAAAGTCATATTTTGTGCATGTGCCAAAATCAACCCCTAAGGAAATGCCGGTGGTTGTTGCTCTTCACGGGGCAGGAAGATCCGGCTCGTCAATGGTAGATGCATGGAGAAAATGTTCAGATAAGCATGGTTTTATGGTGGTCGCGCCAAACGGGGTAGGAAATAACTGGGATGTTGCGATAGATGACTCAGGCTTCATTAATGAAGCAATGAAAGATGCATTGAATAAATTCGGAAAATCATCCAAGAAAATATACCTATTTGGTCATTCTAATGGTGCTCGGAAAGCGATTTCTTTAGCCGCATTGTATCCCAATGAGTACACTGCTATTGCAGTCCACGCAGGAACCTTGCCTGAGCTGACTAAGTCGGCTATTAATCATCAAGCCTCAGCATTACCGCGAGTTGGTATTTTTCTAGGTGATCGGGACCATATTTTTTCTGTGGAATCGGCCAGAGAAACTACAGCATGGCTCGAAAAATATGGCTATCCGACGTCGCTAATAATCATGCAAAACCATAGCCATTGGTATTATGAAGATTTTGATCGAATAAATGCGAGTGTGTGGGCATTTATGAGCAGAATATAACAGCATCATTCGCAGCCTGCGGCCGGTGGTACGCCGCTACGCGGCGCCCATGTGCTCAACGTTAGCTGATAGTGCCTAAAATTACTCATGGATAGAAAAAAATATTTGAGAATAGTGATATTTGGATTGATTGTGGTCGGTGGAGTTGGAGCGCTATATCCATTTGTAATGGCAATGAAACCAAGTGCAAAGGCGGATGCGGCTCTAATACGAATTGATATTTCTGATTTACGAAATGGTGAGTTTAGGATAATTGCCCCAAATCCTTCATTTGGCTCAATTTACAATGGTTATGGCTGGTCTCTGTTCGTATATAGAAAGCAAAATGGTGATCTGAATGTGTGGCATTTACCAACAAAGGGCCGAACTGTCGGCATGCCTGATGTTTGGTGGTATAGACCACACTTTCCTTGCTACGAATTTGGTCCTACCATAATTAATGGTGTTGTCGATGAGAGTAAACCGATTCAGTGCCACAAGTCTGATGAGCCCAATGCAGCATACATGAATTATTCATGGGATATTGACGGTAAGGTTATTCGTGGTCATGTAAAAGATATGTATAGGGCAAAAGGTATTGTGCAGGGTAATTATTTTGTACTTGGAAAATCCAGCTAACAATTTGCCGAGCAGGGAAGGTTAGCAAGGCGTTAACTCTATGAGCACATGCATCGATATCCTTTACTATACGATTAGATTTCATACGTAGGGCATGATGAAAATTCCCAGGAAAAATAAGCATTGGGCTCAAGAAATAGAGAAAGCTCTTGAAGCGTCGATATCGTCATTGACAAGTTTAGATGAATTGTCGAAGCAGTCTCTTTTTAAACTTGCAGTCCCTCATGTTATAAGAAATAGAGGGCTGAGCAAAAAGGACGTACCGAGAGATCTTGGCAAAGATTATATGGCTGAGTGCGAGCAAGGGTTAAAAGTAGACCCTGAAGCTATCAAACACTACGAAACCCAATTTATAATTGCGTATGTCGATGCGCATCGAGAGATGGGTTTGATCAACGAAAGAAAACTTGATGAGATAGTTGAATTTGTACTTCATCATCATGTTTATACAATTTAAGAATTCTAGTATTTAGCACAAACAAGTCCGTCAACAGGGCCACCTGGGTAGCAAGGCTTAGCACCATGAGCATTATGAAATACTTTCTGATTACTAGTCTGTGGCTGCCCTGTTATGTCTTTGGCTCAGAGAGTGTGTGCTATGGCACTACCTCTGAAGGACGATTGGAAAGTGGAGTGGAGCTACCCCGTTCAGGACCAAACTTTGTAACGTATAGTAATGTCGCAAGATTAGCCGGGCGTACTTATGTACATTCTGAAGTTCACGAAATTTTAATAGCCGCCTATGCGGCACTTGAGAAGGAACTACCCAACAAGATCTATAAGTATGCAGAAACAGGATTTAAAGATGGCGGTCAGTTTAGGCCGCACAAGACGCACAGGAATGGACTGTCAGTTGATTTCGACATTCCATGTAACTAGTAGCGCTAACAAATACATGGGCAGAAGCCGAATATGGAAGTTTGTCCGCCTCTGCGAGACGCAGCGCCTACACTGGCTCAGTGTGATTATATTAAGTCAGCCGAAATACAGATAAATATATTTGAATGGCCGTTTCCAAAAATTATGAATATTTCAAAAAGGATCTAGCTATGAGCATGAAGATATTTGCAACACTAATCGTTTCAGTGCTTATTTCAGGGTGCATGTCACATAAGTACTCGATAGTTGAAAGTGAATACTCTTATGACAAAACAAATTCTGGCGGACAAAAGTATGTCAGTAAAACTCCATTTTTAGTAAATCATCGTACCGGTGAAACGTTCAAAATGACGTATGACAAGGATAATGGTTATTACTGGCAGGCAGTGCGTTATCTGAATGTTGATGATAAAAGTGAATAGCCGGATCGGTTTATGATGATTCACTTTGATAAAGGCTGGGCAACATTTAACCAATTCTGTGTGTGATATCGCACTGCACGTAATCAGATTACAACCGTTCGGTATGGGGTGTGTAGCGCGAGGGGAACAAGATGACCAAAGATAGATGGGAAGCGCTAATGAGTGCTATGGGGCTGGAATCTTCAATAGATTGCTATAATGTACGCAAAGAGTACAAGGTAGTGCCAGCGTTGATCTACCGAAAAAAAAGAAAGGAATTGCTTAAATCGTTCTTGAACAGCCCCAGTATTTATAATTTAGGTTATTTCAAAGATAAGTATGAACGGGCTGCAAGACAAAACATTACCAGAGCAATTGCGGTGCTATAGCTCACTCATGGATACGGAATATAAAATATGAGAACGCTTGCTTGTCTGATCTACTTCATTGCCCTATCCCCCAATGCCTTTGCTCAGGCCACTTCTTCAGATCAAGATATAGCGGCGTTTTTTACTCACTCCACACCCATGGCGGTGAGCTTTATACTGAGTGTAACGGCAATCAAGATTACAGCGTTTGTAATAGGGTATCTGATCGTGAAGCTTGGCCATGATACCCTGATTAAGGGCGTAACAGGCGACATCGACTTTGGTCTGGAAGGCAAAGGTATTAAAACGAGGCTAAAGGCAGGCAGCCCCGGTGCATTTTTTGTGTTGGCAGGTGCAGCCATCATCCTGTGGGGGCTTTTTGTCAGCAAGCCACTCAATATTAGCGTTAAACCCGCAACTATTTCGCAATCATCGGTAGCCGAGCCACTACAGCAGGACAGTAAGCCAGTACCGCCAGGAAGCCTAAGAACATTACCCGAATAGGTAGATCATGAAAATATCAATTTGGATGTTAAATGTGCTGCTATGTGTCTTGCCTGCGGTTGTTTGGTCGGGCCCTAACGAGGAGGCAGAAGCAAAACAGTCTTTTGATGATTTTAAGGCGATTTACACCAAACCAAATGTGACCAATGGTGAGTTGAAAGATGCGCTGGCACTGGTGCTTAAAAGTAATGAGTTGAATCCAGGCAACTTTAAATACACCTACAGCGCTGCGGCAACCTACGATGGGTTGGGTGAATATGATCAAGCCGTTGAATGGTATCGCAAGGCGGCGGATATAGCATTAACCGACAAGCAGCGCGTGAATGCAGAAATTGCGGCTAGTGAAAGTCGTTTCATGTTAGTGGCATTACGTAAGCAAGATGAACCGAGCCCTGGGCATGAAATATCAGTTTCAATGATGCTGAAGGGAATTAAATATGAGCCTGAGTTGAGGGAAGGCCAGCGTTTGCCGACGCTGTATCCCGACAATGTTGATCCAAACGCACACCTTGATTATCTAGAAGATCGCTTTAAACAATATCAACCCTTCAAAAATACAAATTTTCTGATTGTTTCATATGAAAGCCAGAGAGCCGCTCGGCAACATTATGAACGCGGAGTGAAAGATTTTTATACTTATTTTCAGAATCATATATTTGGATACACTCAGCACAGGCCAGTGGTGTTGTTTCTTGGGGACTATCCAGAAAGTTTGATCGATTTAACAAATAAGCTCTATCCAGAGTTGCGCTTCAAATCAGGGCACCCTTTTATGGGTTATTTTAACAAGCGTGACAATGTGATCTTTGCAACGGTAATGGGCGGATATGGCACGCTGCTGCACGAGATGATTCATGCTCTAATCTTCGCTGATTTCCCTGAGGCCCCCGGTTGGCTAGAAGAAGCCTTTGCAACAATCTACGAGAGAACAAAATGGCAGAATAACCGTTTGATACCACTGCCCAATTGGCGATTGGATGGGATGAATTTTGAAGAGGTAGCGCCCCTTGATCTGTATGAAAAATACAAAGGCGACATTAAGTTAGACCATCGTGATCTTGCCCGGTTACGACTTTTTTATACGTATATTGATGAACTAGGTCAGTTAAAAGCATTCTATCAAGCGGTGAAAGCCAGTAAGGGCGAAGTTTCGGTAGCACAGATCGCAAAAGATCTTGGTGTTGAACAGGCCGCATGGAGTGATTTTGCTGAAAGAAGTTTTATTGAATATCAGATCGATCTTGCCAAAGGCAGTGGCCGCACGGTAAACCCTGCCGAAACACGATTCATTCAGCGTGCTTTAAATGCCGTGATGGATGCAGGCCTTAAAGAGGACGGGTTATGGGGTAACGCCACAGAGGTTGAGCTTAAACGGTTTCAGTCTAGTCAAGGCTTAAAGCCGGATGGTATCTATGGAAAGAATACCCGAACCACGCTTCAGCGTCTGTTTGCTGAAAAAATGATGGATTAGTTTGATTAACAAGATGCCAGCGGATTCAGTAGTGACAACAACAAGTTGGAATGCCCAGGCAACTGCACCGTTATAAACGCACGCGAACATAATATCGCGCATTCGTTACACAAAGTCGATTTAACAGAGCTATCAGATTAGGCCTGCTGATTGAATTTGAACAACATACTCTATACAGTAAATCTTTTTTACTACCTCCTCGAACGATCAATACCAAAACGCAAAATAATAAATAGATACTGTGGAGTATTACTTAAATGGACTTTAAAAAACTAATCCTGCTAATTCATTTTATTTCGGTTGGTGCCTTAACCGGTTGTGACATCTATATACATGAGCCGATCCGCCTGGATTCTGTGCTGCCTGAGCAGAAAAAAACCATCTTGGCGGGCGCAGGATCAGTACTGGAATTCACTGTAGAGGGCGCCTCTAACAGCACTTCACGAAGCTGGGTGGTCACAAAATATCGTGACACAGAAGGTGGCGCTGGGGCTGAGGGTACCATCGGTGATGCTGACCAAGACATTTACGATTATAACAATCGTGACTACTACGGCTTGGAGGTTTCGAACATTGCAACGATTGAAGAAAGCCTGGCATCCGACAATAGCTATCACTACAGTCTTGAGTTAGCAGAAGAAGATGCGAATCTGTATTCGCTCATAACCGTTCAGTTCAAAACCGAAGGCCATTGCGAAGACGGTAGTTATGCTTGCGGGGGAATAGCGGAATCGGCCACTTGGGTTATTCATCCGAATGCCCATAATCAAGCGCCACCCACATGGCATGGATCATTCATAGTCAGAGACAAAGATGACATACAGCATTTAGCAGGTTACTCGGAGATAACCGGTGGCCTCTATATCAGGGACGTGGAAGGAGCATTAGATTTTGGAAACCTTCATGCACTTGAGCGTATCGGTGGCAATTTCATATTAACTTCATCTAGTTTGGTTACCAATCTTGATGGCTTAGATTCTCTGACTGAAATTGGCGGCGATTTTTATGCTAATGACAATGCTCGCCTAAACTCTATTAGTGGATTAAATTCTTTAACGACTATTGGCGATAACCTTGCTCTTATTAACCTGCCTGCGCTCAGGACTCTGACAGGGCTAGACCGGTTAAATACGGTTAGCGGATCGATTAAAATGGATGAGTTAAGCAACATTAGCAGCGTTGCAGCATTCGCCAGTTTAGAAACTTTGGGGAATAACCTTGATTTAACTTTTGGCAATTCTCTTACTGCTATAGCCGGTTTTGGTAGGCTTACCGAAATCACAGGTTCGTTTTATCTGAATGGAACGGGTATTAATGACTTCAGCGGATTTCAGAATCTGTCGACAATAGGAGGCACTCTAAAGCTTGCCAATCTTAGTGTGAGAGATCTTGAAGGTTTTAATAATATAGAATCTATAGGGGATACCCTGTTCCTTGAAAGCAATGCTAACTTACGCAGTGTAGACGGACTCACGAATCTTAAGTATTTTAGATCGATTAGGCTTCACAGAAATGAGCGATTAACCAACCTCAACGGGCTTGCAAATGCTGACTTCGGTGGCGGCACTATCAGTTTGATGTGGAACGATTCCCTTTCAGATATCAGTATATTCGAAAACATAACCCACATTGATGAACAGCTTTATGTGGCTGATCAATTTCTGTTGGATTTCGAAGATTTTAGATATCTTGAATCGGTTGGCGAACAATTTGTGTTGACAGGAACAAGGCTTACATCGCTTCCATTCGATAATTTAATAAGTGTCGGAACATCATTTTCGATACGCCAAAGCCCATTGCTCTGCCAATCAGAGATCGATGCGTTAAGGGTGCGACTAGGTAAGAGTAACCTAAGTACCAATGGAAACAAAAATTGCTGATTGTTCGTGAACTACTGCAGGGTGCTCTGATATGTCATTGGTGTTTTTCACGTCGTTCTACAATAGGAGAACAGAATGAAAAAATTTGCAGTCATTGCGTTGCTGATTTTCGCAGGGTTTAAAGGGTGGGAAAGGTATCAGTCCAATCAATCTTTAGACCCGCTTATGGAGCAGCCTTACGTTGTGGTGTATGGGCGAGACTCCTGTGGTTTTACTCAAAAAACACTGGATGATCTTTCAAGTGCAGGTGTCAATTTCAGATATTTTAAAATAGATGAAAGAGAGGTAGCGGATTCGATTCATGCACGAATGGAGGAGTCTCGTATATCGACGCGAAGATATAATCTCCCTGTAGTGGATGTTAATGGTAAAATTTCAATTCGCCCGAGCATTGACGATGTGCTCGCAATGTATGGTCAAAAGCTATAGCCAATGGCCCCTAGTATCTAAAGCTGTATGTGAACGGAGCATAGTGACGCTTAAGGAAAGCTTTGGTACTTCAGTGCATGGGGTAGATTTTTTGTCAGTGAAATTCGGGAAGATGTTTTTGAAAAACAGCATGATCTTGAATCAGGAGTCACATTGGCTTTACGCCCAATACTAGAAAGTAATCCTTAACAATCATACGTAATAAGTTCTTAGTCATTCTTGCAGGTGTGAAGTTGATATAACGGATCGAATATGAAAAATGTGCTTTTCACTATTCTGTTAGCGCTGTTTGTTGTGACGGCCACGATCACCCTGTTGGGCGTTACGAAAGTTATTGCTATAGAAGAGTTTTACTTAAAAGGCCTGTTTGGTGCTTTCCTGATTGAGCTGGGAGCAGCGATCTTCGGGATGCTTACGAAAAGTGATTTACTGGAAGATGGCATCCATTCCTGTGAGCAGCGCACCATTAGTCAATCAGTTAAATCAATACCTGTTCCCTGCCCCAACGCTGACAACACCCCTAAAAAATTGACGTTGGAGGAAGAGCGCACCCTGCTGGCGGGTCTTCCGAATTGGGATGTGGTGGAAACCAAACTAGAGAATGGAGACACGATCAGGGAGCTTCATCGACATTATGAGTTTAAAACATTTGAAGCTGCATTTGATTTTATGAATAAGGCTGTTGAGCAAGCAGTAGTGATTTGTGATCATCACCCTAGATGGGAAAATACGTATAGTCGCGTAGAGGTATGGCTTTCAACCTATGATCTCGATCGGCAAATAACCAATAGGGATGCAGAACTCGCGGGCCTTTTCGAACAGATCTGGCGTGATGCCGGAAAAGGCGTATAGAGTGATCAAGTTGGGCACTAACGATTTTCAATCTACTCATACCAACGAAGCTTGGATGTCAGCGCAAGGAGTCGCTAAGCTAATTTCGGTTACACGTAATTCACCGATTGAGCCTGGTATGCCAATACCTGAAATATTGGTAGTTGCACCTCCCTGGATAACTAACCCTATGGGATCAATTGCCAGTAAATTTAAAGGAGCGGAATCCAGGTATGTGGGTTTGCCTGAGGAGCTTGAAAAAGTAACATCAGAGCTTGGCATGCTATTTTATGATTCCAATAAGTCGGTTTGTGCAAGTGCAGTTGATGGTATACATCTTGATCAAATACAGCATCGTGTATTGGGCATGGCTATAGCAGCAGAGGTTGTGAGCTGGGATGTACTGATGTAAAACAGCGAAATATAGATATTATATTATAATCAATACAATCGAAAGGAATGGAATCCATGAGATACGAACTACCACTATTAATTGCTTTCACTTTTCTGGCATCGTGTTCGACGAATCCTGCCAATCCATCAGATCAAAATCAGTTTTGTTATTATCTGTACAGTAATGAGCGTAACAGTTCTAATGAGCTGTATGACGAGGCGATCGAAATTATTATGAAGGACTATGGAGAGGGTGATCTCAGTTCTGAGAATTCAATCTCAATAGAGAAAGCACACAATCAATTAATGGTGGCGGCTTTGATTGGGCACCCGGCTGCAATAAGATACGGATGTAACATGGGCCTTGAAGACATGGCACCCTCTGACTTTCAGTCGGATGGAAAACTATTATGTTCCGCAATCTATAAAATGAAGCCGGATGATGGTGTATTCCTACATGAAGAAATAAAAAGCATGGTTGTTGAGTTCTCCCAGTATGAGGGGAATAAAGCGAAGATTGATAATGTTGCCAGCAATGTATGTATAGTGAACTAATCTTTAATCGGTGCTTTTACAGGTGTAGTTCAAACGTACTTTGGTGTATTGGACAGTTTCTTGTGGTGTGGTGGAAGTGCCCAATACACCAAAGTACGTTTGAACATAAGTCATAGGTTATGACGTGGCGGCCAACGGTGTGATGTTGGAGGTTTCCTGTGGTTGATCGGTACCTATGTGTGAAAGTACTTCAGGCTTGCCTTTACAGGCAGCGATGATCTGATCTTTATGCTTTGAGAGCAGCAACCCGAGTTGTTCGGCTTCCTGTTCGTTGATACTATCGGAATGACGGGCGAGTAATGCTGCAAATCCTTCGGCTAGTTCCAGCATTTTGTCATGGGCATCAGCGTCTTTTTTGTCATCAAACATACTGCCATCTCTATCGCATTTCCACATTGCCACAACAGCCATGTATCACCTCGTGGAGTTTATTGTTGATTGAGTTAATACTGTATAGGTATACAGTATTATTGGCAAGTGATAAGTAGCCATTATGTTGAGGAATCAATGAGCATTACAGTCGGTACAGTTAAGGAGCTTTGGCGTTACCCTGTTAAATCAATGGTGGGGCAAACCACCAGCACGGCAACCATTACTGAATCAGGCATGCTGGGTGATCGTGGTTGGATTGTGCGAGATGACACCATCAATGAGAATGTGGTGGTGCGCACGCTGCCCAAGCTGTTGTTGTTTGCCGCTGAATACCTGCAAGAACCCGTTGGTAATGCCATCCCTAATGTTCGCATTACGTTCCCGGACGGTACGCAGGCTGATTCCTCTGCTCCAGATATTAATAACAAGCTTTCAGCGGCGTTGGGCAAGAGCGTGTCTCTTTGGCCATTGCAATCGAGTCGTAACTGGCGTCATTACAGGTTATCCGGGGTGATGGGCAGTAAGGAAATGAAGCGAATGTTTGCTTCAAAGGAGCTGCCTGACTTCTCCTCAATTTCATGGAAATTGCTGACGGAGCTTATGATTTTTTCGACGCCACTGGGCCGATATCATGATGTGTATCCGTTGCATGTGGTGACGACGGGCGCGCTGAGTAAGATGAAAGAGCTTGAGCCCGGTGCTGATTTTGGCCCCCATAGATTCAGGCCCAATTTGGTTATTGAAAGCAATGAGGGCGTGGTGGATTTTGATGATTTCAGTTGGGTTGGCGGTAAATTATCGATCGGATCGAACGTTGTCATTCAGTGTGAGTCACGAACGGTACGATGTTCCATGCCCGCTCAACCACAATTTAATTGCGCTAAAGACAGCAGCGTTTTACGCTCGATCAACTCCCACACTCAGCGACACTTCGGCATCAATGCCTCGGTGCTGAAACAGGGCCAGATTAAAGTAGGGGATGAAGTCAGGTGGGAGCCAGGTAAGGATTCAGCGTTAAGCAAAAAGCTGGATGGCGTATCTGGTTATTTGAAAAACAAGGTCAGTCATAGTTTGCTTAACGCTATTGATCTTATAGTAAAAAAATAAACCCAATTAATAACAGGAATATCACTATGTATACCCTTACCCACGATGGCGACAAAGTTGGCACCACTAAACTTGAGCGCGGCGATCCGACCATACACGCAGTTTCAGGGCTGTTTGATAACGTGGGTGGTGCCAAGGCATTGGCTGGATGGATTAAGAGCATTGGTGGCGAAGAGGATAACGGTGTTGTGTTTATTGTGTTAAACGATGCGTTCACCTTGGTTGATCATGCAGGAAATACCATAAAGTTTGCAGAAGGGAATTTGATAGCCGTGCCTGGAGAGGATGAGGCGTTTCTGGATATTACGGGTTTGTCCGCCGAGGATTATCATACGTACTTTGCAAAGCACGTTAGCGCAATGAGTGATGACAGCTAGCGCGGTTAGTCCCCCGGCGGCCTTCTTTCAAGAATGTTTTTGCTCATCTCTGTGTTCAAGGTGCCTTCTACCAGTTGGGTGCGGCGTTGCAATGCAGCCTTGGCGACCATGTAGGCCGACACCGGTGCGGTAATAAACAGGAACAGGCTGATGACCAGTTCATGAATGGATAGGCCGTCACCTCTTAGTGCATGCAAAGCCATGGAGGCAATCAGAATGCAGCCGATGCCCAGCGTGGTGGCTTTGGTGGGTGCATGCAAGCGGGTGTAAAAATCGGGCAGTTTAACCATGCCCAACGCACCAATTAAAATAAAGAGGCCGCCTGTCATCAGTAAAAAAGAGGCAAATACCTCAATCCAAAACACCATAATGTTCCCTCCTCTATTCGATTATGTCGCCACGCAGCAGGTACTTGGCCAGTGCAGCGGTACTGACAAACCCCAACATGGCAATCAGCAGGGCGGATTCAAAATACATGTCGCTGGAAAAGTATAGGCCCAGCAACACAATCAATGCGATGCTGTTGATGTAGAGAGTATCCAGCGCCAGAATGCGATCTGCTGTGGAAGGTCCCGCCAGCAGACGAATGGTGTTCAGTACCAGAGCCAATCCCACCATCACGGATACCACCATCAGTACGGTTGTCAGCATGCGAAGATCTCCCGTAGTGGCGCTTCGTAGCGCGTCTTGATTCTTTGGATAAGGCTTTGTTCATCGTCCACATGCAGTGCGTGGATATACAGCCATTTCATATCCTCGGAGAAATCTACGCTGACGGTGCCCGGTGTTAGTGAGATGGTGCTGGCCAGCAGTGCCAGCGGGAATTGGCCAGTCAGATCCAGTGGCAAGGCGATCAAGCCAGGACGTAACAATCGGTTTGGTTTGAGGATGCGGTTCGCTACTTCAAAGTTCGACACCACGATATCGCCCAGCACCATTAGGACGTATCGCAAAGCACGCAGCGGCTTTTTTACCCGCGCATGGGGATCACTCAATGGCGCGGCAACCCAGGGGATCATGATGGCGAGGATGAGGCCGAGGGTGAAATGTCCGGCACTGAGATCATTCAGCAGCAGCCACACCACCAACAAAATGCAGGTGTGCAGCGGCATGGGAAAGAGTCGTTTAAGCACGGTCACCTCCTACTTTCAGGCCAAGAAGCATGTCCTGGGCTGCCCGTTGCGCATACTGCGTTATGGTGTCGGCAAAAGCCACCATCAGTGGTAAGGCGATCACCAGCAGGCAAACGGCGGTCAGCTGTACCGGTGATACGCGAGTTGGGTTTGAATTTTCACCCCGTGTTCGCCAGAACAGGGTGCCACCGCTACGGGATAGCATGATCAGTGCTGCCAGGCTGGCCAACAATATGGGGGGCCAGATCCAGCCAGCCTGCTCACTGGCCAGAGCGGCTTTCAGCATCAATGCTTTACCGATAAAACCGGATATGGGGGGCATGCCGATCAGAGCCAGTGCCGCCAGGAAGAACAGCGCCCCCAGCAGTGCCGGTTGAGCCACCGGGCGCGCCTGCACAAAACGATCTTCAGCCTTGCCTCGTTGATTGATGATCAGGCCTGCGATCAGGAACATCAGGGCCGTGGCCAGGGTGCTGTGGATCATGTAGTAGATGGCGCTGGTGGTGGCCTCCAAGGTGTTGAGGGCCACCATTAAGAGCAGGCTGCCGATGGATACGATCACCAGATTGGCCGTCAGAGCTCGCAGGGTTTGGCTGGCGAGCGTGGCGACGACGCCGACTGCGAGGGTAAGCCACGCCAACGGCCATAGCCAGGGCTGAGCGATGTTGGCCAGATCTCCGGCGTTGTCACCAAAAATGCTGCTGTGCACTCGCCATAGGCTGTAGATACCGACTTTTGTCATAATGGCAAACAGTGCAGCCACCGGGGCCGGTGCCACTGCATAGGCACGGGGCAACCAAAAATGCAGTGGCATCATGGCCGATTTCAATCCAAACACCACCAGTAACAACATGGCTCCGGATTTGGCCAGTTGTACATTGTTCGCGGGGATGTGTGCCGCCCGTTGCTGCATGTCGGCCATGTTGAGGGTGCCGAAGGTGCCGTACATGATTCCCAGGGCAAATAAGAACAAAGCAGATCCGGCCAGGTTAAGTGTTACGTAATGGACGTTGGCCAGAGTCTTTTGCGGGCCGCCACCATGAATCAGCAAGGCATAGGATGCGATCAGCAGGATTTCAAAGAATACGAACAGGTTGAATAGATCGCCGGTGAGAAACGCCCCTTGTATACCCAGTGCCTGAAACATCAGCAAAGGGTGCAGGAATTTGCCGTGTTGGTCTTCACCGCCACAGCTGTAAAGTTGTACACACAGCAACAGGAAGGCGGTCAGTACCAGTAATAGAGTGGCGAGGTGATCCACAACCAAGACGATGCCGAAGGGCGCTTGCCACTCCCCCATGGCGTATACCAGGGTACCTTGTTGATCCACCTGTAATAACAGGTAAACCGCCACTGCCAGCTGCAGCAACGCCAGCAGTGTGCCGGTTACCCGTTGCCTGCGCAGGGTTGTGGCCAGCGGTGGTGATAACAGCAGAACACCGCCCAGCAGGGGAATCAATAGCGGCAGTACCGGTAAATGCTGCAGCATCAAGAGTGCTTCCTTGTTTTTCTGGATGGGGTTTTCTGGGTTTGACTATGGAGGGCCTGGTTCTTTTCAAGTCGATCTGCCAGTGCTTCCTCTACGGCTGTGCGTTCCGGGGGCAGCTCACGCCCATCGACTTGGTCGTTGCCCAGATCGGCGCGGGCCCGTATGGCCAGTATCAACACGAAGGCCGTCATGGCGAATCCAATAACGATAGCTGTGAGCACCAGTGCTTGGGGTAGTGGATCGGCGTATTGTTCGCTGTGTCCAATAATGGCGGCACCATTTACGGTTAGGCGTCCGCTGGCAAACAGAAACAGATTCACGGCGTAAGACAGCAGGGTAAGCCCCAGAATGACGGGAAAGGTTTGTGCCCGCAGCATCAGATAGATGCCGGCGGTGGTCAGCACGCCTACACTCAAAGAGAAGGTAAATTCCATCAGTTATCCCCCGCCCCCAGGCGCTCGTTGGTGGTGAGTTTACCCAGGTTGGCCAGAATCAGCAGAGTCGCGCCAATTACGGTGAGATACACGCCAAAATCGAACACCATGGCACTGGCCAGTTCAAATTCACCGACAATAGGCAGATGGAAATGATCAAACCAGGTAGTGAGGAAGTTGCGATCAAAGGCCCAGCTGCCAAGCCCTGACAGGGTGGCGATAAACAAGCCACTGGCGATGAGGCCCAGGTAGTTAATGGGCATGCGCTGCTTCATCCACTCGACACCATGGGCCACGTATTGCTGGATGAGGGCAATGGCGGTAATGAGTCCGGCGATAAAGCCCCCTCCGGGCATATTGTGGCCGCGCAGGAAGATGTAAGCGGATACCAGCAGTGCCAGGGGCAGTAAACTTTGCGAAACGACCGCCAGCAGGAATGGATGGCGTTCTTTGGACCAACGAAACCCTTTGCTATCGGCGGACGGCATAAACACCAGCATCTGTTGCAGCAACTTGTAGATGCCCAGCGCGGCAATGCCCAGTACGGTGATTTCCCCCAAGGTGTCGAAGCCACGGAAATCCACCAGAATGACATTGACTACGTTAGTGCCGCCACCACCGGGCTTGCTGTTCTCAATAAAGAAATCAGAAATGCTGTTCAATGGTTGCCTGGTTAGCATGGCGTAACAGAGCGTGCCGATAACGCTGCCGAACAGAGCGGCGATGCTGAAATCACGCACAATGATGGTAAATGGGCTGTCGATAACCGGGCTTTTCTGTGGCAGGAAGAACAGCGCCAACAGGAATAGCAGTATGGTTACCACCTCTACCGACAGTTGTGTCAGGGCAAGATCCGGCGCTGAGAAATAGGCAAAGGCGATAGAAACAACCAGCCCCACCACCGAGAGGGCAATCAATGCCACCAGGCGCAGATGGCTCCACCATAAGGTGACAAAGGTGGCGGCGATCATCAGCCCGGCACAGAAGCCCACCACCCAGTTGATAGGCAGTTGAGGATGTTTGCCAGCGGTGTTTACCAGGTTAAATAGCGGTGCAGCGCTCACCACCAGCGCCAGCAGTATCAGTAGAAACATGGAGCGTTGCAGTGCGCCATTATCCAACCAATTGTGCAGCGTGGTGGCTCGGGCGATGAGTTTTTGCACCAGGCCCTCGAATACGTATTTGGCGTCGCGATCGGTGAATTGATCCTGAAAATCGAACAGGTGGCGACGGTTGATATATAAGGTCAGGCCACCCACAACCGCCATCCCGCTCATCAGCAGCGGGAAATTGAAGCCGTGCCATACCGCCAGGCTGTAACTGGGCAGGCTGCTTTGCAGCACCGCCATAGAGGCGTTATCCAGCAAGTCCCCCACCATAAACTGTGGAAAGATCCCCACCAACAAACATAACACCACCAGAATTTCCACGGGGACCCGCATATAACGCGGTGGTTCATGAGGGGTTTTCGGCAGGTCGATGGGCTCACCATTGAAGAAGACATCGTGCATAAAGCGCAGCGAATACGCTACGGCCAACGCGCCGCCTGCCGTGGCCAGCAGTGGAATCCACCAGGAAAGTGCTCCCAGGGTGTATTGATGCAGGGTCTCTGTAAACAGCATTTCCTTAGACAGGAAGCCGTTCATCAACGGAACCCCGGCCATGGACGAGGCCGCTACCATGGCCAGGGTGGCGGTATAGGGCATGTATTTCCACAAACCGTTCAGTTTGCGCATGTCGCGGGTACCTGATTCGTGATCAATGATACCGGCGGCCATAAACAGGGATGCCTTGAATACGGCGTGGTTAATGATATGGAACACGGCCGCCACGGCTGCCAGATCGGTGCCCAGGCCCAGTAGCAGCGTGATCAGGCCCAGATGGCTGACGGTGGAATAAGCCAGCAGGCCTTTGAGGTCGTGTTTGAACAAGGCGATATATGCGCCCAGCAGCATGGTGGCCATACCGGTAAGTGAGACGGCAACAAACCAGGCTTCGGTGCCCGCCAGCACCGGGTAGAAGCGGGCCATCAGAAACACCCCGGCTTTCACCATGGTGGCGGAATGCAGGTACGCCGACACCGGTGTGGGGGCAGCCATGGCATGGGGCAACCAGAATTGGAACGGAAACTGAGCCGACTTGGTGAAAGCCCCCAATAAAAACAGGGCCAAAATGGCGGGATAATAAGCACTGTTTCGCAGCAGATCCCCTTTGCTTAATACTTCCCGCAGCTCATAGGTGCCTGCAACTTCGCCAATCAGCAGTAATGCACCCAATAAGGCCAAACCTCCGGCACCTGTGACGGTCAGTGCCATGCGAGCCCCTTTGCGCGCTTCACTCTTATGCCACCAGAAACTGATCAGCAGGAATGAGCTGATGCTGGTCAGTTCCCAGAACAGCCACAGTTGCAGCAGATTGCTGGACAGCACCACACCGAGCATCGCCACCATGAAAAACAACAGGTAGGCATAGAACAGGCCCATGTTATCGGCTTCAGAGAGGTAATAGCGGGCATAGAGAATGATCAGTAAGCCAATCCCCAGGATCAGCAAACAAAACAGAAAGGCCAGGCCATCCAGGTGCAGGGACAGTTCAAGCCCAAGCAGAGGCACCCAGGGAGCCGAGAATGTGGGCACTTCGCCAGAAAACACATGTGGGGCAAATTGCAGAAGGATGCCCAGCGCTAACGCGGGCATCAGTGCTGTCAGCCAGGCGCTGAGGCTGCGCCCACCTCGGGCGAAAATCAACGGCAGCAGGATGCCCATCATAGGCAACAGCAGAATCCATAACACACTCATGCAACCAAGAGCCTCAGGTAACGGAAATAATGTTTAGTTATCAACATGAAAAGATAGCATGAAAGCGTTGTGGACGTTAGATGGTTAGTGCGGTTGTTGTTACTCAGGCTGTTGTGATTTTCGATATTCCCCGGGAGAGCTTCCCATCCAGCGGCGAAATGCGCGAGTAAAACTGGCGGTATCGGTATAGCCAAGATGAATTGCCAACTCGTCCAGTTTCATGTCGCTGGCGCGCAGCAGTTGCAGCGCAACCTGACGGCGCTCTTCATCCACCAGAGCGCGAAAGCTGGTGTTCTCCTGATCCAGTTTACGACGCAGCGTACGCGCTGACATTGCCAGACCATGGGCAACCTCGTCCAGCGTTGCAATCAGGCCTAGCGGCCCAAGCAATTGCTGTCGTACCTGGTTCGACAGCCCGGCTGTCGTTCTGGCCTGCAGTTGTCGTTGGCATTGTTCGTCCAGAATACGCACGAGGTGGCTATCGTAGGTAGGCAGTGGCTTGTCCGCGTCCTGGCTGCTTAACAGGATGGCGTTGTGATCGCTGTAGTAATTGGGCCTGATGCCGCAGATCTCTTCAAGGTAATTGATATACTCGGGTGGTTCGCCTTTGAATTCAATCGAGATGATATTAAAACCCGCCAGGCTCAGCTCCTTCAGTAGCGTGATGGCCGTGGCCATATCCCGTTCCAGCAGGAACTGGCGCAGATGACTGGGGATGGCATCGGGATCCATGCTGAGCCCAAAGCACGCGCCCTGATCAAATGATTGCATACGACAGTAAGCGGTGCTGAGCGGAAGATAACGCAGGGCCAGGGTAGTGGCCTCCCTCAGGGTTCGGCTGGTGCGCAGAGCAAAGCCCCAAATGCCGAAGGTAGCCATGTTGTACTGCAAACCTAATGTGAACCCGAGCGCCGCAACCTCGGGCAGTGCCAGAATGAGATTTTCGATCAGGCGCATCTCTTGAGAGCGCTCGATCAGGGCGTTGCTGTCCTGTAGCTGGGGTTCGGAAATGCCGGTGCCCAGCAGACAGGTATCCTGATCCACGCCGAGGTTCGCGGCAAAGTTAATCATAACCTGACTGATGGCGACAGGGTGCAGGATGGCTTGGGTGTTTGGCATAGCCAAAGTTTAGCCGATCGATCTGATCCGGGGTAGCTGGCCATTAGTGTCGGGTGAAAGGCCATTAGTGCCCTGTGTCGGTTTGAGGATGTTCGCTACAGTGAAATACGTGTTATTCATTGGAGTTCGGTTATGTCGCAGGATCTTACCATCCTTAACAAACAGGCCATCGCAGTTGCTCGGCGGCATATGGGGCGGGTCGCGTGGCTGACCATGGCACTGGTGGTGTTTGTGGTGGCTGCTTTTGTAACGAATCTAGTATTGTTTGCCCATGGTATGTTGCCTGTGTGGGTGGCAACTCTGTTAATGGGTGCACTGACTTATATGTCATACACACCCCTGCACGAGGCGGCCCACGGCAATATTCATGGCAGCAATGATCAGCGCAAGTGGTTGAATGATCTGTGCGGCTATGTGGTTGCGCCCTTGATCGCGGTGCCCTATGCCTCCCATCGACATGAGCATTTCACTCATCATCGTTATACTAACCAGCCGGATAAAGATCCCGATTACATTATCAGCGGCATGAGTAAAGGCCCACTAAGTGCGCTGTTGACGGTGTTGCGTTTTTTGTGGATTCAGAACAGTTTTTTCGCCCGGCAGCAATGGTCGGCCGCGCCGGTTAAAGAGCGCATCATTTATTGTGCCGAGGTATTGGTTTCGCTGGGCTGGCGGGTTGTGGTTGTGGTCACAGTGGATCAACCTGGGGTGTCGGTGGTGGTTGTGGTGGGCTATTTGTTGGGTGGGTTTTTTACCGCTTACTGGTTTGCCTATCGCCCCCATATTCCGTATCAAGATCCTACTCGTTATCGCAACACCAACAGTTTGATCATGCCGTTGTGGATGAAACCTTTCGAATGGTTTTGGCTGGGGCAGAATCTGCATTCAATTCATCATCTGTTTCCACGCGTTCCGTTTTATCGTTACCATGCCGTGCATCGGGAAATTGAGCCAATTCTAAGGGCTCATGGTACGCCGATTGTCGGAATCTTCAGTCGCAAGCCGATCACGTCTTAGTAGGGATTTTGTAGTAGGAGTTTTAGGGGCGTGCGCACTCACTAAGTGCCACAAAATGTGCGCTGAACTTTTTCCTCGGGTTGCGGCGGTTGTTGGTAGGCAAGATATTCAGCATGCTCCTTATAGGGATCGGACAGTGCCTGCAGCAGAGATTCAAACACTGAATAATCACCTCGTTCTGCAGCGGCGATGGCTTCGGCGACGCGGTGATTACGGGGGATGATGGCGGGATTTGCTGCCAGCATGCGTTGGCTGGCGCAAGTCGCATCCTGCTCTCGCTGGGCAAGCTGTTGTTGCCATTCATCCAGCCATTCGTGCAGATTACGCTCCAGGTTTGAGGTTTTGCGACAGTCCGGTAAGTCCAGCAGAGTCATCACCGGGCTGCGGTCGTCTTGAGCTTGGGTGATGTGGCTGAGGCGGCGAAACAACAGCGTGTAATCAAGCCTGCCCTCTTCCATCAGCTCCAGTAAGGTTGCGGTACGTTGCAGGTCGCCTGCTTCTACTTGGCTGAATCCCAGCTTGCGCGCCATGCCCTGCTCCCAGGCCTGGCTGTGAATTCGGCTATAGTCTTTCAGAATAGCGGTGGCCTGTTCCACTGCGGTATCTTCATCACCAGGGAACAGAGTTAACAGTGATTCCGCCAAGCGAGCAAGATTCCACTGGCCGATGGCGGGCTGATTCTGATAGGCGTAGCGACCGTTCTGGTCGATGGAGCTGAACACCTTATTGGCACTGAAAGCATCCATAAATGCACAGGGACCATAGTCGATGGTTTCGCCGCTGACGGTCATGTTATCGGTATTCATCACACCATGAATAAATCCAAGCAGCAACCATTGTGCAATCAAGTCTGCCTGCCGTTGACAGATTGCTTTGAACATTTGTAAGTAGCGATCTTCGGCGTGAATGTCGATGTGCGGATAATGGCGGGCCAGCACATGATCAGCCAATGCGCATAGCGCTTGTTCATCCTGACGCAGTGCGAAAAACTGAAAAGTTCCCACTCGAATGTGGCTGGCGGCGATGCGAGTGAACACGGCTCCGGGTTCTGGGCGTTCCCGCGTCACGGGCTCGCCGCTGCTGACTACGGCCAAAGCTCGTGTGGTGGGTACGCCCAGTGCGTGCATTGCCTCGCACAGAATATATTCACGCAATGCTGGCCCCAATGGTGAGCGGCCGTCACCACCACGGGAAAACGGTGTGCGACCACTGCCTTTAAGTTGAATGTCGCGCAGCTCGCCTTGCTGATTAATGACATCCCCCAGCAGGATGGCACGGCCGTCCCCCAGCTGCGGATTTAACTGCCCAAATTGATGGCCGCAGTAGGCCATGGCCAACGGGTCGGCCCCATTGGGCACAGTGTTGCCTGCCAATATGTCTGCAATGTCTTGCGCCGAGCAGTGGGTGTGATCAATCCCCAATTCGTCCGCCAGAGGGGCGTTAAACCTTATTAACTGTGGTGCCTTTACCGGCGTGGGCGATAAGCGCTCAAAGCAGGTACTGGGCAGCTTGGCG
The DNA here is from genome assembly GCF_002863865.1 of Ketobacter alkanivorans. Taxonomy (NCBI): domain Bacteria; kingdom Pseudomonadati; phylum Pseudomonadota; class Gammaproteobacteria; order Pseudomonadales; family Ketobacteraceae; genus Ketobacter; species Ketobacter alkanivorans. The sequence goes on along the minus strand of NZ_CP022684.1, from coordinate 2,692,972 downwards.
TAGGCATTAACGAAGGGAATCTTCATACAGCAGACATTCTCATTGAGTAGACTCGTTACAGCTTATCAGTTGACCGCATCCATCAAAAGCCAAATGCGGCAAGCAATGCCTAAAGTTCGTTTGCGCGTGCTTCAAGGGTTGTTTTGGTGATATTTCAATTTGATGATCACTATGTGATGAAATAAGGTGATAATGCGTGCAAGCAAAATCAGGCGAACCGTACCTGAGCTGATCCGTGGATTGGATTAAACAATTTTACCAACAAGCGAAAATAATAAGGGCCACATAATATGATTACCGTACATCATTTGGAAAACTCCCGCTCTCAACGGGTGCTTTGGTTGTTGGAAGAGCTGGGGCTTGAATACGAAGTCAAACGCTATGAGCGCGATAAAAAAACCAAGCTTGCACCGGAATCGCTGAAAGCGGTTCACCCTTTGGGTAAATCCCCGGTGATCAGTGATGGTGAACAGGTGGTGGCTGAGTCCGGCGTGATTACGGAATACCTCATTTATCGGTATGGTGCCGATGACATGAGATTTGAAGTGGGCTCTCAGCAGTGGTTGGATTATAGCTACTGGATGCATTATGCAGAGGGATCGTTGATGCCCCTGCTTGTGATGAAACTGATTTTCAGCCAGGTGAAAAAAGCGCCTATGCCATTTTTTGTTAAGCCTGTTGCCCGGGGCATTAGTGATAACGTTGTGAAGTCGTTTGTTCAGCCCAATATAGAAACGCATCTCACCTTTGTGAATGATCACTTAAAAGGAAAGAACTGGTTTGTTGGGGACAAGTTCTCGGGAGCGGATGTGCAGATGATTTTCCCAATAGAAGCTGCCTCGGCAAGAGCCAGTGTGAAAGAGAAGTTTCCTGAAATACAGCGCTATATGGAGCAAGTGCATCAGCGCCCTGCGTATCAGCGGGCGTTAGAGACAGGTGGCCCGTATCAGCTTATGAGTTAGAGTAAAAGGCGGCCGCCAGCGAGCCGTTGGCAACCAATGCGATTATTTGGTTGCCAACGGCTCATGCTGACGGTGGGTTATGACCTCAATTCAGATCAAATCGATCTGCGTTCATGACTTTGTTCCAGGCGGCGGCAAATTCATGCACAAAGGATGCTTTTGCATCATCGCAGGCATACACTTCCGCCAATGCCCGCAGTTGTGAATTGGAACCAAAGATCAGATCAGCGCGGGTGCCGGTCCACTTTACTTTACCGCTGGCGCGATCGCGTCCTTCGAATGAGTCGCCACTTTCCGAGGTGGGTTTCCACTCGGTGCTCATATCCAACAGGTTCACAAAGAAGTCATTGGTGAGCGTTTCAGGTTGGTGAGTGAATACGCCGTGTTGCGATTGCCCAACGTTAGCATTCAATACTCGCAGACCACCCACTAGCACAGTCATCTCCGGCGCGGTGAGCGTCAGTAATTGCGCTTTATCCAATAGCAGTTCTTCTGCGGGGACAGAAAATGGCCTTTGCAGATAGTTGCGGAAGCCATCTGCCAAAGGTTCCAGTACTGCAAAAGCTTCGGTGTCGGTTTGCTCCTGTGACGCGTCGGTTCGCCCCGGCGCAAAGGGGATTTCAATATCAACCCCGGCGTTTCGTGCCGCTCTCTCCACCGCAGCACAACCACCCAGCACAATCAGATCGGCCAGTGACACGCGCTTGTTGCCTGATTGCGCGCCGTTGAAGTCTGCCTGAATACGTTCGAGCACCTTAAGCACCTTGGCCAATTGTTTGGGTTGGTTAGCCTCCCAATCTTTTTGCGGCGCCAGACGAATGCGTGCTCCGTTGGCACCACCGCGCTTATCTGAGCCGCGGAAGGTGGATGCCGATGCCCAGGCAGTGGCAACCAGTTCCGAAATAGACAGCCCCGATGCCAGGGTTTTGTCTTTTAGCTCTGCGGCATCGGCACTATTGATCAGCTCGTGATCCACAGAGGGCACTGGATCTTGCCACAGAAGCTCTTCTGCCGGGACTTGATTGCCCAGATAGCGAGAGCGAGGGCCCATGTCGCGATGCGTGAGTTTGTACCAGGCGCGGGCGAAGGCGTCGGCGAATTCAGCGGGGTTCTGGTGGAAGCGCCGCGCAATGGGTTCGTAGATTGGATCAAACCGCAATGACAGATCCGCTGTGGTCATCATCGGGGGGTATTTTTTTGCAGGGTCGTGGGCGTCGGGAATCATATGTTCGGATTTTACATCCTTGGCCACCCACTGATGCGCGCCAGCAGGGCTTTTGGTCAACTCCCATTCATAACCAAATAGCATATCGAAATAACCGTTGTCCCATTGTGTTGGATTGGGTTTCCACGCGCCTTCGATACCACTGGTGGTGGTATCACTGCCTTTACCAGTGCCATGGCTGTTTATCCACCCAAAACCCATTGCTTCGATGGGGGCGGCTTCCGGCTCTGGGCCTACCAGGCTCGGATCGCCAGCACCGTGGGCTTTACCGAAGGTATGACCCCCAGCAACCAAGGCAACGGTTTCCTCATCGTTCATCGCCATGCGGCCAAAGGTTTCCCGCACATCGCGGCCGGATGCAACGGGATCTGGGTTGCCGTCCGGGCCTTCTGGGTTTACGTAGATCAACCCCATTTGCACGGCGGCTAATGGGTTGTCCAGCTCACGCTCGCCGGAGTAACGGCTGTTGGCTTTATCGCTGGTGGCCAGCCACTCGGTTTCAGCGCCCCAATAAATATCTTCTTCGGGTTCCCAGATGTCTTCACGGCCGCCACCGAAACCGAAGGTTTTGAACCCCATGGAGTCCAGCGCACAATTACCCGCCAGGATCATCAGATCGGCCCAGGAAATTTTGTTGCCATACTTTTGCTTGATAGGCCACAGCAAGCGGCGTGCTTTATCCAGATTGCCATTGTCTGGCCAACTGTTGAGTGGTGCAAAGCGCTGAGAGCCAGAGGAGGCACCACCACGGCCGTCACCGGTGCGATAGGTGCCTGCGCTGTGCCATGCCATGCGGATAAAAAGCGGGCCATAGTGACCGTAATCGGCTGGCCACCAGTCTTGTGAATCGGTCATCAACGCGTGTAGGTCTTTGTTTAATGCGTCTAAATCAAGCTTTTTGAATTCTTCTGCGTAGTTGAATTCCGGGCCCATAGGATCAGACAGAGACGAGTTCTGGTGCAGAATTTTAAGATTCAGCTGATTTGGCCACCAGTTGCGATTGGATGTGCCGCCACTGGTTGTGTTGCCCATTGCGCCGTGCATTACCGGGCATTTACCTGTTGCTGTGTCATTTTTACTGTCCATATCGATCTCTCTCGCGGCTGTAGTATGGGGTTACGTCGTTACTTCATAGTAGTCGACTATAGTCCCTCGTTAATAAGACCATCAAGTGAGTTAAATTTATCGCGTTGATATATTTCTTATATGATGAGGCTGTAGAACTTGCGACGGACGAATAACGAACAAAGAACGAGCTGAATTGCTAACTCGTTCTTTGTTGCGAGGAAGGCTATGTTAAGTTGATTATGTGGTGGGGATCAGTGGCTGTCGTGATTCTACGTATTCACCGGCTGTAAAGCTCCAGCATACCTTCTCTGTACCATCATCCACGCAGGTGCTGTTACCTTCGCGACGCAAGTTGGTGGGGTCATTCAGTGAGGGTGTGACAGCCAAAGCCTTTCTTTGCCAGCACGTTACGTCACCATCCGCCAGTGCGCAGCCGTAATAACCGATGCGGACACTGATTTGTTCAACATGACTTAAGCCAAACAGTATGCTGGGCTCGGCGATGATTGCGTCCGGTTCAGATGACCAGCAGTGAACGCCGGTTTGATCCAAAGCGCAGCCATAATTCCAGGAAACGGAAACCTGGGTAGGGTTAATCAATGAAGGTGTATCTGTGTGTTCAAAATTGCGATACCTTGCAGCCGAACTTTGCCAGCATTGCGCTTCACCGGGTTGTTGCAGTACACAGATATACCCGCCCGATCTGTCCCAATCGATAAGGCTGTTGGTGTTCATCACAACCGGGCGTAACTCAAGGTCGTTTATGGCGTTGGCAGCGCAGGCCACTGGCAGATAATGCACTACGCCACAGGTATCTTGCATTCTCACCTGGCAGATCGGATCGCTTTCACAGACAGTCGTGTCGTTACTGATGAATGTTCTGCCCGTTGGCAGCCAGCCAAGCAGCTCACTGTCGGGGTCTACATTGGCTTGCACGGTGATGGTTCTGGAGTTATTCGCAATACTGTTTACTTCAAGTTGGGTAAAAACAACTTCACGTTGGCAGGTTTCCGGGCAGTCTATATCGGTGCCGGTTACGCTGGCTGAACCATTGCCGAGTATTTCAATACTGACCATACCTCGATCATCTAAATCACCGCCGCAACCGATAAGGCCTAAACTTAAGACTGAACTTAATAATAGTATTAGTGCTGATCGCATATTAACTCTCCTTGTTATTGTAATATCTTACGAGCAGCTCTTTTGTACCACTATTTTGCCAAGGAGTTTTGTTTGATGTGGCCACGAAGCCACGAAAGTCGAGGGCGCGATTCCAGGTAACCGGAATCGCGCATCTTGATGGTTAAGGCTTGGGATGTTCGATGTAGAATTTCAACGCTTCTTCTCCGTAAGCGAAACTTCCGCTGCAGCCCAGAACACTGGTTCCGCCGGGTATGCAATGACCTCCCACCAGACCAATTGAATCATGTGATATGTGTTCGAATAAATAGCCATTACCGGTCAGACTGATGTGGGTGTGTTTATCACCTTCGCCCAGTGTGAGTTCTTCCAAATTCGCTGCGCCAATGGTTTCACGAACGGTTGCCAATACCGGCGTGGCTTCGAAGGCATAAATTGCAAAAGGATCAAGCAAACCATTTACAAACAAAATAGGTGTGCGTGGTAAATCACAGCCAATATTACCTTGATCGTTAGGGTTGACGCCTGCAATGGGGGCAAAGCTTGCGAAGGTATCCGTGTAGTTGCAGATAAAGCGCCAGGTCATAGAACTGCCTTGAGAAAAACCACCCATATGAATGCGATTGGTGTCGGCATTAAAGACATTGACAACGCTTTGCATAAAATCCAATACGTTCTGATCATCTGTGCCTGCTTCTGACCAGATGCCACTGGGTTCAGAAGGTTGAATAACGATATAGGGGGTTGAAGCGCCGAAGGCAATGGCGTCTTTACCCAGTGCGGATAAATTGGTGCCGGCATCTTCCACGCGTGCGTCCATGGTGCCGCCGTGAATATCCAGAATAACACCGCAACCTCCGTTTTCGCAGGTTTCAGGAACCGTCAGCTGGTAATCAAGGCTGGGGCAGGCCACTTCAACGGCATCGTAGGCAGCGACTGGAAAGTTCTGGTTTTCCAGACAGGCTAAATCGCTTTTATCGCTGGCACCACATCCAGCCAAAGCACTCAGGCCGATGGCTAAGGTAAGTCTTCTTAGGGTAGCTATTCCCCATGTTTCAATAGCGGTCATTATTATTATCCCTGCAATTGTTTGAGTGGGTGTTGGTAATCACTGAGAGAACCCGGCATAGGGTTTGAATAGCTATTAGATACGGGAGCAGAGACGCCATCTTGTACGAAGAGGTTGTGTTTGTTGTGCAATTGCATGTGGCGTGAAGTTAAGTTGTAAGATTCTTCCGCTACTGGTTGATTGCGGCCAATTACGCCAGGCGCGCGAGTTCTTGTTCCAGCAAAGTTTTAAACCAGTTATGAGCGGGATCCTTGGCCAGCGCTCTTGGCCAGATCAGATAGATGACTATCTTGGGTACCGGTGCCGGAAACGGCAAAACCTGTAAGCCGAAGGGCGCTGCCAAGCGCGTGGCCATGCGCATGGGTACCGTAGCAATTAAGTTGCTGGCACTGGCCACCGAAAACAGATTGCCATAATGCACCACCTGGGCCCCCACTTGGCGACGCCAGCCTGGTCGCCCCAGGATTTGATCCAGTGGCAACACCTGGCGTTCACGTAGTGGTAGCACCACATGCTCTGCTGCCAAAAAGTCTTCTAATGTCAGCTTGCCTTGTATGGTGGGATGATTATGTCTGGCCACCACCGCCAGGGTTTCCTGCAAAAGCGGCCTTGCCTGCAGGCGATCGTCTGTTGGCAGCAGGGTATCGATGGCGAAATCCACATCGTTGTCCAACAGCAGTCGGTTCCAACCATCCTGTTGGGGCAGCATTTGGACACTGATATGGGGGCTGGTTTGACGTAGGCTGGCCATGAATGAACCCAGGGCCAGAAACTCAAAGTAGTCTGGTGCGATCAGGCGAAAGGTGCGATCACTGGTGGTGGGGTCGAAACATTGAGACGGGTCGAGAGCTTGGGCTACATTCTGTAAGTGTGTGCTTACATCCTGGTACAGGCTTTTCGCACGTGGTGTGGGTGTTAAGCCAGTGCGGGAGCGAGTGAATAATGGATCGTCCACGGTAAGCCGTAATCGCTGCAGAGCTGCACTTACGGCGGGCTGGCTCATGCCCAGGCGCTGGGCGGCGCGGGACAACTGGCCCTCTTCCACCACGGCCACAAAGATGGGTAACAGGTTGAGATCGACAGCACGTAAATTCAGCTTCATGGATATTGTATATATTATTTATTGATTTGATGAATAATAGCCCCTGCGTCACACTTGTCTATAGGGTAATGAGTGGAGAACAAATTATGTCCATTAATGATTTGGTGGCGCTGTCTATCGTACTGTTTGTGGCGTTGGCAGCGGTGGCGGAATGGTTGAGCGGGCGCAGTGCCAATGGCGCACGCACTGCCAGTGATTGGAAGATGGCGGGCCTGACCGTGACCATGATGGTGGCGGTGCAGCGACCCTTAGTGCTGTTGATCATCGGATTGGGGCTGACTTGGTTGATCCCCGGTAGTGCCGGCTCGTTGGCGTGGATGCAGAATGAGTATTTTTGGCCCACATTGATCGCATTTTTTGTGCTGGAAGAATTGATTCACGGTGCCGGGCACTATTTTGCCCATTGCCGTAGGCCCAAGGCGCGTTGGGCACAAGCAGTGCAGGCGGTGTTCAAGCTTTCCCACCGGCCCCACCATATGAGCGGCGATGATGAGCGCGGCCAGATCAGCGTGGTGCATACCTTCACCAACGGATGGTTGTGGTGGTTTGTGATGCCCAACTACTGGTTTCAATTGTTGGCGCTGTATTTGGGTTTAACCGAAGTGTTTTTGTGGGGCACTGTGGTGAAAGGGTTGTGGTCGGCTCATACTCATGCCAACTGGAATTACGACCTGTACTTCCATAATCATCAGTGGGCCTGGGTGCGCAAAACCATGTGGGCGCTGGCGCATGTATTCACCTTCCCTACCCAGCATCACCACCATCATGCTCGGGGTAAAAATTCAGCGAAGAATGTGTGTGGCTCATTGGCGTTGTTTGATTGGCTGATTTTCGACACTCTGGCTATCGAAACGGCGCGCCCGGACGTGTACGGATGGCGTCAGTCAGAAAAAGAACAGAAAAGCGCGTTGTATCGTTACTTCAACACCGACCTGAAGCCCTACCTGCGTTGAGGTATTAGATAGAGTATCCTGGCCGTTTGATATTGTTTGGGAATCTGATCAATATGCTGAGGGAACAAGCAAAAGCCCACTAAACCCAGTTGAAGATAAGTAAGGACAAAACATGTATACAGGAAGTTGCCTTTGCGGCGGTGTGACGTTTGAGATTGACGGTGAACTGGAACCCATTCAGATATGCCATTGCATACAGTGCCGCAAAGCGCAGGGCAGTGCCATCGTAACCAATATCCCGGTACAGGAGGTGAACTTTAGATTGATCAGCGGGGCTGATTTGATTGGTGCTTTTGAATCATCGCCGGGCAAGCAGCGTTGTTTCTGTAAAAACTGCGGATCACCGGTGTACAGCAAAACCGTGAAAGTGCCAGGTGTGGTGCGGATTAGGGCCGGTACGTTGGATGGCGATTTGAATACTAAGCCAGCGGTGCATTTTTACATGGCGCACAAAGCGAATTGGTTTGAGGTGAATGATGCGTTGCCCCATTACCGGGAAGGGTATGTGGTTGAGGCATGATGAATATTTTGTAATGTAATGTAATGGATTGGTGGAAAGTAAACGGCGCTCTTGTGAGCGCCGTTTTGTTTTGAACGTTTATTCGATGGGTGGGTTGAGTAGGTTGTCGACAAAGGATTGCGCACTTTGAGGCTCTTCACCATCAAATTGGATCTGGCCAAGGCGGTAGTTTATAGAGCCAAACCAATCTTTCACGGTGATGCTGTCAGTGGCTGATATGGTGAGCACCAGATCGTTGCCGGACTGGGAAGCACTGATGCTACCGGCAGAGATACCGGCACCAAACTGTAGCAAAGCACGATAAGCAAGTCTGGTTTCCATTTCATAAATAGTGTCGTGATTATCGTCGAGATTGAAGATGAAAGTGTCTTGGGGATTGTCATTGATAATGTTGCGAGTAACGGTATCCCCCTCGATAGTCAGAAGGTTTCCAGAGAGGATGTCATCACCAGGGCCGCCTAGAGGGTAGTGAGTAATAGAGCGGTACTGAGAGCGGTTAACCTACGGCTGGAATTCATCTTTATACACCTTGTAATGATTCGAACATCCCTACCCCATGGAAAAGCCATGCGGGTAAATTGTTTTACGTGTACAGAGACAGTTGGGGGTGAAAGAACGGGCGTATTTATGGGTGAAGTTTAGGGTAATTACATCAGTACCGAGAATGCTTTCCTTCAAAAGTGGGGATTAAATCAGTAAGAGCGGTTGTTAGAAATTGTCTGCAACGTTGGATGCGGGCAGTGTTGCGTAAATCGGCGTGGCTCAATAACCAGACTCCCCAGTCGGATCTGGGCAGTTCAATGGGCAGGCGTTTTACATCCGCTGCCTGGACTGCATCAGGAAAAAAACAGGGCATGCGCGCTACGCCGAAGCCTGCTTGTACTGCCCGATGCATGCTGGCCAGATCATCCACGCGTAGCGCTATAAAGGGTTTATGAAAATGAGTGAGTGCCCATTCCGGCAGCTCGGGCTCTTGGCCCCACACAATGATTGGTGTGGTTTTCAGGTGGCTTTGGCTGGTATGAGCGTAAATGCCGTGTTGCATTTGGGTGATGCATGTTCCTACTAGATAGTCAGGCGGGTTGGGTGTGAGCCGCACGGCAATGTCGGCTTCGCGGTTGGCCAGGTTTTTCAAGCCGTGTGAAACCAGTAAGCTCAATTCGATGGCGGGGTGTTGGTGGCAGAACTGTTTCACCGGGGCCGCCAGGCAGGACTCGAACAAGTCGTGGGGCATGGTGAGTTTGATGTTGCCTTCCAAACGGGAATCCTGCCCCAGTAATACGCGGGAAGCCTTCAGTTCGTTATCCTGAATGGTTTGAACAATGTCGTAGATAGAGGCCCCGGCTTCGGTCATCTGATAGCCGGTGGGTGTGCGGTCGAGCAGCCTTACGCCGTGGCGCTCTTCTAACACTTGAATGCGCCGGGATACGGTGGAGTGGTTTACGCCAAGCGCTTTGGCGGCCATTGAGAAGCTGCCACAGTTGGCGACAGCGAGAAAGTAGCGAAAATCATCCCAGTTGTGCATTATTGCAAAGCCTTGGTGCATTTAATGCGAATTTATCCGGAGTCTAGTCTTTCCTACACTGGCTGTCGACAGGGGTATTTACCTCTGATTATTACTTAGCCAAGCTATAGGAGCAGAGCATCATGCCTTACGTTAATATTCAGATTACCCGAGAAGACGTTACCGCCCAGCAGAAAGCGGAGCTGATCCGGGGCACCACGGATTTGCTGCAACAGGTATTGAATAAAAACCCGGCAACCACCTTTGTCGTGATTGAGGAAGTATTGATGGAGAACTGGGGAGTGGGTGGTGTTCCCGTGGAACAGTTTCGCCAGCAACTGAAAGCAACCGGCACATCCTGATCCGGTAATACACGGGTGATCTGCGCTAGCGGTTTAGGGTTAGCGCAGATTGCATTCATGTATGTCTGGCTCTTTGCGGTGTGTCGATTAGTGAATCACTTTGACGCGTATTTTTGGAAAACCTGTGCCTCGGTCAGCATTTCTGTTTTATTGGAAAAATCATAGTAAGCAGGCTTTTTATCGACAAAAATTTGTTCTTTTAGTTCGAAGCCAGTTTGATCTTGGAATAAACCGGCAGGAACAACCAAATCATTTGAGGGCTTAAAGCGATAAAATAAATGTGTGCCGCAGGTTTTACAGAACGCTCGTGAAGCCCAGGTAGATGAGTCAAACTCCGTTATGCTCTCAACCCCCGTGAGTTGTACATCGGGCCCGCAATGAATGGCTATAAAAGGTCCGCCACCCCACTGTCGGCACATTCCACAATGGCATGCTTCAACATCTTTAGTTGTTTTGGCTTTTATGGAAACAGCCCCACACAAGCATTTACCTTCCATAGTTTCTTCATTCATGGTGCACCTCACATAACCGGTAAACGAGAAAATATCCTGAACGACTAATTTCCCCGCCAGCTTCTCCAAAATGGATTCTCATTTAACCGCATATTGAATGACATTCCCATTAACATCGGATTTGGCTTTACAACCGAATCAATCAGCGCTGACTCAAAACCGTGAGCGCTGATTGATCAATGGCTTATTCGGCTTCCAGGGTGCGCAGTACCCGTTGTGCGGCCAGGCGGCCACTTTGCACGGCACCGTTCATGAAACCGTAATACTCATCACTGGTGTGCTCTCCGGCAAAAATCAGGTTATCCAGGGCGAATTCCTGTGCTTCTTCCGGGTCGTCGGCTTCGATGTACAACCACTCTTCTGCCAGCTCGGTGTATTGTCCTGGTTTGAAATTGGTATAACCGCCGCCGATGTATTGGGTGGTGCACCATGACGTGCGCACAAATTTGCCGTTACTTACGTTTGCCAGTCCAGCGATGACATTGCTGTATTCACCCATCAGCGCACTACCCTGCTCGTCTGCGCTGCCGCTGGCGGTGATGTCGACTTCGTTGCCACCGACAAAGAACGTCAGTGAGCCTTCAGGTAATTCAGGCTGACGCAGGCTGCTGTCCCACAGCAGGGATGCGGTTTGATCGTTCCAGGCTTCGATTTCAAAACCGTTGGGCCCGCGCCAAACTCGTTGGGTGACTCCGGCGATGACCTTTTCGTTGCGGCCCAGATCCACCTCATGGATAAAGCGGTTCAGGGTCTCGGGTAATTCAACGCCGATTTCTACGTTACGCAGAGCGCTGAAAGGCAGCGCCAGAATCACGTATTCTGCTTCCACATCGCGACCTTTGTCGAAGCTGAGCCGATAGCCACTTTCGGTTTGTATCAATTTAGTGAGGGCGCGTTGAGTGTGGATCTGTCCAGCCAGGGCAGCGCGCAGACTGTTCACCACGGTTTCGGAGCCACCGTTGATTACATAGGCTTCGTCACTGGTGCTGAGCACCTCAACATGATCACCATCCACCACCGGTAACAGATACAGTAATTGAAGTATGGAGGAGTCAGTGGGTTCTACGCCATACTCGACCCGCACGGCCCCTTCCATCAGGTCTCGAATATCTGGATCGGCGGGGATTTTGTCAGCGTGCATGTCCAGATATTCAGCCAGGGACTGGTTATCGAAGATGGGGGCATAGGTGTCCCAGTCTGCATCCAGTAATTCAGCGTCGCTCATTAATTGGGCAGCGAAGGGGCGCAGGGCTTCTGCCATTTCTGCTTCACTGCGTTTGCGGCCACCATAAAAGAAGGCGACTTTGTCCAGCTCAGGGTTGGGTTCGATGCGACTGGCCACGGAGAGGCCGAATTCATCGATCAGTGTCAGCATGTCCTCGTGATCGGTGTTCACCAGCTCGCCTCCCAGATCGGTATCCAGGCCTTCGCCTAATACGCTGTGCACAGTGCGTACCCGGCCACCGGCGCGGCCCCGCGCTTCGTAGACGTTGACTTTCAAGCCTGCTTTACCCAGTTGGTAGGCGGCATTGAGGCCAGCCAGACCGCCACCAACAATGGCTACTCGCTCACTTTTGGCACCAAAGCAACCGGTGAGGCTACCTGCAGACATTAGTGCCGTGCCGCCCAGCGCGCTGTTGCGTATAAAGCGGCGTCGCCCGGGATTGGTTGGAGCCTGAGCAGGGCTGTGCCCTTGTGCTGTCAGATTCAGGTTACGGGCTTGTTGCAGCAGGTGATGCAGTTGTTTGAACAGAATACTGTGTGCCATTGGGTGTCCGCCTGTATAAAAATTAGCTAAGTAGATTAGTCCGACTGCAAGGTAGACAGGTTCAGGTTAAAAACAAAGGACTTTTTGTGCGCCGAAGGCAAATTGTATACAATCTTCTCCTTTTTTAGAGGGAAATAAGGATGTCGTCAGACCACTCAGATAATGTATTAAGCCATCAGGAGCGAGAGTTATTCCGAGATAACTTCCGCAAGTTTCTCAGTAAAGAAGTAGCACCCTATTACACCCAGTGGGAGAAGGCGGAGATCTTTCCTCGTGAGTTGTGGAACAAGCTGGGGGAGAACGGGTACCTGGCGGTGGATGTGCCGGAGCAATACGGCGGCTATGGGGCAGATCTGTCCCTCAGCGCTATCGTTATCGAGGAATTCGCCCGCAATAATTTCATGGCGCTGGCCTCAAGCGTTTCAGTGCATTCCGACATCGTGACACCCTATATTCAGCATCTTGGCAGCGAACAACAAAAACAAAAGTGGTTGCCGAAACTGGTGAGTGGTGAGGCGGTGGGTGCGATTGCCATGACCGAGCCTGGCGCAGGCTCCGACCTGCAGGGCATGCGTACCAGTGCGGTGTGCAATGATGGCCAGTATGCCATTAATGGTCAGAAGACGTTCATTACGAACGGCCAGCACTGCGATGTGATCGTGGTGGCCACGAAAACCGATCCCAATGCCGGTGCCAAAGGGGTGACGTTGTTTACGGTGGATGCCACCCTGCCCGGCTTTGAGCGCGGTCGTAACCTGGAGAAGATGGGGCTGCATTGTGGTGACACGTCGGAGCTGTTTTTCGACAACGTACTGGTGCCGGAATCCGAGATTCTGGGAGGCTTGGGTCAGGGCTTTAGCAATTTAATGAATGAGCTGCCCCGTGAGCGCTTGATCCTGGCCGTGAGTGCCATTTACGCCTGTGAAGGCATGCTGGATTCCACCGTGGCCTACGTTACCGAGCGCAAGGCGTTTGGTTCTGCGGTGTCGCAGTTCCAGAACACTCGTTTCAAGCTGGCTGAGTTGAAAACCCAGGTGGAAGTGAACAAAGCCTTTGTGCGGCAGTGCGCCGAGAAATACGAAGCCGGAGACTTGAGTACGGTGGAAGCCTCCATGGCCAAGCTGTCTACCACAGAGCTGCAGTGCAAAGTGGCCGATGAGTGTCTGCAGTTGTTTGGTGGCTATGGCTACATGATGGAATACGGTATCTCGCGGGCGTATATGGATGCCCGCATCCAACGTATTTATGGGGGAACTTCTGAGATCATGAAAGAGATCGTAGCGCGTTCGCTGGTGGGGCGTTAATGACTGTGCCCAAGTCCACCCGTTCGCTGAATGTCACCGAAACGTTGCGTGAGTTGTTGTTGCAGGGTGAGTTCCCGCCCCGCACTCGCCTGCAGGAAACCGCGTTGGCAGAGCGAATGCAGGTTTCGCGGACACCGATCCGCGAAGCCCTGCGGGTATTGGCCAAGGATGGCCTGTTGGATTACGCGCCGAACTGTGGCTATTCAGTGCGCCATTTTTCGGTGGAGGATATCGTCAGCGCGTTTCGAGTGCGTTCTGTGCTGGAAGGGCTGGGCTGTCGTTTGATTGCAGAGCGTGGCTTGTCGGAGTCACTGGATCAAGCATTGTTAAAGACACTGCGACAAGGCGATCAGCTGCTGCAAAGTGGCCAATTGGATCGTGGTGAGTTTGATGAATGGCGTGAAATGAATAAAGATTTCCACCTGGCCATTCTATTGGAAACCCACAACGATCTGCTGGTGCGATTTGCCAGACAGTCACGGAATATTCCCATTGTATTTAACGGTTCGTTTCGCTGGTACAGCCTGCGGGAGTTTCAGCGTGCCCATGATCATCATCAGGTGATTTACGATGCCATGAAAAACCGGCAACCGGAGCGCGCGGACTTCATGATGCAGGAGCATGTGATGCATGCAGCGGACATTCTGAAAAAGAACTACCAAGATTAAAGATTGGAGAGGATAAGCATGAGTTCACTATTTTCCATCGCAAACAAAATTGCTCTGGTGACCGGCGGCACCAGCGGTATTGGTTACATGATTGCCGAAGGCCTGGTTAAGCACGGAGCCAAAGTGTATGTGGCATCCCGCAAGGCCGAAGCCTGCGCTAAAACCGCAGAGGCGCTGTCCAAGCTGGGCACATGTATTGGTATTCCTGCCGATCTGTCTACGGAGAAGGGTTGCGTTGATCTGGTGAATGAGATCCAGCAGCGGGAAGGCAAGCTCAGCATTCTGGTGAACAATGCCGGTGTGACCTGGGGCGCGCCGTTGGAAGAATACCCCGGCAGTGCCTGGGACAAGATTCAGAACCTGAATGTAAAATCCGCGTTTGTTATGACCCAGAAAAGTCTGCCGTTGCTGGAGGCTGCCGCCTCGGCAGCCGATCCGGCGCGGGTGATTAATATTACCTCGGTTGCAGGCCAATTAACGGGCAGCATGCAGGCATACGCCTATGGCCCCAGCAAAGCAGCGCTGAACCATCTTACCAAAATACTGGCTAACGAATTGGCTGCGCGCCATATCACTGTCAACGCCATTGCCCCAGGTGTGTTTCCCAGTCGTATGACCAAGTTTGTATTGCAGGATGAAGCGACGGCGAACGCGCAACGGCAGGCAGTCCCCCTGGGCCGCTTGGGAGAGCCGCAGGATATGGAAGGTCTGGCGGTGTTCTTAACGTCCATGGCAGGGGCTTATGTGACGGGCAATGTGATTGCGCTGGATGGTGGTACAGCAGTGAAGTCGCCGGATATTATTTAGCGGGTTTGTGTATTGATGTGGACGCCGGGGTGTACGGCTTTTTGATGCACCCCGACGTAATGCTTCTTGTCTTAGCTATCCAATCGCGCTAACGAAAGGTTTCGATTTTTTGTCTGACGGTATACTTGGCTTCATAACCTGAGTGTTTCATAAAGCCCTTCATGAATGAGCCCAGAAACTGCGGGTTTGGGAAGGAATATTCACCGTAATTTGGATCGAAAAATGCCGATTCACCGCCGGGCTGGACATGCGCGGCCACAGCATGACCACTGGTGGGGCCGCTCAAACTAATCATATGGTAGCCAGCGGATTTTCTATCAATGTAGGAGAGCACATTGCTCATGCCTTCCAACGGTGCGCCATAGCGATTCAGTCCATAGTGCTTGAAGAATTGGTCATCGAAGTCTTTATGGGTGGCGCTTGAAACAAAATTGTTCTTGTTGTTTTTGTACATCGCCGTTTTGACGACTAACACATTGATTGCCCCTTTATCCCAGACGCCGCCGGGTTTGAGCCACTCAAACAGACTCTTTTCACCTTTCTCACGCAGGGCCAACCAGTACAAAGACATAGGATGACACATGCCTCCGACATAGGTCGCATCATGCAGATTCTGTGACTTATCGTTGTAAAAGCCCTGCATCTGCCGCTGCTGTTTGATATCGCTCCAGCTCTGGTTAAACTTGCTGTGAGAACCACCACAAAGCGTTGCGACTCTTTCAATGAGAGCGCGTTTTTCGGACGATGGCATGACAGCCTCCTCGATAATATGACCTGTTATTAGGTCGCTGATTTAAGAATGATTCACCTTAATATCGGGCGTTCCTCTAAAAGAAACATCCGAGTTGTTTTTATTACATCCAAATAACTGTAACTTGAGTTAATCAAGAGTCGTGCCAACTGTATAACATACTGCTATATATAGATATTTTCCAGTCAGCGAGGGATTGGGGCGAAAGTGACACGTCCATTCACTCAGGTGACATGTGTTAATCCAGTGCCAAACGAGGAAAAGCCCTGTGGAGGGGGCTTTTCATTGAGTGTGCTGTTAGAGGCTGAAGTTGTGTCAACTATGCGGGGGTGTCAGCCTGCGTCTTGATGGGCTCGGGCGTGATTGTGTTGCTTATCTTCGTACATGCGCTCATCCACGATCGATACCATGCGGTCGATTCCGGTGAGTTCGCTGGCTGGAAACAAATGTGATCCGATACTGACGCTCAGATTGAGATGCTGTAATTCGCCGGTGCAGAGGTTTTTCAGCTCGGCTCTGATTCTGGCGGCGGTTTTCGGCAGGGCCTGATCATCGGCGGTCATCATCACGACGACGAATTCATCACCGCCTACGCGCCCAGCCACATCACTGTCGCGCAATACATTGTGTACGGCGGAGGCCAGTGCCGTGATGGCTCGATCCCCCAGGCGATGTCCGAACTGATCATTGATTTGTTTGAGATTATCCAGGTCGAGGTACAGTATTCCGACACTGTGCCCCAAGCGTTGTGCCAGACGCACATGTTTTTCTGCTTGAATAAAAAAGCCCCGGCGATTTAACAAGCGGGACAGATCATCCTTGGTGGACAGTTCCAGCAGCTGCAAAAACTGACTGTTGAGCAGCAGATCCCCTTCTACCAGATCACGAAACTGCCATAGCAGTTCCTGAAAAGTACGGTTGTAATGGGTGACGGCAAAATCCAGTACGGCAATGGTGCCGAAACAGGATCCATCCGGCCAATAAATCGGCACTCCCAGAAAAGAGTTCACGCGGCTTTCTTTCACCAATAAATTACCCTGCCATTCGGGCATGCTGGTGGCGTGATTGAGGTAAAGTGGGCCAGCGTTTTTGATGACCTCAGTACAAAACAAGCATGCATCTTTGGGGAACTTATCCCCTGATTTGCAGGGATTAGTTGGACTGCTGCTGCCGACGACAACCTGGTAGCCTTGGGAAGTGGCTTGCATGATAAACACCGCGGGTGACTCGTATAGCTTTGCGACGAGATCTACGGTGGTTTGCCATTTTTTCAGGGAAATCATCGGATTCTGTTGTTCAAGAATCCATTCGTCACGATTGAACATAGCCGATGATAGTTCTCAGTAAATTGAGTTTTGAGTATAGCCACAAAACCAATATTGAAATGAGAAATGATCTTAAAAGGCAAAAATTAACAAAATTTAGTTTATATACGATCGCAAGTGCTGGATTGAACCGTGAAATCAGTGGCGCCAGAACATGGGGGTGAAGAGTACCAGCAGGGTAAAGATCTCCAATCGGCCCAATAACATGGCGAAACACAGAATCCATTTTGCGGTATCGCTGATCTCACCATAGTGAAGCGCGACATCCCCTATGCCCGGGCCGAGGTTATTGAGGCAGGCAGCCACGGCCGAGAAGCCGGTGATGAAATCCATACCGGTGGCCAACATGGCCAGAAACAGCACGCAAAAGCTGATCAGGTAAATGCCGAAAAACCCCCATACAGCTTCGATGACCCGATCAGGCACGGCTTTATTGGAGAGCTTGATAATCATTACGGCGTTGGGGTGAATCAGGCGGCGAATTTCTCTTAAACCTTGTTTAAACATAAGAAAAACACGAATGGCCTTGATACCGCCTCCGGTTGAACCGGCACAGGCACCGACAAAGCTGCCCATGATCAGGGCAGTGGCCAGCATCGGATGCCAGGCAGAAAAATCGGCCACGGCGTAACCAGTGGTGGTGCCGATGGAGACGGATTCAAACAGGGCATGACGGGCGGCCAGGAGAGGGTCATCGTAATCATTGGCGATCATCAGGCCGAAGAATACCAATACGCTGATGCTGAACAGGATGGTGATGTAAAAGCGAAACTCGGGGTCGGTAAAGTAGGAGCTGATACTGCGGCGGCGCCAGGCAACAAAGTGCAGGCCAAAGTTGATACCCGCCAACAGCATGAAGAGCACGGTAATCAGTTCGATGGCGGCGCTATCGAAGTAGCCAATGCTCTCATTGTGGGTTGAAAACCCACCGATGGCCACGGTGGAAAAGCTGTGGCTGATGGCGTCGAACAGGTCCATGCCGCACATCCAATACGCCAGGGCGCAGGTGATGGTTAGGGATACATAGATGTACCACAGGGCTTTGGCGGTTTCGGTAATGCGGGGGGTGAGCTTGTTATCCTTTACCGGGCCTGGGGCTTCGGCACGGTAAAGCTGCATGCCCCCAATGCCCAGCATGGGTAAAATAGCCACCGCCAGTACGATGATCCCCATGCCGCCCAGCCACTGCATTTGTTGGCGGTAAAACAGGATCGACTTGGGCAGGTTGTCGATGTCGCTGATCACGGTGGCGCCGGTGGTGGTCAGCCCGGAAATGGATTCGAACACGGCATCAGCCACGTCCATATGCGGTTCGTTGCCTAACATAAAGGGTATGGCGCCGTAACACCCCAGCACCGTCCAGAACAGCACGACCACCACAAAGCCGTCTCGTACTCGCAGATCCTGTTTGCGATTTTGCACCGGTAGCCAGCACAGCAGGCCCGAGATCAGGGTAATGGCAAAGGCGAAAAAGAACTGTCTTTCACCGCCATCATCATAGATCAGTGCCACCATTGCCGGAATCAGCATGGTGCTGCTGTACACCATCAACAGCAGGCCAAGAATGCGAAGTATGACAGCGGGATGCATACAGGCTCCAAATTAGAAGAAGGTGATTCCCACCTGGAACAGGCGCTCGACATCCTGAATGCGGCGCTTGTCGATCAGGAACAACACCACGTGATCATCGGACTCCACCACGATATCGTCGTGGGCAATCAGCACCTGATCCTTGCGCACGATAGCACCGATAGTGGTGCCCTCCGGCAAGTCGATGTCACCAATGGCCTTACCCACTACCTTGGAGGATTTCTCATCTCCGTGGGCGATGGCTTCGATGGCCTCGGCCGCGCCGCGCCGCAAGGAATGTACATTGGCCACATCCCCTCGCCGCACATGGGTCAGCAAGCTGCCGATGGTGGCCTGCTGGGGTGAGATGGCGATGTCGATGTCGCCGCCCTGCACCAGATCCACGTAGGCGGGGTTGTTGATCAATGCCATCACTTTGCGCGCACCCAGGCGTTTGGCCAGCATGGAGGACATGATGTTGGCCTCATCGTCGTTGGTCACGGCGATGAAGATGTCGGTGTCTTCTACGCTTTCTTCCAGCAGCAGATCCTGATCGGAGGCGTTGCCGCGGATAACGATGGTTTTGTTGAGTTTCTCGGCGAGAAAACCGCAGCGTTCCGGGTTGCGTTCGATGATCTTAACCTGATAGCGGCTTTCCAGTGCCTCGCACAAGCGTTCGCCGATGTTGCCACCCCCGGCGATGATGATTTTTTTGTAGTTGTGTTCCAGCCCGCGCAGCTCGCTCATCACCGCCCGAATGTGGTTTTTGGCGGCGATGAAGAAGACTTCGTCATCGGCTTCGATGATGGTGGTACCTTCGGGGATAATGGGGCGATCGCGGCGGAATATGGCAGCAACGCGGGTGTCTACTGCGGGCATGTGCTGGCGCAGGTAGCGCAGTTCACGGCCCACCAGTGGCCCGTTGAAGTAGGCTTTCACCGCAACCAATTGCAGTTTGCCCTCGGCAAAGTCCAGCACCTGCAATGCGCCGGGGTGCTCGATCAGACGGGTGATGTGGTTGGTGACCACCTGCTCCGGCGAGATGATGACATCAATGGGGAAGGCTTCGTTGCCGAACAGACCTTTGCTTTTGGCCAGATAACTGGCGGAACGCACCCGGGCGATTTTGGTGGGGGTGCGGTGCAATGAATAGGCAACCTGACACGCTACCATGTTGATTTCGTCGGAGTTGGTGACGGCAATGAGCATGTCGGCGTCGTCGGCACCGGCCTGGCGCAGTACGGTGGGATAGGAGGCCATGCCGGATACGGTACGAATGTCGTAACGATCCTGCAGCTCTTGTAGTCGCTCGGAGTCGGTGTCTACTACGGTAATGTCATTATGCTCACTGGCCAGGTTGGCTGCCAGTGTGCCGCCAACTTGGCCTGCACCCAGAATGATGATTTTCATGCTGCAGTTTCGCTTTGTCTTTTCAGGTTCACGAACAGGGCTCTCATCCTATCACGATAGTCGTTGCGCGTTCATTGCGCTTGTGTGTCGTCATGTTGCACGGGTTTCTGTTTGATGGCGCAGTAATAAAATCCATCGTGGCCGTTAATGGTGGGAAACAATTGGCGGCCGCAATCGTGGCCGATGCCCCACTCTGCCGCGATGGTTTGGGCCTTTGCATGACGCTGGTGTTGCAGGAACTGGTGCACTACCCGGCTGTTTTCCTGGGGCAGTATGGAGCAGGTGGCGTACAGCAGGGTACCGCCGGGTTTCAGTAAAGAAAACGCAATTTGCAGCAGGTGTTGCTGAGTGTCCGCCAGTTTGCCAATGTCGGAACGCTTGCGCAGCCATTTGATGTCCGGGTGGCGGCGGATAACACCGGTGGCAGAACAGGGTGCATCCAGCAAAATTCGATCAAAACGTGATTGCGGATGATCCTGTGCGTACTGTTCCAGGCTGGCGTGAACGAGGTTGGCATTCAGATGCAGGCGATCCAGGTTCTCCTGTACCCGCTGCAGCCGCTGGCCGTCCATATCCAGTGCCACTACTTCGGCCAGGGCGGGTTGTTGTTCCAGCAAATGGCAGGTTTTGCCGCCGGGCGCTGCGCAGGTATCTAGGATGCGCTCCCCCGGTTGCGGGTCAAGCAGAAAGGCGCTCAGTTGGGCCGCTTCATCCTGCACCGAAACCCAGCCTTCACGAAAGCCGGGCAGTTCGTCGACATCACAGGGTTTCTCTAAATAGAGTGCGCTGGCTGCCAATTGACCGATACGGGCACCGATGCCGCGCTCTTTGAGTCGGGCCATATAGTCATCGCGACTGTTGTGCAGGCAGTTTACCCGCAGACACATGGGGCCTGGTTCATTGTTGGCTTTAAAGATGGCGTTGGCTTGTTCTGGCCAAGCCGCTGTTACCGCATCCATTAGCCACTTGGGGTGCGCCGTTTGGATGGAGCTGCTGTCGGGCAAGCTGGTTTCCAGTAGTGCTTTATCGCGTTGGGCGCGACGCAGCATGCCGTTGATGACTTTTACTGCCCAGTCTTTATTCAGCTGGCGACAGGCCTCGACGGTTTGGGATATGGCGGCATGATCGGGAATGCGCAGGTAGAACATTTGATACAGGCCGATTAAAAGCAGGGCGTGCAGGTCGGCGTCTTTGGGTTTGAAGGGCTGGCGGATTAAGGGAGCGGCCAGTTTGTCCAGTCGGATATACCAGCGGCAGACACCGAAGCAGATCTCCTGCAGCAGACCTTTGTCCTTGTCTTCCTCTGCCACTTTCGGCATCAGATCAGACAGTGAGCGCAGCTGCAGGTTCTGCCGGTTCAGCGGCAAAACTTGCTCCAGGATTTGGGCCGCACGGGCACGGGTGTTCAGACTGCTCGGGTCTGGCTGCGAATAGGGGCGCTGGCTCAAAGGAAGCGCTTCCCGATGTTGAACCAGTCCGCTTTGGAATTGAGGATGGCGGCTACTGGTAGGCGTTTGCCACCCGGCAGTTGCAACTGGTGCAGGCGCAATACGCCGCTGCCGGTGGCTACATCCAGACTGTCTTTGTGCACGGCGACGAGGGTGCCCGGCTCGGCGCTGCTGCCCTGATCCGCCAGGCTGGCTTGCCATACCCGGATGATGTTGTCGTCCAGCTGGGTGTGGGTAACCGGCCAGGGGTTGAAGGCGCGTACCAGATCGTTCAGCTCTTGGGCGGTCCGCTGCCAGTCCAGTTTGCCCTCCTCTTTGCTGAGCTTGTGGGCGTAGGTAGCCAGGTTGTTATCCTGCGGTTCTGCGGTGGCGGTGCCGGCAGCCAGGCTGTCCAGCGCTTCAAGTATGGAGGTGGCTCCGATCCGGGCCAGACGATCATGCAGGCTGCCGCCGGTGTCGTCGGGGCTGATGGGGGTGCGCGCTTTCAGCAGCATGTCGCCGGTGTCCAATCCAACATCCATCTGCATGATGGTGACGCCGCTTTCGGTGTCGCCAGCGGCAATGGCGCGCTGGATCGGGGCCGCACCACGCCAGCGCGGTAATATGGAGGCGTGGACGTTGATGCAGCCTAAGCGTGGCGCATCCAGCACCACTTTTGGCAGGATCAGACCGTAAGCCACCACAACCATGATGTCAGCATTGAGGGCAGAGAGGTGCTCTACGTCTTCGGTCTGCTTGAAATTAAGGGGCTGGTAGACCGGTATATTGTGCTCTTGGGCTAATGCTTTAACCGGGCTGGGGGTGAGTTTGCGGCCGCGGCCAGCCGGTCGGTCGGGCTGGGTGTAGCAGGCAATCACCTGATGGTGCGAGCCCAATATGGATTGCAGTACTTCAGCCGCGAATTCGGGGGTTCCGGCGAAAATGACTTTCAGGGGTGCACTCAAGACAGAGTTCCTGTGCTGGCGATGGTTTAAATGATGGCTGATATCGGTGGGGCGGGTCAGCGAACCCGGTTCCGAGCCCCGCTTTAGCGGATCTTGACCTTGTCTTTCTGTTCTTTCACCAGCTTCTTGCGGATACGCTCCCGTTTCAGCTTGGAGATGTGATCCACGAACAGCTTGCCATCAAGGTGATCCAGCTCATGCTGTACGCACACCGACAGGATGCCATCGCACTCCATTTCGAAGGGCTCGCCATCCCGGTTCAGCGCTTTCAAACGGATTTTTTCGGCGCGGGTGACGGTTTCGTAGTAGCCGGGCACCGACAGACAACCTTCGTCAAAATCCTGTTCGCCGGAGATCACCTCAAATTCAGGATTGATCAGTACCAAAGGTTGATCTTTCTCTTCACTGACGTCGATAACCACAATACGTTGGTGCACGTTCACCTGCGAGGCGGCCAGGCCAATGCCCGGGGCGTGGTACATGGTTTCCAACATATCATCAGCCAGCTTGCGTATGTTGTTGTCTACTTTTGTGACCGGCTTCGCCTTTGTACGCAGACGAGGGTCAGGAAATTCAAGAATATCCAGTATTGCCATCTTGAGAATGCCACTTTTCTAGTATAACTATAGATATTGTTGCTAAGATTATGATCATACAGGATTTGCTGTGTTGGTTTTTGCCAAACTTGTCTAAACTGTTAGTCAGATTGCGCAAAACACTCCACGGTAAATCGGTCTATAGTGAAATGTAGGCGAATTCCAGTGTGCTGGTGTTTTGCCGTTTCCCGTATGCGAAAAAACTGCCTGATCAATCAGGCGCTGATAATGATAAAGGGATTCTCACCATGATGAAATCATTTCTCAGGCTGGCAGGTGGCTGTTTGCTGAGCATCGCCATGCAGGTATCGGCTGTGGAACTTAAGCCGGGCCACCCTGATGTCTACCCGGTGAAGCAGGGTGATACCCTGTGGGACATTTCCAATGCTTTTCTGAGCAACCCCTGGTTGTGGCCTGAGCTGTGGCACGTTAACCCACAGATCAATAACCCGCACCTTATTTACCCTGGCGATCTGATCAAGCTGGTGTATGTGAATGGCAAGCCGGGCCTCACCGTTGAGCGTGGCCCCATGGTGTTCAAGAAAGGTGACACCGTGAAGCTGTCTCCTGAGGTGCGCAGCGAGCCACTGCAATCGGTGATTCCTGCTATTCCCCTGGAGCATATCCAGAGTTTTCTCAAGAATAGCCGGGTCATGACTGAGGAAGAGATCAATGCCTCACCTTATATCCTGGCCGGTGATGAAGATCATATCGTGATGGGGCTGGGCGATTATATGTACGCCCGTCATGTCCCTGGCTGGGAAAACCCTCATCAGAGCTATGGTGTGTATCGTAAAGGCGCGGCTTATGTTGATCCCGAGTCCAAAGAGCTGCTGGGCTTTGCCGCCATCGATATGGGGTTGGCGCGTTTTGAAAACAGCGAAGGTGAAGTGGCCCGTTTTAAGGTTACCAACTCTAATGAAGATATCCGCCCTAACGACCGTCTGATTCCCACCGAAGAGCGTAAAGTGGATTCGGTATTTTACCCCAAGTCACCTGAAGGTGAGGTGGAAGGTCAAATTCTGCATGTGTTCAGTGGTGTGCGTAACGTAAGCCAGTACGATGTGGTGGTGTTGAACCGCGGTGAGCGAGAGGGTTTGATGATTGGTGATGTGCTGGCGGTACACACCAAGGGTTCCATTGTAAAAGACCGGATCACCCTGGAGCTGGTTAAGTTGCCGGACGAGCGGCGTGGGATATTGATGGTGTTCCGTACCTTTGAAAAGGTCAGCTACGGTTTGATTCTGCGTGCCGAGGCGCCTTTGCAAGTGGGTGATGTGGTCAAAAACCCGACCTGATGAGCTCCAGACGTCAGCGTCCAGTATTAGTGCACAATTTAAACAACCCGCTACCAAGCGGGTTGTTTCGTTTCTGGGGCCGAAAGATTACAAATTCTAACAAATCAAAGTGTTATGGAACATTGCCCTGCTCTTTGAGCTTATAAAACAGTCAATTCCATTAAATTCATTAGGTTGCGGCTGATAGGTCTATTATGCGGTGGGGCGGTTGCCGAATACCCGCACCTCAATGTCTTTTTGGTCAAGATCTGGCCCGGTCAGTTGGCTAACAATACCGTTTAAAACTCTGCCATGATTGGCAGCATAAAAATAAGAACGGTATCACAGCACTATGATCACATTCCCAGGCAAGCGCCAATTGGCGCCTCTCGTTGTTTCTGTTTTGCTCAGTGCCCCAGCCGGTGCTCAGCTTTCTCACAATTTGTCCATTGGCAACCCGGTGGCGCTGGCCATGGGTAATTCCGCCACTGCCTCGGTACGGGGCCCGGATGCAATTCATTACAACCCGGCGGCACTGGCTTTGGTCAAGACCAAGTATGAGCAGTACAAGTTGCAGACGGCGTTTTTTAATCATGAAGGCACCGTCAGTGGTGCTGCGCCAGGGCGCAGTTATGATCCAATCAGCAACCCGGACTTTGCCGACGAGCCCTTGTTGCAGGGAGAGCAGTCTCGGGATGTGTCGGTAGACAGTCCGTCGGTCTATCTGCCTTTTTTCGGGCACACGTCATTACCGTTTTTGGTTGCACCGGGTTACGGTTTTGCGCTGCGCGGTGGTACGAATGATCAGTTTGTATTTGCCAACTCGGCCTTTGCAGTGCAGATCTTCGGTTATGAGCGGGATATGGACAATGTGGGGGCGTTCAATGGTCAGCGTTTCGGCATTACCCGTCTGGCTTACTTCAACCCCTCTGTTGGCTTTGAACTCTCGGATAATCTCTATATGGGGGGCTCCATAGGTTTCTCCTGGCAGGGCTTGGGGGTTACCACCCGCACCCGCAGTGTGCTGGATACGGTGGGTGGTCTCAATGCGCTGGCGGCGAATCTGGCATCCCAGGTGGGACTGGATCTGGATTTGGGGTTGAACCCCTATAACGATGTGGGCGTGTTGGAGGTAGAAGCAGAAGATCCTCTGTCAGTGGCATTTACCCTGGGCCTGCTGTGGCAGCCTACCAGTTGGCTGTCGGTGGGGGCGACCTATCAAAGTGAAGGCAAATCCCATATGAAAGGTGATTACAGCCTCTCCTACACCCAGAGCTTTAATGAATTGATGTTGGGGTTGCAGCCGGCGGATGGCGCGCTGGCGGTTCTGGGTGGCGGCCCCATCAGCGGGGCGACCCGTCAAACCGGCGATGTGGAAATTGATTTTATCCAGCCGCAGTGGGCTTCGGTGGGCGTGTCCATGCTGGTGACACCGGACTGGCGCGTCAATGTGGACGTCAAATGGGTGGATTACAGCGTTTTGAAAGAGCTGGTGTTCGAGTTTGATCAGCCGCTGGACTATCTGGTGCTGGCCAGTGTGGTGAACAATTTGTCCGATATTTATACCGCAGGCCAGATCGGCGGCGATTACGCTGATCCGGATGAGCTGCGTCTGCAGCGCCGCTATGAGGCGGTGGTGGATGCGTCCTTTGGGGTGGAATATCGCTACAATGACAATCTGTTTTTGCGGGCCGGTTATGAGCCGCGTTCGTCTTCAATTCCCGAAAATCGTCAGGATCTGTTGATTCCCATTGGTGATGCGGATTTGTACACAGTGGGTTTTGGCTATCGCATGGGTAAGCATTCGCAGCTGGACGCAGGTTTTGGTTATCTGGTGTCGGAGATTCACATTGATCCCGGTGAAAGTCGTAATGCCAACTCAACCCTGGAAGGTGATGTGGTCTACAACCCCTATCGCGGATTGAAGATTGATCACAAACTGGAGGCGTATATTTTCTCCGTCACGTATTCCACCCATTTTTGAGTTCTGCCATAGTTAGCCCTTTGGCGTTATGCGCATGGTTGCAGCCATTGGACTGAACGGAATTCTATAGTGACGAAAACAACCCCTTGGCTGTTATGCCTGCTGGTTGGATTTGCGCTGGGCTGGTGGAGCGCAGTGCAGTGGGTTTCGCCTGTTGCGACAGCGACATCCCCGCTGAGTGGACAATCACCTGAGCCCGCATCCAAGCCAGCGGATACGCCGGTGGATCTGGGCGGCAATGCCGTGAGCCGCTGGCTGCAACTGGATCAGCCGGAAGCCCTGATTGCGTACCTGGACACCCCCGCACTGAGTCTGCCCGGGCGCCAACAGGCGTTACAGCAGCTGGACGATACTCTGTTGCAGTGGCAAGACGAGCAGCAGTGGGGGCGGCTGTTGTTATGGCTGGAGCCCTTGCATACCTGGGATCGTAATCGTGAATTGTGGCAGGATTGGTTGGCGAGCGCCCATGAAGGGTTGGGTCAACGGCGAGATGCCCTGCTGATACTGTTTGAGTCCCATGCCACGACCCTTTCTGCCCCGCGACGCCAGTATCTGATGGACAGTATTGAGCAATTGCTGGCCGATCAGCTGGCCCGGCAACGCACCCTCACCCCCACCCGCCTATCACAGAATTTTGAGTTGATGCCGCTGTTATTGCTGGCGCTGGAGAAACAGCCTCAATACGCACCCTTTGGCATCATGTTGTCCGATGTGTATGAAGCGTCTGGTGAATGGGAACAGGCGCTGTTTCAACTGCAGTTGTTGCCCTACAGCGACACCCACCAGCCGGCGATCGATGAGCGCAAAGAGCGCTTGGAGGAACAGCTGGCAGCTCAGCAAAGAGCCCAGGAGGGCATTGGTTTACAGCACCGCATGGGGCAGTTCGTGGTAACCGTTGTGTTTGATGAGCGCGTGGAACTGAACCTGATGATCGATACCGGCGCGACCATCACGGCCTTGAATGCCCGCGCCATTGCGTTGCTGCAACAGTACACGGATCTGCACACCACCGATCAGCAAGTGCAGGTGAACACCGCCAATGGCATGGTGGTGTCACCCCTGTATGAAATTGGCAGTATGCGGATCGGGGGATGGGAGCAACTCGATGTGCAGCTATTACAGGTGAATCTGCCGTCGGAGCATGTGGATGGTCTGTTAGGCATGAATTTTCTCAGCCGTTATGCGTTCTCCATCGATCAGGATCAGGCGCTGTTGTTCTTGGACAGCAAGTGAGGTTTGGCTTTATAGTGAGAGCTACTGCTAAACAGCCCACGCTAATGCGAGGCAAGGTGTACCATGAGCGAATCCTCCTGCTGTCATTCCCCCGCGCCTGATCCTAAACAAGGTCATGGCGATAGCTGTCATGATCATTCACGGGTTGACTGGCTGTTTTGGGGGTC
The DNA here is from genome assembly GCF_002863865.1 of Ketobacter alkanivorans. Taxonomy (NCBI): domain Bacteria; kingdom Pseudomonadati; phylum Pseudomonadota; class Gammaproteobacteria; order Pseudomonadales; family Ketobacteraceae; genus Ketobacter; species Ketobacter alkanivorans. The sequence goes on along the minus strand of NZ_CP022684.1, from coordinate 2,665,304 downwards.
GAGCGCTGTGTTGGCGATGTCCATTCTGGCGGCAGCCATGCCGGAGTCGTGGCTGCCGGACATCCCTTATTTGGTGACATTTATTACCGCCGAATGGGAGCTGGTGCAGGACATGTGGTTAGGCATGTTCATCGGTGTGTTTTCCATTGGTTTGATGAACCTATTGCCCAAAGACACCATCCTCAATGCCCTGGGCAGGCAACGGGGAGTGGGCAGTGTGTTGCGTGCGGCGGCGGCAGGCATTGTGCTGGATTTGTGCAACCACGGCTTGCTGCTTATCGCCGGTAAACTGTACAAAAGCGGCGTGCGTTATTCCCAGGTGCTGGCGTTTCTGATTGCTTCTCCCTGGAATTCCCTTTCCCTTACCATCGTGATGTTTGCCCTGCTGGGGTGGGCGTGGACGCTGACATTTATCGGTCTTTCCTTTCTGGTGGCGGTGGTGGCGGGCTTGATCGTCGATGGTATGGAAAGCCGAGGTTCCATTGAGGAAAACCCCTTTCGCGCTGAAACCGAGCGCGCCGAGAAAATTTCAGTGAAGGACAATGTACGGCGCATTCGGCGTGAACGGGGGCTGTTTCGAACCGTGTGTTTAGACAGCTTCAGTGAAAGCAAAATGATCATGCGCTGGTTGCTGTTCGGCATGGTATTGGCGGCACTGATCAAGACATTTGTATCCCAGGATGCCATGCAAACCTGGTTTGGGCCGACCTTGGTGGGCCTGGGTTTGACCCTGGTGGCCGCCACCGTGATTGAAGTGTGCTCGGAAGGCCTGCTGCCTATCGCTGCTGATCTGCTGACCCGTGCCGCTGCGCCGGGTAATGCTTTTACCTTCATGATGGCGGGGGTATCCACCGATTACACCGAGATCATGGTGTTAAAGGAAACCACCGGGCGTTGGAAAATGGCATTCGTGCTGCCGTTGGTGACCTTGCCCCAGATCCTCCTGCTGGGTGTGCTGCTGAATCAATTCTCTGCGTAAATACCGGCGTTTAAATTTGCAGGCTTTTTCCGGTAGTCAGGGCAACCTTGTCTATACTTGAAACAGACCCTTTTGCAGACGATTTGCTGCTCATGCGAGAAACATCACCCAAAACTTCACAAAGTGCTTCCAGCCTGTCGCGGCAGTTAACGGAAGCTTATGTGGCGCTGTCCAAATCTGAAGAAGTTTGGCAGTCCAGCCTGACCCAGGCGTTGCGTCACATAACCCAGACCTGCGCCAACGTGTTGGGGGTGGAACGTGCCAGTATCTGGCAGATCTCACCCGATATGGCGAAAATGGAGTGTTTGTGTCTCTATCTGGAAGAACAAAACCGTTTTGAAAGCGGATTGGTGCTGGAAGCCAGGGCTTACCCCCGGTACTTCAGCGCCTTGGCATTGGAGCGCGTGATCAATGCCAGTGACGCCCAACAAGATCTCCGCACCCGCGAATTTACCGAATCCTATCTGAAACCGCTGAATATCCAGTCGATGCTGGATGGCACCTTGCGCAACGAGGGTATTACCAAAGGCGTTTTGTGTCTGGAGCAGGTGGGGCAGCGCCGCTTTTGGACAGAAGACGAGCAAATTTTTGTGGCCTCTGTGGCGGACATGGTGTCACAAGTGCTGCTGTTCAGCTCATTCCGTGACCGAGAGATGCGTTTTCGTGCCCTGTTCGAAGGCTCCGGTGATGCGGTTTTTGTGCTCAATGGCCCCAGAATCATTGAATGCAACCCCGCTGCGTTTCGCATGTTTCGTGGTAATCGTGAGCAGTTGCTGGGGGCGACACCGGCAGACCTGTCTCCAGAGCTACAGCCCGACGGTTCCATCTCCTCCAGCGTGGCGGCCAGCCATATGCAGAACGCATTGGAAGGGGCAAGCCAGTTCTTTGAATGGACTCACCGGCGTCTGGATAACACGTTGTTCGATGCCGAAGTCACCCTCAACTCAGTCATGCTGGATGGGGTTAACTGCATTCTCGGCACCGTACGGGATGTGAGTGATCGCAAACAGGCAGAAGACGCACTGGTGCAGTCCCAGCGTCAGCTGGCCTACCGCGCCACCCACGATAGCCTGACCGAACTGCCCAACCGGGATTCATTGCACCTGAGTGCGTCCCGCATGCTGGCCCAAAGCAAGCTGCGCGGCCTTCAAGTGGCGGTGATTTTGCTGGATCTGAATCGGTTTAAAGACGTAAACGACACCCTCGGCCATCGTATCGGGGATTTTCTGCTGCAGCAGGTAGCCAAGCGCCTTTCGCTGCTGCATAAAGATAACGAGCTGGAGGTGTATCGCCTGGGGGGGGATGAATTTGCCCTGCTGAAAAGCCATGTGAGCAATCGGGATGAAGTGATTACGCTGGTGGACGCCGTGATTGAGGCCCTCAGCAAACCCTTGGATGTGGAGGGCATGTCACTGGAAATGGGCGCCAGCATCGGCGTGTCCTTCTTCCCCGAAAATGGCGACAACAGCCATGCCCTGCTGCGCTGCGCCGACGTGGCCATGTATCAGGCCAAAACCCACGGTGAGAATCTTCATTTCTACGATGCCAGTATGGATGCCAACAGCACCCGCCGCTTGACCATTCTGGCGGATCTGGGGGTGGCGATCCGCAGCAATCAACTGCAATTACACTATCAGCCCCGCATTGACCTCGCCACCGGTGCCTGTAACGGCTGCGAAGCGCTGCTGCGCTGGGTGCATCCGGAGCAGGGCATGATACCCCCCGGCGACTTCATCCCGCTGGCGGAAATGACCGAAATGATTCATCCGCTGAGCCTGTGGGTGCTGCGGGAGGCCCTGCGTCAGGTGCGTTGCTGGCTGGATGAGGGCAAAGAGATCGCCGTAGCGGTGAATCTGTCCGCCCGTAATTTGATCGATGTCCGCTGCCCCGCTTTGATCCAGTCGCTGTTGCATGAATTCGGGGTGCCCAATCATTTGTTGGAAATCGAAATCACCGAATCGGCTCTGATCACCGACCCGGAGCGCGCCCTGCAAGTGGTGCAGTCATTCCACGATTTGGGTTTGCATCTGGCCATCGACGATTTTGGCACCGGCTATTCCTCGATGAGCTATCTCAAGCGCCTGCCCATTCAGACCCTGAAGGTAGACCGTTCCTTCGTAAAGGAAATGCTCACCGATGAAGCCGACGCCGTGATTGTGCGCTCCACCATTGGCCTGGCCCACAGTTTTGGCCTCAACGTAGTGGCCGAAGGAGTGGAAGACGAAGCAACCCTGCAAGCCCTGTGCAACCTGCAATGCGAGCAGGCCCAGGGCTATCACATCAGCCGCCCCATCCCCGCAGCCGAATTTGATGCCTGGTATCTACAGCGCCGGGGCAATTAAAGCCCGATTTTTGCCTTGTGGACGTCTCTATAGCCTACCTTAATGGATTTGCCTGGAGACGGATGTTCCCATGTTGTTGGAAGAATTGCCCTATTGGTTGGCCCTGTGGCGTATATCCGGAATCGGCCCCAGCCACTTTCGCCTGATTACCGACCGCTATCACAGCATGATTGCCTTTTTTTCCCTGTCCGACGCCGAGCTGGCCAGCCTGGGGTTAAATACCCGTCAGCGCAACCAGATCCGCGGCTTCCAGCGGGGCAGCGAGCGAGCCTTGCTGGAAGGCGTGACCCAGGATCTGGACTGGCTTGAGCAAAGCGCTCAGCATCATATCCTGACCTGGGCCAGTGACGACTACCCTCCCTTGCTCCGTGAGATTCAGGGTTCACCACCGATTCTGTTTGTACGAGGTGACGCCGGTTTACTGTCCCTGCCCCAGATTGCCATTGTGGGCAGTCGTCATTCCAGCCGACAGGGGCAAAAAATCGCCCAGGATTTTGCCAGCTGCTTCTCTTCCAATGGCTTTATCACCACCAGCGGCCTGGCATTGGGGATCGACGCATCCGCCCATGCCGGGGCTCTGCTCGGCGGCGGTAAAACCATCGCCGTGCTGGCCCATGGCCTCGATGACATCTACCCCAATCGCAATCGCAGCCTGGGTAAAGAAATCATCGAACAGGGCGCACTGGTATCCGAGTTCCCCATCGGGGTATCGCCGCGGGCCGAATTCTTTCCCCGCCGCAATCGCATTATCAGCGGCTTGAGTCTGGGGGTGCTGGTGGTGGAGGCGGCCATCAAGAGCGGGTCACTGATCACCGCCCATGAGGCCGTAGATCAGGGGCGGGAAGTATTTGCCATTCCCGGCTCCATCAATGATCCCCTGGCCAAGGGCTGCCATGCATTGATTCGCAACGGGGCCCGTTTGGTGGAAACGGCCCAGCAAGTGGTAGATGAATTGATGCCCCTGCTTGGGTTTATGCAACAGCAGGCTATGCCCCATGCCGAAGAAAATCTACTGCATGATCAATACGATAGTCAATCACCAGAGGGGTTGCTGCTGGCCGCGCTGGAGTACGACCCAACCCCCGTGGATCAGTTGGTGGGCCTGACCGGGCTGTGTGTGGCGGACATCAGCTCGGCGCTGGTGATGTTGGAAATAGATGGGGTAGTGCAGCAGCAGCAAGGTGGATACAGCCGAGTCTGACTTGCATCCGGCTGCAAGCTGCGGTAATTTCGCGCCTCCATTGAATACCTTACTCAATTGGTACGATTAAGAGGTGTGAACATGTCTAAGCCATTTGTAGCCATCCTGATGGGATCGGACTCAGACCTGCCCCAGGTTGAACCCGCTCTGGATACCCTGTCCAAATTGAAAATCCCTTACGAGGTGAAGGTGACTTCCGCTCACCGTACTCCGGAAATCACCCACAGCTACGTCAAAGATGCGGATAAGCGCGGCTGTTCCGTATTCATATGTGCAGCAGGCATGGCGGCCCATCTGGCTGGAGCCGTGGCAGCAGCCACCACCAAGCCAGTCATCGGCATCCCCATCAACGCCTCTATGAACGGTTTGGATTCGTTGCTTTCCACCGTGCAAATGCCCGGCGGAATTCCTGTGGCTACGGTTGCTATCGGCAAAGCCGGTGCCAAGAACGCAGCCTATCTGGCGGCCCAGATGATGTCACTGGCGGATTCCGAGCTGGCGCAGCGGGTGAAAGACGACCGTGCTGCCAACGCCAAAGCGGTGCAGGAAAAAGACGCAGCACTGCAGGCCCGTCTGGCTCAGAAAGACTGATATGATATCGCTGCGGCACCAGCTTGGTGCCGTTCACGCGCTGACTCGGGGCGAAGTGATCGCTTACCCCACCGAATCCGTTTTTGGTTACGGTTGCGATCCGTTTAACGAAGCAGCGGTCGATCGTCTGCTGCGAATCAAACAGCGTCCCCGCCACAAAGGGCTAATCCTGGTGGCGGCCAACTGTGATCAGATCGCGCCACTGCTGCAAACCCTGACATTGCCGCAACGCCGTGATCTGGAAGCCAGCTGGCCTGGCCCCGTTACCTGGCTGATTCCCGATTCAGAGAATATGATCCCCACCTGGATCAAGGGCGATTTTGATAGTGTGGCAGTGAGAGTAAGCGCTCACCCAACCGTGCAGGCCCTATGTTCCATATGGGGTGGCCCCATTGTATCCACCAGCGCCAACCGCAGTGGTCAGGCACCCGCCAGAAGCGAGTTTCCGCTCAGACTGATGCGCGCCCAATATGGGATCGGAGCAGACTACATCCTGCCCGGTTACACCCCCAGAGCGAACAAGCCCACTGAAATACGGGATTTACAAAGTGGCCGTATCATTCGCGCCGGGTAGGGCGCACACCGCTAGATCCACTATAATAGGGAATCATCATGCTCAACATCGATATCGACGCCGTTAAGCAATACCTGTTGGCCCTGCAGGATGACATCTGTCAGCAACTGGCCCAGGAGGAAACCAGCGGTCAGGCATTTCTGCAAGACAGCTGGCAGCGGGAGCAGGGTGGCGGTGGACGTTCCCGCGTGCTGGAAGGTGGTCAGGTATTCGAAAAAGCCGGGGTTAACTTCTCCCATGTATTTGGTGATGGCCTGCCCAAATCCGCCACCGCCCATCGTCCGGAGCTGGAAGGTCGAAGCTTTCAGGCCATGGGCGTATCGTTGGTCATACACCCCCGCAACCCCATGGTGCCCACCTCCCACGCCAATGTGCGTTTTTTCATTGCCGAAAAAGAAGGCGCTGAGCCAGTATGGTGGTTTGGCGGCGGCTTTGACCTGACGCCCTACTACGGCAACCAAGAAGACTGCAAACACTGGCACCAAACCGCAAAAGCGGCTTGCGATGCCTTTGGCGAGGACGTCTACCCGCGCTACAAGAAATGGTGCGATGAGTACTTCTATCTCAAGCATCGGGATGAAACCCGTGGTGTGGGCGGCTTGTTTTTTGATGACCTGAACAGCGATAGCAGCGGCTGGGATTACGATACCTGTTTTGCCTTCATGCGCTCCGTCGGTGATGCCTACATACAAGCTTATCGCCCTATTCTGCACAAGCGAGCGGCGTTACCTTACACCGAACAGCAGCGTGAGTTTCAGCTCTACCGTCGCGGTCGCTACGTGGAATTCAACCTGGTCTACGATCGCGGCACCCTGTTCGGTTTGCAAACCGGGGGGCGCACGGAATCCATACTGATGTCCCTGCCCTCACTGGTGAGCTGGAAATACAACTGGCAGCCGCAACCCGGCTCCCAAGAGGAAACACTCTACACCGACTTTCTCGGTGCCAGAGACTGGATTTAACGGATTAAAATGTTATGAGTATTGATCGATACGCGGTGATGGGTAACCCCATCAAGCACAGTAAATCACCACAGATCCACAAAGCCTTTGCTGAACAGACCGATCAGCATATGACCTACACCAGTATGCTGGTGCCGGAAGACTCCTTCGAAGACGCGGTGCGTAAATTTTTTGCAGAAGGCGGCAAAGGTCTCAACATCACAGTACCGTTCAAAATACGCGCCTACGAATTATCGGATGAACTGACCGAGCGCGCCCAGCGTGCCAAGGCCGTCAACACCCTGCTGATTCGCAACAATGGCAGCATCGTGGGTGATAACACCGACGGTGCCGGTCTGGTGCGGGACATCATGCACAATCACGATGGCCGTCTGGGCGGCAAAAAAATTCTCGTGGTGGGAGCAGGCGGTGCCGTGCGCGGCGTATTGGCACCCATCCTGGCAGAAAAACCGGCGTTGGTGGTGCTTACCAATCGCACGTTTGAGAAAGCCCATCACCTGGCAGAAGAGTTTGCGGATTTGGGGCGTATCGAAGCTGTACACATGAACAAACTGCAGGGCCCGTTCAACTGGATAATCAACGGCACCGCCGCCAGCCTCCAAGGGGATATTCCCGAGTTGTCGGAATCCGTCATTGGCGAACACACCCGGGTTTACGACATGATGTACAGCAAGCAAGCCACCCCGTTTAACGCCTGGGCCAAAGATTACGGTGCCGAAAAAGCATTCGACGGACTCGGCATGCTGGTGGAACAGGCGGCGGAATCCTTTCGCCAATGGCGCGGAGTCATGCCCTCCACCCCCACGGTTATATCCGATCTGCGGGCCGCCATGTAGGTATCTAACTGCCGAAGGGTTGCCATTCGATGGACAGCGAGGCATTGATCCCGTTGTCCGCCAAGCCATCCTGGCGGTCAAAATAACTGGGCATGTAGTTCTCCCGGTCAAATAGATTGCGAATCGTAAAACGGGTGGTCAGATCCGGTTGCCATTGCCAGGAAACGGTTAAATCGGTTCGAAAGAAAGTGGATGAACCCTGCGTGTTCTCATAGCCGTATTCAGCAACCGAAGCCGCTTTGCGGTGATGATAGCGGTTGAACAGATACACATCGGTGACGTCGGAAACCGCATAGCCCACCCCCAGGTTCAGCATCCAGTCCGGGAACGCTTCATATTCCTGATTGTCTTCCAGATCCCGGCTGATCACGTGAGAAGCACTGCCATCCAGGCGCAATTGGTTCCAGCGTTGCATTCCCTCCAGCTCCACTCCCCAGGCTTCACTTTCCGTGGTGTTATCAAACTGAACGGTAGCGCCGTTAACCGGCGTTGCCAAAGGGACAGCGCGAATGGAATTGCGCCAGCGATTCTTGAACAGCGTTACCGAACCGAAGTGATGTTTGTTGCTGTGTTGCAGTGTCAGTTCGATGTTGTCCAGGGTTTCCGGCTCCAGATCCTGATTGGGTAACACGGAGTTGGATCCGTAGGTTTCAAAGGTATTGGGATTGCGGAAGGAGCGGCTCACGATCAGCTTGGCAACCGCAGCAGAGGAAAGCCCATGAATATAGCCAAGCCGTGGGCTGATCTGGGTGTCAAATTGGCGGAAGGCATCCACCCTGCTGCCATAGACAAACGTGGAGCGTTGCTCCGGGAGCAGGTCCGACTGGTAGCGTCCGTCCAGAACCAGGCTGTGATACTCCGTCTCGGCCCCTTGCTGATTATTGGGGGACACCACACGGCTGCCGGACTGGGTGACGCGGGTGGTGGTAAAGGCATCATTTTCGGCTCTATTAAATTCGTAACCGTAAGCCAGGTTACTGCCCCCAGCAAACTGGTGCCGGTTGATGGCCTGCACACCCCAATGATGCTCCTGGGTGTCGACCTGTTGATAAAAATTAAAGGGCGAAGGCGCCACCTCCCGCAGATCGAGCGTGTCCTGATCTTTGTAGTCCCAATAATAGGCCACCACCGAACTGGACAGTTCCTCATTAAAATCGTGCTCAAATTCCAGCTTAAGCAGACTGAGCCGGGCATCATAGCCTGCCCAATCCTGATCTTTCATCAGATCCACACCGGATTGCCTGGCAACGCCGGGCAGTTGGTCGGCGTCCAGCTTCATGTGGTAACCGGAAACCTGATAGCGGTTCTGATGGGCATCGGTGGCGCTGTACTTGATCACAATATTCTGATTTTCCAGAGCATTCATGCGCGAACTTTGCTCGGGTAACCCCGTATCGGGATCAGTATAAGAATACTGTTGATGCTGATTCCCCAAATTGCGGTAGGCCAGCGCCGTGGTAAGCTGCTGGGAGCCTTCGCTATAGCGGCTCACCAGAGAGCCCGCCTGAAAATCCTCGCTCCCCGCCTGCAGCCGAGTGGTCACCCCTGTCTCTCCATGGGCCACCGTATTCATCGACAGCACGCCCTGAAACGCATCCGCCCCGTGCAGTGATGAACCGGGGCCGCGAATCAACTCAACGCTATCCAAAAGGGCAAGATCATGTCCGTCAATGGCCAGGGCGCTGGTGCCAAAGCGCAGCAGATTAATGGGCACGCCATCCAGCAACGTGGCCACGCCGGTATCAATGGAATAGTTGAAATAGCCGCGAATGGCGATAACCCGGGTACGGCCATAGCCTTGGGGCGCAACCGTGGAGGGCAGAGTATTCAGCAACTCACCTACATTGCGGGCCCCCAGCTCGTCCCAGCGGGAGGCGTCACTGTAGGTGACGCTACTGGCACTTTCCATCAGGGATTGATCGAAATAAGACGTGCTGGTGATGGTGACCTGCAGCAGCTCATCCAGTGGCAACTCAAACAGATCATCGTCGTAACCCAATGCAGTATTGTTGAGCAATGCTGCGAGCAGGACAAAACCGATTAACTGTCGTCTGTACATGGCGAACCTTGAAATCCTCTTTCTGGATAGAAAAGCATAGCAGTTGCGCGTAATTTGACCTCTCAACCCATATAATAGACCGAACTTGCTCGTCACGCGGGGTTCTGAAACCGACCATGACCGATTCTGAATATCACGCCCTGATTGCCAACTATGCCCGCAGCTGGACTCTGTTGCTAGCCTATGATGACCAGACCCTGCAGTCACCTGCCGACCAGCAGTCAGGCATGCGCGCCCTGTCCTTAGGTGAGGTGCTGACGGCCATCGCTGATTTTAAAGGGTTTTTAATGGCCAAAGGCGAGGCATCTGAGCTGTTCGCCCGCCTGCGGGGTGACGGGCTCGCCTCCGCACTGGCCAGTATTGAACAGGGTTTCGGCGACGATTTGCTTTACCCCAACGTCGCCAGTCGCGCCGCGCATTTGCTGTATTTTATTGTTAAAAATCATCCCTTTACCGACGGCAATAAGCGCACTGGCGCTTTTCTGTTCCTATGGTACCTGCGCGTCAACCAACATCTGCTGGCCAGACCGGTCGACCAGCTCATCAATGACAATGCACTGGTGGCCATCGCCCTGCTGGTGGCCCAGAGCGCACCGAACCAGAAAGAGGTGGTGATCCAGCTGCTGGAGCACTTTATACTGCTCAAATAACCCTGATTACGGCGCTGAAGCGCCAGGAAACCCCTATGGGATGGACTCTCACCCTAATCGCGACCCTGTTGTTATTGGCCTGTGGTGGAGGCAGCAGCGACCCCGCATCAGAAGCGCCGCAACCGCCCCAGTCACAACCGGGGGTGCTCTCCATTTCTGCCTATTACTACACCGAACCGGCGGTAACCGGTAGTGACCTGCTGCAACGCTACCTGCAGGCCTTTCAGATGGTGCAGGATGCAGGCGCCACCGGGCAGTTTCAATCCTATCGCTGGTCCGAGTTGGAACCGATAGTGGGTGTCTATAACAAACTGTCCGACTTCAGCAGTACCATGAACAGCGCGCAGCAGAATAACCTCACCCAGTTGCTGGGCCTGCAAGTGATCAACACGGTGACCCGTGAAGTGCCCGCCGGACTGGGCGCAACTGCCTGGGATGATCCCGCCATGATCAATGCCTTCACTGGGCTGCTGGATCAGCTGCTGCCGTCCATGCAGGGGCGGGTGACCTATCTGTCCATCGGCAACGAAGTGGATGTGTATTTTGAAAACGCACGCATGGATGAGTTGGCGGCCTACAAAACCTTTGTCAGCGCCATTCAAACCTACCTCGAAAACCGACTGCCCCAGGCCCAGTTGGGCATCACCGTCACCGCTGGTGGCTGGCTGGGCAGCAACGTACAAAGCTGGCTGGATCTCACCGCCAACACCGATGTCATCATCACCACTTACTATCCCCTGCAGGGGGATTTCAGCGTGCAACCCCCTACCGCGGCGGCGGCCGATATTCCGGCGTTACTGTCTGTGGTCACAGATCGACCCTGGGTGTTTCAGGAGGTTGGCTATCCTGCTTCCACGATCGGTGGCAGTTCAGAGGCCATGCAAGCAGAGTTTGTGCGCCAGGTGTTCGCCACCTGGCGGGATGCCAACGGACGCATCCCGTTTTTGAACTGGTTTTTACTGCACGACTTTTCGACCGAGCTGGTGGATCAGTTCGTGGGCTATTACGGCGTTAACAATCCCAACTTCCGCGCCTATCTGGACAGCCTCGGCCTGCGTAACCGCAACAACACCGACAAACAGGCCTGGACGGTGTTGCTGCAAGAGGCAGAGTCATTCCGTTAGGACGAGTGATGGCAGCAAGAGCTCATGGTGTCAACTCAAAGATCCCGCACAAGGCCAAACTAAAATCCGTTCTCCCATTTCCATCCACCCAAACTTATTTCACACTATGCTGTGACTAAAGGCGCATCTCACGCGTCTAAAAACAACTGGCTCCATCCATCCCGATAGTACAGGACAGCACTATGACCGACGAACTCTCCGATCTGATTGGCGAACTGGTAGACACCACTGCGGACGAGCAGGATCAGGTGATTCGTCAGATCGTGGCCACGCGAGAGCCGGAAGAAGTCGCCCTGTTGCTGGAATCATTGCCTTTGGCGGTACGTCTGGATGCCTGGAGCAAAGTACCGGCGGATGACAAGCTCGATATTCTATTAACCATGCGTGGTGACCCTCGGGAATCCCTGCTGGACAACATGACCCTGCAAGAACTGGATGCCCTGTTCGACGGCATGGCGGCGGAAGATCTGGTGGAGCTGTCGGAATCGTTGCCGCGACGTATGGTTGATCGCGCGTTATGGGTGATGGACGAGCAGCAACGTCATTACTTCGAAGGAGCCAAACAGTATCGGGATGATCAGATCGGCCGTTGGGTAAGCCACGAGCTGCTGGTGTTGCCCACCAACGCACGGGTACGGGATGGCATGCGGTTGTTGCGGCGTGAACTGCCTGACTACGTCGACACAGTATTCTTAGTGAACCGGGCGGGCCACTTTTCGGAGGCGGTTCGGATCGGAAAAATCATCGCATCGCCTGATCATCTACCGTTGGTGGACTTGTCTGAAGATGTCTTCACCGTGTTGGAAGGTCAGGAGGATTCGGTGGATGCCTCGGTCAAAGTACAGCAATCGGGGTTCAGTGCCCTGCCGGTGGTGGATGATACCGGCAAACTGCTGGGGCGTATCGACGTAGGTACCGCCGGTGAGCTGGTGAACACCTATTACGAAGGCCAGCTAATGGCGGGCGCGGGCATGGATGAGAACGAGGATTTGTTCGCACCGGTGGTGAAAAGTGCTCGCAGTCGCGCGCTGTGGTTGGGCATTAACCTACTGACGGCGTTCATGGCATCGTGGTTCATCGGCTTGTTCGAAGCTACCTTGCAACAAGTGGTGGCACTGGCTGTATTGATGCCCGTGGTGGCAAGCATGGGCGGTATTGCTGGCAGTCAGACACTCACACTTATTATTCGCGGCTTGGCTATGGGGCAGGTCACCAGCGCCAACCTGAAGGCACTGGCAAAAAAGGAACTGAGTGTCGGGGGGCTCAATGGCGTGCTCTGGGCGATTGTGATTGGGTTGGTGGCCTCAGTATGGTTTGGCAGCCCGGTGATTGGGGTGGTTATCGCCCTGGCGATATTGGTTAATATTGTGGCGGCAGCATTTTCCGGTATTGCCGTGCCCGTGCTATTGGATAAATTCAAGTTGGACCCAGCGCTGTCCGGCTCAGTCGTATTGACAACGGTGACCGATATTGTGGGGTTTGTAGCGTTTCTGGGGTTGGGGACGCTGTTGCTGGTGTGAAATTAACAGGGTGCGCTAGGTGCGCACCCTGTTAATGAAATACAGGATCAATTACTGTGGGTAAAACTGAAAGCCAATGCTCAGCATTTCCGCTTCAATGTCTAGATCCCATTCATCGTTTTCTGCATCCGGTAGGAACGTGTAGTCCAATGTAATGGCAGAAGAGGTGCCCAGATTGATTTTCAAGCCAACCCCATATTCAAGGCCTGTGTTCTTGTACTTATCGCCTTCACTATCTTCATAAGAAATATTTGCCAAGCCCACTTTGCCATTTACAGAGAACGCATCTCCCAGTGGCAGAATACCTCTTACACCGATTCCCACCATGGTATTCACTTCTGCGTCAATATAAGTGTATTCCACAGTGTCATCGGACAAACCGAAACCAAGATAGCCTTCAATGGCTAAATTTTCATTGAGTTCGCTGCCACCTTTTACTTTGAAGGCAGTGGGTTCGAAATCAAGATTTTCAGACAGGTAGTCGGCTGTAACTTCAGCTTGAACTTTGCCAAGCTCAACGCCAACGTAGCCTTGATTGGCCAGCGCGCTAGTAGCGGCTACACTCGACAGTAAAAACGTTGAAACTAACTTCTTCATATTTTCTCCTTGCTTATTTTTAGGTATCGCTTTGTTGAATCAAAATGAGGTATTAAACTAAAAAACAGGCAACACAAAATCCATTCCAACATGTTGAATCGGAAGCCGGATATGAACAGACAACGCAAAAGAATAATTCACCTTAAATTCAATGCCCATCACTCACTTCTCTTATAGAAAGAATCTTGTACGTGAGTATGGCGTCCTACAATCGCACTATTATATACCAATATTGACTATTTCAAGAACATATAGGGAAACTTCAAGAGCATGAAGCATTTTTTGCATTAAGTTAATCTCCTTTATTGTTGTTTTGGTTCATTGTATAAAAAAGCTTATTGATCTATTAGCTCGACCCCTTGCATTTAAAATGTAAACCCCCACAATTATCTGAATACCCCTAAGGATCAGTTGTCGTCATGAACAGCATGCTTGAACCGAATGAACTACCTTTATTCAACGATATACAGACTGCGGACATCAAACCGGCCATCTCGCAGATCATCGAAGAAAATTACCGGCTTATTGAGGAAATTGTCTCCCACGTGCAACAGCATGACATCACGCTGGACAACTTCCTGCTGCCTTTTGAAGAGCTGAACGACACCTTATCCAAAGTGTGGTCTCCGGTGGGGCACCTCAACAGCGTGATGAATAATGAAGAGCTGCGCAATGCCTACAACGCATGCCTGCCCTTGTTATCGGAATACGGCACAAAGCTGGGCCAACACCAGGGGCTGTATCAAGCATACAAGGCACTGAAGGAATCTCCCGAATACAGTGGGTTCACGGTAGCGCAGAAGAAAGTGATCGACAACGCACTGCGCGATTTCCATCTATCGGGTATTGATTTGCCGAAAGACAAGCAACAGCGCTATGGCGAAATCAGCAAGCGTTTGTCGGAACTCACCAGCAAGTTTTCAGAAAACGTACTGGATTGCACCAATGCATTCAGTCAGCACGTTACTGATGTAGAGCAACTAAGCGGTTTGCCCGAAACCCAGTTGCATGCTGCCGAGTTGGCCGCCAAAGCAAAGGAGCAGGATGGCTACTTGTTGACGTTGGATATACCCGTTTATATCGCGGTGATGACCTATTGTGATAACCGTGATTTGCGCAAAACCTTTTACCAAGCCTATAACACCAAAGCGTCTGACCAGGGGCCGTTTGCAGGCCAGTGGGACAATAATCCGTTAATGCAGGAAATACTGGCATTGCGGCACGAGCTGGCTCAACTGCTGGGTTTCAACAACTACGCCGAGCGCTCCATTGCCACCAAGATGACCGAAACCACTGATCAGGTTCTTGATTTTCTCTATGATCTTGCGGAGAAATCCCTGCCGGTAGCAAAACAGGAATTTGAAGAACTGAAACAGTTCGCAGCCGATGAAGTGGGCCTCAAAGACTTACAGGCTTGGGATGTAAGTTACGTTAGCGAAAAACTGAAACAGCAACGTTATGCCATTTCACAAGAAGAGCTGCGCCCCTGGTTTCCGCTGGAAAAAGTAATGAGTGGCTTATTTAGCGTAGCCACCCGCTTGTTCGGCGTTACCTTTAAGCGTGATGACAGTGTCGATCTGTACCATCCTGATGTTCGTTTTTACAACGTGTTCAAAGGCGAAGAAGCTGTTGCCGGATTTTATCTGGATTTATATGCGCGGGCTCATAAGCGAGGCGGAGCCTGGATGGATGTGTGTCGTTCGCGCCGCAAGACCTTAGCGGGTGGATTGCAAAAACCCATTGCTTATTTAACCTGTAACTTCAACGGCCCGGTTGGCGACAAGCCAGCGTTGCTTACGCACAACGAGGTCACCACCTTGTTCCATGAGTTCGGGCATGGCTTGCATCATATGCTTACCCTGGTGGAAGAAGATGCAGTGTCTGGTATTGCCGGTGTGGCCTGGGATGCAGTGGAACTGCCCAGCCAGTTTATGGAGAACTGGTGCTGGGAAAAAGAAGCGATCCCATTGATGTCAGGCCATTATGAAAGCGGTGAGCCACTGCCAGATGCCATGTTAGAGAAAATGCTGGCGGCAAAAAACTTTCAATCCGCCATGATGATGGTGCGCCAGTTGGAGTTCTCTATTTTCGATTTCCGCATTCATCAGGAATATCAACCCGGCATGGATGTGCACGCCGTGCTTGAGGATGTACGCAAACGGGTATCGGTAATGAGCCCTCCTGATTTCAATCGATTTGAATGCAGCTTCAGCCACATCTTTGCCGGTGGTTATGCGGCGGGCTATTACAGCTATAAGTGGGCCGAAGTGCTGTCGGCGGATGCTTTCTCCCGATTCGAAGAAGAAGGCATCTTCAACGAACAGGCGGGGCGTGATTTTCGCGAACACATTCTGGAAAAAGGTGGCTCGGAAGAGCCCATGGAATTGTTCAAGCGCTTCCGTGGCCGTGAACCCAAAGTGGATGCGCTACTGCGCCACAGTGGGCTGGCAGCATGAAGAAAATGTTCATCGCGGGGGCCAAGTGCCCCCAGTGCGAAAAGATCGACAAGATATTCGTGTACCACAAAGACGGAGAAGACATCGCCGAGTGTAATGCCTGCGGCTACACCAGTGTGCGGCCAAAGGAGGTGGAGCCGCAGTCAGAACCGGTTGATGGGGTTGTCAGGTTGGTGAAGTAAGGCGTCAGTTCATTCGGATGTCATAGCTGTGAGCGAAATTCTGTTTTAGAATAGCGCTTGGCCCCGGTTGTGGCCTAATCTTTGGGGATCTACCGATTTAAATATTGCTTGAGCTGGCTGCTTTGTTGCAGCGGTTCGAGCATGGCTTAATATCGGGGTTTGAAGTCCAACGGAACGAAAACGTACGCTAGGACCATTCGTCCAGTTCCGATGGTTACTTAAAAGATCTAAGCTGGCCGTTCAGTACCTGTTCCGCCAACGTGAAAGAGTATTTACGTGTTTATGTGGATGTGGTGATAGCCTGGCTTCATCCGCTTCTTTCAAATCATCACCCTGTTGTCTCAAGTAATTTAGGGCGGCCTGCCGTAGATTGTGTTCCACAGCGCTAGCACGTAGGCCACCAAGCCCAGAGTTCCGATGCCACGTCGGATTTCACAGTGCAGACTGAGGCAGATCACCCGTGTAACTACATGACGGCCCTCACCCACGATTCAACTGCTGAGTCAGAATGCGGCTGAGATAGTCTTTATCATCCATATAGTTCAGCAGGTACAGTGTTTTGTTGATGCGGCTTACTTCAATGATGAAGTCCGGCCGGTAAAAGCGTTGAATTTGGCCGTTCACAATATAATCTGTTGATAATAAATATGTATTGGAATTGTTCTGCCGCTTAATGTGATTTTCGTGGTGTTGTTGTCGGGCGGTAAGCTGCGTGATGGTATTGCTGGCACTGGCCAGCTCTTAGAAGCCCCAAGCGCGTGGCGGGCATGCTCGATGCGATGGTTGGCCATCTGCTGTACCCGCTAGTGCAGGGATTTCACCACCTCAAAAAGGTCGTTCCGCAGTCCAACGGTATCGACAGTATCTCCATTGTCCGATCGCCAACGCTGAAGCAACGGCTGACGGTACCGAGATGTCCATGCTGAGGTTCTTGGTGCAGATTTTTGATGACCTCAGCAGCCTTGGCGACCCAACGGTCCAAGTAAGTGAAGGCACATGTTGTAGCAGCCTCGGTGTTAAATCAAGAGCCGCACCTCATTCGAAGTGCTTTTTTGATTAGGAAGTGTCATTTTATCAGAGTATTTATTTTCAACTGTATCAAATTTACTTATTTGCCCCTCTCCAAAAAAAGTTAAATTTTTACCTGCACGATTTCCTGATTTCCACGAATAACTACCCATAGCAAATTATATGTGCGACTTGGTTGTCGCAAAAATAACCAGATTTAGAATATTAAAAAGGATATTGACAATGGCATCTCATGTTGCTGGTTTGGGTCTAGGGGTTTTCAACAGTTCAATTAGTTTACTTGGGGATCAGTATCGGAATATCCCAAATAGAGGTCTGGCTGCTGATGGAGCAATAAGAGTAAACGTTGTTACTGGCAACCTCACCTTACAGAACGGAGACGAATTGTTGGTTGGGGTGGGAAACGATACACGTTGGCTCAGGACCTACAACAGCCGGGGAGAATTTGATAACGAAAACTCTGATCACTTTATATTCAATTATTCCCAGCACATAGTAGGCTATGACGTTCAGGCTGGCACCGTAAAAAGAATCTCTGAAGATGGATATGAAGCGCTGTTTGAGTTCAGTTTTACTGACGCGAATGGGGACCACTTTGTATCAACGGATGGTGTCGGCGCCCATGATACTCTAACGCTTACTACGGGTGGTCAGTGGGAATGGCACAAAGACGGGCTTGCGGCTAAAGAAGTATATGATTGGGATGGCAGTTATGGACGCCTAAGTGAATCCCATGATAGTGAAGGTAACGTATTATCTTTCTCATACCAGCTAGTAGCAGGCAAAACACTACTTGCAACCATCAATGATCAAGCATCGAATCAGACGCTGTCAATAACCTATCACACCAGTACTGCAAACATCGCAAGTTTGGAGGTATCGTCCGCCAGCCACATACAATCCCGCATATCCTATACTTACGATAGTGATCGTCTGTCTGGTGTGATAGTGGATCTGACTCCGGAAAATACCACCGATAACAAGGTGTTCACAACGACCTATCAATACATAGGAGCCACCAACCTAATACGTCTGATATCAAATGATCAAGGGGAGCAGGTCAGGTTTACCTACTATGACGACTCCTCTCCAGCCCAAGCAAAGATAAAGACCATCCAATATGGCGTAGGTAACGCCAGTTCCTTGTTGGCTTACCAGTATGTTTCAACTACGCAGACAGACGTAATTGAAGTAATGAACCCTACTGAATTTGACGGTTCGTCGATTGCCAATCTAGTAGGGCATACCTCGAGTTACTATTTTGATTCCAAAGGGCGCCTGCAACAGCTGGTGAAACCTGCGGCAGGTAGTGGTTATCGTGCGCAAGTCACCTATGAATACAATGATAGCGATGATCTGACGGCAGTTGTTGATGCGAGTGGGAGACGCATAGAATACGTGGTCGATGATCAAGGCTTGGTCACAGAAGAACACGACGATCTTGGCAATGTTCTGACAAGAAACTACAGCGCAGACAATCTGTTGCTCTCTGAAACCCGCTATCTGGAGCCGGATGAGGGGAGTGAACCGTCGAATCCAATCACCCAATACTACGTATACGATAACCAGCAAAGAACGCGTTTTATAGTTGATGCGGAAGGTCGAGTGCATGAAACGGAATATGCTGGAACTTCGGTAAATCGGGTAATTAGAAGCATTGCGTTCCTGGATACCTACGACATATCAGCATTAACGCCGTTAAGTGAAATAAGTTTGAACGAGATAGAGGCATGGAAGTCAAGTCTTATCGCGCCAACAATACAGCTAACGGAGACTCAGTTGGACTTTCGGGGTCAGGTTTACTCTGTGACGCGTTATGGGAGTGTGGATGCGAGCCTGCAAGGGGTCAATGATGGCACAGAATTGAGAGAATGGTATATCTATGATCAATCCGGCCAGCTTCTGAAAACGGTTGATTCTCGTTCAATAGCAGGCCCCGTAGAGAGCGCGTTAACGCGGGCGAGTAATGTGCAACACCAGCTGGATAACTTTGAAACCCTCTATGCCTATGATGGCCTTGGCCGTCTACTGCTCGAGATAGATGCGCTTGGAAGCTCCAAGAGCTTCCTGTATGACGATACCGGTAATGTTGTGAGTCGAACCCTTGAGAACGGTTTGCAGCGTAACGAATACTTCGATTCTGCCGGGCGACTATTTTCCGTAACTGAGGTGAACCTAAACAATTCATCTGAGGTGCTAAGTGAAGTTAAGCATGTCTTTGATACTCGTGGCAATCTTGTGGGCGTACAAGCACCTAATGGGGCAGTCACAGCGTACTTCTATGATCAAGAAAATCGTCTTATAGTGACTGTAGACTCTGAGGGTGGAGTTAAAGAGAGGGTTTACGATAACGAAGGCAGGCTAATTGCGACTCATGCTTACTCAGAACACATGACGGAAATTATCTTTTCAAGCATAGTCAACACTGATTCAAGTGGAGTGCTGCAATCAATTAGTGGCGACGATTTTGCCGTCTATCGTCCCTCAGCAAATATGCTGGAAGACCGCTCGGAATATTGGGTATATGACAACGCAGGAAGGCTGCAATTCAGCATCGATGCGAATGGGGCTGTCGTAGAAAATGTTTACGATGGAGCTGGTCGCACGATTAAAAAAATTGAGTATGCTCAATTTGTTAGTGTTAGTACGGCTGCTGAAAGTCTGAATGAAAATAGCGTGCGTGCGCTCTTGATTGCGGCCGCTAATACCAGTGGGAGTGGTACATATGTGACCGTCCGCTCTCCTGTCCAGGAAGTTGAAGTGCAGACAACCGCTTCAGACTACATGGTGACAGGTGGTTTGAGTTTTACTCAATACCTGGAGTTGGCGTGGGATCCCTCTAGCGATGTCGTGCCTTATTCAGTTGAGATGGTGTATACATCCCAGGATTCGGGGTTGACCCAAACGTTGCAAGGCCAAGTGGTTAATGACGCGGTTGTATTGGAAATTGCTGACATACAATCCGGGGCATACGAATTATATGTGCGCGAATTGGATTCAAACGGGATACTCATCCGTCAATCTAACGCGGCGGATTTCTTAGCTGGAGCTAACCAGAGCCAGCAAATTGAAATGGTGTATGAACGCCAGGAATGGCAAACAACAGCGATTAATAGCGCGTCGCTTGGCGGCTACGTCGCACCCACCGAATATGATCAAATTGATTATATCGAAGCGTTTGTCTATTTAGATGAAACTTTGTTGTCAACGGGTATTACCCGACCTGGGCTGGAAGCGAATTATCAGGGGCAAGTCCATCTTTCCAACGCTGGAGGGTTTTCCTTGGGTGCTGGCCCCAGCCAATATGATGTGACTGTAGTAAAGCATCTAAAAGAAGGTGGGCAAGCACAGGAAACTTTCATATATGAAATTGGTCAGCAGCCAGATGGCGGCGGTGATAGCTCATGGGGGCAGACGTTTGACGTTGATGCTTCAGGATACAGCGGGGATATTGGCACGGGGGCGGATTCTGATTTCTTTTATGTGGAGAACGGTGAGCTGGTACTTCAGAATATCAAGCGCAGTGCCGGAAACGGTTCTTGGCAGAATTCACTCCTGGAGGGAGAGCGGACGTACGACCAAAACTCGGGTGAAGTAACGTTCAAATTCAGCTTGCAAGGTGGCAGGAATTCGAGCAATTCCCGCGGTTGGTTTGGAATATTGGACGATCAAGGCAACCAATACGGGCTGCGTTTAGAAGCAGATAATGTGTTCCTTGCTGTCGATGTGGCAAGTGGAACCGGTGTTAAGATTGAGGATCTGAGACCATTTGATATTACCGTTTCGGTAGAGTTCGTGGTGTCTGGTGATACATTGACAATGTATTATTATGAGGGAACGGAGCGGGGTGAAGCCATAGGTTATCCTAAAGATATCACCGGCTGGGGCAGTATTCATAGTGGATTGCAATCACGTGGTGGTGGCCCGTGGTACAGTTTCTATTCTGGAGACAGGTTATACATTGAGCAGGCTGAGGAATACTATTCCCAGCCCGTTGTGTATCGAGACCCGATTCAACCGTACAATCTGTCCTCTGTGGCGTCTTCCTATCAACTGCAAACGATTCAAGAACAAAAAACGGTTTCAAGCGAAACGGTTCTTACTAATGGCCAGCAAAATTATGTGTCCGTCTTAGGCCATCAACTGGAATTGTTCGATATCTTGGAGCAGAACGGCAATCGTTATCTTGTGGATAAGCGTCTGGCTTTAACGGTGCCGCTAGATACCGCAACAGATGGCGTAATACCTTTAGATGGAGCTCGCTCCATTACGGCTAGAGTAGAAACGCTGAGCGGTGAACTTGTCTCGGAACAAATCACAACAATTTCATATGATGCTGGATACACCGGCTTTGTAAATTTGTCTCGTGATAGCTTGCTGGCAAACGGCCAATACAAGATAGTACTCTCGGTTAAAGACGGCAATGATGATGTGCTATATGACTCGTCAATGCCCTACTTTGAAATTGGTTATCAATCCCAGGCGGATAACCATGCAGAGCTAATAGTGCCAGTTTCCGCAGTCGCCGCAGGCGAAGTGATGAACGTATACCTCTCCGAGGTTGATGCAAATAACTTTGTCCAATATCCGATTCAGACTAATGGCACCGAGCTTCAAGTGGATCTTAGCTTCTTGGATGCAGGGGCATATCAATATCGTCTGGACTTTGTCTCTGAATCTAATCCATCCGAAGTACATCGCAGCCTGACGGGACAGCTTCAAGTGGCTCAAGTCGGCAGCGGCGTTGGTTCAGCCCATTTCATTGATCTGACGGTTGATAATGAATGGATTACACTGGAGGATTCTCCCGCAGATATTCATGGTACAGCACAGGACGACTATGCCGTATTGGGTAATGGGGGGGGCAGCTACTACGGCTATCAAGGGAGTGACGTGATTTTTGGAGGAGTAGGTAACGATAGAATAGATGGAGATCGTATTAACAGTATTGCATTATATTACCAGGATCAAAGCTATGACGATTACATTAACGCAGGGCTGGGAGATGATGAAATAACAGGAGGTTGGGGTAACGACTCGCTTCTAGGTGGTGCTGGGAATGATAAGTTGTATGGAGGTATTGGCTCAGATTTTCTAGTCGGAGGGTCAGGTAATGATGTTCTAAATGGCAAGGTCAATCATTACTCACTAAACGCAGAAGGCCCCGGTAGTGATACCTACTTTTTCGATAAAGGGTTCGGTCGAGATGTGATAGAAGACTCATCGGAATTCTATTCCGTGGCTGATATGGACATAATATTGTTTGGATCGGATATCGAACAGTCTGATTTGAAGCTAACGATCAGGGAGTACAGTGGTAACAGTGCTCTCTATATTCAACTCAAGGGCACAGATGACAGCATTACAGTAGATAGCTTTTTCAGGAACATAGCGAATGGTGTTAACAGTTTGAGTGTTATACGGTTTGCTAGCGGTGAGCAGCTAACCGTGAATGATATCTTGAGCTTAGTATCAATTCCATCTGATGCAGATGATGCTATATGGGTTACTGAGAATCTCACGGCATTGCAAGGTGGGAAGGGTAACGACATCCTCAATGGCTACGAATTTGGGGATCGTTCAGATGTGCTGTCTGGGGGGGATGGGAACGATAGTCTATCGGGTCTGCTTGGTGATGACATCCTATATGGTGATGCAGGTGGCGACTATCTGTATGGAGGAGAAGGTTCTGATGAGCTATTCGGTGGAGCAGGTGAAGACTATCTGTATGGATCGTCTTCTAGTAGTGGCGGTGATACTAATGATGGAGATGATTATCTAGACGGTGGTGAGGGCAATGACTACCTCTATGGTGACTATGGTGACGATACCTACTACTTTGACATTGGTTACGGAATCGATGTTATTTATGAAGGCCGACAAGGGTCGGGGCAGCCTTACCTAGGCACAAATTTCGACACATTGATTCTTGGGCCAGGTATCAATCCGCAGGAGGTTACATATTACCGAAGCGGCACTGATCTTAAAATTGTTATAAATAGTAACGATATTCTAGTAGTTAGTGATCAGTTCGCTAATGTAGATCATCCATCAATTATTGAGCGCATAGTTTTCAGCGCATATTCCAGCTTCCCCAACCCTTTAAACCCTCAAGAGCAAATTACAGAGCTTGATTGGGAAAAAATTGCACGGCTGGTTCAAATATCAAATGATGATACGAATTATATATATTCTTTGGGCGTTAGTGACGAATCCTTTCGAACTATTGAAGGTGGAAAAGGCGATGATTATTTATATGGAAGTGAACTTGCCGATGTAATTGATGGGGGAGAGGATCGAGATGATATTTATGGTTATGGTGGTGATGATATTCTAAATGGTGGGGAGGAGGAAGATAGAATTTGGGCTGGTGATGGTAATGACACGGTTTATGGCGATCAGGGCAATGACTATATTTATTCTGATGATGATGATGACATTATCTACGGTGGAATCGGTGATGATCATCTCTATGGTGGCGACGGTGATGATGAGCTCTATGGTGGCGAAGGTGATGATTGGTTAGTTGGCGACTATGGGAGTGACAAATTTTACTTTGAGGATGGATTTGGGGCCGATCGCATCTCTAAAAACATTAGTAGCATGGGTGACATTGACGAATATTTTATGCCTGATGGTGTCGGGAGCGATGATGTCTATATATTGTTGGGGAGTGACATACGCTATTCAAGGCTTGTGCAGAGCGCTACCTCACTATTTGTCGTCTTGAAAAGTACCGGGGATCACATAGAATTTCGGAGTGCTGTAAATTCAACCACAGGCGAAGCCGATGAAAATTATGCAAACGATATAGTACACTGGGGGGATGGGATTCCGTGGTCATTTTCCCAATTAGTTCAGAATAGAATCCCTAGTGAAAATGCCCCGCGCTATGTAGGTTTAGATATCGATTTCGACGATGAGCAAATTGATGCATCCACTCAGGTATATCAAGCCAGTGAGTTCCGTGACGTTATCAGAGGCAGAGAGGATAACGTCAACCTAATAAATGGCGGTAATGGGAATGACGCCCTCACCGGCGGTGCCTTAAATGACGTCCTATGGGGAGGAGTGGGTAGTGACGAACTGATTGGTGGTCGTGGCGATGATATATTATACGGTGGGCTCGGTGATGACTATCTAGCAGGTGGGCTGGGCAATGACACATATTATGGGGGCGCCGGTGATGACTATTTGGCTATGGGTTTGGGGAGTAACCGAATCATCTTTGCGCTTGGGGATGGACAAGACGTTGTACGTAATAGTGTAGGCCCATCTTCTACATTGCGGTTCGCGCCAGAAGTACAATTACAAGACCTGGAGTTCGTGAAACCCGGGAGTGACTTGGTAATATCAATCCAGGATACGTCTGACCAAGTTACTATATCTGATTATTTTGTAAGCGAACATTATCGTCTACTAATAGAGATCACGGTTAACGATGGGAATGGTAATTGGCTGGTTATTGAAACCATAAACTATGACGACATTGTTAAACTCACGCAGTCAAAAAGTGCAGGGCTATCTGATAGTTTTAGTATAGAAGAGGGCCATAATGCTGCAGTTGGAACTAGTTCAAGTGAGGTTTTTAGCGGCTCTTCTGGGGACGATCTAATATTTGCAGGTGCAGGATCTGATCGTATTCACCCCCGGCAGGGGTACGATGTTGTCTACGCGGGAGATGGAGATGATTTAGTTAATGATGTGTATGGAGCACACAACTATATCTATCTGGGCGCTGGGGACGATACTCTAACAGCAAGCGGTGCGAAGAGTGTAACGGTTAACGGTGGTGCAGGAGATGATCGGCTCTATGGTGCTCAAGAGGGGTCAACATTCGTGTTTGATGTTGGTTTTGGAAAAGACTATATATCAAATCAGTATTCAAAACCTACAGGCGATCATAAAGACGTTGTTGTGTTCGGCGAAGGAATCTTGCCCAGCGATTTTGTTCTGACTAGAAACTATGGTAGTTCTAATCATCTTATAATTACAAACCCGAATACCGGAGATGAGGTTGAAGTAGATGGATACTTCGATGAAGGCAGCTCCCTGAACCCTAGAATTGATGAGTTCCGATTCTTTGACGGTACGGTTTGGCGATTTGATGATGTGCTTAGTTTGTTGCGCATGCCAACTGAAAGTACAGATCAAATTAGTGGCTACCGATTTGATGATCAATTATTTGGGTACAACGGCGCTGACGAAATTCATGGATTACAAGGGCAAGACGTAATTCATGGGGGTGGGGGTGATGATACCATCTACGGAGATGGTGATGATGACCAGCTATACGGTGCTGAAGGGCGCGATGAAATTTGGGGTGGTTCCGGTAACGACTATATCGTCGGCGGGCTGGGTAATGACAGAATATTTGGTGGTGACGGTAATGACGTTATTGTAATTGACCACTCCAAATATAGTTCTTCAAGCGACCGCTATGAATACGTAGCTGGGGAAGAAGGGAACGATCTCTATTTTGTAAAGCGTGGAAGCGGCTCAACAAATATAGATAACAGTTTAAATACGGCATTGGATGTTGAGACAGATACCGTTCAGTTTGATTCAGATATCTCTCCTGAAAGTGTTTGGTTGGATCGGAATCATGTTTTCAGTACCTTTGCTCTTAAACTAACAATAATAGAAACGGGAGATATAATTTATCTTGAACGATATTTCGATTCTAGTGGGAATGCAAAAGGCCTTGGCTATGTGCATCAAATAAAATTCACCTATGGTGGTATAGAAACCGTCTGGGAATTTGAGGATGTATTAGCCAAGCTGGCTGAGCCGCGACAAATCCAATCTACCTCTCTGAGCTGGTCAGATCCAACAATAAATTCCAACGTAGATGCCTATATGGCCGTCGATGGCATGCCGTCCTTCAAGGTGGTGGCTCAGAATGGACTGTTTACTTTCCCTGTTGGTGTGCTTGAGTCTGGAGTGCACACCTACGAAGTATCCTATTGTGATAATGTGACTGGCCAGACCGTGTACGAAGGTGCGGGTGAATTCCTGGTGGACAATCAAGGTGGCAGTAACAGTGTGCTGCTGACCCTGAAGCCGACAGTTGGCGGCCATAATCAGTCGGAGGCAAGAACTACGCAATATTTCTATGACTCTCTGGGTCGTGTTTCCGGTGTTCTGGATGCCGACGGATATCTTACCGAGTCCTTTTATGATGGTCTTGGGCGCCTGGTAAAAGAAGTGCGATATGAGACTGAGATGTTGCCCCTATCTGACGATGCGGTTATTGACGAGTTCAGGCCCTCAGGCGGTAACAATTGGGAAAGGCATCACTTTTATGATTCCTTCGGACGCTTAAGGGGCAGCCTCGGTTTTGATAATGTGTTGACAGAATATCGTCACGATCGTGTTGGTAACCTGCTTGATGCGCATCGTTACGAACTCCCAGTAACCGATTTTGATGTTGATAATGACACTCTAAATACGCTCATATCAAGAGCATCTGGTTCACAGGATCAGCTAACCCAAAGCGAATACGATGCACTGAATCGTGTCACTCAGAGCATTGATTATCAAGGGACTATTTCAGAGGTAAAATACGATGAGATAGGTAATATTACGTACCAGCGTTTCGGAGACTCCATTGCAGACCAAACTGAGGCTCGTGAAGTCTGGAGAAAATATGATCTTCAAGGCCGGGTTGTTGCCGAAGTAAGTGGAAAGGCTGCAGCGACATTATTGCCTAATCCATCAGAATCTGAACTGGAATCACTCTACGTTAGTCATGGAACCCACTTTGCTTACAACACTATCGGTTTGTTGGTTAGTAAAGTAGATTCTGAGGGTCTAACCACCTACTACTACTACGATGATGTTGGCCATCTCCTCTATGAAATCAATGGTGCAGGTGAAGTCGTCAAGAATGAATACAGCGTATATGGAGACCTGAAAAAGAAGGTCAAGTACTGGGATCGGTTATCACCCTCTGATGTTGCAGGGTTGTTGGGTGGAGACGTTACATCAGAATTAGAGAGCGCTTTGTTATCACTGTCCAACCCAAGTGCTGATATCCAAACTGACTATCGCTACGATGCGCTTGGGCAACTGGTACAAGCAACTGACGCGGAGGGCTATTCCACAGAATTTCTCTACAATGCTCATCGAGAACTGATTTCCCGGCACCAAGAGATGGTTGCGATGGGTGTAACCAATCTCCAACGGGCAGAGTCCACTTTGGTTCAGGTATATGGGTATGACGGTCGCGGTAATCAGATTGTAGCAGCGACGGTTGGGGAGCGTTCTCAAACAGTCAAAGTCACAGAATATGACGCCTTTGGGCGTGTTGTTGAGGAGCGCAATGGTTATGGTCAGGCAGTACGATATGTCTATCAGGATGATGGGCGTACTGTTATCAGGCAACGGCTGCAGGCTGACGATGTAATCCACTCAGATAACGTCACATCTTACGACGTATTTGGCCGAAAAATCAGTTACCGTGATGAGCTGGGTAATACGATAATCCACAGCTACGATGATAGTGAGCGTAGTATAGAAATCGCTACTCCTTCAGGTGTAACCAACAAAACATACTTCAATCGGTTTGGCCAAACTCTTAGAACAGAAGATGGAAAAGGTCAGGTGATGGAGTTCCAGTTTGACAAAGATGGCAATCTGGAAGGAGTTTATCAACGTTTGTCGAACAATGATTTGGTACTGTTGGAATCCTCTGAGTTCTACACGAATGGGAAAGTGAAGAACGTATATGACGGAGACGGAGTAAGAACACACTACCAGTACGACGCATCCGGAAAACTCTCTATTGAGGTTGTGGATGCTGACGGTCAAGCATTGTCAACGAGCTACGCTTATGAAGGCCAGGGTTTAAAAGTCACGGCCATTGATCCTGCTGGAAAACTCACCGAAACCGTTTTTGATTCCAGTGGTAATGCGGTAACGATTAAACGTTTTAGTAGTGATCTCAATGATGCGTCAAGCTCCCAAAGCTTATTTGTCTACGACGGGTTGGGGAATGTATTAAGGGAAGTTAGAACGGATCTGAGCGAGGAAAACAGCTTCATACAAGATTACTACTTTGATGATCTAAATAGATTGGTCAAAGAAGTCAAAGATCCTGATGGGATGGCTCTGGAGAAAGTCTATCACTATGATGCAAGGCATCAGGAAGTGGACCATGTTCTGGATGAGAATGGAAACAGTACAAGGTTCGTCTATGACCAAGTTGGCAATCTAAAATACGAAGTAACTGGCGAGGGCCAAATTACTGAGTATGCGTATGATCTGAATTCTAAGTTGACCAAGGTTGTTCGATTCGCACACGTTATCCCAGCAACTTCCGTTTCTGAGGCGCTTACCATTGATGCCATAGCCTCAGTTTTGATTGAAGATGCTCAAAATGATATGAGAGAGCTGTCGGTATATAATGCAGACGGCCAAATAATATACCGTATCAATAATGATAACGGAGTGACTAAAAATCTGTTTGATGATAATGGTGATCTGTTATCGTCAGTCGAATTTCAGGATGCAATTGAGCTGTCCGGGCTCAATGAAAATTCCTTGACTATAGGGCAGGTTGAATCCCGACTACCTGAGGTCTCATCTGATTCTGCATCTTGGCGAACCGTTACCTTATTTGATGAATATAGACGGCCGGGTTTGGTGGTTGACGCTCTGGGCACGGTGACACTTAGGCGGTACGATGTCAGTGGAAGAGTCATTTATACACGCACCAGTCATCAGCCGATAGATGTCTCCACGATTGATATGCAGTCTGATGGTGCATATGGATCAGTGATGGCGTTGGTTGCTGCTCCAGATGAGCGTGATATAGAAGTACGATACATTTATGACACCTTGGGGCGATTGATTTATAGTGTCAGCAGCGAAGGCTATGTCACTAAGAATGAGTATGATGATATAGGTAATCGTACCAGTGAAGCGAAACTGTCTTCACCAGTGAGCGAATTGACTCCGGGATTGATAGTCACCGTATCTGAGCTTGAGTCGATATTAGTCGTGTCTGACCAGGATAGAGTGACGTCTTGGGAGTATGATGCCGCTGGACGAGTGATTTCAGAAATCAATTTCATGGGTTCGGAAATCTACGGATACGATGCTGTTGGTAATTTGGTTTCCGTGGTGGATCGTCAGGGCCATACCTCCTTCAACTATTACGACTCTGCAAGTCGTCTGATCTTTAGTGTGTCGCAGGACGGTGCAATAACCCGCTACGTATATGATGGGATAGGGAATAGAACCGAAACGATATCATATTCCAACCGATTGGATATGAGTGAGATAACCGTAAGTACACCGGTAGATCAATTGGAAGAGTTGATTCAACCCAGCGGGTTGGATCGATATGAATGGTACTATTCGGGTGCGTCGGGTTTGTCCACCATTACGGTAGAGCCATCGGGATTGGTGGTTCATTCACACCGCTGGGGTAATATCCTGGATACATTTGAGTATCGTGACAAGTTAGATCTTGAGAAGGATTTTGCGGGGTTTGATGAGGCGAAACCAACCCGTGACCTGATTAAGTTCTGGTTGGCGGAGCGGGGTGTGTTTGTCGATGGATACGAGGATAAACCTTGGTACGGAGAACGATGGGCTGACAATAAACAAACCCGATCTCTTTATGATGGAGCTGGCAACTTAGTAGTTGAGATTGATTCAAACCAAAATATCATCCGTAACACCTATAACGAACTAGGTGATCTCACACAAACCGATCGATTTTCAGGGCGTGTGGAGGCCGCTACCTTCATAAGTTTGGATGTGGCAACAGCCTATCTGGATTCAGTTCAGCCCTTTGAAACGGTGCGTTACAGCTATGATGCAATGGGCAATCGTGTCGCTACGATATCTGATCCAGCAGGCTTATCGGTTACCAGAAACTCGGTATACGACAATCTAGGCCGTGAAGTGTATCGATCGAATGCAAATGGCAGTGAAGAGTGGTTGGTCTACGACGAAGATGGAAGACTAAAATACAATATCAATACTTTAGGGTTTGTAGTTTCGTTTGATTACAATCATCTGGGGCTTGTGATTGCTTCACATCAATATGCTAGTTCAGTTGATGTGGCTTCTTTGTCTTCAGAAAACACCGTGGCTTCTGTTAATGCACTCTTGATGACTGGTTCTGCAAATGATCGACACCTCTATAAAGTCTACGATCAGGGTGGAAATCTTCGTTTTGATATTAATAATGATGGCGGCGTAATAGAGTACATCTACAACAGTCTGAATCAGATAACGGCTACCGTGTTTTATGATGACAGCATCAGTGTGCCTGCCGAAGTTACCGAGCAATCTGTTGCGGAATTGCTTGTAGGCTTAGACGGAGAGAGGTCGGCTGACTACTATGACCTGTCGGGCAATCATGTTTATTCCGTCGATGCAGAGGGCTACGTAACAGAATATAAGTACACTGCGTTTGGCGAGGTTGAAAGTGTAGGAGTGTATGAGTCACCGCTCAATTCGCTGCCGCAGGATGTATCCGAGTTTAATGCGCTGCTGTCCAGTAATGTGCAATTCTCCAAAACGGACTACATTTTCAATAAAGCAGGTCAGATTATTGAGACCATCAACTATGGTGTGGACAGTTTTTCAGCTGTTGTTAGCGAATATGACTCATGGGATCGTTTAAGCTGGAAAGTGGATGGCAACGGAAACCGTGTCAAATATGTTTATGACGCGAAAAGCCAGATCCGGTTCGAAATACAATCCAGCGGGGAAGTCATAGAATATCAGTACGATCACGCAGGGCGACTGGCGAGTACGACCAAGTATAACGGTGAAGTGTTATTGCTGGATGGGTTGGCCGACATATCGGATGAGAGTTTTGCAGAGGTCGTAGCCGGTTTAACTGGTAATTCGGTTTCCCGTTCTGTATATGATGCCATGGGCAGGGTTATTTACGAGATTGACCCAGATAATATCGTTACGGAATATGTGTTTACCAATACCGACAAACAAAAAGAGATCATAGTTTATAAAGTATCTGTCGATATCGATTATCAGATTCCGTTGACGCTGGAATTGGTGGAGCAGGCCCTACAGTTTCAGGGGTTTGATGGGTTGACATTTGAAAACACAGAGCGGGTCCAGTTTGTTTACGACCCGTTGGATCAGTTGGTCTATGAAATATCAACCTACGATGAGTCGCAGATTTCCAATGTAAAGGGGTATTCTTATAATAGCTTTGGAGAGCTAGAGGCCTCTGCGCTCTATGACACGCGCATTGCCTACCAGTTATTTGCCAGTGCATCGGAAGTACAGAGTGTGCTATCGGCAGCAAATGCTTCTTCGGTTGGCATTGCTACGGTTTACAACCATCTTGGTAAACCTGCGTATTTTATTGATGCGCTAGGGTTTGTAACGTCCTACGAATACGATGTGCGTGGTGAGCTGGTTCGTGAAACGCGTTACTACCAGGAAGGCGTCGATACTGGGTTGGCATACGGCGTTCAATTGACAGGTGACAAGGAAGCACAGTTGGGTGGTCTGCTTCTACTTGCGGTGCAAAATAGCGCGGTACAGCCTCAGGTCACCCAGTATGTTCGATATCGCAATGGTAACGTAGCCTTCACATTAGATTCCCAAGGCTATTTAACCCAATATGTTTTTGATGCTTTGGGCAACCAGGTTCAAGAAAAACGATTTGAAGATGCTTTGCCTTTAGCGCTTGTCGCTAGTTTTGGCTCATACTCTGAAGAAGCGCTTATTGCTGATTTGCAGGCTTTAGACTCTTCGGTTTTTGATTTCAACGAACATCTCGAAAGTCGCAACTTGTACGATGGGTTGGATCGGGTGAGATATCGGGTAGATACTGGGGGCTTCGTTACGTCGTATGACTACGACGGTAATGGTAACAAGGTCAAGGAAACATACTACCAAACCTTTACGGTAGACAGCTTTGAGCTAGGCTCACCAACTGACAAATACTCTGAGTTTTATCAAGCGTTTTCTTTGCATGTTGCAGGATTGAACTTGGATGACAGCGACACCAAAGTAACGCGCTACTTTTACGACCAATCTGACAAACTGTCACTCACCGTTGATGATTCCGGTTATGTCACTGAATACCGATATAATTTTGTTGGGTTGAAGGAACAGGAAATCACCTATCAGTATGCGGTCGTCGTTAGCGATGCAACGAGCTACGACGAATTGATAGATTTGTTGAAAGGGGAAACGATCCGCTCGGAGACTACTGTCAGTTCAGAGATAAAAACTATCGGTTCTAACGAAGAGTACGCTCTTCAGAACACCATTAAGAATGACGTTGTTACGAGTAATACAGTAACGTTAAATATCACCAATGAAGTAGTGGGTAGCAGCGCAAGCGTATCCCAGCCCTATGAATTACTGGATGTTGGGCTGAATTCTGGTGTGGTGACGGAAACGGATTCTGTGTCTGTTACGGTGTCTTCAAGTGGGGCTGCGTTTAATTTTCACACTGTGGGTGTGTCGGATACGTATACCAATCCCAGCAGCTTCGTTATTGGTGATTATTCTACGCTAGTGGATTATGCGCTGGAGACGAACGCGAATGGCCTGTCCATTGATATCGATTCTTACTACTCCCGTTCTGGTAAGTATCCCACCTCGGTGATCGCTCATATATACCGAGCGGATGAGGATCCTGATTCTGACACTTTGACCGATTATCAATATGTTTCATCACGAGAAACATTGTTGGGTGAAGTTATCGACGTTATGTCGGTAGCGGATCAAAATGGTGTTTCCAATGTTATTGGTCGGATTTGGCATGCTGACACAAACTGGGATGGAACGGTTAACCTCACAGATCTTGATCTCGATAGCGGTTATTACCGCATAGAAATAGAATTACGTAATGATGCGGCCGAAGGCAACTATCAAACTGGTGAAATTGATCCTACTGTTACAGGGCCGGCCGATGATGCTCAGGGTGTCTTTAATCCCATAGATGGATACATACCCGTTGGTAATGATGATGGTTACTGGGCTGATAATGTTACGATTCGAGTACAGCATTCACTCGTCTTGTCTGAAGTGGATCCAGAAGGCCCGGTGGATCCGGTGTATTTGTCCTGGGAACAGCCAGCACTTGGTGTTGCCACTGAAGCCGAATTTAAATACAGAGAAAATGGTTCGGACATTTGGCACGTTGGATCGGTTTCCCTTTCCGGGGGCGAGAATCTTGGCGATTCGCAGGTTGTTCATGTTTATATGGAAAACCTTCTTGATAGCACCACCTACTATTATGAAGTCGATTTTTATGGAGAAGATGGTGAGTCACTGAGAAGTATGTCCGGAGGGTTCAGCACCTCATACGATGTGTCCAGCAGTTCTAGAACGCTGAGTTCGACTTACTACAGCGCGGAAGAGCTTACTACAGGGAGCTCGATTGCCTACGACTTTGCTTCGACTGATTTGTCGACGATCGATCGGGTGGAAGTCAGTGTGTATGGTTTAAATAGCGCCGGGGGTATTGATACAGGTAACCTGCTACACACCTATACTTCCCATCCTTATGTCGAGCAATTGATACTGGGGGATGACTATGTAGGCCAGATCACCCTAAGTGATCAGCAGAAAATCGATGATATTCTCCAAGTTGAACAATTCTATATACAGCTAAGAACTTATTACAATGACGGAACGGGTTCAAGTACAGAGCAATTCTACTACGAACTCTTTCCTGCAACCAGGAATTCACAAGTAATCAGCTGGAGTCAGCAGGAGCTGCCGTTGGCTCCCGGTGATTCCGTGAAATTCCAGTACAAGGAAGCTACAAGTCAAACCTATCTCGATGTTCCGGTTATTCTATCTGGTGGAAACTATGTTGTTAATTTTGACCAGGTTCTTAATGATGTTTCTCATGACTACCAGCTCATAATCACCGACCAATTTGGTAATGAAAAACATGAGATAACTGGTTCATTTGAAGGTTCGCCGAATGTTGCGGAGCAGTCATTAACCGCGTCAATCGATAGTAATACAATAGCTACCTCGTCCTCGCAGGGCAGTTCCTTGGGGAGTTATCTCAGTGTGGCCGTGGCGCAAAATGCCCAATATGTTGAGGTGCTAGTCAACAGTATCGACTCCAATGATATCGTGAATGCCTCTGCTTTCACCTATATCAATCACAGCGCTCTTGCGCAAGGCCAGTTTGATGGCGATATCAATCTATACCTAGGTTCTCCTTTGCCAACGGGCAAATACCATCTTGAGATCCGGGCCTACGATTTTCAGGGAGTTGTCACTGAGCTGGATAGCTTTGACTACAGTGTGGGTGCCGAGAGCCAAGAGGTTGGAACATACCAGATAGCCGGACTGCCTCCCTATCTAAATGCAACGACAATGGTCGGGATAAAGCTGGAAGGTGCTTCGGAATACGCCTATCTTCCAGCAGGCTATCAAGATGGTGTGCTGGTATTTGAGCATGCCTTGATTCAGCCTGATACCTATGACATGGTTATCCAGTATCGTGATACGGCAAGTGGA
This sequence comes from Ketobacter alkanivorans, assembly GCF_002863865.1. Classification (NCBI taxonomy): domain Bacteria; kingdom Pseudomonadati; phylum Pseudomonadota; class Gammaproteobacteria; order Pseudomonadales; family Ketobacteraceae; genus Ketobacter; species Ketobacter alkanivorans. The sequence goes on along the minus strand of NZ_CP022684.1, from coordinate 2,630,715 downwards.
TTGCATCATGAGATCAAGGGCAAAGGCGTTGTTGGCATCTATGACGACTTTGTATTTGCGTCCTATGGAACGCTCAATACCAATGTGGGGAATGAGGTCACCTATCTTTATGATAGTCGTGGGTACTTGGAGTTTGAGGTAGATGGGCTGGGCAACGTGGTTCACTATACCAACGATGCTGAAGGTCAGGTGGTGCAGAAAACAGAATACGCGACTGCAATAGATTTAGACAATATTTCACTTGCCCGTGACGAAGTACTCGGGGCGCTTATAACCCTAACACCAGAACAGATCGCAGACAATCGAACTACCATTAATCAGTACAACCATTTGGGGCAACTGATCAGTATAGAGGATGGGCTGGGTTACTCAGAGCAGTATCAATATGATACCCGTGGTAACAGAGTTCAGATAACCGATAAGAACGGATTTACCAAATACTTTGCCTATGATGCGCTCGATCGTGTTACCGCGATATTCCAGCCTATGGATGTTGATGCGGCAGGCACGGTGTTTAACCTGCAAGGCTACCAAGTGAACGTTGGCAAGGGTTATGTTACCCGGTTTACCTACGATTCCAATGGGAATGTGCTGCGTGAGTACACCTACCAGCAATTAACTGACTACAGCACTGACTGGGTCAGCACAACGCCCGAAGGAGCGGCGTCGACGGTAGCCTATGATTACGATTCCAAAGGACATTTAATACAGAAATGGATTGAATCCAGTGCGGGTCAGATTGTTACTAATGAGCGATACTATTATGACGCTTTTGGTAATATGACGGAGAAACATTCGGCGTATGAAACTGCAGATGAGCAGGTTACTCGTAGCTATTACGACGATCGTGGGCAATTGGTGAAGGTGACGTCCGCATTTGGTACAGCTGATGAATCCAGTGAACTCTACTACTACGATGAGTTTGGCAACATCATTACAGAAGTAAATATGTCGGGTGTTGAGTTGGCGTATGGTGATTCTGAGTGGGCCATGGACATGCGTACGCGCCTGGGTATGCCGCAGTTGGCTACCAATTTAACGGCGGAGCAACTTCAAGAAATTCTGGATCTGTATTCTGTGCATAAAGCCTATGATGTGCATGGTCGTTTGGTGTCAGAAACCGATACTCAGAATCGGACATCCTATCGGTCCTACGATGCCTTTGGTAATGTAACCCGGTTGACGCATTTTGATGGGACTAACGAATATTTCTTCTATGACGTCAATAACCGGCTGCGCATTGAAGTCAACGCCGAAGGTTATACCAAGCAGCATAGCTATGATGGTGTCGGTAATAAGCTGGAGACTCGTTACCACAAAAACGTACTGACTGAGCAGTTTAATTCATTAACCAACCTGGACGCTATGCTGTCATTGTTAAGTGACATCAGCTCTGGTGTTCAAATCGAGTCCTTCGAATATGACGCCATGGGCCGACTGATTTCGCACACAGACGTAGCTGGCAGGGTTAAATCTCTCTCCTACGATGGCGCCGGTAATCAGACTTCACTTCGTACCAAGCTCTTCGCAGCCGCTGCAGATAGTGAATCAGACGTGTTCTATAGTATTTATAACGCCAGAGGGGATCGCGTAGGTCAGCGTTCGCCACAAGGGTTGACGGTTGATGGCGGTGATTACTACTTCACTGAGTATGGCTTTGACGAGTTTGGCAATCAGGTGGCCATTGGCTACGCTGGTGGTCCGGCGTTGCAAACCATTCAGTACAATGAATTGGGCCAGATACAGTCAAAGGTGGATGTCACTGGAACTGTGACTTCCTATCAGTACGATGCCCATGGCAATACCATTGTGGAGACTAAAGGTGGCGTAAATAATACATATCACTATTACAATGGCCTGAATCAACGCATTGCAACGATTGATGCCGAAGGCTACCTCCACACTACCGTGCTGGATAAGCAAAACAATGCCATTGAACTGCGTACCTACGATGAGCCTGTTGGCGTGTTTGCCACCCGGCCCGTATCGATTCCTGCCGCAGTCAACCCTACGGCCTACCGTGGGGCTTCCTTCCTCTTTAATCAAGCCAGACAAGTAATTGAAGAGCGTACGCTCAGCGTCACCCATTTCAATACCGACGTTGAGGGCGGTGAGAGCTTCTATCAGAGCGACGTCGTAATAGGTTATGAGTACGATGTTAATGGTCGACTGATTAATGACATCGATGTGAAAGGCAATAGCGTTCATCATGTCTATGATCAATACGGTCGCGAGGTGTTCACCATCGATAGCGTTGGTGCTCTGGTTCAGCGGGAGTATCACGCGAGTGGGTACCTTTACCAGGTCACTCAATATGAAGATCGCTTTGACCTCTCTTGGGTTGGAGGTGATCTTTCAGACACCAATATTCAGCGTGCAATCGAGCTACGATCATTGGCTACCAATACCAACAACCGTGTTGTGCAATATCAGTACAATGCCTATGGGTGGGTAACAGAGGAACGTGCCAAGAACGTATTGCTGGGTGAGGGTAATAATTATCTACGGGACATCGTAAAAACATTTGAATACGATCACTCCGGTAATCTCATCAAGCAGGTTGTGGGCGCTGTTACTACGGGCACCTCATATGTGCTGAATGAACAGCAGACCGTAGAGCAAACCTTTAATGTGCTGGGTCAGTTGACGAGTACGGCGACGTATGAAACTGGCTTTGATGCCCGCCGAATCAACTACGGGTACGATATTTTCGGGCAAGCTGCCATCGAACAAGGGATCGACAAATTTGGTGCGGTCAACTACCAGCAAACTACCTCCACAGATCGTTCAACGGTTGAAGGCTATAAGGATCACAAAGCGTTCGGCTATGATAGCAGCGGTAATCTGCAGGATATCTGGGATCATGTATCCCACTCCTATATTCACATCGAATATGATCGGTTGGGACGGGAAACCAAACGCTCAACCTATGAGTGGGATGGTGTTGATGTGGGCGCGTTGTTGGACGAACGTAACCAATCCTACAATGCCCATGGCGAGATTATCCTGAGAGGCAGTTTCGGAGAGGATCAGGAGTACTTCGAATACGATAAACTCGGTCGCCTGGTTCGAACCAATGATAAGGATGGCGTTGATAAGGTTTATTACTACGATGTTGCGGGTAATCGAACCCTTGAAATCACTGCTGCAGGCATTGACCTGAGCAGCATGACGCTTGCGGAAATCCTCAGCTATCAACAATCCCACTCCGATGGCTTCAGCGTAACCGTCAAACGTTATGATAGTAACAATAGATTAGTGCAAACGCTGGCGGTCGATACGGATGCATTGTTCAGTTCGATAGATGAGCCCGACGCCGGAGTGGTTTCGATCGATCTTCCTGAATTCGTGGGAGGTAGTCTGGGCTCGCAGACCGAATCCCAAATAAGTGTCTCTTGGGGTGTGCATGTGACCCGGCACAAGAAGGATATCTCTTCCGATATGGGTACCAAGGAGAACCTGTTAACGAATCTGTCCCTCACGGTACCATCAATTCCGGATTACAGTGGTGAGATAAAGATTGAGTGGTCAAATAACTGGTCGGCGAACTTAATCAACCCTGATCCAATAATCAGTACGATTGGGTCTGGACCTAGAACATTTAACCTGCTGGGAAGTTTTGGCCACCAAGAGCGCGATCCCAGGCTCAGCTATAACGAACTTGACAAATACCGTTATTTCACCAATGTCAATATCTACATCAAAAACGCGGAAGGCGTTTGGGAGCTCTGGTCTTCTGGCGACGTATCATTTAAAGGTGTGAAGAAGCCAAAAACACCGAGGCCCAAAGCGAGTTGGGATGGTGTGGAGTACGAGGATACCCATCGTTATGGTTCCGGCACCATGCGGTTCTCCACACCGCTTATGCTGAAAGTGTTGGATCAACCGGCAGAAGCCACCAGGGTTGAATTAAGGCATCGGCCAGCGGGCACCGGCGTGCCTTACACTAGTGTTTTCGCCACACAGGCAGCCGTTGGTGGCCAATGGTGGATGGATGTGGATAGCCTGCCTTCAGGCCAGCATGATTATGAGTATCTGGTGTATGATGCCAATGGCGAACTCATCAATAATGTGACTGGTCGGTTCTCGATCTCTAGCGATACGAATCGATCCATTTCCATCCTATCTCATAACAACGTGCCGGCTTCTGAACGTACGCCTACTTACACAACCAGCTTGCAAAACATCTTGGCATCCGGTCTGTTTTTACCGGCCTCGGTGATCAGTGACAAGTTGTACAATGTATTCGGCAATGTCGTGGAGGAAGCGAACCAGTATACCTATGGAGCAAACGATGCGGATAAAGCCATCGTCACCATGGAGTATGATGTACGCGGAAACCTGATACGTAGGGTGCTGCCGGACGTTCAGTGGACCAAAGAAAATGGCATGATTGTTAACGGACGGCCGGATCAGCGTTTCTATTATGATGGCTTCAACCGCCAAATATATTTAGAAGATGCCAATGGAGTGATGATCAATCAAGAATGGAACTTGGACAAAGTCACTCTCAAACAGGAAGGTTCTCGGGTTGAGGAAACCACCTACAATGAGTTCGGGCAGATTCTGATATCGGATGGCAAAACCTTCGATTATGAGTACGCCACCGGAAACATTCAGGTGTCCATAACCGGCAAGGGCATAGAAGGTACATTGGTTCGTACCTATGATGGTACGGGCCGGTTGTTGACGGAAACCAAGGACGTGTATCGCAATGGATCAAGCATCCTTGCTTCCGTCACCCAGACCAACACCTACGACGCGCTAGGCCGTCTAACCAACGTGCAGTCCTTTGAAGGTCGAAATACGCAATACCAGTACATCGTCCAAACGGCGAACAACTCCATTGCAGGTCTTGGGGGATCGTTGGTGGGTATTGGTGGTGTCCTGAGGCGGGAAATCAAGCAGTACCAGGATCAAACGGTGACGGAAAGATCTCTGGATGACTACGTCGACTACTTCGGCCAGCGACGTTACCACATCGATTTGGGTGACCACGAGTTCAAGTACGACTACGACTTAAACGGTAACATGATCACGCAAATCAGCCTGTCTCCCACTACGCAGGAGGCTGATGGCGGAATCTACACCGGTCAGGAGGTCTACTACCGTTATGACAGTTGGGGGCAGATCGTTGGCATAGACGATGTGGGCGTGGGCAACTTCGTTGACTACACCTACGACAGTCGGGGCAATAAGATCGGTGAAAAGCAGTATCACGTCGATGCCCAGGGCAAGCATGTCTTCACCCAAGAGATCACGGCCCAGTATGACTTACTGGATCGCATGACCTATCTGGAAGAAGCCGGTCAATACAGTCTGAGCTATGAATATGACCGGGGTGGCAACATCCGGCACAAATATGCCACCTACACCACCGACTCCGGAAGCCAGTCAGAATCCAACTGGTATTCCTACAACGGTAACCTGCTGAAGATCAGTCAGGGCAGGCTGTTTGGTGCCAGGGGAGCGGGATCCATCTTTGCTAACAAGCAGTCTTATGTATTCTCTTATAATAACGATCATTCTCGTTTCGCAATGGAGCATGATGGGCGTAAGGAATACTATTCCTACGATGACAACGACCATCTCGAGCGGGTCAGGGTGGGCAGCCGAACCTACCTGGAGCGCACCAACGATAGTTGGGGCAACGTGCTGACGCTCAAAGAGTACAGTGGAAGTGGAAGCACCGGTGATAACCTCTATAAACACGAGAGTTATCATTACGATGCAGATGGCATGCAGACCTATATCGACGATCTCAAATACGGTAAGGACACCAGCTTCAATTATGATTCGGCAGGTGTTCTGCGCTCCTATTCAAGCAGCGAGGTGAGCTCGACAACCCAGTACACCTATTGGGATAGTGCTCAGCAATTGCAGGTGCGCAGCACCACCGATGATGGAGCTGGTTACACAGACTTCAAATACAATGCCAATGGCCAAATTGTTGAAGTCTACGATCGTTTGGGTGCCCGTAAGCAGACCTATGTGAACGACATCAATGGTCAGACCATCTATCGAAAAGAACGCTCGACCCTGCGCAGATTTGGCAATTATAGTCATGATTATCGCTACTTCCTGTTCGATGGCAAGCAGGTAGGCGAAATTCGCGATGGCAACCTATACGATAAAAACTTTGCCGCCACCCTGGGTGAACGTAAAGAGAGCTTCCAACTGCAAGAGGCCGCGGCTGATCAGAACGATAAGGATCTGGCAGAACAGGCCTCAGTCATTCAGAAACGGCGTGATGCCAGAATCGCAAATGCCCGGCAGTCGGCGGACTTTGATGCCAGCTTTACCCAGTTTGATCCGACCCAAGGCAATACCACCTACACGGTGCGAAGCGGCGATACCCTGAGTTCAATCGCCACCAGCGTCTTTGGTGACAGCAGCCGCTGGTACGTGATTGCCCAGGCAAATGGTCTGGAACCTGGCGCGCATCTGTTTGAAGGGCAAAGCCTGCAGATTCCCAATGCTCAGTCCATTCACAACAGTACCGACACCTTCAAGCCATTCAATCAAAGCCAGGCACTGGGCAACTTGAGCCCAACCACACCGGCGCCGGATGCACCCCGTGAGAGCATCTTCACCCAGCTGATCTACGCCATTGTGATCATAATCATAATCATCGTGGTGACAGTGCTTACTGCCGGTGCCGCAGCCGGTGGCGGCTGGGCGGCAGGCACATCCTTGCTGACTACGGGAACTGCTACGGTAGCCGGAGCTGCTGTGGGGACTAGCGTAGCGGTCGGGGCCATATTCCTGGGTGGCGTAGTCGGCTCCCTGGTGGGCCAGTTCCTGATGAAAGAAGCAGGATTGCGCGAAGACGATGTCAGTCTGCGTGAAGCGTTTGCCGGTGGCTTAACCTCCCTGGCCACAGCAGGTATTGGCAACTACTTCAAAGGATTGCAAGAAGGTGCTAAAGCCGCTGAAGGGGTGAAAACTGTTCGCGAACTGAGCTTTGGTGTGAAGTTTGTCAAAGGTGCCATGATGTACGCCGCCAGAGTCGGAAGTGATAAACTGGCCGGACTGGATACCAGCTTTAGCTGGACCAGCGTGGCAGCATCCGCCTTTGGCGGCTCGGTGACAGAAGAGGTGACCGGTGGACTGGATCTCAAGGGCCTGGGCGGAAGCTTCGCCAGCACCGCAATTGGTTCGGTAGTGGGTGTGGCGTCCGACAAACTGATCGATAATCGCGATCCGGATGCCTTTGGATTTGTGTCCGGCCTCGTTGGTAATTCCATAGGCGGTTACTTGAAAGGGTTGGGGGCCGCGGCTCCTACTGAAAAAGTAGAAAAAGGCAAAGAGCTTGGCTTATCTGAATTCTCCAAGATCGTACTATCCGACCTCTTTGGCATCGGCAATGCAGGCGAAACCACCAATCAACCGAACTCATTGACCCGCAGTGAGGTTGAGTTGGAGGTAGCCGCTGATCTTCAGGTCAATGCGGAGAATCAGCAGCGTGCTGCAGCATTGAGTGGGGCGCCAACTCAGCAGAATCTACAGCAAAATCAGACAAAAACCGCCGTAAATTCTTCCGGAATGGACCCACTGGAAGCGTTAGCCAAGGCGATCAAAGATAGCAACAGAACAGGAGCCAGCAATCCAAATACGGCTAGCGGCGCTAAACGTACCGGATCTGAAGTTGCTGCGAACAGTGGTATCTCCGCTCAAGACATCACTAATACTCTACAAGCGGATATGAAAGAGGGTTTTGGGCGCGATGGAATAGTCCAACGGATTATGCATATGGCCGAGTCTGGTGCTTTTGGGGGCGAAATACCTACAATAGGTGGAGGAGATAAGGGTAACGGCTCGTTTACAGTCGATTTCACAACGAAGTATTTCGGTCGCTATGAATTCTCTGCCACCAAGCAAACTGGCCAAACGGTACTTGGCCTTGCGACAGAGCAAACTGAATGGATAGATCTGAACGTCGAACCATTGGATGATTCAAGCTATACGCTGCATGCAAGAGTGGCTGCCGGTGGAGGTAACAACCTTTCTGCAGCGCCTATGGATGGGAAGCAATACGACGCGTATACCACTGAGCCCGTACGAACGACGAAATCTACGAAAACGTACTCCGCTACCCCTGTAGTAGACGTTCAGGAAAGCTCGCCTGCTCAGTATTTCTCCAATTCGGTTGGCCAGAAAGACATGATCCAGCGGTTCGAAGACAGCGAGTTTATGCGCGCTATCGATGGTGGACTTGAAAGTCTATCGTCTGCGTATGGTAATTTCCCCACTGCCTATGACGACATGGTCTTACGGAATTTTGACTCACCCATGACGCTGGCTCCAGCAGCTTTCGTCGGGGCAGCCTTAGGCTATCTGGCAAGGGCAGGTGAAGGTATTACTACCCTGGCACGAGTTGGAACAAATAGGGAGGTAAATCAGGCGTTTGTAAACTCAATGGTTAGCTTTGCTCTTGACCCGATGGATTCAATTGAAGCAGGCTACGAGAACTTCAAGAATGCACCATCGAGGGAAAAAGCCTATGTAGCTATTGACGTGTTGTTGGCTGTGGGAGCGCTCAGTAGAATGGCTGGAGTACATACCCTTGATACTGTCGGATCTGCTAGTGGTGGTGGAAGGGGGGCTGCTGGTTCGATTGGTGGTGGAACGAAAAATGGTTCCATGCCTCCTGCTGTTATTTCTGAACCAACGTTTAGTAAGTTTGACAATTTGGTTGTTCCAAACAATAATGTGAGGTTCAGCGGCGGTGCGAATCGTAACACCGAACTACTAACAAGTGCTCAGCAGCAAGATGTTCTGGACTATGCAAAAGTACTGGGCACCGACGCCGATAATATTCGATTCTATAGCTATGACGCGCCATCAAACTATAGTGATTTATTAGACACAGTTTTTGTCGGTCCCGATATCTATCCAGGAACTGGTGTGGCGTCATCTATCGTAGATCGATTGTCTATGCGAGCAACCTTAGCCCATGAAGTGGTGGGTCATAGATATTCGACGTTGGCGGGAAGAGACTTTGCTCCTGGCTCGTATTTGGATGAGTTTCAAGCGAGTTATCGGGCAGCGAAGTTGGCTCCAGATCTCACAAGTACCGAGCGATATCAACTATTGAAAGACAGTGTGAGGCGATTGCACTCTGAAAATATCACAGTTAAGCAATTCAAAGCCTCAGACGACTTTACAAAGCTTTACCTGGATTAGGAGGGAAAACACTATGAGTTCAGATCAGTCTAAGAAGGTAGTTCTTAATCCAGAAGATAAGAAACTATTTGTATCTGCAATGGACGAGTTCAATAAAACCGGCAACAGTTCGATTAAATGCAATGTCTGTCATTCGGTAATAAGATTTGAGAGGCGCGATTCGGCTGTTGTTCATTATTGCGACTGCGGAAAATTCAATGGTTCCTTGAGAGGGCTTTGAGCAAGAGGGCTATTTAGCCCTCTTGTGTTCCAAACAGCAGCAATGCGTTAATTAGCGCATTTCACGCTAGATGCGAAAAGCCCGGTTCTAATGCCGGGCTTTGTGAGTTTCGAGGAGGGAGTGGGCGCTTCAAATTTTTAAACTTTGTAATTGAGAGCTTCTCAATCTTTATTTGCGCAGGCATCAAGAAGCCAGCTTCGGTTTATTCAACGACATTTTCCAATTCTGCCGAATACGACGCGCTTCCCTTTCCTCTAACCCAGCCCACATCACAGAATCAGTAGCGGTATTAGCAATAACAAGCTTATCTTCTTTCGTCATGGCACGGCCTAGAATCTTTAACGCTTCTTCAGCATTATAGGACGAATTGATATACCAGCAGTTGTTCAGCAGCGGGGTGGAATTGCCCAGTGCGCCCAGCAGTTTCTTGAATTTTTCCTGTTCTTCATTCTGTTCTGAAAGCTCAAAGCTTATGAATAAGTTGTTGGACATAATCAGGTTCCTAGTGCTTTGTTGTTTTTCCTGCTGGAGTGTATTTGGTTATAAATTTTCTAAGCGTATCGCGCACGGTAACACCATCGTTAAACAGGGGTTTACTGAGCAACAGATCCAGATTGTTTCGCACATCCTGTGCCTGTGAATCGGGGGCTCGCAGAATTGTTTGAGCCGCCAATGCAGCGAAGCAGGTCGGGTCCAGCCGCAGGGCCTCATCGACTAAGACGTGGGCAGCCGTTTTGTCGCCTTTCATTATTTTAATAATGGCCAGGGTGCCATGGGCATTAGCGTTTGCAGGTTCTTTCTGAATGATGGTGTTTACCGCTGTTTCGGCACCGTCAATATCGCCTTTGCTGATCTTGGCCCACGCCAGCGCATGCCAGGAATCCAGATGATCCGGCATCAGCTGTACAGCCTGTTCCAGATGACGCGTGCTTTGATCCGGATTTTGATCCAATAGCTCGCTCAGCCCCAGTCCGAGCCAGGCGCGGCCGTCTTGCGGTTGTATGGCCAAGGCTTTATCGAAGTAGGATTTGGCCAGTGCAGTTTCCATCTCATCCAGGTATAGGGTGCCCAGTGTGGATAAGGATTCAAGGTTGTTGACCTGCAGTTGCTGCGCCTGTTCAGCGTAATGGCGGGCCAGGGAGAACGCTTGGTTATCCAGGTGCAACAGTGAAAGTACCCCAAGAAGCTCGCCGTTATTTTTATACGCTTCGGTGAGTGAGGAGCCGAGTTCCAGTGCCTCATCAATCTGGCCCAAGTGATGCAGGGAGCGTAGATAGAGAATCTCCCCTTCGGCAAAACGGTCTTCGGGATTTTGCCGAATCTGCTGCAGGTGTTTGTGAGCTTTTTCCATGTTGTTCTGCATTGCACTGGCTAGGGCGATGTTATATTGCACCCCGATGTTATCAAACCCGGATTCTAGCAATTCTTCCAGTAGTTTTTGTGCAGTTTCAAAGTCTGCATCCGACAGGCAAACGTTTGCAAGCTGGAATTTGAACCGGGGGTTATCGGGATAGGCTGCCATACCTATCTCAAGTAATTCCCGGGCATTCTCCAACGGCCCGGCCTGAAGATAGAGATCAACCAGATCCGCCATGATGTGAGGGTTGGTCGGATCCGATTGCAGGAATTTGGTCAGGCTATCTATTTGCTGGTGCAGGTTCATAGCGCTTATTGATAGATTTCTTTGGTGTTAGCGAGTGGCTGTCGGGATTGGCTATTTACGCTATCCAGTAATTCTTTGGCTTTGCCAAAATACAGGTTTTCTGAAGGGGCGGATTGTAGCAGCACATTAATGTGGCGCTCCGCCTGTTCCCGGTTATCCAGCTCCAGATTGGCAATGGCGCTGTAATACAATGCTGGTGGATGGGTGGGTTCGATTTCGAGTATATCGTTCCAGATTCTGATGGCTTTGTCATAGTCGGTGGTTTCCAGGTTCACCATGCCCAACTGAAAGCGCTCTGTAATAGCATTGGGGTGTTCATCAAGAAAGCTCGAAAATAACGGCTTGGCTTTTTCGAAAAGTTTTAATTGTGCATAAATCTTGGCGGCAAACGCTTTTGCTACAACTGGACAGCCAGTTCGTTCCAGCGCGCTTTTGACTTTTTCCAGAGCCTCAGCCACCCGATTATTGCTGAGATCGAGCTGACTTAATGCGATTAACTCATCAGCATCAAATATCTGTAGGTCCATCGATGTTGTCCTTGTCATCTTTGTTGTTCGTGGGATCAGATTCAGAAGTGAATACTGCCTTGGGCGCATCGTAAAATACTTTTTTAAGCAGATAGACCGGGGTGCCTACCACATATTTGCCGACGATGCCGAAACCTGAGCTCACGGTGTTTACACTGGCGTCAAAGCCTTTATCAAAATCATTGTGAGTCAGCTGCGAAAATACCGCCCCAACCACACCGATGGGAACGGATATGATCATCCCGGGGATGCCGACTATATAGCTGCCCACACGATCCGCTCCGTCCAGTAACGGGCCTTCATTCTTGAATGGCGCGTAAGTAGTATTCCATGTGTCCGTAAAAGGAACTTCATAAAAATGGGGGGCTACCGATGCTGGTTCGGAAGCTTGTGAAGGAAGCGCCACCAATAAAGCCATCAGGAGCGGTAGAAGCTTTGTGCAACGAATAAACATACTTCATCTTCATCCGTGAATAAATTTTGATTGAAAGGAGTGTACTTGATTTGCTTCTGAGATCAACACTTAAGCGGCTTATAGTAGTATTAATCGTTGAGTGGTTTTATGTTTTTCTGTACAGCGAATTGAAGATGATGTAACTTGCTGCGCTGAAAAGAATCAGTTGGATAAACAACAAACCGACACGGAAGCTGGTAGTAAGCATGGCAGCGGTTTTAACTTTTAAATTAAACAACCTAACCACGTCTCGCTCTATTGAACACATTTAGCTAGCAGGAATTTTCATGCCCTGGGGGGGGCAAGTGATGAATACGGATGTTGCACTAGGTCTTTCGCAAGACGTTCTGTGGACTTCAGCGATTATTGCCGCGCCGATCTTGGGTGTTGCACTCGTCGTGGGGCTCATCATCAGTATTATTCAAGTTGTCACACAAATCCAGGAAATGACCCTAACGTTTGTGCCGAAGATTCTGGCCATCGTAGTGGTGATTTTTGCGTTCGGGCCCTGGATGCTAAGTACTCTAACAACCTATGCAGAGAATCTGTACAAAAGTATTCCCGGGCTGATTTAACCGTGAATATTTCTGTTGAGATTAATGCAATCTTGACGGTGCTGCTCTTGGCTACGCGGATGGGCGTGTTGATGTTCGCAACCCCCATAGACGCCTTTGGTCGGGTGCCATCGCAAGTAAAATTGTATCTGGTATTGGCGCTGGCATTCTTGCTGGTTTACGCGATTCAAATCCCGCTGGTGGAGGCGCCCGCGAGTGCATTTGGTGTTGGTTTGATGTTCGTGAAAGAGGTCACGCTGGGATTAGTCATGGCCTTTGGCATGTATACCGCGTTCGCCGCGTTTATGGTGGCCGGGAGATTGTTAGATTTTCAATCTGGCTTTGGTGCGGCAAACCTGTTCAATCCTACCACCAATGATCAAAACCCGTTGCTGGGTACTTTGCTGTCGTTGTTTGCCACGCTGATATTTTTTCTGAGTGATTTTCATCACCTACTGGTGAAAGGTATCGTCTATTCGATATCCATGTCTCCGCTGGGTGAGGGGCTCTCAACATTGAGTGTTAGCGAAATTGTCAGTCAGTTTGGTGTGACCTTCACCAATGGCGTTATTTTGGTAGCGCCGGTAGTGGGGTTGATGTTGTTTGTAGATGCAGGCATTGCGGTGATGTCCAGAACCATGCCACAGATGAACGTATATTTTTTGTTTTTGCCCCTCAAGGTGGGGCTGGGGCTGGTTCTGCTGGCGGTTACTTTACCTTACATGTTCCCGTTGATTGAGCGAACGATTGATACCAGTTTTCGCTTTTGGCAACAGGCGTTAACGTAGGAGGGAAGCGATGGCGAACGAACCGGATAAGCACGAAAAAACAGAACAGGCCACGCCCTTCAAAATCGAGGAAGCCCGAAAAAAAGGGATGGTGGCGAAAAGCCAAGAGGTAAACTCGCTGCTTATGGTGGCGGTGGGGCTGATGCTTCTGTTTTCATTGGGTCCGGCATTTGCCATGGATGTGCTTAATATTTGCCGACGAATCTTCCTGTCAGCGGGTACGGTTGATCTGCTTACCGGGGAGCTTTACTTGCTCGCCAAACAGTGGGTTTTGGATTTGTTGTATGCTGCGAGCCCGATTGTTTTGTTCCTGATGTTGGCCGGTATAGCTGCCAACCTGATGCAGACTGGCCCAATTTTCAGCTCCCATCCGCTAAAACCTGACTTGAAAAAGTTGAACCCGGCCCAGGGTTTCAAGCGAATCTTCTCCATGCGGATTCTGTATGAAACAGCCAAGAATCTGATCAAGTTGGCTGTGTATTCCGCCATTCTCTATTGGGCTGCGAAAGATGAGTTTCGCTCATTTTTGCAGTTGTTAAGTCATGCCCCATCCTCTTATCTGTCTAGCTTTCTGAACTTATTTGGTGGCCTGATATTTAAGTTGCTCATCGCCATGATTCTGGTTGCCATCATCGATTACCTGTTCGTCAAGCACGAGTATCTCGATAAATTGAAGATGACGAAAAAAGAACTCAAGGATGAGATCAAGCGTCGCGATGGTGATCCGAATATTAAATCCAAGCGCAGGGAACTGGAGCGGGAGCTAAGGAAAAGAGCGCGTTCGCTGTCGTCAGTAGAGGGTGCTGATCTGGTGATAACCAATCCGACCCACTATGCCGTTGTTCTGAAATATGATCGTAATACTATGCGGGCTCCCCATGTGGTGGGTAAGGGAGCCGATGGAATGGCAAAGTTGATTCGCCGTGAGGCCAGTCGCCTGCAGGTACCCATAATAGAGTCGCCGAGCCTGACACGGCTGCTGTTCAAGAAAACGCGCATTGATTCTGCAGTGCCTGAGCGGACTTATCAGGATGTGGCGCGGTTGCTGGGCGTGGCATATCGGCAAAAGGCTGGAGCTACTACAGGTGTTGGTATATGAATAGGGGCGATATGTTGACCCGTTTGTTTGGCCAGCGCAGTGAGCTTGTGTTGGTGCTATCGATGGTGGGTATCTTGATGGTGCTGTTTACGCCCATACCCGCCTGGATGTTAGATTTTTTGCTGATCATTAATTTCAGTTTCGGCCTGTTGGTTTTATTATTGACCTTCTATACCGATAAACCCCTGGAGTTTTCAACATTTCCGTCTTTGCTGCTTATAGCCACACTGTTTAGGTTGTCACTGAATATTGCAGCTACTCGGCTGATTCTCTCAGATGGATATGCCGGAGAGGTGATCGGCGCCATTGGTGAGTTTGTTGTTGGTGGGAACTATATTATTGGCTTGGTGGTGTTTTCCATACTGATTGTGGTTCAGTTTGTCGTGGTAACCAATGGTGCTCAGCGTGTCGCTGAAGTGGCTGCGCGATTTACGTTGGACAGTATGCCTGGCAAGCAGATGAGTATTGATGCCGATCTGAATATGGGATTGATCGATGAAACCGAAGCTCGTGAGCGCCGTAAGGCCATAGAAAAAGAAGCCAATTTCTATGGGGCCATGGATGGTGCCAGTAAGTTTGTGAAAGGGGATGCCATCGCCGGGATTATCATTATCCTGATCGATATTATTGGTGGTCTCACAATAGGATTGGTTCAGAAGGGGATGAGCTGGAGTGACGCATTACATAACTATACGCTCTTGACCGTTGGTGATGGGATTGTCACGCAAATTCCAGCACTGATTATATCCACCGCTACGGGGATTATCGTCACCCGGGCAGCGACCGACGCGCTGTTTGGTGAAGAGTTAACAAATCAGGTTGCGCGCTATCCTCGGAGCCTTTTGATGGTGGCAGGTGGCCTGTTCTTCATGCTGTTCTTCCCGGGAATTCCGGCGCTTCCTGTTTTGGTGGTTGGAGCCTTGGTGGGAACTGCTGCATACTTCGCGTTTAAGAACTCGACGCCGCAATCTGAAGAAGAGAAGGAAGCGAAACAAACTACATCAGAATCCCAGAATGACGACCTGTATCAACAGATACAAGTGGACCCCATTGAGATCTTTGTCGGTGATGACCTGGTTGACATGTTAGGCCGCCAGAGCGGGCAGTTCACGGACAAGATAAAACAGTTCAGAAAGAACTTTGCGTTTGATATGGGGTTCGTCATTCCATCGGTCAAGGTGAAAGAAAAATCTTCGCTGCGCGGTGTTCAGTATGTGGTGAACATATTAGGAGCCAAGGTCGCAGAAGGTGAGCTTTACCCTGAGCTTCTCTTGGCTATCAGTCCCACAGAACAGCGTCAGCCACTGGATGGATGGGAAACAAGAGACCCAACCTACGGGCTCCCCTCGGTTTGGATTGATCCGAAACTGAAGGATGAGGCGAGATCTAAAAAGTATACCTTGATTGATCCAATGACCGTGATTATTACGCATGTGAGCGAGATTCTCAAAAGCCATTCTTTCGAGTTGTTGACGCGGACTGAGATAGAAAAGCTGTTGGAGCGAGTCAGGTCAAAGCAGCCTGCCGTGGTGGAAGAGTTAGTGCCAAATATGCTTGCGTACTCTGACTTACAAAAAGTGATGCAGATACTGTTAAGAGAGAAAGTGTCTGTGCGCAATATCGAACAAATCTTAGAGGCAATGTTAGAAAGCGGACGACATACGAAAGATCCAGAGGAACTGGCAGAAAGGGTGCGTACGGCCTTGTCTAGAGCGATATGTGAACCGCTTCTGGATGATGACGGAAAGTTGCAAGTGTTGAGTTTTGATCCGGCGCTGGAACAGTTGATGCAAACAGGGCTGCGTCAGAGCGAATCAAAGGTAACTCTGCTGGTGGACCCAAAGGTGACCGAAGAAGTGATTCGCAAGTTGGCTACTAAGGCGGAGAATCTGCTATCAAACAACGTTCAGCCTGTTTTGATGTGCTCACCCAACCTGCGGCGCCATATTCGGAAACTAATCGAAAGGGTTTTGCCTCACGTATCGGTACTGTCGTTAACGGAAATACCAACGAGTGTCCATATAGTATCAGCAGGTGTGGTTGATGTTGCTCGAGACACTCGAAAGTTACCAGGTGTCCTGAATAGAGAGACGTTAAATGCCTGATGTTATCCAGTTAATTCAGAGTACCATGTCAGCAGACATGAGTCGTTTAAACACGATTAGCCAAAATCTTGCTAATGCAAATACTGATGGTTACAAGCGCGAGATATCAACGCAGAAGGCCTTTGAGCAAGAGCTGGCATCGAATGGAGGATATAAGCCGGAAGCATCTCTGAGTGTTGCACGAGATATGTCAGTGGGCGCATTGAAATATACAGGTAATATGAACAATGTGGCATTAACTGATACCGGATTTCTGAAAATAATTCACTTGAATGGTGAGGCGTATACGCGGCGTGGACAACTACAGTTATCAGAAGATGGTAAGTTGGTTTTGTCGACCGGTGAAGAAGTTCTGGGTGAATCAGGTCCCATATATCTTCAACCGGAATCTTTCGTGATAAAAGGCGATGGCAGCATTTTTCAAAAAGAGCAGTTGATGGGGAAGCTTCTAATTGCAGAGGGCAGCACCCAAGGTGAACTGAACTATCTGGGGAAAGGGATGTTTCATTCAAGTTCACCGCTGCCACAAGCGTCGGGAGAGATGATCATAAAGCAGGGATATTTAGAGGCCTCTAACGTAGAAAGTTTACGAGAAATGGTAGGACTAGTGACTACAGTTCGACACTATGAATCAGCAGGTCAGGTTCTTAAAGGTTACGATGACATGTTGGATTCTGCGATTAATATTTTGGGTGAATTTTAGGAGTAACTATGCTTGATGCAATTTACATCGCCACCAGTGGCATGCAGGCAGAGCAAGCGCAAATTGATACAATTTCTAATAATCTGGCGAACATAAATACTGCAGGTTACAAGAAATCGAGAGTTTCATTTGAGGATCTGGTTTATCAGCAGGTGAATAACTCGGCTGCGTCACTCGATTACGAACAGCTTGCTCCTATGTCCGGAATGGGGGCGTCGCTAGCTGCTATTACTAAAGACTTCTCCATGGGGGATTTGAAAGCAACCCAGAATTTGCTCGATGTGGCTATCCAAGGAGCTGGTTTTTTTGAGGTGGATTTGTTCAATGGGGAAAAGGCGTACACGAGGAACGGGTCTTTCAAGATCGATTCTGATGGGATGTTGTCAACCATTGATGGTCGCGTTCTGAGTTCTGCAATTCGTATTCCCAGTGATGCATCACAGTTACTTATAAGGCCTGATGGGAGTATGGCCGCCAAAGTCGATGGTAACGAAGATTTGGTTGAGCTTGGACAGATTGATATAGCCAATTTTGTTACGCCAGAAAATCTAGAGCCATTGGGCAGCGGCTTGTTTGCGGCGACAGATGGTTCTGGTCTGCCTTTATATAGCGAACCTGGATCTAACGGAACTGGTGAGCTGATTCAAGGTTACATCGAAACATCTAATGTGGACCTGGTTGAAGAAATGCTGAGTTTGGTAGTTGCGCAGAGAGCATATGAAATGAACTCTCAGATCATTCGAGCCTCCGATGAAATACTGAAAATAAACAACAATCTTCGAAGCTAATGGTTTTCTTTATACGTTGTTTAGCTGCTGTGTGTGCGTCTTTATCAACTTTCTGGGCGCCCCATGTGTTCGCGGCCAAGCCTTCGTTGGTTGTTGAGGTGCTTCCAATAGTAAGTATCGAGAAACCAGTGGTCGAGTTTCATGAAATTGCCAACGTATATGCACCGAGAGAACTGCGCAAGTCAATAAGTCAGTTAAAGGTATCGATACCGAGTGCTCTTGTTGCTAGAGATGTGTTCGTAGATAGAGAATTAGAGGACATTATTAGTGGAAAACTAGAAGAAAAAGGTGTTGCGTTTTATGAAGTGCTTGGCCCAAGCAGAGTGTTAAACAGAAAGCGCGTCACCATCGATAAAGATAGGTTACGTAAAGCAGCAGCGGAATATCTTTATGAGTATTTTAAGGACAATTATCCCTCAATCAAAATTAGAGGGTACCAGCCCACGTTAAGTGGTGTTGTGATACAAGACAACATAGACATGCGAGTGATTCGCATGGATAAGCCCTATTCATCTCATTGTGTATGGGCCGATGTCGATGATCGTGTATATAGGGAATGCTTTGACGTGCGAGTAATGGCTGAGGTTTTTCTAGCAGATCGGGATATTAAAATAGATGAGCAACTAAAACCTCTAGATGTGAAGAATGTTTTGATCGATGTCGCAGCACTCAAGCATGGTACGCTCACTCACTCTGATCTCGCTGAAGGTGTTTTGGTCAATCATGATATGCAGCGGGATCAACCGATTTTTAAAGACAGTGTTAGAAAAAGGTCACCAGTATCCCGGAGTTCAACGGTTGAATTGGTTTCTCAGGTGGGTGCTGTTTCGATCGTGACTCAGGCGGTAGCACTGGATGATGGAGAAATTGGCGAGAAGGTGAGAGTGAAAATGGAACATTCCGAAGTTGAACTTGTTGGCGTAGTCAAAGAGAGCAATATAGTGTTGGTTTCTCGGGGAAGTATCTGATGTCAAAGTATGTAGCCATTTTCAGTGTTTATTTGATTTCAAGCATGATGGTACAAGCCGAAAGTTTATACTCGGACGAGAGCTTTAGGTCTTTTGTTGCGGATAAAAAAGCAGTCAATGTTGGCGATCGAGTAACGGTTGTTATTGTTGAAGCATCGAAAGCAAAATCCAACAATGGCGCGTCGATGGATGAGAGTTTCGGAGTTTCAGGAAGTGTTGGAACAACTGATAAAACTGAAATTGGATCCATTGATCTCGGGATGGGCAGGGAGTCGGGTGGTTATACTCGTCGAGAGGGGGAATTGAGAGCCCAAGTGAGTGCCACGCTAATGCAAGAGGATGAGCATGGTTACTTTTACGTTCAAGGCACACAGAGCATTCTTATTAATGGGGAAGAGCAAGTAATCACTATTAAAGGATGGTTGCGCACACACGATGTGGACCAAAACAACATTGTACTATCCACTCGTCTTGCTGATGCCGAAATTGAATACCAAGGATTTGGGGATAAGAGTGAAACTGAGGATCAGGGCTTCGTTTCATGGTTGTTCAACAAGATAGGACTGATCTAGCGTTCCCATGATTAAGAATCTGTTTATTTGTACTTGTTGTTTTTTGATGATTTCCACTCCGGTAAGTGGTTTCTCAGCCACTCGTCTTAAGGAAATCGCTCGAGTAGAGGGTGTTAGGGATAATCATGTGGTTGGATATGGGATAGTGGTTGGCTTGTCCGGAACTGGAGACTCTTCCCGCAGTAAAGCAACGTTGCAATCGGTATCAAACGCGTTGTTTGAATTTGGAGTAAAAATAGATGAAAGTGAAGTGCACAGCAGGAATGTTGCGGCCGTAATTGTCACTGCAAAGTTACCGCCATTCACTAACCAAGGCGATTACCTGGATGTTAGTGTTTCTTCTATGGGTGATGCGCGCAGTCTCGTTGGGGGGACTTTGCTATTAACGCCGCTGAAAGCTCCCAATAATATTGTGTATGCACTTGCTCAGGGGCAGGTGTCGACTGGTGCTTTTCAATACGACTTGAATGGAAATTTAGTTCAGAAAAATCATACAACAGTTGGCAGGGTGCCAAACGGCGCACAAGTCGAGAGATCTGTGAATACTTCGTTGGTAGGCGAGGATGGCGTTCTATATCTGATTTTAGAGCATCCGGATTTTACTACCGCCGGCAGAGTCGTTGATGCAATCAGACAGAATTTGGGTCTGAACGATGTAAAGGCGATTCATGCCGGCAAAATAGCGATCAAGGTAAATCCGGACGTAGATAGCGTGTCCCTTATACGCGATATTGAAAATACAAGTGTAGAACCGGACCGCAAAGCGATAGTTGTTATTAATGAACGTACCGGAACTGTTGTTTCTGGAGGAGATGTTGAGATAGATGATGTGACCATTTCACATGGAAATCTTAAAGTAATAATCACAACAGATTACAACGTTTCGCAGCCCTCTGCTTTCCTTGGTAGGGCATCACCGGGCGTTCGTACCATGGTTGTGCCTGATACGGAAATTGAAGTTGAAGAAAGCTTGGCATCAGCAATTGATCTGCCTCAAGGTACTTCAATATCCGATTTGGTGGCTGCCTTACGTCAAATTAACACTAGCACTAGAGATGTGATCGTTATTCTACAAGCGATAAAGTCCGCGGGTGCACTAAATGCTGAATTGTTGGTTCAGTAGGGGGAGGAGATGGATAGCATTATTTCAAGTGTAACGCAGACTTTGGTGAATAAAGCACTGGATCTATCAAGCGCTCAACAGAGAATCATAGCAAATAATATCGCAAATAGCGGCAGTGTAGGCTACTCGCCGATTAGATTGAGTTTTGACAGCGTAATGAGCGAGGTTAGAACCATGATTGAGAGTCAATCTGATGCTGCCCAGCTTGAACAAGCCATCCAGAAGATCGATACAACGGATCTACCTACTGTCCAGGATTTGAGTACCAAAGTTATGTTGGATAAAGAGATGGTGTTGATGAGTGAAAACGTAATTCGATTCCAGTCCCTTATCACGGCTAAAAAAGGTCTAGGTGGATTGATGAAAAGCGCAATTAATGGAGGTAAGGTCTAATGCCCGTTGATAGCATTTTCACTATAGGTGAGTCTGGACTTGACTTCCAACGAAGCAGAATTGAAGCCATTGCAGCAAATATAGCGAATGCGTCTGCAACCCGGTCTACAGGTGGTGAGGTATATAAACCGGTGGATGTTGTTGCCACTAGTGGAGCTTCTGACGGAATTGCGTTTCCAGGGTACCGCTATTCGAACTTGGATCCTGGGGCGTTGCAAGGTATTGAGCGGGTTGAAGTCGTGGAGCGCAACTCGGAACCGAGAATGGTGTTTGATCCTAATCATCCAGATGCTGATTCGAAAGGATATGTCTCAATGCCAAATGTTGACCCGGTAGTTGAAATGACAAACTTGATGGCGGCTACCAGGGCGTATGAGGCGAATATCAGGGTATTAAATGCTGCAAAAGCGATGGCTATGAAAAGCATGGAATTAGGAGAGTAGTATGCAAATTGAAGCTATTTCTGGTTTGGTTCCCCTTGAAAGTGCTTCCTCTCCTGTAAGGGAGTCAGGATCACTGTTTTCTCTATGGTTTAGCGAGCAAATGAACCAGGTGGAACAGAATATACAGTCAGCAGAGCATCAGGTGCAAAAGCTGGCAATAGGAGAAGCTGATAATCTGCATCAGGTTATGATCGCGATTTCTAAAGCTCAGACTTCGTTCGATCTAATGGTTCAAGTTAGAAATCGGTTAGTAGAAAGTAGTCAAGAACTCATGAGAATGTCAATTTAGCAGTAGGTTTGATTATGTTTTTGTCAGAAAAATGGGGAGCTCTATCTGGTATCGGGAAAGCAGCATTTATCGTTGCTTGCTTTTCAGCTCTTCTGCTTCCCTTAATTGGCTTCTATGGTTTCTATTCTTCTGATATGGCTCCTATCTATCAAGGCTTGTCTGAAGAAGATGCTTCTAAAGTAGTAACCAACTTAAGTGAGAACAAAATTGAGTATCAACTTAAAAATGGTGGTAGGGACATATACGTAGCTAGCGATAAGCTGGATGCTGCTCGTTTGCAGCTCGCGGGGGATGGGGTTCGCCTGGGTAGCGGTATCGGTTTCGAGATATTTGATGAGATGGAATACGGCGTCAGTGAGTTCGCCCAAAAGATTAACTATCAGCGGGCTCTTCAAGGAGAATTGTCGCGAACAATTGCATCACTAGACGGCATAAAGTACGCAAGGGTTCATTTAGTTTTGCCCGAAGAAAGGCTGTTTGAAAAGAAAGATAGAGCCCCAAAAGCCTCTGTTAATTTGATGCTTGAAGAAGATGCCCTCGTTTCTGCAACACGCATACAGGGAATTCAAAGAATAGTTGCAAACTCCGTAGAGGGTTTGTCTCCCGAACGTGTGATCGTTAGTGATAACGATGGCGAGGTTCTTAGTGTATTAACAGAGGATGGTAGCTTTCAAGTATCGGCTACTAATCAGAGGAAAGAGTCTCTTGAAAGAGCTTTGACGCGCAAATGCTCTGACCTTATGGAAAAGATGTTTGGATACGATAGAACTGTTGTGAATGTAGATGTTTCGTTGACTGGCGCTGAAATTAAACGGCGCACCGAATCAGTCGTTGGGGCTGATGATGGTTTGTCAGGGGTCCTAGTAAGCAAAAGAATATCTACGTCTAACAATAGACAGAACTCAAAAAAGACCACTGCAGAAGCAATGGATAGCTCAAGTCAAACTGAAGAGATGTCATATAGAACGGGCACGAAAATTGAGGAAGCAGTGGTAAGTGCAGGGCAAATCGCCAAGTTGTCAGTAAGTGCAGTCGTCCCAGTGAGTGTGACAGATAGGCAGTTGGAAGATCTGTCAGATCTACTGAAGACTACTGTGGGCTTTGATAGTGAAAGGGGCGATTCAATAGCTGTTAGACGTATGGCTTTTGTAGATATCAATGCAACTAACGAGAAAATTGTAAAAAGTGTTGCAGAACCTAAAAATGCAAATGACGTTGGATTGGTTCGTAAATCTTCAGCTCCCATTGATGCCCTAGGGAACTACAGCGTGCTAATCGGTGTTGGGGGTGTGTTAGTGGGATTCGTGCTCTTTCTATTGTCATTCTTCGTGCGTAGACCTAGGTCACTATCAGACTCTGAAAGAGAGATTCTGCTTGAGAATATTCAATCCTGGATTGCCTCTGATGAAGCTGCTATTGAAGGAGAGCGTATTCGATGAGCTCTTTAATCAAGCGCTCTGCGATTTCTTTTAGCCTTCTTGGAGCTAAAGACCGAAATTGGCTTTTGTCAAAACTAGACTATGAGCAGAGAGAGCGTTTGCTAGACGCTCAGCAACGTTATAAGTCACTGATTGAAAGATTGGGTCCTGTTTGTTTCGATGATCTGCATAGTGTTTTAAATAGGCTCGATCAAGGTGAGTTTGAAAAGAAGTGCGCAGTTTCATTCTTTGACGTACCGTATTTAACGCAAATACAAGTAGCAGAGTCTCTTTCACTGGAATCAATTTATGTGCTAGCACATTGCGAATCATGGCGTAATAAAGAGATTGTTCTGGCAAATATTTCCTCCAAAAAGCAGGAAGAGTATCGGCTTTTCTGTAAGAAAGTGAAATTTGTCCCGACTCCTTTCCATATTGAGTCTGTTCTGGAGTATTTGTCGGTAAGGTACACAAATGAATGACACCCGCGTTATCCGTTCTGCTGTAGTTCAGGGCGTACGTAAAATTGGGTCAAGTAGTCATTATGGTCAAGGCACAGATCATAAGTCTACGCAAAATCATACGCCTGCTTCTGAAACGGATGATGACTCTGTGCAACTAGAGCGATTCAGCTACGATGCATCGAACCAAGTGAGTTCAGACAAAACAGAGCTCGATAGTGAATTACTGTATTCTCAACGAATGATTGACTCTTTAAGGTCTGAAGTTGAAGAGAAGATGCGAATTATTGATGAGTTAGAAAGGAAGATAAGCACTATAGAGCTAAATGCACTGAAGGTTGAATCTGAGATTGAGAGTGTAAGGAAATCAGCGCAAGAGCATGGGTATGCGGATGGTCTTAAATTGGCAGAAGATGAGATGAGAAATAAGCTTGGCGAAGTTGGTGAATCCATAGCTACTTTCCGTAAAAGTTTTGATTTTGCAAGTTCATCGATCAAAAATCTAGCCGTTGAGTTGGTTTTCGCTTCTCTTTCTAAGATATTTGGGGAGGAGTATACAAAAGATTCAGTAGTGATTGCTTTAGTCAAACGATCCATAGAAAGCATAAGAAATCCAATTAAATTGACGATTCGCCTCAATGAAAGGGATTGTAAATTTATACTGCCCTATGTCGACGAATTAGAGAAAGAACTCGGTTTCACTTGTGATGTGGTTGCTGATGTTAGAGTAAAGTTTGGTGGCTGTATACTTGAGACAGAATCCGGAAGCTTTGATGCAAGAATGGAATCGCAACTACAAATAATTAAAGAATCGTTGCGAAACGCAATAGAGCATGGCTAGTTAAAATGCAAAGTACTGATTTAGCTGAGTTAATAAAGTCATGTGACACGATTCGAAGAACCGGACGTGTTCTGCAGTTTTACGGTCTCGCTCTTGAGTCAGTTGGACCTGATGTTTTTGTGGGGGAAATATGTGAGATCTCTACCCCAGGAAATCTACACCCTGTGAAGGCTGAAGTTGTAGGGTTTCGTAACGGTAATGTTGTTCTTATACCCTTTGGGAATTTGCATGGCATTCATGTTGGTAGTGAGGTTGTGGCTACTGGTAAGTCTGCAACCATCCCAGTTGGAGAAGAGCTTCTTGGGAGGGTAATAGATGGGTTTGGGTTTCCGATTGATGAAAAGGGTCCTATTCGATTTAGCGATGAAATCGGGATATATCGTAATCCCATTAATCCAATGATGAGAGAGCCCGTAGACGTTCAGTTAGAAACAGGCATTAAAGTTATTGATGCTTTCACCCCAGTGGGGAAGGGGCAAAGAATTGGGATATTTGCGGGTAGTGGCGTTGGTAAAAGTACATTATTAAGCATGATCACCAAATCTAGTTCGGCGGATGTTAATGTGATTGCCTTGATAGGGGAGCGTGGGAGAGAAGTACAAGATTTTATAAGCAAAGGTCTGGGAAGGGAAGGTTTGTCTAATACTGTTGTAGTGGTTGCTGGTGCGGACCAACCTGCGTTGGTCCGTCTGTATGCAGCGTATGCCGCGACCGCAATTTCTGAGTATTTTATGAAACAGGGAAAGGATGTTGTTCTTGCTATGGATTCCATAACGCGTTTTGCTATGGCGCAACGTGAGATCGGGTTGGCTATTGGAGAACCACCAACTGCGCGAGGTTATACACCGTCTGCCTTTGATAAGATTCCTAAACTAGTCGAGAGAGCAGGAAATTTTGCAGGCCAGGGCAGTATTACAGCATTCTATACAGTATTGGTTGAGGGTGACGATTTTAACGAGCCAGTGTCTGATAATGTTAGAGCAATTTTAGACGGGCATATTGTTTTGGATCGGAAAATTGCTGAGCAAAATGTTTATCCAGCCATCAATGTGCTTAATAGTGTTAGTAGACTTGTTGGAGACCTGCTTTCACCCGAAGAACGTATGCTGATTGGGAATGCGAGAAAGCTATTAAGCCGATATGAAAGTTCAAAGGATATGATTGATTTTGGTGGATATATAAAGGGAGAAAATAGGAAGCTGGATGAGTGTGTTGAGTTTGAGTCCAGCTTTCTTGATGTGAGAGTGCAAGAGAAGTCTTATGGGGCAGCGCGCAAAGACATATTCAATTGGCTAGTCCGAGCGCTCCCCAATGTATAGTGATCTCTTGAGGCGGAAGAGAATTTTGGCACTTTACGAATCTAAGTTGAAACTTGAATTGAGCAATGCAAACCGAATATACGAAGTGTTGTTGGCTAAAGAAAGCGATATTACGTTAGAGATTCGTAGTATCAGAAAGCGCATTCAAGCCACGAACCAGTTAGTTAGACAGACCTCGGATACTGGCAATGGGACTAGTAGCGACACGCAATTAAGTATTTTTCGATACGTTCAGTTTAATGAAGGCGAGCTGAAAGTGCATGAAACGCGACTTGATGAAAGTAGGATAATATCATCAGAAGCTCACCAGAAGTTAATTGACATAAAGCTCAAGCTAAAAAAGCTTGACGAACACCGGCGTGATCTCGGTATTTCAATCGAAAAGATCGTTGAGTTTAGCGAGCAGCGCGATATGGACGAGGCTTATTTGGCAAGAAGGCTATACATTAAATGAGTATTTCAATTTTAGACCAATACTATCTTGGTATGAATAGTATTGAAGATAGAGGATCAAACCTCAAGTGGTTAGCAGCATTAGAAAAAAGCAGTTTTAAGAACTTCAATATGTTCGATGAGCAGGCTGCTGGCTTCTCCTTAAGAAAGGAGGTCGAACATGAAGCAGATAGCTCACCGGATTTACAGCATGGGTATCCTGCTATCGAGAAAAAGGGCCACTCAAGTAGCCTTTCGGTTGATTCAATGTCTGTGATCCTTAAAGTCGAAGCGCCCCTTAATTCAGTTTCTAAAACTGCTGTTAACAACGCGATAACCATAACTGCAAACGGTGGCCATGTCCAAATCAAGATGAACAACATCTTCGAACTGGATTCAAAGGTTAGTTCAAGCAAAATTGTTGTTCAGCAGTTGTTGGAAAATGAGTTCGCAAGCGAATTCTACAAGGTCATAGAATCAAAAAGTGGTGTTACTGTGTTAATTAGGAACTATTTTGATGTGAATGCTCATGACGTTAGAAGGATAGTTCATAGATTAATGACCTATGTCCAGGAAAACACAGGGTTCCGACCCAAAGTGATAGTTAATGGTTTAAAAATTGAAAGCTCAGCGAGGGAAGTGCTATGGCGGTAGATTCAATAGGTAGAGTGGCGAATCCAAATGCGGGTCTCAACCAGGCAGCAGTTGGTTTGGAAGATTTTTTAGATATTTTTCTAGCCCAGCTTAATTTTCAGGACCCGCTTGAACCTGTAGATAATCGTGAATTTATCGCACAATTAGCCCAGTTTTCAGCATTAGAGCTTGCTAATAGAACGAGCGACAATGTCGAAGGACTGTTGGAGGTTAATTCGGTAGATCAAGCTGTTGGTTTGCTAGGTCGTGAAGTCAATATAAGAGGCGATAATGGGTTAGTTGTAGCTGAAGTTATTGCCATTCGTTTGCAGGGCTCACAGCCTGTCCTTAGTGTTAGAACAGCTGAAGAACAAATTCTCGACGGAATTAGTCCTGCACAAGTTTCTGTTATTCGATAAGGGGGGCTTAATTATGATGGGTTCGTTGTACAAAAGTCTGTCCGGGTTGGTCGGGTTCACAAAGGCTCTCGATAATTTGAGTAATAATGTTGCAAATTTGAATACACCTGGTTTTAAGGCTAATGACGTATTCTTCAGAGAGCTGAATTCTCATACCAGTTCATCTAACGGCGATGTTGGTCAAGGTCTTCAGGATGATATCGGTAACGGTGTTGACGTTCATGGGACGTCAACTCGTTTTACTCAAGGAAAGATACAGGATACGGGGGTAGAAACAGATCTCGCCATAGATGGTAGAGGTTTTTTCGTGCTGTTAGATGGTAATTCGGAGTTCTATACTCGTTCCGGGCAATTTAGGTTCGATGAAGATGGGTTTCTAGTCGATCCAGCTTCAGGACTCAAGGTTGCCTTTGTAGGTGAAAGCGGCCGTTTATCCGCTCTAAATATAGATTTATATGAGTCTAGCCCGGCTGAAAAATCTACAGAGGTTACGCTGGCTGGTGAGTTAAATCTGTCTGATCCTTTGGATAGCGTATTTGATGGGGGAGATGATGAATTGCTTGAGGTCACTGTTTTTGACAGTGATGGTAGAGGCCACGGATTAAGCATTAATTTTACAAAGATTGAAGGGAGCGCGTGGGAAGTTAGGGTTTTTAATGAGGATGGCGCTCAAGTATCGCCTCCACATATCATCGAATTTACGGGTCTAGGTAATCCGTTAGAAAGTAGTTCTTCCTTGGTGTTTGACTATTATCCCTTTAGCTTCCTAGAACAATCTGAACTTAGTGATGGATTTTCATCGGGAGCATCATTGGAATACTCAGACGGTATAAGCTCTGACGTTTTGACAAGTTTTGATTTGGAAAATGCAAGTTTGATTCTTCGATCTGATACCGAGTATACGTTAAGCGATCTAGGAGAATATGCGTTTGACGACTTGGGTCAGCTAGTAGATTTGGAGAGCGGCTTGGTGGTCGCCGCTCGAAATGAAGTTGGTGAAATCAGCGATTTTAGTATAGCTGATAAGTTGGAAACTCCGTCTGTTGAAACTGCCAGAATCACAGTCGCAGGAAATTTGGATGGAAGTATTGAAATCGGTGGTTCATACCCGTTACCTGATGATCAACCATTAGTCTTCGACTACGTTAACCAAAATGGCGAAGAGGAAACTTTTTTTGTTCGATTTGTAAGAGAGGCTTCTGGTTGGGTGCTCGCAGCAAATAGTGCCGGCGGTGACGTCTTAGTCACTAATGGCGTTTTGATTTTTGACACAGACGGGAATCTGAATGTGTCTACGTCTGCACTATCCGTCGAGACGTCAGATACTAATCAATCAATAGAGTTTGGGCTGGTCGACACGAATGGACAACCAACAATCAATTCTAGCCCTGGTGAGTTTACTGTTTTACAGTCAGGGCATGATGGGAAATTGTTAGGACAGGTGTCATCAATCGAGTTCGATGAAGACGGCGTAGCGAGGGTCTTCTACACAAATGGAGATGAAGAGGTAGGTCCGAGACTTGCTGTTGTCGAACATAATGGAAAAATGATTGATTCACTGAGCATTGATATGTCTGGATTGAGCGCCGTGTCTGGATCTGCAAGCGCTCGAGTAGACGATGTTGATGGCAGATCTCCTGGTCAAATTCAAAATATGGCTTTTGACGATTTCGGTGTCCTAACTATTGATTACTTCAATGGAGATACAGCTACGCTTGATGCAGTAGCGATAGCGCAGGTCGCTGACGCATCTAGGTTAAAGTCTGTTGGAGGCACGTTGTTTAGCCTTAGTTCAAGATCAGAGAGAGTAGTAGGACGCGCGGGTTCTGCTGGAGGGGGCTTTTTGGTTGCGAGTAGTCTTGAGTTGTCAAACGTCGAATTGTCTTCAGAGTTTGCTGATATTATTGTCGTTCAGCGTGGTTATCAAGCTAGTTCTCAAGTGCTTAATGTCACTAACGAAATGATTGAAGAACTTTATAATAGCGTTCGTGGAAGGTGACTGATGTCTTACTTGTACAGATGCTATTCGAAAGATCAGATTGAGCAAGCGTATGAGATTGTTCGTAGTGCATTAAAGCAATGGTCAGAAATTATCAATGTCGAAGTTACCATCGATAGTCTAGACACATACACTGAAGCTTATGTTCAAAATGCCACAAGGTTAGGTAGGTCTACCGTTTTTCTTGAAGCAAATGATGATGGCTGGTGTTGCTTCTATAAAAAGTTAGTCGGTATAGATTGTGTTGAATTCTGCCCTGAACGGTATCCGGATCAATTCTATGTGGTGGAACGTTCGATAGCACATCTTTCTTCTTTGTTCGTCTCTAGCGAAGGAAATCTCGCAGGTGTTTCAGATGCAGATTGCTATGCGTCGGGGTGGTTGTCCTGCGTAGCAAAGCATGATGGTGGAAGTTTCGCTATTATGTTCTCTCCAGCGTGCTTCCATTTTTATGGCGTTTCAAGTCAAGATATTGTGCCTGAGTTCAGTTCTCCCTTGGACCTTGTTACTGATCGTTTGGTCTCTTTGAAAATTGAGTTGGAGGGTGCGTCAATTACGTTAGGTGAGCTCGATCGGCTTTCAGCGGGCGACGTGATCACCCTTGAGCATGCTTCTACTGAACCAGCAATTTTAAAAACACAAACAGGTAAAACTCTATTTCGAGCTGAGCTTGGATTAGCTAATGGACAGTCGGCTCTAAAGCTTGTTAACTAGTAGGTAGGTATTATGACACAGAAATCGGTTAGTGTAGAAGGTGTAGAGCTTTCACCATTTGAAGAAGCTAGGGAAGGTCGCTCGTTGGTTGAGAATAAGCTTGACCTTGTTGGTGATGTTAAAGTGAGACTGGCGGTTGAGCTGGGAGAGATTGATTTGACTGTCAACGACCTATTTTCACTTAAGGAAAATTCCTTGGTGGGTTTGGATGCACCTATAAATAGCGATCTAAAACTAATGATGAATGGAAAGTGTGTTGCAATTGGTAGCCTGATGGTCGTAGGAGACAACTTTGGTATACAGATTACCAAAGTGTTTACTAAATGATGCGTTATAGGTTGCTAATGATGCTTTTTCTATTAGCGAGCTATCAAGCTTTTGCGGAGCAATTTAGACCAGGTGGTAATACACCAATTCCTGTTGATAGTAGTTTTGAAGCTTCTAAGTTTGCCGATAAGAAACCAGTATTCAAGTTAGAAGAAGATTCTGCCGGAATAGGGCTTTGGAAAGGCTTTATACTTGTACTTGTATGTTCATTAGTGTTTGGAATTTTCATAGCCCTTAAGCCCAAGATTTTTGAAAATGCGCCTGAAGCAAAAGGCAATATGTCCGTGGTTGGTAAAAAGACTATTTCACATGGAGTAGTTGCCGTGCACATAAAAGTTAGTGATGTTGATTTTTTGGTTGTTAAAGATGCGAGTGGTCACACTGTTACTAAGCTGAAAGACGCGAGTAACAAGGTTGAGGAATATTTGTGAAGGTTATTTTCGCTTGGTTGCTGCTAGTTTTCGCTAATTTCGCTTTAGCTGGTGATGTTGTATTCCCAGGTGTTGCCATAGATGTATCCGCTGATGAGGGGGGATATTCGAACGCGCTAAAAGTATTAGTGCTACTGACATTACTCTCACTAGCTCCAGCCATGTTGATGATGCTGACGTCATTCACCCGTATGATTATTGTTCTCGCGATGTTGCGTCATGCTATCGGAATGCCTACTACACCGCCGAACTCAGTGCTTATTGCTTTTGCCTTGTTCCTTACATTGTTTACCATGGCTCCAACTATCGATCGTATCAATGAACGCGTTTTAGTTCCTTATAATGAAAAGGCAATAACTGATAGCGATTTTTTGGATGGTTTAAAGAGCGAGACTAAAGGCTTTTTGGTGTCTCAAACTAGAGAAAAAGATGTGGCACTAATACTTAGCTTATCTCGCAAGCAGCTGCCTGACTCAGTCGATGATCTAGGTCTTTCCACGCTTATGCCTGCCTTTATGTTGAGTGAGCTACAAACAGCTTTCAAGATTGGTTTTATAATATTCTTACCTTTTCTTGTGGTTGACCTCATTGTGGCTAGCGTGTTGATGTCTATGGGAATGATTATGCTACCGCCAATGACAATATCGTTACCCATTAAAATATTAATGTTCGTTCTGATAGAGGGCTGGGCTCTGGTGGCGCAGGCTTTGGTCGGTAGCTATATTTAGGTGGGCTGTGTCCGAGGGTCAGGTTCTCAAAGGTAGCAAAGGACTAAATTATATTGATGATGATTTGTCAATGTGGTGGGATTACAAGAAAAGCAACAGCGAGTTTTTGAGAAACGAGCTGGTTGGTCATTATAGTGGTTACGCCAAATCTATTGCGTATTCTGTATATTCACGCTATGCAAGTTCAGGTATTGCAAAAGAAGATTGTACACAGTTAGCTTTCTTGGGGTTGATTAAGGCAATCTCCAGGTATGACATTGATATGGGCGTAGTTTTCACAACGTTTTCATACCGTTATATAAAGGGCGAAATATTGAGAGGGATTGAAAAGTATTCTGAACAATTTGGATACAATGCGCAAAGGAAAAGGATGCAGCGCGAAAGGATGGATTCTCTGTCCCCTAAAGGAGTGAGCTGCTTGGCTGATTTTGTGTCTTTAACTATCGATCTGGGTGTATCCTTTCTACTTGATTCGCTTCATGATGGGGATTCCGTTGATAAGAAATTAATTTATCAGGTTCAATTTGAAGACAAGTTGGCTACAAAGAAGATTCTAAGTTACTGCAAGTCTTTAGTTGATAGAGAACGAGAAGTGATACATCTTCATTATTTTAGAGATATGAGTTTTTCTGAAATCGCCGATGCATTGAACTTGTCAAAGTCTAGGGTTTCACAGATACACGCTAGTGCCGTTCAGAACATTAGAGTAAGTCTTTCTCCAAACAAGAAGTTTCAATTAAATACCTAGTAGACGAGAGTGAGTTCGATGGATATCAGATTGGATAATGATGAGATGTTTCATTTGGCAATCATAGCCAGTAAGAGAGGAGATCACGAAAAGGCTATTTTGTTGTTAAAACAAGGCGCGAGCGAGGAAGGCTCTGCACGATTCCATTATCTGCTAGGTGCTGAATACGCAGAGATTAATATGCTGGAAAAAGCAGTGTTACATATTGAGATGGCTCTCGAATTGAATCCTGATATTCCTGAGGCATGGTTTCAGTTGGGGCTACTTCATTCGTTTTTAAATGAAACGGAAAAAGCTGTAAATGTATGGAGAAATATAAATCAAAGCGGTAATGCATCTTGTCTTTATCTGTTCAAGTGTGGGATTGAGAAGGCGTTTGACTCTGAATGGGGTGAAGCAATTGCGTTTATAGACCAAGGCGTTGAAGTGAACACTGCTAACCCTGAGTTAAATGCTAACATGATTAACTTGAAGGTGGCATGGTCTGATCGGGTGGGCGAGCAAGTTGTAAATAGAAATGATGATCCCCATCATTTCCTATCTGCTTATAAAGAGAAAGTCTAGAGGTGATGCAAGTTCGATATGGTTACCAGATTATCTGATACAAAATCTAGTGTATCGCCTTCGGTGCGTAGAAATTCTAATAAACTGGATTCATATAAAGCGGAGGAGAACCTAAATGACAGAGTTGAGTTTAAAGCAGGGTTAACTGTTCGTCATGAAGATTTGGAAGAGCTCGTTCTTGGTATCATTGAACAAGCATTTAGTGGTCTTAATTTAGATCCCCTACGTGAAAAGGAAATAGCCGGGCAGGTTATTTCCGTTCTGAAGGAGAGGGGGTGGACCCTTGATAAAGTAAAATCTCTTAATGGACTTAGGTAGCTTGAGGGCGTTCAAAATTCTGTGTCAGCCTAGCGGCGTCATAAGCTGATGTATTTCTCCAGCCGGTCTGGGAAGTGGATTGTGAGCTGTGACAGCGTCAGGTTCCAGTTCTGTATCGGGTGAGTCCATCGCTCGGTGGCTTTGAGTATACCGGCATACAACAGCTTCAGTAAGCTGTTTTCATTAGGGAAGCCGCCTTTCGTCTTGGTGAGTTTTCGGAACTGGCGGTGTACAGCCTCGACAGCGTTTGTCGTGTAGATCGCCTTCTGCACGTAATCCGGGTACTTAAAGTAAGTCGATAACGTCGGCCATTTACTGCGCCAAGACTGGATTACCATTGGATATTTGTCGCCCCATTTGGCTTCCAGGTCGTCCAAGGCAATTTCTGCGGCGTTGAGGGTGGTAGCCTTGTAAACGCACTTCAGGTCACTCATGAAGGCTTTCTGATTTTTGGAGGCAACGTACTTCATGGAGTTGCGGATCTGGTGGATGATGCAGTGCTGAATCTCGGTGTCGGGGTAGATGGTCTCAATGGCTTCAGGGAAGCCTTTCAGGCCATCCACGCAGGCAATCAGAATATCTTTTAGGCCCCGGTTGTTCAGGTCGGTCAACACAGATAGCCAGTGGTGAGCACCTTCCTGATCCGATAAATACAGGCCCAGCAGCTCCTTCTTGCCTTCGATATTGAGGCCCAGAATGGTGTAGATAGCCTTGCTGACATAGCGGCCGTTTTCCTTGATCTTGTAGTGAATCGCATCCAGCCAGACGATCGGATAGATAGCCTCCAGATCTCGCTCACGCCATGCCTGAAGCTCTGGGAGAAGCTTGTCGGTGACAGCATTGATGGTACCATTGGAAAGCTCGACACCGTAGAGATCGGCAATATGGCCGCGGATATCCTGATAACTGTTACCCAGGGCAAACAGAGCCAGGATCTTGCGTTCCAATTCATCGGTGAGGTGAGTCTGGTTCTTTTTGACCAGCTGGGGTTCGAAGGTGCCAGACCGGTCTCTGGGGGTATCCAGCTCAAAGCTGCCCGTAGGGCCTTTTATGGTCTTGGAAGACTTGCCGTTCTTACGGTTAGGGGCTTCCTCGTTGGCCAGATGCTCTTCCAGCTCGGCCTTCATGGCGGCCTCTGTGAGCTGTTTGATCAGGGGTGTCAGGATGCCGTCCTTGCCAGTGAGGTCTTGGCCTTCACGCAGGGCTTTGAGGGCGGCTTCCATATCGAAAGTAGGTTTGGTCATAGGTCATCTCTTTTGGTCTAATGATAAAGAAATGATACAGAATTCTGAACACTACCTTCAGGGGCTCAATATCTCTGCGTAAACGTCAGAAAATACAAATCGCCGTCTATATCAAACGAGCCGATGGTTTTATCCAAATCCAGGCTGGCTTCCATATGGCGAACGCTCATGCCCACCCACATATTATCCTGTATGCGAAAGTCCAACCCTGCCCGGGCATAACCCCCTAGTGCGAAGTCAGAATTATAGCTGTTGGTATCAATGACCACGGTATTGCTGGGAGCTGGAGTGGGTTCTGGTTCTTCCACATTATCTACTTCAGTGGTGGCAAACAGGAACAGTGGGCCAGCACCGACGTACATGCGCAGTCGGTCAGTTGGTTTGAAGCTACCGTAGAGGCCAAAGAACGTTTCGAATGACCAGAATGCGTTGTCCACAATAACGCGAACTTGCGTGCCACTACCGCCGCTGGTGCCGTAGTAGGAAACGCTGTGGTTTTTCCAGGAGAAGAAGCCACCGCCTTCCCAGCCATAGCCAAACACACCGTCGTGCATGATCACTTGAGCGGCTGCCCCCAAATACGGAATACTGCTGGGTAGCTCACCTTCAAAAACCTCATCGTTGGATTCGAAGCTTACGGTCTGGTCATTTAATTTCAATGATCCGAACATGACCTGTCCATAGAGTGGCTCTTTAACACCTGCTGCGAACGCCATGGCGGGCAGAAGGGCGAAGCAAATAAGAAAGCGTCGTAGCACGGTTATTATCCTTTTTGATAGAGTTTATCCAGTCTTATGGAGCGGCCGTTTTCCATCACTCTTCGAGCATGCTTGCGCTGTAACTGGCGTGGCTCCGTAACGCCGCAGGAATGAGCGATGACTCCTACTTCATGTTCAAGGTTGTGATGATAGTGAAATACGCGCGCACTTTTGTCGGTAGGGTCCAGCCCTTTTTGCAAGCGAGGATTGTGGGTGGTTATGCCGGTGGGGCAGGTGTTTTTATTGCACTGCAGCGCCTGGATACAGCCTAGTGAAAACATAAAGCCCCGCGCGGTTACGATGAAATCTGCGCCTACACATAAGGCCGTAGCCACCGCGCTGGGGGTGATCAGCTTGCCGGAGCAGATCACTTTGACTCGTTCGCGCAGGTTATATTCAACCAATTTATCCACCAGCTCGGGCAGGGATTCACGAATGGGCAGCCCTACGTCGTCGATCAGCGACATGGGTGCCGCACCGGTGCCGCCGTCGGCGCTGTCCAGCGTAATAAAGTCCGGCGCAGACTCCGCCCCGCGAGCGTTGATTTCGGTGAATAGCTCATCCAGCCACTCGGGATCACCCAGTACCGCTTTAAAGCCAGTCGGTTTGCCGGTGGTGTTGCGAATCAGTGCAATCATATCCAGCAGATCCCCGGCGCAGCGTATTTCCGGGTGGCGGTTGGGGCTGATGGAGGCTTCACCTGCAGGAATGCCTCTGATGGCAGAAATCTCCGCCGACACTTTAGCAGCGGGCAGTATGCCACCTTTGCCTGGTTTGGCCCCTTGGCTCAGTTTCAGTTCAAACATACGTACGTTGTCGTGGGCGGCAATTTGCTTGAGTTTGGTTTCGCTCAAGCGGCCCTGGTCATCGCGCACGCCATATTTGGCGGTGCCGATCTGAAATACGATGTCGCAGCCACCCTCCAAATGCCAGGGGGAAAGCCCACCTTCGCCAGTGTTCATCCAGCAGCCTGCCAGTTTCGCCCCTCGGGAAAGCGCCTGTACTGCGGGTTTAGAGAGCGCACCATAGCTCATGCCGGAAATGTTAACGATGGCGTGGGTGCTATAGGGATAATCGCAATCAGGGCCGATCACCACAGCGGAGCTTTGCACTGCATCCTGATCGAGAGTCGGGTAGGCGGTGTTAACAAAAATGATGGCGCCAGACTTGGTAAGGTCTTTGGTAGAGCCAAAGGCTACGGTGCTATCGATGTTTTTGGCCGCACGGTAAACCCAGGAGCGCTGCGCGCGGTTGAAGGGTAGCTCCTCTCGATCCATGGCAAAAAAGTATTGCCGAAAGAACTCGCCCACGTGTTCAAACAGATAGCGAAAGCGCCCAATGACAGGGTAATTGCGGCGCAGGGTTTGTTTGGTTTGGTTGCGGTCGATGATGTACATCACCAGCACGGCGGCAGCGGTGGTGCCGATTGTAAAGATGAAAAATGCCGCCATCAGTTCCATGGCGGTGAACAGCAGCTCGCTAATACCTGCTGGCAATAGGCTCTCCATGGTTATGCATCCTTTCTGCGTGCAAAGATAAAGATCAACAAAAAAGCCAGGCTTGCGCACAGCACGATACTGGGGCCAGCCGGGGTGTCTGCCTGCCAGGATAGGCCCAGTCCACACGCAACGGCACCCATACCCACAGCGCTGGCAATCATGGCCATGCGCTCCGGGGTGTGGGCCAATTTACGGGCGGCAGCCGCTGGGATGATCAAGATGGCGGTAATCAATAATGCCCCCACTACTTTCATGCCAATGGCTACCACGCTGGCCAGCAGCAACATGAATAACAAGCGCACCAAGCCAACGGGGGTGCCTTCGGCCTGCGCCAGTTCCTGATTCACCGCAATATTAAGCAAGGGCGTCCAGATGAAATACAGGGTCACGGCGATGAACAGCACCAGTCCCCCCACCCACAGCAGGTCACCGTAGCTGGTGGCTAACAGATCGCCAAACAGCAATCCAAGCAAATCCACCCGTACGGTTTCCATCAGGCTCACCAACACCAGCCCAAGGGCCAGGGTGCCGTGGGCCATAATGCCCAGCAAGGTGTCGCTGGCAATAAAACGCTGGCCTTGCAGAACGGTTAAGGCCAGAGCGATGCTGCTGCTCACGGCGATGACGCCAATGGACAGGTTCAGATCAAACAGAAACCCCAAAGCGATGCCCAGCAGGGCAGAATGAGCCAGGGTGTCGCCGAAATAGGCCATGCGCCCCCATACCACAAAGCAACCCAGGGGGCCTGCAATCGCCGTTAGCAGCAGGCCCACCAGTAAGGCAGGCAGGACCAGCTCAATCATGCTTGCAGCCTCCTTCGGTATGGTTGTGCTCTTCCACTACATGGCCGTGAAGGTCATGGTGGTGATCGTGATTGTGAGTATAAATAGCTATATCTTCCACTGCGTCGTTGGCAAACAGGTTCAGATATTCAGGGTGCTTGGAGACAGATTCCGCCGTACCAGAACAGCAGACATGCTGATTCAGGCACAGCACCTGATCGGTCTGGGCCATCACAAAATGCAGATCGTGGGACACCATCAGAATGGCGAAACCCTGCTCGTCCCGTAGTTGCGCTAATAGATGATACAGCGCCTGCTGGCCTTGTAGATCCACCCCTTGGGCCGGCTCATCCAAAACCAATAAATCGGGCTCCCGCAGCAGCGCTCGGGCCAACAACACCCGTTGAAATTCGCCGCCGGAAAGGCTCTGCACAGCGGCGTAACGTAAGCTGCGGGCTCCTACCCGGCGCAGAACGGCGTCTACGGGCTGGTTATCGCCTTTATTGGCCAGGGTCAGAAAGCGCTCCACTGACAGGGGTAGGCTCCCATCTACGGTGAGTTTTTGTGGCATGTAACCAATTTTCAGGCCCGACGCCCGCTGGCATGTTCCCCGAGTTGGCCGATACAGTCCCAAAATGACTTTCAACAGGCAGGACTTTCCGGCTCCGTTGGGGCCAATGATGGTCAGTATTTCCCTGCGGTTAACATTGAACGAGATATGATCCAGCACGCGGCGACTTTTAAAGTCCAGACCAACGTCATGGAGTGCAACCAGGGTATCTTGAGACAGAAATTCTTGGGTCATGAAAGCCGCTTATACAATAAATCTGGGGTCATGCTAAACCGCTAACGGGCAAAACGCCATCTGGTGGCAGTGTTACCGGCATATCGGCCTAGTATAACGCTTCTTTTATCTCAGCAGTTCCATAGAAGTTAGTTTCGTTCAGTAACAGAGATATGGATACAGCGGTGATATACTGCCCAGCCTTAATTCATCAAGCTCGGGTCGGCCCATGTTGTATCGAATCCTGTTTCCAGTGCTTGCACTGGCCGTATACGTGTCATCGGTAGAGGCGGCGCCTGCGCCAGCATTGACAGTGGTTGCCTCGGTGCGGCCATTGACGTTACTGATAAACGATCTAACCCAAGGGGCAGAGATCGAGGTGAAAACGCTGCTGCCCAGAGGCGCCACGCCACACGATTACGCACTAAAGCCCAGCGATCTAAAGGCGGTTGCCGTGGCGGATCTGGTGTTATGGCTGGGGCCAGCAAGTGAGCCTTATCTGAAAAAAATCGTGACCAATGCAGCCAATGTAATCGAGTGGGAGACGCGCCCGAATTTGCTTCGCTTGCCGGTGCGAGAGTCGCTGCACGAACCCCACGGCCATGGCCAGGAGCATCACGATGACCATGATCATCATGGTGCAGGTTTTGATCCCCACTTTTGGTTCAGTGTGGATAATGCGTTGGTTCTGGTGGATGGCCTTGCTAAACAGCTGATGGATCTGCAGCCACAGCAGGCAGCAATCATTACTCAAAATAAAGCGCGGCTTATTGAACGCCTGCAACAGCAGCGTAC
Organism: Ketobacter alkanivorans; assembly: GCF_002863865.1. NCBI lineage: Bacteria > Pseudomonadati > Pseudomonadota > Gammaproteobacteria > Pseudomonadales > Ketobacteraceae > Ketobacter > Ketobacter alkanivorans. The sequence goes on along the minus strand of NZ_CP022684.1, from coordinate 2,591,626 downwards.
ACAGTCCAGCGCCATAGCGTCCACCGCTGCGGCACCGTTTATACTGTCTCACGATGCATACCATTATTTGGAAGAGGATTTGGGTATCCACTCCGCTGGCGCCATCTCGATGGATCCTGAAATTAAGCCCGGCGTGAAGCATTTAATGGCGATTAAAAAGCGTGTAGAGGAAGACAAAATTCGCTGTGTTATTACAGATCCCAGTGTGTCCAGCGCGTTGCTTGATAAAGTGGATGTGCAACCCCCTTTGACTCGCGTTTCCATTGATCCACTGGGGTGGGATTATGACGGTAGCAGTTACGCCGAATGGATATCCAGTGTTTACGTAAAAATGGTGGTGTGTGTAACCGCTCAGTAAATGCGATCCTGTATGTCGAACCATTCACGCTGCACTGGCTGCAGGCCTTTTTCCATAACTTTTGTTTATGCGAATCGCCAGCAGCCCCATAATAACCGCTACCATTAATGTAATACCCACCTCCTCCTGTGACACCGCCCAATGGCCAATCGTAGTTTTGTAGCCTAAGTGAAATGAGAAGGATTCGGCAATTTCTGCCCAAAATCCCATGCTAAAAGCTTGCTTTGCGCTGCTGGCAGAGCGAGCCAGCCAGATAGCGATAACCCCCCCGAGCGATAAAAAAGCACCTATCAGGTTGAAAATAACCGTCACCCATAAGTGTTGGCGCTCACCCAGTAAAATGGCATCGCGAAAGGCCGCCGTGGCGGCCTGCTGTGCGCTAACGTTGTCTGAGTGAAATAGTTGAACAGCAATATCATCTGCCCATCCTGCCAATACACCATTTGCCAAGGTTAACGATGCTATTTCAAACCCGTTGGCTTGCCGAGTGTTGGAGGGTATGCCAAGCCAACTGAATAGCAACGCTAAAATAATAATGCCACCGAACAGGGTTCCGATAGTATCGTCATCTTTCTTGGCCATGGTGCATCTCCTTTAAATGCCTTGCCTACATGCCTGGGCCGTTTGGGTTTTGATCCCAGGTTGGCTTCGGTGCAGGGGTGGGTGTGTCAAACGCATCGTCAGAACGAGCGGCGGCTTTGTTGAAGTCATAGGTGAGTTGACCTTTGTCCGCTAATCGACCAGCACCGGACGCAGAATTGAAGGTGTCACTTATGCCTCCATTTCGCGCCGCAGCATTAAATGCATCGGTGAGTCCGTCGTAGCGGCCTGCGGTTGCATTCATCGACAGCAGAATGCTGCCTGCAGTTACACCCGATATGAGTAGTCCAGTTAATGTTTTCATCATGTATTACCTCAGTTTCCACTTGCGATGGCGAAAATTACGACGGCGGCAATGACCCAAAACACCCAGGTGGAATTGGGCTTGCGATGAATCTCGCCGACTTTTCTGGTTTGGTATACGTCTGCTACTTTGCGTCCCATGATCGTGCTCCTCTATGGATGGATTGTGGCTATACCACGCCATCAGTAGAGCATTGTTTTTATGAACGAAAACTGAATAAGGAAGTGTGAATAATTACTCACCTTTTTCTCAGAAAATAGCAGGATTTTCGTCCTAATCCTTCCATAGGGCGGTTCTGTCCGTCAGGGTGGAGTTGTGTTAAAATGAACCCAGTAACGCAAGTCTTTCCACGGCATCACCTCTTAGCGGTGACTTTTCAAAAAACTCGGTCGTTGTAATCGACTCGATCCAGTTGCCTCCTCTGAGTCTTTACCTATTTCAGCAATATTTGGTATTTACAAAGGGAACTCAGGCTCTATATGAAACGCTACAAAATCGTTCATCAAACCCAGTATGAATATTCAGTGCCAGTGCAATTGCTGCCGCACACTTTACGGTTGCGCCCCAGAGAAGGGCATGAGCTGCGTATTGAAAGCTCAAAGCTGGATATTTCACCAACCGCTACATTGCGTTGGCGTCGGGATGTTGAGGGAAACTCAGTGGCGACAGCAACGTTTAACGGCAGTACCCAACGCCTTAGCATCATGAGCGAAATCATTATCCAACAATATGATCAAGCGCCATTGGATTTTGTGGTGGCTGATTATGCAGTAGATTATCCGTTTAGCTATAACGAAGAAGAAAAGCTGCTGCTGGCACCTTATATGGAAGCCACCGATGATGCAGAAACTCAGCCGTTGTCAGATTGGATTAACGCCGTTTGGCAGCCTGGTGAAAACATACAAACGTTTTCATTATTACTAAGAATAAATCTGCGTATTCATCAGTCGTTTACCTATCGTAGTCGCGAGGAGGAAGGCGTGCAGTCAGCATTGAAAACGCTCGAGCTTGGTACGGGATCCTGTCGTGATTTTGTCAATGTGTTTCTGGCGGTCGCTCGTAAACTGGGCTTTGCGGCACGGTTTGTCAGTGGGTACATGCATTTTAGCTCTTCATCTACCCAACCTGGTTCAACTCATGCATGGGTAGAGGTGTTTATACCGGGAGCCGGTTGGAAGGGGTTTGATCCGACCATCGGAAACATTGTGGGGGCGGAACATATTGCGATGGCCGTAGCAAAATCACCTGAATCGGTGCCGCCTGTATCGGGTGCTTATCACGGCAGGCCTGGCAGCACTATGCACGTCAACGTGTGGGTAACAGAACTCACCTGAACAGTTTTAGATTAAGGGTTCAATATGTGGTTACGAACAAGTTGCGAGTTGAATTTTGTTATCGATATGCCTACTCCATTTATCTTGATGCTTAGGCCCAGAAGTGGTGCGCAGCAATGGATTTCCAGTGAGGAATATCTGCTTTATCCCAGCGTACCAGCCTTTGAATTTACCGATGACTACGGCAACCTTTGCCAGCGTCTGGTTGCCCCTGTGGGGGACTTTACCGTATATACCTCTGCCAAAATTATGACCGCTGATTATGTCGACAGGGATCCGGGTGGCATGTTTGTGGATGTTCAAAGCCTGCCAGATAGTGTGCTGAAATACTTGTTGCCCAGTCGCTACTGTGAATCAGATCGCTTTGGTGATATGGCAACCGAAATCGTCGCAGGGCAACTGCCGGGTTATGATCAGGTTGAAAAAATCGAGCGCTGGCTATATCAGAATATCAGCTTTATTCCGGGTAGCAGTTCTGTACCGCTTTCAGCGGCGGAGGTGAATATCCAACAGTCGGGAGTGTGTAGGGATTTGGCACATTTGGGCGTTGCGCTGTGCAGAAGCCTGAGTATTCCTGCTCGCTTTGTCGTGGGATATTTGCATGGGCTTGAGCCTATGGAGCTGCATGCATGGTTTGAGGCCTATGTGGCGGGTCGCTGGTATATTTTTGATGCCACCCAGAGTTTCAAGAAGGGTGGATACGTATCCATTGGTTATGGCCGTGATGCGGCGGATGTTGCGGTTTATAATCAGTTCGGCCCGGCAGTGTATCCTGTGCAGCAGAAAGTCTGCGTGGATAGCGTGTAAATACTATGATGCCTGTAACCCGAATTTCTGAAATACAGGATCTTCGCGCAGTTGTTGCAAGAGAAAATTTTTAAACTCGATCAGACGGGTGCAGCCTCGCAGATCCGGATGCATCAACACCCAGATATCGCTGGTGAACCGGCTGTCCAGTTCAAACAATCGCACTAAGTCCTGCTTGAACTGATCATCAGGCAACAGTGCAATGCCCAAGCCCGTCGCTGCCAGCGCAGACATAGACATCAAATCATTACAGCGAGCCACAATCTGTGTTTCATTAACCTGCGAATCAGCCCATTTGAACACAGCCAGATTCTGCAAAGATTGATTCGCTAGAATCACATCATGACCATTCAAGTCACGAATAGGTGTGTCGGTTTTGGCAATGTATTCCTGGCAGGCGTATGCAGCCCAGCGCAACGAAAACAGCTTGCTTCCGATTAGAAATTCCGGCGGAGCCGAGGTGGCTCGTATGGCCAGATCTGCTTCTCGTCGGGACAGGTTATAGTCAGCATTACTGACCATGAGGTTAACGGTGACGCCAGGGTATTGAGCCTGAAATTTTTGAATCAGTGGTGGCAGAAAATGATAGGCAAAATTGTGAGGAGCGGTCAGGTTAATAGGGCCTTTCATCTGGTCATTGCGATTAAACAGCATCCGTTGCATGTCGTCGATGGTAGATGAGACCTGTTCTGAATAGGTTTCCAGTTCTTCACCCAGCGCAGTCAGGCGATAGCCGTCTGGTAGGCGATCAAACAACTTGACTCCCAAATCTTCTTCCAGGCTGTTGATGCGTCGAAACACGGTGGAGTGGGTAACGCCCAAGGCTTGGGCAGCCTTGGCCAAAGATCCATTGCGCGCAACGGCATTGAAAAAATACAAATCACTCCACTCCACCTTATTCATAATAGATTGCTATCCTTATCCAGCTGCCACGAGGGGTGTAGTACGCACTTTGTGTTGATGGTCGGGTTTGATTGCGTATTCGCCAGCGCCATAGCAGGCCAGACTGGCAGAAATAAACGTTAGAAACAACGGATACTCCCAACCGCCGTTGGCATTGCTAAACAACCAACCATTCGGCAAGTGGGCCCAGGTTGCTCCCAATAGTATCGGGATCATCAGCAGAGCACATTGACGAGTATACAGCCCAAGCAGGATAGCGATCCCGCCTACCGCCTCGGCGATAAACACACCGTAGGCCAGCCAGCCGGGCAAGCCAATGGAGCTGAAAAATTGCGCGGTTCCAGGCAGCGTGAATACAAACAGTTTCAAGTAAAGGCTGTGGGAAAGTAGCACAGCAGCTAAAGCCACTCGTAAAATCAAAGCGCCAATATTGGGGTTATTAAGGTGATTCATGATGTTCTCCATAAGTGAAATGATCACAACCCCAGTGTATTGCCATCCGGTTGCATGTGAATCAGCTGAATTCGCAAAGGCGCTTTGCAAAAAAGGTCAGGTTACACAATGATCTAAAGCCAGCCTTTTCCCGCCTGGGATAGACAGCTCGATCCGGAAAAGGGGGCCTATGCTATGATTAGATCCTTGTACGTGTAACTAACGGATTTTGGTTGAAACTGCTAAAAAATGAGGCAGGGGTATGTCTTACCAAATACAAGTATCTAAGGACGGAACCTACATTATCGGCAAAATAACGGGGGAATTAACCCGAGATACGGCGCAGCAGTTAGCAAAAGAATACGCCGAAATGATTGAATCCACCGGCATTAAGCGAATATTGAATGATGTGCGCGGTGTGAGGGATCAAATGAGCACGATTGGTGCCTATGATTACGCCTATAAGGACGTCAAATCCATCGGGCTACCCCGTGACATTCGAGCGGCCATTTTAGCCGACGAAGGTGATCGGTCGCACCACTTTCAAGAAACCGTCGCCCACAATGCAGGTTACCTCGTTAAGGTATTTCACTCCTTCGATCAGGCAATTCTATGGTTGTTCGACAGTAAGGCATGCTGAAATAGCAGGAATTTAGCCCACCCCCTGTCTCTATAGCAGACTCTCTGCGTAAGGACTCAGCACCGTCATGGGCGACGATTCACAATCCAGCAACGCTTCACCCACAAACACCCAGGTTCGCACCCCCAAATGTCGCACCCCGGATCAATGGTTTGATCTGGAGTACACCTATGACGATCTCTACAGCACCCCCATCGCCAACATGCCCTTCGAGGTCACCTGCAAACGTGATCCCGGCATCAAAGTGCGCGGCACCACCGATGCCGAGGGCAAAGCCCACGTAGAAGGCCTGATTCCCGGCCCCCTGAGCGTGGAATTCAACCCGGATTCCGACGCCACCGAACGGCAAGAGGCCGCCCAGCTGCGCAAAGAAATGAAGCAGACCCTGGACAGCATCATCGCCAGCATCCAGCAGGATGCGGTCTACAAAGAACAAGCCTGGGATGACACCTCCGACATCATGAAAGGCGTCATCTACGCCGGGGCCGCCGCCAAAGGCGTGTGGGACGGGGCCACCGAATTTGTGGAATTCATCGCCCAGGCTGGCGCTTTTCTGGCCAAGGCAGGCATGGCCTACGCCGACGTGTGGGGCTGCATCGTCACGGGGGACATCAAAACCCTCGAACGCAAACTGGAACAGGGCCGCGCCAAAGGCGAAGAACTGGCCGACGATGCCATCGAAACCTTCGAAAACCTGTTCCTGCTGCTGTCCGACGAAGAAGTGCGCGACATGCTGTACGACTTCCCTGAGCGTTACTGGGATGCCCACCACAGCGTGGATCAAGTCTACATGGCCGGGTCGGCGGGCAGCGATCTGGTGGTGGGCGTGGTGCTGGGGGCCCTCACCGGGGGTGCCGGTGCCGCCGCCATGGCGGGCAAAGCCGTGGCCAAGGGCGGGCAGGCCGTCACCAAAGTCATGGAACTCATCGCCAAACTGGTGCCCAAACTCAAAAAAATCAAAGCCAAGATGAGCTTTAACGGCACCACCAAAGCCAAACGCCAGTACAAAGTGCGCCCGGATCGCCCCAACCAGCCCCACAGCAGCAAACACGCCGCCGACAGCAACGCATCCGGCACCAACCCCAACGGCGATGCCTGCCCCGCCGTGGGCAAAACCTGCGTGGATGGCGAACCCATCAGCCTGATCACCGGCGAGGAACTGCTGGAGCAGGAAGACTTCACCCTGCCGGGCCTGATTCCCCTTAGCTGGAAACGCCTCTACCGCACCAGCAATCCCCGCAACCGGGGCCTGGGCCATGGCTGGACCTTTCCCACCTGCGAAACCCTGCAGATCGGCAACGATGCCATCCTCTACAACGATGCCGAAGGCCGCCAGATCGAACTGCCCGTGCCCGAGATCGGCCAGTTCACCACCAACAGCGCCGAAGGCCTGTTCCTGCACCGCGACTGGCACACCGTGTTCTACCTCAAGCAGCCGGGCCAACCCGACAAACTCTTCATCGGGAAGGACACCTTAAAACTCGCCGCCCTCATCGACACCGTGGGCAATCGCTGGGATTGCTTTTATAACGAACAGAACCAACAGATCGAACGCCTGGAAGCCAGCTGGGGCGCCGTGCTGGAATTCCAAAACAGCGACAAAGGCCTGATTCAATCCATCCGCGAACGCACCGGTGAAGGCCACAAAACACTGGCCCGCTACCATTACAGCCCGGAACAGGATCTCATCGCCATAGAAGACGCCGGGGGCGACGCCGAACGCTTCGCCTACCAAAACCACATCATCTCCCAACGCACCCTGCGCACCGGCTTTAACTTCTACTTTCAATGGGATCAACTCACCCCCCAAGCCCGCTGCCTGCGCCAATGGGGCGATGCCACCCAGCCCGGTGCCGCCCCCACCTACGACTACCGCTTTGAGTGGGATACACAGGCCCGCCTCACCCGCAGCACCGATTCCAACGGCGGCGTGCGCGAAGTGCACTACGACAAACGGGGCCAGGTGATCCGCGAAACCGATCCACTTGGCCACACCACCCATTTTGAGTACGATCGCCACGGCCGCAAAATCAAAACCATCGATGCCCTGGGTTTTGAACACAACTTCTACTACGACGAAGTAGGCAACCCAACCGGCCAAACCGACAGCGCCGGTGGCGGCTTTACCCTGCTGTACGACGAACAACACCGCCCCACCTGCTTTACCGACGCAGAAGGCAACAGCTGGGCGCGGGAATACAACGACGACGGCCTGATCAGCAAAACCATCGACGCCGACGGCAACGAGACCCAATACTTCTACAACGCATTGGGCCTGCCAGAACTGATACTGGATCCAGCTGGCCAAAAACAAATCCTCGCCTGGAGCCCAACTGGCCAACTGCTCACCCGCGCCCTGGAAGGGCCAGCAGGTGCCACCGAGCCCACCCACTACCAATACGACGCCCACGGCCACGTGGCCCAAGTGCAACAGGGCAGCCACACCACCGGTTACCAGCACAACGCCAAGGGCGACGTCATCGCCATCCACTACCCCGATGGCAGCCGCGCGGGGCTTGCCTACAACGCCAACCGCCAGCTCACCGCCTACACCGATCCACTGGGCCGCACCACCCGCTTTGAATACGATGGCCTGGCCCAAATCACCCGCCGCATCGACCCCGCCGGTAACAGCCTGCACTACCACTACGACCGCGAACGCAACCTGGTCGGGCTCACCAACGAAAACGGCGAACGCTACCAACTGCAATACGACGCCTGTGAGCGCCTGATTGAAGAAATCGGCTTTGACGGCCGCGTGCAGCAATACGAATACAACCCACTGGGCCAGCTTACCGCTCATATTGAGGGCGAGCTCACCACCCGCTTCGAGCGCGACCCCATGGGCCGCCTGCTGCACAAACACACCCCCGACGGCAGCGACACCACCTTCGGCTATGACAACAATGGCCGCCTGGCCAGCGCCAGCAACGCCCAGCGCACCCTGACCTTTGCCTACACCCCCAACGGCCAACTGCAACAAGAAACCCAGGATCAACACACCCTGCAACACCGTTACGATCCCCTGGGCAACCGCATCGCCACCGAACTGCCCAATGGCAACGCCCTAAGCTACCAATACGACCCCTTCGGCCAGTTCACCGCCCTGGATTACAACGGCAACCGCCTCACCCAACTGCAACGCAACCAACACGGCCAAGAGATCGCCCGCACCCAGGGCAACCTACAGGCAGGCTACGACTACGACCCAGCAGGCCGCCTCACCCGGCACTGGGTGCAAAACCACAGTGCCCAAAGCCGCGAAGCCATCATCGACCGCCAATACCACTACGACAGCGCTGGCCGCCTGGGCCTGATCGACGATCTGCGCAAAGGCCGCACCCAATACCACTACGACGCGCTGGACCGCCTCAAAGCCGTGGAAGGCTACAGCCAGGAACAGTTCGAATTCGACCCGGCGGGCAACATCCTGAGCCCCCAAAACAGCGCCCAAACCGGCCAGCCCGCCAAAACCCCCGGCAACCGCCTGGCCTTTCACGGCGATCGCCACTTTACCTACGATGATCGCGGCAACCTGATCGAAGAACGCCGCGGCACCGGCGGCACACTGCGCACCCGCTACCACTACAACAGCCAAAACCAACTGATCAAAGTAGAAAAAACCAGTGCCGGGGGCGTTACCCAAACTACCGCCTACGCCTACGATCCCCTGGGCCGCCGCATCCACAAACAAGATGAATTCGGCACCACCGAATTCCTCTGGAACGGCGACGTACTGCTCAGCGAAAAGCGAAACCATATCGATAAACTCTACCTATACGAACCCAACAGCTTTAAACCCCTGGCCTTTATCGAAAACAACCAGTGCTACTTCTACCACCTGGATCACCTGGGCACCCCCCAGGAACTCACCAACTGGGAAGGCCAGATCGTATGGAGCGCCCGCTACCGCGTGTACGGCAATGTACTGAAGCAGGATGTGGCGGCGGTTGAGAATAATTTGAGGTTTCAGGGCCAATACTGGGATGAAGAGACCGGGTTACATTACAACCGGTTCAGGTATTATGATCCGGGGACAGGGCAGTTTACTCAACAGGACCCGATTGGGTTGGATGGTGGTACAAACAATTATAAGTACGCTGCCAACCCGGTAGGTTGGATAGACCCTATGGGTCTGCTGTGTAAAAACATATTTAAGAAGTTACCGAGAACCACATATAAAGGCAGAATACATAGGATGGAGAAACCTGGGCAGACTGCTACAACCTGGGAGGCAGGTTCTTGGAACGTAAATGCTTCACATCGGTATTCTGAACCTGGTCTTGGTGCAGTTTATGGCGGAACAACCAAAAAGACAGCCGTGGCGGAAGTGAAGCATTACGACGATAAGTTTGGATACGATACTGCGGATCGAAAATACAAGTATAAAGATGTAGAGCTTGATGATGTATTGGATCTGACAGATCCAAAGGTACGTGACGCTATGGGTGTGAGTTTGGATGATTTAACAGCTACAGGACCAGGACAGTACAATGTCACCCATGAAATTGGGCGTTTGGCTGAACAGTCTGGATTCAAGGCTATAATTGCGCCATCAGCTCGGGATGCTTCAGGTGCCAACGTGATTGTATTTGGAGGATTTTAATTTGTCAGAAACTATGATTGTCCCAGAAGGGAAAGGCTTTGAAATTGATTATGATAACTACGAACGTAATCCAAACCGAAAATTTCCGACATCTGAAGATTGGTGGAATGTATTCGCAAGCAGTGGCAAGGATGAATGGGAAAATTGTACTTTTAAAGAAGAACTCTTAGACGAAGTTAATAATGACCTTAACTTGGCTATGGTGATTAATCATTTTGTAGGCTCAAAATATCAAGAATGGATGAAACGTAAAGATATATCCGATCTTGGTGGGCTGTCTCCAGCTGAGTGTATCGATACCAACTTTGGAATGAAAAGATTAAGAATGTTGTTTCTGCAAGGTAAATAGCTGTTGCCCAATTAGACTGAAGTTGTAGTGAAAATCTATTTGCGAGAATCGACAGAAGCAGATTCATTCAGAATACTTGCTGATAAGTTCATACGCCTTTTTATCAAACACAAAATCTCTGATTTGTAATAATAGGAAAAATCCAAAAAAGATTAGCATTAAACTACTAACAATGGCGTACTTTTGCTCCGCAAGCAGTAGGGCAAAAAACGAAATTAATACCACAGTTAGCATGACTATCATTAGAAATATCGATGCATAATCAAAGGCTTTTCTAACGTAATTATATTTGAATATACTTCTGAATTTGAGCTTTCCAGAATCGAACCAAATCATGCTAGATCTTTTCTGGATGATATAAAGAATCGAAGCGCTGTCTTCAAGATTAACCAAATATAGAATATCTTTATATTTCATGCGCACACGATGTAGCATGAAAAAGAGTTGTTGCGTCTCGTATTTGTTCTCGGATGAAATTGCCGAGGCGAAGCGGCTTAAAATTTCCAGCTTTGATTTTGTTGAATGATTTCTAGCAGTTATAAATGCAACCATTGCACCTAGTAAGGCTGCAATACCGGGTAGTATTTTTAAAGTCTCTTCCATAGATAAAGCTTCCGCATAACTCCATTTGGGCGAGTTTGGTAGTGTTCAGAATTCTGTGTCATTGAGGGCGTTCAAAATTCTGTGTCAGCCTAGCGGCGTCATAAGCTGATGTATTTCTCCAGCCGGTCTGGGAAGTGGATTGTGAGCTGTGACAGCGTCAGGTTCCAGTTCTGTATCGGGTGAGTCCATCGCTCAGTGGCTTTGAGTATACCGGCATACAACAGCTTCAGTAAGCTGTTTTCATTAGGGAAGCCGCCTTTCGTCTTGGTGAGTTTTCGGAACTGGCGGTGTACAGCCTCGACAGCGTTTGTCGTGTAGATCGCCTTCTGCACGTAATCCGGGTACTTAAAGTAAGTCGATAACGTCGGCCATTTACTGCGCCAAGACTGGATTACCATTGGATATTTGTCGCCCCATTTGGCTTCCAGGTCGTCCAAGGCAATTTCTGCGGCGTTGAGGGTGGTAGCCTTGTAAACGCACTTCAGGTCACTCATGAAGGCTTTCTGATTTTTGGAGGCAACGTACTTCATGGAGTTGCGGATCTGGTGGATGATGCAGTGCTGAATCTCGGTGTCGGGGTAGATGGTCTCAATGGCTTCAGGGAAGCCTTTCAGGCCATCCACGCAGGCAATCAGAATATCTTTTAGGCCCCGGTTGTTCAGGTCGGTCAACACAGATAGCCAGTGGTGAGCACCTTCCTGATCCGATAAATACAGGCCCAGCAGCTCCTTCTTGCCTTCGATATTGAGGCCCAGAATGGTGTAGATAGCCTTGCTGACATAGCGGCCGTTTTCCTTGATCTTGTAGTGAATCGCATCCAGCCAGACGATCGGATAGATAGCCTCCAGATCTCGCTCACGCCATGCCTGAAGCTCTGGGAGAAGCTTGTCGGTGACAGCATTGATGGTACCATTGGAAAGCTCGACACCGTAGAGATCGGCAATATGGCCGCGGATATCCTGATAACTGTTACCCAGGGCAAACAGAGCCAGGATCTTGCGTTCCAATTCATCGGTGAGGTGAGTCTGGTTCTTTTTGACCAGCTGGGGTTCGAAGGTGCCAGACCGGTCTCTGGGGGTATCCAGCTCAAAGCTGCCCGTAGGGCCTTTTATGGTCTTGGAAGACTTGCCGTTCTTACGGTTAGGGGCTTCCTCGTTGGCCAGATGCTCTTCCAGCTCGGCCTTCATGGCGGCCTCTGTGAGCTGTTTGATCAGGGGTGTCAGGATGCCGTCCTTGCCAGTGAGGTCTTGGCCTTCACGCAGGGCTTTGAGGGCGGCTTCCATATCGAAAGTAGGTTTGGTCATAGGTCATCTCTTTTGGTCTAATGATAAAGAAATGACACAGAATTCTGAACACTACCAAACCCCATCCAGGAATCCTGCCTGTGTCTTTCAATTTTATCAATTCTAGAATATCGGTCTTTGATCTATAAGGTTTATACTGGTGAAGGTGTTTTTTGGATATTTCCATCGGAAACACAAAGAAAATGTCACCCAGGGTACTCAAACCCAATACAAGGTAATGTTTTCAAGATGACGGGCCCGGTTGAAGATGCATATTCATACATCGTGACAAAATTGGCGGGTAGTTCAATATTCTGTGACCCCGTTTTGTGGGAGAATCACGCGAGTTTTACCTGTCTTGGTGGTGATAAGTGCGGATTGGCTTTAACTGGTGGAGAAGATGGCACTGGCTTTATCTCATTAGTATTCGACAACGCCTCTGAATTCACTATTCATTCTTTTACTGAGTATGTTAGAAAGCAATTAATATCAATTGATTTCATATCAAAACTTGATGAGAAAAAGCTTCTATCAACAAATGAGGCTGTTAGAAAAACAAATGTCAGAACCTATGACCGTGATACTTCACATGTATTTATTTGCTATAACAGCCTTGATAGAGAAAGCGTATCTCATATTGCTCGGGAACTAGAAACACGAAATTTGAATGTTTGGTATGACAAAAGAATGACTGCCGGAGACGCAGTGGTAGATACTCTGAACGAAAAAATCAGATCATCAAGTGTCGTTCTTGTTCTTTTGGGAACTCATGGTTTTGGAAAATGGCAAGCCCATGAAGTCAATCAGATAATACAGGTTGCAATAGAGAATGGCGTTAGAGTTGTTCCAGGCTTATTGCCTAATTTTAAAGAATCGGACTTGCCCTTAGTTTTAAAATCCTACAACTATGTTTCTTTTAGTGATTTGTCGTATAACGCATTTGATAAAATTGCGGAGGCGACAAGGATTGGTGTTCGCTCTGAATACGAAATTGAACAGGAAGTTTAATGCGTAACCTAAGAATAATGCCACCTGTCTCTACCAGCTATTCTAAAAATGCCCTGATAAGGAGCTGGGTATCAGTGGTGCCAATATTTGAATGGGCTGCACTTGTTTACCAATAGCTGTAAGTTAATTATTCTCGCTGCACCGGAACATACAACCTCAACTGCGCATCTACCTCACAGGCCACATAGTTTTCGGGGTATATTACCAGCTCGGGCGAAGGGGCATATTCGTATTTGGATTTCGGAAGCCAGCTTCCCCAAGTGTATTTCAGCGTTTTGTGCAAATCAGGGAGGGGGCCGTTATGAATATTTGTTTGAAGCAATGGCGTAGCGGGTGCTGCGGCCACCTCCGGGTAATTTGCGGATGCACTGTTTTGCCAACAGGTCCGCCAGTTCGCGAGTGGCAGTGGCTTTACTTACTTTGGCCAGGCTCATGTATTTGCGGGCGTTGATGCCTTCGTTGAATTCCTCGCCCTGACCATCGAGCAGGCGGTTGAGGACTTTGATCTGGCGTTCACTCAATACGGTTTGCGCATGTTGTTGCCAAAAGCGGGTTTTGTCGATCACCCGCTGAAAGCGGTGTTGCCCCTGCTGGATGGCGTCGATTAACACGGATAGAAACCAGCTGAGCCAGGGAGTGATGTCGATGCTGTTGGTATCAGAGTTGGTATCGGGGTTGCTGTCTGGGTAGCCCAGCTTTTGTGCCTGTTCCAGTTGTTGATAATACTCTTTGCGGCGGGCCATGATGGCGGCGCTCAAGGAGTAGAAGCGTATGCTGTTGTGTTCCACCTGGGCCAGGGCACGATCGGTGACGGCACGAGTGACTCGGCCGTTGCCGTCGTCGAAGGGGTGCAGGGTGATCAGCCAGAGATGGGCTATGCCTGCCCGCAGAATGCTGTCCAGGTCACCAGGAGGATGGTTAAACCAGTGGATAAAACGTTGCACTTGTTGTTCTAACCCTGATCTGGGTGGCGCTTCAAAATGAACGGTGGGTTTGTCGAGTCGCCCTGAGATGACTTGCATGGTGGCTTGGCTGCGCAGTTCACCAATCTTGAGTTGGGTAAGTGCGTATGCTTCAGGAACTGTGGGCGATTCAGGAAACAGGGCGGCTTGCCATTGGCACAGGGTATCCAGGCTGAGTGCTTGATCCGGCTGGCTGGTGGCTTCGATCAGTAGTTTAACCAGGCATTCAGTTTGGGGGGTACCATTGGCTTTGCTGTTCACAAAGCCTGCGTGCTCCAAACCTAAATGGCGCACCACCGAAGACCGCACCGAGGCCACATTGAGTATCTCGCCTTCGATCTCGCTGGTGCGTAGGGCGGTTTGCACCAAGGCATCCAGCTGGGCCGGGGCTTGGGTGGCTTCGGGCAATAATTCGGCCCTGCCAAGCAGGCGGCCCTGTTCTAGGCGAACGTTTTCCAAAGCATGGCGCAGGCTCTCCTTTTGCCAGGTGAAGGGCGGTGCGATGCCTTGATGCCATTGCGGGTGTTGCCAAATATAGTGGGGCATGAAAATCCGGTCTTCTACATATTGGTTATGGAGCCTGGGTCATGAGCCGGTTATCGAGCTTAATTGGCTCGTGCTATGAGCCGAATAATAGTAGCTATTCGGCTCATTGACCAGTGCCATCCGTCCAGAAAACCATCACCCGTACTTTGGGATCACCTCAACCAACCCCCAACAACCGTCCCTCCACCGCCGCCACTACACCAACTTAATGATGAATGCTGTTTACGCGATTATTGCTGGCTATCTGACTCCACCTTAGCCGGATCCCAATCCCGCAGCGTACGAATCTGAATCGCTTCAATACCGGCTCCAGATAAGGCATCCGAAATCACCACCACCTTGTCGTCCAGAGAAAACTCCTGACGACTCAGCATAATGCGCGCGGCGTTGGCCAGCGTTTTCTCCGGATCGGAGCTGAAATTGATGCGATAGCTGAGCACGTTGCGGGTTAACACCAGATGACGGCGGGTACGGCTGTCATTGGTGAATGCGCAAATGATCGGCTTGCGCGGGTGGCAGTTGGCCACCAAATTGGCCATCAGGCCTCGCCTGGTGGGAACCACAATGGCCGCAGCATGAATCGACTCCGCCAGTTTCACCGCGGCCAACGCGATTTCCTGTTTGTTATTGCCAAGCTGCAGTTTGTCGGTAAAGGCCAGCCCCGGACTGGGCTCGATGGTACGCGCAATGCGATCCAACACCTCCACGCACTTGAAGGGGTACTTGCCGATGGTGGTCTCACCGGAGAGCATAATGGCGTCCACTTCTTCGTACACCGCATTGGCGACATCGGTCACTTCCGCACGGGTGGGCATGGGGCTGGATATCATGGATTCCAGCATGTGCGTCGCCACAATGACACGCTTGCCTTGAACGGCGCAGGCGGCCACGATCTGCCGTTGCACCTGTGGCAGTAGTTCAAAATTGATTTCTACACCCAGATCACCCCGTGCCACCATAACCCCATCCGAGGCCGTGACAATGGCATCAAGATTGTTCACCCCTTCCTGGTCTTCGATCTTGGCGATGATTTTGATTTTGTCTGCCTTGCTGCCCAGCAGCTGCTTCAGTTCGGCAATATCATCGGCGCTGCGCACGAACGACAAAGCAATAAAATCCACTTCCTGCTCCACCGCAAAGGCGATATCGCGCCGATCCTTTTCTGTGATGGCGGGCAGGTTGACGCGAATGCCCGGCAGGTTAACGTGACGTTTACTCTTAAGCACACCGCCATCCACCACCCGGCACTGCATCACACGCTCTTCTTTGCTCAAGACTTCCAGGTTGATCAGGCCGTTATCCACGGTGATCTTGTCGCCAACACTCACGTCATGAATCAGATCCTCGTAATTGATCTGAATCGAGCTGGCTTCCACATCCTCCACTCCCCGTGCCACCACAGAGATCACGTCACCGGTCTTTAGATCCAGCTCATTGCTGAGATCGCCGGTGCGAATTTCCGGCCCCTGGGTATCGATCAGCACTGCGATGGGATGATGCAGCTTGCGGTTCAGGGTACGTACGGCCTTGATTACTTTGGCACAGGCCTCGTGCTCTCCGTGGGACATATTCAGGCGAACCACGTTCATTCCCGCCCGGGCCAATTGCTCCAGCGCCTCATAGGACGAGCTGACCGGGCCGATGGTGCAGATAATTTTGGTTTTACGCATAGAGATGAGATCCCTGGACTGATTTGCACTCATTATACCCGCGTAGAGCGCGACTGCGAGCGTGGTGGCTGTGCCGTATAGAATTTGGCCATGGTTTGTACTTGTGGGCTGGCGCCCCTCCAAAAATGCGAAATATTACCGAAACTCATTCGATTAATCGCTCGTATATGCAGGTAACAACCCTATACGAAAACCCATTACCCAATACGAGAGGTATTACCATGCACAGGCCACGAGTTGTTGTAGATGAAGCGATGAACAAAAGAATCAAAGGCTACTTTGCCAATGCACGGTCGAAAGACGAAGTTGTGTACGGTTTTATAGAGGGCTACCTTCTGGGCATACATAAGGGTCGATGGCTCCAGAACAGGGATAGTCGTGTTCCGCCTCAGCAATTCAAGAACGCGGTGAATATCGGTGCACTGATCGCCACAAACTCCTGCAGCGATAAGTGGGCAACGAAAATCGCGCTGGCGGATAATCCACTTTTTGCCCTGAATGGCCACGATGGTATCCCGTCCACTGCCACCGCAACGCACCTACTCAATCAGGTATATGAAGCAGCTGCCCGAAGCGTCGGTAGTATGATTGTGCCTGCTCCGCTTGCCGTTGCAGGTAAGATCGAGGCCGCAGGCGCATCGGAAGCCCGGTTACTGAGCCTGCAAGCCATAGCGAAAAAGAACAGAAACACCGGCACCATAGCAGACTGGCTAAACGTAGTGATTCAGATGGCGAAACGTAAGCGTAATGTGAGAGGGGTCCAGATGGCGAGCAATGTGGTTGGTTGCGTCATCCCCGGCGTAGCTACCCTGGCAAAGCCAGTGGTAATGTATCTGCAGTCGGGCAAGGCCAGTTTCGAATTCACGGTTATGGCAACCGCCATAGAGCTGCACTGGCGGGCATACGTGGAGCAACGCCTGGGCGCCGAGGGGCCAGCATCGCGCATATTATACGAGTTGTTTCGATACCGGGGGGCAAAACAGTTAATAAGTGAAAGTCAGATTAAGGCGTTTATAAAAGAGCCGGCGGGCTGGCTTCCTATCAAGGATGCGCTGCTGTCGCTTTAGATTTAACTCGCATAGATCATTATTTCGCCAGTCAGGAGGGGTTCTTAGACACGCTGTTTTTCTAGGGTCTGAAATCGGGCTCGTGGTGTGCAATGTGGGCAAACGTTTGATCTGGGTCGGGTATCGCCCCTTTTTTAGGCTTTTTCAGCGGTCGGTAACTGGTACCATCCATAAGACACTGAAAAAGCCGACTGGCGAGCCTGAAACCAGACAATGATGAACAAAAATCCCACAGCGGAGCAGACAGACGCACCACCAAGGGTGGTGTTCCAAACCGTCAACATTACCAAAACCTACCAGATGGGCGAGGTGCAGGTGCATGCGCTGCGTGGTGTGGATCTGGAACTGTATGAAGGTGAGTTTGTGGTGATGTTGGGGCCATCCGGCAGTGGTAAGTCGACCCTGCTCAATATTCTCGGTGGTCTGGATGCGCCCAGCAGCGGTACGGTGCACTATGAGGATCACGACCTCAGCACCTTTAAAGATTCAGTGCTGACCCGCTATCGCCGCGACCACGTTGGCTTTGTGTTTCAATTCTACAATCTTATTCCCAGTCTCACCGCGCGCGAGAATGTGGCCCTGGTTACCGAAATATCGGCACACCCGCTGGCGCCGGATGAGGCCTTGAAGCTGGTGCAGCTGGATGAGCGCATGGATCACTTTCCGGCGCAGTTATCCGGCGGTGAACAACAGCGGGTGGCCATTGCCCGGGCGATTGCCAAACGCCCCAATGTGTTGTTATGCGATGAACCCACCGGAGCGCTGGATATCAAGACGGGTATCGTGGTGCTGGAGGCGCTGGCCAAGGTAAACAGGGAGTTGGGCACCACCACGGTAGTGATCACGCACAATGTCGCCATTGCCGAAATGGCCGATCGGGTGTTCAACCTGAGTGACGGTAAGATTGCCAATGTTAAGGTCAACACTCACAAGAAATCACCCAACGAGTTGAGCTGGTAGCGGCCATGAGAGCGCTTGATCGCAAGTTGTGGCGTGATCTGTGGAGCCTGCGGGGGCAATCCCTGGCGATCATTGCGGTAATGGCCAGTGGCGTCGCCTGTTTCATCATGTTCATGAGCACCCTCGATTCCCTGCTGCAAAGTCGTGATCGCTATTACAGCGAAAACCGTTTCGCAGAGATTTTCGTACCCATAAAACGCGCACCCGAAACCATCGCCCAACGTATTGCTGAAATCAACGGTGTCAGTAAAGTGGATACTCGGGTGGTGGCACCGGTGGTTGTGGATATGGAGGGTTTTCATGAACCTATTATCGGCACCATTACCTCCATCCCCGACAGCGGCGAACCCAAACTGAACCGGCTGTACCTGCGCGCGGGACGCTTGATCGAACCCGGTCGCAACGATGAAGTGCTCATCAGCGAGGCGTTTGCCGAAGCGCACCAGTTGAATCCGGGCGATACTCTGCACGTCATCATCAACGGCAAGCGCGAGCAGCTTCGCATCGTCGGCAGCGGTGGCTCACCGGAATACGTGCATCAGGTGCCGCCCGGTGGAGCGTTTCCCGATTACGAGCGCTACGCCATCCTATGGATGGGCCGCACGCCGCTGTCCCGCGCTTACGATATGAATGGCGCATTCAATAATCTGGTGCTGACACTGACGCGCGATGCCGACCAGCAGGCGATCATGGATCAGATCGAGGCCATCCTCAAACCCTATGGGGGTGTGGGCGCCATCGCCCGCAAAGATCAATCCTCAAATTACATACTGGCGCAGGAGCTCGCCCAGCTGGAAAGTTTGTCGGGTATTTTCCCGATCATTTTTCTCGGTGTAGCGGCGTTTTTGCTGAATGTGGTGGTTACCCGTCTGGTGGGAACCCAGCGCGAGCAGGTTGCGGCACTGAAAGCTTTCGGTTATTCAAATTTTACGATTGCGTTGCACTATCTGCAGATGATTATGATGATTGTGCTGGCAGGTATTCTCATCGGTGTCCCGGTGGGTGTCTCCCTTGGCCACATGTTGAGTGAGATTTATGTGGAATATTTCCGTCTGCCCTTTCTGGAATTCGTACTGGAGCCGCTGCGGGTTATCCAGGTGTCCCTGATTACCATTATCGCCGGGCTGTTGGGCACGTTGGCAGCGGTGCGTTCTGCCGTTCGCTTGAAGCCTGCCGAAGCCATGCGGCCGGAAGCCCCTGCTGTCTATCGCATGTCGCTGTTGGAAAAAATCGGCCTGCAGCGTCTGTTCTCAGCCCCGACTCGCATGATTCTGCGCAACCTCGGCCATAAGCCGGTGAAATCTTTGCTGTCGATACTGGGAATCGCGCTGGCTATAGGCATTCTGATGACGGGTCAGTTCCAGCAGGACAGCACCTACTACATGATGTACGTGCGCTACGATTTGTCACAGCGTGATGATCTCACTGTAGTATTCAATGAACCGAAATCACACCGCGCCCTTGCCGAACTGGTCAGCCTGCCGGGGGTGGAATCCGGCGAGCCATTTCGCATGGTGCCGGTGCGCTTGCGTTTCGAACACCGCAACTACCGTACGATGATCTGGGCAATGGAGCCCGACTCCGAAATCAGGCGCTTGGTGGATAACGATCTTCATATCGTCAAACCACCACCGGAGGGCATCATCCTCAATGAATATCTTGCTAACAATATTCTCAAGGTGAAGACTGGTGATCAGGTAATCGTTGAAACCCTGGATGGGCGCATGCGCAAAGCGTCGCTGCCAGTGGTGGGGTTGATCCAGCAGGATTTTGGTGTGACGGCCTACATGAGCCTGAGCGCGCTCAATCGTTTGATGCAGGAAGGTGAGCTGATCTCAGGCGCGAGCCTCTATATCGATGAGTATTATGCCAATGAGATCTACCGGGAAATCAAGGATCGCCCTGCGATAGCTGGTTCGCTGATTCGCAAGCAGGAAATCCGAAACTTTCACCACACCATGGACCAGACCATGTTGTTCTGGACATCGGTAGCGACCATATTCGCCGTCATTATTGCTGTGGGTGTGGTGTATAACAGTGCGCGGATCATACTCACCGAGCGCAGTAGCGAGTTGGCGAGCCTGCGGGTGTTGGGATACACCCGTGGTGAGATCTCTTATATTTTGCTGGGTGAACTGGCACTGATCACTCTGATTGCGCTTCCCATTGGGCTCGCGTTCGGGCGTGGTCTGTGTGGTTATATTGCCTGGGCTGTTAACAACGACATGTATCGCGTTCCCTTGATTGTTGAACCGTCTACGTACGCCTTTGCGGCCCTGTGCGTGCTGCTTGCGGCCGGTGCGTCGGGCCTGCTGGTGCGGCGAAGATTGGATAAACTTGACCTGATTGAAGTATTGAAGACGAAGGAATAATGATGACTTCACATATGACCTCTCGTATGACAGTGCAATGGAAAAGACATATCACCTGGATCATTATGTTGGTGCTGATTGTAGCGGCATTGGGCTATGGTTTTCGGCCCCAGCCCCGGCAGGTGGATACCGCCACCGCGACGCGCGCGCCCATGCGGGTCACCATCGAGGAAGAAGGCAAAAGCCGCGTGATAGATCGCTACGTTATCACCGCGCAAGTCGCGGGCACCACCTGCCGTATTGACCTCAATGTGGGTGATGCCGTTAAAAAACGTCAGGTGCTGGTAAACATCAGTCCGTTGCAGTCGCAAGCACTTGACCCTCGAACCTATGCTCAGGCGCAGGCGAAAGTGGCCGCAGCCAAAGCGGCCCTGAGTGCGGCCGAACAGAATGTGGATGCAGCACGAGCCGACGCAGATTTTGCCACCAATGAGGTGCAACGATTGGCACCGCTGGCAGAAAAAGGCCACGTGTCTGTTGGCCAGCTAGACCAGGCACAGGCAGTGAAACGCAGCGCCATCGCTGCGTTACGTTCAGCGGTGTTTGCGGTGGATGTGGCAAAGTACGAACTGGAAGCCGCACAAACAGCGTTGCAATACAGCGGGGATCAAGTGGCGGATACGGCTGATATCATTCCGGTACGCGCGCCCATTGACGGTAGAATCCTAAAACTCCAGCACGAGTGTGAGGGTGTGGTCGCGCCCGGCACGCCGCTGCTGGAGATTGGCGATACCCGTTCATTGGAGATCGCCACGGATGTGCTGTCTGCCGACGCGGTAAAAATCAAACCGGGTATGCCGGTTCTCTACGAACGCTGGGGAGGTGAACTGCCTTTGGAGGGGGAGGTATTACGCGTAGAGCCGGTGGGCTTTACCAAGGTGTCGGCATTGGGAGTTGAAGAGCAGCGGGTGTTGGTTATTTCCGGGATCACTTCTGCGCCTGAACAATGGCAAACCCTGGGCGACGGATACCGTGTTGAATCGCGTTTTATCCTTTGGCAACAAGCCGATGTGCTGCAGGTCCCCCTGAGCGCATTGTTTCGTTCCGGTAACCAGTGGGCGCTCTTTGTAATTAACGATAACCGGGCCGAACGGCGTGTGGTGAAAGTGGGCCAGCGTAACGGTCTGTCAGCGCAGATTCTGGAAGGTTTACAAGAGGATGAGGCCGTGATTACCCATCCGGACGATACCATTGAGGATGGTGTCAGGGTTAAGAGCCGGTAAGTTTTAACATTCCTTTGAACGCGCCTGCCGCAACGGCGGCGCATCTCTGACGCCTGTCTGAAAAGGGGCGATGTGGAACTTTGTCACATTTGCGCCCACCACTATGCTACTTACGTTTGCCTGCGCCCTGCCTACAATGGCCTCATCATAAAACGACCTCTCAGGAATTTATCATGGGTAAAGGAATGCAACTTAAAACCTCTTTAACGTTATCCGCCTCATTGGCGGCTTGCGCGCTTTTGTTCAGCGGTAGTGCTTTCTCACGGGGCGATGCCTATGTGGAAAAGCGTTTTGAAAGTGATGAAACTCGCGTTGAATATTTGATTCGTGTTCCCGAAGCGCAGGCTAAAGATGAAAGTATTTTTAAAGATGCCTATGAGTTGGTGGATGAATCAGAATCCATGTTGATCGGCTTACAAAAACGCACGGGTGAGCGCCTGGTGGGTCTGCCGCCGGTGCGTATTGACTGGTTACGCAAAGGCCGCACCATAAACAAAGGTGACCCGGAGCAGCCCGAAGCCAAACCCGATAGCAGCTTTAGCCGTGTTGATGGTTACAGCGAGTACGCGCCGGACGACGTGCCAACAGTGGACAGCTTTTCCGCCTATAAACCCGAAACGCGCAATGAATTTAATTTCTTTATGCCAGTGGAAATTCGTGAGTTGACCTTCCGCGCCGCCGTGAATGAAAAACAAAACGAAAGCTTTGTTGGCGAGCGTAAGGATGAAACCACCGAGCGGGTAGAAGCAGTCGATCCGCGCCAGTTCTATCCCATGGGCTGGAGCTTTAATGATGACAACCGTATGCGATTGGGTACACTTAATACCGAAATTAACACTTGGCCCTGGCGTACTATTGCCAATTTTGATTACGGCGGTACCAACAGTGGCTGCTCCGGTACCTTAATTGGCCCTCGCCACATCGTGACAGCGGCGCACTGTATTAACACCTCGGCCACCGATAACTTTTTTGCCTTAACCGCCCGTGTAGGCCGCAATGGCAGTGACTGGATCGCTTCCTCCACCATGCCCGGCTGCCCAAACTCCAGCACCGAAGATTGTCCAAGCATCGGCAAAACATACTGGTATTTTACCCCCAGCAAATGGCGTCAAAGCAGTGTGAGCAATCGTGAACAATACGACTTCGGTATTATTGTTGTACCCGACCGCCTGGGTAATAACGTGGGCTGGATGGGCTACTGGTATGCGCCGATGGCGTCACTCAACACCGTATCCAAGTTCAGCCGTGGCTACCCCTCCTGTAACGCCGGCCCCGCCAATAACCCGCGTATTGACGATCCGGCGGACCCGGCCAAGTGCCCAACCTGTACAACGGATTTAACAGTATGCAGCCCCTTCCATTTGTACGGCGATGCTGCAACCTGCTCGGTAGGGAATGGCACCAACCTGGATGGCGACGGCTACAACCGTAACTTCAGAATGTCCTGCGATGGTTCAGCGGGCATGAGCGGTTCGCCCCTGTATTTATACGGCAACGGTAATGTTGGCTATGACGGCTCGGTTTATTACACCGCACACGATATTCAATCCACCTGCGGCGGCACCGCCGGTGCCTCCTCCTGTGCAAATGTGAGTCGGGCAGACCGAATGGTGCGCTTAACGCCACAATACGCCAGCTGGATTTCATTCTTCCGCTCTACGTTCCCCTAACCACAGTGAATACGGCTGGTATTTCAAATACAATTGAAATACCAGCCAGTTCTATTATGCGCCTGATAAATTGTCTCTTGTTTATAGTGCTCTATCTGGTATCCAACGTTCAGCAGGTCAAAGCGGAACACCGTTTCGATAGTAACGCCATCGTGGCCATTAAAATCACCGGCCAGCAGGATTTTTGCAGCGGTGTGGTTGTGGGTGCTAACGAAGTGTTAACCGCAACGCACTGTGTTTATAGTTTGAAAGCTCAAACTTACTACCCCACCAACATCATTAAAATCGGTATGGGTAATAATATCTCAACTAACGATTTTCAGTGGTTCAATGTCACGGGCATATCATCCACGCCTACTGCTACTATCAAAACCGTAAACGACTTTCTTGGCAACGATGTCGTGCGTTTAACCACAGCTGACCTACTATCCGTTACACCGGTTTCCATTGCCTCTGATATCGACTCTAACCAAGCGCTCATTGCCTGGGGTTTCGGTGAAGACGAATGGGGCTACTACGGTATAAAAAAATCACGCCAACTGGAAAACCCAACGCCCGAAGATGACCTCATCGCATTTTCCGCTGGCGCTTGTCGTGGTGATTCAGGCGGGCCGGTTCTGAACGCGAAGAATCAAATCGTCGGCATTATCAGTGTGAGTGAGGTTCGGCATTGCGTAGAGACCGGAAAGAGATTCGCTCAACGGATCGGCGCTATACCGTAGCCTTAAGAATGGCGCTGGCGCCAGCGCCTTGAATGATGCTGTGTTCGCAACCCTCTAACCCGAAACAGGCCATGGGTGTAAGATGGGTGCCCTCCAATGCGCGATAAACCACTTCGATACAATCCAGCCGGTCGGAACTAAAGAAGTCGAAATTGAAGTTATAGAGTTTGCCGACAGGATAGTCAATTATATTGCCTAGTTTGGTGTTTGTAATACATATAAGTCTTTCGATAGATTGAAGACAACCCGACACGGTGTGTATACCTGATGCCTTATTAACGTCTTGATCTGTAAATGAAATTAATAATTCAGTAAACTGCCCGGTCATGAAATTAAGTAAATAACATATTAAGAGCCAATCAATCATAGTTTGGTATTCTGTGGCTTAGGAAAACAACAGGTGTAACCGGATGTCAGAAAACAAATCAAAAATCATATATACGCTCACCGATGAAGCGCCCGCTTTGGCAACCTACTCATTGCTGCCAATCGTTAATCACTTCACCAGCGCAGCGGATATAGAGGTCGAAACCAGTGATTTATCGCTAGCGGGACGAATCCTTGCGAGTTTTCCTGAGCGTCTAACGGATGACCAAAAGGTGACTGATACACTCAAGGAAATGGGTGAACTCACTCAGGAGCCGACCGCCAATATCATTAAGCTACCCAATATCAGTGCTTCCATCCCACAGCTGGCAGCTGCGATTGCTGAGCTACAGGAGAAGGGTTATGACATACCCGATTATCCTAACGATCCACTGAATCCAGAAGAAGTAGATATAAAAGAGCGCTATGCCAAGGTGTTGGGTAGCGCAGTGAATCCTGTTCTACGAGAGGGTAACTCTGATCGAAGAGCGCCGGCAGCGGTGAAGCGATATGCCCGCAATAATCCGCACTGGATGGGCAAATGGAGCCAGGCTTCCAGAACCCATGTTGCTCATATGCGCGCGGGTGATTTTTACAATAGCGATATCTCAACCACACTAAAAAAAGCCGATACGCTGCGCATAGAACTGGTTGACGAAAGTGGAAAAGTCTCTGTTCTGAAAGAGGTTAAAGTACAGGATAAGGAAATTGTCAGTGCTCAGTTTATGAGTACTAAAGCGCTGTGCAAATTCCTCAATGAAGAAATGGACGGAGCCCGTAATGCAGGCCTGCTCTTTTCGTTGCACCTGAAAGCAACCATGATGAAGGTTTCCGATCCTATCGTTTTTGGTCACGCTGTTAGAGTGTACTTTAAGGATGCGTTTGAGAAACACGCCGACACCCTGGAAGAACTCGGTGTTGAGCCTAACGACGGTTTGGGCAGCGTGCTTCGAGCAGTCGACAATCTGCCATACTCAAAACGGTCTGATATAGAGTACGACTTTCGCAAGTGCTACGAAAAACGCCCCATGATGGCCATGGTAGATTCCGACAAAGGCATAACCAATTTGCATGTGCCAAGCGATATCATTGTTGATGCATCGATGCCCGCGATGATTCGAAATGGCGGAAAAATGTGGAGTGCCGATGGTAAGCTGCAGGATACCAAAGCCATTATCCCCGACACCTGTTACGCAACCATCTACCAGGAAGTGATCAACTTCTGCAAGCACCATGATAATTTTGATCCACGAACCATGGGCACCGTTCCTAACGTTGGTTTGATGGCGCAAAAGGCAGAAGAATACGGCTCTCATGATAAAACCGTTGAATTACCCTGTAACGGCACCATGCGCATCGTTAACTCGGCTGGAGAGGTGCTGTTGCAGCATGAAAATCTTGAAGCCGGTGATGTATGGCGTATGTTCCAAGCCAAGGATGCCCCGATCCAGGACTGGGTGAAATTAGCCGTTACCCGAGCGCGCGCCAGCAAGATGCCTGCCGTTTTTTGGTTGGATGAATATCGTGGCCACGATAGAGAGATGATCAAAAAAGTAGAACACTACCTGCAGTATCATGACACCGAAGGTTTGAAGATCAGGGTTTTGAATCCCGATATGGCCATGCGCTATACCTTGGAAAGACTGTTGCGCGGCAAAGATACGATCTCAGTTACCGGCAATGTGTTGCGCGATTATCTGACCGATCTGTTCCCCATTCTAGAGCTGGGCACCAGTGCCAAAATGCTGTCTATTGTTCCGCTTATGAATGGCGGTGGCTTGTTTGAAACTGGCGCAGGCGGATCAGCGCCAAAACATGTGCAACAGTTTGTAGAAGAAAACCACTTGCGCTGGGATTCGCTGGGAGAGTTTCTGGCGCTTGCAGTCTCGATCGAAGAGGTTGCGAAAAAATCAAATAATCCTAAAGCTCAAATACTGGCGACAGCGCTGGATGATGCAATCGAGAAGTTATTAGAAAACGGTAAATCGCCTTCAAGAACAGTCAACGAGTTGGATAATCGAGGCACCCATTTTTATCTCGCAAAGTATTGGGCAGAAGCATTGTCAGTACAGTCCCATGATGCTGAGTTAAAAACGCATTTCACAAAATTGGCCAAGGCGTTGGCAGATAATGAAGAAGCAATCGTTACTGAGTTAACGAATTGTCAGGGCGTCTCGGTGGATATGGGCGGTTACTATCTGCCAGAATTGGAGAAGGTCGAGAAGTTAATGCGGCCCAGTGAGACGTTGAATGCGCTCATAGGTGGCTAGAAACGCCACTCGCGGTGTGATCGGCGTAGCAGTTTCACCTGTCCGGGTAAGCTGCTACGCCCACGCAACCAGTCAGCTCTTCCACCAAAAAATCAAACACAGCCCGCACTCGTTTATTCATGCGTAATTCTCGGTGGGATACCAGCCACATTTCACCTTTGTAAAAGGATCGATCGGCGATGACTCTGGTCACGTCGGGTTCTGCGTCACCGATGTCGGTGGGCATGACGCCAATGCCCAGCCCCTGCTTGGTCAGTTCCCAATGCACCAGGTGACTGTCTGCGTTAACGCTAAATTGTTGCTCTGTGATGGTGAGCCCATGTTCATTCAGTGCGTTGATGTAGTTGTGGTTATTGCCACTGTTAAAGCCAATAAACTGAGCCTGGGCCAGGGATGCCACTGAAATGGGTTGTGGCAATGAGTGCAGGTAGTCGGGGGTGGCGTAGAGTGAGGCGGCAATATCCGTCAGCTTTCGGGCGATCAATTCCGCTTGAGTGGGGCGGTATGACCGAATGGCGATGTCCGCCTCGCGGCGTTTCAGATCGCTGGTTGCATTAGAGGCGATCAGCTCAACTACAATGCCTGGGTAGCGTTGCTTCAGTTTACCGATCAAAGCAGGCAATACCATCATCGCCATGACTTCTGTGGCGGAAATGCAAATTCGTCCTGCAATGGAATCCGATTGGCCCGACGCGACCAATGATAGCTCCATGGCGGCATCCCCCATGGCCCGCACGTATTCCACCAACTGTACGCCACCGGGCGTCAACTGCATGCCTTGGCCGTTGCGCTCGAACAGCGCTATGCCCAATTTATGCTCCAATGCGGATACCTGGCGGCTCAGGGTGGGCTGTGACATGCCAAGGGCTTGTGCGGCGGCAGTGAGTGAGCCTTCCTCCACCGTAACCAGAAAGGCTCGGGCGTGATTCCAGTCGAAGGTGAGGGTGCGCCAATCCATTGGGTGTCCTGGGGTGATTGAATAGGTATTTAAATATGAATAGTAAAGATGCGATTTTGGTAATACTAGCGATAAATATGCATGGGTAGAATGCCTGCAATCTTAAGTCATAGAAGGCTCAACCTAAGATGGACCATTCAATCGCCTATTGGAATCGGATCGCGGAACGCTACGCCAGGCAGCCCGTCACCAACGAAGCGGATTATCAACACAAGCTGGAAATCACTCAACGTTACTTGAAACCCCACATGCGGGTGCTGGAGTTTGGGTGTGGCACTGGTTCAACCGCCCTGATTCATGCTCCGTTGGTGCGTCAGTACACGGCCATTGATCTGGCACCTGCCATGATCGCTATTGCCAATCGTAAGCAGGCCAGTGCGGGGCCGGATAATCTGCATTTTCAGGTGGGGGCACTGGAGGATTTTAAAGCACAAAGCCAGGGCTATGATGCCGTATTAGGGTTGAATGTGCTGCATTTGCTGGAGGATAAGGATGCTGCCATTACGCAGGTGTATGATCTGTTAAAACCCGATGGCGTGTTTGTCAGCAGTACCGCCTGTTTGCAGCAGGGCCTCAATCCGTATCGCTTTATTGCGCCGTTTACCAAATTGTTCAAACTCCCTACGGTGAAAGTATTCAAGCGCAAGGCTTTGGAAGCCAGTTTGGAGAAAGCCGGGTTTCGGATTGAGCATCGATGGGTGCCGCAAGGGAATCGGTTAGTGTATTTTTTGGTGGCGGTGAAAGTGGCGATGCATTCTGGCCCGTATATACAAGAGTTGTCATGATCTTGGTGCAAGAATGGCCGAGCATACGATCTCTTACATAACATTCGAAGGATTGAATATGAATACCTATTTCAACGGGCTTATCTCTAAAGGGCTTATTGTGTTTTCGGTTGTGCTGATCAGTGCTTGCGGCGCGAAGGAGGCAGAGCTGAACGTCAACATCATTGGAGAGGGGTCAGTCACCGCACCGTCTGGCGTGGACTGCTCGGAATCCTGTGTGGCAATGGTGCGACTTAACCCACCCACTATCGGCAACAAAATCGTAAAAATCACAGCAACACCGGCACCTGGATATGAATTTCTGGGTTGGAATAATCAGTACTGCACTCCAGACGAAGTGTGCAATATGAAGTTCAGCGGCTTATGTGTCGATCAGCTTTTCTGCAGTACTGGGACAATGTACTCGGGGCAAAGGGTTGAAGCGATATTTGTGGATTCCTCTTTGTTGGTGGACAGCGGTTGGAGTGAGCAATCCATCTGCGCCGTGTTAGGCGATGATGAGGTGCAGTGCTGGTCTGCCCGTATTGATGAAGTGGAACAAGTGCCCGCGTTGAATAATCCTCAAAAAGTTGCGGTGGGCGGTTATTCTGCCTGTGCGTTGGTTGATGAAGGAGTAAGCTGTTGGGGCAGGTCCAATTTCCTGCCTACTGGCGCACCACAGCTTTACCCTCCGTTGGATATGGAAATGTTAAGTAGTCAGATCTGTGTGCTGGATCAGGAAGGTGTGAAATGCTGGGGCAGAAACGGGTTAATAGACACGCCAGAATTCACTGATCCAACCAACCTGCGCAAGCGACATGTCGAAGATCCTGACTCCATTCGTGATGTGTTCTGTGTGGATGATGTGGGTGTTGAGGTATGTTGGTAGTGGGCAGCTCGTGATCGCCCAGTCGAATAGCAACTGCTAACGTCACCGTTAATATAATTTCATTTAGCCGGGTAACGGTCGGTTCTACAATCTCGATCCCTTTCCAACTGGATTAGTGTGTGTCGAAAGCGTCCGTTTCCAGCGTCTCGCCTTGCCTGAGTTGCGGCGCCTGCTGCAGTTTCTTTCGCGTATCATTCTATTGGGGTGAGGCCGAAAGCGCTGGTGGTCAGGTGCCGGATATTCTTACCGCCAAGGTGAATGATGTTTACAGCTGTATGCAAGGTACAGATCGTCAGCACAGCCGTTGTGTGGCGCTGTTGGGTGAGGTGGGCAGTCAGGTGCGTTGCAGTATCTACCAGAACAGATCCTCCACCTGTCGGGAGTTTGAATGCCATAGTGAAACCCTGGCAGGCAACCCGGACTGTAATCGGGCCAGAGCACATCATGGTTTAGCTGCGCTGCCTGACCTTATACCGGAAAGGCTGGACCCCGTCGGTTAAGCTGCTTTCGTGATTGGTCTGTGCGGACAGAGCTGGCATAATGCTTGAGTCCGCAAATCCACCATTCCCGAGGGCCTCAATGCAACCGCAATTCAAACCTAAAAACCCTAACTTCTCTTCCGGCCCTTGCGCCAAAC
This sequence comes from Ketobacter alkanivorans, assembly GCF_002863865.1. Lineage (NCBI taxonomy): Bacteria > Pseudomonadati > Pseudomonadota > Gammaproteobacteria > Pseudomonadales > Ketobacteraceae > Ketobacter > Ketobacter alkanivorans. The sequence goes on along the minus strand of NZ_CP022684.1, from coordinate 2,561,323 downwards.
GCCCTGGCTACGACGTTTCCACGTTAGATGTGTCCACTCTGGGGCGCTCCCACCGCTCAGCTATTGGTAAATCTGCCCTGCAGCGCTGCTGCGATGAAACCGCCGAACTGCTGGGCCTGCCCGAAGGCTACCGCGTTGGGGTGGTGCCTGCCTCGGATACCGGCGCGGTGGAAATGGCCCTGTGGTCGTTGCTGGGTCCGCGCCCGGTGGATGTAATGCACTGGGAATCTTTTGGCTCTGGCTGGCACACAGATATCGTCAAACAGTTGAAACTGGATTCGGTGCGCTCACTGTTGGCGGACTATGGTCAGTTGCCGCCTCTGGCCGAGGTGAATTTTGATCACGATGTGGTGTTCACCTGGAATGGCACCACCTCTGGCGTGAAAGTGCCGGATGGTGACTGGATTCCCGCCGACCGTAATGGGTTGACCATCTGCGATGCCACCTCTGCCGTGTTTGCCATGGATCTGCCCTGGGACAAGCTCGATGTGGTGACCTATTCGTGGCAGAAAGTGCTGGGGGGTGAAGGTGCCCACGGTATGTTGATTCTAAGCCCACGGGCCGTACAACGCTTGGAAAGCTATACCCCCAGTTGGCCCATGCCCAAGATCTTCCGTATGACCAAGGGTGGCAAATTGATCGAAGGTATTTTCCGTGGTGAAACCATCAATACACCGTCCATGTTGTGTGTTGCCGACTACCTTGATGCACTGGCCTGGGTGCGAGGCTTGGGTGGTGTGCCTGCGGCGATTGAACGCTCACAAGCCAATTTAGCCGTACTGGAAAACTTCGTTGCACAACACGATTGGATCGATTTCTTGGCGCAGAATCCACAAGAGCGATCCAACACCAGTATTTGCCTCACCTTGAAGACCGATAAAGACCAAACCAAAAAGTTCATTAAATTGCTGTCAGATGAAGGCGTTGCCTACGACATTGGTGCTTACCGCGATGCGCCCGATGGCATTCGTATCTGGGGTGGCGCCACAGTGGAAACCGCCGATCTGGAAGCGCTTATGCCCTGGTTGGAATGGGCCTACCAGCAGGTGACCGCGTAAAGCCTGAAAATCTAATAATCATAAAATTAACGCTAAGCCTTAAAACGGATTACAAAGGGAATGAGCCATGTTTAAAGTTAAAACGTTCAATCAGATTTCGGTAAAAGGCCTGGAGCGATTTCCACGGGCAGAATATGAAGTAGGCAGTGATATTAATCATCCAGAAGGTATCCTGTTGCGCAGTCATAAACTGCATAATGAAGTACTGCCCGAATCGGTGTTGTGTGTAGCGCGCGCCGGTGCCGGTGTGAATAACATTCCACTAGAAGATTACACCAAACGGGGCATTGTGGTGTTCAATACACCCGGTGCCAACGCCAACGCCGTGAAAGAGCTGGTACTGGCTGGCCTGTTGCTGGGATCGCGAGGTGTGCTTACCGGTATAGAATATGTGCAAAGCCTGACGCACCTGAAAGACGCCGCTGAAATGGGAAAATTGCTGGAGGCAGAGAAGAAACGCTTTGCTGGCAAAGAACTCTATGGCAGTACTTTAGGTGTGGTGGGTCTAGGAGCCATTGGTTCCATGGTGGCTGAGATGGCACTGGCACTGGGCATGAAAGTAGTGGGCTATGATCCGGCCCTGTCGGTGGAGGCCGCCTGGCGATTGCCCAGCCGTGTAGAGCGCATGGAAAACCTGCAATCCCTGCTTTCCCGCGCGGATTACGTCACCCTGCACGTACCAGCGCTGGAAGCCACCACCGGCCTGATCAACCATGACACACTGAAATCCATAAAACCCGGTGCGCGCCTGCTGAACTTTGCCCGTGACGCCATAGTTGATTCCACTTCAGTCGTGGAAAGCCTGAACGCCGACCAAGGCCTGGGCATGTATATCTGTGATTTCCCTGAACCGCAATTGCTGGAACGTAAAGATGTTATTGCCATGCCACACATTGGTGCCAGCACGGCAGAAGCAGAAGAAAACTGCGCCATCATGGCAGCAGATCAGCTCATGGAGTTTCTCCAGAACGGCAACATCAAAAACTCCGTTAATTTCCCCGCTGTTAATATGCCACGGGCCGAAGGCTGCTGTCGTATCACCTTCAGCAACGACAACGTATCCGGCGTATTGGGTAACGTGCTGTCTATCTTTACGGACAATAACGTGAACGTGGTGGATATGATGAACAAAAGTCGTGGTGATGTGGCTTATAACATATTGGATGTGGAAGCGATGCCCAACGATACCATCATTGATCAGCTGCGGCAGGTGGAGCACGTGATTAATGTCAGGGTGTTGGCAGAGGCATAACGGTTCAGTCACTTTTTAAAAGTAAGCGGGCGCAGGATAGCGTGCCCGCTTAAGGTTCTGTCGTGTTTTAAATCGTAAACGGCAGTGTCAGCCAAATGTTCAATTCCATCTCGTCTGGGTTAATACTCACGGCCTGCACAGTGGCGTGAGATGCCATGTAATCAATTATCGCCTGCAGCGGATCTTCGGGATCTTCTTCAAAATCGCTTAAAAATTCCAATCCAAATTGGGTAAGTGCATCGGCGTTATCTATTTGATCCTGAATAGCGGCTTGAAAGGTCGCCAGGGTTTGATCACTGAAGGCGTCACGCAGGGCGTTGGCGATGCTGGTTTTGGTATCTATATTCGAATCCTGATTGGCATCGATGGCCAGGAAGATGATCGTCACAATGGGGCCAAGTGCCAGTCCGACACCAGGGATAAAAAACGCCAGTACCGAGGCAATGATGAAACCCGCGTTGGAATGATTCTGATCTGTGACCTGTGATTGAACGCCCATGATTTCAGAGAGATCGCGCACCCAGTTGGGAGCATATTGTGATGGCAGATAACGTACTTCTGAAGTGAAAGTGATAGTGCTGTCAAACCACAGGAAGGTGTCTGGTGCGAGGATCTCGCCCTGAATTTCCACGAATCCATCTTTGAAGTCGGAGGTAATGCTTTCCAGGGTTTTGTCTCCTTCTACGACCGTTCCGGCTTGTTCCTCTACCCGATCTCGAAAGTCGCTGTCCTCTAACGCGAAGGACTGGTTCACCAGTATGGGCCGATATTCCAGCTCTGGGAGAGTGTAGGTCTGGATGGGAATGAGTCCGGAGCGATGAAAGACTTCCTCAGAATCGCTGAATGCAGCCACTAATGCGAACTGTTCGAAATCGTTGGTGATGTGCTCTAGTATGAACTCACCGTTGGCATCGGTTTGCACCATCTGTACAGGCACAACATAGTCGGTGCTGGCACCGGAAAACTTGCCGTACACAATTACATCAATGGGGTCAGTGATGTTGGGGGGTGTCAGGCTGGCGGCATCAGGGTCTATCAAACGGAACGAGCCGCGAATGGTGCGATGATCGGTGCCGCCGCTAAGGGCTATTGCGCTTACCACCAGGTCAGAAAACTTATCCTGACCAAAACCCGCGATGTTGGAGTCAAATGGCACTACATCACCTACGATCTGCGATAGCCCGGTCCATCCTCCTGCGGGTCTGGCATCAAGGATACGTTGTGCGGTGGGGTGATCAATACCATAGCCGGGATGGGTCACGGCGTAGCCAAACCCCGGCCGGTCTTGAATAACGTCGAAGTCTTGCGGCGTATCAAAGCTGTTCAACAATGCAATGACTTTGCCCTCGACGGAGGTGCCGACGACGGAACGTGGATGGATGAAGTAGCGCCTGTCCATGGTGATGCCTCGGTGTGTTATATGGGTCACTTACTATCATGAACCGGGTACAGCCAAAGCATTAATGAGATATTTACATTTAAGGTGACTATTAATTACGGTCTTTTACGTAAGCTAAGATTCAACCACACGTCAGTCATGGCCCAAATGTACTATTTTTCTGCAGCATTCGGCTTCTATACTCCAGCATCAAGCATCGTATAAAAATAAAGTATCAAGGAGGATACACCATGAGATTGCTGACGTTTTTCATCCCCGTTTTATTTTTGATAACAGGTTGTGACAACAACCCTGATCTTAACAATACTCCCTTACAGACTGCCGAGTGGACGCTGGAAGGCGAGGAGCAACCCTATCTGTTTACGAGCACATCCCTCGATTTGAAGTACCTGCCCACGGGCTCGCTGGTGTACGCGTACTTGAGCTACGATGATCAGCGCCAACGCAGGTTAGGCATTTGGAGTGTCGACACAGACGGTCAAACGCTTCATTTCACGGCTTATACCGATCCTTTCATAGGGGTACCGGTTACTGGCGATACCCAGCCTTTGGTTAGGAAAATAAACACGCAAGAAAGGCTGCTGGCCTTTGCTGATAATGAATTGTTGCTGATCGGATACAACGGCAGCTTTTATCATTTGGATCAAGTGGGTGCTCTGCAGAACGAATTCACATGGCAGGATATTGGCTATCAGCAGTTGACGTTGTTGGCCCATGACGAGCAGCGTGTGTGCTTGGTGGGGCGTAACGATGTGGGTGCCGCTCTGTTGTGTATGGCTCCTGATGGTACCCTGCTATGGCAGGTACCGTTAGCGATTACGTTTGACAATATAGCCCGCCCCAACCTAATTGGCGCATTGCAATCGGATGGCACTCTAGTAACAGCGCAACTGAGTGACAATACACTGGATCTGACCGGTTATGATAGCAGCGGTACTGAGCTGTGGGCTCAACAACAGGCGTTGGACGTGATGCCAACCCGCATTTTATCGTCAATGATAGAGGCCGATTCTCATTTGGTGCTGGGGATGCTGGTGCGTGCGGAAGACGGCGCTGACGGATTTGATGTGGTGCAGTTCAGCAGCGAAGGCTTGTTCGAGACTGAATTTACGTTGCCGGTATCAGAGCTGAATGGTAACAACAGACGCTTGCGATTGTTGCCCTATAATAACGCAGGCTACTTGCTGTTGACCCAGCGAGAGCGTACCGATGTGCATTTTGGAAAAAATGTAGCCGACTTGCAAATGACTGCATTCAGTGGAGAGGCGGTGTGGAAAAAATCGATCAATCTGGACTCATTGGGTACCGAGCGAACACATTTAGCTTCATTGCAAATTGAAGTGAATGATGGTGTGATCAGTGTGCTGCAGAACCAGCAAAGCGTACTGATATATACACCGGTGGTGATCCCGGTGGGCGTGGCGCGGATGGTGGACAACCTGTTAATCACCGAGCTTGATGGTCGGGGCCAATTGCTGAACGAAAGCGTGATTGGCCGCTTGCGGTATATGGTGGAGTACGAAGGTGGAATTTATCAATTCAATCAACACGGTTTTTATCCTCTGGTGATGGCCACCAATGGAGCCGATTACTTTGTTGCTGGTGCGCAGACTAAGCCACCGGCAGAAGGGCCTGCTATTTACAATTCAAACCACCAGTTAGGAAAATTCACGCTGACGCAGTGATCAGCAGGTGAAACAGCCAGAATATTGATCGTTTGATGACCAATGTTCTGGCTGTTTCTGATAAATCTTTATTGCGCTGCGGTAATTCCTTAGGATAAAACATCAAATCAGGCCGGGGTTCATCGGCTGGTTTTGTCTTTCGTCTATTGGGGGTGAATATGACGTCGTTGCTGGGGATATGCATTTTTCTGGGGCTAAGCATTCTGTGCTTGGTTTTTCTGTATGTATTCTTGATGTTGCTGCGTGGATGCTTCCATATTTTCATTCCTAAAAGCTGGGGCGATGGAATCAAAGGACGCCCCTTTGTATTGTCGCTAGGAATAACCGCTGTGTTATTTTCAGATACGACGAATCAGGTTATCAGGGGCGCATCCAATATCTTTTTGGAATCCATGCGCGCGTTTGGCGATTCGGTTTCACGAACTCTCAGTCTGTTAATGATAGATCCAACCGCACTAGATGATGTAGAGGTGTTGCGTCAGGATTTCACGGGGGTGTATTCCACAGTCATTAATCAGTCGTTGGGATTGATTTACAGCGTCTCGTTTCCCGCTTTGCTTGCTGCGTTTGCCGTGTTTGTGTTGCTTGCTAACGCGCTGAGTGCGCAGGCTAATGGAGGGGACAGCTCGCAATTAGTGCGGGTCATCAACTGGTATAAAGCACTCGATCCAATGCGTCGTTCCAGGCTGACTCTGGGCATGGCCGTGTTGCTTGGGGCGTATCTCAGTATTGCTGCAGTGCTGTCGATTCCTTGGCTCTATGATATTGATGAACCGAACCCCCAGGAGGAGGGCTTGTTACGAGTGCGGCTGGATTCTACTGCCATGCCCAAAGACGATTGGGAGGAGCAATGGAACAAGGATCTTTTTGAGCCGGAATTTCTGCAACCGATCACACAGGCGCTTGATGCGGTTGCTGTTGGAAAGCAATCCAATACCGCGGCTACTGCTGAGCTGGCGGCCGCCACTACGACTCAGCAAGTGGGTGCGGATATTACGTTAGTAACCCAGGATTATGTGAAAAATGTAAAACAACGAATATCGAGCCTTGAATCAAACTGGACAAGTTTGAAAGATGAGGCATCGAAACGGCGCAAGAGAACGCTGGAGTCCGCCATATCTGCGTATAAAAGCTATCGGGATAAAAATCTTTCCGATCGGGAACGGCAAAAATTTCAGGATGATCTGGTAAACTGGTATAGCAATCAGGTTCAAAATATTGATAAACGAATGTCGTATTTCTTAAGCGGTGTGCGTTGGGAGAAAGCGGAGCTGCGGCGCTGGGCAGTGGAAGCGGGCAACAGTTTGCGACGTGGTAATTCTCCCAGGTCACCCTACATAGATGAAGATTACGACGTGGGCGACGCCATGCTGGATTACAGTGAGCCGCCCAGCCCACGTAACCCCAGCAACATTGGTATTTTCGGCATATCGGCCCAATGGCTGATTGACACCCGTTCTTACACGATTGCGCTGTTGTTTGGGATGATTGGTTTTGGGTTGGTGGGCTCGGCGGTTAGCCGTTCTTTATCACCGTTGCAAAAGGATGCGTCAATCGTATCGTCTCGCGGCACCTTTGATGTAATGTTGGTGGGGGTGTCTGCATCCATCATTATTTTTCTTGCCTCGCAAGGTGGTCTGGCGATTTTTGCCAGCGGTGAAACCCAACCCAATGGCTACATACTGTTTCTGGCGGCGTTATTGGGCGCAGCATACGGAGACAGGGTATGGGAGGCTGCACGGGAACGATTCTTTGAACAGCTTAAAGGGCAGGATTCAACGCCCAGAGATAAAGCAGATAGCTCTAAAAAAGCAGACGATTCCCCTGAGGCACAAGGCTAGTTGGGATATTCTTTGGCTTTGTTCATTTCATATTGCAGCGCAGCACCGGCAACCGTACCGCTGTTGCCAGTGGCCAGCCAGCGCTTAACGCGACCGGCATCGCCTATGGGCGTGTGTTTACCAAAGGCATCCAATAGCACCATGGCCACTTCGCGGCCTTCAAATTTACTCAGCAAAACCAGGCAGCGCCCGGCTTCGGTGATGTAGCCGGTTTTGCTGAGTTCTATGTCCCAGCTTTGACGATGCACCAAGCGGTTGGTATTGCCATAGCCCAGAGAATAGCGGGGTTTGCGAAAGTAGGCGGTGTAACGGGGGGTGGTGGAATACTCGCGAATATTGCCATAGCGAGATACAGCCTGCACAAGTTTCACAAGATCGGCCGCCGTGGACACATTGCCCACTGATAGGCCACTGGCATCCACGAAATGAGTATTATTCATACCAAGGGCCTTGGCTGTTGAATTCATCTTGTCAACGAAGGCTGTGACGCCACCGGGGTAGCTGGCCGCAAGCGTATAGGCAGCCAGGTTTTCTGAGGACATTAAAGCGAGTCTAAGTAAATCACGCCGTTTGAGTTGCGATCCAATTCGGATACGGGAGTAGGCATTCTTACTGGTTTCCCTGTCCGGGGTTGGAATCACGACCCATTCCTCCAGATCCTGTGGGCCTTGCATCACAATCAGAGCCGTCATCAATTTGGTAATCGACGCGATGGGTGTGATCCAATCAGAGTGCTTGGAATACAGCGTTTCGCCGTTTTCAAGTTCAACAATGGCGGCTTTGACGGCACCTAATTGAATGCCGGAACGGTTCCGCTGTGGATCTAGAGAGGATTCAGTGGCATAGGCGCCCAATAATGTACCGGATAGGGCGTACAGCATGATTACAAAGCAAGCTGAATACGTTGTTTTATACACAAGCATAACGGGCCAAGATTGATTGCGAAGTGGACAGTTTAACGTATAAGGCAGCATTGCGCGATTAGCCGTAGCTATATTGACCATAACCGCCATTCACTAATCAAGCATCTGACCGCTAGACTGATTCTGTTCAGAAACTGGAGATTATTATGGATGGATCATGGGTCGACACCTGTATGGCATTACCATTTCGATCGTCGCGTCGCAAACAAGGGAGTCAGGGAGGCGAGTTCCAATACATTACTACTAGTGCAGGGGTGTTGCGCTACGTGGATACCGGAGGGGATAAGCCACCTCTGCTGACGACGCCGGACGGGCCTTGTGTGATCGAACACTTACGCGAACTGATCCGTGATTTGTCCCATGATTTTCGGGTGATCTGTTTTGATATGCCGGGAATGGGTTTTTCATTTCCGGCATGGCGCTATGATTTTGGCACCAAGGCAACGACTGACTGCATTGCTGAATTGATGGATCATCTTTGTGTATCAAAAGTCATTTTGGCTTTTACCTGTGCCAATGGACTGTTTGCCATGAATTTTGCGAAGCAGTATCCGGCTCGTGTTTCGCACTTGATTCTGGGCCAAACGCCCTCGTTAGCAGGCTTGTTGAATTGGAAGCATTATAATATTCCAAAGTTACTGACTCTGCCTGTTGCTGGACAGATCGTTGGCGGGCTATCAAAGCGTCAACTGGCCATGAAATGGTTTAGTTTGTCATTACCCCGAGAGAGTGAATTCAAAACTGCGTTTCAGCAGCAGGCGGTTGAAGCGATGAGTCACGGTGGATGCTTTTGCCTGCCCAGTTTGGTACAGGCGGCAGTGCGGGTTGACGATGAGGAAACAAAAGGAGTGCAGTGCCCGGTTTTAATGGTGTATGGCGATGCGGATTTCTCCCATCGCCATACCGATTTCAACGGCTTGTTAGAAACCATACCCGAAGCTAAATTGATCGCTTATCCAGGTTGTGGACACTTTCCAAATTTGGAACGGCGTGCGGACTACGTGGCGGACGTTAAACAGTTTGTTGGATGCAATTAAAACTATTCCTCCATTAATGCACCCAGCAGATCATTAAAGTTGAACTTCCAACCTATCATCAGTGTTTCTTTGGTGCTTACGTCGAAGGGAAGCTTGCCGTGCACATAGGTTAAGTAAACTTCATGGTCTTCCAGCTCAACGCCAAAAAGACTGGCTGGAGCGAACAACGATGTGGCACTGTAGGTAAATTTATCCAAGCCTGCTGCTTTGATGGAATCAGGAGCAGACACTTCCTGATAAACCCGATAGGATGTTTCGAAAATAACTGAGTGGTTGGCGATACGGGCTACCGTGGTCTGAAAAGCTATCTCTGCATTCCAGCGTTTGTAGCTTTCGTTGCCCTCTGGTAAGGCATTGCGGACAGAATTACTGGATGGATCGACATTGCCGTAGGCGACGTGCAGCGATGGCCACTTGGCATTGTAGTTTGCATCGTGAGAGAACAAAGGCCGGGTTATGTAGCGGAACGGATAATCCAGTATGTTTGCGGTTTGCCAGGCAGAGTCTATGGCAGGTTCAAATACCAGAGTCGTACCTACAGAGAGTACTTCCTGATGCTCGGTGTAGTTTTGATTGGCTTCCACTTGGTAATCGAACTGTAAGTCGTAGGCGTAGGTATGCGTGGAATGTTCTTCCAGCAATTGAAAATAGGCTGCGCTGCATTCGTAGGATTTGGCGTTATAGGCTGCTTCGGCTTGTGGAGTATCCTGTTGCGGAAGTTCCAGGTCATTAATGCAATTCACTGAATGAACACGATCCTCTTCATTCATTTTGATCAGCAGGCCCTGATCTACTACACGCAGATGAAACGCCAAGCCAGCACTGGATAAATCATTGCTGTTGGTGGTGTCATTATAGGCGTAGCTACCTTTGGCATGGGCGGTGAACCCACTGTCGATCATGCGAAATTTCTTAGTTTCACCTTCTTCAAGCTCGGTGAGCTGCGTGCTTGAAATATCAACGGTGCTTTTGGATCTGCTCCAATCGTAATCTACGATCCAGCCATCCTTTTGAGCTTCATCGTCGTTGTTGGCATAGTTGATTTTCAGATAAGGCAGTTTCTCCGCCAGCCATTCATTAGAGCGCTGTTCAATCATCTCCATTAAACGGTCTTCTATCGGGCTGGCGTTTGCTAACATTGGCAGTGCGGCGACAAGCAGAGTAACTTGTGTGGAAACTCGAGTGAGTGTTTTCATGATGATCCCCAATGGATGAAACAGAAAAGCCTAGGCGGGCTCATCAGCGAACAGATAATGCTTGTCTACTTCTTTGCTCAGTTCGCTGACCTTTTTGGTGCCGGTTTTTATTAGTTGTGTGAGCTTGGTTATCAGTGCCCCCTGGTCATACTCAGGCTCATGAGGAATCTCCAGTGTTTCCAGAAAGTGGATGATTCCCAGTGCTGCCCGTTGTGCCTCTATCTCGCGAATTGCGGCACCGGCAGTGGTATTAACCATGTGGATGACTTTGATGGCGGGATCTTTCTTAAGGTAGTTGAAGGCGGAGTAACCGTATTTGCCTTGAACATACGTTGCCAGAAACTTACGTGAGTATTTCATTGTGCTCCCTCGATGTGATATCTGTTTTGAGTTTTATTTATTGATAAGCAGCTGTGCTGCCCTTTTCACTGTGCGGGGGTGTGGGTTTACCAAGGGTTTGATTCGCTGTGCATGTCACAGAAATCAAACCCTTGGCGGGGTTGGCTGCCGTTAGGCGCCAGCTTGGATCAAATTTTTCTCGATAGCATCGAGAAAGCCGTACATGTCCACTACCGTTTCCTGGTCAGGGTTGTTGGTTTTTCCCTTCAGGTCTGCGGTAATGTAGCCTTGATCTACAGTGTCAATCAATGCCTCTTTTAATTGATCGGAATAGGTTTTCAACGCAGCGTTGTCCTCTCTCAGGGCCAGGGTTTCCAAGGCGTTGGCCACAGCAAACAACAATGCGGATGGATTAAAGAGAGCTACTTTGCCGTCAGATTCCAGGTACTTCAGATATAGATCATGAGCTGTGCCGTGGGGGGCTTCATACAGCATGGTGCCATCCATGCTCTCGATAATGGAGCTGGCGGTGGCCAGACTGCCCCCCAGTGCCGCTGATATATCCGAATAGATATCCCCATCCAGATTCAGTGACGGATAGAGCCCGTTACGAGGCGGGTCGGTGATCATCTTTTTCAACTGAGAGGATGGCCGCATGATCATGAAAGACGGTGGCTGCAGATTGTCACTTACCAGTTCTTGCCGCACTTCCTTGATCACTGTACTGAATACATCGTCGTATTCCATGTATTCGCGCTTCAGGCCAAAATAGATCTCCTTGGAGTTTTTTGCGGCGTCTCGGAATACCTGTCCAACCCAATCCTTGATGGCATCGCGGTCGTTGGCCATAAAGATGATTGGGTCACCTTTCTTTACGTCCCGCGCGTGTTTTTCTACACCATCCAGCACTACTTTGATGATGCCGTCCTCCTCCACAGGCATGTTGAAGCTACCATACTGATCGCCGCCACCAGCACTCATACGGGAGATGGAAACGCTGAAACGTCGATCAGGTATGCCGTATTTCTTCAGCTCTTTTACCAGCTTGTATAGTTTTCGACCAGTGGTGTTCTCAGGAACCCCCCAGATCGCGCGCTCGGGTGGGTTAGAGACAATGCGAGCAGCCTGGGCATCTATCAGCTCATAAAAATACTTCAGCCCCAGTTTTTCAAACTCCGCTTGGTATTGATCTTTGTAGATGGTTTCGACGATCTCGCGCATAACGCCGTCATAACCGGAGATAACGGTATCTTTTAAACCCAGATAAGCATCGCGCTTTTCTTCAATGGCCTGTTTGAAAAAGTTGTGGGCCCACTGCTTAACCTTCTCCATGTCATTGGAGGCCAGCAGCCAGGGATCGCCTTTTTTGATTTTACGACGATGCAGTTCCACCGGATCACCGCTGGCTCCGACAAAAAGCACCTTGATAATGCCTGTGGACTTGGATATTTCATTGTGGCTTTCTTTGTTGCCCCCGGTGCTCATGGTGTCTACCACGATGTCTCGGTTGATCCAGTTGGGGTTCAGACGCTTGAGGTTTCTAAAGGGGATATCTTCCCGCGTGATGTTACCACCAATACCCTTGCGGATGGCCCCATTGGGGGATTTAGTCGCCAGAGGTTTGAGTGAGGCGGCATCCAGTTGTGGCATTTTGGCCAGCATTTCATCCAGTTGCGCCCGATTCACGGTCATGCCTGCGTTCTTTATGCCCACGCCATGGCGCTTTAGTTCCTCAATAGAGTCTTTGATCACGCTGCCGTTGGTGCGCAGTCGATTCTCGGCGGACAGATCCACTTCCACTAATTGAATGTCCAATTTGCTGGTGACGAACTGTTCCAGCACCCGATCAAATGAAACTTGTGCCATCTCGTCGCCGTGTAGAATGACCATTGGATTTTTAACTGTGATGCGTTGTGACATGTTTACTCCCAGAGATAGCTTTGGTTACGCCATTCTTGCAATGTAGATGGGTTCTTTTTAAGTAAATACTCAGTGATAGGCAAGCGCAAGTTGAACTGTCGGGCCTATGTTGTCGAGATGAGTTGTGGTAGACCTGTTAAAGACCTGATTTCGTGCACAGTTGAGCGCTATTTGACTCATATGGGTGCGTACCGGGCTTTTGTGGTAAGGTCATTATTCGGCTGGTTAATAAACGTACATGGTTGTGCCGAGAAGATGACAGCTTAACAATCGATCCTGACTAACAACAATAATAATTATTTAGATAAAACAAGGATATGGATTATGGTGCGCTTTGGCATTGCATTATGGGCAGTAGCCGGTCTCATGACGGGTTGTGGTGGCTCAGGTGACGCGGGTGAGGAGGATACAACGTCAGCAGTCACCAGTGCCACGGATGTTTATTGGATGGCAAATCAATGCCTTTTCCTGTCCAGTGAGCAAGGTGATGAGTTGGGCTATGTGTCAGCCAGTGCATCGATACCGACATACTCCATTCTGGGCGGGCCAGCGGAAGCGTTTTATTTCAAGCCTACGGCGCTGGGCCGTTATATGTTGTTTGATAGCCAGGCTCGATGGCTGGTTGCGGGTGAGGTGCCTCAGGCTGCAGGCCTGTCGCAACTAGATGAGCGGGCAGATTGGCAGTTGCATCAGGCAGAAAATAACCAGTATCACTTGCGATCCACCGTCAACGATCAGTGGTTGGCGATTAATGGAAGCCAGCTGCAATACGCGCCTACGGCGGAACTGGCCTCATCATTCTATCTCACTCCAACCGACGGTTGCGCCGAGTTTCCTGAGGCTTCAACCAATTCTGCAGGCGCTCCCGTGCGAGCCAGTTTTGATGATGGTGCCGTTTGGGGGATGGCAGACGCCCATGCTCATGTATTTGGATCGATGGCCTTTGCCGGCAACGTTATGTCCGGGGATGTGTTCCATCCACTGGGCATCACCAAAGCATTGCAGGATTGCCGCGCGGAGCATGGCGTCAATGGCTGGATGGATTTGACGGGCTTTATTACCGGCGGCCCCGGCGACGAATTTGATCAGATCAGCAAAATCCCCGCCCGCTATATCTTTGGACAGCCTTTTCACGACACCCGCGGTTACCCCGATTTTACGTTCTGGCCGAATGCGCAAACCAAGACTCATGCCATGGGCTACTACAAATGGTTGGAGCGTGCCCACTTGGGTGGGCTGCGCTTGATGGTGAACTTATTGGTAGAAAGCCCGCCGTTGTGTCAGGTGGCACGAACGCTAAACCAATGGTATGCACCTTACGATCCGGGCTTCAGGCAGAATCCAGATGTGGTTTGCACGGGTGAAGCATCGGCCATGGCTCAGCTGGATGCGACATATGCATTACAAAATTATATTGATGCACAGGAAGGTGGCCCCGGTAAGGGCTGGTTACGGATAGTGACGACACCTGAGCAGGCGCGTGAGGTCATCAAACAGAAAAAGATGGCGATGATCATAGGCGTAGAATTACCGGATCTGTTCGATTGCATCAATGGCGTTGAAACTGGCAGCGCACAATGTTCCACCGAATATGTCGAGCGGCGTTTAGATGAGTATTATAACTTGGGTATCCGCACTGTCTTTCCTGTGCATCATTATGATAACTATTTTGGTGGTGCCGTGGTATTCAATCCCATCGTAGAAATTGCCAAGGTGGTACAGAACGGCGAGCTGTTCAGGTATGAACCCTGTGAAGAGGCTGGATACGACCCACTGTTGGCACTTAAAATTCCCCAGATGTATTACAACCTGTTTCCTGATGCGTTAAAAAACCTTCCTTTGTTTCCTTTTTTGCCACAGGCAGATAATTACTGCAATGCTGAGTCGGTAACTCCCCTGGGTGAGCACCTGGCATTGGCGATGATGAAGCGAGGTATGCTGATCGAAACCAACCACATGTCATCCAAAATGAAACGTGCGGTGTTGGAGTTGGCAGAAGCGTATGATTACCCGTTAATGGATACACATCAAAGAAAGGCATGGGATGATTCCGGTAAGGCGTTCGAGTCACGTTACTTGGCCCTGGGGGGTGTACGATCACCTATGCCTAATATGGTGGTAACTGTCGATGAGTATGCGGGCATACGGAAGACGTGCGAGAACAGTACATCCCAGGATCTGGCGATGCAAATCGAGGCTGTCGGTGACGTGCGCCAGCAGCTTGGTGTGGATCCTGGCGTGGTGATCTCAACGGATGTGCACGGTATGGTGAGTCAGGCACAGCCTCGTTTTGGTGAGTTGGCCAATTGTGATGAGATGCAAATACTGCCAGTGGAATATCCATTCACATCGGTGGATGGAGGTGTGGTGTTTGAGCGTCAGCAAACCGGCAATCGAGTGTTTGATTTCAATACCGATGGCTTGGCACATTATGGACTGCTGCCAGATATGGTTGAAGACATGCGCCGTCAGGGATTGTCTGAAGCGAAAATCGAAAGCCTGTTTCGTGGTGCGGAATCGTATTTGCAAGCCTGGGAAAAGGCGCTACGTCGATCAGCAGCGCTTACCGAATAATGGGCCGATTTCAATGTTCGGAACAGGCTGGATGGTTTCGAAACGGATGCCCATTGTGCCCATTAAAGTGGGCGCATTGGGTTGGTAGCGAACAAAGTAACCCAGTCGAGACAGCCAATGCACTTCAACATCATGATGCTTGGTTGATAACCAGCGTCCTACGGTAATGGTGTTGACGCTAACGCTTCCATCTGTCTGAAATGTCATGATTTGTCCACCCCAGTTCCAGGTTCCGCTAATGGAACCGGTTGCACCATCAACTTTCTGAGCGGTAATGGGCCACGCGTAATTATTGCTGCCTTGCAGTGTGCGTCGGTCGGCAGAGAGCGTCAGTTTATCAACAAAGCGGTTCCAAAGAATTTCATAGTGATCAGATCCAAGGGCATAGAGCCGACCTTGAAAGGGGCCTGAAATGGCAGTGTTATCAGGGTTTATCGTCATGGTGCCAAGGTTCTGCATGTTCCAGCATCCGGCGATGCCGTTGGTGCGGCCTGATTCAGGCACAGCACCGAGCCGAGTGACTCGGATCTGATACTCTTCTCCGGAATCCTCATCCACCGCGCGGCCGTGTAGGGATATGGTATTGTTGCTGTCGGATTTAAGTGAGAACTCACCAAACTCATCGCCCCAAAGGTTAGAATCCCACCATACCTTTGCCCGCCTACCTTGGATAATGCCAAATCCTTTTGCACCACTTTCCGCTGCATGGATTTTGAATCGAACCAGATCAAGGTGGGTCAGCTCAATTGATGTGGGTGCTTCAAAGCTGCTGTCACCTTCCCATTTTTCCTGCACCTGCCATGTCCCGGACAAATCTGTTTCGGTAGCACGCTCACTTAAATTCCAGGGAATGCCATGCTTCTGCGCCAGGGCTTTTACTTGTGTTAGAGAGATGGCTTTGGTGGAATCGGCGTCGTGGTCAGTCAGCAGGCCGATAAAACCGTTTTCATCAAGCAATGGAGATCCAGAACTGCCCTTGTCAACGTTCAGATTCTTAATGTATAAATAAGGTGATTCCTGTCGTTCTATGCGTGCTTGCTTTGAGATGACCTCCCATTTGCCGAGCTTGCCGATGGATGAAACGGTGCGCCCTACCAAATCGCTATTTGGGGAGCCCATCGAATCCCACCGAAACAACACCATCGGCGGTCGATCATTATGTGCCGAGAGTCGAATAGCCTGTTGGTGCTTTTTAACGGTAAAAAACGCAATGTCATATTTGCGATCACTGACACTGTGTAAATCAGCATCAAACTTTAGTGCTTCGGCTAAATGGAACTGAACGCTGATGGATTCTGTCTTCTCACGGGAGGTTTTGCCTCTAACAACATGATTGGCAGTGGCGAAATAGTATTTGTCTTTGTTCTCGCCGATAACGATGGCAAACCCTTTCTCAACACGATTGCCGATCTTTGCTGTTACTGCCGCTACATTGGGCTGTAAGGTGGTTTCAATGGTTGCATTACCGGCAAGTGCCGAGGCGCTTGCGATCATAATGCAAGCCGCGAATAGAATGCGGTGACACATCTTCTACTATCCTTCCAATGTGGGGTGCCTTAAAAAAGCGAGTGTTGATATAAATGCGATGATCCAGCCCATTGCTGTGGCTATATCAGAGATCCAGGGCGTTGCAAGAGTCGCCTGTAAAACAGAGGGCATCAGGTCGCTGTTGGTTTTGCCGGAGCCGCGAATTCTTGAGTGGAATTGACCGTCAACCCAATCTGACGTGATGTTTATGTTTGTGCCTAAAATGGTCACGCAATCGGTCCGCCATAAATCGTGGCTTTGATCGGATACGGTAAAAATCAGTACGCCATCCAATAGGCCGCAGCTGAATGGCGCTTCCTGAAAGTTGCGGGCAACACCAAGCTTCCAGTATCCAATATCGCTAACGGAGTTGTTCTCGAATAGGGCTGCCGATTGTATGGGCAGGTGCAGTGAAAATTGCGTAGAGCTGGATTGAAAGTGAATGGACCTGGGGGCGTCGGGTCGGATTTTGGAGGGCGTTACCGAATGGCAGATGACTTCTCCCTGCAGTGGTGTTTGACACACCTCCCCCGAGCCAATCAAATTCAGCTTCCCTTTAAGTTTAGCGGGTTGATCTGAAGCGGTAGAACGCACCGCAAGTTCCAGATCGGACTTATTGATAGAGGAAAGGTTTAACCTCTGTTGCGATGGTATCTGCAGGTAACTGATATACAGGTGTGAGCCTGCGCTGGGCGTTATGCTAAGTGATCCTGACGTGGATTGCCCGTGATGGCGGGCTGCGTTTTCTTCAAACTCAAGAAAGGGATTTTCCGTGATCAATACATTATCAATTACAAACTGGCCGGTGTTCAGTTGTATCGACTGCTGCCAGTTCCAAGGCTCGTATAATGTGACATTAATGGCATCACTTTCTGTCTTGGCCGCCAGTTCAAGTTGACCCACAAAAGGCAAAACACTTGAAGGCAGCATGCTCGCCAGCAAGCAAACAGAGCCCACTGTGATACCCAGAATGGGCCTCCAGCGAGCATAGAGAAATGGTTTAAGCTGATCAATCAATGGCTGCTAACCTTCAATGATATGGTTTTAGATAACCAATCGTCGTCATCGGTGGGTTTTAATTCCAGCTCCACCAATAGCAACCCGGTATCTTTGAATTGTGGTTGCCAGCGTGGAATGGCAATTTCGATGGGCTGTCGTGCCGAATACACTTGTTCTAACAAAACCTCATGTCCGTTCACGTCACCTTGCTTGTAAAAATAGACGGCTTCTATGTCCATGGGCGCCCTTAAGGTTATATGGCCCCAATGCCGTTGTTCAGAAGCGGGTGCCGGGTTAATTGAGGGGTCGTCGACCACGGCGGGAACAATGACGGTTCTGCCCTTTTGCTCAAACCAGATGACGACGCCTAGTTGCTTCTTTAGTGCGTCGATACGTTCAACTACGTCGGTTAATGGCCAGAGGAATGGATCGCGGGCGCTGAATGTGCTGTCCATTCGGTAGTAGATTTCAGGCAGCAGAGCATTGCCCAGTATATTGACTTGGGCGTCTGCTGGTAGCAGGTCTTTTGGTACAGAGATCTGCAGTGTTTTGGATGCAGGCAGGCGGCTGTGTTGAGTAAACGAAATGATCTCAAACCCCGATGATATCTTGCTGCGATATAAACCTTCACAGCGTTCGCTGCCGTGGGATCGGGGTTGGTAGCCGGTTGCACCATCGATGGGTGGAAACTCAGCGTCATTGCAGCGAGGTTTAGCGTGGGCAGAAGCCACAATGATCAGTGCAATAAATAAACAGAAATAACGAGTCGCTGTCCGTAGCATGTTGTACGCCCCCACGTATATGATGCCGTAACGGCAATCATATACCATATTCAGGTCGTGAGGGTATCTGGATGTACAGAAATGCGGTACCGGTTGGTCGACGCTCTAGCGTTAGGTTCTAACCATTTAGTCCAATAAAAATGCCAAGCGTTGGTCAACTTTTGCCGGAGAAACTTCCAGTATTTCGGCGCTGACAATGTTCTGGGCCACAAATGGATCGTCGTTGACTCGATTCTCCAATTCAGAGCGAGATAGGTTGTGAGCCAACAGGGTGCCGCCCAGCTGAGGTTGAAGGCTGCCCACCATTAAAAATACGCCATCATCAAAACCATTTTTAATCCAGGCATTATGCCCCGCCATAAATTGGCTCGCCTGGCCTTTGTTGTCAGAAAATTTGAGCAAAACGATAAACATTAGATTGACCCTTCTGTGTAGGATGATAGCCAGTCACGCATCAGCCTGACTTCCTGTCGAATAAACTTTTCATCATGGAAAGCGCTTGCCAGTGTGGCAACGCCCTGACTGCGAGCCAATACGTGCATGGCAAGCGCATCTGATTTTTTATGGAGCCCTAGCAAGGAAAATTGTTTACGTAACCAGTTTCGAAACAAAGTAAATACCTCGTTGGCTCTCTCTTTAGAATGATGATTCAATTTTGTTAGCTCGGTGGTAAGGGTTCCCACCGGACAGCCATAAAGCAAAATGTTGGCCTGATTAGCGATAAGGATGTTAATGAAACACAGAATACGATCCTTTGGCTCCTCCCCTTCCTTTTCCCATTGGTCGAGCATGGCTTGAGTATTGCTCAGGCGTAGATCAATCACGGCATCTAAAATGGCGTCTTTGGTTTTGAAATGGTAATAGAAATTACCCCTTGATATCGCTACCGCTTCGGCGATGTCTGCGAATGAGGTGTGCTCGAACCCTTTTTGATAAAACAAGGTATCCGCAGCGGCCACAATATTTCGGCGTGTTGATGGACTTGCCATTTGCTTTGCCTTACCGGGTTGAGTCAGTTTGTGTAATTAGGTCGGTTGTCCTAGCTGGTGCAATAATAGGATGCGCGTCCTATTCGGGTCAAGAGTTAAGTGACAGATTTAGTTATAGGGTAATTCTCAATTGTCATTCGTCTGGTATCTGTCGGGTTGTATACCGGCCATGATGAACACTATAAATATCAACATCATGGGCAGCGCAAACATGGCCGCCCCCTGGGCCCAGCTCCAGCCCCATACGGTGACGGCCCCCATGATCGCCAGCAGGCTGCCCACGAAAGGCGTATAAGCCACCAGAAAACCAATGAACAAACATACAGACCAGTGGTAAGCGAGCCACCACTCGGCGCCCAGTGTGATCGCATATAACTGCACTGTACCTAAGGCGATATATGCAAAAAAGAGATATGCCTTCATCATAAATGACCTCCTGTTGCCATCTAACCCTATGATATGAAATGGCTACGGGTATTACCGATCCTGAGGCGACAATTCTTTGTCGGAAATTTATCTATCCACGCCAGATACTTATCCATTCAGTACTTTTGATGTGTCAGTAAACACGGTGGGCTCTTTACAGTAAGCATTGAGCATGAAATAGTCTGAGTTAACAAAAGAATAATAAAGTGGAGTTTGCTATGGGCGTTAAAGCTGCCTTGTTGTTACTGGTGAGCACCCTGTTAATGCAGGGCTGTGATGGGGATGTTGAACATTATCAATCAAGCTGGGTGCATCAGGCGCTTGCGCTGCAGCGGCAACTGGATGTGAATCAATCCTTGCATCGGGCTACTTTCATTGCGACACATAACTCGTTTAATTCCACCGCCTATACCACCCCGCAAAGTTATTACGATCCGAATCAGGTTTACAGTATTGGTAATCAGCTGAGAATGGATGTAAGAGCGCTGGAACTTGATGTGCACTCCTTCTACACCTACGACGTGACGACGAAATCATTCTACCCTGAACTGTTGCTGTGTCATGGTACTGCCCAGCATATTGGTTGTAGCCCCTTTGATCGGCCGGTTGGTGATGGTTTGGAGGAGATCGCAGCGTGGCTGAGCGAGCCGGATAACACGAATGAAGTGTTGTTTATATATATTGAAAACCACGCCAGCGAGGACGATCGCTTTACCTTGGTCGATTTAGTCATGGAGTCATTGGGTGATTACCTCTATCTTCCTGAAAAACCAGGTTGCAACGCAATTCCGGAGGATCTATCCAAGGCAGATATCCTGGCGGCGGACAAAAATATTATAATAATCAGCGATGGATGTAGTGGGATTGCTTTAAGCCAGATTTTGTTTGGTGGATTCGAAAACAGTGAGGATTCGACTGGATACCCCACAGTAAATCTGAGCGAGTTAATGCCCGCACCCCAATGTATTAATAACAATGTATTGTTTGAATCATCCGCCAGTTTTATCCGCATGCAAGAAGATCGTACTGTGCTATCCAATTTGGTGGGCGCTGCAGGCAAAAAAGTAACAGCAGCAGAGGTCAGCAATATGATTGATTGTGAAATTAATTTGTTAGGCATGGATAAGCTAAGCCCTCATGATGGGCGATTGCAGGCAGCGATATGGAGTTGGGCAGAGAACGAGCCGGTGGCTGAGTCAGTATTTCAGTGTGCGTTGCACAATTCCAGTGGGCGCTTTGAAAGTGAAAGCTGCTACAGAACGTTACGCTATGCATGTCGG
The DNA here is from genome assembly GCF_002863865.1 of Ketobacter alkanivorans. Lineage (NCBI taxonomy): Bacteria > Pseudomonadati > Pseudomonadota > Gammaproteobacteria > Pseudomonadales > Ketobacteraceae > Ketobacter > Ketobacter alkanivorans. The sequence goes on along the minus strand of NZ_CP022684.1, from coordinate 2,540,096 downwards.
GATGATGCATCAGGTGAGTGGTTCGTGTCAGAGGATCAAGGAGACTGGCAACAGGGTCAAGCAGTGTGTGGTGCTATGGGGCTGCGTTTTGCAGTACCTTTCAGCGGTTTGGATAATGGCCGACTGCTGGAGGCCAAGCAATGGTTACAAGAGGATGATGTTTGGATGCACTACCGTCAGCAAGCCACCGGTGTGTGGATCGCGGGCTGATACCCCGGTGGAATATCAGCCCGAGTGTCGTTAAACGATGATTGCATTTTGCATGACAGATTGAATTATCTGAGGAGTTGACTCTTTAATCACAACGCCATCGCTTTTCAGGTAGGTTTTCAGCCCGATGATGTCTGATGCTTCGCTCGAGCCGCCAGCAATGGCGCCAATGTAGCTGGCGCTGGCGCTTGCCAGGTTGGAGACAGACTTGATGTAATAGTTAGGATCTTTGGGCCCATCCACATAAATTCCCAGTGATACGAAGTCCAATCCGAAGGCTTGCAGATCTTTAAACTTGCTGATGGCAGCGTTGCGAGCCGTGTACTGAGAAGTACCCAGGCTCGATGCCATCGTACCGGCTGCACTGCCATAGTGGGCCAGGATGGTGCCGGGCTTAGTTCGGCCCTTTACCAGCAAGTCTTTGTACACAGGAATAAAGCCTGCGCTAAAACAACAATCCAATATGATGGTATATGCCGTTATACCAAGGCTGCATAATTGTCCGGCCAGGGTTTCGGCTACATCGGCACTCAGCCCATTAAGTTCTGTGGGTTTGTTTCCGACAAAATTACCATGGCTTCCATACATCACAATACAATCCACTTCACCTCGATGGGTTTCAGGGATGGAAGAGACATCAATGGAGGTTGCGCCATTCTGGTAGATGATCTGCGCAGCACCGGGTATGGTGCATTGCAGACCGGCTTCATGGTTGCATCGTAGAGCAATAATTTTTGGCACGATCTTGCTCCCGAATTATTGTGGTTTGCCGGTGGTCAGGTCATAACCTACTTTCATGTTCTGGCCGTTTTTATTGGTTTTATCTGCGCCTTGCAGATCCGCTACGATTTTGGAGTAGCTGAGGCTCAGGCTTTCGTGAGGCGCGCTGCCGCCACTGCCGCTGACGCTGTACGAGCTGATCAGTACGTCTGTTAATTCATAGGCGGCGAACTTTTCTACTTGCTTGGCACCGGTCTGCACGATGTGAATTTGAACCACAACGCCTTCAACGCCGGTGAGTGACTCTTTAAACAGGCCGCCAGAAGCGTTGTCCATCATTTTGCCAACGGATACTTCGCTGAGAGAAGGGCGGGTGGCTTCGCGGTTGGCCATGTTGCCCACTTCCATGCTGATACCGCGGCCGGTACCCAGGTTGAAAGAATCCAGTTCGATCCAGTCTTCATAACCGGCTGCGGTTACGTTGCCTTTGATCTTTTTGTTATTGAAGTTCATGTAAATAGCCATGGTGTTGCTCCTTGAGATGTCGGGTGTTTTTTGCTGTTACAACCTAGCTGTATCAAGAGCCGTGCCAATATCATAACTTGTTGTTATTAATGGGTATTTTAATATTTCTATAGGTGGCATGAAAAAAGTGACACGTCTAATAGTGGCAGTGACATGTGAGATCTTAAGATGAAACATAAAAACAGGTAGCGCGAACATTTTAGATAACTCTTTGGTTCCGAAGGGGTACGGTTATCAGTCTGCCTGGTTATGAAAATTGATTATTATGTGACGTGCTTCACACTGCTATGGTTAAAAAGTGATCAAGCGGGTTGGGAGCAGCGCCATGAGTGTACGAGCAGGTGAGCAAGAAAAGGTGTGGTATCGATCAGATCGTGTGTTCTGGTCAGGAGGTGGTTGGTTTTTCCTGACCAGAGAGAAGACGCAAGAAGGCCCATTTACCTCTCGTCTTGAAGCAGAGCAAGAGTTGAACTTCTATATCCGCCACATAGTAGAGTGGGGCCTATATAAAGAGGCTTGAAATTGTTTATTGCCTGCCCTTTGGCCGTATTGCTGTGGGCTGGTACCCGCTGTACTCAGTTCACGTGGCGCGTACTGCGTGTTGGGTGCGAAATTATAGGGGGGTGGTGTCAATAGCCGAAAGTATGATGACTGATGGGTTCAAAAGTTGGTAGTGTAAAAATTGTCCAAAACTACCTGACTTTATACCTATAGCCATGATTACGCCGAAGCACGATGCTCATATTTCCCTTATAGGAACCATATTGATTATGTGGCTAATGGTGGGTTATGTGTATTTTCTGACGCCGCTGGAACCTATTGTATCCAAGAAGCAAGAGTTGCAGGCTGGATCTGAGGGCATGCCCGCTGCTGCAGTACAGCACTTAGAGATGACGGACTCTGTGGGTGGAATGAGTTTAACCGTTGAATTGGAAAAAAGCCGATTTCAGCACTAGCCAGGCTTTTAGCCAGTTTGGGCGCTGCGCAGGTAGTTGTTTTCTGCTATGTGATCAAGTTGATCTGGCCGGAGGTAGCGAGTGGCGTATTCGCGGTATACCCCGCTACGTATAAATAACTCAACTACATCCCGATCTATATCCCCGTCCTCTACCATGCGAAATAGGATGGCGATGGATTCGCTGACTGTCTTGGCAGGTTTGTAAGGGCGGTCGGCCGCGGTGAGGGCTTCAAAAATGTCAGCCACGGCCATAATGCGTTCTGGTATGGACAGATCGTCACCGTTCAGCTGGCGCGGATAGCCGGAGCCTTTCAGCGTTTCGTGATGAGTGGATGCGTAACGTGGCACATTGGACAGTTCTGGCGGAAACGGCAGAGCATCGAGCATACGGATGGTGCCGATCATGTGCTCCTGAATTTTAAAGCGATCTTCCCTGCTCAATGTGCCACGACTAATGGACAGATTGTACAGCTCGCCCAGGTTATACAAATGCTCTGGAGCCTCCATTTTTATATGCAAATGATCGGCGAAGTGTTTGGGCTTTTTGTGTTCTATTAGATGCTCGGGTTTGTCTGCCAATAACGTTTCGGTCACTGGCAGTTGTGGTTCTGAGTCAGGGTGGCGCTGACGTTCCATTGGGGATAGCCCTAAGCGGTCATCAAAGTGTCGTTGCCAGGTGGTCAGGGCGATACTTAGCAGGCGGCTTTGTTGTTCTTCGTCCATGAATTCACTGCCCTGATTTAGTTGAGCGATGAAAGCGAAGTCTTCCTGCAAGCGGTGGCGCTTGTCTTCGAGTTGATCACGAAGTGCAGCTTCTTGTGTTGGATCCTGTATTAATGCGTTCAGGTATTGTATCTCTGCATCTCGCCAAAGTACTTCAAAACGCATTCGGATTTCATGAATGCGATTGTATATGGTTTCCAGTTTTACACCTTTATCAACGATGTGTTCTGGCGTGGTTATTTTGCCACAATCGTGTAGCCAGGCGGCAATGCGAAACTCTCGATATTCATCCTCGTTGCGGAAGTGAAAGTCTTTGAACGGCCCTTCATCACTGTCTTCTGCGGCTTTGGCGATCATCAGCGCAAGTTCAGGAACCCGCGCACAGTGCCCCGCGGTGTAAGGTGATTTTTCGTCGATGGCCTGAGCAATCAATTGAATCAATGATTCCATCAAGGCTTTTTGTGCCTCTTCATGTTGTTTGATGGTCTGTGCCATATCCACCATCGAGTGTGACAGTTCATAGATCTCAACAATGGCGCTGTCGTGGAATTCTACTTCATCAAAACGACGGTTTTTGATGCGATGATTCTCGATGGCCAGGCGTTTAATGGGGCCTACTATGGGGGCTGCAAACAGCCATATAAAAGGCAGCAGCACAAGCAGGCAGGTGGTGGTGATCGCAACCGACAGCTTTACGCGATTCAGGCTGGGGCCAAGCAGATCCTTACGCTGGGTTACGACTGCAAAAAGCTCGCTGTCAGGGTCTTCAGGATTTAAGGCCGACTTGTATACAAAGCGCTGGCTGCCTTGGATGCTAACTTCGTGGAGTTGGTTCAGTATGCCGGTGTCGGCAGACAGCAGTTCGCGATAGGGTATGGTGGTTTGGTGTTTTATGCTTGCCTGGTGCTCGGCTGTTGTGAACCATTTCTGTCGCAATTGTTGTGTTTGTTGGCTTTGAATGTTGGCCAGCGCTTTATTAATTATGCTCAGTAATAACGGGTATTGATCGTTGATGAGGAAGTGCAGTTGGTTGGGTAGCTGGTCTTTTTCGTTATTGGTCAATTCGTGAAACTGGAGGTCGCTCAGATAATAATGATCTGCCGTGTAGTGTAGGATGGGGGATGCATCAAGACTGGCAAACGCCTCTCCATTGAGAACGGCTTCGAGTGCGTCCCGAGGGGAATCCACCTCGAGCACGTTGATCGAAGGATAATGCTGGCGCAGCACACTGATAATGGACCAGCTTGCCGGTATGGCGATGGTGCGATCTTCAAGATCCGAGATCTGTGTTATTGCAGATTGGCCTTGTCGAGTAGCCGCTGCATAGTTAACGGTTAAAAAGCTGTTGCTGGCTTGCCCGATGTTTTGATCGCTTAAGAATACAGGTTGTAGAATATCCAGATTGCCGTCATTGAACAGGTTGACCAGTTCTTCCCAACTGAAACCGTTTACGAATTCCAGTTTCAGACCGGTCATAGTGGAGATCATTTTCAGTACGTCTACCGAATAACCTTGAGGCTGTGCGGAGACAGCGTAGTCAATGGGGGGCCAGTCTAATTCGTTGGAGACTCGAAGCGTGCCTATGGATTGGATAAATTCCTGTTCTTGGCTGGATAGGGTAACCGCTGGTGCTGTGGGCAGCGTTTCAATGTCGGTGCGAGTGTGACTGGAAGAAATAAGTTCTCCGCTGGGTTGAAACAGAAAGATCTCTGATTTGTTATCGTAACTTTGTGAATTGAAAAAGCTGCTTAAGGACGATAGTGTGATGTCTACGGCCAGTACCGTGTTGGTGCCCGCTAAGCGCATGGAATAGGATTGCCCCGGTGCTTGTAGGTGCTGAAACAGATACGGGCGGGTTTTATATACGTTGGTCATGGATGCATTGGAATACCAAGGCCTGATTCTTGGGTCGAAGTCGCTGCGTTCACTGTGGGTTAGCCGTAGCTGGAATTGGTCGTTGTAATATTCATAGTGTCGTTTTCTTTCTGTGCCCTCTCCTTCTACCCGGATTACCATCCAGCGATCACTGGGCATGGCTTTTAACTGGCGGCGGGCAGTGTTGCTGCTGTTGAGGTTGACCACTTCAAAGAAATCACCATCTTCGTAACCTAGGTAGATGGCGTAGAACAGCTGATTGCTTGCCATGATTTCGGAAAACAGTGACAGGGTTTCCTGAGGTGAGTCGATTTTGGTGAGCAGCTGGGGATGTTTGGCGAGTATACGGGTAATGTGGAAAGCGTTATTGTCGATGCCGCTCAGATAGTTGCGGGTATTTTCAGCATGGTTTTTATAGCGTGCGACGGCGGTTTCGACGGCCATGGCACGACTAAAATGATACTGTAAGCCGATAGCTATGATGGCGGTGAGGGTGGTGGCTAGCGCAAATACCCCAACGACAGTAAGACGGATCGAAAAACGCAACCCTTTGCGTTGAATCTGGATGGTCAAATCAGCCCCCTCGTTCCCTGTGTTCCCGATTTCGTACTATCAGCTGCCTTGGGTCAAGCATATCATAATGATATGTCATCTGAGCACGCTGTCGTCGGGTGGTAAATCTGGTATGTTAGTGCCTGCTATCGTCTATTGTTTTTTGATTCTAAGGGGATCATTTGTGTCCGATTTGATTTTACATCATTACGCGCTGTCGCCGTTCTCAGAGAAAGTTCGCGCCATGCTGGGTTATGCCGATTTACCCTGGCAATCTGCCATCACCAGGGAGATGCCGCCACGGCCGGTATTGGCCGCCTTGGCCGGGGGTTATCGTAAGGTGCCGATCGCGCAATGTGGTGCGGACATCTATTGCGATACGGCGACTATTTCCACCGAGATCGCTATTCGTGCGGGTAAGCCCGAGCTGGCCCGGCAAAACTGCAGTGATGAGGTTAACCAGTTCATTACCCATGTGGAGCTGGATGTGTTTTTTGCCAGTGTTATGTCGTCTGCATCCTGGGCTTTGAATAAGAAAGTGCTAAAAACGTTAACGATTATTGATCTGTTCAAGTTCTTTGGCGATCGCATAAAAATGGGCCGTACGGCGTCTATTCGAATGGTCAAGCCGGGAGAGGCTCCGGGCATACTCAAACAACACTTGAAGGATATGGAATCGCGTTTGCAGCAGGATTTTTTGTTTGGCAGTGAGCCGAATATTGCGGATTTCGCGGCCTATCACAGCTTGTGGATGGTGCGCGATGCGGGTGAGAAGAAGTTCGTGAGGCCCTACGCCAATGTGAATGCCTGGATGGATCGCATCAAGGCCTTTGGTGAGGGGCAGCGTTCAGAGATCAATGCACAAGAGACATTGCACATTGCCAAGAACAGCGAGCCTCGCCCAATTTCTGCCGAAGAGAGTCAGGATGAATTGATCGGTAGTCGTGTCAGTATTGCGCCGGCCGATTATGCTCAGGATGAGACCATCGGAGAGCTGGTAGGGAGTACAGCGAACAAATGGATCATAGGGCGTGAGCATCCGGCGGTGGGAACTGTGCATGTTCATTTTCCCAAGCATGGCTACAGTATTGTCGAAAAATAAAGCCGGGATCTGCAGGGTGACGGCAGCGAGTCGCCCTGGCAGCTTGGCTCCCGGGGCGACTGTGTTACGGTGCTGGTTTATTTAAACAGCTTACCCAGTTTCATGAATCGGGTTTCACCGGAGGCATCGTCAACGCCATCGTTGTCGGTGACTACGTAAACTTCTCCGTTCTTGGCAATCGCCGTGCCTTCCACTTTGTCCAATACCCAGCCGTGGGTGGCTTGCAGCTCTGGCAGCAGGTCATAAGCGAGGCTTTTGCTGACCTGCGGGAAGGTTTCACCCTCGGCAGCAGGGGTCAGATCGGCCACCGAAAACCGGTATAGACGTTTGACGCGGGCACGGTCACCTTGCTGGTTATCGCGCTCAATTACGGCAAAGTTGTGCTCATCAATGGCGCTCAGTTCGCTGAGGCCAATCCAGCCGGTGTCGGTGGATTCGATGGGGTAGTACAGGAATCCCCAGCTATTGGTCGAGGGGGTGTAGACGCCGATACGCACCATCCCTGCTGGATCGCCTTTCCATTCACGCTGGAAGGCTATGTACACTTTCTCCTGTTCACCGCTGCCGGTTACTGCTACGCCCTCGAAACCGTTGCTTATCTGCTTGGCTACCACACTGGCAGGCAAGCTGATCTCTTCCATAACGCTGCCATCGGCGGCGGCTTTGATCAGCAGGTTAGGTCGGCTGCCGCTGTTGCCTTCGGAGACCAGCCAGAAGCTACCATCCTGGCGTTGAGCTATGCCTTCCAGGTCGTAATCCACGGTGCTGCCGTCTTTGGAAAGTACGATGGCTTGCTTGATGACCGCAGGGCCTTTTGGGGCGACTTCAGCGCGAAAGATGCGCGACTGGGCGTAGTAGCTGTCGGGTACGGCATACAGGGTTTGGGCGTTGTCGTTGTCGCCCACCATGCCACTTAAGGCACCCCAGGGAATCAGCTGATTGGGATCGGACTGGATCTGGGGATACTCTGCGTATTTGGCACCGTATTGATAGATTGCAACGGTGGAGCGGATGCCATCTTCTGCGCTGTCTTCTTCACTGGAGACGACCAGCAGGTTGCGGGAGGGAATGGTTAACAAACCCTCGGGCGCGATGGTAGTGGGCAGTAGCTGATGCAGTTTGGGTTTGCCCAATGCGCTGGTGTTATACACGGCCACAATGTTGCCGCGCTCGCTGCCCACAAACAGGTGTTCCTTGCCGTCGAACGTGCCTGACAGGATGGATTCTGGCTCGATGCCTTTGTTTTCGGAGCGGCTTTCCGGGTAATGACCGGCGCGGATCAGTGCATGCTCCAGGCTGGCCCCGGCTTCGTATTTAACGCGGCCGAAGGGGTTGAACAGTGTGAAACCACGGCTGCCACCGGCAACGCCATGTTCGTCTTCATAGTCGCCTTCATTGGCGGTGCCAATCCACCAGTCGTTGATCCAGGTGATGGCGTCGGGCTCGCGGCGTCGATCGAGGATGGTATCCACCGGGTTGATTACGTCATCTTCGCTGGTGTCGACGTTAAACAGATCGACGCTGCCGGCGCTGAAATCATGGATGATCCTGGCTCTGCGCAGGTCTACCAACACGATGTGGTTGTTTTCCTGCAGGGTGACGGCAGCGATGTTGAAGCGGTTAATGGCAACGTATTCTGGCTCGGGATCCGATGGGGCGATCTGCGCCAGGCCTGTCAGATCAACTGCCCTTACCTTCCAGTTGGTGACCGCACCGCGCATGGTGATCACCTGCAGGTTACCGGCAGGTGCTTGTGGAATAATGCCGTCGTTGTAATCTTCGTCGCGTTCGTTTTCCACCACGACGGCGGCGTAGCGTCCATCGGGGCTGGTGGCAATAGCATCGGGCTGGCCGCCCATATCAAAATCGGCAATCCACTGGGGTTGCAGTGGGTTTGCCAGCGAGTATACGGATAACTTGCCGCCGGGGGTGGTGTAGCTGGAGGAGGTGTTGATGGCCACCAGCAGGTGATCGCCATTGACGGCTACGGAGGTAGGTTCGCCATCCAGGGTGATAAAGCCAGCGGCTTTGGGTGCGGCAATATTACGGATATCGATTAACCCGATCCGGCCCATGGGGCTGTCACTGTAGAACACCACGTTGCCATCTTGGCTGGCGGCGCTGATTTCAGCTGCGGTTTGGTCTTCTACCGCATCGCCATTGCCCAGGTTGAGGTTGTGATAAACAGGAAAGGTGGCTACGCGTTCAAAGTAGGCGTCTTTTTTCGGCTGCCATTGGATCTTATGGTGCGGGTTACCCGCCATGGTATGGGCGGAAACCGCGGCGATGGACAGTGCCAGGGCAGATTTAATCAGTGTGCGTGTGGTACAGGATGGCATGGAAGATCCCCTATTGATCAATCAATGTTGTCGACTAAAACGGGTCGCTAAATGATCGGCAATACTAGTCAGGAGATTGTGACAGGGAGATGAAAGTGGAATGAAGCAGCGCGCAGCAATCAGAGGCTGAACAGCATGCCAGCGAGGGCGGCACCTGCCACCAGCCCCATGAATAAGCCTGACATAAACGGCGCAGAGGAGCGTTTTTGTTCTGTGGATTGGTAGAGTTGTTCTTTTAAATTGGATATTTCGTCCACTTGGGTTTTGACCTGCCGCGAGACATTCAAATTGTCCTGCATCAGATTGCTGTACCAGAGTGCGGGGGTAGCGGTTTCGACCTTGCTGGTATTGACGTGGGTGCGAAGTTGGGACACTTGGTCTGCCAGGAATTGCAGGCCTCCTTTGGGCGAGCGGGTTACATTAAACCCGAGGTTTTTCAGGCTGCGTATGGCGTTGGCTTCACCGTTGGAGTAGTTGAGGATAGTGGAGCTGATGCGGCCGGACACCACGCCGAATTCACTGTAGTGCTTCTGTGCCCACAGCACCAGCTCGGATATGGCCAGCGAGCCCAAGCCTCCGCCTCTTAGCAGGGTGGGCAGAGCAGCATCCGCCCCGCCGATATCGAACATTACTTTTTTTTCGTTCAGATCCGCTACGGCTTTGAAGAGGGCTTCTTCCATACTGATCAGACGCTTCTCGCCTCCTTGATCTGCCAGCAGCGGCAAGGGCACCACTCTGACGGTGTATTGCACCGCATTAACGCCCTCCCGCTCCACTTGGGCAATGCTCTTGTGCAGGCAGGCATAGGCCTCTTCGCCCTCTGGCCGATGGGTGTGCGGTTTGATACAGATCAGATCCCAGCTCATAGATATCCAACTTTGATGCAGTGGAATCAGTATAGGTAATATCTAGGCAGGTGCTCGGCTCTGATGGATCAGAGGTTGTACTCGGCGGCGTTGGTGCGGTATTCCGCTTCACCTTCTTTGGCGAGTTGGCGCTGGATGGCCGCAATCGCGTAACGATCGATTAGCGTCCGGCTGGTGGCGATTTTCTTCAGGCCAGTGAGGGCACCGAAGCCCACGCCAATGGGTGCGAACAGTGCGGCGAAGCTGAGGGCATCGCTGGGTGGCGAGTGTACGCCCATAGCCTCGGCGGTGCGTTTGCCCACCATCTTGGTGTACATGAAGCGGGTGGATTGCACATCCAGCTTGTGTATGAGGCGGTCATACCAGTGTTTGCCTTTACGACGATAGGCGTTCACGGTGGCGCTGTTCAAATCGCGGCCCCGTTCATCATGCTTGTGGCGCAGGGTGGCCTGGCACAGGTTCCAGGTTTCGACGATTTGTTTGGGATCGTTGCTCAGGAATTGATCGTGCATGCCCAGTAAATGAGCCAGATAGCGGGCCTGCTCTACAGCGCAGGTTTCGTATTCGGTAAATTTGCCGCCGTTCTTCAAAGCGTGCAGCGACATCATGTAGTTAAAGCCCAGGGCTGCGCCCATCTGATCCACTTGCGGAATGGGGGTGCCGTAGACATTGAAATCCCACACCTGTTGCCGCTTCAGCAGGCTGGTGCGCACCATGGCGTGCATGACCCGAACTTTCACAGCGGATTGATAGGCTTCGCCCCCCCGACGCAGGGCTCCGGGTAAGGTGGCCAGTTTGAAGGTGCTGATGGTTTCTTTCATACGCTTGGCGGCAGAATCGCTGGTGAGGGCCCCGGTGATCACCATGGGCAGGCCCTGATAGCCGTTCACGTAGGTCATCATAAAGGCAACGCGGATGATGGCCTCCCCCGCCAGTGCCGTCAGCAGACGGGCGTTTTCCGATGCCTTTTCGATTTTGGTCCAGTCCACCCAGTCTGGTACGGTTTCCACCGAGCGCATCAGGTCTACCAGCTCTTTGGGTGCGTCCGGCACCGTATCGATGCCTTTTTCAGCGGCTTTATCCAGCATGGCGCGGGCTTTTTTGTAGCCCATTTCGGGAATTCTCGCGGCAAAGGCATCTGCCAGTGGGTCGCCCATCAAGGTTAGTTGGCGAAAAAACTCCACTTTGTCGGTGTCCGCCAGCAAGGCTTGAATCCGTGGATTATCTTTAACGATGCTGTTTTCCCCCAGTTTGGTACGAAAACGTTCCGGGGTGCAGTCTAGATCCAGTTCACCATAGACGGCGGGTGCGATGGTTTTTTGCAGCTTGCTCACGTCTCGTGTACTGTAAGTCACTGTTTTCTCCGCAGGGATAGGTTTGACTCGGGAACTGGTTGGTTCTGTAAGTTTAGTCAGGCTGGTGGGAAAACAACATGACCGTTTGGTCGTATGGGGACGATGTTTTTTGTCAATATGGATAGCGACAGGGATAGAACATGACGTACCGCCTGATTGGAATGCCTTTGTCCGTGGCCACTCAACGTGTGCTGTGGGCGTTTGATTACACCGAAGTTCCCTACCAGTTTGAGGAATATCTCCCCCAGATCAGCACCCCTTGGCTGCGTCTGCGCACCCGCCGTTTTACCGGGCCCATTTCGGTGCCGGTGCTTTTGGGTGATGATGGCCTGTGCCTGTTGGATTCCTGGGATATTGCACAGCGGGTGGATCAGGATCGGCCACTGGCGGGGTTGATTCCCACCGTGAGCCTGGATCAGGTGCAGGTTATGAATCAGCTCAGTGAGGCTATTTTTAACGCCGCCCGTATTTTGCTGGTGGGGCGTATGTTGCAGGATGAGGATGCGTTACTGGATGCTTTTCCGCCGTCGTTCCCTGCCTGGTCAAAACGGCCCATGCTGCCGCTAATGCGGCGTACATTTCGAATGCTGGCCAAAAAGTACGGTGAGCCCGGCGTGAGCGATAAGGATCAGTTGCAGCGATTGGAGAATTGTCTGTTGCAGGTGCGGCGGCAGTTGGATGGTAAGCCTTACTTGCTGGATCGAGGGTTTTGTTACGCGGACATGACAGTGATTGCAGCGTTGGCGATGGTGCAGCCTGTTCGTAAAGATCCACAGCTGCCCATGACTCCCTATGAGCGGGCCAGTACTTGTGCAGAGTTGGTGGAGCCGTTTGCGGATGTGTTTGCCTGGCGCGATGGCGTGGTGTTGCACTATCGTCATCGATCCTATTTGGGCAACGCGGTTTAGTGTACTTTGTAGTTGATCCCAGCCTGCAGCGCACCCGGTATGTTGCGTTTAGAATTGGAAGTCGGGAGAGCTAATACCGGGTCAAATTGACCAAATTAGTTTGCGCTGAGTGAAGATGACTTTCCGCCCACACACTCCACCCGATTACGCCCTTTGGCTTTCGCCTGATACAGCAAATCATCCGCCATGCGCAGCAGAGATTCGTGTTCATCACGGGATGATGGTGTTTCACTGGCCACACCAATGCTGACCGTTATCAGAGCTGTTTCACCGCCATGCTCTATCTTGTTATTTTCGAATGCCGTACGGATTTTTTCGGCAACTAGTTGTGCGCCTTCCAAGTCGGTGCTGGGCAAAATGATAACAAACTCTTCCCCTCCAAAACGAACCGCAATGTCCGGAGGGCGTCGTGTACATTCCGTCAGGATACGGCCCGCCTCCGTCAGACAATGATCACCAAACTGATGGCCGTAGGTATCGTTAAGCTGCTTAAAAAAATCGATGTCCAATATCAATACCGACAAGGGCATCTTATCTCTAAATGCCCTTTTGTACTCATTGGGCAACGCTTCATTCAGGTAGCGACGATTACGCAGCCCCGTCAGATCATCTCGAACATTTAAATCGCGCAGTTGCTGGTTGGCTATCTCCAGTTCTTGTGTGCGCAGCGTAACCAGTTTATCCAGATCCTGATTCAGGCGAATCTGCGAACCCAACAATTGTTCCTGTGCTTTGGCTGCTTCCTGCTGGGCTTGTTCCCGCATACGCCTTTCGTTATTCACCATATCCGCCAAACCGATCGAAAACAGAATCAGCTCGAAGGCTGAGCACCATTTCATTACCTCTGGTGCGATGTGATACAAGGGAATGATTTTTTGAGAGGTCAGCGCTGTAAACATCACGCTGACGATAACCGCACCTTGACCCAGGCAATAATACATGGCGGGCCGATAGCCCTGGGCCAGCCGCCAAATCGCAGCGATGATAAGTATAATCGCTACAAAAATGGTAAGTGCTGCCGTTAATTTGGCCGACGTGGTAATGGGGATGTAGAACAGCAGCGGAATGCATACGGCGCACATTACCGCCAGCAATTGCAGCAGGCGATGGAAACGGGGCAGACTGGTATTGGTTTGCAGATAAGCCATGCCAAACAGAATCACCAGAATGCCAGAGATAAAACTGAAGAAGTACACACAGATTTGCTGGAAGAACAGGCTGTCGGGCCAGAAGCGGAACGTCAGCCCGGTAATACTGGTGTTGAACAGCATGATACTGAACACCATGAGTACATAGTAGCCGTAAACCCGATTGCGTATGCCAATCCAGAGAAACAGATTATAGATGCCCAGACCAATGGTGATGCCGATGTAGACACCATCAAAACTGTTGATCTGGAATTGATCGTCGATGAACGCCTGTTCAGACTGTAATTTAATAGGGAAGAACAGCGAGCTGGAGGAAAAGATGCGAATGTATATATCGCCCGATTCTCCAGGCTGTAGGGCGAAAGGAAACGTAAAGCTATTCAGGCTAAAATAGCGTTGATTGAACAGATATATATCGCCAGTCACCATTGAATACGTGTGATCGTTGTGAACGTGGTAGAACTCCACATTATCAAGCAGCGGATAATCCACGGTAAGATAGAAGCGATCGGGGGCACCCTCAACAGAGTGTTCGATTAAATTATTATGCACCCGAAAATGTATCCAATAGGCGCTGTTGCCATAGCCCAATTGCAGGTGGTCGTCGCCAACCGGTTGAAACAAGCCTTCTGCAGAAGCGGCCATTGCACCGGCAAGGTCCAATTCGTCATCCTGATCCTCCAGCAATAGCAACTGCTGGGAAAGGTTGAGATCCAAATGGTGTTCATCAATGGTGACCGCAGCCAGTACGAAGCCGGGCACAGCACATAGCATCAGCACAATAGTGAGCAGCATTCTAAGTCGCTCGCAATGGGAGCGCCATCGTACAAAGCACTGAGTCATGAAGTCGTGGTCAACAGCCCTGAAAAGTATTGGAAGGAATCAGTTTTTGTTCATTGTCTCATTCAGTATAGACAACTTTCTTAAGAGGTTAAGGTTATGTCCAATGGCAATGCAGTAATGGAAATGTGGAATAAGGTATCCCGTTATCCTGGTGGTAAGCTATTGTTTTCAAAGGCGGTTTCTCGAAAAGCGCCTTATTTCAAAACGGTTGATGCCAGCATTGAAGAGCTGCGGCCCAATTATGCCCGCCTGACTATGAAAAAGCGTCGCGCAGTGCAGAACCACATAGGAACAGTGCATGTTATTGCCATTTGTAACCTGCTGGAGATGGCAATGGGTACTTGCGCCGAGGCTTCGGTGCCCAAGCATCTGCGCTGGATTCCAAAAGGCATGACGGTGGACTACACCGCCAAAGCAGGCACCGATATCACCGGCACCGCCGAAATCAACCCTGAGGACTGGAAGCCAGGTGATCTGGATGTAAAAGTCACCGCCTGTACGACAGACGGGACACCCGTAGTGGTGGGTGTGATTAAGCTTTGGATCAGTGAGAAAAAATAATCCCTAACGGCCTTAAGGCGTAATTGCGGCACAGTCCACACTTTGCCCCTGGTTGCATTGCCGACCAGGGCGAACACCGGCCGAATACCGGCTATAGTGTAGCTATGTCTGGAAGAACCTCTGCAACTATGTCTTTATTAAACAGATGGCTACAGGGGCTGATCAGCCTGAGAGGCTTGGTGTTGATCAGCGCGATCCTGTTGCTAAGTGGCGTTATCCGTCCTGATTCTGTGCAGGTGCTGGAAGGCTGGTATTACCAGTTGGGGCAGCGTCTGTCTGGTGCTGCCGCGACCAAAGCCGATATTGCGCTCATCGAACTAGAGCAGGAAACCCTGTTGCAACTGCAGCGGGATCCCGCACAGTCAGAATTACTCCCTCTTTTGTTGAATAACGATGCGCTGGTCGCATTGATTCTACCCGAGCCGTTGCGTGAGCATGATGTGGCGGCCGAGCGTTTGCTCAACTGGTTAGAAAAATCCGCTACTGCGCCAGAGTCGGTACAAGCCTGGCAGAGACAGAACCAGCGTTTTCAGCAGTTACAGCAACAACTGCAGCAGGGTGACATCTTGCTGGGGCTGACCCAGGCTGCCGTGGCAGCGTTTCCGGAACAGGCCTATCCACTGTTGGAGTTGGACAGCCTGCCCTGGCAGAGCCTGGATTGGGTGCCTGCACCCGTGCTCAACGTCATACGGCAGTGGTTACAACAGCGTAATCAACTGCAGATGTCGGGATGGCCTGTCGATCCTCGCTTAGAAGGGCCAGCCTATCGCGCAGTGGATACTGCTCAGGCTGCCGCACCGCACCAGCTGATCTGGCAGCAGGAGTCGCAATTTCACCCGGATCTGGCCTTGGCGTTGTACTTGCGGCAGGTAGCCCGCACCCTTGCCATACAAGAAGAGCCCACCATTGTTTTCCGTTCGGATTATGCGGTTGAAATGGCGCACATCAAGCAGCCCATCAGTCGCAGTGGCACGGTCTGGATTCCCGCTGTCGGCGCGGCCAGTTTTCCCCGTTATTCACAGGCGCAAGCGCTGGCGCAACACCCTAACGAAAAAGTGTGGATCATGGCTGCTGACCAGCAGGCGTTGGAATCGGTGGGAGCCACACTGTTGGCACTGCAAAACCAGTCCACGCAATACCAGCCCTATTGGAACCTATGGTTGCAGGCGGTGTTATTGATCATTGGGGTTATCTATCTGGTGTGGGTACAGCCCATGCTGCGGGCTACCATGGCGCTGATGCTGGCGGCATTCGTGATCACCACACTGAGCGTGGTACAGGTCGCCTGGCAGTTAAGTTACCAGCAAGTACTTCCGTTACCATTAGTGATGGCTTGGTTTGTCGCAGGCAGCGGATGCATGCTGTTATGGAAGCAGCGTCGGCGGCAGTGGAATCGCCTGCATTGGGAGCACCATAATGTCAGCTATCAGCTGGGTCAGCAGTGGTATCAGCAAGGTAGAATGGAAGAAGCGCTGGTGGCGTTGCGCCCCTGTCGCTCTACTCAGGCGGTCACCTCCCTGCTTTACGACATTGCGGTGCAACAGGAACGCAAACGCCAATATCAGGAAGCAGCCCAAACCTACCAACGGGTCGTAGAGCGCAAACCCAAATTCAAGGATGCGGCCAAACGTGCGCTGGCGTTGCAGCAGTTATCCGAACCGGCGCAGGTGGTAACGGATTTCTCGGCAACCCACAGCCTGGTTATGCCGTCGCAGGATTTAAGTAAGCCGATTCTGGGGCGTTATGAAATCGAGCGAGAGCTGGGCCGCGGTGCCATGGGGGTGGTGTATTTAGGGCTCGACCCCAAAATTGCCCGTCGCGTTGCGATTAAAACCTTAAGCTATCGTGAATTCGATACCGCTCAGTTGAACGCCATCAAAGAACGCTTTTTCCGTGAGGCGGAGGCTGCAGGCCGCCTCAACCATCCCAACATAGTGACCGTTTATGACGTTGGCGAAGAAACCGACCTTGCCTTTATCGCTATGGACTATGTGGAAGGCAAGTCGTTGGATCGCTGCGTATCCACGTCGACATTATTGCCCGTTGTTGAGGTCTACGACATTATTGCTGCAGTTGCCGATGCATTGCACTACGCCCACCAGCAGAACATCGTGCATCGTGATATCAAGCCAGGCAACATCATGTACGATCAGAACAGCGGTCAGATCAAAGTGGCTGACTTTGGTATTGCGCGTATCGTTGACGATTCCAAAACCAAAACAGGAGACATGCTGGGCAGCCCGGTTTACATGTCACCCGAACAGTTGAAAGGCACGAAGGTAACAGGCGTGAGCGATATATACAGCTTGGGCGTTACCTTCTATCAGCTACTGACCGGCGCACTGCCCTTTACCGGTGACAGTATCGCCAACCTCGCCTATCACATTCTGAATAAAAAATACGTGAGTGTGCGTGAGTTGAGGCCGGAACTGTCGGCAGGAGCGGTACGCGTCGTCAACAAAGCTCTGCATAAAGAACCTTCCAAGCGTTATGAAACGGCTGGTGAGATGGCAGACGCCGTGCGTGGTTTAATGGCCCGTGAATTCGGTCGACGTGATAGTCGCGATAACAGGAAGGCCAGCTGATGGACGTTTACGGTGTAACCGACATTGGTTGTGTACGCAAACATAACGAGGATTGCATTCATTGGCAGGCGCTGCCGGGCGAAAATCGATTTTTGGCAGTGCTGGCCGATGGCATGGGTGGATACGGCGGTGGCGCCTATGCCAGCAAGCTGGCCGTGGAATATTTTACCAAGTGCGTGCTGTCTTCGTTGGAATATATCGATTCCCAAAACAATGAAAGCGTTATGAAAATGATGGCGGAAGCTGGTGCGCTGGCGAATAATGCAGTGCGTCAAGAACGCAACAACCATCCTGATTTTCAGAAAATGGGCACCACACTGGTTGCGATGCTGGTGCTGGATGATGAGTATTGGCTTATGCACGCAGGGGATTCGCGCTGTTACTGTGCCAGTGAAGATGGGCTGCAACCCATGACCCGTGATCACAGCCTGGTTCAGGAGCTGGTGGACAAAGGTAGCCTTACTGAGAAAGAAGCCGAGCGTGCGCCCTTTCGCAATATGCTTACCCGCGCCGTGGGGCCCGATCGTAGTGTACAGTTTTCATTTGCTAAACATCATTTTCAAGCCGGTGAATCCTGGTTGTTATGTTCCGATGGTTTATACAATACGTTGCCGGATGCGGTTATCCAGCATTGGATGCACTCGGATCGGACTGCCCAGGAAACAGCAGCGGCATTGGTAAAAGAAAGTGTTCGAAACAATGCGCAGGACAATGTTTCTGTGATCGTACTAAAACAAGATGCCACAAATAGGAGTAAGCAATATGGCCATCTTAGCGCAACTGGTCGATGATGTGGTGGTCAGTAAATTTGATCTTAAACCAGGGGAGCTTGCCATAGGACGGCACCCGGATAATGAGGTGATGATTGATGATATTTCCGTCAGCGGTCATCATGCAGTGATTGAAGTCGTGGCCAGTAAATATCTGGAAGGCACTCTTGAGTTCTTTATTGTGGACAAGGGCAGTAAAAATGGCACGTTCGTCAACGAGCGGCCGGTTAACGAACGCGAGCGTCTGGTTGATGGCGACGTCATTCGTCTGGCTTGGAACAAATTCAAACTGATCGACGATGCCGGTAACAACTTGGCCAGTACCGCCCATGTTTTGCAGTAATGTTTGCTTATAAGGCTGGTAATGAATGCTAAGTTGCCAATCCATTAACTGAGGTCAATATTTTTTCGCTGCATTGCTTTCACAATGACTGTGCATTTGTCCAAACACTCATAGCACTATAAAAACAAGAGCCAATGTCATGATGAAAGAATTGCTGAATGAAGCCCTCACTAAAAAACTGTCCACTACCCTGGAAGCCGTTGGCGGTGCCAAGGCACTGTTTGGCGAAGCCATTAATTTGGATGGAGAGTCCATTGTGCCGGTTGGTAAAATCTCCATTACCTTAAAGGCTGAGGCCGCAGGCTCTGGTGCGGGTAATGCCGGTGGTTTGAGCGGTGGATTGGCGAGCCTGAGTAAAGGCGGAGGTGGCGGTAATGCTGATGCATCGATTCAGATTCAGATCGAGCCTGTAGGGTTTGTTTGCAAGGGCAAAGCCGGTGCCGAGTTTCGGCCCATCGAATAATAGCGCAGCAATGCGTTTTACAGGTTGCGCTTGTGTTACGGGTTCACAGCGTTCAGATATTCAAGCCAGCTGGTTAAACAGCGAGCCCACACCCCTGGCTGACATTGATCACTGCCCTGGCGCAGCAGCGCAAATACTTGCTCTTGTGTCAGATTCGCAGCGGAATAGGCTTTGAAGTCGGATGACGAATCACCGAAGGCCCGTTCTATTACCCAGCCGTGTTCGATTAGTTGATTTAATATACGCGTTTTGAACCGTGCATGGTCGCTACGATCTTCACTGTTTTGAGTTAGATAGAGGTTGCCGGTGGGGAAATTATTGCTTTCAAGCCAGCCCGGTATCTGCCACTGAAACAGCGGGATGCGAGCGGTAACGTAAAATATCGTAAAACCCTGATTGGCAAAGTGCTGTACTGTTTCTGCAGCAGCCTCCCGTACGCTCCAAATGGACAGGGGTGTAGGAGTCAGGGTTCCATCAATATCAAAGACCACAGCTTTAGCGTGATCCATTGGCGCATCGACAAACTCATTGGCCAGTGTAGAGCAGCCGCTGCAGCACAGAGCGGCTAATAAAATCAGTACGCTACGCATGTGGCCTCCTCAGGCCTTCGGCCAAAGTACCCGTGCAAAGAGCATCAGGATAACACCGCTAAGCCTACTCAAGGAAAAGAAAGTATAAGTCCATTTTGTACTTACCTTATTCTGTTTGCGCGTATTTGCAATTTCATAAACAGTATTCTGGTTACCAATCAATATCAACGCAGCGATGATCAGAACCACCATAGTCCGGCCCGGAGAAGCTCGCTGCAGCCAGCCCATCGCTGCTGACAGCGTAGTCCAGTATGCGTCCACTAGCTGGACGCGTTGCCTTACTGGGCGCGATAACCGATCCGCCTGCTTTGTTCATCCAAGAAAGATCTTCGTTTGCTCCTTGATTAAAGTCGCCTGCTACGATCCAGTGCTTTCCAGAGCCGTTGGTCTGGGCATGTTGGATCGCTAAGTTAATATAGTCTCTTCCTCCGGCATGAATATTAGCTACGTAATATTTGGTGCCAATAGATTTGCGCATTACAGGACGTTTGTTTGCATCGGTTGACCAAGAAACGGCTGGTTTGCCATCACCCTCAAACAACATTGCCATGGAGCAACGGATATTTCCTGCCCCGCCGCTCCTGTCCCAGGGTAAAAACCAGATATTGAGGTTTGAATATACCCCGATTAAATTGGGCTCGCCATGTGTCAATGCGTCCCCGTAACCCAGTTTTTTGGGAAGGTTTCCCGCTTCTTGAATACAGACGACATCAGGCTTTAATTTGTCGATTCTATGTTTGATGCCGTCCCATCGCTCGCCCTGGGTGTTCCATGTCAGTAGTTTCATTTCTTCTCTTTCCTATGATTAAGTTCTTTTTGTGCTAGTCGATGTAGATATTCAGATTTCTGTTATCTGACAGCCTTAAGCGCAAGTTAAAACGGGTTTATGAATTATCGGTTGGACTGTCTGATTGATTGTCGATATTGGTCAGGGGATAGCTGAAACCAACGCTTGAATGCGCGCCGAAAATTCGCGCTGTCGTGATAGTTGAGCAAAGCTGCAATGGTATCTATGGACATAGTGCTATCCCGCAAACAGTCAGCAGCTTGTTGCGACAAAATTTCTTCACGAATTTGGCGGAAGCCGGTGTTCTCTTTCTTGAGCCTGCGGGATAAGGTTCGTTTGCAGATAAATAATGCAGCCGCTGCTTCTGTTTCAGTTAACACGCCGGGAGGGTGATCCAGCATCATCTTCTGAACCTGGTACTTAAGTGTGGTTCGGTTGGACAGCAACTGAGCCTGCATCGTTTCGCATTGTCGCATGGCGAACAGGTAGTTTTCCGAACAGGAAGAGGCATTAGGAATCTCGCACAATGCCATTGGTATTCTTACCATCAAGCTCGGTGCGGAAAACTCGAATTGGCCAGGTAAATAATCGGCATAAAATTGGCTGTAGCTGGGTTCTGCATAGTTAAAAAAGGAAGTTGCGTCGTGTACGGGTTTCCCCACAATAAATTCTGCGCAATCAAACAGTATTTTCGCGAAGGCCTCGGATAAGCAGCGATAGATATCAGGGCTTAAATCCACATCAAAATAACAGTGCCCTTCGAGCCAGTCACCGTTCGGCGTAAAGTCTACCCGGGCTATATTCATGCGGGTAGGCAAATAGGTTTGAATGGCATTGATGGCGGTGAGTAGATTGGGGCTGCTGTTGACTAAAAAACCCATTGCGCCGTGTGTGGGAGGGGTGAGCCTTGCACCTAAACGTAAACCAAAGGCATCGTCGTTTGATAAACATAAGGCATTGCTCAGAATTTGAATTTGTTGCGGTGCCGTCAGCAGAGTCTCTTCTTGCATAAATTGATCGACATTCAGCTGAGTCATGTCCAGCAATGCTGGTAAGTCTGCCTCCTGTAACTCCAGGACGCGGGCAATCAAGCGAGAATAGTTGGATGGAATACAGGCCGTATAAGAACCTACAGGTCGAGTTACAGGCACAGATTTTGTCACTATTGAAGATCCCTATGATCTCTTAAGTTATTTGGCAGAGATGGTGTCTTTTTATGACCTATATAAGTCAAGAAATGACCTGACGTCAATGAATACTAATCCGTAATCTAATCTACACAGATGCAGGTAAGGCCGTGGATGTGGTGCCTGGCCTGATTGTAACTTATTGATTTTAATTAAGAATGGAAGAGGAATGTATGGGTCGTGTCACGTTTATAGAGCATAACGGTACGCAGCATGAGGTAGATATTGAGGAGGGAAAAACGCTGATGCAAACCGCCACCGATAACGGAGTGCCTGGCATTGACGCGGACTGCGGTGGAGCCTGCGCCTGTGGCACCTGTCATGTGATTGTTGATCGTAACTGGATTGCAGCCACTGGCGCTGTGTATGCAGAAGAAAAGCAAATGCTGGAGATGACACCTGAAAAAGCAGACACATCGCGCTTGGCATGTCAGATATCGATGACCGAAGCTATGGATGGACTGGTTGTACGTTTGCCTGAGTTTCAAATGTAGTCACTGATAATTTTTTTACTACGCGATCTGAATTGAGGAATGACATGGGTATCCTATCTCCAGTAATTGAAAAAGGTGTTGCACTGTTTTCTATCTCGACGCTTGCCGAAAAAAGTGCACCTATTGTTCCAATGCCGCTACAAATCAAGGGCATCCATCTGTTTTTAAAAGCCAAAAGACTCGTGTGGAAGGGTAAACCTATTCCTGTATTTGTTGAGGCTGAATTGCCGGATGTGTCCACCCTCAAAATTGAAGATATAGATGTCAGCAACCCGTTTCTGTTCAGACAACACCGTTGGCAGTCTTATTTTAAGCGCTTGCGTGATGAATGCCCGGTACACTATCAGCAAGAAAGTGCGTTCGGCCCTTTTTGGTCCATTACCCGCTATAAAGATATTATGTTTGTTGATAAACGCCATGATCTGTTCTCGGCAGAACCCATCATCATGTTGGGTGATCGGCCGGAAGGCCTGCCCCTGGAGACCTTTATCGCGATGGATCCCCCCAAGCACGATGTGCAAAGGCAAGCCGTGCAAGGTGTCGTTGCGCCGAAAAACCTTACGGAGATGGAAAGCCTTATTCGCAGCCGCACCCAGGATGTATTGAATAATCTACCACTTGATGAACCATTTGACTGGGTCGATAAAGTATCCGTTGAATTAACGGCCAGGATGCTGGCTACGTTATTCGATTTCCCTTATGAAAAGCGCCGTAAGTTGGCAGAGTGGTCAGATGTGATCAGTGGTGGGCCTGAGCTTACCGGAGGCACCAGTTCAAATGATGAAACCTTTGCTGCGGCACAAGAATGTGCGAAATATTTCTCACGGCTGTGGCGGGAGAAAGCAGCGAAAAAAGCGGCCGGTGAGGATATGGGGTTTGATTTAATCAGCTTACTGCTGGCCAATGAAAATACTGAGAATTTGATTGATAAACCGGTAGAGTTTCTAGGTAACCTGGCGCTGCTGATTGTAGGTGGTAACGACACCACTCGTAACTCGATGACCGGTGGTGTGCTGGCTTTGCATCAGTTTCCGCAGGAATTTATTAAACTGAAGAATGATCCGGGTTTAATTCCTAATATGGTATCGGAAATCATTCGATGGCAGACGCCTCTGGCATACATGCGCCGTGTTGCCAAGCAGGATGTTGAGCTGAACGGGCAAACCATTAAAAAGGGTGACAAGGTTGTTATGTGGTACGTTTCGGGTAATCGTGATGAGCGGGCCATTGATCAGCCGGATCAATTTATTGTTGATCGTAAAAATGCCAGAAATCATCTTTCCTTTGGGTTTGGTATCCATCGTTGCATGGGCAATCGTTTGGCCGAAATGCAACTGCGGATACTGTGGGAAGAGTTATTAACACGTTTTGATAAAATCGAAGTTGTATCTGAGCCGAAACACGTGCAATCCAATTTTGTTAAGGGTTATACCCATATGATGGTTAAGCTGACCGCCAAGGTGCCGGTGAATCAGGGGTGATTCTGGGTTTTTTGTACTATTAGGTAGGTGTGAAGTTCAGGGTGTTGTCCGTACTCAAGGTGCCTGCAAATACAGCCCAGGCGTATTAATAATTCAAGGAATCCGTTGGTCCCCAGGGTTGAGTAGTAAACCTCTGGGCCCATAAAATTATCTGTGTGGTCGCTTTTTTCATTCGTACCGCCGAATGAGAAAATGAGTACGCCACCTACATTAAGACTGGATACTAATTTTGTTAATACATTTTCTTGCTGTTCAAGGGGGATATGCCAAATGCTATCCCAGGCGGTAATAAACTCGTATTTTTCTGTTATTGTCCATTCACATATGTCTTGGTGATGAAAGGACAATTCTGGATGACGGCGCCTGGCTAAGCGTATCATTTCTTCGGATATATCAATGCCCTCTGGCGTGAATCCCTCACTTAGGAGAAGATCCACGAATCGACCAGTGCAGCCACAACCAACATCAAGAGCTTTGCCTTTGTTTTCTACGAATGCTAATGCCCGCTTATGCTCAGCAATTCCGTTCATTCGGTTGAAGTCTTCGCGCACCCACAGGTGAGTGATTGTGTCATACGCTTTACCAATTTCTTTCGGGTTCATGGACACCAAGCCTGGCTGCGTAGAGTTGACATTTTATCTCCCTAGAACTTCTTCACGCTCTCGATGATATTCATCATAGGGCTTCGAGTATTTTTCAACACACCTATCGTATTCGTTACCGAATAACGCCTGACACTCATTCTTTTGGCCAGTCTGTATGGCTTCATATGTTCCTTTCTTGCTGCTATTGCTGCATGAAACTGACAATAACGAAACGAGTAGTACCAGTAAATATCTCATGACTCCCTTACCTCTCACGCAATTTTCAAAACTATATCACCAGGTTTTACTACGCCGGGTTCGATCACACGGGCGTTGATTCCCCTTAGGTTGAGCGTTTTACCGATCTTTGAATTGACAAACATGGCGGCATCTTTACCAAAGCGTGCCAGGAATTTTTTGCAGCCCAGGTGAGGTTCTGCGGTGACTTCGATAAGGGCGCTGCCAATCTGTAAGCGAGTGCCTGCTGGCAGGTTGGTTGGGCTTAGATCCATGTCTATAAAGAATTGATCGCCAGCCAGTTTCCAGTGGCGTTTGTCGCGTGCGATTGCGCTGATGGCACGGGCATTCATCAGGTTGAGTTGCATGTCTGGGTGGGCTTGGCCGCCGGGGCGTTTGTAGTCTCCCCTTGCCTGCCAGTTGTCCCCCACCAGGCCCCGTTCTGGGCAGAGTTGGCCTTGCTCCAGTTCACGGCGCTTGCCGGTGCTGGGGCGGCACACTATGAGTTCAACGCTGCCTTGATTTTTGGGGGCGCTTTTGATGTGTTCCAGGTTGCTTTCCAGTTCTGCAAGGCTGGTTTGGGTTGTGTCCAGTAAGTCTTGCCGGGGTGGGCTGGGTTGTTTCTGTTGGGTGTCCATGTGGTGGTTCCTCGGTCAAGTCCATTGGTGTGCAGCTGTGAGGTACTTTACCAGAACCGCAAAGGAGGTGTTACCCGGTTGTGCGGTGCTTATGTATTAGCCGCAAGCATCTGAAAAAATTGCGCAGAAAAGTCATCGGCGGGGAAAAAGGTTTCTACCCGCAGTTCGTCGGCGGTGATGTCCAGTGCGGTGCCGAACGTGGAGATCATGCTGAAGATGCGCAGGGTGGTGCCGTTGAAGCTGAGTTCCAGTGGCAGGATGGGTTCAGGTGCGGAGTGTATGGCTTGGGTTTGCCAGCGTTCTGGAATGGTGGGTAGGTTGCCGAGTTCTTGCAGCAGTTCGGCCAGATCTTGGTTGCCTGGGTCGGCGGTGACTTCCCGTTGCAGGCGTGACAGCAGCATGCTGGCGGCGTCGGGCCAGTTGCTGATCAGGGGTTGCATGCCGTGGGGTGAAAAGGTGAGTCGCATGGCGTTGCGTTTGCCGCTGGGGTCGACCTGTTGCCAAAGACTTTTGGTGTCACCGAGCAAGCCGATAAAGCGATCGGCGGCGCTGTTTTGCAGCAGCAGGTTCCAGCGTTTATCCATTACCACGGCGGGATAGGGTTCGTGGTGCTGCAAGGTGAGCTCCAGCGCTTGTCGTACGGCGGCCATGTCGTCGCTGTCCAGTGGGCGAGCTTCGTAGGCGGAGGCAAAGCCTGCGGTTTGCAGCAGCAGGTTGCGATCCCGCAGTGGGACGTCCAGCACTTCGGTCAGTTGCAGGATCATGTCGCGGCTGGGTTTGGCGCGGCCTGATTCCAGAAAGCTGAGGTGGCGTTGGGACACCCCGGCATCCAGTGATAGATCCAGTTGTGAGCGTTTACGGCGCTCGCGCCAGGTGCGCAGCAGGGGGCCGAAGCCGGTGCTGGTTTTTTGGTGTGCAGTTGATGTGGTCATGGTGGCATTTTGCTCCGGCGGATGCGGGTTGGCGATTACCTCTAAGGTAATTGTTTGGGGGAATTAGGCAAGCCAGACTGATGCTGCTGGTTCGATGGCTCCGACGGGGCGACAGCGGTTATTTAACGGAATGAGGATAGAGCGATGAAAAAGTTGATTCTGTGGTTTGTGTTGTTGGATTTTGGTGTGTTCAGTACGTATGTGATGTGGGAGATCGGTTATTTCGGCATCTGGGAGGCGGGTATGGCATCGCTGGGGAGTTGGCAGGTGCTGATTGATCTGGTGATTGCTGGTGGGCTGATTTGTACGTGGATGGTGGTGGATGCGCGCAAGCGTGAGGTGAACCCCTGGCCCTGGGTGGTGGCGACGTTTGCGCTTGGTACGTTGGTGCCGTTGACGTATCTGTTGGTGCGGGAATATGCCAACGGCGCGGAGGGGGTGTTTAAAGGGACTCAATCCACTGCTGTATAACGTTCAGGGCCTCTGGGTGTGGCAGATGGCTGGCAATGGGAGGCATTCGATATTGGTCATCGGTGGTGTTCATGCGCGCCCAAAGTACGCTGCGCTCGGCATCACCGCTGGCAATGATGCGGGCGCCGCTGATGCCGAGGTCTCCGGCTTCTGGGACAACATCCAGTGTGTTGGTTTGGGCCAGGGTTCTGGAGTAGCGCAGGTCGATGTTCACCGGTGCGGTACCGCCTGCTTGATGGCAGAAAGAGCAGTTGGAATCGAGGTAGGAGCGGCTGCGCTGGTCCAGGCTGGTGGCCTGATTGTCGAGTGCTCGCAGCGCCTGATACTGGCCGGGGCTGCCGATGCTGCGGGTGAACAGGCCAATGTGGTTCCAGGTGGTGAGTTGGTTGGCGCTGATGGTGTCGTTGCCACTGGTGTAATCAAAGCGACCATTCAATTGCGCAGTTTTAACGCCCAGTACATTACCGGAGGCGTTCACGTGGCAGCTGAGGCAGTCGTTGGGGCTGGGGTACAGGTAGTCCTGAACGCGTGTGCCGCCGTTGAAATCGGCATCGGCAACGGTGAGGGTTTCGGTGAGCCGATCGGTCAGCAGTTCGGCGTCGGTTTGTGGTTCGTTCCAGCGATAGGTGACGCCAAACCAGCCTCCGGTTTGATTAACCAGTACGCGGGTTTCCAGGCGGCGGCTGGAGTCGGTATCGCCTGCGACCATTTCTATTTCGAAGTGTTTTACCAGCACGGTGCCTATGGGAAAGCGCCAGGGCTGGCTGCCGGAGAAGGTGATGGCTTGGCCATTGGGCACGGCGATCCAGCGTCGTTTGGTGCTGTAGTCAGACCACAGGGGTGAATTGACGTCGTATTCGATGAGGCCGGAGGCCGGTGTCAGGCTGCTGGTGTCGCTGAACAGGCCGGTGTCTGACAGGGCCTGTGGAAAGCCTGCCAGAGGATCGCCGCCATCGCCTTCTGCAAAGCGGTACAGGCGGCCACCATAGCCTGCGATGTACAACTCGCCTGCTTCATCTTCACCAAACCCGGCGGGGTTTTGGGGGGCGTTGCCCAGTTCGCTGTTATCCACTTTGTTGAGTTGATCATCCACGGTGAGCGCCCACACTCGGGTGCTGATGAAATCACCGTACAGGTATTTGCCCACCAGGCTGGGCACGGCACTGCCCCGGTATACGTAACCGCCGGTGATGGATTCGCCCTGGGAGTGATCGTATTCATGCACTGGGAATTGATAGGTGCCGCTGGGGGCACCGCTGCGAAAGGTGCTGCTGCCTTCGTACCAGCTCCAGCCGTAGTTGCCACCTTTGATGACGATGTCGATTTCTTCGATGGCGTTTTGACCCACGTCGGCCAGCCACAGATCGCCGGTGTTGCGATCAAACGAGAATCGGTAGGGGTTGCGGAAGCCGTAGGCCCAGATTTCCTCAGGTATGCCGTCGCTGTTATCGACAAATGGGTTGTCGGCGGGGATGCTGTAGCCGCTGCCGGTGGGGTTAATGCGCATCACGGTGCTGAGCAGGTTTTGGGTGTTTTGGCCTTGTCGGTCCGGGTCGCCACTGCCGCCGCCGTCACCCAGGCCCCAATAGAGGTAGCCATCGGGGCCGAAGGCGATGGTGCCGCCATTATGGTTGCCAGCGGGCTGGTCTACGGTGAGCAGGATGGTTTCTGAGCCGGGGTCGGCCTGATTGGGGTTGCCGGAGGAGACGTTGAAGCGGGACAGTCTGGATTCCGGGCCACTGCCTGTGTAATACACGTAAAAGTAGCCGTTGGAGGCGTAGTTGGGGTCAAAGGCCAGCCCCAGCAGGCCCAGCTCACCGCCGTCGGCAACGCGATCGCGGATGTCCAGAAAGGTGCTGTAGCTGGTGGCATTTGGGTCGTTGGCAAACACGCGGATGCGGCCTGCTTGTTCCACCACGAACAGGCGGTCGCTGCCATCTCCTGCGTGAGTGATGAACACCGGTTGGGAGAAGTTGGGCAGGTTCTCGAAGGCTTCCACCATGGTGATCTCGCCAGAGGTGGCGGTTACGGGCACGTTCAATGTGGCGGTGCGAGGCCGTTGTTGTAGTCCGGATGCAAGGTTGGTGTCATCTGTGGATGAGCCTGACCCTGAGTCGCCAGCACCTCCGCCGCCGCACGCTATCAGTGCTAGCTGCACGAAAATTAATAATAGTAATGGTTTAACAGCATTCATGTTGAGCCCCCCTGGTGGCTGATGGTTACATCTTACCAGAGGTGTTTTCAAATTTCGGTGTGTTGCCGAACACTGTGTAAATAGCTGAAATATACAACTCGCAACATATTGTCACCCTTTTTGTCTTCTGTGTCCTTAACTAGGTTGTTTAAATAGAGTCAGAGATTGGCCGTTGGGCAGGCGGTCATGACTTCAATAATAAAAAAACAATCAGGATGCAGTCGATATGTACAGTTTTCCTCAGTTCCAGAACCTCGTGGACATGGCAGTACAGCAGGCCCACAACCGCAACGATGCCCCCCTCGCCTCTTTTATCAAAGATGATGGCCAGCAAGATGATGCTGCGACCTACTTTACGCTGGATCAGCACGCTCGAGCCATTGGCAGCAGCTTGGTGGATCAGGGCCTGAGTGGACGCAATCTACTGCTGTTGTTTGCCCCTGGAATTGATTATATCCGTGCGTTTTTCGGTTGTTTGTATGCCGGTTGTGTCCCGGTGCCGGCTTATCCGCCCATGGGTGCCCGTGATTTATCCCGTTTGCAGAAGGTGGCGCTGGACTGTAATGCCGGTGCGATTCTAACCAATCAGGCGTTGGCACCGGTGATTGAATCCTGGATTACCACTCTGGGTTACGGGGATTCCATGCCCTGTGTGGCCATCGATGGATTGCTCGATAAGCCGATTGATGCTGGTTTTGTGCCTTATCAGGCGCAGCCGGATGAGATTGCGTTCCTGCAATACACATCAGGTTCTACCGGTAACCCGAAAGGGGTGGAGGTGACCCACGGCAACCTGCTGGCCAATTTTGAACAGATTCTGCATGGCTTTTTCCGCGGCAATGAGCGCTTGGATGCAATGCAGGATCTGCGTGTGGTGATCTGGCTGCCGCCGTTCCACGATATGGGGCTGATCGGTGGCGTGCTGACGCCGATCTTTGCCGGTGCCCATGTGTCTTTGATGTCGCCCCTTACATTTTTGAAGCGCCCGTTGCTGTGGTTGAAAACCCTGTCTGAGCAGAAGGCTCATGTCAGTGGTGGCCCTAATTTTGGTTATCAATATTGTGTGCGCAAAGTAACCGAAGAGCAGGCAGAAACCCTGGATCTGTCGAATTGGTTTGTGGCTTTCAACGGTGCCGAGCCGATCCAGACCAGTGCGTTGGATAATTTTGCCGATCGTTTCAAGGTGAGCGGTTTTGATCCCAAGGCGTTTTTGCCTTGTTACGGTTTGGCCGAGGCCAGTCTGTTTGTGGCGGGCTCGCCTTCTGGCCGTGGTGCCAAAGTATTGAAAGCGCAACTGGATGAGCTGGAAAAAGGCCGCTATGTGGAAGCGCCTGCTGATCTGCGAACCAAAACGTCTCACTTGGTCAGCTCTGGTGTGATCGCTGAAGGGGCGGATGTGAAGATCGTCAACCCTCGCACCTGTATGGCTTGTGCCGATGGTGAGGTGGGCGAGATCTGGATCAACAGTCCATCGGTAGCGCGTGGCTATTGGGGCAAGCCCCAGTTTTCGCACAGTGTTTTTAAGTCGACTATTGCCGGAGATAACAGCGAAACAGGTTATCTGCGCAGCGGCGATCTGGGTTTTAAACTGGATGACGAGCTGTACGTGACTGGCCGTATCAAAGAAGTGATCATTGTGGCCGGGCGCAATCATTATCCCCAGGATATTGAGCGTACGTTGCAGGAGGTGAATCCAACGTTCCGTGTGGGTGGTGGCGCTGCATTTGCGGTGACAGTGGACGGTAAGGAAGAACTGGTGGTGCTGCAGGAGGTCGGTCGGGCGGCCGGGGAGCAGGCGGATTTCCGTATGCTGGCGGCAGAAGGCGCTAAAGCCATATCCAGTCGGCACGGTATTACGCCCACGGCGTTGGTGCTGCTGTCTGGCAGTGCGATTCCCAAAACCTCCAGCGGTAAAATTCAGCGTGCCGACGCCAAGCGTATGTATTTGGAAGGCAACCTGGTGCCGGTGCATGTGTGGCAACCGGGGTCTGGCATGGCAACTAAGCCCGAGCGCGCGCCCCAGGCTAATTCCGAGGTGCTGGATTGGCACAGCGAACTGTATGCGGATCTGCAGGTGTGGGTGGCGGATAAGCTGGATGTAGAGCCCCATCACATTGATCTGGATGTGACGTTCTCTGAGCTGGGGGTGGATTCGGTTGAGGCGGTGGAGCTGGTGGATCGATTACAGGATCGGATCGGGCGGGTGATTCCGGCGATTGAATTATTACGCTATCCCACCGTAAAAGCGTTGATCACTCACTTCGCCGAAGAGCTGGAGCAGAAAGCCCTTCGGGAAGAGGCCTGTATCGAGGATACAGTGGCTTGAAGCAGTGATTCAGCAATGAAACGGTACGTGATGGAAGCCGGATGCATCGGGGTCGATCGTGACTTTTTCGTATTCAAAGAAATCGCCCATCAGTGACGATACCGGCCCGGTGAAATCGGATTTTCCGGACTTGGGCTGGTAACCGCTGAGCTTCTGCTTGATGGAGTCCACGGTGGCAGGTGTTTTGGGCTGGGGGGTGCTTTTGGATTTGCTGAAAAACCAGTTCATGTTGTGCTCCTTAAGTATCGTTTAGTCACTGCTTGGTCTGAACACAGTTTCGCAAAGTGCAGAAAATTGCCCAATTAAATAGTCAGACTAAAAAATGAGACTTAGTTCACGCTGGTTTTGTGGTGCAGGTAGGGTGTGATGCGTAACTGACTGAAATGAAAAGGGCAACCTGCTGGCTGCCCCTTGCGCACTACTTGTTTATTGTTTGATCAGGCCGGTTTATTGGCCTTTTAATTTCTCAGCTTCCAGCACCGATACCTTAACGCCGATCACCAGCACGCCGATGGTTTCATCGTTGTA
Organism: Ketobacter alkanivorans; assembly: GCF_002863865.1. NCBI lineage: Bacteria > Pseudomonadati > Pseudomonadota > Gammaproteobacteria > Pseudomonadales > Ketobacteraceae > Ketobacter > Ketobacter alkanivorans. The sequence goes on along the minus strand of NZ_CP022684.1, from coordinate 2,508,801 downwards.
CTCCATGGGTACAGAAATCTGCACAGCGTTGGTCTTGGTGCTCTCATCCATTTCCACCTTACCGATGAAAATTTTGCCCTCACCACCGTTGAATGCGGCGGTGAACTTCTCTTCATCCCCCTGCCAGTAGTCACTGGTGGGGGGATAAGCCGCTACGTTGGCACCCTGGATGTCCGTAAGAAACGCTTCGTTGTAGACATCAGCCTGCTGGATGATGATGTTCTTGAGGAAGCTGCCGGCTTTGTTCTCCTGCAACTCCTTGATCAGCGGTGATTTGCCAGCCTTCCACTCCTCGTCGATCTTTTTGATCTCATCCAGAGAGCGGCCTTCGCGGTTTTGGGTGCGAATGGCGTCCAGTAGCATGCCGTTCTTGGTGAGAAATTTAAGGCCCTCGATTCGGGGCTCGAGTACTTGCTGTAACTCATCCTGAGACAGTTCGGCAAAAGATAGGGGTGATACAAATATGAGTGCAATAAGTAGATACCGAAGCATGTTGATCCCTCCGCAGTGTCGGTATTTTTAATGGTAGACCAAACCCTGCAGGCTACAACTGAGAGCCAGAGCGATACTTGGCGGGGGTCTGATTGCACCAGCGTTGGAAGGCGTGAATGAAAGCGGCGGCTTCGGTGTACCCCAACTGGCTGGCGATGGCCTCGATGGAGAGGTTGGAGTGGTTGAGCAGGTGCTTGGCTTTGTCAAAGCGCACCTGATCCAGCAGGCTGCGGTAGGCGCTGCCCTCCTCACTGAGTTTGCGTCGAAAGCTGCGCTCTGCCATGCCAAAAATGGCTGCAACCTCCTGGATAGAGGGAAAGTTGTCCACAAACAGATGCAGGTAGTCCCTGACATCCTGGGTGATGGAATTGGCGGTGCTTTGTAACGTTAAGACCTGGCTATCGCACTGCTTCTGATACAGGCTGAAGGCCATCTTGTTGGCCGCGGGGAATGGCGTGGCCAGATAATCGGTCGAAATGCCCACTTCGGCTACCTCTCCGCCAAACTCAACCGGACACTGGAAGCGCTCTTCGTAGTGTTTTGCCTCGGCGGGCTTGGGGTAGGGCAGGCGGATGTAGTTGGGCTGGAAATCAACGCCAATGTTGGTTTGCAGATCCCGAATCAGCTGGTAGGTGCCGGAGGCATCCCGATCCATCAGAAAACGATGGCATTGCTTGGGTAAGGCGGCGGGCTTCAGGCGCAGTTTGGATTCCTTTTCGCCGGGCTCGAACTGCAGCTCCCCAAACAGGTAGGTGAGCGCCTGATAGCGAACACCGGTGCGAAAAGCCTCCCAGGCGTTGTCACAGGTCATCAAGAGCATGATTAAGGGGCCATAGCCTGCCAGGCTCATGGTTTGGCCAATCCTCAGACCCACCAAAGGATCTTCCACAGAAGGCAAAACATCACAGTAAATCCGCAGCTCCAGGGCGCGCTGGATCTGGCCATCGGGGGACAGATTGTTCACGTTAATGCCATATTGCTGCTCGATTCGGGACAGATCCCCTCCGTTGGCTTCAAGGGCTTGCAGGGTATAAATGAATCCGAGAATGGCACGTTTACTCATGGTGCAGACACCTTAGGCCGAAAAAATCAAGTTTGGGTAGATTGGCGTAGTTCGTCAACCACTCGATGACTTCTGTTTATTGGGGGCTGGGCTATAGTTAGAAAGTCGATAATAACCATTCTTCATGGAAGAGGCCGATGACAGGCAGCGTCAATCCATCTACCACCCCCCCGCCGGCCAGCGCGGGTCGTAGCAGTGGGCGGCGTCTATTCAGAATGAACCTGGTGATGTTGACCATTACCGTCGCCTTGCTGGTGGCGGTAGTGCTATACGCCGACAGCATCAGCAAGAAAGAATTCCAGCGTCAGCAACAGGATGTGGTGCAATCGCGCCTCAGTGCAATTCGGGCCAAGTTAGAAGGTCAGCTCAGCACCAATCTCAGCGCCGTACAGGGGTTGGTGACCATTCTGGAGCTGGAGCCCGACATCGATCAAGCCCGCTTCCAGCGTTTTGCCCAACCTTTGCTGGAAAAAGCGCCCCTGCTGACGCGGGTCAGTGCCGCCCCGAACCTGGTGGTGGCGCACGTTTATCCTTTTGAAACCAACAAATACATGCTGGGTATGAGTCTGGCGGAAAGCCCGATGCGTCAGCAGGCGGTGTCACGGCTGGAGGAATCGGGCATGCCGGTTGTGGCGGGGCCGCTGCCGTTGAGAAACGGAGGCAGTGGGCTGATCATGCGTTTCCCGGTGTACACCAGTGTTGAAGGGCAGCCACGGCAGTTCTGGGGGCTGTTGTCTGCGGTGATGGATAATGATGAATTCTTTAACCTCGCGGGTTTGAATGCGGAGGATCTGGAGTTGGATCTGGCGATCCGCAATCAGGACAGTCAGGGCAATGATGGGCCGATATTTTATGGTGATCATCGAGTGTTTGCGCGCACGCCGGTGGAAGCCACCGTTATGCTGCCAGCTGGCAGTTGGCATCTGGCCGCCACGCCCAAAGGCGGTTGGCCCACCCGTGCCGGGTTCAGCAACTGGCTTTGGGCTGCCATGGGTTTGGTGGGGATGGCGCTGCTGTTACCGGTTGCCATTATGCTGCGCAATCAACGGGAGCAGAACTATCAGTGGGAATTGATTGAAAGTCTGTTTCAGTTGTCGCCCCTGGGTATCGCACTCAACGATTTAGAAACCGGCCGCACGCTGGATGCCAATCAGGCATTGTTGGATCTGGTGGGGTATAGCCGCGAACAGCTATTGCAGAAACACTTCAGAGAATTCACCCCCGAAGAGTATCTGCCCATGGAGCGCGAACAACTGCACTCCATGGAACAAACCGGTCGATACGGCCCCTACGAAAAAGAATTCATTCGCTCGGATGGCAGCCGCATCCCAGTGCGTTTAAATGGCATGTTCATTCAGGGCACACAGGGGCGAAAGCGTTTCTGGTCCATCGTTGACGACATTAGCACACGTCGCAAAATAGAACTTGAGCAGGAGCAGTCGGCCCGACATAACAAAGCCCTGGCGGAACTGACGGTGAACCCGGCAGTGTTGCAAGGTGAACTGGAGCTGGTCAAACAGGAACTGGTGATTCGCATGGCCCTGGCATTGGATGTGGCCCGTGCCAGCCTTTGGCTGCATTCAGAAGACGGCAATGAGATGCACTGTATCGCCTTGTTTGAGCAGAAAACCGAGAGCTTCTCAGAAGGCGCTGTGCTGAAACGCAATGACTACCCCCTTTACTTCAGCGCTATGGAAAACAATGCCCACGTCGCCGTGAAAGATGCCTGTAACGACCCCTGCACCTCGGAGTTTCGGATCGGCTATCTGGAGCCCCTTGGCATTACTTCAATGCTGGATGCGGTCATCCCCGGTGGTAATGGCATTGTTGGGGTGCTCTGCGCTGAACACATCGGCCCCATGCGCGATTGGACCCAAGCCGAGGAATCCTTTGTCATCTCTCTGGCCAGCTTGGTGGGCGGCGTGTACGCATCCTATCAGCGGCAACAGGCGGAATCCGCATTGGTGCAGGCCAAGCGCCAGGCGGAGTCGGCAGCCCGAGCCAAAAGTGATTTTCTGGCCACCATGAGCCATGAAATCCGTACCCCCATGAACGGCGTACTGGGTATGCTCAACCTGCTCTCCAACCCGCAGTTGGATGAAGCGCAGCAGCGCAAGGTGAACATTGCCAGAAGCAGCGCCACCGCCTTGCTGGCGCTGCTGGATGATGTGCTGGACTTTTCCAAGGTGGATGCTGGCAAGCTGGAACTGGAAAGCGTGGACTTTGATCTGCGCAGCCTGTTAGAGGATCTGGCCGCCAGCATGGCACTGGCCGCGCAGGAAAAAGGCCTGGAACTGGTGCTGGATCTGGCCGGTGTCGGTGTCTCCCGTGTCCGCGGTGATCCGGACCGATTACGTCAGATCTTCAGTAACCTGATTTCAAATGCGATCAAATTTACCCGTGAGGGCGAGGTCATGGTTCGCTGCCAGTTGCAAGCAGAACCAGAGGGTTACCGGATGCTGGCCCAAGTGGTGGATAGCGGAGTGGGTATCCCGATCGAAAAACAAAGCAAGTTGTTCAGCCCATTTGTGCAAGTAGATACCAGCACCACACGCAAGTACGGCGGCACCGGCCTTGGCCTGGCCATCTGCAAAAAACTGTGTGAGCTGATGGGTGGCACCATAGAAGTGCGCAGCGATGTTGGTGAAGGCAGTGTATTTCTGTTCAGTGCCTACCTGCAGGCCAGCGAAAACAGCGCGCAGGTTACCGCCGATTGCAACGTGGAGGGAGTCTCGATTCTGGTGGTGGACAGCAATCGCCGCTGCGGTGACGCACTGGCTGATCAGTTCAAGGCCTGGGGTGTGCATACAGCAGTGGCGGCGTCCGGAGCGGAGGCCCTGCAAGCCTGTAAAACCACGAGTCAGGCGCGCTCCGATCACCGTAGCTTCAGCCTGGCCCTCATCAGCCAACAATTAACGGACATGAGCGGGCTGGATCTGGGCCATGTGTTGCGCAGTGATCTCGCCACCAGCAGCCTGCCCTTGGTGATGACGACAACGCTGCGTGGTGGGAATGATCCAGAGCGGCTTGGAAAAGCAGGATACTGCGGTTACTTCCATAAACCGGCAACCACAGGGCAGCTGCAGGAAGTGATCCGAGTTGCAAGCACAGCTCCGGCCGATGAAGGTCGTGCCCGGTTGCTGCTTGGGCAAGCCGCCTTGGCCGAAAGCCGAGCCAGTGATCAGGCAGCCATTCAATGGCCCGCCGAAACTCGGATTCTGCTGGTGGAAGACAACAAGATCAATCAGGAGGTCGCCATTCTGTTACTGGATGACTTGGGGTTGAAAGTCGATGTGGCAGAAAACGGATTGCTGGCGCTGGCTACGCTCTGTCGTGCAGAAAACGCATATAGCCTGATTCTGATGGACTGCCAGATGCCAGAGATGGATGGCTTTCAGGCAACCCGTTGCATTCGCGAAGGTCAGGCTGGGCCAGGTTACACCACAGTGCCAATTCTGGCGCTCACCGCCAACGCCATCAAAGGTGATCGCGAGCGTTGCCTGGATGTGGGCATGAACGATTACCTCACCAAACCGATTGACGACGTCCGTCTGCGGCAGTTGCTGCTGAAATACATTAACGGCAAAGAGATAGTGCCCGTGGCCGCTGATTCGGCAGCTGAAGCACCAGATATCGATAACGATTGCGACTGGGATCGGGTTGCGGCCCTGAAAATGGTGCGCGGGCGACAGGATCGGCTGCAGGATCTATTGAAAACCTTCAGCGAATCCATGCCTGAACGCATGGATAAACTGGAGCAGGCCCTTTCAGAGCGTGACGCTGTTGAATTACAAAAAGCGGCCCACTCCATAAAAGGCAGTGCTGGTCAGCTGCATGCCCTACGCTTGCAGCAACAGGCTTTAGCACTGGAGATGGCCGCCCACGCTACAGATTGGAAACGAATCGAGGCACTGATACCGCCGTTTCGCAGCGCAGAGATGGATTTCTTACGGGAGATCCAACAATATGCAGGCCAATAATTAATCAACCGTTCCATTGATTTATGTCAAATAACGGCCCCGTATACCACTGTTTGGCCGAAACTATTAACTCGGAGGGGGTTTACATCCTGTTCACCCTGGCTTCGCCCCCACTATAGTGACCTCACTGCTGGAAAAGCACACATTAAAAAGCGAATGCCATAACAAAACGACAGAGGTGAAGCATGACAAGTCGGGCCCCCATTAACCCAACCACCAAGCATGTAGACGTAGTCATTGCCGGCGCCGGCTTTGGCGGTCTGTGTATGGCCATCAAACTCAAGGAAGCGGGTAACGAAAATTTTGTGATATTGGAGAAGGGAGCCGATGTGGGTGGCACCTGGCGCGACAACAGCTACCCCGGCTGCGCCTGCGACGTACAATCCCACATGTATTCCTATTCCTTTGCACCCAAGGCCGACTGGTCCAAGCGCTACGCCCCCTGGCACGAAATCCAGCAATATATCCTTGATACTACAGAGAAATTCGATATTCGCCCGTTCTGTCGCTTTGGTCAGGAAGTCAACTCCGCCGTATTCGATGAAGAGTCCGGAACCTGGACTGTCGGCACAGCGGCAGGCGACACCTACATCTGCAATCACTTTGTGCTTGCCTCCGGCCCGCTGCATGTACCGCAGGTTCCAAACATCAAAGGTCTGGATAAATTCAAAGGCAAGCTGTTCCACTCCGCCCAGTGGGATCACGGTTACGACCTCAAAGGCAAGAACGTTGTGTCCATCGGCACCGGCGGCAGTGCCATCCAGTATTGCCCCGAAATCGCTCCGGACGTAAAACAACTCTACGTCATGCAGCGTTCACCGGCTTGGGTGATCCCCCGTGATGAGCGTAAATATCTCGGCCTGGAAAAGTCCATTTTCAAAAACATCCCAGGAGCCCGTCTGCTGCATCGCTATCGCCTGTACTGGACCAACGAATCCCGCGTCTGGCCGATATTTAACCCGGTGTTGGCCAAAGGTCTGGGTAACCTGGCCAGAGCCTTCATCAAGTTGCAGGTAAAAGATCCGGAAGTGGCTAAGAAGCTCACCCCTGACTATGTGCTGGGCTGTAAGCGGATACTGATATCCAACAAATACTTCCCCATGTTCAACCGCGACAACGTAGAGCTGGTGACCGACGGCATCAAGGAAATCAAAGCCAATAGCGTGATCACCGCAGATGGCAAAGAGCGGCCAGCGGACTGCATCATTTTGGGCACCGGTTTCATCACCGACCCACGCATTTACATGAAAAACTTCCCGGTAGTGGGGCTGGGTGGCCGTGATCTGCGAGAGGATTGGAAAGAATCCGCCGAAGCCTACTATGGCACGTCAGCTTCCGGTTACCCTAACCTGTGGCAATTGGTTGGCCCCAATTCCGGTTTGGGTCATAACTCCATCATCTTCATGATCGAAGCCCAGGTGCACTATATTCTGGAAAGTATGAAATTGCTGAAGAAGAAGGATGCTGCATATATGGATGTTAAACCCAGTGTACAGACTGAGTTTAACGCCGCCCTGCAGAAACAGATCCAGAGCTCCGTATGGGGCACGGGTTGCCAAAGCTGGTATCAGGATGCCGGTGGTAAGAACTTTGCCGTGTGGCCTAAATCCACCTGGAAATTCTGGCTGGAAACCTTCCGCGTAAAGGCTGGGGATTATCGCTTCTATCCAGTGAACCAAACAGACAAAGCCAAGTCCAAGGTGACAGCTGCTGCATAATCGTGGCTGACTCTTAGTCGATTTTTGCCTCCCCATTTGGGGAGGCATTTTTATATGCGCTCAATGATATTCGTAAATGCTACCGTAGCCGTACCGGAAAAATTCTGAATCATACCAATGTGCGCATCCTCGACCTGGTTTTCATTGGCCTCATCGCATAACTGCAAGTAAGCTTCCGCCATCTGATAGACCCCGGTTGCCCCCACCGGATGGCCGCGAGCCTTTAAGCCACCAAAGGTGCAAATCGGCAACTCTCCCCGTAACCCAATATGCTCATCGGTGGCGTTATAGCCGCTGGCACCCCGCTCCACGAACCCTGCTGCTTCCAGGCTCAATGCAGTCATAATCGTATACGCATCATGGGGCTCAAAAAAATCCACATGTTTAGGCGTGATCCCGGCCTGCTTATAAGCCAGCCGGGCCGAGTCTTCAGCAGAACGCAAACGAGTATGATCACGCCGATTGGCCAAGGCCAGGTTATCACTGGCGACCGCCGAGGCTCGAATATAGGCCACAGAGTGTCCTGATGCGCGCAGGGATCGGGCCACAGATTCGTTGGCAAGGATAATCGTGGCTGCGCCATCGCAAATCGCCGGAGCGTCGTAAAGTTTTATCGGAAACGCGATGTCTTTGGATTGATCGTAAGTTGTTTTGCAAATTGATTTGCGAAACAGCGCGTTAGGGTTAGTGCAGGCATTGCGATGTGCGTTAATGGAAAAGTCCGCCAGATGATCGTGGGACAATTCGAAGCAATCCAGGTAGTGCTTCATCAAGCGTGCGTTCAAGGTCAGAAAGGTCTCCCCTTGACTGCCCTCGGTTTCATGGTCGGATGCGGTGGCCAGTGCTTGAGTAGTGTCGTGGCGGCTGCTGTGAGTCATCTTTTCCACGCCGCACACAATAACCGCATCATGACAGCCACTGGCGATAGACATGAAGCCAAGTCTCAATGCTGCCGCGCCGGATGCGCAGGCGCTTTCGGCTGTAATGTTTTCCTTGCCCACCAGGTTGCACTGTTGCGCCAGCAGTGCAGACACCAATTGCTGCTTACACAGTTGACCGGACATCATATTGCCCGCATAAAGCGCGCCTATCTGCTGTGCCTCCAGGCCGCAATGAGAGAGAGCCTTGGCAATGGATCGCCCGCCAAGGCTCCCTAATGACTCATCAGGATACTTTCCAACGGGAATCATACCGCAACCAACAATAAATACCTTGCTCATACTGACATGCTCCTTGCATTGACGAATGATGGAACCAATCCTGGTTACCTCATGTGACAGCCAGATGATCATAAGCGATGGTGGTATCAAATAGGTTGATTAGAAATGCACAAGGGTGGCAACAAAAATAGCTATACAGCTAGCCAGCACTTCCAGAGATAATTCAGCACAGAGAGCAACAGATTCGTTAACCGACAGGGACCGCTATGAAAACGTTAATCATTGGTGCAAATGGGAAAATTGGCCGCCTGCTTGCAGAGAGGTGTGTGAAAAATGACATACCGGCCCGAGCGATGGTGCGCACTGAAGAGCAACAGCGCCAGTTCGAGGAAATGGGCCTGGAGGCTGTACTCGGTGACCTCGAAGGTGATATGAGTGCCGCTTTCGATGGTTGTGAGCAGATAGTATTCAGTGCCGGATCAGGGGCGGCAACCAGTCCCCACAAAACATTATTGGTGGATCTGTGGGGCTCGATACGGGCGATTGAGCTGGCTGAACAGAAAGGGATTAAGCAGTTCATCATGGTCAGTTCGCTAAAATCCTGTGACCCGTTAAGAGGCCCGGAAAAGATCCGGCACTATCTGGTTGCGCGTCACTGCGCCGATGACCGCTTGATTCGATCATCGTTGAATTACACCTTGTTGCGACCGGGCAGGCTTCTGGATGAGCCGGGTACCGGTCATCTAAATAACGAATTCGATTGGTCGGATACTACTAACGCCCATTGCACGGTGTCGCGGGAAGATGTGGCTAACGCCATTACTCTGTTGTTAAAGCAGCCCCTGCCGCCGGGTCAGGCGATCGACATGATCAAGGGAAACAATGAAATTGAGGAATTCTTGAACCTTTATCGATAAGTAACCTTGATATAGGTGCTTAATAACACAGGGAAGGAGAAGTAACCGTGACTGGAATCGACTATATAAAAGATCGCTCCGCCTGGGAGCCAGAAGATCTAAAACAGAGCCTGGATTGGCAATATCGTTTTAGCGCACAGGACATCATTGAGCTAAAACGTGCGTTGACTGAGTGCCAGAAATCCATCACTGGGCTGCGCGATATCAGCAGAGATAATTTTCCCCTTAATGATGTATCCGACACCCTGAACTGGGTAGGAGAAAGCCTGGAAAACGATCGTGGAATAGTCGTACTGAAAGGCTTGCCGATCGAGCAATTTACTAAAGAAGAATTGCGCATTATTTACGTCGGTATAGGCAACTACGTTGGTATGCCACTGAAGCAAAGTACCCAAGGGGAAATCATTCAGGACGTATACGACCAGGGCGAAAATCTTTACGCCAACAGTGGCCGAGGCACCAATTCAAGTAATCGTTTGCCCTGGCATACTGACCGTTGTGATGTGGTTTCCCTGCTGTGTTTGAATAAATCAGAGGTAGGGGGTGAAAGTAAGCTGGCAAGCCTTACCAACGTGTATAACAAAATCAAACAGGAGCGATCGGAACTGGCGGAAGTGCTTTGTGCCCCCTTTTGTCACGGGCGTGCACCGTTTGAAAGGGATGATGCGCAGCCCTGGTATGAGTTGCCGGTATTTACCCAATATGAAGGGAAATTTGCCAGCCGCTATTTGCGACGCTTTATCGAGATTGCTCAGGAATATGAGGATGTACCACGATTCAGTGATTTGCAGGTAGCCGCTCTGGACTATCTGGACGCGAGGCTGGATCAGGTTGATGTATGTCTGGATCTGCCGTTTGAGAAAGGAGATATCCAGTTTTTGAATAACTTTACCGTCTGCCATTCCAGAAACGAGTATCAGGACAGCGAGCAGCACGCCCGGTTTCTATTTCGTTTATGGCTGGCGGCATACCGTGGACGCGATCTGGATCCCGCGTTCAAACCCCTTTACGGAGCTACCCAAGGTGGTCAGAACCGTGGTGGCATCTGGTTTTAGTAGCAAAGGAGATTGCTGATGTATACCAACGCAAAAATGGATGATTTAAGGCACCAGGCAGAGCAGCTCATTCAAGACAGGGTTGCCATCCCGGAAGGCTATGAATATCGAAGTTGTTTGTTGATGAATCATGATGAGATTCCGATATTTGTGTATCGCTATGAAAAACAAAATGGGCAGAATACAGGGTATGGCGGTGAACACTTCAGCGTGAGTGTGGATCTGAATGTAACCAGGATAATGGGGTTCATGCACGTCGATGGACAGCATTGCGGGCCAGGTCTGCCTGACGAAGAGTCAGCCAGGAAAACGGCAGTGGATGCATTAAAAGTATTAGCGCCGGATGTGGGCGATGCATTCGAAATTAAGTGGGTGCTGTCGTTGAAAGAAAAACCCGAAAAAATCCCCCACGAACTGCCGTTTCCCTATACCGATGATGAAGGAAAGGAGCATCTGGCCACCGGTATGAGAGTGAAGCTGTTCTTCACAGAAACTCAATCCTGGGGGTGGGTTATTGTCGGTCGGGGTGGAGCGTTGATGGCTTTTGAGCGTGAGGTGACGTGGAATACGATTATGAATCGTCGTTCGACCCCAGCGTGGCTGCACGATCCGTTTGTAATGGAAATGTACAACGATCTGAAAGACAACATGAACCAGCGCTAATGCAATATGGGGCCTAACCGATGACATTGGATGCCTTTTGGCTGGCAAAAGCAATAGTATTTGGTGGGCTGGGCAGCTGGCTGTTATTGGCTGCCCTTAATAATCTGATGGATGCCAACACCAATATCACGTTGTTAAGGCGCATGATGAGAATGGACGCAATTCGTGAAGACGGCATACTGGGGCAGGGGTTGTTGGTTCGTGCGATCAAAAGCGACGCACGTGTCCCTTTGTTGTTGCGAATCGTGGCCTTAACACAGTTGTCCATTGCAACAACATTGATGTTGGTTGCGTTGGCTATGGCGGCCGTTGGCTTGCAGCTGGGCAGAGTGGATTCTGTATGGTTAACCGATGTGGCGACGTTATCAGTGTCAGCGTTTCTTTCACTTTGGTTCTTCTTTCTGATCGGTGGCCTGTGGTTTGGCTACTGGATCAAAATGGGCTCGGTACAGATTGTTCACTTTATTATGCTGATGTTTGGCTTTCTTCTGCTGTTGTTGTTGAGAATTCCAATCTGAAGCATGCGAAACAGTGACATAAACGTAACTGCTACACACTGGACAGGAAGAATCATGAGCAGAGACATAGCACAACAAGCCCCGGTAAAACTGATCGTTCCCAAAGGAACAGCGCTGGCGGCGAGCACGCTGTTATTGGTACTAATAATTGCCATGGGATTGATGTACTCAGTGGCAGAACCTTTCTTGGGGACATGGGTGGCTTTTTTCTGTATTTCCTGTGTGCCCAGTCAAGTTTTGATAGGGGTTTGGATACAGCAGCAATACCCTGGGCCAGTATACAGGTTAGCTCAGCCTTGGCGAGGGTTTGCTTATATCATGCTGAGTTTAATCTTGGGTGCGGTATTTGCTGCGCTGACGTTTTATCTGGTGGGCGGTGGTATAAGCTTGCCTCGCCCTCCCTTAATTCATTTCGCGATAGTCAGTGTGGTGGTTACCTTCTGGTTTGCCATCGTATGGAATCTATGGCCGCTGAATAAACCCAACGTACATCCGTTATGGAAAGCACTTATATTGTACGGCGCAGCCTATCTGATCGGTTATATGCTTTTCGGGTCGTTGTTTAACTTTGAATTCCTCAAGGCAACGCCTTTGTATGAAGCGTCCATTGATCCAGGTGGTTGGTTCAATGCGTGGTATAGCGTGAGCTTTCTCGTGACAACGGTGGCCATGATTTTTACATTGGTGCTGCTGGACTTTTGGCCTGTAAGCGTGATGGTGCGAGCAGATCAGGCATTCGGTCGCGCTGTATTAAGCAGCCTGCTAGTAATATCGCTTTCGGTGGCGGTGTATTACATTGCTATTGTTGAATTAAAATGGGATCCAGTACTCTACTTGGTGCATGGCCCCGTGACTTATATATTTGGTGTGTTTGTGCCGCTAAGTCTCTATCAGGGAAACCTGCTGACAGGAATAGCCCAACCCTATCGAGGGCTGGCCTTGATAGGTGTGTCGTTGGTGTCAGGCTATGCACTAAACCGTATATACTTTTTGTTTGCGGATCAAATATTAATGATCGAGATGGCCAGCGGTGCCCCTAGTTACCAATTAGAGCTGTGGGCTGCGAACGCCATGTTGGCCTTTAGCTTTCCTGTGTTGGTGGCGATAACCGACCATCTGGAATTCTGGCCAATGAAAGCTAAATGTAGTCAGACGTAAATTGACTGTTGATCCATTCGACGAAAGCACGCACTTTTTTATTCTGTCGGGATTCCGAGTTATAGAGTAGCCAAAGTTGTGTGCTGTATTCGTTGCTCAAAGCCTCTAGTTTCGTAAGCTCCGATTCCTGATCTGCCAAAAAACACGGTAGCAGGGCTTTACCAACCCCGGCCTTGGTGGCCTCAATTTGATTCAATATAGAGGACGCTTTGTACCGGATACGAGCGTCAGGGTACAGCGTCTTCAGCCACTTGGCCGGTGGTAAGCTATCATCGATAAAGCCAACCCAGTTGCTCTCCTGTTGTGGATGAGCCCTGCTTTCATATACCGCCCACGTGATGTTTGAAATGTGTCGCCCTACCAGATGTTCTGGGGGCTCATTGGTTGAGCGTAATGCGACGTCTGCTTCGTAGCGGGTCAGGTTGCAAAACTCATAAGATGTCTTAATGTCGAGCTGGATATTGGGATACACGCTGTAAAAGTGAGAAAGCCTGGGGCAGAGTATTCCATTGGCAATGATTTCAGTTGTGGCCACCCTCAACTCGCCAGAAATAGTAGGGGCATCGCTCTCTATTGTCTGAAGCCAATGAAAGATTTGCGCTTCAATGGCGTCTGCCAGTTCGATAAGTTGAGAACCCTGTTCTGTTGGCGTGTAGCCTGAAGGGCTTTTGTTAAAAAGCTTGGTCCCGGTTTCATGCTCAAGCCTTTTCAAGCCACGAATGATAGTGGCGTGGGTCACTCCCAGCTCGATAGCAGCGCCGGATGCAGACCCTTTGCGAACGGTCATTAATGCGTACTTTAACAATCCCCAGTTAATGTTGTTCATTTGCGAACAACCTCCTTGTCTAATTTAGCTATTCCACAACTGAATTATCGCGCCATAAAATCACTGGTGTCAGAGGAAAAGAAACAAGCGACTTAGAAGATAAATCCATTGATCGGTAACTTTAGGATGAAGTTATGAAAAAAGTATTTGTTGTTGGAGATAAGTTCAGTAAGTTTCTGAATCACGAAAATACAATTTCGATTTCTAACTTTGAAAAGCAATTGTTTCGAAACACCATTCCGAAAGAGGGGGTTGCGTACCATCTGGGCCAGGGAGTAGCCATGGAAAGAGCTAATCGAATCTCCCATGATGCAGTTGAACTCAAAGGGCTGGGTGTCAATATTGCGTTCGAAGCCATACGTAAGTCCAGTCGTCATTTGGTGCATAAGCACAATTGTGCTAATTCCATGCTATCCGTTCCTCGTCGAGTTTCAGAGCATCTATACGAGGCTGACGTACACATTGATGATCGCTGTAGCGACTTGGATGATCATATTACCGGACAGCATGTATCAGGCATGGTTTTGGTAGAGGCCTGTCGACAGATGTTTCTGGCAGTGACGGAGCAATACTACCTGAAAGCCTATGAACGTGAATTCTACTTTGTCATCAAGAAGTCGTCTATGGAATATCGACGTTTTGTCTTTCCCCTCGATATCAAACTCAATTATCGAATACTCAGTCACAAAACGCATAAGCCTGGCGTGTTGGCGTTCGATATAGAGTGTCGCGTAATCCAGTGTGGCAGGGTTTGCGCACAGGCCTGCTATGAATTCATTGCGTACGACGCAGATCATATTGAGCAAAAAGAAGACACAGCAGCGCGTGAGCTGATTATGGCGCAAACCAAACTACCGGAGGTGGCAATCAATGGCTAGCACTATAGCCGCATTTTTTGATGTCGATAATACGTTAATAGACCTGAAAAGCATGTTCAGTTTTCTGGATTTCCTCGAGGTGGAGGTAGGCTCGCTATCCAGTGCCTTTGCTCGTGATTGCCAGAAGATACGGCGTGGCATGTTGATGCCGAACAGCAGTCGAGAACAGCTTAACCGGTTCTATTACAGAATACTGAGCGATTACCCTGTGGATGAAATAGATCGGCTGGGTCGAAAGTGGTATGAGTTGACCTTCAACGAAGCATCCCACTATATCGCAGATACGGTAGATAAACTGAAATCTCATCAGGCGCAGGGACATCTGATTGTGTTTGTTTCAGGGTCTTTTGACGGGCTGTTGCGTCCCATTGCCGAAGACCTGGGTGTAACTCATATACTGGCTACAGACTTGGAGCAGGATAACCATCGTTATACCGGGTTTTTATTGTCGGAGCCCACCATAGGTGAGGGCAAAGCCAGAAGGATGCGAGAATTTGCGAAGCGCCAAGGTATAGACCTGGCGCATAGCTATGCGTACGGCGATGACATTTCCGATCAGGCCATGCTGTCTTGTGTGGGGTGCCCTAACTTAGTCAATCCATCAGATGCGTTAGTTAAACAGTACCAGAAACTGTTAACAATGCCGTTCACTGTTCTGAGGGCTACATGATAATGACATTTTCAATGAGCAGGAATCGGTTTCATACGCTTTTGGTCTTAGTAATGATGGCTTTTGCACCAGCTTCAGATGTTGATGCTGTGGAAGTCAATTGGTCTGACGTCAGTTTGAGTGCGTTACACGGTAATCACTATCAACTAAGTGATTACGAACTCACTATTTTCACTATCGAATGGGGTGCGGACTATAGCTTCGGCGATCACTTCTTCTTTATCGATAACAAATACGATGAGGAACATGATTACAGTGCCTACGCGGAATTGCTAGTACGGGGCAGCGTGAACAAAAATACATCATGGAATATTCAAACGGGTTGGTTAACCGACGTATTGGTGGCGGTTAGGGTTGAACACGCTCATCCGCTTGGAGAGGATAATCAGGCTTACGGTATTGGTACAGATTGGCGCGTACCTGGGTTTAGGTATTTCAAGGTCAATGCGTTCACCCGTCGTAACGACATGGTAGATGATAACAGTATGTTGAACCTGGTTTGGGGGCTGCCTTTCTCTTTTGGTAGTCAGTCGTTTCTTTATGATGGCTTTTTTGATTGGGTGAGTGGCGTTTCCGGTCAGTATGCCACGTCGTTCAACCTCACCTCACAACTGAAATGGCAAGTAACGGAGGTGCGGAGTCAGCCTTTATATGTCGGAGTCGAATACGTTTACTGGAACAATAAGTATGGCGTGCGTGATGTGAATGAGCGCAACTTAAATGCGTTGATAAAGCTGCATTTCTAGGCAGAGTTAACCTTAGGGCAGGGTATAACATGAAATGGATTTTAGGATGGGGCTTAGTGTGCATGATGCTGTCTACGCCCTCCCACGCATACGATCGGCTCAGCGACACAGGCTATTTTCAGTATATGGCTGAGTACGAGTTGAGCGCACCCTATGACACGACTTGGTTCCGAAAATTAACTCACTTTAAGCGAGGTTTGTTTCTGACTTATTCGCCACAGTATCCACTGTGGTCTGATGGCGCGGAGAAACGTCGTTGGATCTATCTGCCAAAACGATCAAGAATCAATACAGAAGACCCCGATAATTGGCAGTTTCCGGTTGGTGCGAAAATATGGAAAGAGTTTTCGTTCATTGAGCGCGGTCGGCGAATTAAAATAGAAACCCGACTGCTGGAGAAACAGCAGGATGGGAATTGGCTGATGGAAACGTACCTTTGGGATGATGACCAGATCGACGCAAATCGGGCGCCGGAGGAAGGGGTCACTGACTACTATGCGTTACCCAACAACCGCTATTATAGCATTCCCTCCCATCATGACTGCCAATATTGCCACAGCAAAGCAGGGTTGGAGCGTGGGCCCCAGAAAACGCCGGTACTGGGATTTTCTGCCTTACAGCTCTCGGATAACCGCGACCCCGATGCTATGCATGGAGAGCCGCTGAAGAACCGAATGGTGTTGTTGTCTGATCTGGAGAAGGTAAGGTTGACGACTCATCGTATGGCTACTGTTCCAGCAATCCCTGACTCGGAGCAGAGCCCCCTGCAGAGATCCGTATTTGGATATTTGTATGGCAACTGCGCCCACTGTCATAACCCGGCAGGAATGTCGGAATTCACAACAACATTGAGTTTCCATCACCCGGCGCAGGCTGAATTTATTCAGGAAAACGATACCTATCGCACTGCGTTGTCGAAATCCATTACACCCTACCTTAATCCGGGGAACTCTCCGCAGCAGGTTATTGATCCAGGGAATGCGGGTGGCAGTGCATTGCTTTATCGAATGACGAATGAAACAGATCGCTACCGATTTACGGTGCCAGGCTGGCATCACTCAGCTGGCTTCTCTGTGGAAGTCGGCGTGAAGATGCCCTTCACTGGCACTAACGTAATTGATGAAGAAGCAGTGAGCAGAATCAGACAGTACATCAATGATCTTGAACCCCATTAAGGAGCAAACGCATGAAAAAACTATTATTGATCGAATCATCTCCAAGAAAGCAGAATTCGCTGACCACCGATATGGCTTTGCGCTTGATTGAGCGATTGCAGAGTGTGGACACCTGGGAAGTGGATCGCCTGGATCTGTGGAATACGGACTTGCCGGATATGAATGGCGTTACCATGGATGCGAAATACGCCGTGTTTTCCGGCACCCCTATGACAGGGGAGCAGGCCGATCATTGGCAGCGTCTCAATAGGTTTGTCACTCAGTTCGCTCAAGCCGATATGGTCGTTCTGTGCGCGCCCATGTGGAACTGGGGTATACCCTATCGGTTGAAACACTATGTAGACGTCATTACCCAACCACAATTGACGTTCAACTGGACCCCGGAAGACGGCTATATCCCCGTATTACCCCCCAGAGATGTAGTCGTGGTAACCAGTAGCGGCGGTGACTACACTCCGGGATCTGGCCTCGAGCATGAAGACTTTGCCTATCGATATCTGCAGCAGTGGCTGCAATATTGTATGGGTTGTAATGTTGAGTTTGTACACCTGACGATGACGGCGACCGGCCCTGAAGGTGTGGCTAACGCCATGAAGAACGCAGAGTTCAAGATCGAAACAATGATAGAACAATATGCTCTGACGGCGTAATTCGAGCCACGGATATTTGGGGGGCTTTGTTGAAAGCCCCCACTTTTCATGCACGCGGCTGCGTTGGGAAAGCTTAAGCAGATGCTGCTCTATTCAGCAAAGTCCATAGGTGGCCTGATCTGCCAGTTGATAAATCTATCATTGACAACCGGTTACAATTATCCAACCCAGTACAACACAGAATCGCTATAGTATCAGAAGGCTATAGAGTCCATATCCTTGGCATGGAATGCTTATATAACTATAAAATCAGAATAATAAATCGGGGAAGACGATGTTACTGATGAAAAAGAATGCAACGGCAGCATTGGGGCTGGTCGGGTTGATTGCGTTAGGTTCATTGGCTGGGTGTAAATCTACCACATCCACCAATGTAGCAATGAAAATGAATGTTGCTGGAACAGATGCCTCTGTCGACAGCGCCACTTCTAATTCGGCTACAGCAGGTAACTTCTATAACAACGGGTTTCCCACGGATTTACGTCTAAATGAAGACGGCAGCATCAATATTAACGACTTTCCCCGCCGCTTTCATATCCTCACTAATACCTATGTAAATGGCATCCGAAATAACATCAATATCGGCGGCTATCACACGATATCGCCTATATATATCCCATTTACTGGTGCGATTGATGTCGACAGCCTTCCCGATGCCGATTTGGAATACGCTCGGGCGGACTCTCCCATCCAGGTTGTGGATGTGGATCCTGATTCCGCCGAGTATGGCCGCCGTTTCCCACTCGAAATCAGTATGACCACCAAAGCAGACTCCTACCGTCCCATGGATTTGCTGCAGATTATTCCTACGTTGGGTATCAACCTACGCCCCGGCACTACCTACGCCGCTTTTGTAACCGATCAGGTGCCCCTGCCTGAAGGCAACACCATAGAGCAGAATGAGCAGTTGGCCGGCCTGCTGAACCCCGCCGATGCGCAAGTGCCACTGTCCTCCCGAGCAGTGGAAGTCTATGCCCCGCTGCGTGATTACATGGCGCAGCAAGGTCTGGATGCCAGCAGCATCATCGGTGCTACGGTTTGGACTACCGGCGACCCTACCGTAAAGTTGCGCAAGGGAGCCGAGTATGCGGCCAGCCTGCCTATTGCACCGGCAACCGATGTGACCTTGCTGGAGGAGTTTCCTGATTACTGTATCGTGCAGGGATTCGTGGAAGTGCCTGGGTTTCAGCGTGGGGCTATACCTTATATCTTGACTGGCGGTCAGGTGGATTGGGATGAGAATGGCAATCCTGTGCAGCAGTACACCCGTAATGCCGAGTTCATCGTTACCATCCCTAAAACGCAGACTATGCCAGCGGAAGGTTTCCCCATGCTGTATTACCACCACGGTGCTGGGGGTAATGCAGAGCAGGTGTTCACCCGAGGTAAATATCTGCGTACGGCGATCGATATTGTGGTGCCTTACAAGGTACTGGATCGTGGTAATGGCCCATCACAAATAGCGGCTGAACGCGGCTGGGCCAGCAGTGGCTTTGCGGGCCATATGTCCCTTGATCATCTTGGTCTGGTGCTTGGTTTCGGTATGTTTGGTTACAACGTGTTCAACCCGGTGGCGCTGTACAACAATTACTATCAGATGGTGTGGGAGCGTACCTACTTCCGCCGTTTCTTGAATCAGCTGGAGCTGGATGCTGGTTTGTGCCCTGATGCCGATACCGGCGGTGCCACTGCTTTCCGTATCAATCCCGATATGCAAATGCTGATGGGACAGTCGCTGGGCAACTGGACTTCCAGTCTGCAATTAGCAGCGGATCCAGAACCTTTTGAAGGTGTGCTGTTCACTGGTATGGCAGGCACTTGGATGAAACTGTTCACCAACAGCAGCACGTTCCGTACGGCTATGTCTGCCGGTGTTATCAATTTGCTGCCAGGTCAGAAGCTGGATGAAGCACACCCCTTCCTGATGTTGATGGAGTGGTTGATGGGGGGTGCTGATGTGGTGCCGCATATGGACAACATTCTGCGTTATCCTCTGAAAGAAGCCCCTCATGTTTTGGCTATTTCCGGTATTGATGATCAAGGCAGTGGCGAACCGGTTCAGCGTACCCATATGTTGGCGGTAGGCGAGGATTTGGCTGGCCCTGATCTGGGTGATACTTATGATACTACCCTGTTCCCTCATCTGGAAATTGGCGGTGCGCGACAGTTGCCTTACCCTGTGGTAAACAACTTTGAAGTGCCAGGTCAAGGCCCCCGCACGGCGGTCATCGTGCGTTATGAAAACACGGTATTGCCTGATCACAATGGCCATCATGTCACCTTTGATATGGAAGGCACCAAGCATCAGTATGGCTGTTTTATGGAGCATCTTGCAGAAGGCCGAGCCCCTATCGTGGGTGAAGGCTGGATACAAGGTGGGCCTTGTCTATAAGCTATAGCCCCCTCCCCTCTGTCGTTAGACAATCCTAGGCGCGACTGCTTAGGATTGTCCTGCCTGCGACAATATGCCACATCCCTTTGCCGTGCCCCGCTCCCTACAATATGCCTCTTATGTTATGAGCAATGGGGAGTGCACTTCTAATGATTCGCAGTATTGCAGTGATTTTCGGGGTTGCCACGTTGGTGGCATGCGGCGGTGGAAGCAGCGGTTCCAGTGATGCTTCGGCAGCTGGAGTTACCCGTAGCGTTCCGGTAGAGATTAATTTCAGCGCTGTAATGGGCAGCGCTGCGTTAGCCTGTGATGTGGATTACACCGACGTGGGTACCGCTGCGACCACCACGCAGATCAAAGATTTCCGGCTGTATGTACATGACATACAGCTTGTAACTGATGCTGACGAGGTGGTGGCGTTAACGTTGGATACCAGCGATTGGCAGGCTCAGGGTGTGGCGCTGCTGGATTTTGAAAACGCCACTGGAGAATGTACCGGTACGGCAGAAACCAATAGTGCAGTGAGTGGAACTGTTCCCGATAGCGGCGCTGTTTTTAATGCAGTCCGTTTTACGGTAGGTATTCCTCAGCATCTTAATCATCTGGAGCAGGTCAGTGTCAGCCCTTTCAATATAACGGGCATGAACTGGGGTTGGACCAATGGCTACAAGTTTATTCGCTTTGATGTGCCAAACTGGAACTTGCACATCGGTGCGACTGGTTGCGCAGCCGGCGGTGGCGGTGATATTGAATGCACGCATTCTAATCGTCCTCAGATCGCGCTTTCTAACTTCAACTACCAAACCCAGCGTATTCAAATTGACTTTGGAGCCTTGTTGCAAGGTAGTGACATCACGACCAATCTTGGTGGCCCGTCTGGTTGTATGTCCGGTGGTACAGACCCTGAATGCAATGAAGTTTTCACCCAGTTGGGTTTAAGCCTGGTTAGCGGTGAGAACGATCCAGGTTTGACCCAAACGGTATTTTCTGTCGCTGACTGATCAGGGTTGATGTTATGAAGTTCCTGAGCAGCGCTGTGGTTATGCTGTCAATATGCATTTACGGGTGTGGCAGCAGCAGTACTACCGTGGATGATGGCAATATAAGCGACACCGAGTTTGCCTGGGCGATCCGCGATGGTATTCCTTTACCGCTGGAGCCAATTGGCAACCCGATGACGGAGGAGAAGTTTCAGCTGGGTCGTCATTTGTTCTACGATGTGCGCTTGTCTGGCAATGGCACTCAATCCTGCGCCAGCTGTCACCATCAGGATAAAGCCTTCACCGATGGGTTAACGGTGGCCATCGGTTCCACCGGCGAAATGCATCCCCGTAATTCGCAAACCTTGACCAATGTGGCTTACAACGCAACCCTGACCTGGGCCAACCCTGCGTTGATTACGCTGGAAGCACAAATGCAAACTCCGCTGTTTTCAGAACATCCAATAGAGCAGGGAATCGATGAAAGCAACCAAAATGCGGTGTTGCAGCGTATTATGGATGAGCCACGTTACGCCGCGTTGTTCGATGCTGCTTTCCCTGAGCAGGGGAGTGCTGTGAACTTCGCCAATATCATTGCAGCTACCGGCACTTTTGTCCGTGGATTGACTTCATTTAACAGTGCCTTTGATCGCTTTCAAATGGGCGATGCCCAAGCCCTTTCAGATTCCGCCAAACGTGGTCAAACGCTGTTCTTTAGCGAAGATCTGGAGTGCTTTCATTGTCATGGTGGATATAACTTTACCGACTCAAATGTAGATCGCACCATTGCGTTTGTGGAGCGGCCTTTCCACAACACCGGACTTTACAATATTGGCGGCACAGGTGATTTTCCTGCGGATAACCAAGGCCTGTTTGAAGCCACCAGTGATCCTTCTGATATGGGAAAATTTCGTGCACCGACTTTGCGTAATGTGGAGCTCACCGCACCCTATATGCACGATGGCAGCATCGCTACCTTGGAACAGGTTGTGGATTTCTACGCTGCAGGTGGGCGCAATGTTGAGAGTGGTCCTTATATGGGGGATGGCCGACTCAATCCGTTTAAAGATAGTTTTGTGAACGGTTTTTCAATCAATAATCAACAGAAAGCAGATTTGATCGAATTTCTCAAAAGCCTGACGGACAACGAGTTTGTGACATCAGCGCGTTTCAGTGATCCCTGGAATTAATCATGCAATTGTTTACTTGTGGTATTGGCAGATTCGTATTGGTCGCAGTGTGCCTGTGTGTTGCGTCCTCCACTTATGGTCACGGTGATCTGAACCCGGAGCCTGGCACTAAAGCAGAAGCGGCGGTCAGTGTTACCTGGCGTGATCAAGGCGTTTTGCTGAGCAACGGTCGGTGGCAAATTCCCGGTGTGCTGATGGGGGGCGAGGCCTATCCGGTTGAAGAAGGAATCAGTGTGGATGAAGCCCGTGTGGGTGTATATCACCGCTCGGTTCACGATGTGTTTGGTTACCTTCAGGTATCCAGTCACGCCGGAGGCCAGGAGGCGGAGTTACATCATGCCTTTGCCGGTCTGGATTTTGATGTCGGGCCGATGCTGGCAACGATAGTGGCCGGGAGGATGGCAGCAGCCATGACACCTGCTAATGGTGAACATGCCAGTGATCGTTTGTTCAGCGAAACGCCACTGGCACTCGATGCCTTTTTGGGGCGTCAGTTAAATGATGAAGGGGTACGCCTGGTGTTGAGTCGTGGGCCGTTGCAGTTAGGCTTGGAAAGCTGGCGTGGTACTGCTTTCCCCGCCACACCCGGAGAGGGCGGAGGCAGCAGCGATGCGTATATTCATGTTCGTGATCGGCATGGCGCGCTGCGCTACCATGCCGGGCTTTGGTGGTTGCAAGCAGATGCGATGAATCGTCAGGACAGTCGTTACAGCGCGGATGGGCACCAGCACGGGGGGGCGGCTTTGGTGGTTGCGCCTGAGTACTGGTTTGATGGTAATACCGAAATGGCCGGTGCTTTTGTGCGGTTAGATTGGCAATGGACGGTGCAGACAGCCCTGAATGTAGATGCGCAGTGGTTGCAGGTAAATACCGCTGGGGTGTTGCGGGATGCCACCCGCAGGGCTGATCTGGATGCGGACGACAATGGCGGTTGGCTGCAGGCCAGCGTCCGGCATGGTAATCATCAGTGGGGCCTGCGCTGGGAACAGCTGGTTGTAGAGAACGAGCTTAGTGGAGCGGCTGCAGAGGCGATGGCGATAGAAACTCAACTGTATAACCAGGGGCACAATCCTAATCGTACCAGTGTTATTTATCGTTGGCAGTTGCATCCGGATGTCGCTGTGCGGCTGGAGGCAATGGATGACCAAATCCAGTCCGAGCAACAGCAACGCTTCGCAGTGGGCATGGTGTGGAAGGCTGCACTCTGATTTAAGATGATCGCCAAGGCTGTACTGGTATACACTAGTGGTGAACTATTTGGCTGAGGTGAATTAACGTGCGGAACGCGATGAGATTGTTGGTGCCCGTAGTGGCTATGTTGAGTGCTGTCCTGGCTACAGAATCGGTCTGGGCAAAAGAGATGCCCCGCACCAAGCTTAGTTTGGGGTATTTTGCGGTGATGAAAGCGGATACCTATATACTGGCAACCGAGCGCGAGGCTGGTGCAGGAGTATCTGTTAACCCTGCAGATACTTTCGGAACGGATCTGGAGCAGTCGGTATTCCGATTTGATGGCAAGTATCGCATTAATTCCGAGCATGCGATGAGCTTGACTTGGTACCGCATTAGCAGTCGTGGTGTTAATACGCTGGATCAGGATGTGGAGTGGATAGATTCTGATGGGAACGAGTATACCATCAGTGCTGGTGCTTCAGTGGATACCGACCTTGACTATAACATATTCAAACTAAGCTATTTATGGTCGTTTTATCATAATGATAAGGTTGAGCTCTATACCAGTGCGGGTATACACGGCACCACGTTTGAAGTGGATCTGGATGTGGAGAACAATGTTGGTGCAAGCTCGACCCAAGAAGCGCGTAGGATGTCCAGCACCATTCCACTGCCGAATTTTGGTTTGGGGGTGCAGTATTCGATCACTCCTAAATTGTCCTGGTTCCTACAGGCAGATCTGTTCGCCATGCGTTATGAAGACTGGTCTGGCTCATTTTCAGATCTTCAATTCGCAATAGAATACCAAGTGCTCGATTATCTGGGATTGGGCATTGGCGTGGGCAGTACTGGCCTTAACATTACGGAAACCACGGATACATACCGGTTTGCCTACGAAAACAAATTAAGCGGAGTCAATTTCTATCTAACCAGTGCATTTTAAGCACTGCCTGGCGCCAATGCTGAGCACTTTCCGCTCAGCGTGCGCGCTGTTGGCGCAGGGTAAATCCGGTTGCGTCCATTATCCCCCATAATCACCTAGCTCACTCATGGCATAAAACTTGCGCTGCTTTGTTGGTGAGGTTTTGCTGTCTTGAGCAAGGCATTTCATGGTATTAACCTCATTATGCGTTGAACATTGCTGCAAGGAACACTATGTCCATTCGAGTCGCCATTCGCCACCATACCAAGTATTCCTATGACCGGAACGTTAAGCTGTTCCCTCATGTATTCCGTTTGCGTCCGGCTGTGCACAGTCGCACACCCATCGAGGGTTACTCGTTTAAAATCAAGCCTGAAAATCATTTCATCAACTGGCAGCAGGATCCGTTTGGAAACTTTCTGGCGCGGGTGGTGTTTTTGGAACCGGCCAAAGAGCTGGAGGTGGACGTTGAGGTAATCGCCAATCTGAAGGTGATCAATCCGTTTGATTTCTTCGTGGAAGAGTACGCCGACGATTACCCGTTCAAATACGAAAAGCAGCTGGCCAAGGAGCTGGTGCCTTATCTTGAGATAAAAGAAGAAGGCCCGATGCTGCTTAAGTGGCTGGAAAAAGTAAATCGCAAAAAGCGCAATATCGTCGACTTTCTGGTAGAGCTGAACCAGCTGCTCTTTAACGACATCGAATACTCCATCCGTATGGAGCCAGGGGTTCAGACCTGCGAGGAAAGCCTGACGCGCAAAGTGGGGTCCTGCCGTGATTCGGCCTATCTGTTGGTGCAGATTCTGCGTCATCTGGGCCTGGCCGCGCGCTTTGTGTCGGGCTATCTGGTGCAATTGAAATCCGATGTGAAATCCCTGGATGGCCCTTCTGGCCCGGAAGCGGATTTCACCGATCTGCATGCATGGACAGAAGTATTTGTGCCTGGTGCAGGCTGGATCGGCCTTGATCCAACCTCCGGCTTATTCGCCGGTGAAGGCCATATTCCGCTTGCTTGCACACCTGATCCGGTCAGTGCTGCACCGGTTACCGGGGCCACCGGCAAATGCGAAGTGGAGTTTGAATTTGAAAACCGGGTGGATCGTATTCACGAAGACCCGCGGGTGACCAAGCCATACACTGAAGACCAGTGGCTTAACATTCAAGCGCTGGGTTACAAGGTGGATGAGGAGCTCATGGCCAATGACGTGCGCCTGACCATGGGAGGGGAGCCTACCTTTGTGTCGGTGGACGATATGGAATCACCGGAATGGAATACCACAGCCGATAGTCCGCAGAAGCGCAAGTTGGCTCATAATCTCTTCCTGGCGATGCAGGATCACTTTGCCTCTGGTGGCATCAAGCATTATGGCCAGGGCAAATGGTATCCGGGGGAGCCGTTGCCCCGTTGGCAATATGCGTGCTATTGGCGTAAGGATGGCCAAGCGCTGTGGCATTACCCTGATCTGCTGGCAGACCCCAATCATGACTATGGCTTTGACGTAGATGATGCTCAGAGTTTTATGCAGACCCTGTGTAAGAATCTGCGTTTGCCCGGGCGTTTTGCCATGCCCGCGTTTGAAGACGCCATCTATTACCTCTGGCAGGAAGGCAACTTGCCGGAAAAACTGGATCTGCTGCAACATGATCTAAAGCTGGGTGCTGAGCGCAAACGGCTGTTAAAGCAACTGCAGCGCGGCCTTGATCAGCCGGTGGGTTACGTGTTGCCCCTAAGTTGGGATTGGCAGCAAGGGGCGTGGCACAGTTGTAGCTGGACGTTTCGTCGTGGCCATCTGCATCTGGTGCCGGGTGATTCCGCCATCGGCATGCGTTTGCCTTTGGAGGTCATCAATTGGCTGCCTGCAGACAAGCGTGAGCACCATCAGCCTATGAGCTTGTTTGAGGCTGCGCCCGCCTTGCCTTACTATCCGCCGAGCCTTGAGCCTTTGGAATCAGCCACGACCGACGAGGTAAACGAAACGGAAGCCTTTGTGCAAACGGCGCTTTGCGTAGAGGTGCGCAACGGTTGTTTGTATCTGTTCATGCCACCGATTACTCACGGTGATCATTTTATACAGTTGATGACCGCCATCGAATCCTGTGCGCGGGAACTGAGCATGCCGGTGGTGCTGGAGGGCTATGAGCCCCCCAAAGATAACCGCCTGGAGAAATTCATGGTGACCCCGGATCCCGGTGTTATCGAAGTCAACGTTCACCCCGTGCACACCTGGGATGAAATGCAGAAGAACACCATAGACCTGTATGAGATGGCCCACCGCTGTCGCCTGGGTACAGAGAAGTTCATGGTGGATGGCCGTCATGCAGGCACCGGCGGTGGTAATCACGTCACCATGGGGGGAGCGACGCCTGCGGATTCCCCACTGTTACGGCGGCCAGATGTTCTGCGCAGCCTGATTACCTTCTGGCAGCATCACCCGGGTTTGTCATATCTGTTCTCCGGGCTTTTTATCGGCCCAACCAGTCAGGCACCACGGGTGGATGAAGGTCGTCACGAAAGCCTGTACGAATTGGAAATTGCCTTCGGCCAGATGCCCAAAGGCGATGTGTCCGTGCCTTGGCTGGTTGACCGTTTATTGCGCAATCTGCTGGTGGATATTTCCGGTAACACCCACCGTTCTGAATTCTGTATCGATAAACTGTATTCCCCTGATTCCGCCACGGGGCGTTTGGGGATTCTCGAATTCCGCGCCTTCGAAATGCCGCCTCATGCCCGCATGAGCTTGGTGCAGATGCTGTTGTTGCGCACGCTGTTGATGATGTTCTGGAACAAGCCTTATGAGCACAGGTTGGTACGTTGGGGTACAGAGCTGCATGATCGCTTTATGCTGCCCCATTACGTGTGGGGGGATTTGCGTGATGTGTGTGAATTCATGCAGTTGCAGGGCTATGCCTTCCAGCTTGAGTGGCTGGAGCCCTTTTTAGAATTCCGCTTCCCCCACTATGGGCGGGTTAATATTCGCGATATCGAGATCGAACTGCAAACCGCCATTGAGCCCTGGCATGTTATGGGCGAGGAAGTATCCCGGGGCGGCACCTCCCGCTTTGTTGACTCATCGGTTGAGCGTATGCAGGTGAAACTGAAAGGTCTCAGCGAAGGGCGCTATGTGCTGTCCTGTAATGGCCGTCAGGTTCCCCTTAAGAGCACCGGCGTTCATGGTGAGTATGTGGCCGGGGTACGTTATCGTGCCTGGCAGCCGCCCTCTGCGCTGCACCCCACCATCGGCATACATTCACCTTTGGTGTTTGACCTGATCGATACCTTTAACGGGCGTTCGATTGGTGGCTGTACCTACCATGTGCACCACGCCGGTGGCCGCAGCTATGACACCTTCCCAGTGAACGCTTATGAGGCAGAAGGCCGCCGCATCAGCCGTTTCTGGAGCCACGGCCATACCCAGGGGCCCTTGACTGTGCCGCCGGAGGTGCGCCCGTTCCTGCATAGCGAGGATCGCTTCTACCCCCATGGCAGCGGCGTTGGCCCTATGACGCCACCGCCGGAAGAACCATCCCGTGAATACCCCTATACTCTAGACCTGCGGAAGCCTCTGCGAACTCTCTCGTAACCAGTTATACTGAGTGCCAATTGGTAGTTTGAGGTGCCCACAGGGGCTTATGGCAACACAGGCAGAAGATAAAAAGATCATCGCGGCGGAACCCAGTCTGGAACAGATACTGGCTCATTACCCAGAGGGACTGGCGGGTTACGACGAGATGTGGGGTGCGGACAGCAACAGCACCAACCCCCATTGGCGTCGCTTGATGAAAGATCTGACCGGCTTGGGTGAAACCGAGCTGGAGCGGCGGCGCACCGATGCGCGCCGTTTGCTGCGGGAAAACGGTGTTACTTACCATATCTACAGCGATCCAAAAGGGCAAAAGCGCACTTGGCAGCTCGACCCGATACCACTGGTCATCAACAGTGTTGATTGGGAGGCGATCAGCGTAGGCTTGAAGCAGCGCGCCCGTCTGCTGGACATGATCCTGAGGGATATATACGGCCCGCGACGACTGGTGAAAGAAGGCCTGATTCCCCCGGAACTGATCTACGCACAGCAGGGTTTTCTGCGTGCATGCGATCAAGTACAGATGAAAGATTTACCCCATTTACTGCTGTACGCAGCTGACCTGGCGCGCGGCCCGGATGGTCGCATGTGGGTACTGGGTGATCGCAGCCAGGCGCCCTCCGGTGCCGGTTATGCCCTCGAGACCCGCATGGCCATGACGCGGGTAATGGCGGAGGAATTCCGTCGCACACAGGTACACCGTCTGTCCATCTTCTTTCGTCATTTGCGCAGCATGCTGGCGAGCCTGCTGCCTCATCGTAAAGATGATCCACGGGTAGTTATCCTGACACCGGGCCCCCACAACGAGACCTATTTCGAACACGCCTACCTTGCCTCCTATTTGGGTTACAGCCTGGTGCAGGGTGACGACCTCACCGTGCGCAATGGCAAAGTATGGTTGAAGTCGCTGGATGGCCTCAAGCAGGTGGACATCATCGTGCGCAGGGTGGATGACAGCTTCTGTGATCCACTTGAGCTGCGGGAGGATTCTCATCTGGGGGTGCCCGGTTTGCTGCAGGCAGCCCGCTTGGGTAACGTCATCATTGCCAACCCGCTGGGCTCCAGCATTCTGGAAAGCCCTGCCCTGATGCCGTTTTTACCCAATATTGCCAAACATTGGCTGGGGGAAGAGATCCTGCTGCCCTCTGCAGCCACTTGGTGGTGTGGTCAGAAAAAAGAGCGCGACTACGTACTGGCAAACCTGAAAGATTTGGTGATCAAACCCATTGATCGCCGCGGTCCTTCGATATTCTGCTCCCAATTGAATGAAAAGCAGCTCAAAGAAGTAAAAGAGCGCATCAATGCAGCACCTTACTTGTATGTTGGTCAGCAAGTGCTGAGTTGCTCTACCGCGCCGTCGTTGCGCAATGGCAAAATAGTACCCAGACGAGTGTTGCTGCGCACCTATCTGACTGCACACCAGGGCGACTACGATGTCATGCCCGGTGGCCTCACCCGAGTAGCCCAGGATGAAGGCGCACTGTTTGTCACCAATCAGACCGGCGGCCTGTCAAAAGACACCTGGATACTGGCAGACAAGCCGGTGCATCAGGCCAGTCTCTGGCCTAACATCCGTCAGATGGAAAGTCTCATGATCGGCGAAGGCCTGTTGCCGTCGCGCTCCGGTGAGAACCTGTTCTGGGTGGGCCGCTATTCCGAGCGTGCCGAAGGCCTGTTGCGACTGATTCGTACCGTACTGAATAAACTCGCCGACTACGACGACTATCGGGATGAATCCGATCACATCGTATTGCAACATCTGCTGGAAACCCTGACCCATTTCACCTACGTATACCCCGGCTTTACCGGTGAGGATGCCAAGGAAAAACTGCAGCGACCCCGTCTTCATATCATGGATATGGTGCTGAACCGTGAACATCGCAGCAGTTTGATTGGCACCCTGAATGCATTATTGCAAAGCGCTTACAACGTGCGTGATTTGTGGTCCGTAGACACCTGGCGGGTGGTGGATGACATCGATGAAAACCTGCAATACTTAAGCTCCAACAAAGCCCGTTTCTCGGTTCTGCAAACCGAGCTGGACAGCCTGCTGGCGTCCCTTATGGCGTTCACGGCCCAGACCCAGGAAAGCATGCCCCATGAGCACGGCTGGTACCTGTTGAATATCGGTCGCCGTGTAGAGCGGGCTTTGCAGTTAATTACCTTTATACGCACCTGTTTTGTGACCCATTGCGGTGATGTGCCAGAGCATCTTATGCTGGAGGCAACCTTAGTAAACCACGAAAGTCTGATTACTCACCGACGCCGTTATCGCTCGGTGCAGCACATATTCACAGTGCTGGACTTGATGTTGCTGGATACTCGTCACCCCCGTTCACTGGCCTATCAGGTGGACAAAATCAAGGCGCTGATGGATGAGCTGCCCAATCCGCTGAAAACACCCTCTCATCATTTGAGTCGGGAGCAGCGCCTGATTCTGCAAGTCAGTACCGAAATCAAAATGGTCGAAGTTGAAAAACTGGCTAACGTCAGCGACGAACTGAAAACCCGGCGCGCGTTGGCGAAACTGCTGGACAGCGTTGAGCGCAGATTAGAAAAAGTTGCTGAACTGCTGCATCAGAAATACTTCACCCATACCCAGAATGTGCGTCAGTTGGCACCCACCAAACTGGAGCTGCCGGCATGAAATACCGCATCAAACACACCACGCACTACGAATACAGCAGCCAGGTAAGCATGTGTTTTAATGAGGCGCGCATGTCACCGGTCAATAGCGCGCACCAAACCTGTGCGCGCAATCGGTTTGTTATTCACCCTGCACCAGAATCGCTCCACAAGCGTTTTGACTATTTTGGCAACCAAGTCACCAGCTTCGATATTCTGCAGCCCCACCGAGAGCTGTCAGTAACCGTGTACAGTGAAGTGCAGGTTCTGGCGCACGCCCAACAGGCGTTGTTTTCCGCAGACTACCCTTGGGAATTCGTGCGGGACAGTTTGAAAACCACAACTGATCCAGAACAGATTGTGGTGCGGGAATACATCCTGCCATCCATGCTGATTCCTGTTTTCGATGAGGTAAAGGAATACGCTGATAAATCGTTCAAGCCTGGTCGGCCGGTGATGGAAGCCATTCGTGAGCTGGTGGAGCGGATATTCAAGGATTTTAAATACGACCCCGGCTTCTCCAGCATCAGCACCCCGTTGAAGACCGTGCTGGAACACCGACGTGGAGTGTGTCAAGATTTTGCACACTTGGGTATTGCTTGCATACGCTCCATGGGGTTGGCCGCAGGTTACGTAAGCGGATACTTGGAAACCCTGCCGCCACCCGGCCAAGAAAAGCTGGAGGGGGCTGATGCATCCCATGCCTGGCTTGCTGTGTATTTGCCGGATCACGGCTGGATGCATCTTGATCCCACCAATAACATGGTGGCAGGCGATCAGCATATAACATTGGCCTTTGGCAGAGATTTTGCAGATGTAACCCCGCTTAAAGGGGTGATTTATGGTGGCGACGATCACGAGCTAAGTGTGTCCGTAGATGTGCGCCGCATTGAAGAATAGCACGCTCCACTCAACGCATTTTTGCAGCAGAAAGAAGCGATAATATGTCTCTAAGTTGGAATGAATACGATCCAGGCAAGTTCTTTGATGAGTTGATGCAGTCCAAAGGCAAACCGCGTAAGTATGCAAAAAACTTGGCCAAGTTTCTGGTGGATCACAGCGACGAAGAACTCGAAACCCGTAAAGCGGTGGCCGAGCTGTCTATTAAAGAAATGGGCATCACCTTCACAGTATACACCGAGGAAGAAGGCTCAATAGATCGCTCTTGGCCCCTAGACATCCTTCCGCGCATGATCCCTAAATCAGAATGGGATCCCATCGAAAAAGGCCTTAAGCAGCGAGTTCATGCGCTGAATCTTTTTATCGATGATATCTATCACGATCAGAAGATCATCAAAGACAAAGTGTTCCCAGCCGAACTGTTGGCGAACTCTGTTAACTTTCGCAAAGAATGTGTTGGCATCTCTCCGCCACGTAATATCTGGGCCCACATTTGTGGATCCGATCTGGTGCGGGATTCCGATGGCACCATGTACGTGCTGGAAGATAACCTGCGAGTGCCTTCTGGCGTTTCCTACATGCTGGAAAACCGTTCCGTAATGAAGCGGGTGTTTCCTGAACTGTTTGAAAGTTACAACATTCAGCCAGTGGACGATTACTGTTCCCAGCTGTTCGATATGTTGGCCTCCCTGTCGCCGCGTCCGGCGGATTACCCTGAAGTGGTGGTGCTTACTCCCGGCATCTTCAACTCTGCCTATTTTGAGCACGCCTATCTGGCTCAGCAGATGGGTTGCGAATTAGTAGAAGGCCGGGATCTGGTGGTGTGCGACGATGACTGCGTGTACATGCGCACCGTAGAAGGTTTGCAGCGGGTGGACGTAATTTATCGCCGTATCGATGACCTGTTTCTGGATCCGGAAGCATTTGATAAAAAATCAATGCTGGGTGTGCCGGGCCTGTTACGGGCATGGAAAAAGGGCAATGTAGCTTTGGCTAATGCCCCCGGTGCAGGCGTGGCGGATGATAAAGTTGTATATGCGTTTGTTCCGGAGATTATCAAATACTATCTGGGCGAAGACGTGCTGTTGCCCAACGTGCCCACTTATCGTTGCATGTATCAGGATGAACAGGATTACGTGCTCAACAACCTGGCGGATCTGGTGGTCAAACCCGCCAATGAATCCGGTGGTTACGGCATGATGATCGGCCCGGTAGCCAGTAAAAAAGAGCGCGAAAAATTTGCGCAACTTATTAAAAAAGATCCACGTAACTACATCGCACAGCCGACACTGGGTTTATCCACGGTGCCAACGTTCATTGATCACGGTGTAGAACCCCGCCACGTGGATTTGCGTCCATTTATTCTCAGTGGTGACAGCATCTCCGTCACCATGGGTGGCCTGACCCGGGTCGCCCTGCGAAAAGGGTCGTTGGTCGTTAATTCATCCCAAGGTGGTGGCAGTAAAGACACCTGGATCGTGGAGGAGGATGCCTGATGCTGGCGCGCGTTGCAGAAACACTGTACTGGATGGCCCGTTATATGGAGCGTGCCGAAAACATGGCGCGCCTCATCAACGTAAACGCCAACCTGATCCTGGATATACCCAAGAGAACGGTACTGGGTTGGGAGCCTCTGATCGACATTACCGGCACCCGTGATATTTACGTGAAGCGGAACGATAACTTCGAAGAACGCTCGGTGATGAAATACCTCATCAGTGATCCTGAAAGCCCGGTATCTATTGCCAATTCGCTGAAATGGGCGCGGGAAAACGCACGAACAGTGCGCGATGTCATTCCTCGTGAAGCCTGGGAGCAAATCAACGCCCTCAATCACTATGCCAAAGATCAGCTCAATGTGGCCATGTCGAAGCGGGGGCGATTCAGCTATCTCAATGAAGTCATTCTGCGCAATCAAACCATTGTTGGATTGTTGTCCGGCACTGTGAATCGTGATCAAGGTTATTTGTTTATTCGCATGGGTCGCAACATCGAACGCTCGGACATGACATCCCGTATCATTGATGTGCGCTCTGCCAACCTGCTTACCGAAGAAAGCATGGAATTGCGCCCGTTCGAAAATATCCAGTGGATGAGTGTATTGAAATCACTCACAGCGTATCAGATGTACCGGCAGGCCATGCAGGCTCGAATCCGTCGCAGTGATGTGGTGAAATTCCTGTTTCAATCCCAGCGCTTCCCGCGTTCGATCCTATTTTGTGTGCAGCAGATGGAGCGCTGCGTACAGGAGCTGCCGGACTATGAAAATACCTTGCGTCGCATTCATCAGGCCAAGCGTTTGATCCAGGGGGCTGAGTTGCAGGCCTACGATCAAGTCATGTTGCATGATTTTATTGATCATATTCAGATTGAAATGAATCACATACATGAGGCCTTAAACGAGCAGTATTTCCTCACCGGGCGGATTTCTGCTCAGCAGCAACAGCAGGCATCCTGAGCTATATAAAAGCAAGCTGGCCTGTGATGGTTTGGATACGACGAATCATCACAGGCAATTGTTTCCCCTTTCGCTTTATGTCACATTATCCTGCTAATAAATTGTAGGACTACTTTGAATGGAAATCGAAATCCGAACTGCGCGGGCAGATGATGTTGGAGCCATCGCCGAGTTGATGTACAGCTCGGGACCGGACATGTACAGCTACCTCTATAAATCCAAAGCCCTCGATTATTTGCGCTATGAATTTGCCTCAGGTATCGGTTTTGCCGGACACCCCAACGTCACAGTGGCGCTGTGTGATGGCGAAGTAGTGGGCACCGGCTGTTTTTACGACCGTGACAATTATGAGCGCCTGTTAAAAGGCAGTATCAAAAATATGGTGGGCTTTTTCGGCTACTTCGGTGTCGTGCCCGTTATGTTGCGCTCCCGTCATATCAAGAGCGTGATGCGGGCCCCCAAACCTGGTGAGCTTTATCTTTCTAACTTTGGGGTGTCAGATAAGCTGCGCAGTCAGGGTATTGGCACAAAAATAATTCAGCACAAATTACAGGAAGCCAGAGAAAAGGGCTACAACCTGTTTGGCTTGGATGTGTCGGTGGCCAATCCGCGCGGGCAGGCTCTGTATACCCGTTTGGGCCTGCAAGTGATGAAAGAGAAACATTTCTCCAATCCGAAAGCCGGTGTTAATTCCGCTCGCAAGATGGAATTGGCATTGATGCCCTAAAACGCTGAATCAACACTGTGGTTGATACGATTGATCGTATCCTGCCACAGTGTGACCATCTCGTCCCGTAATGGGCCGCTTAATACAGGCACTATGGTGTCGAGCAATGCTTGGTATAGCCCCTTGAAGGTTTCCGCGGTTATGCCAATCATTTGATGGTGCTGGGTCATATCGCGGATGATGGCAAGCGCCACGCTTGGATCTTCACTCATTGCCATCAAGTTTTGCAGAATCTCCTGAATCATGTAATTCTGCCAAGAGTTATCCTCCCGCAGAAACTCTTTTAACTCCGGATGGCGGGTATACATCAATTCAAACACTGGGTCTGTAGGGTCGCCTAAAGCTGCTACAGCTTGTTCGAGCGATAGATTAATAAGTTCTGAGTGATTCATCCTGGTATCCGGCATAAGCTGCGTACGTATTCTAAAAGCATAACCAGCCAGCGTATTTATCAATACGGCCATTTGGAGTAGAACCAAAGTGGTATGCCTTGTTACCAAAGTAAACCTGTCTCGTTCGGCTCTGCGTGGAATATAAGTTGGACGCGGGCGCGCTGGTATTTGGGCTGAGTGGAAATGAAGCAAGGGAGGTGTGTAACAGGCAGGCCAGGAGCGCAGAATCTGACGCTCCCAGCCAGAAGGCATTTACCGAGCAGCGCGGCTACCAGGAGATCAACACCCACTCCGGCACCAGTATCCGGTCGGCAGAATCACGGATAAACTGACCTTCGCCATTGGGATCTACCAGGTTATAGGGGGCGCCGTTTTTGGGTATGACTTTCACACCGTAAACCTTACCGTTGATTTGGTGGATATGCATTACCTTGTCATGATCGTCCACGATGGTAACCATGGGCTCCGGCGTGATGGCTTCTTCGCCTTCACGTGGTTCCACTCTTGCATGTAAGGAAAGCGGTAACACGATCAGGCATAATGCTAGCAGTTGTTTCATCTTGGTTCTCAATAAAAAGTTGTATGCCGAATTAGTCTATAGCGTATTTGTGAGTGACACAAAGGGTGAGCAAGAGGAGCAATCCATGGCTGTATTGATGATTATGAGATAGAGTTGTGTCGTTAACAATGTGGTGCAGATCGAGGTACAGTGCTTATACTGTTAAACAAAGATTGTGTTGGTGTTTACTTTTGCTGCGTTTTTGACCATTTAGTCAGTGGGGTTTTGTTCAGGTAAAAGGTGATATTGTCTTTTAAATCAGACGATTACGGAATTCAAGCGAGCGTTTGGTAGAAGTGGTATCGTGAAGTGTGACTTTATGGTTAAATTATCGCCCTTCTATAAGCACGACTTTAGGGCTGTGTTTCACCTTTAACATGGGGTCAGCCGTAAACATGGGTCAGCCGTATGACGAATAAACCGCGATATGCCGATGCCAGTATGGAAGCCATGTATCGTATTTTTACGGTACCAGAGGCACCAGGTACGACACTGGGTAACATCGATCAGAAGCTTTCCCAGAATCTTGCAGGGTTCCTGCAGGAACATATAGTTGCTGTTGAAAAAGATCTCACCGAACTGCAAAAAGATTTCTCCGACTCTGTTATCCCCGAGAAGCCGATCTTTGTATCCGATCAGGCGGATTTCCTGATGGATAAACTGGTTGCGCAGTCTGTGCATACCGCGTCGC
This sequence comes from Ketobacter alkanivorans, assembly GCF_002863865.1. NCBI lineage: Bacteria > Pseudomonadati > Pseudomonadota > Gammaproteobacteria > Pseudomonadales > Ketobacteraceae > Ketobacter > Ketobacter alkanivorans. The sequence goes on along the minus strand of NZ_CP022684.1, from coordinate 2,472,542 downwards.
CCAGTTTTATTGGTCACATGACCTCGGCCCTGCCCTACTTCATGATGCCGTTGTCCCGCATTATGATTGCCCTGAATCAGAACCTGGTTAAGATCGAAACCTCCAAAGCGTTTACGCCTATGGAGCGTCAGGTGTTGGGTATGATACATCGGCTTATATACAAGCAAGATGATGGGTTCTATACCAAATGGATGCACCAGCCGGGATATTCACTGGGTTCATTCTGCTCTGGTGGAACCATTGCCAACATGACGGCCCTTTGGGTTGCCCGCAACTGCAGATTTGATCGTGACAAAAAAGCCGGGTTCGCCGGTATTCAGCGTGCAGGGCTGTTTGGTGCGCTCAAGCATTACGGCTACAGCGGCGCTGCCATCTTGGTATCGGAGCGAGGCCATTATTCACTGGGCAAAGCCGCAGACGTATTAGGTATTGGTCGTGACTCGTTGATCAGCATCAAGGCGGATGCGCGTAATAAAATTCAGCTGGACGAGTTGCGCGCAACCGTTAAGCAGTTAAAGCAGGACAACGTCGCCATCATTGGAATGGTGGGAGTGGCAGGCACTTCAGAAACCGGCAGCGTGGATCCGTTGGATCAGATGGCGGATATTGCCGAGGAGGCTGGTTGTCATTTTCATGTAGACGCTGCTTGGGGTGGCCCTACCCTGTTTTCTGACAAGTATGCTCATATATTGAAAGGTATTGAGCGAGCGGATTCCGTCACCATCGATGCTCACAAGCAGATGTACGTGCCCATGGGGGCCGGTATGGTGATTTTCAAAGATCCGGCCCTGGTGTCGTCCATTGAACATCACGCTGATTACATTATCCGTAAAGGTTCCCGTGACCTGGGTGCGTATACGTTGGAAGGCTCGCGCCCTGGTATTGCCATGTTGCTGCATTCCGGTTTGAAAATTATCGGTCGCAGTGGTTATGAGATTCTGATTGAGCAAGGTATTGAGAAAGCCCGCACCTTTGCCGATATGATCAAGGCGGAACAGGATTTTGAACTGATCACCGAGCCTGAACTGAATATTCTTACTTATCGTTTTGTGCCCCAGTTTGTGAAGGACAAACTCGCAAATGCCAGCGTGGAAGAGATTGATCAGATTCACGAAGTGTTGAACCGCCTCACCAAACGAATTCAAAAAAATCAGCGTGCTCGGGGTAAGTCGTTTGTGTCCCGTACCACATTAACGCCACAGGAATACGATCGCCGTCGTACGGTTGTTTTTCGCGTTGTGTTGGCAAACCCGCTCACCAGTTACGATATCCTGCAGGATGTGCTGGCTGAACAGAAAGAGATCACGGCCAGTAAAGCCTGCAAAGAATGCATGGCTGAATTGCATCAGTTGTGCGAATCACCACAGGCGGTGCGCGCGCAGGCGATGTGATCGATCAAGCCTGGGTGCGGAACAGAGCGCAAGGGTTTTGCGCTCTGTTGTTTCGGTTAGAACGTGTATTTTGCTGAAAACTGCAGACGATTAACCGCGCCGTCCGTGCCATCTTCAAGTTCTTTGTTGCCCACAATCATCTCGCCCCCTATATCCAGCGCTGCCACCGGTTTATAGATCAGGTTGGCGTGGACGGTTTCGTACTGTTTGGCGGCATTGCCAGCGGATGCCGGGTTGTCTGCCTGTGCTGCAGAGAGGGAAAAACTGGATCGCCACTGCTCATTCCAGAGATGGCGATAGGCGGCAAACACCCCCCATTGGTCGACCAGTTCAATACTGCTGTCTGTCTCGATTGAACCTCCGCGAAAAGCGTTCAAACCCATATAGCGACCCAAGGCATTACCGGCGTTCAGCATAAAGCGCAAGTCATCACCGCTTTCACCGACAGCGACTTTACCGGCGAAGCTGGCGGCATAGCCGAATTCACTCTCAATGTCGGTGCCGGTATCGTAGGCCAGCTCTCGGCCCATAATGGCAACGCTGTAGTTGGTGTTGCCGCTGCCGAAATTGTACCGGGCGATGAGGTCGGGAACCTGGTTATCGTCAGACGATGAGGCCGCATCGTTATACAGTGTACTGGAAGGGTTTTCGGCAGCGAACTGAAATCCACCGCTGCTATAGCGAATTTGTGCCTGGCGAACAAAAATGGTGCCCACCGGTCCAACGAAGTCCAGCAGATCGGGCAGCGCGCTGACGTTAAAGAATGTGGACCAGGTTTGACCGAAGAGCCAGTTTTCCCAGCTGAAATAAGCATGGCGTATGCGGGGTGAATAAGAATTACTGATGCGCTCATCACCCTGGCTGCTGCCTTGAAAGTCAACTTCAATGTAGCCCTTGATCAGGCCTGCGTCAGTTTGCGTTTGGCCTTTTACCCAAAGGCGGGACTCTTTGGCAGAAAAATGAGTTTGCGGATCACCGGCCTCACCACCGGTGGGGATGGTGGACACTACCAGGAAATCCTCACCGATACCTGATGTAGCATTGCGGCCGTCGCTGTATTCGCTGACGATGCCGTCGAACTTGATGTAGCCGCCCAGTGTTACTGCGCTGTTATTCGATTTGGTGCTGGTATTGTGGTGAGTGGTTTGAGTTTTAAGAGCGTTGATTTCCTGCTCCAGCTTTTCGATTCGTTGATTCACTTCATTGGCCATGACTTGGGAAGAAAGCATTCCGGCAGAAACCAAAGCAGCGGTAAATGGTCGTAGCGTCATTGTGTCACCTGTTTATCCTGTTTGTTATGTGTACTACTGATGACAAGGCTGTAACAAAAATATCAAGGTGAGTATTAGCCAAACGTCGAAGTCTCGACCAAAGTCTAATTCTCGCCAGAGTCTAAGTAGGGCAGACTGGATCCATTGAATTAAAGTGGGGTTTAGTATGAGCACGGTCAAGTCAATCCAATCTTCCAGGCATCTGCAGTATTCGCAACAGTATGAGCGCAGCGTTAGTCAGGCTAATGAATTTTGGCGTGAAGTAGGGCAGCGTATTGATTGGATCAAACCGTTTACTCAAGTGAAGGACGTGTCGTTCGATCCCAAGGATGTCCATGTGCGCTGGTTTGAAGATGGTACCCTCAATGTCAGCAGCAACTGTATAGATCGACATTTGGCGACACGAGCCAGTCAGACTGCCATCATTTGGGAGCCGGATACCCCCGGCACACCACGCACAGTCACCTATCAACAACTGCACGACGAAGTATGCCGCTTGGCTAACGCGATGAAGTCTTTGGGTGTGGGTAAAGGTGATCGGGTAATGATCTACATGCCCATGATTCCGGAGGCCGTATTCTCAATGTTGGCGTGTGCCCGAATCGGTGCCATTCACTCGGTAGTGTTTGGTGGATTCTCGCCGGAAGCATTGGCGGGCAGAATCGAGGATTGTGGTGCGAAGCTTGTGATTACGGCAGATGAAGGGCTACGTGGTGCTCGCCCGATCCCGTTAAAGCACAACGTTGATGCGGCATTGGCCCATCCCAGAATTAATACCGTCGAACACGTGCTGGTGGTGCGTCACACCCGTGGTGACGTGCAATGGCATGATGATCGTGACGTGGACTATGAAACTGCAACCCGTGCTGCCAGCGCGGACTGTACAGCAGAGGAAATGAACGCAGAAGATCCCTTGTTTATCTTGTACACCTCGGGATCAACCGGTAAGCCCAAAGGTGTTTTACATTCCAGCGGTGGCTATCTTGTGTATGCCGCTTATACCCATGAGCAGGTCTTCGATTATCAGCCTGGTGATGTGTATTGGTGTACCGCAGACATCGGCTGGATCACCGGGCACACCTATCTGGTATATGGGCCGCTGGCTAATGGGGCGACGGCGGTGATGTGTGAGGGCTTGCCTAATTACCCGGATGAAACTCGTTTGGGTAAGGTGATCGACGATCATAACGTATCAATACTGTACACAGCACCCACGGCGATCCGATCTTTTATGGCCAAGGGTGTCGAACCGTTTGAACATTCCAGTCGTCGTAGTTTGCGTATTATTGCAACGGCAGGCGAACCCATTAACCCCGCAGCATGGCAGTGGTATCACGATGTGATTGGCGCGGGCCAGGCTCAAGTGATTGATACCTGGTGGCAGACCGAAACCGGGGGTGTCATGATTACGCCCTTGCCTGGCAGTACTGTGCTTAAGCCAGGAGCTGCAACTCAGCCGTTCTACGGCATATGCCCGCAACTGGTGGATAACGATGGTAATGTGCTTGATGGAGCAGCCGAAGGTAACTTGGTAATGACCGATAGCTGGCCAGGTCAAATGCGCACGCTGTGGGGCGATCATGAGCGCTTTGTGCAAACCTATTTCACCACATTCCCCGGAAAGTACTGCACAGGTGATGGCGCGCGGCGGGATAATGATGGTGATTTCTGGATTACCGGTCGAGTGGATGACGTTATTAATGTGTCTGGTCATCGCCTTGGTACCGCTGAGATTGAAAGTGCTTTAGTTGCCCATGCTAAAGTGGCAGAGGCTGCGGTGGTAGGCTGCCCTCATGACATCAAAGGCCAGGGAATTTATGTGTATGTAACGGTAAACGAAGGCATACAACCCACCGACGAGTTGTTGCAAGAATTGAGAGATTGGGTGCGCAAAGAAATCGGCCCGGTGGCCTCGCCGGACTGGATTCAGTTCGCTCCGGGCCTGCCAAAAACCCGATCTGGAAAAATCATGCGCCGCATACTCAGGAAAATTGCGGCCAACGAGTTTGATCAGTTAGGCGATGTGTCGACTCTTGCCGATCCTGCGGTGGTACCGCAGTTAGTGGATTCAAGGGTAAATCGTTGATGGCCTGTGTTACAGGCCTTTTTTACACATTTGACGTTGCCTGCTGTAGCGCCCACAATTACCCGCGCACAGGCAACGGCGAACACGAACAATGACACTACAGGGCAATGTGCTGGTTGCAGACGATCATCCACTGTTCCGCATGGCGCTGAAACAGGCGGTGACGCAGGCTTTTCCAGGAGCCTCAGTGGTTGAAGCGGAAAACGTTGATCAGTTAGAGCGGCTGACGGAGGCAGGCGAAACCTTCTCTTTGTTGTTGCTGGATTTGAATATGCCCGGCGCTCATGGTTTCTCCGGTTTGATCTACATGCGTAAACGCTATCCAGATATTCCACTGGTGGTGGTGTCCGCTTCTGAAGAGCCAGCGGTGATTCATAAAGCGGTTGAATTCGGCGCAAATGGATTCATCCCAAAATCAGCATCCATGGACATCATGGTGGCTGCTATTGAAAAAGTATGCGGCGGAGAGCGCTGTCTGCCTCCGAATATCCTGCCGCAGCACAATCCGTTATTGAATGAAGATGACCATGATCTGGCAACCAGTATTGCATCTCTGACGCCACAACAGTTTCGTGTATTGGGTATGCTGGCAGAAGGCCAGCTTAATAAACAAATAGCCTATGAATTAAGCGTGTCTGAAGCGACAATCAAAGCCCACATGACGGCTATATTCCGCAAACTGGGTGTGCGCAATCGAACTCAGGCGGTCATTCGATTGCAGAAACTGGATGTGGAATCGTTTCCGAGCGGGGATATATCCCATTCGTGAATTCAAAGGATTGTAAGTGGTGTTGCATTGCCTTTGTCATGCAGTAAGAACGCTATGTTTTCACTAACCATTCAGCAAGTGTTGGCCAAACTTCAAGATGGGCTCTTTTTCCAATCAGTAAGTCGTGATGGCCATACTCTTCTTGTTGGCCATACTCCTTTCCAAATACTTTTTGCTCGGTGCCAAAGCGGTGGGCGGCTTCCGGTGGGCATTGTAGGTCTCGGCTGCCCGAAACAGCCAAAATAGGAAATGGGTACCCCTTTTCTGCCAAGCTGCGCGCAATCTTTTGACCTTGTTGGTCGACCATTCCCTCTCCTGTAATGGCAAGGGCTAAATCCCTGAGTACGCGGGAGCTAACAGGGTGGGTTGCTGTGCGTGTGTATTGGGAAAAGCTTTGAGGTGAAATGTTTTTGGGATTGGCTAGAAAGGGGTCTATGGCTCCAGCGTGGTATCGACTTAGATAGCCTGATATTCTGGCAGCCCAGTGGATGGGCGTTGCAGGCAAAATATGCGTTAAGGGTGCTGCAGTTGCGATCAGCCTGAACAATGAGCCGGTATTGCTGTAATCGAGGGAAGATCCTAATGTAATGCCTCGCTTGATACGTGCATCACTTTGGGATGCCAAGTAGTAAAGCAGGATTCCTCCCATGCTATGACCGATGAAACAGCATTGTTTTTCAGAGCTAAGAGACAATACAGCATCAATGATTGCTGGCATATCCAGTGTCGCGTATTCCAGAAAGCCCCAGTTGTAACGTAAATCATTGGTGCGCCCTGGCTTTTCACTTAGGCCGTGACCACGAAGATCGCAGGCATAGACATCAAAACCATTTGAGGCAAGATATTGCCCAAATGAACGCGAAGATTCAGAATAAAAGGCCAATCTGTTTGATCCTAGCCCATGGCATAGCAATATGGGGTATGGAAACTTTTTCTCTTTTGGTGGGTAATGGGTAACGGCAAGCTGCCAATGGTCTTCTGTTTCGATAAAATGAATATCGCTTTTTGATTCGTCTATTTGCCAGAATTTCAGCGCGCTCAATTCGTTATCAGATAGGTGCTGATAGCGTTTAGCATTTTTAGTTGGTTCCATTTTTAGCCCCCCGTTATTCAACGGATACATTCATGCTTTGTGCGACAATCAGGGAGCGAATAGAACTTGGAAATACCCTGGTAAGACGTGCCAGTTTGTTGAATGTGCCTGGGACATGCAGCGTGATGCCTTTAAACATTGCATGCACCATTTGTTCAGCAACATCGCGGGAAGTCATCATGCCAGTATTGCGCTTTACCGTTTGGCCCGAGTGATCCATAAATTCAGTTAGGACACCGCCAGGGCACGAGCAGGTTACTGATATTTTGGAGTTGCGTAGTTCGTAGGAAAGGACCTCACTGAAGTTCCTCAAATAGCCTTTTGAGCCGGAATACACAGCAAATCTAGGGGCCGGTAAAATTGCCGACAACGATGAAACATTCAGTATCCAAGATGAAGAATCTTGATCCAGTCGCTTTTGGATAAACTGGTGACATAACTGTGTGGGAACGGTTATGTTTAAGTTAATGGTGAGCTGATTGTTTTCAATTGGCTGCGCATGGAATTCGCCCCAGTATCCATTGCCAGCATTATTAACAAGCGTATTCAATACTAATTTATTCTTTTCAGCCCAAGAAAAAGCATTATCCATAAGTGAATCCAGATCATGGGTATTAGCTAAATCGCAGGGAATAAAATGACATTGTATGCCGTGTTTGTTGATTAAACTTTCAGAGAGGCTTTTTAAACGTGATTCGCGTCTGGCGACCAAAATGAGGTTGTATTTTTGTTCTGCTAAAACTGTCGCAATATCAGATCCAATGCCTGATGACGCACCTGTAATCAAAGCTACGCTTGTGTTCATGAGTCACTCCAAAATGGACGTGCACGGAAGGGTAAACACTATATATATTTTCTCAAGGCTCGTAAAGATTTGACATGGGTTGTAGGGTGCTGTCCGCCTGGTATCTGCTTTATGGGCCTTCACTTTAACACTGATTCTAAAGCAGCCTGTAATGCTTCTGGTGTTATTGGTTTCTGTAAAAAATAGTAACCTCTCTCCTTGGCTTTTTTGCGAACCGCATCGGAGTGATCGGCTGTCATCAGTATGGCAGGCACTACGTCCTCCCAGTATTCATCCAGAGCATCGATGACATCAAAGCCGGTTTCATCATCCAGTTGATAATCCACCAGTACGGCATCGGGCGTTTGGGTCAGGGTGCTGGCTTGCTGCAGTGCTGTTTTCAGGGAGGATGCCAAAGAGCTGTCGCATCGCCATTGCCTGAGCAAGGTGTCGATTCCGTTAAGGATCATGGGCTCGTTATCGACACAGAGTATCTTCAGGCCGTTCGGGTTGAATTGGGCCGGTGTTTGCACAGCAGGTGGCTGTGAGTGAGTGGCGGGTGCGGTGGGCACGCGAATGGAAAACACAGTGCCTTTGCCAACGATAGATCGGACAGAAAGCGGGTGATCCAACAGTTGGCTGATGCGTTGCGCGATGGCTAACCCTAACCCCAGCCCTTTGCTGTCCAATGTGCCATCATTGTTTTTGTGGCGTATGCGATGAAACTCTTTGAAGATCAGATCTATGTGATCGGCGGGGATGCCAACACCGGTATCCCAAATTTGAATGTCCACATACCCGGGTCGACGGCGACAGCCCAGCAGAATGCGGCCAGAAGGCGTGTAGCGCACGGCATTTAGCAGCAGGTTTTGTAAAATACGCCGTAATAGTTTGTCGTCACTGCGTACCCAGATGTTGCAGTCCATCCACTTTAGTTGGAGGCCTTTTTCTGCGGCAATAACATTGAACTCCGAAGCCAGGCTGGTGAGCAGGGAGTGCAGATTAAAGGGGGTTGGTTTGGGCTTAATGGTTCCGGTATCCAGGCGGCTGATGTCCAGCAGGGTATTAATCAGATGTTCAGCTACATGCAGGGAGTTATCAATGTGATGCAGTATTTCCAATTCCTCTTCGCACTGCAGGTTGTTGTTCTTCAGTTGCAGACGCTGTTGCAATGATGAGGTGAAGAGGTGTGCAGCATTTAACGGTTGCATGAGGTCGTGACCTGCTGCTGCCAGAAACCGGGTTTTGCCTTCGTTGGCTTTGTGCAGGGCTTCGTTCAGTTCGGATAGGGCCTGAGTGCGATCTTTTACCATCATCTCAAGGCTTTCATTCATTTGACGTAATGCACGTTCATCCATTTTGCTTTCGGTGATGTCGAGGAATGTGGTAACAAATCCACCGCCAGGCATGGGGTTGCCCCGGACCTCTATGTGCAGGCCGTTAGGCAGCTCTCGTTCAAATCGATGCGGGCCGCCCTGCTTGAGTAAATTGACTCGGCGTTGTACCTGGTCGTATTCACTTTCGTTTTCGTTATCGCCCGGGTAAAAGTCACGGCGGGCATTGTAGCGGTATACGTCGGCAATCGGGCGACCCAGTTGGATCAACCCATCAGGATATTCAAACAGTTCAATGTAGGTTCGGTTCCAGGCGACAATGTTGAGATGTTTGTCCACCACGCAAATACCATGGGAGATAGTTTCGATCGTGGTTTGCAGCAGCTGGTGATTGAATTGGATCAGTTCGGCGGCTTCGTCAATCATGGCCACGGCATCTGCACTTTTGTCGTTGTGGCGGCTTAGCATTGAGCCTAACAGTACCCGTGCAGAACTTGCCCCCATCACTCGTGCCAGCATTTTTTCGGTAAAGCGAAATAAATCTACGGTGGCGGGCAGGGTTGGATCCAGGTCGATCTGATGGGTGGCCGCGTATTGGGCAAAAGCCAGTTCGCTGCTGTGTGGGCCCAGGCAGCGCGTCGCGATGTCTTGCAGGTTTTGAACGCGAATGTGTGCGGCATGGTAGCGCCCCAGCAGGCTTTCGTAATGGGTGGGCACATCCACAAATAGAATGGCCTGATTGCGATCAATGGTCGCGTGATGGGCGGTTTTGGAAAAGTATACGTAGCAGAAAATATTCACAGCCAGGCTCCAGAACACGCCGTGACTTAATGGATCGAGTCCTTCCAACCCGAACAGGGCGTAGGGGCGCAGTATGCCGAAGCCAAGCAAGCCTTTTGTTTGTAGAAACTCAACCCACGGGGCAGGCAGTACCACTGGCAACAAAAGACAATAAAGCCATACCAAAAAGCCCGACAGGATGCCCAGGGCTGCGCCACGCTTGTGGCCCTGTTTCCAGTACAGGCCGCCAACCAATACCGGGGCAAACTGGATGACAGCCGCAAAGGAAAGTAAGCCAATGCTGGCGAGGGCACCAAATTGAGCAAACACATCGTTCAGCAGGTAGGCCAGTAGCAGGATCACGAAAATAGAGATGCGGCGTATTTTGCGCACCAGCGGGGTGATTTGGCGTGGGAGTTCCCCGGCGCGGCGGGCTCGGTTCAGATAGATGGGGATTACCAGTTCGTTACACACCATGATGCTGAGGGCAACGCTAGATACGATCACCATGCCGGTGGCGGCGGACACACCTCCCAGAAAACTCAGCAGAGCTAAACCGGGCTGATCGAAGTGAATGGGCAGAGTGAGAATGTAGCGGTCGGCCTGGGTGCTCTGCTCTGGCAGATACAGCAAGCCTGCCATGGCAATGGGCACGACAAACAGGGTGAACAGCAGCAGGTAGGCAGGAAATATCCAACGAGCTTTGTTGAGGTCGTGGCTGCGGCGGTTTTCTACAACGGTGGTATGGAACTGCCGTGGCAGGCAGATAATGGCAGCCATAGCCAGCAGGGTTTGGGTAAAGAATCCCTGGTCAAAAAAGTCGGCAGAAAAGCGTTCCCGCAGCACGGCGTTTTGTTCTACCTGTACCAACAGGTCATCAATGCCATCAAACACCCACCACACTACAAAGCCGCCCACAATCACAAACGCCAATAACTTCACGATGCTTTCAAAGCCAATGGCCAGCATCAGCCCGTTTTGGTGCTCGTTGGCATCGATATGACGGGTGCCGAATAACACGGCGAACATCGCCATCAGCAGGGCCACCGCCAGGGCACTGTTAATGGGGCTGTCGCCTTGCAAAGGCCAATCGGTATTGATGCCTGGGGTAAGGCTGTCGAACGCCATGGTCACGGCTTTTAACTGCAACGTAATGTAGGGGATAGTGCCGGCAATGGCGACCAGTGTGATCAGTATGGCCAGAGGTTGGGACTTGCCGTAGCGCGAGGCTAGAAAATCGGCGATGGAGGTGATGCCCTGCTGTTTGCTGATGGCGATGATTTTGAACAGCATCGGGGTGCCGATGATGAACACCAGCATGGGGCCGATATAGATGGGCAGGAAATCCCAGCCAAAATTGGCGGCCTGCCCGACTGCACCGAAGAAGGTCCAGGAGGTGCAATACACCGCCAGGGTAAGGCTGTACAGCCAGGGGCTACCGAGGGCCTGTTGGGACAGTGCCGAGCGGCGATCACCATACCAGGCAATGCCAAACAGTAAGCAGGTGTAGGCCAGCGCGAAACCGGCCAGGGTCCAGACTGAGAACATGGGGACGCCTTTTTATTAAGGGCATTTTTATTGTTGCCCTTAAAGATATAACAAATGGCGCCGCCGTGAACTATTCGACTTTAGTTTTTGATTTTTCGAATCATTTGTCGGGCCAGGCTGTCGGCCATATCCGATACCGAGCCGACCTGGAATGTGGTGCTGCGGCCTACCCAGGCCAGTTGCTCGGTTTTGGTATCGTAAATCGAGGTAGTAAGGATGACGTTGGTTTGGGTGTCAGTGTAGGCTTCGCGGGTCATGGTGGTGACGGAGCCACCGCCGTAGTAGCCGGTGCTCAAGCCCACGCCGCCAGTACCCACTGCCACGCCAGCGCTGGGGCCCCAGTAACCGCTCCAATGGGGGTAATAGGCGCCGGTGTAATAGGTTCGCACTCGCTCAGGCACGTAGTCTTTCTCAATGTCCACCCGGCCTAGGGCGGTGACAATGATGTGATCGTAATCGCTTGTTTTTAAATGGGCTTCTACGCTTTCTTTGGTGGGAAGTTCATCCCCCAGAGTGGTGAAGCTGGCGGTGGCGTTGATGCCTTTTTCAGCCAGGGCTCCGATGAAGCCGGTTTCGAACAGGAAGCGATTGGTGGTGTTGGATGCCACGGCAACCACCAGTACTTTTTTCATGTCTTTACCGTGGAATGCGGGTTCTTGCCAGGTGTCATTCATTTTGGTGGTGGAGCAGGCCGTCAGTATAAACAGCAGGGCGAGAAAGGTGCTTCGCAGGATCATAGTCACATCCGTTATGGGGTTGGTAGGGTTTGCTTGCGGCCAAATTATTGTATCAATCGGCTAAGCTGCATTGAAAACCGTCTTCTACGTAGGGTTTACATTCGCATCGATGCAGAATTTTAGTATGGTATTAGATCACGATTACACCTGTGACCACCAATACTAATAAGAACGTTATGGCCATACCCAGCATCAAAGCTCAAGGTGACACTGAATTCGAAGGCGTGGTTTATTACCGCTCCCGCAGCATATTACTGTTGGCGCCCAGCCTCGAGATCGGGCCTGGTGATAAAACTCACAAACGCCGATCCATTCGTTTAGTGATTGGCTGTAAAAAGCCGGTCACGCTGGAATTCGAGGGTGGCGGTGTCCTTGCGGGCGAGGCTCTGCTGGTGGGGCCCGATGCCGGGCTATGTAATATCTCCGGGCCGGACGCTCATGTGGCTATTTTGGATTTCTCTCCGGTCATGGCGGAGTTCGAGGCGCTTGATCAGTTCCTGGGAGGCAGCCCGGTTAAAGAGCTGGATGTTGATCAGTTCAGCGCTTTGATCCCGCGGCTGATTGGCGGACAGGATGGCTCCCTTGGTTGTGATGAGTTGGTGGAGATTATGCAGTCGGCGGTGTTTTTGGTGACGGGCACCCAGCTTTCACCCTTGGAGTATGATCCTCGTATTATCAAGGCACTTAATATCATCGAAGAGCTGCCGTTGGCGAGCATTTGTCTGGATGTGCTGTCGAAAGCAGTGAATCTGTCCCCGGACCGTTTTCGGCATCTGTTTAAAGAAACGACAGGCTGTACTGTGTCCCAGTATGCCAGGCAGGCTGCCCTGTGGCGGGCACTGAACCTGATCACGCAGCGGGATTACACCGTTACTGCCGCGTCCCATGAGTTGGGATTCCATGATGTATCCCATTTCTATCGGGTGTATTCGGATATGTTCGGGATCAGTTTGTCCGAGCGTAATAACCCGCGTAAATTCAGGCGCGTACGATGTTTTAACTAGTGCGGGTTTAATCAGTCGCTAGATCGTGCGCGCTTTATCAGGCCTTTCAAAAACGTGCGCAGTAGTTTGTCCGAGCAAGGCAGATAGTTTTTGTTACCTTCTTTGCGGAACAGGGATTTAAGTTCCTGTTTCCCCAGCTCTTCACCTTCTGTCGCAAATATGGCGTGCATATCTTCGTCTTTCAGATCGTAGGCGATGCGCAGTTTCTTCAGGGTGCGATTGTTGCTCAGAGGCACCTGCGGTGTGGGTGGCTCGGCACCTTCTTTGGCACCTCGCAGGTGTAGGATCATGGCTTCCAGCAGGGTGGCGGCCACGGATTCTTCACAGGCAACAAACCCCGGCTCGTTTTCCTGCTTCAGGCGACTTTTCAGATCTTCCGGGCTCATGGTCTGGCCGCTCAGGGCATAGATCTCCGCTAAACCGTTTTCATTCACGGCCAGCGCTTTGCGCAGGTTACGTATTAATTCGTTGTGGTTCATATGGGGATTCCTGTGATTCAGGGGGGCGAGGTTACAAGTCTGTCTGTCTAAAGTAAATGATCCACACCATGGCGAGTGCAAATGGGGCTGTACTTTATTATTTGATCTGGCACTATGGTTCTGTTTGGTGCTTGTTTCTGGCAGCGCTGTCCAAACCTCTGACAATAAAAATATAATTAAAACAAGAGGTTGGTTATGAGTAGATGGTATCGATCGGCATCGGTGTTTTCGGCCCTGTTCGGTTTTGTTGCGTTGGTTGGGTCGGGGTCTGTATGGGCGGCACAGTGCGAGCCCCCGCAGCCGGCAGCGTCGACGCGCTTGTCTGAAGTGCAGGTTCAGGGTCAGACGTTTGTGGACAGTCAGGGCCGGGTGGTGATTCTGCGGGGCATTAATGTGTCCGGCGATTCCAAGGTACCACCTTTTATCGGTGTGACCGATGCCAGCCAACTGGATCCGTTGCCCCAGTGGGGGTTGAACACGTTGCGGCTGTTGTTCACCTGGGAGGCCTTTGAGCCGTTACCTTGTGAATACGAGGAGGCGTATCTGCAGTACTATGAGCAGGTAACGGCCTGGGCTGCCGAACGCGGCTTGTACGTGATTGTGGATTTTCATCAGGATGCCTTTTCCCGCTTTAGCACTGGCGGGTGTGGAGAGGGCTTTCCGGCCTGGGCAGTGCATTCCTCGATTCGTCTGCGGGAACCCCGTAATGATCAATCCTGCGAATCCTGGGGTACCCGCATGCTGTTTGACTGGGGCCATCATCGTGCCTGGCATCACTTTCACCGGGATAGCGAAGGCGCTCGCAGCCGTTTTCTGGCCATGGTGGAGCGGGTGGCCAACCGCATGGCGCAGCACAGCAATGTGATTGGCTACGATGTGATTAATGAGCCCTGGGGCACCTATTCGGAACTGCTGTCGTTGTATGAAGATGCAGGGCGGGTTATTCGTAAGCAGGATCCGTCGGCCATGCTGTTTGTGCCACCCCACGCTTTTTTGTCATCCGGCCTGATCCCCAATCGGATTCCCCGGCCGGGGCTGGATAACTTTGCTTACGCGCCGCACTATTACGATCCCATTATGATTACGCTGAAATGGTGGTTGGGGAACAGCTCCGTTGGGCCCTTGAATGTGATGTGGCGGCAGGCCGAGGCGTGGGATGTACCTATGATGCTGGGTGAATTTGGTGCCCCGGCCGGTACCCGTGGTGGCTCGGCTTATATTGATCAGATCTATGATTGGCTGGATGACAGGCTGGCTTCCAGCGCTCATTGGAACTACACCCCCAACTGGCATCCCGACACTAAAGATGGCTGGAATCACGAAGACCTCAGTATTACCGGGTACCAAGCTGCTGGCGCAGACAATCTAACGTTGCGGGATAACTTTGCTGTGCGGCCATACCCGGCGGCCACCTCAGGGGTGCCGGTTTCGTTTCGGCTCAGTGCAGAAGGTTTGTATTATCACTGGCAACATCAACCAGAACGTGGAGCAACCGAGCTGTTTATACCGCCCCAATGGTGGGAGCAGGGGTTTCAGATTGAGCTATTACCTGTGGACGCTTCTGGTGCCGATGCGGTCTGGGTAGCGCCCCAGTGTCGGCGACGCGGCTTACATCTGAGCTGCGACGGTGGTCAGCCGGGGGGCATTGAGCTGTTCATTGCGCCGCCGTTGGATAGTCCGCTGCTCTGACGGTATCCGTATATGTGACTAACAAAATCCTTTGCTGTATTTGTCGATGTGACTGTGGGACAACGTCACCCCCCTGTCATATCGGCGAGTTCACATGCAGTACCATGAAACACCCGTAACACCTGTTGAGTTGTTGCAGCCTGTTGATGTTGTGTTGACGGAAGCGTTGCCGGATGCGCTTGCCCAATGCGGCTGGATGATCACGGAGCAGGTGTTCAGCCCGCGCTTGATTCAGGAATTGTATGAGGAGGTATCGGATCGCAATGATCTGACGCCAGCCAGTATCGGTCGAGCCGATGATCAGCAGCGTAATAGCCGTGTTCGCCGCGACAAAACCCGTTGGTTGTCAGGACAATCGCCGTTGCAGGCAGAATACCTGGCGCGTATGGATCAGATCAGGCAGCAATTGAACCGCAGCCTGTATCTTGGCCTACAGGAATTTGAAGCCCATTATGCCCGTTACGATGCCGGTGATTTCTATCGCACCCATGTGGATGCCCTTAAAGGTCAGCGCAATCGTGTAGTCACCAGCGTGACATACCTGAACCCTGTATGGCAGTCGGACTGGGGCGGAGAGCTGGTGCTGTATGATGAATCCGGGGCGCAGCTGCGACGAGTATTGCCGACCATGGGAACCACGGTGTTTTTTATGAGCGAAGAGTTTCCCCATGAAGTGCTGCCCGCCGTTACCAGCCGCTACAGTATCGCAGGCTGGTTTCGGGTGAGCAGTGGTGTGGCGATCTAGCTGGATTTTTTCAGGTAGCAGCTCAGCAATACAATACGTTGACCGTTGACCCGGCCTTCGATGTGCTCTGGGTTATCGGTCAGGGAAATATTGCGTACGGCGGTGCCCCGTTTCGCCGTAAAATTAGCGCCTTTTACATCCAGATCTTTGATGATGGTAACCGTATCGCCAGCTTGCAAGGGGGTGCCGTTGCTGTCCAATGTAGGTGCGCGATCGTCTGATTCGGTGATGCCGGCGGCTGCCCAGGTTTGTACATCCTCTTCCAGATACAGCATATCCAGCAGTTCCTGAGCCCACACTTCCCCTTTGTCCGACAGGGTTTTCAGTTGACGCCAGGCCATGACCTGAACGGCTGGGGTTGGATTCCACATACTGTCACCCAGGCTGCGCCAGTGGCTGGGGTCAATGCTGTCTGGTTGCTGGATCTGCTGGCGGCAGGTGTCGCAGATCATGACGCAACGATCGGCGCTGCCATCGGCATCCGGTGGTACATCAAAGACTGCCAAGGCGGTGTCGGCGGAACAGAGTTCGCACTTGTGATCGCAACGTTGTAGCAAGGTTTGTTCGGTGCTCATAGTGAATGCCTTTATATATGTCTGCTGGCCGGTATTGGCTCAGGGGGCATAGTGAATGGGAATGTTCAGGTTGTTGAGGGCGGGGTAGGAGCTGTCCACATTGAAATTGGCATCCAGTGCGTAATCACTGAAGTCGCCACTGCGAATCGCATTTAATGCGCCGCTCCCCAGTTTCATCAGGCTGACAGTAACCGGTATTTTTACGGTGGTGGTTTGTTTTTCACTTAGTCTCACAGTCTGGTCGATGCGGCCATCGAACCATTTCTGACCGCCCATGCTGAACTGATAATTGATATCTCTCAAATCCACGCCGAACGTATTGGGGTTGCGCACGTTCATTTCCAGTTCAAAGCTGGCCTGGGTAAAGTTAAGACTTTTGACTTTCAGATCGCCAAAAGACACCTCTGGCAATTGTGGAATGGCGATGTCACCTTTCTTGTGACTTTTGATATTGAACAAGTTCAGTACCGGTGCGTCCAGCCGCATGTCCGCATCCACTTCATAGCGCAGAATGTTGCTGTCACCCATTGAATCCAGCAGCTGCATCACCTCGCTAAAACCGATGGTGAAAGGCACCTGCACCACGCTGGACTGCTTGGCGGGTACACTGAACCCCTTATCGGTACTGCCTTTAACCAGCTCCCGATCGTTGAAACGAATGCGATAGTCATAACCCGCCAGGGCCAGGCTGTAGCTGTTAGGGTTCGATACATTCATGGTTAGATTCAGGCCGACGGAATCAAGATTTACGTGGCTCACCGATATGTTTTGCACTTTTACGGTGGGTTCTTTCACTACGCTTTTGAAGGCGTTGCTGTTTAGCTGTGCGCAACCACTCAAGATAGACAGCAGAGCAAACAGCGTTATTACAAGGGAGCGGCAGCGGTGCAACATAAAAAACCTCGGTTGAGCGATATGGGTGTAGAGGGCGGTAGTGATGTGGCTATTGTATAGGCATTTGCGCGGCAATACACAGATCAGCCGTTCATTGCCAGCCATAATTCAGCGGTCGCCAGTGCATCCCCTAAAGCGTCATGCAGGCTGACATCCGGCAGGCCGTATCGTTGTCGGCATTGAAACAGGCGTAGCGCCCCAGGCCGAACCATCTCGGTTTGGCGGGAAAGCTTTTTATGCTCCAGTTGCAGGGTATCTTCAACCGGCAGCAGCAGTGGTGCCCCCCACAGGGAACGACATGCTTTGTTGATAAAGCTCATATCCAATTGGGCATTGTGAAACACCAACGTACTGCCGGGGAGGTCGGCCAATAAAGCAGACATGGCGATCTCAATAGGAACCCCCTGCATTAAATCGGTATCCGTAAGGTGATGGAACACTGCGCTTTGCCCCACTCCTTTCTCCAGCGCCACATGATAATAGCGTGACTGACTCAAATGAATGGCGCCGCCCTCGATGACGACCCAGGCAATGCTGGCGATTTCACCCTTACCGGCGTCAAGGGCTGTGGTTTCAAGATCAATCACCACATAGCGGGTGTCGGCAAATTCTGTGCGGGAAAGAGGTTCAGACAGCAGTGCCTTAAGTGGAGCGTAGTGGGTTTTATGTTGCCACCAGCGTCGCTGTAAGGCCAACCACACTCGTTTCATCTTCACATGCCTTGTCGATAGCGGCTGCGCAGGGCTTCCTGGGAATCGTGCACAACTCTGAAGGCATCTTTCAGATGTTTGCGTTCCAGCTCGGGCAGATCTTTAGGATTGATATAATTACTGGCTTGATTGCCGTTAGCAATTTGATGGCTCTGGTTTTCTACCCGTAGTTGTTGAATGCTATCAAAGGCATCCTGCAGGTTACGGCCATCGGCAATGGTGAATACTTTTTTTAACATAAGTTGTTGCAAACGCTCGCGGGTGTTGACGGCAGCCACGCCATGGGCCAATGATTGAATACGCACCAAATCCACGATGGGCATGATGCCCCGCTTCTTGATGTCGAACTCATCTCGGTGATCACCGTTGCGCTCCACCACAAAACGACGAAACAGACCCAGCGGTGGAGTTTGCTCCAACACATTTGCCGCCAGCGCTGCCAGGAATATGGTGTCTTTCTGCGTGCGTTTAAGCATATGAGCCTGCAGCTGTTGGCAAAGACTTTGATCACCATACACAGCGCGCAGGTCAAAGAATATAGATACACGCATGACCGCATCCGGTGTGGGGGTGCGGGTCCAGTGATCGACGGTATCCTTCCAGCCCTGCAAGCGCTGTCGCCAGGAATCAGTGGTGGCCATGACTTTGCCGTTACAGTAGGGATAGCCGCACTCATTCAAACCATCGCACACAAAATCCGCCAGCATTTGGAACCAGGTTAGATCCAGTTCTGTGGCGCTGTCGTGTATGAGCAGCCCGTTATCCTGATCCGCGCCGATTAGCTGTTCTCCTCGGGCCTGAGACCCAAATCCCAACCAGCAAAATGGCACCGGGGCTGGCCCCAGCTTTTCAATTGCCAGTTCGATCAGTCGGCAACAAAGGGTGTCACTGATGGCAGTCAAAACCCGACTGATTTGATGTGCGCGCATGCCGCCTTTGATCACTTCCACCAACAGATTGGGCAAAGTGTCGATGACCGCCCGCATAGCGTTTGTGTCGGTCTGTCGCGACAGATGTTGCACTAAGTACACCGGGTCGTCACGGCGGGCCAGCATCAGATCGGACGAAGTAAGGATGCCGACCAACTGGTTATTTTGCATCACCGGCAGATGATGAATACCTTGCTGAGTCATTTGCAGAATGGCATCAAACAACGATGCGCTAATGTCTATGTTTTGGGGTTGTGGTGTCATGATCTGCGCCAATGGGGTGTCCAAAGGCAGGCCTTTGGCGATGGCGCGGGTGCGTAGATCCCGGTCGGTCACTATGCCTTGTAATGCGTCTTCATCCATGATCAAAACTGAAGAAACACGGCGTTCGGACATGGCTACGGCAGCTTGCTGCAGCGTGGTGTCGGCACTGAGGCTAAGTGGATCACGACTGATCAGGCCCTCGATGGGTAGCAGCATCATATTGGTATTGGGTTGATACCGCGCCGCCCGACGCAAGCGACGACTGCGCTGACTGTGAAAGTGGCGATCAAAATCGCGAAACTCGGCCCGCAGGTTTTCGTAGTGAACGCGAGGCAGGTTGTAGATCAGGCTGTCTTCGATGACTTTGGCGAACACGCCTTCATCCCCCACGTTCAAACCGTGGATGTTAAAGCTTTCCCCCTCTCCCAGTTTATCCATCAGTTGGTTGGTGCTGCTGCGAATTTCCACTGCGCCAGAACGCAATATCCGCAAGGCGTAATCGTCCTTATCGGCATTGAAGCGCTGCTCGGCGCGCACATAGGTGATCTGGATGTGCCGGGCAGTTTGTTGCAGGGCAGGTTCAGGCAGCTCACTAAAGGGTAAACAGGCCCGCAGAAAATCCGCGACGGCCTGTATTTCCGGCTGATTAGGGTCGTTAGTCATGTGAATCACCGCAGTGTTTATCTGTTTAGCTTAGCGGATCAGCCACTTAACGGCGATTAGACTTTGGTGGGTTATGGCGTAACCGGCACATGTTTCTGTAAAAACGCTAATTGGTCGGCAATTGCGTTGGCGAATGCCTCACCCAGATAGATATCAAAATGCCCGATGGGATAGCTCACCAGCTCACCTTTGGGTGCTTGCCTGGCGTAGCGAATAGTGGGGCCTGCCGGGGCCACTGTGTCGTGCTCACAGATTGCAAACAGAATTGGACAGCGTACCTTTTTGGCATAGTGGCCTGGAAAGTGTCGGCTGATGGCAAGCCCTACACGCGCGGCGACTTTGTCCCCATGTTGCAAGCCATCAGGCACCATGGCCTGGTATCCGGAAACCACATCGGGTGCATTCATCAGTGCAGCGGAATGAGGTGGGCCTGCCAAGTTGATCATGCCGGGTTTCAGTCCAAGCAGGCTGCCTGCCGTATCCATCGCGGATAACATCCCCACCTTGGCCAAACCCAGTGGGCCTAGAGTAAAAGCGGACGCAATACCATTGGTGAATGGACATTGTGCGATAGCCGCTGCCACTTTAGCGTCTTCGGCGGCGGTGATGATCACGTGACCACCTCCAAACGAGCTGCCGAAAATGGCCACCTGCTCCGGGTTTACCTGATCCAGTGCCCGCACATAGGCCAGCGCTGCCTTCCAGTCAGTGAGCTGATGCTTGATATCCAACAATTGCCGTGGCTTGCCGCCACTTTCACCAAAATGGCGATAATCAAACACCACCACGACATAGCCCGCATTGGCAAAGGCTTCGGCATAGGGTTCCAGCCCCATTTCCTTCAGGGCACCCAGACCGTGCCCCAAAATCACAGCAGGCCTGGGCTTGCTGCCTTCGGATGGTAGATAGAGCCAGCCAGCGCAGAAACTGTCATCACTTGCAAAACGGATATCTTGTCGAGTCCATTGTGTGGTTTGGTTGGTCATGGTTGATTCCGGGCACTGTGTGCGCAACTGAGTAAATATGCAGGGAATCCTAACATGGCAGGAGGTGCCGAATCCTTGACCATAGCGCCTGATTTTTGCAAGGCGTCTTGTCACAAATGCACCTGTCGATTTTTAGGGTGCTCTGTTAGGCTTGCCAAGGTTGGTGATGGTCGCCACATAACATTCAAGAAGGGAGACACCGTGCAACCTGTTATTTCTGTTCGCAATCTTTCCAAGGTGTATGAAGGTGGTTTTCAGGCACTGAAGGATATCAGTCTGGATATTCAGCGTGGCGAAATTTTCGCCCTGCTTGGCCCCAACGGTGCGGGTAAAACCACGTTGATCAGCATTATCTGCGGTATTGTAAATCCTGGTTCTGGTCAGGTGCTGGCCGACGGCTTTGATGTCGTGAAAGATTTCCGTGCTGCCCGTTCTATTATCGGCTTGGTACCGCAAGAGCTTTCCACCGACGCGTTCGAGAGCGTATGGAATGCAGTGTCCTTCAGTCGTGGTTTGTACGGCAAGCCGCGCGATGATGCGCACATTGAGAAAGTGCTGAAGGCCTTGTCGCTGTGGGATAAGCGCGGCAACCGTATTATGGAGCTGTCTGGTGGAATGAAACGGCGCGTGCTGATTGCCAAAGCGTTATCACATGAGCCGAAGATTCTGTTTCTGGACGAGCCCACGGCAGGGGTTGATGTTGAACTGCGTCGTGATATGTGGGAGATGGTGCGGGAGCTGCGCAGCCAGGGTGTAACCATCATATTAACCACTCACTACATCGAAGAAGCGGAAGAGATGGCGGATCGAATCGGCGTCATCAATAAAGGCGAATTGGTACTGGTGGAAGAAAAACAGGCGTTGATGCATAAGCTGGGTAAAAAGCAGCTTACCCTTTATTTGCAGCAACCCCTTGAGACGATCCCGGAAGCGCTGGCATCGTATCCGCTGGCACTATCTGATGATGGCAGTAGCCTGACGTACACCTTTGATGTGCAGAGTGAGCAGACCGGTATTGCCGAAGTGCTGCGACGCCTTAACCAGCACGGTATTGATTTTCGGGATCTGCATTCCAGTGAAAGCTCGCTGGAGGAAATATTTGTGAACCTGGTGCACGAATCGAGAAAGGAGCAAGCATGAATTTCTACGCAATTCGAGCCATCTATAAATTTGAAATGGCCCGTACCTGGCGCACGTTGATGCAGAGCATTGCATCACCGGTGCTATCGACGTCACTCTATTTTATCGTGTTTGGTTCAGCCATCGGCTCACGCATGGTGGCCATCGATGGAATCGAATACGGCGCATTTATTATTCCAGGGTTGGTAATGTTTACTCTGCTAACCCAAAGTATTTCCAATGCCTCATTTGGTATCTACTTTCCGCGCTTTTCCGGCACCATATATGAGGTGCTGTCGGCGCCGGTATCCTTTGTAGAAATTGTTATGGGTTACGTGGGGGCGGCTGCCACCAAGTCGCTGATCGTGGGGGCGCTGATTTTAGTGACGGCGCGTTTTTTTGTCGATTATCACATTGATCACCCTGTATGGATGGTGGGTTTTTTGATTCTGACTTCCATTACCTTCAGCCTGTTTGGTTTCATCATCGGCGTGTGGGCGGACAGCTTTGAAAAACTGCAATTGATCCCCCTTATGGTGATTACGCCACTGGCGTTTTTGGGTGGGAGTTTTTACTCCATCAGTATGCTGCCGCCAATCTGGCAAACCATTACGCTGTTTAACCCGGTGGTGTATCTGATCAGTGGCTTTCGCTGGAGTTTTTATGGCGTGGCGGATGTGAATGTGGTGGTCAGTCTGGGGATGACTGCGTTGTTTTTGCTGCTGTGCCTTGGTGCAGTATGGTGGATTTTTAAAACCGGCTATCGCCTGAAAACGTAGTAGCCCGTCACAAACGTAGCCGGTCACAAACTAAGGGGGGTTGAAATTTTCAGCCCCCCTGATCTTACTGCTTGAACGATCTTACTTCTTGCGACGCAGACCCAGACCTAACAGACCCAGGCCCAGCAGTGCCAGTGAAGCAGGCTCTGGTACATTGGCGGCCGGTGGAGGAGGCGTGGGGAATTCGTCGTAAATGTACTCAACGAATACACTACCGGAGAACCAGCTGTCACCATAGGTGCGGCAGCGATCTTCGTCGTCTGCGCAGTTGGTGGTAGCGGCTTCAGTCATGGAGCTGGCTCTCAGCTGCAGGGTATTATCCAGGAAGTAAGTCAACAGGCCGGCATCGGTAGTTGAGAACAAGGTGCCGTTCAGGTAGTTGGTGTAATCAGAATAATGACCGTTGCAATCACCATCGCTGGCGGAGCAGGATACTGACAGCGTACGGCTGGTGCTTGGGTTGTAGCCCAGGTTGGGGCTGTACAGATCCAGGCCGAAGGTGCCGCGAACATAGCCGACACCATAAACGTCGTCTTCGCAGAATGCCCAGCAGTCTGAAGGATCGTATACAGAGATGTTGCCCCGTACTACGCCGTTGGTGTTGTAGCTAACAGTAACGCCCGTCAGTACACCCAGGCTGGAATCGAATCCGTTCAGGCTGGTGTAGCCGTAGTTGGTGTTTCGATTATACGTGTTGCCGGTGCTCCAGGCTGTGCTTGTATAAGCAGTACCTGTGTTGAAACTGGATGAATCGGAAATTACCAGAGCTTGGCTCAGGCTTCCGAAGGTCATCATTGCTGCCAGCGCAAAGCCTTGCAGGCAATACTTGACTAGTTGGGTCATGGTTAATACCCCAAATGATTTAAATTGGTCGCAAATTGAAACGAATGAAGTGCTGCGTGCGGCCCGAAGGAAAGATCAGAAACCGGGCAGCTACAACCGAAAATGTGAAGCACGTCACATGCCATGATATAAAACCCTTGGTTTACAGTCGGTTATAAGTATTTCGGGTGGGTTTTTGCATGGGTGTGTAAAGTTTTTCGACGCTTTTTGGTTGTCGGTGGGCCCCATGTATCAATTCAGCAGTCATACTTCCCTGATAGGGGCGTTAACATTTGGCAATTGAAACAATGAGCGCTGATCGCTGCGAAAGCGTCTTTGCCAAGTACAGATCTATCTACTTCGACAATTTGCAGTGTTAACGAAAATCCTCACCAAAGCTGGTTTTGTAGTCGATAAACGCAAGCCCGGTCTCACCAAAATAGAAGGCATCAGCGGCTGCGACCACTACCCGTAATTGGCTTTGGGCGGTTTGCTCACCGGTTAAATCGATTGTCCAGCGGGTGTTGGTGTTGTCGGTAGCGGCAAGGCTTGTGGGTGCGCCCAGTTCATCGCTGTTGGTCACCAGCGCGGCTTTGGCCCCTTGCAACGGATGTTTAGAGCTAAGGCTCAGAGTCATCACATTGACGCCAACCTGCGCAACGCTCAGCTCGATGCTAAAGCCTGCATTTTTAAGCGTGCAGAGCCCGCTGGGGTAGCGACAGTTGGGCAGGGCTACCAGGGAGTAGGATTTACCTGCTTGCGCTTTTTGAGCTTTTTCGCCCACGAATGCGTCGGTGGCAAAATACGCGATGATGGCCAGAATAGGGGCCACAATCATGGCGATAATAATGTGTTTGTTTGCGAGCATGGGGATCTCTTGTTTGGGGTTATCGTGCTTCAGGGCCAATGGTACATCAGCCCGAAAAAAAAGCCCGGATGAATCCGGGCTTTGTTCTTATGCAGGTTGATCAGTGGGCCTGGGCTTCACCGGCTCCAGCTGGCATGCGGATGCTTTCCACCATCTCTTGTACATGCTCTGGCGGAGCCTGGGTCACTCGGGATACTGCAAAAGCAACCACGAAGTTCACCACTGCACCTACGGCACCGAAGGCGTTGGGCTCGATACCCAGGAACCAGTTTTGTGGCAAATCACCCAGGAATGCGGTGCTGGCCACAAACATGATGCCTTTATGCTGAAACACGTAGAGCAAGGTGACGGTGATACCCGCGATCATCCCGGCAATGGCGCCTTCCTTATTCATCCGTTTGCTGAAGATGCCCATCATCAATACCGGGAAGATTGACGATGCGGCCAAGCCGAAGGCCAGCGCCACTGTCCCGGCGGCGAAGTCCGGCGGATTGAAGCCAAGGTAACCCGCCACACCGATGGCACCTGCCATGGCGATACGACTGGCCAGCAGCTCGTTTTTCTCTGAGATGTCGGGCATGAATACCCCTTTGCACAAATCGTGAGAGATGGCCGAGGCAATGGCCAACAACAGGCCCGCCGCAGTGGACAAGGCTGCCGCCAGGCCACCTGCCGCCACCAGGGCGATCACCCAGTTGGGCAGGCGGGCGATTTCAGGGTTGGCCAGCACCATGATGTCGTTATCCACGGTCACCATTTCGTTCACGGTTTTGTCTGCGCTGTATTGAACTTTGCCGTCGCCATTTTTATCTTCAAAGGCCAGTAGCCCGGTTTTCTCCCAGTTTTTGAACCATTGTGGGCGTTCGTCGTAAACCATGTATTCACCTTTGTTGGGCTCAATGGTGTTCATGAAGTTCATGCGCGCCATGGCCGCTACCGCAGGGGCCGTGGTGTATAGAATGGCGATGAATACCAGCGCCCAACCGGCAGAGCTGCGTGCATCGGCTACTTTGGGTACGGTAAAAAAGCGGATGATGACGTGTGGTAAACCGGCGGTGCCGATCATCAGCGACATGGTATAAACGAACATGTTGAGCTGGCTTAGCCGCGATTGTGTCGTGTACTCGTGAAATCCGAGTTCGGTCACCACTTGATCAAGCCGATCCAGCAAGAAGGTATCGCTGCCCACCATGGTGGACCCCAGCCCTAATTGTGGAATCGGGTTGCCAGTCAGGTTCAGCGAAATGAAGATGGCGGGAATGGTGTAGGCGAAGATCAATACGCAATACTGGGCGATTTGAGTATAGGTAATGCCTTTCATGCCCCCTAACACGGCATAGACGAATACAATGCCCATGCCTACCAATAAACCGCTGCCATAATCCACTTCCAGAAAGCGGGAGAACGCCACGCCGATCCCTTTCATTTGACCGATTACGTAGGTGACGGAGGCGATAATCAAACACACCACGGCGACAATGCGTGCGGCTTTGGAATAATAGCGATCACCAATAAATTCCGGCACGGTGAACTTGCCGAACTTGCGCAGGTAGGGTGCCAGCAGCATGGCCAGCAGCACAAAGCCACCGGTCCAGCCCATCAGAAAGACGGAGCCGCCGTAGCCCATGAAGGCAATCATGCCCGCCATGGAGATAAACGAGGCCGCCGACATCCAGTCTGCGGCGGTGGCCATCCCATTGGCAACCGGGTGTACGCCACCACCGGCAATGTAGAAATCCTTGGTGGATCCGGCCCGCGCCCAGATGGCGATGCCGATATAGAGCGCGAAGGTCATGCCCACTACGATGTACGTTAAAGTCTGCAGATCCATGGTGCGTTACCTCACTTCTCTTCTACGCCGAATTTGCGATCAAGTTGTCCCATTTTTTTCGCATACACGAAAATCAACACCACGAAGGTGTAGATGGAACCCTGCTGTGCAAACCAGAACCCTAGTTTGTAACCACCGATTTGGATTTGATTCAATACATCCACCAGAATCACACCACAACCAAATGACACCACAAACCACACCACCAGTAGCGTCAGCATCAGCCTGACATTGGCAGACCAATATGCGGCTGCGTCTTCTTTGTTTTTAAACGCCATACACGATCCCTCCGAGAACCTGTTTATTATCGTTGTACCCTATCGTTTTAAACCACCATCAGGTGCTTGGGTATTAGACGTTGGTCGAGACAGCTGGGCTGTGCCGGGTTAGGTCGGGAATGTTCTGGACGATACAGGTGGTAATATGTTCAACTTCCTAAACTGGTTAATTTTTGTTTTGGCACTGAATCACATTGGGGAATGTTTATGAAGGGAAGCACATTATGCAGTGGGCTGATTGTGTTGGGCTTGCTGTTATCGAATGAAGTTTATGCAGCAGAGCCAACAACGGAGCCTGACTATGCGACGCGTCAGCAGGGCTTGCAGCAAACCAATCCTGTTGCAGCCTGGCAGCGGGGCCAAGGCAAAGATGTGGTGGTGGCAGTGCTGGATACCGGTGTTCAATCTTCTCATCCTGATCTG
The DNA here is from genome assembly GCF_002863865.1 of Ketobacter alkanivorans. Classification (NCBI taxonomy): domain Bacteria; kingdom Pseudomonadati; phylum Pseudomonadota; class Gammaproteobacteria; order Pseudomonadales; family Ketobacteraceae; genus Ketobacter; species Ketobacter alkanivorans. The sequence goes on along the minus strand of NZ_CP022684.1, from coordinate 2,445,691 downwards.
AACGGTAATCTGCTGCTTGGTTACGATTATGTTGATAACCAGTCTGATGGTTCTGTTGATCCCAACGGTCACGGCACCCACATAGCGGGCATTATCGCCGCTTTAGTCAATGGTGTCGGAATAACCGGCATTGCACCGCAGGCAGAGATCCTGCCAGTGCGTGTATTGAATGACGTCAAGGGTTCGGAGGCAATGGCATATTGTGAGGATTATAACGATCCAGAGACAGCCCCAAACCCGAATTGCAGCAAGCGCACCATGTTGTCCACCATCAAAGGCATTCAGTCGGCGGCGCTGTATGCGTTAACCAAGAATAAGCGGATGGTGATCAACGCCAGTTTTGGGTCGCCTGCTGAAAATGGCTATTGTGCAGCCATAGATAAGCTGTTTAGCGATCACCCGGAACTGGAAAACTCAGTCATTATCGTTGCGGCAGCCATGAACGAGAACACGTCAGCAGAGCGTTACCCCGCTGCCTGTTCACGAGTGTTTGCCGTGGCCGCTGTGGATGAGAACGATGCACGCTGGACTGAAGGGCCTCGGGCGTCAAATTTTGGCAGCTGGGTTTCCATCGCAGCTCCGGGCAAGCAGGTGTATTCAACCTGGTTAGAGGGTGCCTATAGGTCACAGTCAGGTACCTCCATGGCAACGCCGTTTGTTGCCGGCGCGGTGGCGGTTTTGCTTTCAGCTGATCCGTCACTCAGCCCCAAGCAGGCCATGCAGTATTTGCTGGATAACACCGACCCGTTGAGCGACAGCGGGCTGGGGGCGGGCAGGTTGAACCTGTCCAAAGCAATGAGCGCGATCCCCGCACCGCCGGTAGCACCAACGGCCCCGGTTGCCCCCAGTAATTTCAGCATTCAGTAAACAAGGAACAACACTATGCGGTTGGATAACACTATGACTATGCGTGTCAGCGCGACTCTTTTGTGCCTGATGTTACCGGCAGCGCTGCTGGCCACTGAGAATGATGATGCCTTCAGAGATTACATCAATAATGTCATCTGCCTGAATCCTCAAGGTGATTTGGTGGTTACCTGTAATGCAGCCACGATCACTATTGGAGGGAGCGGCAGCACTTTGTCCCAAACTGGCAATACCGGCACCCAGGGTAGCAATGATTTGTCTGCTCGGAATCAGGTGGATCAGGCGGTATCCGGTGATGCCGAGGCCATCCGCATCCAGCAGCAGCGCTGGGGGGTATTCAGTAACATTGAGTACCGTAATCTGGATCGTGATCTGACGGCGATAGAAAACGGATTCGATGGCAGCAGTGTCGTGGTCACAGTCGGCGCGGATTATCGGGTCAACAGCGCCATGTTGGTGGGGTTTGCCGGCTCATATGGCGATACCGATATTGAGTTCAATGGTGATTCCGGGGGTGTGGACAGTGAGCGTTATGAGTGGATTGCCTTTGCTAATTATCAGCTGAATGATGCCCTCTACGTGGATGGGTATGCGGGGTTGACGCAACGGAGTAACGATATGACTCGCTCTGTGCGTTTTGGTCAGATTCAATACGATGCCCAAGGCGATTTTGATTCCGATGCGGATCAATGGGGTTTGGGGGCAGGCTATCAATTCAGCGCGGGGCCAATAGCGCTGGACGTTGCATTGAGATATGACTCCGGCAGCGTTGACGTTGAGGCTTATGAGGAGACAGGGGGCGATGTGATAGAGAACCTCAACCTGCGCTATGAGGCCCAAACCATTGATTCCAGAACAGTAACGTTAGCGCTGTATTCGGTGTTTAATGTCAGCCTGCAGTCGGGGGTTATGGCCCCCTATGTTCGTGCAGAGGCGGTATCTGAGCATGAGGATGAAGCCCGAGAGATCAGCAGCCACTTGGTGGTCGCGCCGGATGCCGAGGCGTTCGTGGTGAGGACCGATACGCCGGATGATCTATATGGAACAGTGGGCATGGGCGTTCAGTTTGTCGCCCCCGGCGGCCTGATGCTGTACATCGATGCAGAGAGCCTGGTTGCGCATGATTTTCTGAATACATGGAGTTTGTCTTCGGGGTTCCGTTTGGAGCTTTAAAGCCGCAAGTGATGCTGCCTCGCAGATTGTGGCATCTCGCTTAGACTGAAAGTACCGTTTGAATGGGGTGCTCTCGTCAAATCGGTACTAGTTATCAACGGTTCATTTCACAGATAATTGGCTGCCTAGATGAACTCCGGCTATGCCAGCGGCCCCAAAGCCCTGGCTTACCAGGCTATCCACCCAGCCTTCCACGTTATTCAGTGGTAACAAATGAGCGATGCCCATGCGTTGTGCCAGTGCTTTGGTGTTGCTAATGTCATAACGATCGGTGGACAGAAACGACAAGGTTTCCCGGGAGCCTGGTAGTAAGAAAGACGGCAGCCGTTCCAGTATCCATACAGGTATGTGCGAGCGGGGTGCTTTTACACCAAGCTGTTGGGCAAATCGCTGCAGTAGTGCATCCAGGTTGGGGGTGGTGTCGTCCAGTAGCCAGTATTCCTGATTGATGGATTCGTCGTATTCCAGCAATCGAGCACAGAACTCCGCCACAAAATCCACGTGCACCAGGGGCACAAAGGTGTCGCGGTTGCCGGGGATCATGGCGAGCTTTTTGTGCTGTAATTGCTGCACTATTTCGGCGATGCCGATGAATTGGGTGGTGTCGCCGCTGATGCTGTCACCGATTACGCTGGAAGGATTCAGTGCCGTCCAGGGAATGCCCAACTCACTGGCTTGCTCCTTCATGCGCTCATAGGCAATGAGCTTGGAGGCTTCGTATGCCCCGAGTTTTTTGTACAGAGCCGCGTCATCCAGATCCGGCTTGCCAGCAACGCGATAACCTCCAATCCAGATAAAGCGCTTAAGCTGCGGTAAATGAGCAATCTGCTCCAACAGTTGCAGGCTGGCGTCCACATTAACCTGGTGGGTGTCTGCTTGCTTCAGATCCCAAGCGAAAGCGGCGGCCAGGTGGAAAACGGCTTGGATTGGCAGGCATAACTCGGGCTGATCCTTGAATAGGCGCTCAGGTTCCTGCAGCGAAAACGCCACCAGTTGCAGTTGCTGTCGGGTTTGGTTCGGGTGCTCCAAGCGGCGTTCTACAAAGGCGCGATATGCCTGTTCTCGCTGCTCTGGCTGCCGCATGGCTGCCAGTACCCGGTAACCCTGATTCAGCAGCGCAGGTACCAGCCAGCGTCCAATCAAGCCGTTGGCACCGGTGACGAGAATGGTGGGTTTGTGAATGTGTGTTGGGCTTGTCATATTTGTTTCCTCTTTATTAATAGACTGGTCTATATATTATTGGGGTAAAAAATAAGCAGTCTATGTCTGCGATGTGAGACGTTGCAAGACGGCATCTCGAGCCTGGGCCAGGGGCTCGGTGGAACGGCGCACTTTAGACAACAGCAGTGCCCCTTCCAGTATGGACAGTATCAACGTGGCCTCCTGCCCCGACTGCTCCACACCGGGGTTCAGCTTTTTCAAGCCACCGGCCAGGGCATGACTCCAGCCATCGTAGGCGGTGGCGCAGGCAGCCTGCACAACCGGGTGCTCATCGCCTGCTTCCAGCGCAGTGGTAGCCACTGGGCAACCTTTTTCAAACTCGGAGTTCTGCAATCGAACCGCCAAGCCATCGAACAGCCAGCAGATGGCCTGCTGCGTATCACTGGCTTGGCTAAAGGCCTGCTCAATGGTGAACCGAATCAGCTCGGCACCCTGGGCCAACGCCAGAGCGACGATCTGGTCTTTGCCCTCGGGGAAATGAAAATAGAGTGACCCCTTCGGCGCACCACTGGCTTTGATGATCTGTTGCAGCCCGGTGTTGTGGAAACCCTGCCGTTCGATCAGTTCCAGTGTGGCGCTGAGGATCTTTTCCTGTGTCTGTTGGCCTTTGCTTGTCATGGGACCAGATAATAGACCGATTGGTTTATTGATGCAAGATCGGATAGTTGGGCTCCAGATAGCCACCATCAAGCCCCAAGACCCCAACCCGGTGTTGCCCCCGACATTGAACTCGATCATTGTTTAGCAGGCTGCAGACTAGGTCTGTACTTGGACTAACGATCGTGTCTACATCTTTGAAATCCGTATCCAGCCGGGGTTCTGCTGTATCAACATCTAGGTTACGGTTACCCCAACAAATGACATCTGAATGTGCAGTTTTGGCACAGGCTCCAGATCCATGGGTGAAAAGTTGGGCTGCAGCGGAGACGCCCTCAATTTTCAACGGGATAGTGGATGAGGCGATGCCGGTGGTGCCAAGCTGTCCAGCGTGATTTCCACCCCAGCAGTACACATCGCCGTTGTTGGTGATGGCGCAACTGTGTGATCCAGTGATTACAATTTTGCTGGACTTGGGTAGGCCGATTACCTGCTCCGGCACAATCGAGCTATTCAGGCTGATGCAGAACACGTCGCCATATATATCCAGCATGCAGGCATGATTATAATGTACATCCAAATCAATGATCGGCTCCAATCCTAAGATTGGTGTAAGTTGACGGTTTATACCTGCGTTATTGGTGAATTCCGACCAACAGGAAACAGATTGATCTTGAAACAATGCACATTTTAGCCTGTCACCTTTCACCACCGAACTTGAAGTCAGTCCGGCGACTACCTCGGGGGAGGCCTCTGAGTAGTTTCTGCCATTGTAATAGCCGCCCCAACACCGTACTTCGCCATCTAGCTGATGAATACAGGCTCCTTCTGCAAGGTCTATGGATGCAACATCTGTTAATTCGAACGGAGTCACTGGTGTGTGTGTGAACGCGGAGCTTGAAGCTATTGACCAGCGCCCTAATCCCCAAAAACTCAAATCATCATCTCGGTCCACGACAAAGATCGAGTTCTGATTTGCCTTGATGGAACGAACATTGTCGATACCACTGACAGTGACAAGACCGGTTGGAGTAAAGGAATCCCTGGTTGGGGAGCGGGAATCATTATCTGAATCACTCAGCTTTGCCCAACATTTGACTGTCTGATTGGACAATAGAGCGCAGGTGTAACGTGAGCTTGCGGCGATACTAGTTACGCCGTTTAAGTTCAAAACTTGGTAACTGAGACTGGACTCACTCGGGCTGGTAACTCCAATACCGAATTGACCCTCCCGGTTGGATCCCCAGCAGCTTACCGTTCCGTCTTCATGATTGGCACACCCATGGTCACCACCCAGTGAGATGCCATTTATACCAGCTTTTGACAAGTATGTGGCAGTTGTTGGAGTGTAATAAAAACGGCCGCTGCTGTATTGGGCGCCAATGATGTAATTACTATTATCGCCCCAGCACCGAACGTAGCCCAGTACATCCAGAGCACAAGTTGAAAAATGAGTTGAATCTATATCGATCAGCTCAAAGGGAAAATTAATGGCGATGGGGGTTGCTGTGTTGTCAATATCCGATCCAACGCCCAGTTGGCCACTGAAATTGTCGCCCCAACAATACACTTGATGCTGATCAGTGCGAAAGCAAGCATGGTAACCGCCGGAAACGACCTGCACAGCATTTTCCACGCCAGGGACTTTCAATGGTAAGGTTTGCGAACCCATGCCTTCCAAGTACCCCCAGCAATAGGCAGACCCATTGCTTGTTACGGCGCAGGTGTGGAAATTACCTGCTGAAACATCTACCACGTCATTCAGGCCGGAAACTTCCATCGGGATGTATCCATAATCGTTGGTGTTCACACCAAGCTGGCCATTAGCGTTGTTGCCCCAGCACAACACCTTGCCGTCCATTTTCAAGGCGCAGGCATGGAATGGATTCAGGAAGGAAATCTTTTTAACTTTTCCAATATTTAATTTACGTAACCTGCCGTCCTCTGGGTTGCTCACCAGTTGAAACAGGCCTTCTGGGGCGGAAATAGGCCAACAGTACACATCGTCCTCCGGGTCAATCGCGCAGGTGATGCCAACTCCGGCACTCAAAGATTTGGCTTTTATCGGTGCTTTCACCACAACGTTGGACTGATCACCTCCGTTTTGGGAGTTAACCTCAATTACATAGTCCCCTGCTGCCAGGTCGGGGGTATTAAAGCGGATCTCGTTGTCATCGACATAGGAGGGATCAATCACGGCGCCATTTATAGTTAAAGTGCTGTTGCCCAGGTGTACTCCTGATAATTTGGCTTCTGCGGAAGGCCATAGCACTGTCGGCCAGATGGAGGAAATTGATGGCGGCAGGGAAGTTCTGGGAATACAGTTTATTCGAGGTGAGTTAACGTCTTCACCGGCAAAAAAGCCGCTGCCCTGTGTGACGCTACAGAAATCCTCAGTTGGCTGTTCGCTGATGAAAACGTTGTAGCCTTCCCCTTCAAAATAACTTCCACTGAAGCTGAATTCGCCGTTGGTGTCGGCCGTAAGAGTGTTGCCATTGTTGGAGAGTTGAATTACGCCACTGAGCCCATCAATGTAGCCGCCCAGTTTTCGGCCAGCCTCACAGTGCAGATTGATGGAGACGATATCCAAGGCTTCAATCACGCCTTTACGATCCTCCAGACGACAGATTTGTGATTGCGGTTTGGTGCCGAAGTCTACCTTATAGAGTTCTGTGGGGAGCAACTTCGTTTTGAATTGAAACTGGGTGTCACCGTTAGCCAGCGGTAATAGTTCTATATGGTCGTTAAGTGCAAGTGATATGGGCTCCTGCAAATCATTAATGGTGCCACCTATTTTGTAGGCCGCTGTACAGGAGATGATGACGTAGGAAATGTCTATGTCTACTACCAATCCCGTGTTGTTTACGGGGTCGCACAACTGGGTATCCGGATGCGCTGACACTAGTACATCGTAGTTGTCCCCTGAGAACATCTTCTTTGGGAAGCTGAAGGGGGTGTCACCCTCACCAGTCACAGTGACGACATCATCGCCATTTGAAAGCTGAATGGTGCCTTGGAGGTTGACCAGGTAGCCGCTGATGGCGTAGTCGCCCCCTGAACAGGATATGATGACGTCAGAAATGTCTTCGTCTAACACCTGTCCTGTGTTTTGTGCGGAGGTGCACCGCTGAGAATCCGGATGCGCTGACACTAGTACATCGTAGTTGTCCCCTGAGAACATCTTCTTTGGGAAGCTGAAGGGGGTGTCACCCTCACCAGTCACAGTGACGACATCATCGCCATTTGAAAGCTGGATGGTGCCTTGGAGGTTGACCAGGTAGCCGTTGATGGCGTAGTCGCCCCCTGAACAGGATATGATGACGTCAGAAATGTCTTCGTCTAACACCTGTCCTGTGTTTTGTGCGGAGGTACACCGCTGAGAATCCGGATGCGCCGACACTAGTACATCGTAGCTGTCCCCTGAGAACATCTTCTTTGGGAATCTGAAGGGGGTGTCACCCTCACCAGTCACAGTGACGACATCGTCTCCATTTGAAAGCTGAATGGTGCCTTGGAGATTGAAAACGTTGCCGCTGATGGTGTAATCACCTTCTATCTCACCACCGCAACCGATCACGCCAAGCATCACGACGAGGTTGAGGGTTGCCGCTCGAAAAGCTGAATTGAATTGGTACATGAGAGTTACATCCTGTTAGTCAAGCGCTTAGAGTGGAACCGTGTAGAGACCAGTGACTGGATCCAGAACTGGGCGATGAATGTCATCACCCAGTCGCAACCCGGGTAGTTGGTCGCTGTTGCCGAAGTCCCAAGCAGGCAGACTCTGTTCATTCAGTTCAGAGCCCCAGTTTTCAAATAGTACAGACGTACTGCAAGTGAAATCATCACTGGATATTGGGCAGGCAAGCTCACTGACGTACTCAACCATGGTGGTCCTGTCATCTACTATAAAGGTCTCATCACGACCCACGGCGAGTGCTTGCCCGGTGACATCTTGGGACCAATACGAACTTTCCATCAGCACGGATAAATCGGTAGGAGCGTCATCTGTGTATACAACGCCAATCAATGCGCCAGTTTCGGTGCCATACTGTACTTGGCTCACGGAATAGGAGTTAGAGACCCTAACCCGGTTACCGCTAGGTCTGATGCCCCCGGCAAAACTGCCAATTGACGGCAGGTTGGCGAAGCCATCTGCAGAACCTTCGATCAAGCCACCAGTCCAACTGTTTTTAATGGTGGTCGTGCCGGAATCGGAGAACCCGACTAAGCCTCCAATATACCCGTTACCCATAACATGACCCGCAAAATAGCTGCCTTCAATGGTAAGGTGAGTATTGGGGGATGAAGTGTAATATCTGCCCAATAGTCCGCCAACTTGGGAGGAGTTTGTAAGCAAATTCATAGTGCTGTAACTATCGATAATATTGAGTTCGGCGTACGGCTGATCGTCCCAATTTGAATTGAAATGGCCAACCAGACCGCCGCTCAAAGCCCAAGATTCAATAGGTCCGGTTTTTGTTATTTCGCCACTACTGTGGCTGCGCACAATGTTTACTATACCGGTACTTGCAGAGACGTAGCCGATCAGGCCACCCAAATTCTCAGCGCCGTTTATTGACGTGGTAGAATGGCTATCAACTATATTAAGTGTTGAACTATAAACGGTTGCTTCGCCTATTAGACCGCCTGCTGTGCTAGCCAGATTCAATAAATTGCCTTGGTAAGAACAAGTGATGAAGTCCACCTGAGAGCTGCGCCGAATATCCAGTATCCCAATCATGCCTGACACGTTGGTGCCGCCAGACCGGTTGCCGGTAACAGAAATGTTTTCCAAGGTCAGCGAGCGCCCGTTGGAAAGTTGCACCTGACTAAACAGCCCGTTATGTTGCCAGTCTATATCAATAGAGTTTAGCTGCAGGTTGCGAACGAAATAGGCTTTGGCTTCAATCGGCTCCGACAAATACGGGGCATCAATGAATGAGTATGTCAGATTGCCTGGTAGGTTGTTCAGTGAATGCAGATTACCGTCGAAGTTAAAGGCAGTATAGCGGGCTTCTCCGCGCCAGCGAAGTTGCAACGTGGTCCAGTCATCACCCTCGCCGATCTGTCCGTCCTGGTTGGTGTCAAAATCCAAATCGGCTGTAAGTTCGTAACCGTTACAACCTTGTGTTGGGCAGCCGAGAAGGTTTAAGCGGCGTACTTTAATGATGTTAAACAATTCATCGGTAAAGAGTTCCAACAGGCCGTCGCCATCTTCGTCGGCATCGTAACGATCAGGTATGGTGTCGCCGTCGGTATCCAGGTCTTCGGTGTTAGGCTTAATGCTGACAGCGACGAAACTGTCGTTGTCACTGTAGGTGTCACCGTCATATACCTCGACCTTGAAAAGGTAGCCTTCCCCTGGCTGCTCAGCTATGAAGCTGGGTGAGCTGCTGCTGGGATTGGTTAGCTGCAGAGTGGGGCCGGTCAGCTGGGTCCAGACGTAGGTCAGGATATCGTTGTCTGCATCGCTGCTGGCGTTGCCGTTCATGAATATCGGGATACCGGCAGGCGCGACAAAATCGTTTCCAGCATCAGCAACGGGGGGATTGTTTCTGACGTTCACGGTAACGGTGAGATCATCCTCTGCGCCATATTCATCCTCAACGACCAATCTAAACTCTAGGCTATCCATAAAACCGGGCATGGTCAGTGTTAGCTGTGGGCTGGTGGGAGCAGGAATGTCCACCGGCTCGCCAGCAATTTGAGTCCACTGGTACTTGAGGGTGTCGCCATCTGGATCTATGGAGGTGGCTCCATCCAGAGTAATGGGTTGGTGTTTAAATCCAGATACAATGATGGGATAGGCCGAGCGGTTAATGCGGGCAACCGGTGTTCGATTGGTAGGTGAAACCACCACGGGCTGGCGGGAAAATGCCCTACCTTCATAGATTCCATAGAGTACGAACTCCAAAGGACTTAAGTCGTTGGGAACGCTAAATTGGATTGATAGCTGAAAGTCACTATTGACATAAGTGATTGGAACCGGCGGCCCGGATTGCTGAACCAACTGCAGAGTAACATCTTTATTTCTAGCAGTTGGCGGCAGATTATTCTTATATATAAAAAAATTCAATTCCTCATTACGAGATACCGAATTAGGTTCGTAAATATCCAGCTGAGTCGCCACAATAGAAACTGATTTCTGCGCTGAAAGGCATAGGCCTTCGCTGTCAGTTATAATCGTGGTGAGTTCTATCGTTTCTATGGTAAGAGGCGTCGAGAATCTCACAGACTCGCTGTTTTGCGATATGGTTCCTTCAGTGCCTTCAGTTTGACGCCATTCGTAGGTATAAGGTGGGGTAAGATCGCTATTAGTGAGAGACAAGGAAAAGGTTCGTATCGAGCCTGCATTAATTGTGTCAGGGCCGTTTATAGTTGCCGTTCCCACCAACATGTTGCCTTCGGCGTCTACTCCACAGTTGGCACCGGGTTCTTCTATGCCGGGTTCTTCTATGCCGGGTTCCTCCACCTCGCCACCACAAGCACCTAGGTTAAGGCAAAGTAGCCCCGCAATAACGTAATAGTTAAAAGACCTCACGTAAACCTTCCCCCAATTTGATTTTCAAATGCTCTATGCTTTTATAGATTAATAAAGTCAGAGTGCCCCATACTGGTGGCGTTAGGAATATTAACACAATAGATTAGGAGCAGCAGCTTTCGGTTCCTAGTACAGCTTTAGTGACTATTTGAAAACTTCCTGCAGGGGAATCATACACGGTACCGCCTGCCAGATGGTGCTCTGCTGCCGGTTGCCAATGGCCCAGCAGCCGCATCATCAGCTCGTCTTCCCGGTAATTGCGCGTGCCGTATTCCACATCCAGGGCATCGAAGCTGATGCGGTAATTTGATTGTGGGTTATGCGGGTCACACTGGCGGGAAGGTGGCGTCGTTTGGTGGGGGTCAGGCTGCCCACCCCGGTCACTGAGATGTTCATCAGCTCTTCCAACGGCAGCTTCAGCAGGGAGTCGATCTGTGTGGGCTGGCCGTGGGATGCTGTGCTACCAACCGCCACGGCCAGCGCCGTCATGAAATGAGCCGCTCGCCGATTCAGAGCTGTGCCCTAAGAAATATAGTGGATGAATTCCTCGCGGGGAAAACGGTAGCGGCGGTGATAGATGCCGTCTTCTGCCCGCTTGCCCACCCCTAAGATCATGGTCACGATGGCATCGGACGGCAGATCCAGGATTTTGCGCACCCGGCGTTCATCAAAACCCTCCATGGGGCAGGTATCGTAGCCATGTGCGCGGAATGCCAGCATCATGTTCTCCGCCGCCAATGCAGTGGATTTTACCGCCCAGGTCTTCATTTCGTTAATACCATAAGGGCCGCGGGGAATGGCCTGCTTAAGGCCTACCACCAACCCCAAGGCTTTTTTGGCCAGGCCAAGGCTGCCCAGCGGGCCGGGGTTGTAATGAAACAGGGCGATCTTGGAATAGTAGTTCTTGATGATTTTAGGCATGGTTTCTTCCGGCCAGTATTCCAGATTGCGCAGACTGTTCTGCTTCCAGGTATCCGGGCGGGCGATGATGGGGATCAGCACTTGCGCGGTGGTGGCTGCATTTTGACCCAGGCAGGCTTCAGCCAACTTTGCTTTCACTGCGTCATCCCGCACCACGTAAAACTCCCAAGGCTGCAGGTTGGATGAATTGGGGGCCAGCATGGCCAGATCCAGACAGTCCTCCACCACCGCATCCGGCACCGGCTCATCGGTAAAACGACGCACCGAGCGGCGGCTCTCCACAATTTTGCGGAATTCTTCGATGCTGGTTTCGGGGGCGATGGCTTCGTCGCGGTAATCGGTCATAACTGGCCTCTATTTTTGTTGTAGCCCTGTCTCTATGAAAAACACGGGCAATCTGTATTCCCGTAAGGCTAACAAAACCCAGAAGCTGAACCCATGACCGTACCTGCCAATGTGACTCGCTTTTTATTCCAGATACCCAGCCTGCAAGAGCCGCTGCGTGTGGTGGGTTTTGACATAAAGGCGGCGATATCCGCCCCGTTTCGCTGTGAAGTGGAGCTTGCCTGTGAAAACAGCGGATTAGACCTGCAGAATCTGATTGGCAAAAACGGCCTGCTGACACTGTTTGATGAGCGTACGCCCCAGTATCTGCACGGTGAAATCCTGAATATACAGCAGGGGGAAACCGGCAACCGCTTTACCCTCTATACCTTAACATTGGTGCCAAAAATTGAGTTTTTGCAATATCGCAGCAACCTGCGCATCTTTCAGCAGAAGTCGGTGCCTGACATCATCCGACAAGTATTGAAAGAGGCCAGTATTCAGGGGCAGGATCTGGAGTTGGATCTAAGCGGCAGTTATCCCCTGCGCGAATACTGTACCCAATACGGCGAAACAGACTTTCACTTTGTCAGCCGTCTAATGGAAGAAGAAGGGCTGTTCTACTTTTTCCAGCATCAGTTTGATCGTCATGTGCTGGTGATCAGCGACAACAATCAGCGCTTTCAACCGATTGCCGGTGCAGCCACAGTGCGTTTCAAAGAGCGCACCGGCATGGTGTCGGATCAGGAATCCATTTACGAACTGTCTGCCCATGCCAGTATCCGGCCGGGTAAGGTCACCTTGCGTGATTACTTCTTCGAAAAAACCAAACTCCGGTTGGAGCACAGCGCGCTGCAGGGTGATTACAGCGCCCTGGAGCAATACCACTACCGTGGTAACTTCGCCGATCCTGCGCAGGGTGAACGCTATGCCACATTGCGACAGCAGAGCCATCAAGCACTTGCCCGCAGAATAGAAGGTGAATCCGATTGTCAGCGGCTTTGGGCCGGGGCGCGTTTCTCGGTTAAAGATCACCCACAAAAAGACCTCAACGCAGAGCACATCCTGATCGCTGTCCATATTCAGGGGCGGCAACCCCAGTCCCTGGGGGAGGGCAGCAGCAGTGAAGGCACTCGTTTCTATGTTCAGTTCAAAGCCATACCTGCTTCAGTGCCTTATCGCCCGCAGGCGTTGACCCCGGCACCGCGAATAGAAGGCACCCAGACCGCCTTTGTGACCGGCCCGGCAGGGGAGGAAATCTACACCGACAAATTCGGTCGGGTGAAAGTACAGTTTCATTGGGATCGTGAAGGTCAGTATGACGAGAACAGCACCTGCTGGTTACGGGTAAGCCAGGCGCTGGCGGGTAACCAATGGGGGGCGATGGTGATTCCCAGGGTGGGGCAGGAGGTGATGGTCGCCTTCCTTGGCGGTGATCCGGATCGACCCATCGTAACGGGCGCGCTCTACAACGGTACCAGCGCGGTGCCCTATGAGCTTCCTGCCCACAAAACCCGATCCACATTCAAAAGCCACAGTAGCCCCGGTGGCGGGGGCTTCAACGAATTACGCATTGAAGACAAAAAAGGTCAGGAGCAGATCTATCTGCACGCGGAAAAAAACCTGGATGTGTATGTTCGCAACGAATGGAAAGAGTGGATAGGCAACGAACAGCACACCACGGTAGCCAACAATCTGAATCAGTCCGTCGGGGCAGACCAAAACACCATCATCAAGCAGAACCACAACCTGAAAGTGGGCAAAAACCTGTCCCAGAACGTGGCCCAAAAAGCCCAGCTGAAAATCGGGGGGTCCCATGTGGAGCAGGCCGGTCAGGATATCGTGCTCAAGGCAGGTATGACGCTGGTGATTCAGGCGGGGGTGGAACTCACCCTCAAAGCCGGCGGTGGCCTTGTTAAATTAGATCCGTCTGGTGTTACCGTTAAAGGGCCAATGGTACGCATCAATACCGGTGGTGCTGCCACCCCGGGTAAGCCTGCCCAAATCACTCCACCTGCCCCACCCCTAGCGGCGGATAAAGGCGATCCAGCTGGTAAAGCCAGTGCACCAGCCATGCCCAATACTGCACCCGTGGTGCAGGCCGTGATCAGTACAGACGCGCTGAAAGGCGGCAATGAATCCGTACAGAGAGCGGCTGTCTCCAGCAGGGATACCCGCGTTACCCTAAAAGAAATTGAAACTACGCCAGCCTGGGTGGGTATTCAGCTATCCGATGATCAAGGCCGCCCAGTGGCCAATCAAGCCTATGTGATCACCGACAGCAAAGGCAAAGAATATACAGGCACCACCGATGCAACTGGCATGGCGCGTTTGGAAGGGCTGCCTGTGGGCGCCTGCGATGTCCAATTCCCAGACAGCGAAGAGTGGAAGAAACAATGACCATTCACACGGTGCAACAAGGCGATAATCTAAGCAAAATTGCCCGCCAGTATAAGCACAAGGATTGGCGTATCATCTATAACCACTCGGAAAACGCAGCCTTTCGCAAGCGCCGACCCAATCCGAATCTGATTCACCCAGGTGACCAAATCTTTATCCCTGCAGTGGATCAGCAGTCAACCACTATCAATACCGGCACCATTCATAAGTTCAAGATCAAACCTGAAATTCCCCTACCAGACCTCAGCTGGCTCAAGGTACGAGCGCTGTATGATGATCCTTGGGAAACGCCTTTACCGGAAGAAAAAATCGATCTGATTATTGATCGAACGCCCTTTGTGAAAGAGCAACCACTGCAGGCGGGAGCCGGTAAAAACACTCGCACAAAGAGCGAAAGCCGCGCAAAAGAGACCTCCACTGAGCCGGGTACCGTCGTATTGGATGAGGTGCCCGAGGGTGTCGTGGAGCTGGAATTCAGTCGGACACCGGGCATTGAGGAGGAAATCGACGCTCAGAGAAACAGTATCGAGGGGCGTCTTGATGATGCCTATCGTGCGGTTGTGCGCCAGATGTTTGAATTCCAGAAACAGTGGGAAGAATATGGCACTGCCTCCATCATTATGAGTGGTGCAGACGGGGTTTACAGTGGTGCAGCAGATTGGTTTGAGGATCAGGGGGAGTTGCTGGAGGCGCAAACCTGGAAAGATCTGGGCAATGTCATTGCTGGAGTCAGTGGCAATATCTGGGCTTTTACCTCCACCTATATTGAATCCAAATATAAAGAGATGCAGGAGGCCAATCGTAGAGCTGGCGAGTGGTTGGATGAGGCGGGCGATAACCTCACCAATTGGAACTGGTGGGGTAATGAGCTTGACGAAGTGCAGGATGAGCTGGAATCCAGCGCTGTCCGCATTGTGGGTGAAATCAAAAGTGATGTAGAGCAGGCTGCGGATTTGCTCGAGTCTAGTGTGGATGCAACGGAAAAAATCTTTCGCCATCGTCATGCAATTTTGGCATTGCCTGAACAAATGGCAGCGGGCGATGTGGCGGCTATCGAACGTTTTGTCGATACCGTGCTGATGGATATCGATCCAGCCCTGGCACAGGAAATCAAGAATAATCCGGATTGGTCTGCTGTGCTTGAGATCATTGCAGATCATGAAACGATACTGACGTATCTTGCTTATGTAAGCCTCTTTATTGAAGCCATTCCTCCTAACTTCTATGCCTATTTGGGCGGCAAGGGGGGAGCCTATGTCCTAATGGAAGTCCTGTTGTTGATTTTGTGTTCACTGTTATCCGCTGGCGTGGCTACGGCAGGTCGTCTGGCCATGTTGTCCGCACGAATCAGTTCCATGGCGGGTAAGGCCGCACGGGTTAGCCAAAAGGTGAGGAAGGGTGTTAATGCCATTGAAGTATTCGCGGAGGCCGTGAATACCTTTGCCGAAACCGCAGTAGACATGCAGCAGTTGGGTAAAAAGCTGCGCAAAGGTCGTAATAGTGGCGTGAAATATCGTGGCCGATCTGGCGATACCCTCGAAGCGCGCAAAAAGCAGCAGAAGCGTAGTAAGAAATGCAGTGTTTGCGGGAAAGTGGGTGATGCTCCCGTGCGGCGGCGTAAAGGGGTGGTAGAGTACCAATGACAGATCTGCTATTGGAAAAAAAACAGTATCGCCAGCGTATTGAACGTGCAGTGAAAAACGATGATTCTCATCCTATCAATAACGGCGTTAAGATGCAGGCACACCATTTGCTTTCAGCTAAAGGCGTGCAGTTAGCGTCTTTGGGTAATGATCTGAAAAAGCTGGGTTACGATATTAATGTATTGGAAAACCTGGTGCTGCTGCCTTATAGCTTGCAGGCAGCCTGTCATATGAACGTGCAGCTGCATCGGGGCGATCACCGTGATTCCGATGCGGATCACCCGTTCACCTATCATGAGCGGGTAAAGATTGAATTGGCCAAAATCGAACAGTTTATCGATGCCTGCAAAGGTTGTGGGTCGGGATCAGAAACAGAGCGTACTCGAAAGCGGGTTCAGGCCAAGCTTGACCAAAAAAGCAAAATTCTGCTGTTGTTGATCAAAAAATATAAGGTTAAATTAACCCGTATATCCAAAGACTTTGAGGCGGGTGCCCGTGGCTGCGGTGGGCGCAACGGTGTAAGCGAATCGCCATTGGATACGTGCCCTTATCATCGGGATCATTCAGACGATCAGAGCGCAGGATTTAAATCAGCCATATCCAGGAACTATAAATTACAGGTAGGTCGATGACGTCAATAGGTGATGAATACTATTTTGCATTCCGGCCCGATGTGGAAGAAATACCCATATTGCAGGCAGATGACAAAGCCCGTGCAATGAAATATCGGTATCATGATTTGAGTGTAGGCGGCGCACCGCTGCGTTTTGCTAATGGCTTTCGGGCTGAGTTCCTGGCGCAGGGGATGAAAGAGAATATTACTGATATTCTGCACGATGCGCCGTTTTGCTTGATAAATGCCGATTTGCATGCGGAGCTGCAACAGTTTCCTACGCGTGGTTTGAATTTATATCCCGCAGTCTATATTGATAACCAAAATCAGTATCACGAAAATTACTGGTTTACCAACTTCTACCAGTCGCAGGACATAATAGATTGGGATGGCAGTGAGTTCGATGTGGTTGAAGGGGAGACGCCAGAAGATAACGAATACCTGTTTGATCGAATCAGGCTGGCCGAGGATAAGCTGGGCGCAATTCCTGAGCCAGAGCGCATGCTGTTACACATTAAAACCTTGGGGTACATCATATTTCATCAGCATATCGTTGATTTCGTCGAGCGTCAGGGGTTGAGTGGCATTAACTTCCTTAAAGTGCATGAATTTGAGGATGGTGATCAGTACGTGTAAGGCAAGCCACGCTATTGATTCAGAATCACTAAATGATTCTGCAAAAATTCATTTTGACGCGGAGATAGACACGCAATATATAGAGCAATTCAGGTATATGCCGGAGTTAAACAAAGACGTCATTTTGTTTAACTGGGTTCCAATTGACTACAAAACCTCGATAAAAGAACTTTCTTCCCGCTCATCTTATGATGATAGTGATTTCAAAATAGGGAACTACAGCTATCGTATATCAACGAACTGCCCAGAGCGTGGGATTGCTCTCTTTGATGCGATTGGAGGTTGGAACTATGGAGGGGCGGTTATTTGAGATATAAAACGGACATTGATAGGAATAATAGCAATATCGGATTGCCGCCAGGAAATCAGGTGACGTTAAGCGTGAGGCTGATTTGAAAAAGTATTCAGAAGAAAGACTGGGTTTGGGTAAGAAAATAGAAGCCTTCTGGCGCGGAGCCTGATTCGGGCTCCGCGCCAGAAGGCTGGCTGTGCGCTGGCTATCAACCCCCTGAAGTGTCAGCGGGGCTCGCTTGCTGGAATGTGTTGCCAGATGTTGGTGTCGCCTTTTTGTCGGGCAGGGTTCCGGGTAGCAGTTCAAAGGCCATGGTAAACGTTGACAGCATGTTCTTCAGTTCATCATAGGGCTTTCGGTTGCCTTTTAATGTGGCTTTTCCAGCTTTGATTTTCTCGTCAAAGGTAATTTTGCCCATCATGACGTCATTCAGTTCGGATCGGTTCATGGTGATGGTGAGATCGGCCTTTGACGACTGAACACCGCTGATGTTGGTGAGTGCAGAATTGCTCAGTTCCACCAGATATTTTTCACCATTATCGGGTGTGACGAAGTTGATAATGAAGTGCTTACCGTCGGTTTTGCTCGTGTCTAAACGGACTCCCAGGAAATCGAGCCACAGTCCAGTGGACATGCCACGGATTACGTCGGGGCCTGATGCTTTCGGTGACGCACCGCTGGGCATGCCATGCCGTAGCTCATACGCAGCGGCCAGGAAGCTGTTGCGCACACTGGGGCTTTCCTTTTGGTAGCCAATTTGTTCAAAAGTGTCAGCCAGCAGGTCTTTTGCGGTCTGGTTTTTGGGTTCGGCATACACCAGCTTGTTGAGTATCTCGGAAGCGTGCAGATACTTGCCTTCCTCATACAGCGCGCGCCCCTTCTTGATGATCTTTTTGGCGCCGCCCATCATTTCAACATACAGTGGGGCTGAGTCTTCCGGTGACAGAGGGACGAGTGTGGCTGGATTGGCATCCCAGTAACCGAGATAACGATTCACCACCGCACGACTGTTGTGCTCTTCGGAGCCGTGATAGCTGTGTGCTGCCCACTGATTGCGCAGGCTGTCCGGCAGTGCATAGACGTTGTGTATTTGATTGATGGTTACGCCTTGGTTGGCCAGATGCAAAACCTGGTTGTTCAGGTGTGCGTAGGTGTCACGTTGAGTCCGCATGATTTCCTGAATTCGATCGTTACCCCATCGTGGCCAGCTGTGGGAGGCGAACATGACTTCCGCGTCTTGCCCGAATCGGTACAGTGCAATATTGATTTGCTTCGACCATTCCAGTGCATCACGTACCAGGGCGCCGCGTAGCGTGTAGATGTTGTGAATGGTGCCGGTGATGTTCTCAGCTGCCCAGAACGCTTTCATGTCCGGAAACCAAGTGTTCATCTCGGCCGGAGCCTCGGTGCCGGGCGTGTTCTGAAAGACCATTTTAATGCCGTCGATGGTCATGTCTTCAAAGTCTTGCTTGATGATGACGTTGGGTTCAATAAGTCCGAGGTTGCCAGCGGCGGTATTCTTGCCGATGGATTGATCGACGTGGCCGTAGGGGCTACGGGGTAGCAATACACCGTATTGGAAGAACATGCGGCGTGTCATGACGTTGCCAGCCATGACATTCTCGGCCACGGCGTGATGCATAAACCCTTCGGGAGCGATGATCTTGACCTTGCCTGATTTGACGTCAGCCTCGTCCACTACGCCGCGAACTCCACCGAAATGGTCACCATGGGAGTGCGAGTAAACCACAGCAACCACCGGGCGCTCACCCAGTTGTTCATTTATAAACTTAAGGGCAGCGGCAGCGGTTTCTTTTGCGGTCAATGGATCGAAGACAATCCAGCCGGTTTTACCTTTAATAAAGCTGATGTTGGCAAGGTCGTAGCCGCGTACCTGATAGATTTTACCGGGCACCACTTCGTACAAGCCATAGGCCATATTGAGAATGGCTTGACGCTGGAGTGAGGGATGAATGCTGTCGAAGTTCTGGCCTTCTTCCAACAACCATTCGTAGCTTCCCATGTCCCACGCCACGTTGCCGGCTTCTGCCATGATTTGTTTGTAGGTAGGCGCAGCGATAAAGCCCCGCTTTGCCTCTTCAAAATCACGTTTGTCGTCGAATGGCAGACTCTTACGCAGTCCTTCTTGCAGCTCTATCGTGTACTTCGAGGGTAACTTACCCTTCGGATCAAAGTGCTTGCTCGGGTCGCTGGTAACAACGCCCCCGCCGCCAGCGGCCAGTGTGTGTGCTTATACTAAGGAGGCAGGTAAGGGCTAGAGCAGTGTGGCTCAGTTTTGAAATCATGGATGCTTTCTCATTGTTGTGGATTCAGGCGCTCTTGTTTATCGAATAATGATTGTCCGGTGCGGTTATTCGAGTTGTGAAACTATGCTTAGTGCTTCAGACTCAGGCGTCAGGGTGAATTTCGGCCGGCCGGCCGGCCAACCCCAGAGTATTTCCCCTTTTATATAGATCGTGGTGCCTGGTGTCACTTTAACCGTGATGGAATCCTGGCCATCCACTGAAGGCGATCTAACGGTAAAGGTATACTCCTGCGGAGCCAGCTCTTTGCGGATCACGGTTCCGTTTGAAAGCGAACCAATCACCGCGCCGGCATGGTCGTTAATGGAAAATCGAATGGCTGCGCCTTTTGCTTTCTTTTCTCGAAAGAAGACGATGGTGCCATTGTTTGTGTTGGCACTGGTCTCGGTATCTGACACAGCTGGGCTGGCGAAGCACACTAGAGGAAGAAGGGCGAGCAAGGATATCAGCAGGGAGTTGAGCATGACTTTAATAAGCTCCGAGGTCTGTTTAGGTTGAATTAACACCAAGCTACAGTCCTCTTTCGGGATATTGGCGATAATATCTTCCTCAATATATGTATAAGACTTGTACCCATCTATTGGATGTATAGTAGGTTGGCTAATTTAACACCACCAAATGATTCGGCAACTCATTCTTGCTTTCTGTCGCCGGCGAATATTGTTTTAACAATTCACCGCAGGCGTTGATGCAACCGAGCATGCCATCCAAGGTCTGCTTGCGCTTAATATGGGCGGTCAATTCGTTCACGATGCCTTGCCATTGATCGTTGCTCACGTGCTGGCTGATGCCGCGGTCGGCGATGATCTCTACGTAGTGCTCTGCTTCCGATACAAATACCAGCACCCCGGTTTCGCCTTTGGTATGGTGCAGGTTGTTGTCCAGAAACTGGCGTCGTGCCAAACTCGAAGCGCGCCACTGTTTTACCGATTTTGGAACCAGTCGCATCATAATGGCCGGTATCCGAAACAGTAACGCCAACACTGCAAACGTAGCCCATTGAGCCAGGAACAGTTCATCGCTGCTTAACCAAAAAGGCGTCAGCTTCAGCACAATGGGAACCAACAGTGCGGCAACGGCAGCGTACAGTGTCGGGATATACAGGTAGCCATCGGCCTGCTTGGCTAATACGGTGACCAGTTCTGCGTCTGTGTTGTGTTCGATGGCATCTATGGCATCTGCTACCGATTTAAGCTGCTGCTGCGTCAATAATGTCATCACCATCCTCCCGAGGCGCCACCGCCTCCAAAACTGCCACCGCCGCCGGAAAAACCGCCCCCTCCACCGAATCCGCCGCTGCCCAGGCCGCCACCGTAGTAGTGACCAGAGCCGTAGCGACGGCCAAAACCAGGGCCACCGCCACCACGTAACACGTTCATGGCGATGATTATGATGAAAATCAGCAGCACGAGGGCGGTTGGCGCCTTTTTGCCGCTGCTGGCTTTGCGCATACTGTATTGGCCGCCCAAGGCGGCAATGATGGCGGTGGTGCCTGCCTCAATACCCTGTTCAAACTGGCCGCGCTTGAAGGCGGGTCGCAGTATGGTTTGAATGATATTGGCGCTGATAGCATCGGTGAGGGTGCCTTCCAGGCCATAGCCCACTTCAATCCGCATGCTACGCTCGGCTTTGGCGATGATCAGCAACACACCGTTATTTTTGCCTTTTTGGCCGATCTCCCAGTGTCGGCCTAACTGGTAGCCGAATGTTTCTATGCCATAGCCTTGTAAATCAGGCACGGTAACCACCACTATCTGATTACCGGTTGCGTTGGCGTGGGCCTGTAATTGAGACGTGATGCGTTGTTCTGCTGAGCTGTCCAGCAAATTGGCGGTATCCACCACCTGCCCGGACAATTTGGGAAACGAGGGCTGCGCCAGCAACGAGGTGCTGATCAATATTCCCAATAGCAGTCCGCAGCATAGCCGTAACATCAGAACTCAACCTTAGGTGCTTCTTCGGCACCACTGCTGGTGGCCTGATAGGTTTCGCGCAGGGGCATGTCACTGTAGAGCAAGCTGTGCCAGATACGGCCCGGGAAGGTGCGGATCTCGGTATTGTAGGCGCTTACAGACTGAATAAAATCCCTGCGCGCCACGCTGATCCGGTTTTCGGTGCCTTCCAGTTGCGACTGTAATGCCAGAAAGTTCTGATTTGCCTTAAGATCAGGATACCGTTCAACCACCACCATCAATCGACTCAGGGCGCTGGTCAACTGGCCTTGAGCCGCTTCAAATTGTTGCAGGGCTTTGGGGTCGTTGATGATGGAGTTGTCCACCTGCATGGAGCCTACCTTGGCGCGGGCCTCCACTACCGCTTGCAGCGTTTCCTGCTCGTGGGCTGCATAGCCCTTAACGGTCGATACTAAATTGGGAATCAGATCGCTACGGCGTTGATACTGATTTTCCACCTGGGCCCAGTTGGCTTTAACCTGCTCATCCAGGCTGGGGATGTTGTTTACTCCGCAACCACTGAGGCTGATCACGGAAATCAGTAACATTAAACTGATGAGAAAATTCTTCGGCAACATGAAGTGCTCCTTCGTCTGCACGTTTAGTAAGCTGCGGCCAGTGTATTCAATAGCTGCCCGCAAAGCCATGGTTGTATCCACTGTATTGATCATGGTAATACGGAGTTCAACTTTACAATTCAAATAGGGGGTACATCATGGATCTGGAAGGCATACCAAAATCGTTCTGGCATGCAGCCAGTTTTGCCCTGGTGGCGTTTACCGTTGGGTTTTTGTTCATCTCGTACAAATATGGGGATCTGACTGTAAAATTCAATGAGCTGGAAGTCCGTACTACCAATACCTTCGCTTTGGAAGACAGCTTAAGCAAGCAGGAAGAAAGCATTCGCCAGCAGGAAAAAATCATTGCCGAGCGGGAAAAGGAAGTGAATGAATTGAAGCTGCTTCTGGATCAGCGGGTGCAGGAGCTGGAAGAGGTCAAACAGGAATTGGCCAGCCTGCAGGATAATCAAGCCCTCAGCGCTTCATCGGCGGTGGTGTCGAAGCTGCGCAGGGTGTCAGCGGATGATTCCCTGGCTAAGGCGTATCAAAGCAAGCAGGCTACGCTGGAGTCTTTGAAGAAGGAGCAGATCGTAGAGAAAAAGCTCTACGATAACCAGCGCAGCATGTATGAAACGCAGCAACAGATCCAGCAGCAGTGGGTTGCACCGGTTTCCCGATAGAGGATGCTACATGTGATCAAGGGCGGCCTGGTAGCCAGCACGAAAATCAGGAAACGTGAAGCAGTACCCAGTCGTTTTCAATAGTTTGTTGTTGCATCGTTTGTTTTGTGATGCTGGATCGGCGGCACAGACCGGTTTGGGATCTGGTGCCCCCAGTTGTGACGCCAACCAGCGGCAAACAGTTGCTTCATTGGCAGGGTCATCATCCACCGCAACGTAGACGGAATGAAGGGGTGCGCCCTGTTCGCTTTGCTCGATCAGATGTCGCAACACCCCCACGCAGTCGTCCTGGTGGATGCGGTTGGTATACTTGGGGGGCTCGGACTGGATTTCCGCTCCCGCCTGAACTCTTCGGATCAACCAGCTGCGGCCGCCCCCATAAATGCCACCAAAACGCACGGCGCTGTATGGCAAGCCAGACTCCTCCAGCAGAGCCTCGGCCTCCAGCATACGAACCCCATTGTAACGCTGTGGGTGTGTTGTGCTGTGTTCATCCACCCAACTGCCATCATCCTGATGATAAACTGCCGTACTGGAGACAAACAAAAAACGGCGTAGGGCATGCCCTTGCAACGCTTTGAGTAAATGCTTAACGGCCCGTGGATAGCCTGTCTCATAGCCTGCGTCACTGCGTTCTGAGGGGGTGCCGGTGTGAACAACGTAATGCAAATCGGCAGGCAGTAAATCATCGGGCAATGGCTTGCTCAGATCCGCTTGTATACTGGGAAAGGCCATCGCCACGGCCGAGCGACGCAAGCCATATACCTCATGCCCGGCTGCTTGCAGTTGCTCTCCCAGCTGGTTGCCAATTGATCCGCAGCCTGCCAACAAAATTCTCGCCATGATTACCGTTACCAGTCTTGATAGTTAAAGTGTTATATTCTTCAGATTGCAATCAGCTTATGCTATCGTGTTGCAATCCATGTGACCAGCAACAATTACGGAATCTGCCATGACCCTCACTGAACTGAAATACATTGTTACCCTGGCGCAGGAACGGCATTTCCGTCGGGCCGCGGAGCGTTGTTTTGTCAGCCAGCCTACCCTGAGTGTGGCGATTAAGAAGTTGGAAGACGAACTGGATGTGACCATTTTTGAGCGCAACCGATCAGATGTGCGGGTGACCATGGCGGGGGAGCGCATCGTAGGGCAGGCACGCAAGGTGCTGGAAGAAGCAGAGTTGGTGAAACAGATTGCCCAAGAGGGTAAAGGCCAGTTGAACCTGCCTTTGCGGGTGGGTGCAATATTTACTGTGGGCCCTTACCTGTTTCCTCATTTGATTCGTAATATCAAACGCATCGCACCGGATATGCCATTGGTGTTGGAAGAAAACTATACCGGGGTATTGCGACAGAAACTGCGCAATGGCGAACTGGATGCGATCATTATTTCGCTGCCCTTCGATGAGCCGGATGTGGAAATACAGGATCTGTATGATGAGTCATTTGTGGTATTGATTCCAACTATTCATCCATTGGCAAAGCAGGAAAAAATAACCCGCAAGCAGTTGGAGAAAGAAAACATCCTTATGTTGGGGGATGGCCACTGTTTCCGTGATCAGGTGTTGAATGCATGTCCAGGCATACTCAAGCACAGCGATGAAACCAGTTTGCCGCAGGGCACGTCGTTGGAAACACTGCGCCATATGGTGGCGTCGGGGCTTGGGCTCACCATTCTACCCAGTTCATCTACCGACAAGCACATATATGATAGCGATACGTTGGTGGAGCGGCCTTTTGCAGGCAAAACACCTTATCGTCGAGTGTCCATAGTGTCGCGCCAACGTTTCTCTCGCCCTAAAGCCGTTGCTGCGTTGGTAGAGGCCATTACCAGTTGCGCGTTGCCGGGTGCTGCAACACTGTAATGACACTATCAGCAGTGACGCCCGATTTTTTTTCCAGCACGCCGGTGACACAGCTAAAAGGTGTGGGGGCTGCACAGGCTGAAAAGCTCGCCCGTTTAGGCATTCGTACTCTGCAGGATGTACTGTTTCATCTGCCATTCCGTTATCAGGATCGAACCCGTTTGGTGCCCATAGGTGCCACGCGGGAGGGTAGTGAGGTGTTGATCCAAGGTCGAGTGTTAATGGCGGATGTTGTGATTCGGAAGCGGCGCAGCCTTATTTGCCGCATAGAAGATGGCACCGGTCAGATTCATCTGCGTTTTTTTCATTTTTCGACCAGTCAAAAAAATCATTTCCAGCCCGGTGCGATTGTACGTTGCTACGGTGAGGTTCGCCTTACCGGCATGGGTAAAGAAATGGCACACCCTGAATATCGCATTATGGAGTCTGCCGACGCGCCGGTGGAAGCTGCGCTCACGGCGGTATACCCGGCCACCGAGGGCATTCAACAACCCACGCTGAGAAAACTCAGCGATCAGGTGCTGAAGTTGCTGGGCAAGGCCCAGGCGGTGGCAGAACTGTTACCGGTAGAGGCTATGCATGCAGCACAGTGGCCATCATTGGTTGAAGCGTTGCATTATGTTCATCGCCCTCCGGCGGATGCGCCAGTGCAGGCATTGCTGGATGGATCGCATCGTGCCCAGCAGCGCTTGTCGCTGGAGGAGTTAACAGCCCACCATCTGAGTTTACTGAAACTACGGCAACGGGCGAAGGCTCAAACCTCGGTGTCATTACCTTCAGCCTCACCTCTGGAGCAACAGTTATTGCAGGGCTTGCCGTTTAAACCCACGGCTGCCCAACAGCGAGTGCATGAAGAGATCTGTGCTGACCTTGTGCAGAACCATCCGATGTTGCGATTGGTGCAAGGGGATGTGGGGGCCGGTAAAACCCTGGTGTCTGCGCGCGCTGCGTTACTGGCCATTGCGGCCGGTTACCAAGTGGCTATGATGGCG
Organism: Ketobacter alkanivorans; assembly: GCF_002863865.1. Taxonomy (NCBI): domain Bacteria; kingdom Pseudomonadati; phylum Pseudomonadota; class Gammaproteobacteria; order Pseudomonadales; family Ketobacteraceae; genus Ketobacter; species Ketobacter alkanivorans. The sequence goes on along the minus strand of NZ_CP022684.1, from coordinate 2,420,091 downwards.
CCCACTGAAATATTGGCTGAGCAGCATTTTCACGCTTTTGTGGAGTGGTTTGAGCCGTTAGGGCTGAGGGTTGCATGGCTGTCGGGAAAACTTAAAGGCAAAAAGCGCAATGAGCAGCTTGCTCTGATTGAAAGTGGTACGGCCCACATGGTGGTAGGCACTCATGCGCTGTTTCAGGAAGAGGTAAACTACCGCAACCTGGCGTTAGTCATCATTGATGAGCAGCATCGCTTTGGCGTACATCAACGTTTGGCGTTGAAACAAAAAGGTGAGGCAACCGGTGTCGTGCCGCATCAATTGATCATGACAGCCACCCCCATACCGCGCACGCTGGCCATGAGTGCCTACGCAGATTTGGATACCTCTATTATCGATGAGTTGCCACCGGGCCGCACGCCGGTAAAAACCGTGGTGGTGGAAAGCAGTCGTCGCCATGAAGTAGTGGCGCGGGTTCGTAACGCTTGTCAGGAAGGGCGGCAAGTGTATTGGGTGTGCACGTTGATTGAAGAATCTGAAGTGCTGGAATGCCAGGCTGCCGAAGATACCGCAGATCAATTAAAAAAGTTTCTGCCGGAGGTCCGTGTTGGCCTGGTGCATGGTCGACTCAAGCCTGCAGAAAAAGCCGATATTATGGATCAGTTTAAGAAAGCACAGATTCAAGTGTTGGTTGCCACCACGGTGATCGAGGTGGGGGTCAATGTACCTAACGCCAGCGTGATGATCATCGAAAACCCGGAACGCTTAGGGTTGGCCCAGTTACACCAGTTGCGTGGCCGGGTGGGGCGAGGCTCCACAGAGAGTTTCTGTTTGCTTATGTATCAAAAGCCTCTGTCCAAACTTGGGCGGGAACGTTTGGATATCATGCGCCAGACCAATGATGGCTTTGTGATCGCAGAGAAAGATCTGCACCTGCGGGGCCCAGGGGAGGTACTAGGTACGCGCCAAACGGGCGAAATGACCTTCCGTATCGCCAATTTGCTGCGCGATGAGGGTCTGCTGGAGGACAGCAAAGATATGGCCCAGGTGTTGCTGGAAAAGGATCCCGCCAGGGGGGAGCGGCTGATTGCACGTTGGCTTGGCAACGCAGCCCAGTACGGAGAGGTGTAATCGTCTCGTTGCTATAACTCCAGGCCATAAAGCACTAACGGCTTATACTTAATCGCTATCATGAAAATGCAGAATGCATTAAAAATCAGTAGGTTGAAGTGCTCTTGAACCGCATCCTGTCTTTTTCAAAAGCAGCTACACTTAACGGTGAGCAGTAGCGATAAGGGTTATGAAAATGGGTAACAAAGTGCTGGTGGTGGAAGACAATCCAGACAACATGAAGCTGGTGACCTGGATTCTGGAAGATGAGGAATATGCAGTTACTGGTGTTAATTGTGCGGAAGACTGTCTTACCAGGCTGGAAAGCGAAGAGTTTGATGTTGTCCTGATGGATATTTCCTTACCGGGCATCGATGGTAAGGAAGCAACCCGTCGCTTGCGTGCCCAGGAGCGCTTTCAGACTTTGCCGATTATCGCTCTCACCGCTCACGCCATCAAAGGCGAAGATGAAGAAATCCTCGCCTCCGGTGTCACCGATCTGATTACCAAACCATTGGATGAAGACGTGCTGCTGGAGCGTTTGCGCAAGTTACTAAACTAGGCGTTGCGGATAGAGTCCAATGTTTTTCTTTCGGCCTGCTCAAAGCTGAAAAGTGGCTCATAATCGAAATCGCGTTTGGCACGTTCTATCGAAAAATAATGATTTCTGTACAGCTCCGACGCAATAAACCGTGTTACCAATGGCTCCTTTTTAATCTTCAGCGCACCGTATACTAACTCCAACACCCAGCCCGCCGCGAAGGCCACCTTGAACGGTACCTTTATGCGTGGCTGGCGCGCATTCAGATTGGCCAGAATGTGCTTCAGCCACGGCCACAGCACCACTGGCTCCGGTTCATTGATGAAATAAGCCTTACCTCCAGTATTGGGGGATTCGGCTGCCATGATGTGAGCATGGGCCGCATTTTCTACATAGGTCACACTGACTTTATTATGCCCTGGCCCGATCTGTTTCAGTTTGCCGCTGTTGGCTTTTTGCAGCAGTCGAGGCAGCAGGTGGTTATCCCGCGGGCCTACAATCAAATGGGGGCGAATGGCGACGGTGTGTAGCCCGTTGGGATGGTGTGCTGCCAACACCGCCCGTTCGGCAATGGCCTTGGTGGCTGAGTAATGTGAATGATACTGTTTTTGGTAGGGCAGCGATTCGTTGCCATTGTGTATATCCATGTTGTTCATGGTGACGCTAGGGGAGCTGGTGTAGATTAATTTGCTAACCCCATGCATCTGGCAACTGTTAATGACGTTCTGTGTACCGTTTACATTGGTGTTAAAAAAATCTTCGTAGCTGCCCCAATAACCCACCATGGCAGCAACATGAAACACAAAAGTATTACCCTGTATCGCTCTGTTTACATCGTCTGGGTTGGTCACATCGCCACGAATGACATTAATGCCCTGCTCGGACAGCTCCGGGTAAGCGCTCCGGCACAACACACTGACAACATAACCGCGTTGCATCAGTTGCTCAGCGATATAGCGGCCAAGAAATCCGCCTCCTCCGGTGACAAGTACGTTCATACTGAGCCCCTAGAAACGATATAAAGCGCAGACGCTGGCATCACCAGATCCCACGGCACTGAACAGAGCTGTACGGCCACTAAGGTCGGTGATCTCGTTTTGCAGTTGATCGTACGCCGCAATCGAGGTGGCACTGTGTGCATCCCCCTGAAGCAACTTAAACAGCTCCATTGCACGAGTGTTCTGTTGTGCTAGCTGGCTTTGCTCACACACCTGCGTGCTGAATCCAGGTGCCAAATCGCTACCTAACAGAAAATCAATCTGCGGAGATTGGTGGTCATCCAGGTATTGGTTGATAAGTTCAATGTTTAACGCACCAAACGTCTGCAGGTGATTGTCGTCGAATTCCCAATTGATTTTGTTGCGACCTTGATCGCCAAAGTCGAGAACGCGTCCAAAGGTGCTGACACTTGAAGGTGTGTGATTATCGTTACTGATATAACCGAAACCCTGGAAGCCTTTGTCATCGGCACCGAGTTGCAGCAGCGCTGCTGCGCCCACGGCTACATAAGGAAACTCAGCGTGATCCGTGCGGGAGGGGTGGGCGTCGCCGCAGACCACCAGAGCATAGCGCACGGTTCGATTCTTGAGAAAGGAGTCGGCAATATTGACAGCGTTGAGAAAACCGCAGGCACCGTTTACCACGTCGAAAGATAATGTGGATTGGTCAGGGTTTTCAGCAGAAAGATCAAGGCCCATGCTCAGATCTTTTTGAATCAGACTGGCGATGCTGGGTTCCATGATATTGTCATCCCGACATACACCGGCGTTGATCAGTAACCCAACTTCATCTGGGCTGATACCCGCAGATTCGAGACACTTTATGCTGGCCTGAGTAGCATTTTTAATGGCGCTGAAACCATTGTCGGTAATGACTGCTGCGCTTTTGATGATGGTTCCCATATCAGTGCACCCCCTGTAGATTGCCGAGTTTTACGGATGCCACACCGAGCACGATGCCTGAAGCGAGGATTAGCATCAGTATGCGCTGTCCGGGTTGGATGACGCCCTGTTTAAGTTGATCATCAAGGGCCACGAAATGGGATGTTGATGAAGTATTACCGAACCGATCCAATACCACGCAAGTGTGGGGTACGTTACCCAATGTTTCACCGCATAGATCCAGTGCGGACCGTATAGCGCGTTCCGAGGTCTGGTGTGGAATGACATGGTCAAAATCAAGCCCGGTTACGTTGTTCTTTTCTGAAAAACGGCCCAATGACTGAGGCAATCGCTGGATAACGGTGGCATGGATCTCCATTGCTTTGGTATACATGGCAACCCCTGGGTTTTGATCGCTGGGCATGCCATAGCAATAATCTGAGAATTGCGAGAGCGTTGATATTTCCAGCAGATCAATGCCTTCATCCTCGCTGGGAGAAAGATCCATTATTACCGCAGCCCCGGAATCCCCTACAGTGAGGGAGGCAAATTGCTCATCAATGGGGTTGTTTATTTCTTTGAGTGCGGTTTCGGTAATGGGAGTAATGCATTCACCGCTTACGATCAGTCCGGTTTTAACTGCGCCGCTTTTGATCATCTGATCAAGTACGTGCACGCCGGTAAACATGCCTGCGCAGGCGTTGGTGATATCAAAGTTCAGAGCATCCTTGCGCATACCGAGGGATTTTTTCAGGTAGCTGCTGAGGCAAGGTTCCAGCACAAATGTAAGCCCATCTTTGAAGCGGGTTATCGATGTGCAGATGATGATATCGATGTCCTCGATCTTGTACTTGGAGTTATTGAGGCATGTTTTAATCGCCGACAATGCCAGGCTATGGCAGTCTTCATCCTCGCCGCGCCAGCGACGGGTTTTGATTCCTGTGAGTTTTTCTATATCAAACATGGGTTGGGTTTCCATGCTTTCTACCAACTCCTTGGTAGTTACCTCTCGTTCGGGTAGATAAACACCCATACTCTCAAAACGTGTCATGTTCATGGTTCATGCTCCGTAATGGCAATCAGATATTGGCGGAAGAATCCTGTAAATTGGTTGCGGGCTTAGTGATCTGAAAGCGATCCGCCCATAACAATAAACTGGGTAAAAAAATCAGGTCAAAAGCCAACGCTGTCATGATGATCCCTGCCAGCATCATGCTCATGGTGTCGTTAACAGTGAAATTGGATAATGAAAGCAGTAGTACGCCGCAACTTAGTGTGATCGAGGTGATAACAATGGCGGTGCCTGAATGAATAAAACTGTATTCCACTGATTGTTGTGGTGTCGATCCGGCACGGCGTGCGTAGAGATATTTGCTGATGAAATGAATGGTGTCATCCACCACCAAGCCGAGGCAGATGCTGAACGTCATAGCCGCAGCGTGATTAACGTGGCCTACGGCCACGGCCCATATGCCATATACCACAATCGGTGGGAACACATTTGGAATAATACTGAGCAAGCCAAATTTTAGTGAACGTAAACCAACAATCATGAATATGGAGATGAAGATAAGGGTGAACAGCGAGCCATCCACCATGCTGCGAATAATGTTGGTGCCCATGTGGGCAAACATCAATAGTTGGCTGGTTCCCTGATTTCGTAACGCTGGCTGGTTGCTTGCAAGCCATTGATCAATGCGTTGTTCAAGATCAATCAGAGTTTGATTTTCGCTACCATCGACGTTGACGGTGAGCTTCAATGCTGATCGATCCAGTGAAAGATCCCGCGTCAGATCCATGCCTGGTGGCAGCGACATCTCATACAGCAGTTGGTACTGGGCGATCAGTGGTGCTGTATCAGGGATGGCGTAAAAATCAGGATCATCCTGGTTCATGGTGCGATGTATTTTTTTGATGGTATCCACATAGCTGGATACACCGCTCACATCCGGCTGGGAGCGTAGCCAAGTAGAAAACGCATCAACTTTCTGCAGAAAGGCGGGGTTGTGAACGCCGTTCTCTTCACCGCTGTCCATGGAGTACAGGATGTATTGAACGCCATTGGTGTTGTGGCGGGCAAACTGAATTGAATCATAAATCGGCAGAGATGAATCAAAGTATTCTGAAATGTCATCGTTCAGCTTTAGGTTCGGGATGCACATCATTAACAGAATGGAGACGGCAAATACTATGAGTAGCAGTGAGCGGCTGGTGCCTATTACCCAGCGTGCCAGCTTTTCCATTGAGCGTGCCATGGTGAAGGCCTGGCCTTTATATTGGGTAGGGAACAGCAACGCCACCATAGGCAGTACGGTAAAGGTACAGACAAATGCGAACAAAACGCCGATGGCCGCCATGTTGCCCATAGTTCGGAACGGAGGAGAGTCGCCGAAGTTCATGCCCATGAAGCCGACGGCTGTGGTGACGCTGGTCCAGAATACCGGGCTCAGGTTTTTACGCAGGCTCTCTACCATGGCCTGATGTGGTGGCGTGCCTCCTGCGCACAGAATTCGGTAGGCGGTGAGTACATGAATACTGTCGGCTACTGCCAGCACCATAATGATGGCCGGTGCCATCATGGTAATGGGGTTCATTTCAAAACCTAATAAAACGTGAACACCGGCAGACAGCCCCGTGGATGCGATGACCACAGCACCGGCGGCGGCGATGGCCATAATGGAGCGCAGGAATATTCCCAGTAGGATGAATATGGTGCCGAATACAATTGGGTTTACCCGCAGGATGTCGTCCATGGTGACTTGCAGCATGGCATTTTCAATGGCGACATCGCCGTTCAGGTACAGCTTGCTGCCGGGATAACGTTGTTCAAAGTCTTGTTGCAGCAGTAGGGCTTGTTTGCTCAGTTCAAGAATGGATTCCAGATGTTCTTCTGGTAGTGCAATGCTGGCAAACAGGGCGCTGGCGTTTTCATAAGGTGACACCATGCGTCCATTGAGCTGCTGATCTCCCCGCGCGTAGCGGCGAATGCTGTCTATCTGTGTTTGAGTCAGTGTTTGTTCGGCCTCTACAAGGCTTTCTACTGAAAGTTCATCACCGGCAACGCTCAAGCGAGGGTAGTTACTGAGGGAGTCCACGCGAATGGTGTGAGGTAATTGCCATAGCTCCTGGGTTAGTTCTTCTATCGCCTTTATGGATTCCGGACTGTAGATATCCTTGTTGGCGGGCTCGAACAGCACAATGAGATAATTGGACTCTATGTATTGCTGATCCAGTTGTTTGAGGCGTTGAAAATGCACGTCATCTTCATCAAACATGACGTTCACGTTGCCATTAAACACCATGTGTAGAAGTTGACTGGACAGCGCCAACAGTAGAATCAGTGTGCCTATGAAATAATACAGGCGTTTATGGACTAGGTGCTGCAACATGACACTATGCAACCTCTTTTTGCGGGAGGGAGCAGGTTTGCAGAATTAATCGTTCCATTTCGTCAAACAGGCGCTTCATTAACGCCGAGGGAAAATGCTGCGCGCTATAGCCGACACTGAGGCTCACTACTTGTCCTGAGGTGGCCAGTGTTACTGTCAGCTTGGGGGGAAATTCCAGTGGTGCAAACGGCATGACGTTGGTAATGGGGCGTCCTTCAACGAGCATGCTGCTGGTGTTGATGACGCCGACATTGGTGAAGACCGGTATTTTTTCGCCGCGATGTTTCAACAATTGTTTAACAATAAAGCTGCCCACAGAAAAAGGCAGGAATGTCAGGATTGGCCAGATGAACGGGCCTTCGGTCATGCCGGGGTAATGGTTTTTACGATCGTTAATGGATCGATGTACGCCCCGTGCTGCACCAATGAAATCGGTTTTGGCGTCCATGCTGACATTGGTGTTGATAAAACTGGAGTAGTTGGCGACTCGGTCGGGGGCGCTTTCGGTTTCATAGCGGCGCAGGTCGTAGGTGTTTAGAATGCAAAACGGACCTTTCCTGGTGGGCTGGATGATATCGTAGAGCGCTTTGTAATAGGCCCCCAGTAATATGTCGTTAAACGTAAGGCCCGCTTTTTTTCGATATTGGGTAATGGCCTGCAGAGTCGATTCGGAAAACTGGTGACAGTAATAACGTTTTTCTATGTGCGTGGCATCAGTGCATGGGAACTGCCAATTGCCAGCGGTGCGGCTGTCGGTAAGTTGATTCTTGAGGCCAAAAAACAGCAGCTTGAACAGATCGGGAAGTTTGAACAGTGGGAGCAGTGCTTTGGTGCTGCGTAATGCGGTTGACCCTGGTTCAGGATGATATTCTGGGTTATGTTTTAGCGCTTCATAAATGGCTAACAGGTCTTCCACAAAGATCAGAAATCCGCGGCCATCGATGGGAACGCAACTGACTTTGATGCATATGGTATCGTGTTGCTGCCGTACAACCCTGATTTTAAGCATGGGCTCCCGCTGGTAATCCAATTCCTTTACCAGAAATTCGTCGATGGCGGATTGGCGGGGCTGGCTGGTGATCAATTCGCAGTAGCCGTAGCTGTCCAGCTCTTGGGCGGAGCGATCATGCCAGCGAGGTTGCCAACGGTGTTTGACCAGACGTTTCGACATGATGGGGTGCTGAATCAGGCTGAGGCGAGCGGCTCTTTGCAAGCGGGAAACATCTACCGAGCCGCTGACATCAAAGACAAGATGCATAACGTGATCGCCAAAGTCCTGCAGGCAAACATTGACCTTGTCCAGTAACGTGAGACGTTCTGATTGGTTGGTGCGCTTCATGACGAAGTAAATCCTGTTATTGTTGTTATTATTTTGGGGTCAAGATTATCTTTAAAGCGGCTGACTTGATCGTCGCATAAGCGAAATTACATCATGAGGGTTGCTGTCTAAATAGGCATATTTGGCCAAATGGGGTAAGGAGATGGCCGACAGGGATTGCACATTGTATGGGTTTTGTAAAAAGTGGCCGTATCAACCCCTTTCTATTCTATTTCGGCCGTTTTCTTTGGCTTTGTAGAGGGCTTTGTCGGCGCGCTCAAAGCAGGTTTCAATTTCATCCCCTTCGTGGAAGGTGGCAATGCCGAATGATGCGGTAATGGGGATGCGCTGTTGGTTAAAGTTGAAGGGGCATTCCTCTATCGCCAGCCGCACTTTTTCCATGGCAGCGTAGGCTGATTCCAGGTCTGTTTCGGGCATGATGGCTACGAACTCTTCACCGCCGTAGCGGGCCACGAAGTCTTCATTACGGATGCGACGGGACACTTCTCGTGCCACTAATTTGAGCACTTTGTCGCCGCGCAGATGACCCAGGGTATCGTTTACCTGTTTGAAGTGGTCGATGTCGATAATGGCAATCGAGAGCGGTCGGCTGTGACGGCGCCAGCGGGTGAATTCGGAATCGATCTGGTCGTCGTAGGCGGCTCGGTTGGGCAGTTCGGTGAGGGCATCCCGCAGGGCTTCCAAGCGCTGGGTTTCCAGGTTGTTCTTCAGCTCCAGCGCCTCGCCTTCCATCGACGCCATGCGTTGGCCGAGGGCTTCGATATGCTCGAAAACGGCATCGCGGCGCTGCTTTTCTTCGGAATGGAAGAGGTCTACCGCCGCCACTATTCGGTTTACCATGCTTTCAATGTCCAGTTTCAGTTTGCCCAGGTCGTTGCTGCCTTCTACGGTCACTTTCATGTCTGCCAGTTCCTGGCGGACATCCTGGTCCAGTTTTTCCTGATTTTGCAGGGAGCGTTCTTCGCCTTGGCGTGCGGTGACGAGAAATTCCTGTATATCATTTAAGCGCTGGTGCAGGGCTACCAGAAAGCCTTCAAATTCCTTTTGTGCCACCATGCGGGTGGAGGCCACCAGCTGGGTGGTTTCATCCAGAAATTCCGGTAAATGATCCAGTGGGAAAGGGGCTTTAATGCGATCGACCAGCTGTTCCTTGCGGCTGCTATAGTCTGGCGGCACCTCCAGCTGTTCGAGCAAACCGCAGAGGATGTGTCCCAGGCGTTGCAGCAGTTCCGGGTCGTGCTGGGCCAGAGGCATGTCTGAGGTTGGTGGGGGTGGCGCAGAATCGGAGGCTTCATCGCTGTCTTTCGGATCGATGCCGTACTCTTCCTGGTCGCTGGCGGAGATGGCGGGGTTTTCGAAGTCCGGGTTGTCGATAACGATACTGTCATTGTCGTCATCGTTATTGTCATCGTCCGTACTGTCGCTGCCGATTTTGTCGCTGTCGATTTTGTCGTTGCCTGCGTTTCTAAACAGGCGTGATAGTAGTCCGCTTTTGCCTTCGCCCAGTTCTTCTATGCGTTGTGACAGGTGTCGGATAACCTGGCCATTGGCCTGATTCAGGCTTTTGATGATATCGGCCAGGTTGCCGCTGCCGGACAGCAGTTGTGGCAGCGATTTGCGTAATTTCTTGATGGTGGACTTATCCGCCCGAGGCAGGCTCATGGCCAGATACTGCTCAAGCTGGGTATCTATCAGGTTCCGCAGTTCGCCGTGCTCGTCTTTGCGGCGATCATCCAGAGCAACGATGGTGCGTTCCAGCTGAGCAACCACGGGCTCTAAGGTCTGGATGTCGCGCCCTCCCCGCAGCCCGGTGCGGATTTCGTCCAGCTGTTCATCCAAGGCAGGGTCCAGGCCGTCTGCCGCCAGACTAACGCGCACCAGCCCTCTGCGCAGCAGATCCAGCCGTTGGCTGTCCTTTTTCTGGCAGAGTTCAAATTCTTCCAGCGCCGTCAGATACTTGTCTTTCCAGTTTTGAGTGTTGTTCTCGGACATGGGTTGGACATCGTTTACAGATAAGTCTGTAAAAGTATAGGAAAGTTGTGGGAATTACCCAGCACTGACGTTAAAAAGTTACGAGTGAGTCACCTTATCGAGGTTGTTGGCTGGAATTTAGGGGTTGGTTGAGCACAGGGCAGACTGTTCCGCCAGGGCGCTGGCCAGTTCGTCCGGCAGGGCGACTTCCATGGCGATGGGGCGGTGATCGGAATAGTCGTAGTCGAGGACTTTCACATGATTGATTTTCAAGCTGGGGGAGACCAGTATGTGGTCGATATTGCGTGTGGGGTTCCAACTGGGATAGGTGTGGTGATCGCCGCTGACTTGCTTAAGGTGGGTGTCACGCAGGGGGGTATCAATGATTTGGTCGCTGCGGCAGTTCATGTCGCCCATCACCACAACGTGCTCATAGTGTTGAATCAGCTCTCGCACGTAGTCCAGTTGACGAAAGCGGGCGCGTTCGCTGAGGGCAAGATGTAACCCCACCAGTACCAGCGTGTGTTTGTCGTTGCCGTATTTGGCAACTATGGCGCCCCTGCCTTTCAGCCCCGGCAGTTTGTGGTCTTCGATTTCGTAGGGCACAAAGCGAGACAGCACGCCGTTGCTGTATTGGCCGAGGCGTCCCAGATTCCGGTTTAACTGTTGATACCAGTAGTCGAACTGGCCCAGTTCGGCCAGATATGCCACCTGATTTACAAAGCCGCTGCGCAAACTGCCGCCGTCCACCTCTTGAAGGCAAATCAAATCGTAGTGGGTCAGTACGTGGCCAATTCGATCCAAGCGCTGCAGGCCACGCCAGTCGGGCAGTACGTGGCGCCAGCTGCGGGTTACGTAATGGTGGAATGAGCTGGCACCAATGGCTGCCTGGATGTTATAGCTGAGCAGGCGCAACACGCTGGGTTGGTCAGCGGGGTCAAAGCTGGACGGACTGGTAGATTTGATGTCGAAATTCACGCGGTCTCACTCAACGTGCCTGGATTTTTCATTGTAGGTGCATATTGGTGGCGGTTCTATGAATCAGCACCATAAACATGGAAGCAATATGATTTAAAGGAAGGGCGGCAGGGCGCAGCCACCCTGCCGCTACGCTAGAGTGGTTATTGGGCAGCCGCAACTTTAGATGCCGCTCTTTCCTTGTTTACCAGAAAGTCCACCACTTCCAGCATGTCTTCGAAGCCTCTGCCGGACTGGCTTTTCACCAGGTATTTACCATTTACCACCAGAGCGGGTACACCACGCAGGCGATAGGTTTTCGCCAGGGCGCTGGCCTGACGCACTTTTACGCGAACACTGAATGAGTTGAAGAGTTTGTTGAAGTCATCTTCGCTGACCTCATAGCGCTTGAAGAAGCCAGCCAGATCCGCCTGGGAGATGATTTTCTCGTTCTTGACGTGGATGGCGTTAAACAGCTCTGGCTTGATTTGATCCAGTTTGCCCAAAGCCTCTGCCACATAGTACGCGTGGGCCAGTGGCTCCCAGTCTTTGCGCATGGCTGCCGGGGTCATGATGAAGTTGACGTCATCGGCCTGCTTGGGCTGCCATTCGCTGGTGAAGCCCTCCAGTCGGAAGCAGTGGGGGCAGCTGAAGGAGAAAAATTCCCGTACTTCTATTTTTCCGGGTATTTCAACCTTGCCCGGTTGCTGCAGGACTTCGTAGTCCACACCTTCACGGAAGGTTTCGGCCTGTAATAAGCCGGAGAACAGAGCCAAAGTGGCCAGCAGAGTTGCGTTGAGTAGGGTTTTGTAATTCATAGTCATCCTGTGATCCTGAAGCGGGTGTTAACGTTGCCTGAGTGTTGAGACTGTTTGCAGGCTACAGGGTTCCCCCTGAATCGAAACTGAACCAATCATAACGCTAAGTGATTCATTATGCACAAAAAAGCCCGGCTAGTGATGGCCGGGCTTTTGGTGTCACGCTAATCAGAGTCTGGCTTAGTACATGCCATTGATGTAGCTGGACAGCGCTTTGATGTCGTCATCGCTCAGGCGAGCAGCTGTGGCGCGCATCATCTTGGCTTCGCCATCGTTCTCACGACGCTTGCCTTCATGATCCTCACGGCCAGCGGCGCGGAACGCCTTGAGCTGAGCTTCGAGGTAGGCGCTGTGCTGGCCAGCCAGTGCAGGGAAGCCAGCTTCTGGCATGCCCTTGCCTTTGGCACCATGACAGGCGGTACAGGCAGTTACGCCAGCATCCGCTTTACCGGCCCGGAACACATCCTCACCATGCTTAACCAGGTCAGGGTCAGCTGAACCGCCTTTTATGGTTTGGCTTGCATAATAAGCAGCCAGATCCGCCATATCCTGTTCGGACAAGCCAGGCACAATACCGGCCATTTCAGGCACGACACGATCACCGCTCTTCATGTCTTTCAGCTGTTTGACGGTGTAGGCTTCAACCTGACCAGCCAGCTTTGGGAAGTTGGGGATCATGCTATTGCCGTCAGCACCGTGACAAGCACCACAAACAGCAGATTTGTTCTTGCCGGCTTCAGCATCGCCAGCAGCCTGTGCCAAGTTTACTGCCCCAGCAGCCAAAGCTGCAGCTACCAGCACGTTTGCTACCAATTTCATAGTCTAACCCTAATTAATGCTTAAAAATCAGTTGTTTGCGTCGATCTTACTTCGACATGAATTCGATGAGCTCTTTAAGCTCAGCATCGCTGCAGTCACTGCACAGGCCCATGGGGGGCATGGCGTTCTTGCCTTTCTTGGCGCTGGCGACCATTGCATCGATACCGGCGGCGAGGCGGGGTTCCCAGGCAGCTTTGTCACCGGTTTTGGGTGCACCAGCGGCACCGGTGCCATGACAGGCCATGCAATACATATTGTATTTAGCGGGCGCTTCCGCTTGAGCATTCACAGATAGGCCTAACACGATCATTGCAGAAGCAAGCATTAGTTTCTTCATGGACGAACCCCTTTATATACCCTTGTTTTGGCTCGGTTTCCGCCATTAGCGGAACCCCTCTCTCGTATAGCGTACGCAAAAAATCCTGCGGATTATATAACAATCTTCGGCGAAGGGGTAATGTCCTTTACAGCACTGGGGAATATTGGAGAGAATGCCGCCAACTCTATCCAGTGCGGTGAATTGTCATGAATACTCCTCAGGATCCGTTTACGGCTCTGTTGCGCCAGACCCAATTTGAGATCAGTGCGGCTACTCTCGCCCAGTGCCCCCCGGAGCAGGGTATCGAAATTGCCTTTGCCGGGCGCTCTAATGCGGGTAAATCCAGCGCCCTCAATACGTTAGTGGATCACTCCGGCCTGGCTCGTACCAGTAAAACGCCGGGTCGCACCCAGCTGATCAACTTTTTTCGTATGAACGATCAGTGCAAGTTGGTGGATTTGCCCGGTTATGGGTACGCCAAAGTGCCCGAGAAAGTTAAAAAGGAATGGCAGGAGCAGATGGGCGAATATCTGGAAAACCGTGAATGTCTGGCGGGGTTGTTCCTGGTGATGGATGTGCGCCATCCGCTTAAGGAGTTCGATGTGATGATGCTGGATTGGTCGCGCCACTTTGAAATGCCGGTTCATATTCTGCTCAGCAAGAGCGATAAGTTGAAACGGGGGCCCGCTAAAAACACCCTGTTTGATGTGCGGAAGCAGGTGAAGCCATACGGTGACAAGGTCAGCGTGCAGTTGTTTTCGTCTTTGGATAAAACGGGTGTGGAAGACGCGCGGCAAGTGTTGTCGAACTGGTTTGAATTTTCCGCAGATGTTTAGTCAGAAGTTAGAAAAAAAGAGCCGGTAGCCTTGGGGCAAGCTACCGGCCTAGGGTCCGGCTCTTGGGGGAAAGCCGGTTTGCTGTTAGCCGATTTTACTCGGCTGGGGATTGCTGCCTTAGCTTCATGTATTAAGACGATGAAGATCGGATAAAGTTCACTGTCGTTGAAAATTTTTTCAAAAATCAGTGACCGATCAGTGCTAGAGACAAATCCACGCTCTTATGGTTATTATGTGGGCTCATTAGGGGATTTCAAGCAGGTATTGGGGGACCCGCTCAAACTAATGCGCTTGGTCCCAATTATCACCTACCCCGACCTCCACTAGCAAGGGAACTTTAAGTTCTGCAGCGCCCTGCATCAGTGACGTTACCTCTTTTGTGATGCAGTCCAATTCTTGCTCCGGAACTTCGAACACTAATTCATCATGTACCTGCATAATGATGCGAGTATCCAGTTGTTTTTTAACCAGCCAGTCATCCACTTGAATCATGGCGCGCTTAATAATATCGGCAGCGGTGCCTTGCATGGGCGCATTGATCGCGGTGCGCTCTGCTGCTTGTCGTCGTTGCACGTTGCGTGAGTTGATCTCTGGCAGATGCAGTCGACGGCCGAACAGCGTTTCCACATAACCTTGGCTGGCGGCTTGCTCCCGAATGTTTTCCATGTACTGCTGAACGCCGGGATAGCGAGTAAAATAAATGTCGATGTATTCCTGGGCTTGCTTGCGACCGATGCCCAGTTGTTTGGCCAGGCCGAACGCCGACATGCCATAAATCAAACCGAAGTTAACGGCCTTGGCGTTGCGGCGCATTTCGTGAGTGACCTCGTCCAGACTTACACCCATGACTTCTGCAGCGGTGGCTTTGTGAATGTCCAGGCCCTGATTGAACGCATTCAATAAGCTATCGTCGCCGGACAGGTGGGCCATGATACGCAGCTCTATTTGTGAGTAATCCGCCGCCAACAGTTTGCAGCCTGTGCGGGGGATAAACGCTTGTCGAATGCGGCGGCCTTCTTCGTTGCGGATCGGGATGTTCTGTAAGTTTGGATCAGAGGATGATAAACGTCCGGTGGCCGCTACCGCCTGATGGTATGAGGTGTGAATGCGCCCGGTACGGGAGTCGATCAGCTCGGGTAGTTTGTCCGTATAGGTGGATTTCAGTTTGCTTAAGCCACGATATTCCATCAGCACTTTGGGCAGTTCGTATTCGAGAGCGAGTTCTGCCAGTACCGGTTCGGCGGTTGAAGGTGCACCTTTGGGGGTTTTGGATATGACCGGTAAGCCCAGTTTTTCGAACAGGATTTCGCCAAGTTGTTTGGGCGAGCTGAGGTTGAAGGGGCCGCCGGCCAAATCGTGAGCTTCGGTTTCCAGCTCCATCATGCGCTTGGCCAATTGCTGACTGTGCAGGCGCAGCATGTTTGCATCAATCAGCGCACCGGTGCGCTCTATCTTTGATAGCAGTGGCACCAGCGGCATTTCGATATCATTAAATACATGGGTAAGCGTAGCTTCGCACTCCAGTTGTGGCCACAGTGCCTGGTGCAAGCGCAACGTAATGTCGGCATCTTCTGCTGCATACTCGCTGGCTTTTTCAAGGTCGATCTGGTTAAAGGTGAGCTGCTTGGCTCCTTTGCCTGCGATCTCTTCGAACGAAATATTTTTATGGCCCAGGTATTTCAAGGCCAGGCTGTCCATGTCATGACGGGTGGCAGTGGAATCCAGTACATAGGATTCCAGCATGGTGTCGTAACCGATGCCTTTTAATTCGACGTCGTAGTGAGCCAGCACGCTTTTGTCGTACTTAAGGTTCTGGCCGATTTTTTTGGGTTGCTCTGCTTCCAGCAGTGGTTTGAGCTGTTGCAGCACCCAATCGCGTTCCAGCTGATCCGGCGCCCCCGGGTAATCGTGGGCGACGGGAACATAGGCAGCCCGCCCGGGTTCTATGCTGAAAGACACGCCCACCAATTCAGCCTGCATATAGTTGAGGCTGGTGGTTTCTGTATCGAAGGCAAACGCATCGCAGGCTTGCAGTTGTTGCAGCCAGCTTGCAAAGGCTTCTTGGGTGGTAATGCAATCGTAGTGCTGTTCAATGGCTGTCGCAGTGCTGGTTGATTCGCTGTTGCTGCTGTCGGCGCTGGCAGACAGCTCCGCTACCCAGCCTTTAAATTCGAGATCTTTATACAGCTCCAACAAATTGGCGTCATCCTGCTCCTGGATGGTGAGATCCGATGGCTGATGTTCCAGTTCCACATCCAGTTTGATGGTGGCCAGTTCTTTGGAGAGCGGTATCTGTTCCATGCTGGCGCGCAGGTTCTCTCCTACTTTGCCTTTTATGCTGTCGGCATTTTGCAGCAGGTTTTCGAGGCAACCGAATTCTTCCAGCCACTTGACGGCGGTTTTGGGGCCGCACTTGGGGACGCCTGGGATATTGTCCACGCTGTCGCCCACCAGTGTGAGGTAATCAATGATGCGCTCAGGGGGTATGCCAAACTTTTCGATCACACCAGCGCGATCCATTTTAGAGTCGTTCATGGTGTTGATGAGGGTGACATGATCGTTCACCAGTTGCGCCATATCTTTATCGCCGGTGGACACGATGGTGTCGATACCTTGCTTGCTGGCGATGTGGCACAGGGTGCCGATCACGTCATCGGCTTCCACACCTTCGATAATTAAAAGTGGCAGCCCCATAAAGCGAATAGCGTTGTGCAGTGGTTCGATCTGTGAGCGCAGATCATCGGGCATAGGCGGACGATTGGCCTTGTACTCGGGGTAAAGATCATCGCGGAAGGTTTTGCCCTTGGCGTCAAACACTACCGCCATATGCGCAGGAGCGTAATCCTTGCGCAGACGGATCAGCATATTCAGCACGCCTTTGATCGCGCCGGTGGGCAGACCCTTGGAATTGGTGAGCGGTGGCAGGGCATGAAAGGCGCGATACAGGTAGGAAGAGCCGTCGACAAGCACTAGAGGTTTGTTGGATGACATAGCGTTCACTAAAGTTCCATTACCCCATCCATTTCCACCGATGCACCTTTTGGTAACGATGCGACTGCCAGCGCTGCGCGGGCTGGATAGGGCTGTTCGAAGTAGCGGGCCATGACTTCATTCACTAACGCGAAGTGGCTCAGGTCAATCAGAAAAATATTGAGCTTGGCTATGTCTTGTAAGGAGCCACCGGCCGCCTCTGCCACGGCTTTCAGGTTTTCAAATACGCGCACGATGCTGGCTTCCATGTTGTCGTCCACGAGTTCCATGGTGGCTGGATCCAGTGGGATCTGACCGGACAGGTAGACCGTGTTGCCGCACTTTACCGCTTGGGAATAAGTGCCGATGGCTTGGGGGGCTTTGTCCGTGGAAATGATTTCGCGCTTGCTCATGCTTGGTCTCCTAATAAATCAGTTTCTGACCCGCACGATGCGATTGACCGCTTTTTGGGTTCGCATGCGGCGGATGGTTTTGGCCAGATGCACCCGGTCGCGAATGGAAATGCGCAGGCTTACCACCGACAGGTGGGCATCCTTTTCTTTTATGTTGATGGTTTCGATGTTGGCGTCTGCCTGGGAAATAAGGGAGGCGAGGCTGGCCAGAGCGCCCCGTTCATTTTCCATCTGCACTCGCAGGTCTACGGCGTATTCGCCCACAAAATCTTTGGCCCATTCTACCGACAGGCATTTTTCCGGGTTGTCTTTTAGCTCTGAGGCGATGTTCTTGCAGTTATCTCGATGAATCACCATACCGCGACCGGAGCTTAAGTGGCCCATTACAGAATCGCCGGGGATGGGGCGACAACATTTGGCCAGCGCAATCACCATGCCTTCGGTGCCACGGATCACCAGTGGTTTGGGTTTGTTGCTGTCCGGGTTGGTGGCTTCGCCATCGTGGGGCAGCATGCGGCGGGCGGCAATTTGCGCCATTTGGTTGCCCAGGCCGATGTCTTCCAGCAGGTCATCGAGGGTTTTGAACCCGGCCTCAGTGAGGGCGGTGGTGATGTGATCGGGAGGAATGCTTTCCAGAGCCAGGTCGAAGCTGGAGAGGGCTTTGTCCAGCAGGCGGTGGCCTAAGGAAACGGATTCGGAGCGGCGCTGGTTTTTCAGGAAATGGCGAATGTTAGCGCGGGCCTTGGCGGTGGTGACAAAGCTCAGCCATGCCGGGTTGGGGCAGGCACCGGGAGCAGTAATAATCTTAATGGTTTGCCCGCTCTGGATGGGGGTGCTCAATGGCACTAGGCGATGATCCAGGCGCGCAGCCACGCAGCTGTTGCCCACATCGGTGTGAACCGCGTAGGCGAAGTCCACTGGTGTGGCCCCGGTAGGCAGTTCTAATATGTTGCCTTTTGGCGTGAACACGTAGACTTCGTCGGGGAACAGGTCAATTTTGACCGTTTCCAGGAAGTCTTGGGAGTTACCGGCCCGTTGCTGCATCTCCAGCAGGCCTTTTAGCCATTCTTTAGCGCGATTCTGGGCACCGCCTGCGGGATCAGGGTCGGATTTATAGAGCCAGTGGGCGGCGATGCCATTATTGGCCATGGCATCCATCTCTTCCGTGCGGATCTGCAGCTCAATGGGTACACCATTCATGCCAATTAACGTGGTATGCAGGGATTGGTAGCCGTTGGCTTTGGGGATCGCGATGTAATCTTTGAAGCGCCCGGGAATAGGCTTGTACAGGTTGTGAATGGCGCCCAGTACCCGGTAACACATGTCTACAGAATCCACCACAATGCGGAAGCCGTACACATCCATGATCTCGTTAAACGGTTTGCGCTGGGTCTTCATCTTGCTGTAGATGCTGTAAAGGTGTTTTTCGCGGCCCACCACCCGACCTTTGAGGCCATCCCGATCCAGGCGATTCTCGATGGCTTCCTGGATGCGAGACACCATATCCTTGCGGTTGCCACGGGAGGTTTTGGTGGCTTTTTTGATGCGGGCGGAGCGCATGGGATACATATGCGAGAAGCTTAAGTCTTCCAGCTCCACCCGAATATTGTTCATCCCCAGCCGGTTGGCGATGGGGGCGTAGATTTCAAGGGTTTCGAGTGCGATGCGGCGGCGTTTGGTGGGGTGTAGCACCCCTAAGGTGCGCATGTTGTGAAGCCTGTCAGCCAGCTTGACGAGTATGACCCTGATGTCCTTGGTCATGGCCAGCACCATTTTGCGGAAGTTTTCCGCCTGGGCCTCGGCTTTGGATTCGAACTTGATAGCGCCAATTTTGGACACGCCGTCGACCAGATCTGCCACGATTTCACCAAAGGCACCGGTCACGTCCTCTTTGGAGACATGGGTGTCTTCAATTACATCATGGAGGAGGGCGGCTTCTACGCTTTGGGCGTCCATGTGCATGTCAGCCAGGATCTTGCCGACTGCCAGAGGGTGGACGATATAAGGGTCGCCGCTGCGTCGGTACTGGCCTTCGTGGGCCTGTTCGGCAAAGTAATAGGCACGACGAATATCCTCCCGTTGTTCGGGGGGCAAATAGTCGAGTTTTTCTATAAGTGTTTCAACAGTTTGCAAGCGCTCAATCCCTCCTCAGAGGATTTAGTGTAATGGGATTGAGCGGCAATGAGAACAGTAGATTTAGCTGTTTATTCGTCGAGGTTGGGGTTGTTGAATGCACTGTGGAAAGACGACGTATCGCGGAACTGTTTAGGCTCCGGTTTGCGGGTCAGGATAGACTGATCCACGTAGCCTTCGGCGATTTCGCGCAGGGCAACCACGGTGGGCTTGTCGTTTTCCCACTCAACATAGGGGTCTTTGCCGCCAGTAGCGATCTGGCGAGCACGTTTGCTCGCAACCAGAACCAGAGAAAAGCGGTTGTCTACTTTATCCAGACAGTCTTCAACGGTAACACGTGCCATTTTCTACCTCAGAGTTTTTCGGCCAAGCCGCCTATTGTACTGGTTTGCCGGTGCAAGACAAGCGTCAAGCACGCTGGCTTACGACAACAGGCTGGTAATCAGGGATTGATAGCGCTGCGCTTGCTTGTTTTGGGTCAGGCGATGGCTGGTGATCACGGCTTTCAGCTCATCCAGGGCGATATTGAAATCATCATTGATGATCAGGTAATCAAACTCCACATGATGGGAGATCTGTTCCGCCGCCTGTGCCATGCGGCTCTGAATCACATCATCAGAATCCTGACCCCGGCCCACCAGGCGCTGCTGCAGCACCTCCTTTGAAGGAGGCAGAATAAATACACTCACCGCATCCGGTGCCTGGCGTCGCATCTGCTCTGCCCCCTGCCAGTCAATCTCCAGAATGACATCGTGGCCGGCTTTAAGTTGATCTGCCACGCTTTGCTTGCTGGTGCCGTAGAGGTTGCCAAACACCTGAGCGTGCTCCAGAAAAGCGTTTTCATTGAGCATGGCTGCAAATTGATCGCTATCGACGAAGTGATAGTTAACCCCGTTTACCTCCCCAGGGCGCTGGGGACGGGTGGTGTGGGATACAGAGACGTGCAGATCCGGGTTGGATTCCACCAGGGCGTGAACCAGACTGGTTTTACCTGCACCGGACGGAGCCGATACGACAAACAGGGTGCCTTGCATGGGGTACCTTTTTGATTAAGCGGTGAGTGCTGTCTATTCAGTTTAGTGGTAAGTGGCAAATATTTCGATTTCTGGCCACGAATGTTAATGGGCCGCAATTATAGCGGGTTTGGGTGCCCAGCGTCAGGCTCGCTTCTGTACAAAATTCATACACGCTGCATGTAAAGACCCGCAGTTCCTGACTGAGAAAACATTGGGGGCAGCGTAGCGAAGCTGAGATCCGATGCTATAACTAAATAGTCAGGGGCATTTTGCCGTGAGTAAACGCCGTACTTGTGTGAGCCGGAGTAAAACCGATATGAACTGGATGACGTATCTGAGTATGAAAGTGAAGATGGGCCTGGTGGTAGGCTTATTTGCCTTGGTTGTAGGCATCTTCGCTAATATCGTATTCACCGAATGGAGTGAAAGTGAGTACTTTTCACTTAAAGAATTGTACGGCACTGAGTTTTACGAGCCATCGTTTCAGTTGATTAAGTCGGCCCAGTTGCATCGTGGTACCGGCTTGCAGGTTGCAAAGGGTGACGAGGCGGCGAAGAGCCTTATGCAGGCGTCCGAAGCTCGTTTCGAACAAGCGCTTAAGGAGCTTGTAGCCTTGGAAAAAAAGTATTCCTCAGATTTTGATTTGGGGGATCGACTGGCCAAGATCACCGCCAGCTGGAATACGGTTAAACTGGCCTACGTTACTATGGGCCAGGAAGCCGGGTTTGCTGCCCATAATCATATGATCGAGGACATCCTGTCCTATATAGAGTTTTATTCGGATCAAACAAACCTGACCCTTGATCCAGAAGTCGACAGCTTCTACATGATGCAGTTGTTGTCTTTCTCCTTGCCTCGAGCCATCGAATATTCAGCCCAGATGCGGGGCGAGGCTGCTGGCGCTGTTGTAAATGGGCCAGCAAGTGACAAAGCGGTTCGCAACCTGATTGGCATCAAACCCATTGCGGTAGATAAAGTAGAAGAAGCGTTACGCTCTGCAGTTAAAGCCAGTGATAGCATCGGAGGCGACCTTAACCAGCAGATTTCAACCCTCAGCGCGGCGAATAAAGAGTTTGCTGCTCTGGTGCAGGAGGTGATAGACACCGGTAGATCGCCCTTGAGTGCAAGTGAAATGTTTGCCAAAGGCACTGCACTGGTTAATGCCGGGTATGATCTGGAAAGTAAAACAATACCGCACCTTAAGCGTCTGCTGCAGGTGCGGATCGATACCATGAAGAGTGATCAAAAAATTGTACTCTATGAAATGGTATTGGCATCGATTCTGGCTGTGGTGTTGTCCTTCCTTATTATCCGCAGTTTGTTGAAGGGGATGAATGGCGCCAACTTCTACCTGGCCAATATTCAGCGTGGCAATTTGGATGACAATATTGAAATTACCGGAACCGATGAAATAGCAGCGTTGATGAAGGGTATTAAATCACTGCAATCTGAGCTAAAAGAAACTCGAACCCGAGAGCAAAAAGCTGCCCAGGAAATGGAAAAAGCAGTCGAAGAAAACAAACGAGTTGCGTTTGAAAGCAAGCGTCTGGCCGACGCACTCAGTGTCTGTGATACGTCGGTAATGATCGCAGACGAAGACTACAATATCATCTTTATGAATGCAGCTGTACACCGCATGATGGAAAATCGGGATGCGGTTCTGACCAAGCATGTACCGAACTTTAATATCAAAAAGCTGATGGGTTCGAATATGGATATTTTCCATAAAGATGCATCCCATCAGCGTGCAATGGTCAATAAGTTGAAAGATGTCTATAAGACCCGCATCAAAGTCGGAGAGCTGACGTTTTCTCTGATTGCCACCCCCTTGTTTGATGAAAGTGGTGAGCGTACGGGCACCATTGTTGAATGGGAGGACTTGACCGATCAGTTGGCTAAGGATCGTGAGCTTGCACGAGTGGCGAATGAAAACCTGCGGGTGCGTATTGCCCTGGACAACAGCTCAACCAATACCATGATTGCGGATTCTGAAAACAACATCATTTACATGAATGAAACCCTGCGTGACATGATGTCCAATGCAGAGAAAGATTTGCGTAAAGATTTGCCGAACTTTCAGGCGAGCAAGCTGATGGGTACCAATATGGATGTGTTCCATAAGAATCCATCACATCAAAAACGCTTGATCAGCGATCTTAAGTCTACATACAACACACAAATCAAGGCCGGTGGTCGCTCCTTCCGTTTGATTGCCAACCCGGTAGTGGATGGCGATGGCAATCGCTTGGGTACGGTGGTGGAATGGTTGGATCGTACTCAGGAAGTCATGGTAGAAAATGAAGTAAATGAAATCGTGAAAGCAGCGTCACAGGGTGACTTCAGCAGATCACTGAGTCTGGAAGGTAAGCAGGGTTTCTTTGCGAACTTGGCCACAGGCCTGAATCAGTTGATGTCTGTAACCAATGAAGGGATGCATGACGTAGCCCGAGTACTGTCTGCGTTGGCAGGTGGTGATCTAACGCAAAAAATTTCGGCAGACTACGCAGGGCTGTTCAAGCGCTTGAAAGATGATGCCAACGCAACAGTAGAAAAGCTGGAAGAAGTTATTGCTAATATAATCGAGTCTTCATCGTCGGTTACCACCGGTGCAAATGAAATTGCGCAAGGTAACGCGGATTTGAGTCAGCGCACCGAGGAGCAGGCTTCATCACTGGAAGAAACCGCATCCAGTATGGAAGAAATGACCGGCGCGGTACAGCAAACCAGCGACAACGCCCAGCATGCGAATCAATTGTCACAAAACGCAGTCAATAAAGCCGAAACAGGCGGGGATGTGGTTAAGCGCGCTGTGGTGGCTATGGATGAAATCAACCGTTCGAGCAAGCGTATCTCTGACATCATCGGTGTTATAGATGAGATCGCGTTCCAGACCAATTTGTTGGCTTTGAATGCTGCAGTAGAAGCGGCCCGTGCCGGTGAACAAGGTCGTGGTTTTGCGGTGGTGGCGGGAGAGGTGCGTAACCTGGCACAGCGCTCAGCCGGTGCAGCAAAAGAAATCAAGGATTTGATTCGTGACTCGGTGAATAAGGTGGAAGCCGGTACGGAACTGGTAAACCAATCAGGCATGACGCTTTCCGAAATTGTTGAGGCGGTGCGTGAAGTGACCAGCATGATTGGTGACATCAATTCAGCCGCCAGCGAGCAAAGTTCCAGTATTGTTCAGATCAATCAGGCGATTGGTGAAATGGATGAAATGACGCAGCAGAACGCTGCTTTGGTGGAAGAGGCCAGCGCCGCAGGCGAGGCCATGGCAGAACAAGCCAGGGCGCTGATGGATTTGGTTGGGTTCTTCAAACTGGATCATGGTGTCAGTGCTGTTGCGGGAAGCTTTGGGGCTGGCTCTGGTGCCAGGGCTACGGCGTCAGCGCCTGCGACAAGCAAGCGTCAGCCTGCAAAGCCTGCCGTGCGTTCACCGATTGCTGCCCCCAGCCATAGTCAGGATGACGAATGGGAAGAATTCTGATGTAGGCTGGTTACAAAAAAGCCCCTGCTTGGAAACGTAGGGGCTTTTTTGTTTCTGCTGAATTAATCAGGCATCGAAGCTCTCGGCACTTTTTCTGATATCGTGAGCAAGGTTGTCTACACGTTTCGCGATACGTTCAATTTCCAGGAACACTGCCGAATCAATGGCAGATTCTATAAGCAGCTGCAATTCGTCGAAATGCTTTTGACCAACGTGATCAACACCACTTTTGCTCAGTTTGGATTTAAAAGTGTTGACCACGTCTAATGCGTGCTGGGTTTGGCTTTTGGACATTAAGCTACTCCTTGGCTGGTGACTTCATCCCGCGTCAAAACCTGTTCATCTTGCTCATGAATATCTTTTGCGCTGCCTACAATTAATGGATCAGGGCTCACTGCCACGTTTGGGTCTTTATCGGGGTAGTTGGCTTTGCTGAGCAAATAGCGCATGGCATTGATGCGGGCGCGTTTCTTGTCATCGGATTTGATTGCCGTCCAGGGTGCGTCAGCTGTGTCGGTATAGAAGAACATGGCCTCTTTGGCTTTGGTGTAGTCACTCCATTTATCCAGCGAAGCCAAATCAATTGGGCTCAGTTTCCACTGCTTTAATGGATCTTTGCGCCGCTCCTGAAAGCGGCGGAACTGTTCCTCTCTGCTTACAGAAAACCAGAACTTGAATAGCATGATGCCGCTGCGCACCAGCATGCGTTCTAGTTCAGGTGTTTGGCGCATGAGCTCAAGATATTCCTGTTCGTTGCAAAAATCCATGACGCGTTCAACGCCAGCCCGGTTGTACCAGGATCGATCGAACATGACGATCTCACCGGCTGTTGGCAGGTGTTCAATATAACGCTGAAAGTACCACTGGCCTGCTTCTGTCTCCGATGGCTTCTCCAGTGCAACTACTCGCGCACCCCGTGGATTCATATGCTCCATTACCCGCTTGATGGTGCCACCTTTTCCTGCGGCGTCGCGGCCTTCGAATAGAATCACGATTCGTTGTTTTGTGGTTTTGACCCAGTTCTGAAACTTAAGTAGTTCAACCTGAAGTTCTTTCTTTTTTTGTTCGTATTCGCGGCGGGTCATCTTCTGTTGGTAGGGGTAATAGCCGTGTTTGAAGATGTCTTGTTTGGTTAGCACCTTTTTATCTGACTTGTTGATTGATGCCTGCTGTATTTCGTCTGCCATTGCGTCGATAGAATTGGGTTGCTGTAATGGATTGTTCACTGTCACCTCGTAGGCAGAGTGTTGATAGGAACGGTTAAGTATGGAGGACAATGCGTGCTTTGTGCATGACTTGAATCAGCTGCGACAATGATGTTGAGAACGATTGGTTCTGAATGTCAGCTGATTAGATGTGTTAAGAATAACTAGGCTGGCGCTTTAAGCTTTCTGCAGCCCCTCACTTGGGCCGTTTTAAGGTTTGCCCGTAGCTTAATGCTGTCAAGACGCAATGAGGCAGAGCAGAAATGGCAGTCGGAAATGCTCTGCTATGCTTGATAAGTAGGCTGGGGAAGTCATGTCCACATAACCAGCCCTTAAATTGACTCTGAGCTCTCGCTAGGATTTTGGTATGCCGCCAAAGTGGTTCGAAGGTAAGTTCTGTAAATTGATTTTTCTGTTGCTTTGCCTGTGGGTTGGCGGTGCTCAAGCGGATGCTATTCATGATGTCCAGAGCGTGGACATTGCAGGCTTTGACCGTCATTTGGTGCTAAATGAGAATCTTGTTTATTTGGAAGAGGGAGAGGATCGCACCTCTGTTGCAGACTTTGTTGCTTTGGCAGGCCAGTCAAAATGGCAGCGCAGTGCTGAGGCTGTTCCGAATCTGGGGTTGGGGGTGACCCCTCATTGGTTTGCTATTCGTCTGGTCAATTCCGGGCAGCAGGACGAGGCGGGTATGCTGGAGATGCCTTATACCATGCTGGATCTGCTGGATGTGTATTTTGTCGCAGCGGGTGAAGTCAGTTTGTTGGCACAGACAGGGGATCAGCGACCCTTTAGCGAGCGAGCGCTGGCCCACCGCAGCTTTCTGATACCGGTTGAGCTGAAGGCCGGTGAGGACGCACTGTTGTTGATACGGGCAGAATCCTATGGGGCTCTTAAGCTTCCACTTGAATTATGGAGTCTGAAAGCTTTTTTTGAATATGACCAGCTTGCCATCGCACCGCAACTGGCATTTGCCGGACTGATGCTGGCGTTGGCGCTGTATAACTTTTTTCTGTTGCTGGGTACCCGTGATTTTAACTATCTGTGGTATGTGCTGAGTGTAATATCCATCAGTTTTGTAGTGATGAGTTTTCATGGTGTGTTGGCGCAGTATGCATGGCCGGAATGGCCACAACTCAATAACCCGGTGCTGGTTGCCTCTATTAGCACCAATATTTTTGCCGCCTGCCTGTTTGCTTATTCGTTTTTGAACTTAGGGCGTTTCAGCTGGTGGGTAAAGGCAATATTCCTGGGGCACAGCGGTGCAGGGTTGGTGTGCTTTGTGCTGAATTTGTTTTTGCCCTACATTGTCACCATCAAGCTGGTCGCGCTGTTCTCGGTTACCGGGGCCACCTGTGGCATCATCACAGGTAGCTATCTTTGGTATCGCGGTGAAGTACTGGCTAGGTTTTACACGATTGCCTGGTTTTTGCTGTTGGCGGGAAGCGTGACCATTACCTTTAGTCACTTTGGCTGGCTGCCCAGTATCTTTCTGTTTGAATACGGCCAGCAGATCGGGGCAGTAGCCGAGGGATTACTGCTTTCCTTTGCGTTAGCGTATCGCATGAATATGGAGCGACGTAAGCGATACGAAGCGCAAGCGCAACTTTTGCAAGTGCAAACTGATGCTAATCAGCAGTTAGAGGCGCGAGTGGCTGAGCGCACAAACGAACTGGCCGAAGCCAATCAGAAGCTGTTGGAAATGAGTTTGACCGACGGATTGACGCAGGTAAAAAACCGTAAGTTTCTGGATCAGCGGATGGAGCAGGAGTGGAGCAAGGCTAAGCGCGATACGTTAACGATGTGTTTGTTAATGATTGACGGTGATCATTTCAAGGGAATCAACGACAAGTATGGCCATTTGGGCGGCGATGCTGTGCTGAAACATCTGGCGAATATTTTACAATCCAATGTGTCCCGTAGCGGTGATTTCGTGGCCCGCTATGGTGGAGAGGAGTTTGCGGTGATGCTCAGTAACACAGACCTGCAGGGCGCAGCTGTGGTTGCAGAGCGTGTGCGCAAAGCAGTGGCGGAGACGCCGGTAGAATGGGAAGGCCACACTATTGTGATGACCATCAGCATTGGGGTTGCCGGGATGCGCCCGGGCTTGGATCAGGGTATTGATGCGTTGGTCGGAGCGGCAGATGCAGCACTGTATGATGCCAAAAAAGCCGGGCGCAACCGGGTAGTGGTGGCGCCCAGCGAATAAGCGGCGTGATTAACGTGGCACGCTGTCATCTTGCACAAAATCGTTGAACATTACGGTGATGCGGTGCTCTGGCGAGGGCCAGTTGGGTACGTTCAACACCTGCAGTGCACCATTACCTCCACGGGGCGTCAGGGTTAAGCGAATGCGGTCGTCTCCTTTGTCGCTGGAAGGAATAAACAGATCGTTACCGGTAATAAAAGGCAGGCCGTGAAAGTAGGGAATGGGCTGGCTTAGATCACTGTCGCCGTCGCTGCCCTGATCAAAGAAATACAGTACGTTGGTGCGATTGCTGAAGGGGCTGTTGGCGGCGTTGATGACGCTGATTCCGTTGATGGTGAGCACGTCGTTTTGCAGCGGGCGTTCACCCCAGAACTCCTTATCCCGGCTGATGATGAGGTTGGATTGCTCGGGGGCAGAGTCCACGTTGGCGCTGATGCCTCCACCCACGGCGGAGGTGAGCAGGCGTACAAAATGATCATCCCGCAGGAACGGTTGCTTGTAGATATGATGTTCCTGCCCTTCCCGCACAATGACGAATTCGTAATAAGCACCGGCCCAGCCGAAAAAGGGCCCCCATTCGCCACTGCTATCGATTTCAAACCGGGCCTTGGGAAAGCTGCGCAGGCGCTGCCCGGTGGTACCATCTACCTCGTATACCTCGACCCGGGCACCGTCTACACCGATATTGTAGGGAAACAGCACCGCGCGACCGGCGATGGAAACAAAGGGGCGGCGGCTGGCGCGAATTGTGGAGGAGCGGGGTTTTTTGCCGGTGAGAAATTCGTACAGGTAGCCAAATGACTCGGCGGAGGTTGCGGTTTCAACGTGGGTTTGGCCGGCGACGGTTATATTCATTGCCCCACCTACATGACCACCTTCACCGATTTCGGCCCACAGTGCCAGGGTTGGTACTCCGCCTGGTTCGGCTGCTGCAGAATAGCCGTCCAGATTAACGTAATGGGCGACATTGGCTGCCCGTTCTGGGCTGCTGGTGAGGTAGCCGTTCAATACGTAGGTGCCCAAGGAATGCCCCATTACATCCACTTGCGAGGCACCGGTTTGTGCCTGTACCCGGCTGATCAGTTGATCTAGCCGGTTATGCACGGCGTCCACGGTGTCGATTCTGAATGAGGAATCGTATTCCAGGGCGAACAACAGTTTCTGTGGGTAGCCGTTACTGGTGAGGCGCATGGCCTGGGATTCAAACTGTGAGGCAGAGCCCGCGCCGCCGTGGACAAATATAAGGGGTGTTTTGGGGGTGTGATGCCTGTGCTGACCCGCGCTGACCGAGTGGGAAAATAACAGCAATGCAGAGAGTATTAGCAGTCCGATACCGCGTTGGAAGGATTTCATCATGATGGTGGTTTCGTGGTGATTAGGTTGCCAAAAGCTTACCACCGGGCCGGTTTGCAGAGAGGTGTGAAAACGGTGCTTTAGCAGCGTGAAGAGGCCAAACCGGTTTTATGCTGTATCAGCTGTTGTGCCAGGCCTGTCTGACTTGGTGCTCAAACAGGCGTTGAGAGTGGGGCAAACGGGGCGTGACAATCACTCTATGTTCTGGATCTGTTCCCGCATTTGCTCAATCAATACTTTCAGTTCTACCGAGGCCTGGGTGGTGAGGGTATTGATGGATTTGGAGCCCAACGTGTTGGCTTCGCGATTCAGTTCCTGCATTAAAAAGTCCAGGCGGCGCCCTGCTGCGCCCCCTTTGTTTAGGGTGCGACGAACTTCTTTAACGTGGGTTACCAGCCGATCCAGCTCTTCGTCGACATCGGCTTTTTGGGCCAGATACACGATCTCTTGTTCCAGCCTGTCCATGTCCACGTTGGCGGTAAGCTCCTCCAGGCGAGCTTTCAGTTTTGCTTTTTGTGCCTGCAGGATCTCAGGCAGGTTGGTGCGTACGATCGCTACTTGTTCTTCGATCTTGTCCAGGCGATCGCTGATGATGTTGTGCAATACCTGGCCTTCCCGCTCACGGTTGGCGATGAAGTCGGTAAGGGCTTCTTGCAACAGCGTCTGGGCTGCCAACTGGATTTCGGATTGGTCTGTTTCCGGTGTTGTCACCACGCCGGGCCAGTTCAGCAGGGTGGCCATGGACAGCGTACCGCTATCGCCGGTTAGGTTGCCCAGGTGATGGGCGGCGTCCAGCAGTTGTTTGACGAAGGTTTCGTTGATCTGCAGGCTGGTGGGGGCGAGGTTTTCGGCCTTGATCTTCAGTGTGCATTCCACTTTGCCTCGACTTAGGGCGTTGCGCAGGGCCTCGCGTACGGGGTTCTCCAGGTCGCGCAGGGTGTCGGGCAGGCGGGGGTGAAGTTCCAGATAGCGATGATTCACGGAGCGCAGTTCCCAGGACAGGGTGCCCCAGCTGGCGGTGTGTTCTTTGCGACTGAAGGCGGTCATGCTGCGGATCATCGGGTGTTGCTCCTGTGTTCAGGCCGTTGGATGGCGCACCATTCTAACCGAGTTTTTCCAAAGCCTCCTAATGGCGGGGTTAGAATTGTTCCAAATTCGCCGTGGTTTTTGAGTATACTGTGCGGCCTTAAGATCACAGAATTGTCAAGGAGCCACACCATGCGACCCAGCGGACGCCAACCTGATCAAATGCGCGACGTGAACATTACCCGAGACTACACCTGCCACGCGGAAGGTGCAGTGCTGGTGGAATTCGGCAATACCAAGGTGATTTGTACCGCCAGTGTGGAAGAGGGCGTACCGCGCTTTCTGAAAGGCAAGGGGCAGGGCTGGATAACGGCTGAATACGGCATGTTGCCCCGTGCCACCGGCACCCGTAATGGTCGAGAAGCGGCCCGTGGCAAGCAGGGTGGCCGCACTCTTGAGATTCAACGCCTGATTGCCCGCTCCTTGCGCGCTGCGGTGGATTTGAAGAAGGTGGGTGAAAACACGATTTATGTGGATTGCGATGTGATTCAGGCGGACGGCGGCACCCGTACCGCTTCCATCACCGGTGGTTGTGTGGCGATGGTGGACGCACTTACCCATATGTTGAATAAAAATATGATCAAAAATGACCCTCTGCTGCGTCTGATTGCGTCTGTTTCAGTGGGTATGTACAAAGGCACCCCTGTATTGGATCTGGATTACCCGGAAGATTCCAAAGCCGAAACGGACATGAACGTAGTGATGACCCAGCACGGTGGCATGGTAGAAGTGCAAGGCACTGCAGAAGCTGAGCCCTTCAAGCGGGAAGAGATGGACGCCATGATGGATTTGGCCGACAAGGGCATCAAGGAGTTGTTTGCACTGCAGCAGAAAGCGCTGGGGTGGTAAGCGATGATCAAGCCTTATCAGCGTGACTTTATTGAGTTTGCCTTGAGTCTGGACGTGCTGCGGTTTGGGGAGTTTACCCTCAAATCGGGGCGCAACAGCCCTTACTTTTTTAACGCAGGCCTGTTTAACAGTGGCCTGGCGTTGGCTAAGCTGGGCCGATTTTACGCTGCGGCCATCGCCGACAGCGGTGTGGCGTTTGATGTGTTGTTTGGTCCGGCCTATAAAGGTATTCCCATTGCCTCGGCAGCGGCTATTGCGCTGGCGGATAATCATGGCAGGGATCTGCCCTGGTGCTTCAACCGCAAGGAAGCCAAGGGCCATGGCGAAGGGGGCACGCTGGTCGGTGCACCGCTGCAAGGTCAGGTTCTGATTGTGGATGACGTGATCACCGCGGGTACGGCTATTCGTGAGGTGATGGACATCATCGGTCAAACCGACGCTAAACCGGCTGGTGTGGTGGTGGCGCTGGATCGCCAGGAAAAGGGCAAAGCGGAGTTGTCGGCTATTCAAGAGGTGGAGCGGGATTTCGGTATACCGGTAATCAGCATCATCAATCTGAATCAGCTTATCCGCTACATGGAGGAGCAGGCCTCGGGCTCGCTGGCGCAGCACCTGCCCAAGGTAAAAGCCTATCGCGATCAATACGGTGTGCAGTAGGCAGTACCGGTGCGCTGTCATTAAAACGTCACGTTAAAGGCCTCCTGTTCACGGGTTTGGCTAGGGTACAATAGGCGGATGACTCAATCCCGTACCCGGCCAGATCCAGTGTATAAGTCCGCCAAACTTCGAATTGGCAAGCTGCTCACTAGCCTTGAGGCTGAGGCACAACCCGCTGCCACGGCAGCTTCTTCTGATGCAGCGGTTTTAACGTCGCTCCCTCCTCACCTTGTTCATCGCTTGCGGGTCTGCACCAAACGGCTGCGGGCGCTGTTGCAGCTGTATCGTCCGGTGGCCAGTAAAGCCACGATTAAAGCGGTGGAGCGCCCTATAAAGGCATTGGCCGATTCCTGGTCAGGGCAGCGCGATGCCGTGGCGCAATATGAAACTCTGTGTCATCTGGTGGAGGTGTTTCAACAGAGTAATGATCAGGACATGCAGCCACTGATGCGATGTTTTGAGGCGCGTCTGCAGCAGGTAGCAGTGAAGGCGGAGCCGCTTGAGCCGATTGCAGCATTGCAACGCATCCAGCAGCTGTGGAAGGATTCGCTCAAGGGTAAGAAAGCCCCGGATTATGAGAGCGGTGTTGAGTTTGCGTATCGCAAAGCGCGTAAGCTGGCCTATGAGGCGGAGTCGTCGGATGATGACGAGGTGTATCATTGTTGTCGGAAGTGGACCAAATATTACTTATATCAATTACAGATGATAGTGGCCGGGCCCCGTCCAAGGGATAAGGCGTTGATCAAACAGCTTAAGCAGCTGGGGGAATTGTTGGGTGGGTTTCACGACCGTTGCGTGCTGGAGCAGGCTCTTAACGGGTTGCTGGCCAAGAAGCAGGATGAAGCGCTGGAGCAGGCGGCGCTGTTAATGCTGTCCTGGCTGATGGAGCAGAAGCGAGTGGACAAGAGCCAATGTCAGGGTTTGTTTGAGAGTGTGTTTGCCCGCCCACACAACCCGGTTAAATTGGCTCGATCAAGCTGAAGCCGCCGGTTCAGGCGGCTTCGTTGATGGCGTTGGCCAGCATGGCTTTGATTTCCTGCGGGCTGGCCACTTTGCTGAGAAAATGATCGCAGCCACACTTGGCGAAGCGGGCACGTTCCTTTTCTGAATCTTTATAAGAAATAATAACGAGGGGGATAGAGGCGGCTTCGGGCATGGCTTTCAGCTTTTCAACCAGCTGCTCTGACACCATATCCGGCAAGGTGGCGTCGATCAAAATCAGGTCGTAGTTCCATTGTTGGCATTTGGCCAGACATTCAAAACCCAGAGCGTAGAATTTTACGTCGAAGCTACTGTCCAGCGACTTGCTTAAATAGCGCCGAAATCCTAGATCATCGTCTACACACAGAATATTGAATGGGTGCTGCATAGGGAATACCTCTAATGTTGCCAGCGGCGTTGTAATTAGAATCCTGCCATCATTGAATATAGACACTGTTCACAAAAAATACAGGCCACAGGCATCTACAATACAACTATAAGATAATTAGGTTTCGGTGACAGCTACAATGGTAATCCACACGCTGGGCCAGGCCATGCACTGCCTGCCGTTAAGCACGGGTTAAGCTGCGGTTCAGTGAGCAGGTGCTAGGATGACAACCATAATTGCGCTTGAATTGTCATGGAGCGCAAACCAGCGTCTAGAATGAATAGGGTAAGTCTTTGATTCGGGGCGATGTGGGGTTGTGAGAGCGTTGTAATGCGTTTGATTTGGTTTACAGTGTAATAAAACGGGATCTGAGTGGTCACAGTGAGTGGAATACGGCGGTTTGCGGGATTCAGCGCCGCTAAATGTACACTTAGTTTAGTAATCTTATAGTCAGTATTCATATAGCCAGTAAACGTTGGAGATAGACGAGAACGTGTTGTCAAAACCGCAAAACCTGATTCTTTTGCTGATTGCTGTGCTGTTCAGTCACAGTGTTGCGGCGATCAGTTTCTATCGTTATGAAAATGATGAAGGTCACAAGGTGATCACCCAGACTTTACCCCCCAATGTAGTGCACAAGGGTTATGAGGTATTGAACGAGCGCGGGTTGGTGGTGAAGGTGGTGCCCCGGGCATTAACAGCGGAGGAATTGGATGCATTGGAGGTGGAGCAGCGCAGTCAACATCAGCAGGCCGAGCAGGCACGACGTGACAAAAAGCTGCTTTCCATCTTCAGCAGCCCAAAAGACGCCGAGCGGGCGCGGGATCGCAAGCTCGAAGCCCTTGAGGTGTACATCAGTGTCACCAAGGGGAATATTCTGAAGCTAAAAGGCGAATACAATCAGGCGCAGTCGCAGGCTGCTGAAAAAGAGCGCGCAGGGCAGGCTGTGCCGGATTTTCTGGTGGAAAAAATGGATAGCTTTGCGCGTCAGATCCAACAGGCCGAAGAGTCCATAGAAGAAAAAGAACAGGAAAAACTGGTAATCCGTAAGGCGTATCAAGAGGACATTGATCGTCTTAAGTACTTGCAGGATCAGAAACAAAAGGCCCTTGAAGGGCGCTAGGTTTTCAGGCGCGGAACAGACTCAGCGACAGCAGCTTCCATTGATCATCCCAACTCTCAATCGGCGATCGGGTAAACCCGGAGCGCACATACTGACAGATACGACCTTCCGCAGCCGACAGCATCAGGTTGGCGCTTTGCACCGCTGTTAACTGGGTGCGCTTGCCTTCTTTGAGCTCCGCTTCTCGCAGGATCTGTTTTAACTGGGTTTCGATGCGATCGAATAATTGCACGACGCGTTGGCGCAGGCGATCGGTCTCACCGGTGATGGCATCGCCGGTGAGGATGCGGGTGATGCCGGGGTTTTTTTCGGAGAACGCCAGCAGCAGATGCAGAATCTGTCCACACTGCTGGGTGCTGTCGGGCTCTTCTTTCAGAATCAGGGTGATGCGGGAAAACAGGGAGGTTTCGATGAATTCGATCAGCCCTTCAAACATCTTGGCTTTGCTGGGAAAGTGGCGATACAGGGCAGCTTCCGAAACCCCGACTTCTTTGGCCAGGGCCGCTGTGGTGATGCGGCCACCGGGGCTGGCTTCCAGCATGTGGGCCAGAGCCTGCAGGATCTGTTCTTTACGGGACGCTTTACGTTCGCTGATGGCCATCAGACATTCTCACTGGTGATCAGGGTGCCTACGCCTGCGTCCGTAAAGATCTCCAGCAGTACGGCGTGAGGAACACGTCCGTCAATGATATGGGAGCTGGTCACGCCGGCTTTCACTGCGTCCAGGGCACATTGGATTTTCGGCAGCATACCTCCGTATATGGTGCCATCTTCGATGAGTCCGTCCACTTCTTTGGGGGATAAGCCGGTGAGCACTTTCCCTTGTTTATCCATTAAGCCGGCGATATTGGTGAGCAGCATCAGCTTCTCAGCCTTCAGGGCTTCGGCTACTTTACCCGCCACCAGGTCGGCGTTGATGTTGTATGAGGCGCCGTCTTTGCCCACGCCAATGGGCGCGATAACCGGGATGAAGTCACTGTTGACCAGCATATTGATGACGTCGGTGTTGACTGAGGCGACTTCGCCTACGTGACCGATGTCGATGATCTCGGGCGCGTTCATGCCTGGGGCGTTGCGACTGATGGTCAGCTTTTTGGCCATGATCATTTGGCCGTCTTTACCGGTCAGGCCCACCGCTTTGCCACCATTGTTGTTGATCAGGCTGACGATGTCTTTGTTGACCAGGCCGCCCAGGACCATTTCCACCACGTCCATGGTTTCGGAGTCGGTGACGCGCATACCGTCGACGAATTCGCTCTGCTTGCCGATCTTTTTCAGCAGGTCGCCGATCTGGGGACCGCCACCGTGCACCACCACCGGGTTGATGCCCACCAGTTTCATCATCACGATGTCGCGGGCGAAGCTGTTGGTGAGTTCTTCGGTTTCCATGGCGTTACCGCCAAACTTGATGACGATGGTCTTGCCGGTGAAGCGCTGGATATAGGGCAGGGCTTCGGATAATACCTGGGCAATGTTCAGTGCTTTGTCTTTACTAAGGGTCATGATGCCTGTCGCCGGACAGTATATGCCCGGCGTCCACGTGTTTACGTCAATGTCTGATAACTAGAAAGAGATGTTCAGGCTGGGTTCAACGGCCAATAATTGCTCGCGAAACACGGATTTTACGTTTTCCAGCGCGGCTTCGGTATCGCCCTCAAAGCGGGCAACCAGTACCGGAGTGGTGTTGGATGCGCGGATTAGCCCCCAGCTATCAGGGAAGTCTACCCTGACTCCATCGACTTTGACCAGATTCCCGCCCGCAAAATTGCCCTGAGATTCCAGTTTTTCCATTATTTTGAACTTGGTGGACTCGGAAACCTTGATGTGAAGCTCGGGCGTGCTGACTTTTTCCGGGAATTCCTCGAATACTTGTTCCGCTTCGAACGGCTCCATGGAGAGGATTTCCAGTAACCGGGCGGCGCTGTAGAGGGCATCGTCAAAGCCATACCAGCGGTCGTTAAAGAAGATATGGCCTGAGAGTTCACCTCCCACCACGGCTCCGGTTTCTTTCATCTTGGCTTTCATGAGGGAGTGGCCGGTGGCGCACATGATGGCGCGGCCGCCGAGGTTGCTCACCAGTTCGGCGACATCACGGGTACATTTTACGTCGTAGAGCACGTCGGCCCCCGGGTTGCGGGCCAACAGGTCGCGGGCGTACAGCATCAGCATGCGGTCAGGCCAGATGATTTTGCCACTGGCGGTCACCAGGCCCAGGCGATCGCCGTCGCCGTCCAGGGCAAGTCCCAGTTCAGCGCCTTCGGCCTGAACGGTGCGGATCAGGTCTTCCAGGTTCTCCGGGACGCTGGGGTCCGGGTGGTGGTTAGGGAAATCCCCATCCACGTCGGTGTAAAGTGGCGTCACCATGCAACCCAGTGATTCCAGCAATTGGCAGGTGAGGGGGCCGGCCACGCCATTGCCCGTATCCACCACAATGCGCATGGGCTTGGCTAATACGACGTCGCTGCAGATGCGCTCGAGGTATTCTGGGGCGATGTCGATCGCTTCGTAACGCCCCTGTCCTTTGACCAGTTTGCCGTCGTCCAGCCGTTTACGCAGGCCTTGAATGCGCTCTTTGGAGAGAGTTTCATCGTTTATGACGATTTTGAATCCGTTGTAGTCCGCCGGGTTGTGGCTGCCAGTGACCATGACGCCGCTCTGGGTGCGCTGGGTTTTGGTGGCGTAATACAGGATGGGAGTGGGCACCATGCCGATATCGATGACATCGCAGCCGGTGGATTGGAGGCCTTCCGCCAGGGATTCGGCTAACTCGCTGCTGGAGTGACGGCCATCACGGGCCACGATGACGGCATCTTGCCCGCACTCTTTGGCCTCGCTGCCGATGGCAGCACCCAGTGCATAGGCAACGTCACGGTCGATGGTGTCGCCGACGATGCCGCGGATGTCGTAGGCTCTGAAAATCAGCGGAGATACCTTGATGTCTATGCTGGCCAGTTCGGGCTCTGCTATTTCCATCTGATCCAGTTCCAGCGGGTTGTCGTCAATATCCGCTGCGGCACTCAGCAGGTCATCGTCGTCATTGTCCAGATCCAGATCCAGCACATCGTTGTTGCGGTAGGTGGGGTCAAAGTCAGGCATGGGCTTGTCGTCGGCCGACTTGGTTCCAGCCTTGGCTTTGGCCAGCACCTTGGCCTGTTTGACTTCGTATTCGTCGAACAGGCGGGACAGGGTTTGGGCCAGCGATGCGAAAATCCCCAGGGTGAAGGGCTTGCTGGTTTTTTCGCGCATGAGTTGGGATTGGAAGAAAGCGGCCATCGCCATGGCGTTGGTTTGCAGTGCGCGATTGAGCATGAAATAACTGGCGCTGGAAAATCCCAATACCAGAATCACGGACAGCCCCACGAGCACCCACACCATGGCGCTGTTGTTGGCGATAACGTTGGTGTCGGCGGCGGGATAGAAGCGGGCGCTCCAGTGTGGGATGTCACCCTTGGCTTCGTAGCCGTTCCCCGTTTTGTGCTGTGCATTGCCGCTGCTGTACATCACCACAGGCTGGTTGGAGAAGGTCTGGATAACTTCAACATAACCCAGGCTGGGATCCAGCCCGGACATGTTTTTGCGCAAAGCGCTGAGCTCAAAACTCACCAGCAGGGTGCCCAGGGTTTTGTCCTGCTCGCGGATTGCTTTGACTATGGTCAGATAGGATTTCTTGTCGTGCTGATGGATTTCCGGTGCAGCGTTATTCTTTTTCTCGGCTTTGGCCACCATGTCCAATTGGGGAAAACTGATGGGAGGGACGCTGTCTGGGTCTTTTGCGGCCTTGCCCTTTTTGAACAGGTGAATGTTACTGGCTGCGGGGAACAGTTCCATTAGTTGCTGCTGGCGGCGCTCTATGGCGCTGTTGTCGGCCAGTATGGCGTCTTTTACCAGGGCACTATTGGCTACCTGCTGTACAGAAGCCTGATAGCTGCGGCCAAGCTGAACCAGTTCATTCAGGTATTGTTTGGCTTGTGCTTCCCCGAAGAGGGACATTTGCTGATTGGCACTTGGCTGTATCACCAGGAACAACAGCAGTGCGCCGCAGATGGCTACTGCCAGGGCGGATCCCGCGATGGCGGGCAGCATGATGGCGAGAAGACCGGATTTGATGGAGCTTTTGGCTTTCTTGCTGGTGTCCGGGTTGGTCGTTTCCGCGTCAGATGTTGGCTCTGCGGCGGCGGGCGACTTTTTTGCTTTCTTAACCATGGAGTGTCCTGCTCAGAGTTTGGTCATGGCCATTTTTGTTATCCAAGTCATTATTAGCGTAGCAGTTCTGGCCAACACTGCTTAGGCTATCGAGCTTTTTTGTAATGTGCGCTGATGAGGGTCACAAGGTCACGGGCGATCTGTGCCTTGCTGGCCAATTCCAGGGGCTGTTGCCCCTCTGGCCAGATCACTGTGACGGCGTTCTGGTCGCTGTTAAAGCCGATATCCGTGCGGCTTACGTCATTGGCAACGATCATATCCAGGCCTTTGCGCTGGATTTTCTGGCGAGCGTAGTTTTCCACATCCTGGGTTTCCGCAGCGAATCCAACGGTAAAGGGCTTGGGGCTGTGTTTGGCTACGGCGGCGACGATGTCGGGGTTTTCCACCAGGGTGAGTGTCATGGCACCGCTGCTATTATGCTGCTTTTTTATTTTCTGATTGTGTGAATTTTCCACACGAAAATCTGCCACTGCGGCTGTTGCGATAAATATATCGGTCTGAATCAGGGCATTCATGCTGGCAGCATACATGTCCTGGGCGCTCACCACGTCGATGCGTTTAACGCGTTCAGGGGTGGGCAGGTTCACCGGGCCGCTGATCAGGGTGACCTCGGCACCGGCATCGCGGGCCGCTTCGGCAATGGCGTAACCCATCTTACCGGAACTGTGGTTGCTGATGTAGCGCACCGGGTCGATGGCTTCGCGGGTGGGGCCTGCCGTAATGGTAACGCGGGTGCCGGTAAGGATCTGACGTGGGAACAGGTCGGCAGTGAGTTGGGCCAGTTGGGTCGGTTCCAGCATACGGCCGGGGCCCACGTCGCCGCAGGCCTGTTCACCCTCGGCAGGGCCAAAGAGGTGGACGCCGCGCTGCTGCAATAGCGCCACGTTGTCCTGGTTGGAGCGGGCCGCCCACATGGCCTGATTCATGGCAGGGGCCACTGCCAGGGGGCAGCGAGCGGCTAAGCACAGGGTAGTGAGAAGGTCGTTGCCATGGCCGTGGGCCATGCGGGCCAGAAAATCGGCACTGGCGGGGGCCACCAGAATCAGATCCCCCCAGCGTGCCAGCTCGATATGGCCCATGGCCGCTTCGGCCTCGGTATCCAGCAGGGTGGTGTGTACCGGGTTGCCTGACAGCGCCTGTAATGTGAGGGGGGTAATGAATTCCTGAGCAGCGGCGGTCATTACTGCACGTACATCCGCCCCCAGCTCTTTGAGACGGCGAATCAGTTCAGCGCTCTTGTAGGCAGCAATGCCGCCGGTCACGCCGAGCACAATGCGGCGGTTCGCCAGTTCCAGCATAGTGTATTGATTCCAGTGACTTATCGTAGACAGTGTAGTGCATGTTAAAAGGCTGGACGCCGCTTCACAAGTGTTCAACGTGTAAGTGGGGAAATCACCCCGGCTTTTTCGTGTTGGCTGTCTATGTGCCAGGGGCATTGGAAAGTGAAAATTGGAAAGTGGAATAAGGAAAACAGTCGATGGCAATCACGGATTGGCCGGTGGATGAGCGACCACGGGAAAAAATGCTGGCGCGAGGGGGTGACGCACTGACCGACAGCGAGCTGCTGGCGATCTTTCTGCGTACCGGGGTGCAGGGAAAAAGTGCAGTGGAGCTGGCGCGGGAGATCCTGTCGCGCTTTGGTGGCCTGCGCGGTGCCATGGAGGCGTCGCCGGATCAGTTCAGTGAGATCCATGGAATGGGGACAGCAAAGTGGGCGCAGTTGCAGGCCTGCCTTGAGCTGGGGCGACGTTATCTGGAGTCCACTCTGGATCGTGGCGAGGCCTTTACCAGCCCGGTCCTCACCCGGCGTTTTTTGCAGGCGCGGCTGCGGGCCTATCACCACGAGGTGTTCGCTTGTTTATTTCTGGATAATCAGAATCGCCTGATTCGCTTTGAAGAGATGTTCACAGGGACGATTGATGGTGCCTCGGTGTATCCGCGAGAGGTGGTGAAGCGGGTGCTGGCGTTGAATGCAGCGGCGGTGATCTTTGCCCACAACCACCCCAGTGGTGTGGCGGAGCCCAGTCAGGCGGATTGCCACATCACCCAGCGCCTGCAAGCGGCGCTGGATTTGGTGGATGTGCGGGTGTTGGATCATTTTGTGGTGGGGGATGGTGAGGTGGTGTCTATGGCAGAGCGGGGGATGCTGTAGCCGGTGGCTCGGTTCGCAAAATCTGCCAATGCCTTGATAGCCTTGCGGGCGGAGCGCAGCTGTGGCGCTGCCAGTTGAAACACGTGCCACCGTGCGCTGTATATTTCCAATGATGCTTCAACACCATCGGAACGGGCTTTGTCTGCCAGGCGGGTGGAGTCAGCCAGCAGAATTTCATCTTCCCCCACTTGAATCAGCATCGGGGCCAGGCCGCTCAGGTCGTGTTCAAGCAGGGGGCGGCCGGGCTGTGGCCCTTCGTACCACTGGGTGGCTTGTCGCAGCCAGCCCTGCCTTAACATCGGGTCACGCTGGGCGTTGCTGTGCAGGGTGTCGCCGCCCAGGCTGTTATCCACAAAGGGGGACAGCAGCATCAGCCCTGCCGGTTGTGGCCGGCCCGCTTGTTTTAATTTAAGTGCCAGAGCCAGCGTCAGCCCGCCGCCGGCAGAATCTCCGGCGATAACGATATCCGCCGGGCGATAGCCTTTCTTGAGCAGCAGATCAAAGCTGGCCAGGGCATCGTCCAGGGCTGCGGGATACGGGTGCTCCGGTGCCAGCCGGTAGTCTGGCACCCACACATCCATGGTGGCGGTGGCGGCCAAATGGCTGGTGAGGCTGCGGTGAGTGAAGGGGCTGCCCAGGCAGAATGCGCCGCCGTGCAAATAGAGGACAACACCACCGGCGCCATTGCCTTTTGGTGCTAATACCTCACCCTGGATGCTGCCTTCTTCAAAGCGGTAGCGCAAAGCGCGGGAGCTGGCAGGCATGGTCAGGGCCAGTATTTTGCTCAGCCCGCGCTGGCTGCCGACACTGAAAGGCGGCCCGATAAAAGGTTTGAAGGCCAGCCGCATCATGTTCCGTAAAATGGCTGCGCTGATCCACTCCAGCCTGCCCGGCTCCACCAGCACAGAGGTGTCGGTCGATGGCGCCTGGCGTTCAAAACGATAGCCTGCCAGAGGCATGAACTTGGTGAGCCAGCGATAGCGTAACGTGTTGCCCGCCCAGTTCACGCTGTTGTGGCCGTTGGCGTCCACGTACCAGCTTTTGCAGCCATTCCACACGCTCAGTTGCAGCATCTTTTGCACTCGGCGATTGAATTGGCGGAAATGATCCACGTCCAGATCCATATGTTGTACCTGCTGGGTGCGCATAAACCTCAGGCAGCGCCTGACGTGGGCGATCTGGCTTTCCAGCATGTAGATAATGGAGTTGTGTCCCAGGTTGGTGTTGGGGCCATAGAGCATGAAAAAGTTGGGGAAGTCCGGCACGGTAATGCCAAGATAGGCTTCTGCGCCCTGTTGCCAGACGCTGTTCAGGCTTTTGCCGCTGCGTCCGGTGATGGTCATGGGGGCAAGAAACTCGGTGGCGGCGAACCCGGTGCCATAGATGATGACATCCACCGGGTAGCGTTGGCCGGACTGGGTTTCAACGGCATCCTTGCTGATGCAAGCGATGCTGTCGGTGACCAAATCCACGTTGGGTCTGGCCATGGTTTCCAGATATTCATTGCTCAGCAGGATGCGTTTGCAGCCGATCGGAAAGTCCGGTGTCAGCTTTTGCTGCAGGGTCGGGTCTTTCACCTGTTGTTTCAGCATGCGCAAAAACGGCCATTTTACCATGGGCGTCATCAGCCAGCTCCAGCGACTGAAGCCTATGGAGCGTGATTCGAAGTTCAGGTAAATCTTCAGCCGATAGAGTTTGGTGAGAACAGGAAAGCGCTGCAGCAGCTTCAGTTCCAGTTGTGTATAACTTCTATCCTTGCGAGGCAGGAAATAATTAGGGGTGCGCTGGAACACATGGAGTTGCTTGGTGCGCTTGGCGATCTCAGGTACAAACTGCACCGCCGAGGCGCCGCTGCCAATGACGGCAACGGTTTTCCCGGTCAGCTCCACCTGGTTATCCCACTGGGCGGAGTGAAAGCGGGGCCCATCGAATTGGTCAATACCGGGAATGTCTGGCAGCAGGGGGCGACTGAGCTGGCCGGTGGCGGTGATCAGGTAGCGGCAGTTCAGTAATTCACCGCTGGTGAGCTGTACTTGCCAGCAATTGGTCGCCCTGTCGTAACCGGCGCTTTGCACTTCAGCACCAAACCGCACCCGGCGACGCACATCGTATTTGTCGGCGCAGTGATTGAGGTAGTCCAGAATCTCTGGCTGGGGAGCAAACACATGGCTCCAGCGGGGGTTGGGCTCGAAAGAGAACGAATACAAGTGGGAGGGCACATCACAGGCGGCACCGGGGTAGCCGTTGTCGCGCCACACGCCCCCCACATCATCGCGCTTTTCCAGCAGCGTGATGTCGTCGAACCCGTTTTTTTGCAGCTCGATGGCCATACCCAAGCCAGCAAAGCCGGTGCCGATGATAATGACAGACTGGTCTGAATCAAGCATTGGCGGGCTCCTGTCGGGATGCTGCCTCCTGAGTTGCTGCACTGATCCGGCTGACGCCGCGGATCATATCCACCGCTTTTTCGGCGATCATCATGGCGGGAGCATTGGTGTTGCCACCGATGAGAGTAGGCATGATGGAGGCGTCCACCACCCGCAGCCCTTCCAGGCCTCGCACCCTCAGCTCGGGGTCCACCACTGCCATGTCGTCTATCCCCATTTTGCAGCTGCCCACCGGATGGTACACGGTATCGACCCGATCCCGCAGGATCTGGCGTATTTCGTCATCACTGTGAACGTCGGAGGTGAAGGTATCTTCCTCAATCCATTTAGCGATGGCGGGAGAATTCATCAGGCGGCGAGTGATCTTGTAACCGGCTACCAGATCCTCCAGATCCTGAGGATCTTTCAAAAACGCCGGGTCGATCAGGGGGGGCTGAGCAGGGTCGGCGCTGGCCAGCGTAACACTGCCGTGGCTGCGCGGGCGCAATAGGCACACATGACAGGAGAAGCCCTGTTTATAGTGCTTTTTGCGACCGTGATCGTCCACCAGCCCGGTGACCAGATGCAGCTGAATGTCCGGGGCCTTAAGATCCTTGCGGGTTTTCAGAAAAGCACCGGCCTCGGCAAAGTTGGATGTCCAGATACCCTTGCGCTCTTTGCGATAGGGTTTGATTCCTTTCAGCAGTCTCAGGATGCCTCCCGGGGTCAGGCCAAAGGTATCCATGCTGCTGGTGGTATAGCCAAAGATAAAATCAGGGTGATCCTGCAGATTCTTGCCCACTCCCGGCAGGTGATGCACCAAGGGCACCTTGTGGGTGGCCAGTTCAGCCTGATCCCCCACCCCGGACAGCATCAACAGCTGTGGCGATTGGAATGCCCCGGCGGCCAGAATGACCTCCTTGCGCGCGTACAGACTACGAACCCGCTTACCCTGCTTGACCTCCACCCCCACCGCGCGCTTGCCCTCAAACAGAATGCGCTGGACCTGAGCCTGGGTTTCCACCGATAAATTAGGGCGGCGGTTGATGTGAGGCAGCAGGTAGGCGCGGGCGCTGCTCCAGCGTTCACCGTGTTTCTGGGTTACTTGAAACACCCCGGCACCCTCTTGTTCGGCGCCATTGAAATCATCCAGTACCGGGATATCACATTCCCTGGCGGCATTCAGAAAGTAATCGTGAAAAGGGCTGCCAGTGCGAATGTCACTGACCCAGAGCGGCCCATTGCGACCGTGATACTCGTTATCAATGCGCTCATTGTGCTCGCTGAGGCAAAAATAGGGCAGCACATCCTGGTAAGACCAGCCCTCATTGCCCAACTGTGCCCACTGATCGTAATCAGAGCGATGGCCGCGAATATAAACCATGGCATTGATGGCAGAAGACCCCCCCAGGGTTTTGCCCCTGGGCTGAAAACCCCTGCGCCCCCCCAGGCCTGGCTGCGGAACGGTTTGCAGAGCCCAGTTATTGAGGGAGGTCGACCCCATCATCACCACCCCGGCGGGAATATTGATCACCGCGCTGTCACCACTGCCCCCGGCCTCCAGCAGGCACAGGCTTACCGCCGGGTCTTCGGTCAGCCTGCCGGCCAGTACACAGCCAGCGGAACCGCCCCCCACCACCAGATAGTCAAACCAGTCGCTCATGCCCTTTCTCCTTGTTATCGTTTTGGGTGAAACTGTTTCCCTTAAGCGTTTCAGTTTAGAACGAAAGCCTTCCAGCGGACACTGGCCGGAAGCGACAATTGGGCTGGCCCTAACCGGCTTTGGCCCGCCATTTACATGCTTTTCGGACGGATTGGTTGATTTTGACAAGTGGGTTTGGTATAAAGCAGCCCCCCAGATCAGGGTAACGATTTTATTTTGATAGGTTGTGTCGAGCAGCGATATGGCCGATTTGGAGACGAGTAATGGCTAAGGTTTGTCAGGTGACCGGTAAGCGTCCGATCACTGGTAATAATGTTTCACACGCAAACAACAAAACC
The DNA here is from genome assembly GCF_002863865.1 of Ketobacter alkanivorans. Classification (NCBI taxonomy): domain Bacteria; kingdom Pseudomonadati; phylum Pseudomonadota; class Gammaproteobacteria; order Pseudomonadales; family Ketobacteraceae; genus Ketobacter; species Ketobacter alkanivorans. The sequence continues at coordinate 2,375,547 of NZ_CP022684.1, read as the reverse complement.
AAGCGCCGTTTTGAGCCCAACCTGCACCACCACCGCTTTTGGGTTGAGAGCGAGAAGCGCTTTGTAAGACTGCGTGTATCTTCTAAAGGTATGCGTATCATCGACAAAAAGGGCATCGACATCATTTTGTCTGAAATCCGTGCCCGCGGCGAAAAAGTGTAAGGAGTCAGTATCATGCGTGATAAAATTCGATTGGTTTCTAGCGCCGGTACTGGGTATTTCTACACCACTACCAAGAACAAGCGCACCATGCCTGAGAAAATGGAGATCAAAAAGTTTGATCCCAAAATTCGCAAGCACGTAATGTTCAAGGAAGCTAAAATCAAGTAATTGATTTTAAAGCTGAATTGAGAAAAGCCGGGTTGGAGCCTTCCAGCCCGGCTTTTTGCGTTTAAGGCATATATAAGCGCCCCCACACGTTTACCTTCGATGGATTTATGCCACACTTAATCGAGGCTTTGTCCGATTAAGTGGAAGTAACCGAATGGAAATATTCCTGGCGCGCCAGCCAGTGTTTGATCGTAACCTCAACGCAGTCGCGTACGAACTATTGTTTCGCAGTGGCAACGTGGGCACTGCGATTATTGATGATCCCACCAAAGCCACCATGCAAGTCATGGTGAATGCCTTCTCTGAAATCGGATTGGAAAAAATCACCAATGGCAAACCGGCCCTGGTCAACATTACCCACGATATTCTAGTGCGCGGAGACCTGCCCAAAGGCCTGCAGAAGCTGCTGATTCCAGAAGTGCTGGAAGATGTGGTGGTGGATGGCAATGTCATTCAGGAAGTAAAGAACCTGGTGGCACTGGGTTACAAGGTGGCGCTGGATGATTTTGTGTATTCCGATGCCTGGCGGCCACTTATTGGCCTGGCTCATTACATCAAGCTGGATGTGATGGCCCTTGGAACAGCCGGGGTCAGAGAACAGCTGGCACGTCTTAAAGCCTGTGGCAACGTGCAGGGCAAGCTGCTGGCGGAGAAAGTTGAAACCCACGAAGAGTACGAGCTATACAAGGCGCTGGGCTTCGATTTTTTTCAGGGCTATTTTCTCAGCAAACCCCATGTCATGGTGGGCCAGTCGGTGCCCGCTTCCAGCCTTGTGATCACGTCACTGCTGGGAGAGGTCAGTAAGCATGATTACGATGTTGATCGGGTGGCTCACATCCTTGCTCAGGATCCGCGCCTATCCTACAAATTGATGCGGGTGGTGAATTCGGCCTCATTTGGTTTGTCGCGCACCGTTAAATCCATTGACGATACCATCGTATTGCTGGGGGCCTATGAGCTGAAGCGCTGGGCAGCCATGCTGGCGTTCTCGGCGGTGGACAACAAGGCCAGCGAGCTGATGGTGACCGCAATCATCCGTGCCAAAATGTGTGAATTGGTGGCAAAGCGACTACAGCGTCAGCACCCTGGCAGCTATTTTACGGCAGGCTTGCTAAGCATGTTGGATGCATTGCTGGATCGCCCCTTAGAGCAAATATTCTCCCAGATGCCCCTGTCGGCGGAGTTGGAATTGGCGTTGCTCACCGGTAGTGGTGACATTGGTTGCGTATTGCTTTCGGTAAAAGCCTATGAAGATGGGCGCTTCGATGACATTCCCACCATGGGGCTGGAGGCCACGGATATGTGGGAGGTCTATATGGAAGCCCTGGAATGGGCCGATGTCGCGCGGCACAGCATGTTGGGGGAATAGTCGGTTATGGCAGTGGCCTCAGTCAGTGTTGGTTTGTTTCACTGATATTAATAACTTGGTTTCAAACGCTGTTTCGAATTGCTTCAGCTTTTTAATATGCGCATCGCTCAGGGTGCGGCCCGCCACCAGCATCACCATGCCATGCTGGTTAATCAGATCCTGACTAAGCACCATGCCTGGCTCGATCTTGTCGAGGGGTAAGACCACCTCTTTATCGTTTGCCAGCAGCAGACGGACCTTGTCGACGACCTTATCAAACGCCGATACCACCACAGGGTCGTAGCGTTTACCTGATTCCTGGATAATGAATTCATGCGCCTGCAAATCGTGCAATGCTCTGCCCATAAAGTTATTCGGAAGCAGCAAGTTATCGTAATCGTTCGCCACCGCCACGATGCGCGCGCCGAGCGGAATTGCATCGCCGGAAAGTTTGCCAGGGAAGCCTTTGCCGTCATAGCGTTCATGATGGCTGCGCACGATGGCGGCCGCTTCACGCAGCGGGTCAAATGATAACAGCGCGCTTTCTCCCAGCAGAGCGTGCTGTTGATAACGCTTGGTTTCCAATGGCGAAAAGCTGTCCGGGGATTTGGCGCGAATGGATTGTTCCAAGCCAAGCTTTCCGATGTCATGCAGCAACGCACCGAAAAATAGCTGGCGCAAATCACGATCATCCAAACCCATGGCTTCGCCTATCAACTTGGCAATGTTTGCGACCCGCGACGAGTGATTCTTCTTGGTGCGTTCATTCAGTTCAACCAAATGGCTGAGCAGGGGAACCGACTGATAGTAGCTTTCTTGCAGTTCCTGGTAGGCCAGATCCAACTGTTGAGCGGTCTGTTCCAGTTCTGCCGTGCGGCTACGGATAATGGTTTCCTGATTTTCGGTAAGGGCCTGCAGTTGCGCCCGTTGTTGTTCTTTGATTATCAGTAATGCCTGGTTATGTTCTCGCAGGCGTTTGAGTTCCAGCGCGTTGTGCACCACCTGGATAAGTTGATCGTCATCCCAGGGTTTGGAAACGTATTGCGAAATACGACCTTCATTGATAGCGCGTATGGTGGATTCAATATCGGAATAACCGGTCAGTAGTATACGGGCGCTGTCGGGCCAGCGTTCCGCAGCCTGGGCCAGAAACGTCGCGCCGTCCATGCCGGGCATTCTCATATCTGACAGAATGACATCTACCGTTGTTTCCTCAAGCACAGACAGCGCCTCGGCTGCGCTGGCTTGAGTAATAACGATGTAGTCGTCTTCATCCTCAAACAGTCGTGCCAGGCTGGAGCGAATATGGGCTTCGTCATCTACGATCAGAAGAGTCGTTGAGCTAACAGGTGCGTGATCTGCAACGCTCATATCAGGCTGCCTTGTCATCAGATAGTTTGCGGGAAATGGGCAAAGTAATGGTAAATGTTGTGCCCTCTCCGGGGCGGGATTTAACCGAAAGTTCCCCGTTGTGTTTTTTGATGATGCCATAGGATAACGATAATCCTAACCCTGTGCCCTTGCCGACTTCCTTGGTGGTAAAGAAAGGATCGAATATCTTGCCGATGATTTTTTCTGGGATGCCACAACCGTCATCTTCAACTTCGATGGTGATCGTGTCCTTTTGGGCGGACGTGCGCAAGTAGATGTTGCCGGAGTTTTCCATGGCGTGAGCGGAGTTCACCAGCAGATTCATGATCACTTGGTTGATTTGAGAGGGCACACACTCAACATTGGGTAGTTCGCCGTATTCCTTGTGCACAACCGCCTTGTACTTGATTTCATTCCAGGCGATATTGAGGGTGCTGTCGATGCCAGCGTGAAGGTCTGTCCATTGCCATTCAGCTTCATCAATACGGGAGAAATCCTTCAGATCCTGAACAATTTGTTTGACGCGAGTGACGCCCTCCATGGATTCATCAATAACAGCCAACATGTTGCGCTTGATGGAATCAATTTTTAAGGCTTTCTTCTTTTGATTGATGGTTGTCATCAAGTCTTCATCTGCTATTCCAGACAGGCTGGCGTCCAGTGTTGTGATCAATTCCAGTGCGCGGTCAGCATACTTTTTCAACATGGTTAGGTTGGAATTAATAAAGCCGACGGGGTTGTTGATCTCATGGGCTACGCCTGCGGCAAGCTGACCCAGTGATGCTAACTTTTCCTGCTGGATGAGCTGGTTTTGAGCCTCCTCGAGCTGCTTATTCATGTTTTGAATTTTTTGATTTTTGGAAAGCAGTTCTGCTTGAAACTCTATGCGACTGAAAATCTCATCGGTTAAATCACTGTTGATGGCTGTGAGATCGTTAGCGCGTTGTACTGCAAGGTTTGCCAGGTTCTTTATGGAGCGGCGGGCGACAATAAACTGGATGCAAAGTGAAATAGTGAACACCAGGCTGAATGCCACCAGAATCCATTTTAGAAAGCTGGCGCTTTGCAGGGTTTCCAATGTGTTTTGGGTGGCAAGAGTCAGGTGTGTATCGTCGAAATCGTATTGGCTCACGTAGAGATCGACATCCTTTATGTGACTATTAATGTCGACGGAGGTGGACAGCCCGAATGAATCGGTCAGCGTTAAGTGTGCGTGTTGTGTGCTTGTCATGCCGCTGATTAATGATGGCAGTGGCGCTGCAGAAATGATAATCATTGGGGCTTCTGGTTTTTCAGAAGGCAGGATCAGAATGTGGGCAACGTATTTAATACTGTCGCCTGGGAATTGTAAATTAATGAATGCGTTCTCGTTGGCGTGATTGCGCACCAAGGGCGTAATATGATTGACCAGATACTGCAGATGGGTTTGCCGCGATTCTGATGCTGGTTCGATATAGTTCAAGTTCTTGTAGTTCAAAGTGGCGACAAACTCGATGTTAGAGTGCGCGCCGAGTAATCGAAGTGAGAAACTCTTGAATTCGTCTGCATCTACAAATGAGGATGATTCGATAAAACCCCTGATTGCATTGGTGTTTTGCTTTTGAGTAGTCAGATTACGATTTGCTTCATTGTAGTAAGCACGCTCATTGGTTTCAGCGATGGTGATTTCGACATGGTTTTCCCACTGAATCGCAGAATATAGAGCGATAATGGTAACAATAATGCCCACCACGACAATAAAGAGCAGTGGCAGGTAACTGTCCAGGCGCATTTTCAGACGGTGGTCGTCGCTGTCGGCCATCATCTGGGCCATGAGCACCATTTGGTCGGTGGAGTTTTTACTCATGGTGTTACCTCAGCTCCCTGATCAAATTCTCAAGCGTGTCATCGTTGCTGGTGATTAGGCCGACGATGCCAGGGTCAAGCAGTGTGCCGGCGTGTTCTTCCAAAATACGTTTGATGTGCTCTGCTGGAGCATCATGTGCTGCCAAGGGCAGGGATTGCAGAATCAATTTGGCGACAGCAAACAAGCGTGCTTCGATGGCAATGTCGTCGCCCTTGATTCTGTTGGGAAGGCCGCTGCCGTCGTAATGTTCCTCACAGTGCAGGCAAATATTGTAGGTTTGCTTCAGCAGTGGAATGGGCGAGTCCGCAAACAGTCGGCTGCCCATTTTTGTATGGGAGGTAAGAATGGCAATTTCATCCCGATTCAGGCATTCAACAGGCGTATCCCTGAGTTTCTCGGGTAATGCCAGCATGCCGATATTGTACAACTGGGAAGACATGGACAAGTTCTCGGTATCTTCTTCAGGCAAGCCATACAGCCATCCCAGCGCGGTGGTGCACAGTGCCAGTTTGTGTGGTGCCAAATGGCTTACCGATTGGTTGAATTGAGTAAGCCGTGCCAGTCGCCCTATCATTTCCCGGTAAGCCTGGGCGTTGGCCTTTTCGGTGGCTTTTAAACGCTCATTGGTTTTCTGTAATTGAAGGGTGCGTTGACTAACCAGGTTCTCGAGGGTTTGATTGAAAGTGTTGAGATCCCGTTGAAAGCTGCTGATGCGAAGCAAAGAGGCAATCCGTGTTTCCAGTTCAACAGGGTCCAGTGGTTTATTGATAAAGTCGTCGGCCCCCAGGTAGATTGCCTTGCGTCGGGTGTCGGAGTCGTTGAAAGCGGTCATTACACACACGGGCGGCTTTGGCTTAAGCCGTAAATCACTAAAGCGTTCCAGAAAGCCAAAACCATCAAGTATGGGCATTCTGATGTCCAGCAAAATCAGATCAATATCATGGGCGGATAGCTGATTGAGAGCTTCTTCACCATTTTCGGCTTCAATAAAATTTATGTCGTAGTCTTCGAACAGACGTCTGATCGAGTTGCGATTGTTGGTCTCGTCATCCACTAAAAGAATATTGCTGGTGGTCATGATTGAGCCTCCTCTGTGCTGCGATCCAGATCAGGGCAACTGTTGATGCAATCTTGTATTGTTTCGGTGATCACATCTGCTGGCAGGGTGGGGTAATAGTGAAGCAGGGCGCCAGGCTCGCTCGGTGTGTACTGGTCTCCAGGTGAATCAAATCCCAATTCCTGCGCCAGTTGATGTGCGCAGCGAATCAGTATGACCTCGTTCTGAAATGCTTCGGGTGGATCGCTGGGAACCAGTGCAAAGCGGATGCAGGTCTGAAATACTTCAGGCAGCCGCCACTTTTGCGCAATGATGGTGCCTGCCTCAATGAGCGTGCCGACGATGGATTCTTGTTCTGGTTGGCCTTGGGTGTTCATGTATTCATGAAACAGATCCGGCAGTTCGGACACCAGGATTTGCTTGCCCAGTTCGTGCAATAGCCCAAGCGAATAGGCTTGCCCTTTTTCAATCCTCACAGTCATGTGCAGGGACAGCTCCGATGCGATAATAGCCGTTGCAAGGGTGTGGCGGCGCAGTTTTTGGCACCATATTTTGTGTGGCCCTCCGTTGCTGGCGTGCTCCAGTGCTGTGGCGTAGATGATGTTGCGGAGCTGATCAAAACCCAACAACACGCAAGCATCGCGCACGTTTTTAATGCGACCGGACATGCCATAAAAAGGGGAGTTCGCAATCTTCAGGATGGTGGCAGAGGTATTGGCATCGGAGCGAATAATGTGTTCAAGGTCGGTGGCTTGGCTATCTTGGTTTTGAATTGCCGCAAGCAGCTCCATCATGATGGGGTTGAGCGGCTGTATGCGATTGATTTTCTCGATGAGCGCTGTGTGTGTCCCCGTCATGCGGTAGTCCTCTGGGTGAGCGGCATACTGATAAGCAGTTGGCCAATGAATTCGGCACCACTGCCTAGCCGTACAATGGTTATGATGTTGTCGTTAAACGGTATCTGGGTTTGAATGTGATCCTGTTGGCCGAAGGCTTCCAGTTGAGGGCTGAGGGTTGACCAGTTACCTTGAAAGGCAATGCTGGCGGGCAGCCCCAGTAGGCTGTTTTGCTGTTTGGAAAACAGTTGTCGTGCTGCGTTGTTTTCCAGAACCACCGAGCCTGCGTCATCTAAACCGATGACGGCAAATGGAAAATGTTCCATGGCATCCTGATACACTTTCAGGGAGGCAATGTGCAGCTGCAGGCGGCGGGTTTTTTCGGCAACGATGGCCTCCAGGCTGGCGTTGAATTCTGCCAGTTGCTGATTGGTTGCCTGCAGTTGCTGGGTTAAGCGGCGATTTTGGTCGGCCAGCTCATAGTATTCGAATGCCTCTTCGATGGCATTCAGCAGCAGTTGCTCATCCCATGGCTTGGTGAGGAATTTAAAGATAGAACCTTCGTTGATGGCTTGAGTGATTGTAGCCAGTTCGGAGTACCCACTCAGTATCATGCGCACAACCGAGTTGTGTTTGCTTTTTACCTGCTTGAGAAACTCAGTGCCGGTCATATTGGGCATGCGTTGATCTGAAAGCACCACACCAATCTCAGGGTGAGCGTCAATGGTGTCGAGCCCTTCTTCACCGCAGCAGGCCCGATAGACGACGTAATCGTCCTGTTCTTCCAGCACTCGTTCCAGCGCGTTCAAGATGTTGATCTCATCGTCTACGATGAGGATGTGCCTTTCCATAGCAGTTGAACACTTCTATATTGCTAATCTTCAACTAACTTTAGCAAACCTGAGCTGAAAAGCAGGGGTGTGTTTGCGCTTAGCACGGAATGATCTAAGTCAGTGCATTCACTGCCTGCTTAATACCAAATTACCCCATGCGTCGACCTGAGCCTGCCAATGGCGGGCAACCAATGTGGTGGAAATGTTTTCGACAATCAACGCTGGCCCCGGTAGCTGTTGACCGGCCGCGAGTGTGTCGCGCTGATAGACGGGAACCGGGCTGGTTTCACCGTAAATTCTCACGTGATGCGGCTTGGTTTGTTCGGGGTTGCATGACCACTGCGGTAGTTGTTGTACTGCACCGGGGGGGGTGATGGTGCTGCGTACGTTAACCAATTCCAGCGGCAGCGGTAAGCGGTGGCCGAAGCGTTGCTGGTGTTGTTGGTGGAACGCCGATTCCAGCGCCTGCAGGTTGGGTTGCCAGGGTAAATTCAGATAGAAGCGTTGACCCTGATAACGCAGATCCACCGAATCGGTATAGTGCAATGATGGGGTGTTGTTGCCATTGGCAGCGAAGGCCGCTTCGCCTTGTTGATGCAGTAAACGGAACTGCTCGGTGAGCTCGGCCACCTGCAACTGGCGCAGCGGTGATTGAATCCCCTGAGAGTAAGAGCGCGACGGATGAGCCACGACCATGCCCAGCGCCGACAGCACGCCTCCCATGAGGGGCACCAGCGCATGATTCATCTCCAGTGCCTCCGCCAAAGCGCATACGTGTAAGCCACCGGCACCGCCAAAGCAGCACAGATGAAAATCCTCCAGATGATAGCCCCGCTCGATGGACATCACTCGCAGTGCGCGCACCATGTGTTCGTTGGCGATGGCGATAATACCTTGAGCGGTCTCTGCGGTTGTCAGTTTCAAGGGGTGGGCCAGTCGATCCACGGCAGTGTGTGCCGCGTTCAGATCCAGTGGCATGGCACCGCCCAGAAAATAGTCTGGCTGCAGGTGGCCCAGTATGGCGTTGGCGTCCGTTACCGTTGGTTGTTCACCTTTGCGGCCATAGCAGGCGGGCCCCGGATTGGCACCGGCAGACTGAGGGCCTACCTGCAGCATGCCTGCGGCGTCGATGTAGGCGATGGAGCCACCTCCGGCACCGATGGTGTGCATGTCCACCTGGGGCACGGCCACTGGCCAGGGCCCAATACTGCCCTCATTGGTAAGACGGATGTCGCCATCAATTATGGCAACGTCGGTGGAGGTGCCGCCCATATCGAAGGTGAGCAAGCGTTTGAGTCCGGTCTGCTCGCCAATAAAGCGAGCGGCGGCGAGACCACCGGCGGGGCCGGACAGCAGCATGTTGACGGCGGCACGCCCTGCGTCGCTGGCATCGAGGGTGCCCCCTGTCGACTGCATTATCGCCAATGGCGAGGGTTGAACCCCCTCCTGCAGGCGACGCAAGTAATGCTGCACCTTGGGGCCCAAGCTGGCATTGAGCCAGGTGGCGATACCACGCTCGTATTCCCCGGCTTCGGCCAGCACCTCATGGGATGCCGTGACAAAGCATTGTGGCCCCAGTGCATTTTGGATGGCCATTTGGATGACTTGTTCGGGCTCAGGGTTTAAAAACGAGAACAACAGGTTGATGGCCACTGCTTCCACACCGCTTTTCTGCAGTGCTTGACACAGTTGTTCAAGGCTGGCCGCTGTGATGTCCTCCAGTTGCTGGCCGTGACTGTCCGCGCGGCCCGCCATTTCAAAACATAAGGCATCCGGTACTGGCGGAGCGCAGGGCAATGGTTGCAGGTTATACAGTTCCCGGCGGGTCTGGCGGCCGATGCTGAGCAGATCGCGAAAACCGATATTGCCGATCAGCGCAGTTTTCACGCCTTTGCCTTCCAGAGCGGCATTAGTGGCGACGGTGGAGCCATGCACGATGCTGACGTGCCCGGTTTTCACGGCCTGCTCCAGCCCCAGTTCGTTTATACCCTGCAATATGGCCCGCTCTGGGGCGTCTGGCGTAGACAAGACCTTGTGAATGCGCAGCGAACCGTTTTGCAACAGCACAAAGTCGGTGAAGGTGCCGCCGGTGTCGATACCGAGTATGGATCGGGCGCGGGCTGACGCGTTGAGTTTTGAATTTGCCATAAAAATCGAAAACGGAGACTATGGTTGAGGGCGCCGCACAATTGTACCGTAACGGGGGAGAAAAATTGCAGTTTGGATCGGAGTTTGGTACTTACCCGGTCAGCTTTTACGCCAGCCTGCGCTGGTATTTCTAACGATCAGTTGAAGAGAACCCATGCCAGAATTACCGGAAGTGGAAACCACTCGCCGCGGAATTGAACCGCATATTGTCGGTAAACGTATCAAGGCGTTGCATGTACGCCAGCCAAAACTGCGCTGGCCGGTGCCCGACGCTATTCATCAGGCCGAAGGCAAAAAGCTGCAAGCGGTGGAGCGGCGCGGCAAGTACCTGTTATTTCGCTTCAGCAGCGGCACCATCATTGCGCACCTGGGGATGTCCGGCAGTATGCGTATTATCGCCAAAGGTGAACCACCCATGTTCCACGATCATGTGGATATGGAATGCAGCGATGGCACCACCTTGCGTTACTGTGATCCGCGCCGCTTTGGGGCCTGGTTGTGGACCACGGATGACCCTCTGCAGCATGCCTTGATCGAGAAGTTGGGGCCAGAGCCCCTGACGGATGCCTTTAATGTGGATTATCTGCTGGAGAAGGCCAAAGGCCGCAAAAGTGCGGTGAAGACCTTTATCATGGACAGTCATGTAGTGGTGGGGGTGGGCAATATCTACGCCAATGAGGCCCTGTTTATGGCCGGTATTCACCCCAAGCGCGCGGCTGGCCGGGTCAGCGAAGCGCGTTATGAGAAGCTGGTGCAGGCCATCAAAACCGTATTGGCGGCTTCCATCGAGATGGGGGGCACAACCCTGCGGGACTTTGTCGGAGGGGATGGCAAGCCCGGTTATTTCAAGCAGACGTTGCGGGTCTATGGGCGGGCCGGACAGCCCTGTTTGACCTGTAAAGCGCCCCTGACCGAGATCCGCTTGGGGCAGCGCTCTACCGTTTTTTGTAAACTGTGCCAGACTTAAATGACCCTGCGGCACCCTTGCGGCCGTAAAAAGTGCGATCCAGTACAAAATCCGCCCGAAAAATACGGCCTTCCGGGTTGTCAAAAGTGGATCGTTTCTTAATTAGGGAATACACTAGAATAAAGCACTTAGGTGGCTACCTTCGAGAATATTATAAAGAGGAAACATTATGCGCAGCCTGAAGAGCACTTTTAGATCCGTTATGGTCGCCTTGTCCATGGCTTTGTTTGCGGCGGCACCGGCGGTATCCCAGGCGCAAACGGTGACGGATCGCCCATCCGGACTGGAAATGACCGGTGATGTTTTACTGGTTCGACCCTTGACCCTGGTGGCGACGGTCATTGGTGCGGGCCTGTTCGTGGTGTCTCTGCCCTTTTCGGCGCTGGGTGGCAACGTTGGTGAGGCCGGTAATACCTTGGTAGCAACGCCCTTTAAAGCCACTTTTATGCGTTGTCTGGGTTGTTCAGACAAGCATTTGAGTACAGCGCAATCAGCTGAGCAGTAACAGATATACAAAAAGCCCTGCCCTGAAGGTTCAGTGGCAGGGCTTTTTTGTGCCTGGATTTTGGTTTATTCCGGCTGGCATCCAATGGGCCGGTATTTGGGGTCCAATGTTCCACCCGTGCAATCCCAGATGAAAGCATCCTCCTCCAAGTATGGAATCAGGGTGATGCTTTCCCCCGCAATGATGTCCGTGCTGCTATCGAAGGTAAGCGTGATGACGGCGTTTTCACTGATGCTCCAAGTGGCATAAGTCAGCTCGCCCACGTCGCTTTTGCCCATGTCGATCCCGCTATTGGGTACGAAGTTGGTGCGCTCGATAAAGTCGGTGATTTCCTGCTCCAGTGTTTCCACTTCATACAGGGTCTGATTCACCTGGGAGCGGGTGAGGTAATCCTGATAGGCAGGGATGGCTACCGCAGCCACAACCCCCAGTATCATGATCAAGATGAAGAGGCTGGGAATAACCCAGATCCAGCCACTGACGGCGTTTTTATGGCCGTGCTTGGCATCCCAGCTTTCTCTGCCGGTGCAGAGGAAGACAACAAACTCCACCAGAGAGATGACGCTGGGAATGCCGGTCCAGCACAGTAGCAGGTAGAAAATGCCCCACCATTGTCCCAGATAGAAGCGGTGGACGCCCCATGCACCGGTGGGTAGAAAGGCCAGCAAGGCGGCGACCTCCCGGCTGCGCCCGAGGGTTGGCAGTTTACGTTTGCAGTGCGGACAGCTGCGCGCCAGTCGAGGTGCCTCGCCCCCACAGTGGCTGCAAAAGCGCATTTCATCCGGGTGCAGGTGATCGTCTGCCGGGGTTGCGTAGGGAGTGGGCGTGCTTGGTTCTTCCGCAGCCGTTGGCTGGTGTGCTGGCGGTGGGGTGGGCGCAGCCGGTTCCAGTGTCAGTGGCTGCACTGCGGCCACCAGCTCATCCATCCTCACTTGGGCTCCGGTGTTTTCCAGTGCGGCCAGGTAGCGGCGTGCTGTGGCTTCATCCAGTTCGGTTTTCACTTTGCTGGCGTTGCCCTGTAGTAAAGCCTGGGCCTTCTCGGGGGGCAGCTTCATCAGCGCCGCCAGTTTGGCTGCCACTGCCGTGGCATCTTGGCCGGGTTGTATGTGGCCCGTTAGCACAATGTTGTAGCGTGGTTCGGTCATGCGATCCCTATGTGAGCAATTACTTATTAATTCAACGGTGGTGCGGGCCTTGGTCAGGCCCGCAGTTTGGCTTTCAGGTTCTCTCGGGTGGACTGCACAATGGCATAGAACACCGGGATCATGGGCGTGCCTACCACCAGCGCGGTGACCATGCCCCACATGACGGTATGACCCAGTGAGAGCTGGCTGAACATGCCCGCTCCGGAAGCGGTCACCAGTGGCAGAATCCCCAGTACGAAGGACAAGGCGGTCATGCAGACGGCCCTGAAACGCAGTTTGGCGGCACTGGCGGCGGCTTCCTCAATACTCTTGCCGCTTTGTTCGCGCAGCTCCCGTGCAAACTCAACAATCAGTATGGCGTTTTTAGCTGCCAGCCCGATTAATAACACCAGGCCCACCTGGGCGAACAGATCCAGTGCCCCCAATTGCGGGATGCCGATTTGGCCAACCGCCAGCAAGCCGCCGATGGCTCCGGCTACCGCGATAGGGACAACCAGAATAATCGCGGCCGGAATCGACCAGCTTTCGTATTGGGCCACCAGGAATAAATAGATGAACACCATGGCCATGAGGAAGGCGATACCTGCCTGACTGCCCGCTTTGGCCTCTTGGTAGCTCATCCCGGTCCATTCCACCTTGTATCCTGCAGGCAGGTTGTCTGCCGCCAGTTGTTCCAGTTCCTGCATGGCTTCACCGGTGGCTACGCCGTTTGCCGGGTTGGCCCGCAAAATGGCCGATCGATACAGGTTGTAGCGGGTTCCGACATCGGCCCCCAGGGTGGGTGTCACTTTTACCAGGGTGGATAGAGGCACCATATTGCCCAGGGTGGAGCGCACGTAGAGCTGATCGATGTCACGCAGGCTGGAGCGGAACTCTGGTGAGGCTTGCATCATGACCCGGAAGGTCTGCCCAAACAGGGAGAAATCGTTGATGTAGGACGACCCCAGCTGGGTTTGCAGGGTGGAGAATATGTTGGTGAGCGGTACCTGCAGGGTTTTGGCCTTGTTGCGATCCACGTCGACGAAATACTGTGGCACGTTGGCGCGGAACGTGGTGAAGGCGTCGCGAATCAGCGGTGACTGATTGGCGGCGGCGGCCAGGATTTGAATGGCACCGGCCAGCTCTTCGTGACTGCGGCCCTGCGTATCTTCTACCACCAGTTCCAGACCGCCGACGGCACCCATACCCGGTATCGAGGGAGGCGGGAAGGCCTGGATCAGAGCTTCCGGTATTTCTTTGTAGGCGGTTTTATTGATGCGTGCCGCTACCGCAAAGGCAATATCCTTGAAGTCAGGCCGATCGTCCCAGTGCTTCAGTACGATAAAGCCGGTGCCGCCATTGCTTTGGGCCGCACCCGCCAGAATGGAGTAGCCGGACAGGAAGGTGGCAGATTCTACCGCCGGATCGTTTTCAATAATGGTTTGCAGTTTTTCCATGACTTTTTGGGTGCGGGTGATGGAGGCTGCATCGGGTAATTGTACGTTGAGCAGCAAGATGCCTTTATCCTCAATCGGTACAAATGCGGTGGGGATAACGCGGGTGCCCCACAACAGACCGGCGATGACCACTATGAAAAAGATGCCCGCGATGGAGCGTCGGGCCAGCAGCATGCCCACTGCACCTGTGAATTTGTTGGTAATGCCGCCGAACATCTGATTAAAGCGGCGGAACCAGCCGGGTTCTTTTTCGGTGCGGCGCAATACCAGGCTGGCTACGGCAGGGCTCAGGCTGAGGGCGCAGATGGAGGACAACACCACCGCAACGCAGATGGTGACGGCGAACTGGTTGTACATGATGCCGGTAATCCCCGGCAGCATGGCGATCGGTACAAACACCGCCAGCAGTACCAGGGTGGTGGCGACGATGGGGCCGCTCACTTCTTCCATGGTTTTGATGACCGCATCTTTGGTGCTGATGTTGGGATCGGTGCGCAGGTGGCGGTCGGTGTTTTCCACCACCAGAATGGCGTCGTCCACTACGATACCGATGGCCAGTATCAGGCCGAACAGGGTGACGGTGTTGATGGTCATGCCCATCAATAGCATGACGGCAAAGGTGCCGATCAGCGAAACCGGAATGGCAACCGAGGGTACCAGGGTGGGGCGCCAGTCACCGAGAAAGATAAAGGTGATTAAAATGACCAGGCCTACCGCCTGCAGCAAGGACACGCTCACCTGACTGATGGAGACTTCTACGTAGCGGGTGGTGTCGTAGCCCACTTCGTATTCCAGGCCGTCGGGAAAGGTTTTGTACATTTCCGCCAGTTGGGCTTTTACCGCTTCACCTGTGATGAGCGAGTTGGCCCCCGGCAGCAGGTAAATAGCCATGACGGTGGCTGGGCGGTTTTTGAAGTTGCCGGACACTTTGTAGTCCAGTTGCCCCAGCTCCACACGGGCGACGTCCTTCAGCCGCACCAGGGCACCTTCTTTGGACACCCGCAGCACGATGTTTTCGAATTCCTCAGTGCTTTTCAGGCGGCCTTTCAGTTGCAGTGAATATTCCGTGCTGAGGCTGCCGTCATAGGGGGGCGCGCCGATTTTACCGGCTGGTGCCTGAATATTCTGTTCATTGAGGGCGTTGGCGATGTCGGTGTGGGTGATGCCGAGGGCGGTCATTTGTGCAGGGTTCAGCCACAGGCGCATGGAGTAATCAGCGGTACTGAACAGCACCGCATCCGACACTCCGTTGATGCGCTTAACATTGCTCTGAATGTTGATCAGGCTGTAGTTGGCGATGAACAGCTCATCAAGGCTGCCATCAGGGGAGTACAGGTTGACGGTGAAGAGAATGTCGGGCGAGATCTTGTCAATGGTGAGGCCCTGGGCGCGTACTTCTGCCGGTAGTGAGGGTTCGGCGAGCTTGACCCGGTTCTGTACCCGTACCAGCGCCATGTCGGGGTCATCGCCCACGGCAAAGGTAATGGTGAGGTTGTAGCTGCCGTCGTTGGCCGAGTTCGAGGACATGTATTCCATGCCCTCAACGCCATTGACCACATCTTCGATGACCTGGCCGACACTTTCCTCCATGACGGCGGCAGAGGCACCTGGCCATTTGGCCTGCACCTTGACCTGGGGCGGCGCGACTTCCGGGTATTCAGAGATCGGCAGTAGATTCAGCGATATCAGGCCAGCGATGGTGATGACCAGCGCAATGACCATTGCAAACTTGGGCCGTTCGATAAAAGTGCGACTGATCACTGTTCAGTGCTCCCATTGGTCTGGCCGGTGTCTGTCGTGCCTGGCATTGAATCTGTGCCGCTTTCCGGGGTGGCCGGTTTCATTTCTGACACGGTGACCTTGGTGCCGGGGCGAACTTTCTGCACGCCACGTACGATTACGCGGGCACCGGCGTCCAGCCCAGAATTCACCAGCACGTTCTCGCCAATGCGTTCGCCGGTGATCAGGTTGATGCGGGTAACGCGGTCGTTGTCATCCACGGCTAAAACGTAGGTGCCGCGTTGGTCAACCTGTACCGCTGCTTGTGGAATCATCAAGCCTTGCAGAGGCGCTTTCAAACGCAGAATGGCGCGCACGTAGAGTCCGGGGCGCAGCTGATCTTCCGGGTTGGGCAGGCTGGCGCGGGCTTCCAGGGTGCCGGTAGTGGCGTCTACCCGGTTGGAGAAATAATCAATGGTGCCGGTGTGAGCGTATTCGCTGCCGTCGGACAGGGTCACCGCCACCACGATGTCCTTAACGGTGATTTTGGAGTCGCGCTTGGTAACGGCCATCAGCAATTTTTCCGGCAGTTGGAACACAACTTCCATACCATCCTGGCCTACCAGCGTGGTGAGCGTGCCGGACTGAGGGCTGACCACATCACCCACGGCGACGCGGGCGCGACCCACCCGGCCATCCTGGGATGCTTTGATTGAGGTGTATTCCAGGTCAACCTGGGCGCTTTCTACAGCGGCTTTGGCGCTTTCCACAGCGGCTGCGGTTTCCAGCATGCGCGCCTCCAGCGTGTCGTATTCGGAGCCGGAAATGTAGCCATCTTTGACCAGCTTTTCGCCTCGTTCGAAGTTTTTCTCGGCGCTTTGTTTGTTGGCTTCGGCTTTGGCCAGTTCTGCCTTGGCACGGGACAGCGCGGCTTTATAAGGGGCTGGATCAATATCGAACAACGGATCACCCGCGCTGATTTGATCGCCTTCTTTGAAATGGATGGCCAACAATTTGCCGGATACCTGAGCGGTAATGTTCACATCACTTTTGGATTCGATACGGGCATTAAAACCCTGCTGCGGGCGATAGGGCTGCTCGCTGGCAATGCTCACGAATACTTCGGGGGCTTCCTGTTTTTTCTCTTCGGGCTTATCGCAAGCAGCCAGGCCGAGGGTGAGTAGTAGGGTTCCAGCCAGCGCAGAAAGTGGGCGCATAAAGATCTCCGATTATCGTTTTGATTTGAACGCCGGGTAGTGTGCCACCAACCGGCTATCAGTGCTTGTAGTAAATCAGTGGATTGGGGCTGCGGTGTTACCCAGCAGTGCTTTGCCCAGGCGGCGCTGGTCTGCGCCCGCTTCCACGTTGCCGTTTTTCATATACCAGCGCACGGCGTGCATATCGCCGTAAGCGCGTCCGGTATCTTTCAGCTCATGGCCTCTTTTTTTCAGCTCGGCCAGGGTCGCGTCATCGAAGGCATCGGGTTCATATTGAATAACGTCTGGGACAAATTGATGATGAAAGCGGGGGCGATCCACCCAGGCTTGTGTGCCTTTGCCATCCAGCGCTTCCAGCAGACCCAGCATCACCATGGTGATGATGCGACTGCCCCCAGGGGTGCCGATGATGGCAACCTGGCGATTGTCGGCGGGGCCGTATTCCATAAAGGTGGGGGTCATGCTGGACAGAGGACGTTTGCCGGGTTCGATGGCGTTGGCCTGCGAGCCAATCAAACCGTAGGCGTTGGGGCTGCCGGGTTTGGCAGAGAAGTCGTCCATTTCGTTGTTGAGCAGTACGCCGGTACCTGCCACGGTTACGCCGCAACCAAATGGCGTATTAATAGACAGGGTGGCCGCCACCCGGTTGCCCTGTTTGTCGATAATAGAGAAGTGGGTCGTGTGGGTACCGGAGCCCGTTTGCTTGGGCAGGCCGAGTTCGCTGCTGGGGGTGGCGTGGCTCATGGAGATGTTGCTGGACAGGTCATCCAGATAACTGGCGCTGGTCAGTCGCTCGATAGGGATTTTTACAAAGTCCGGGTCGCCCAGATACTCAGCCCGATCGCGGTAAGCGCGGCGCATCACTTCCACCAGCAGGTGGGTGCGCTCAACGTCGGATTTGCTGTTCAGGTCAAACAGAGACAGCATGCCGAACATTTGAGCCAGGGCCACCCCGCCAGAGGACGGCGGCGGTGCAGACCAGATCACGGCGTCGCCGTAGTTAAACTTGATAGGGTCGCGCTCGATGATTTTGTAGTTGGCCAGATCCTCCAGGCTCCAGATGCCGCCGTGGGCTGCGACGCCTTCAACCAGCCGCTGGGCTATCTCGCCTTTGTAAAAACCATCAAAACCTTTCTCTGCCAGCAGCCTGAGGGTATGGGCCAGCCCCTGTTGTACGATCAAGCCGCTATCCGGTGCTTTTCCATCTTTTAGAAAGATGCGTTTACTGGCGGGATAGCGGCGCAGGGTGGAGGCACGCATATCCGCCAGTTGTTGATAGACTTTATTCACTGGGAAGCCGCCGGAGGCAAGCCGAATAGCAGGGGACAGGGTGTCGCTTAGGGGCAGCGTGCCATAGTGTTGCGACAGATGAACCATGGCTGCAGCCTGCCCGGGAATGCCTGCCGCCAGCGCGGTATTGGTGGCTTTGTCCCGATCTACGTCGCCGTGCTTGTCCAGATACAGATCCTTGTGGGCGGCCGCCGGTGCTGTTTCACGGGCATCCACCATGGTGGTTTTGCCGTCTTTGGCGCTGTGCAGCAGCCAGAAGCCACCACCGCCGATGCCGGCGCTGTAGGGCTCCACGACACCCAGTACGGCGGCCACGGCTATTGCGGCATCAAAGGCATTGCCCCCTGATTCCAGTATTTTGATGCCCGCTTCGGTGGCCAGAGGGTGGGCGCTGGCCACCGCAGGCTGTTTGGGCGCGACACTGGCCAGAAGCGCAGGGCTAACCAGTAGGCAGAGTAAAAAGCAGAATCGAATCAACATGTTCCTTCCTTGAAGAGATACAAAAAAAAGGCCGTGTGGCCTTTTTAGTGGTTCCGTCCCAATAAGTCCAGCTTTGAACCGTCAGCCTTCTGCTTGCAGGCGCTCGTATTTCTCCATCAGCTCGTCTTCGGATTCCACATTTTCGGGATCCAAGGGTATGCAATCGACCGGGCATACTTGCTGGCATTGGGGTTCGTCATAGTGGCCCACGCACTCGGTGCACTTGGTGGGGTCGATAATATAAATTTCGTCACCCTGCGAAATGGCGCCGTTGGGGCACTCAGGTTCGCATACATCGCAGTTGATGCAATCATCGGTGATAATAAGGGCCATGCTGTGTCTCTCTACTAACGTTTAACCATTGCGCAGTGTAATCCGCCACTGCCGCTACTTCTACGGACAGACTGTAAGGGTATTTAACCGTGTTTTGCTTTCAAGGCGGCTAACACCTGGCTGGGTACAAACGGGCTCACGTCGCCATCCAGTGCTGAAATTTCGCGCACCAGGGAGGAGCTGATAAAGGACAGGTGCTCGGACGGCGTGAGAAATGCCGTTTCAATACCGCTATCCAGAGCCCGATTCATATTGGCCAATTGGAATTCGTACTCGAAATCCGATACGGCACGCAGGCCTCGTAACAACACGTTGGCTTTCTCATCCTGGCAAAAATGCACCAGTAATTTGCTGAAACCTTTCACTTCCACATTGGGTAAGTGGGCCACCACGTCCTGCGCCAGGGCTATACGCTGTTCCAGGTCGAACAGGGGCTTTTTCTTTTCGCTGGCAGCGATGGCCACAACCACTTCGTCGAACAGGCGTGAGGCCCGTTCTACCAAGTCCAGATGGCCATTGGTTATGGGATCAAAGGTTCCGGGATAGACGACCCGAGTGTGCAATGTCATGGCTTACGCTCACCGTGGCAAAATGTGGGCGAAGGTTAACGTAAGCCTGTATGAACCTCAACTTTTACGCTGATTTGCGGCGGGCCAGGATAAGGGATACGGCACCGATGATCAGAACAGCGATGAGGCCGAGCTGGTCGCCATAATGGGTGGCGGTGAGGGGCTCAGCAACGGCGGGTGCACTGAGCACTGCGAATACTGCGAGCATGAGCGATTTCATGAATCTTCTCCGTGGACTTCCTTGGGTGTGGGCCCGTTCACGCAAGCAAGATCAAAGCCAATACTATTTTTGATAATAAAAACAATGACATAAAAATATTATTGGTATAGGTGAAATCTGTATATGTTAAAAAATTCGACAGCGGCTAGATGCTCAGTGAGTCTTCGCTAACGCCGGGGCTCGGGTGCATAGGGCAGCCTCCCTGCTGCGAGAGTGTTTGTATTTGCTAAGGAATTCGACACAGGCACAGTGGTGAGGTGGGTTGCTATGCTATGCTCTAAAAAAACCTCTTTCACCAAATTGAGCCCCCGATACCCGGCGCTATGTTTATCCAGATAAAAGAGTTACGCAGCGGGCTTGGCCGCAAATTTTTTCTGCTGGTGTTTCTGGCGGCGCTGCTGCCGATGCTGCTATTTGCCTCTTTTTCATACAATTACGTGGGCAATGCGCTGCTGCAGGAGAGCAGAGAAACCCTGAAGAAGGAGGCCCGGTTCTACAGCACCATCCTGTATGAGCGTTTGCTGTTGGCCAGCAGTCAGCTGGAAGCCGCTGTCATACAGAAAGAGGCCGCTACGGTAGGTGATCCCCCGTTGCCCGGCCCGTTCAAGCGCGTGTCGCGAGTGGATTGGCCTGATTTTGAACGTTTCAGTGCGCATCTTTCCTCTCGCCAGCAGGTGGCAGCCCGTGAGCGTTTAGAGCAGGGGCTGCGTTTGCTGTTGAGTACCGACGATGGGCGAGCCCTGTTGTTACAGCAGCAACCGGGCGCTGCTGCTGTGCTGCCCCTGTATATGGCGGAACTGGACGTTGGGTATTTGCTGAGCGACGGTGAGGGTCGTAACCCGGATTTGAATTATTGTGTGTTTGGTAGCGAAGGTGAGTCGCTTTACTGTTCCCGTTCACAGTTGATCAGCGCCAGTCAATTTACAGAGCTGGCTCGGCAGCAGGGCAATCGATCCAATTTTCAAGTGGATTGGTACGACGGCAGTGCCTTGCAGCAGGTGAGTGTGCGCAGCGTATTCCTGGAAAAGCAGTTTGGCACCCATCAAGCCTGGAAGCTGTGGGTGAGTCATCCGCACTCCAATGTGTTTCAGGCACTCAATGTATTGCAGCGGGCGTTATCGCTGCTGGTGGCGGTGACAGTGTTGCTGGCTGCGTTGGTGAGTGCCTTACAGATACGTCGAATTCTGAGCCCGTTACGGCAGTTGATGGACGCGACCCACGCGGTTGCCAATCGTAATTTCGAAATCAATCTGTCGGTGCCCTCCCAGGATGAACTGGGTGAGCTGGCGGACGCCTTTAATCAGATGGCCCACCAAATAGGTAAACAATTCCAGATGCTTACCGGGTTGTCTATCATTGATCAACTGATACTGAGTGTGCCTGATCTGGAGCAGGTGGCGCAATCCACGTTGTCGACATTGCAGGGGCTGGTGACCAGTGATGCAGCGGCGGTGGCATTGCGTAACCCTGACGATATTGATGAAATGTGGCTGTTCAGTTATTCACGCCTGACAGGTCAGTATCAATTACTGCAACAGCGCTTAAGCGATGATGAAAATCATTGGCTGGGGGTGTTGGCATCAAGCCATCGGGCATCCCTCAGTGATGCTAAATATTTAAACTGGTTGTGGCCGGAGCGGCGGGAGCTGCTTGGTGGAAACTCCTACCTGTTTCCCATTACAGCGGCAGGCAAAAACCGAGGGGTGTTAGCGCTGGGCTGGGAGAAATCCTACAAGCTGTCAGAGCAGGATCGTGGTTTGTTGCGAGATTTTGCCGACCGTCTGGCCGTGGCCATCACGGCAGTGCGGCGTGAAAAGCAACTCTATCGCCAAGCACACTTTGATGGTTTGACTCAGCTGCCCAATCGTCAGCTGCTGAAAGATCGTCTTGATCAGGCGGTGAAGCACGCCACCAAGAACAACAGCGCCGGTGCGGTGTTGTTTGTGGATCTGGATAAGTTCCAGCAGGTGAACGATACCGATGGCCATTCCCTTGGGGATCAGATTCTGGTGCGTACGGCAGAGCGTCTGCAGGTTTGCGTTACGTTAGAGGATACGGTGGCGCGTCAGGGTGGTGACGAGTTTGTGGTGGTACTCAATAATATCGATTCCCCTATGCGGGCCACCCGAGTGGCGGACAAAATCATCACCATGTTGGGATCGCCTTTTACCATCGAAGGCAAAAAATTCTTTTTAAACAGCAGCATTGGCATCGCTGTGTTTCCCAGCGATGGGTTGGATGTGGAATCCCTGCTGCGCAAGGCTGATACCGCCATGCATCGAGCCAAGTCCGACGGCGGTGGTCAATATCGTTACTTTGAAGAGGAAATGAATCGGGCTTCCCAGCGGCGGGTTACGGCGGAGCATCGAATTCGTCATGCTTTGGAAACCGATCAGGTTGAGTTGCGTTATCAACCTCAGTGGTTTGTACAGAGCAATGAATTCAGCGTAGAAGCGCTGGTACGCATCCGTGACAGTGAAGCAGGCCTGTTGCTGCCGGCAGAGTTTATTGATGTGGCAGAAGATACCGGTTTGATTCTGGATATTGGCGAGTGGGTTTTGCGAGAAGCCTGTGCGCAGATGGCCCGCTGGCGTCTCAATCAGATTGGCATTAAGCGCGTATCGGTAAATGTGTCAGGGCGTCAACTGGAGCGGATGGACTTTGTATCGGTGGTGCAGTCGGCGGTCAACGATGCCAAACTGGATTTTACCGATCTGGAATTGGAGGTGACGGAGTCAATTCTGATTGTGGATGCGGAAAGCGCGGCCCGCAAGTTGGCCCAGCTCAGTGAATTGGGTGTCACTATTGCGATCGACGATTTTGGAACCGGTTATTCCTCGTTGAGCTATTTGCATCGCTTGCCGTTTGATTTGGTGAAAATTGATCAGCAGTTTGTCAGTGGCATTGGCGAAAATGAGGCCAGCGAAGCCATTACCCGCAGCGTCATCGATCTGGCCAGATCCTTCGGCAAGCAGGTGATTGCCGAGGGGGTTGAAACCAAGGCGCAATTGGATCACCTGCGGGCCATGCGTTGTGATGCTATGCAGGGGTTTCTTCTGAGCCGTCCTCTTACTGCAGAAAAAGTCACGGCGTTCATTAAGCATTCCAAGCCGGACGTTGAACTGAAATAACCTCTGCTCAGGTTTATGGGTTCAACCCGAACAGCTCTGAGCGTTGCCTGATCTGATCCAGCATGCGCAGGGTCAGTCCCCATACGGTTTTCTCACCATAACGGTAGCAGGGCAGTTGCAGAGCAAAGTGGCCTTGCTTCCAGGTTAGCGAGCTGCGTTGGCGCTGATCATTGAAAAAATCCAGCGGAATCCACAGGGCGTCGTCGCATTCGTGATTCAGATTGATCGCGTCATCACCCTGCCAGTAAAACAGATGCGGCGTCACGATCATGGGCGCATGCTTGCGATGGCTGCGGGTGAGCTGATGGGTTAGCTTGTGTTGAAAAACACCGTGATGAAACAGGTCCAGGCCGGTTTCTTCCCAGGTTTCTCGTACAGCGGTGTCTATTAGGGTGGCGTCTTCGATCTGCTTGCGGCCGCCGGGAAACGCCATATCACCAGACCACGGATCGCCGCGCTTTTTGGCTCTTTGAATAAAAAAAAGCTCACAGCCATTGTCAGTGTGACGATAGATTACAGCCACCGCTGCCTGGTCGACCCACCCTCCCAGCATCATCATTGGACCTTAGTAAATGGAGGGCTCGCCTTCGGGGCGGCTCTTGAAACGTCGATGCTGCCACAGGTATTGGGCCGGGTAGCGACGAATGTTGTTTTCAACACACTGGTTCAGCAGTGTGGCATCGGTGACTGCATCACCTGTTGGGTACGTCAGTGGTGGCTGCACTTCGATGTGGTAGCCGTCTTGCTGGCGGCCGAACAGCACTGGGATTACTGCCGCGCCACTGATTTTGACCAGTTCTGGGGTTTTGGCAATGGTTGAGGTTTGGACACCGAAGAACGGTGCGAACACGCTGAAGCGGTCACCGTAGTGCTGGTCCGGTAGATAGAACGCCACTCCACCTTTGCGCATATGACTGAGAAAAGGGCGGATATTGCGGTTAGGCACGGGGATGGTGTAGCGGGATCGCTTCAGAGCGCTGTACTGTTCGAACAGATCGTTGTGGGCCGGCTTGTACATGGCAGCAGTAGGGTGGCGCTCGGAGAACATACGCAGACACAGCTCCAACGAGGTCATGTGCGCTGCAATCAGCAATACGCCTTTACCATCAGCGGCGGCTTGCTCGATATGTTCCATGCCGCTCAAATGGCATAACGGATCCACTTTCGAGGCCTTGCCCCAATAGGCCAGACCGATTTCGATAAAGCCTGTTCCCAGTTCATCAAAGGCTTCATCCAGCAGGCGTTTATGCTCTGCTGCCGAAAGCTCAGGGAAGCACACTTCCAGATTGCGGCGGGTAACGTGACGACGGGAACGGCTGATGTTCTTGATCAGGCGGCCCAAGCCCCGCCCCAGGCTCAGTTGCAGCTTGAACGGCAGTTGTGCCACGCACCAACCCAGCCCAAGTAACAGCCACACAGGCCAGAAACGGGGGTGATAGTGGCGAGATTCAATTTTGTAGGCGCTCATTGCTGCGTGGTGTCCGGCTCTGCTTGTAAAGTGAGACGCAATGATAGCACAGGGCCGCAAGAGGATAAGGTGTTGGCACACATCCGAAAGCGCTGATTGAGACCGGGCTACGGCCTGCCAATCTCAATCAGCTTGGTGGGTTGGCTAGCCTTTCAGCTTTGCAGCCAATGCAGTTGCCTGCTTGGCTACCATGCCATAGATAGAAAGCTGAGGGTTGGCACCGATACTGGTGGGGAATGTCGAGCCATCCATGATATGCAGGCTCTCCAAATGGTGGAACTTGCCCATGCTGTCCACGACAGAAGAGCTCGGATCTTCGCCCATGCCGCAGCCACCCATTACGTGGGCGCTGCCTACCCGCATTTTATTAATGTCCAGGCTGAGGCCATCGATCTGCTTCAACGTAGCTTGCAGGGATTTCTCATAGCGTCCTTGACTGTGTACCGGCCTTACGGACTGGGCACCGGCGGCGAACTGTATCTCTGCCATGGTTCGCCAGGCGCGCACAATGCCTTCCCGCAGGTAGTCATTGATTTCGTAGTTGATGCCAGGAATGCCGTCATCCCGCAGGAATACTTCTCCACCCTGACTTTCTTTTACAAAGCCGTCCCGCAGCAGTGCAATCATCATGTTGAGGTGCGGCAGGCGATTCATCTGATCGGAATGGGCCTGGCCGTGCAGCATACCGATGGACGCCACAAACCCTGGCTGCATGGGTGGCACTTCCAGCTTGAAGCCCACCGGCCCGGTCACGCCGTCCTTCCATTGGAAATGATCTGAGTAGACCGATTGCGGAGCGCCGTAGAAACCGTCCAGACGCTCCGGGAAATCCGCCAATGTGGCAGGCACCGGATGCAGGAAAGTGCGCTTGCCAATGCGATTATGTGGATCGGGGGCGTTGGAACGCATCAGCAGGCCAGGGCCATTGATGCCGCCACAGGCCATTACCGTGTGTTTGGCTTTGACGGTGAAGCTTTGGGTTGGCGTAATGCCGTTTTCCTCTAAACCATAACCGCTTACACCTTTCACCTGATCGCCTTCGATGATCAGTTTGTCGGCGCGGGCGCGATACACCAGTTCTGCATTATTTTTTAATGCGCCGGGAATGGTGGTGACCAGCATGCTCTGCTTGGCGTTGGTGGGGCAGCCAGTGCCACAGTAGCCCAGATTCCAGCAACCCTCTACATTGCGGGGGATGATCTGCCAGTCGTAACCCAATTTGTCGCAACCCTGGGCAATGACGTTATTGTTGGCATTGGGCACCATCTTCCACTTACTGATGTTCAGGCGCTGCTCCATCTGCTCGAACCAGGGAGCCATCTCCTCTTTGCTGAAGCCTTTCAGGCCATGAACTTGAGTCCAATGATCCAGGGTTTCATCGGGGGTGCGGAAACTGGCGGTCCAGTTCACCGTGGTAGATCCACCCACCGCGCGGCCCTGCATAATGGTAAATCCACCATCAGCAGAGCCTCGGGTAAGACCTTCTTGATACAGGCTGCTGTAGGCTTTCTTTTCCTGCATGTCGAAATCGTTCGAGGTGCGCAGAGGGCCTTCTTCCAGCATGATGACTTTCAAGCCCTGTTGGGCAAAAATCTCGGCAGCTGTGCCGCCTCCAGCGCCGGTGCCAATCACTAGCACATCACATTCAAGGTTCAGCGGTTGTTCCAGGGCGGCACCGTTGTGGGTAACCCAGCCACCGGCCATGCCCAGACGAAAGATATCAGGAATATCCTTTACGACGGTTTTATTGCTCATGTCAGTCTCACTCAGCTTGGTATGTGTTGTGGTGGGCCCGGGTAGATGTCGTCAGTCCAATTGGCGGGCTGATCGTAGTACATCAGAGAGGGCAGCTGTGTGAGCAGGACATAGCCCTGGCGCAGCATGTTGAAGCGGCTGGTTTGCCAGCCTTCCAGGAACTCCGTGACGTCTTTGTCGTTGGCTTCCTGCCAGCTGGGCCATAAACCGGCCACCATCACCCGAAACGGAGCCAGATAGAGCAGGTCGAACAGCTCGTGCACCTGTTTTTGGGTTTGTGCCGTAGTGTGCAGAATGAAATCGTCGATATCCACCAACAGCTGATCCAGTGCGGTCTGACGCGCTGCGGGGTCGGTGGGAAAATTACCTTTCAGAACCGCGGGTGCGACCGCGCTGAGTATGATGGCGTCTTTTTCCCTAAGGAATGACAGTGTTATGGTGCCGGTGTGCGTGTCGTTTTCAACCGTGTGGCTGCTGCAGCCCTGCAGTGAACCAATGATACCGGCACTTGCCAGCACACTGCTTCCAACCACACCCAGTTTCAAAAACGACCGGCGATCTAGCGCAGGTTCGTTCGTTGGGTGCATGGGGTTTCCCGTACTTTATTGTCGTTATTGTGTTTATTAAACAGGCGCACTGATTGGGGTGCGCCTGTTGCGGGTTTGCGGTGATCGGATATAAATTGGGATCCGATCAAATATTAAAGCACTAAGCTTAATCTGGTTTCAATGCCAATTTCAGCACCATTTTGTGAATGCGACGGTTCCACGGGGGGAACAACAGCTTGGTCGCATTTACCTTGCCTTTGTAGAATACCCCTTTTGCCTTGGTGAAGGTAAGGAAGCCCTCTTTGCCGTGGTAGTGGCCCATACCGGAGGGGCCAACGCCGCCAAACGGTATATCTTCTGCAGCAACATGGGACAGGGTGTCATTGACGCAGGCCCCGCCGGAGTGGGTGTGGTTCAACACATAGTCGGCGCGATCTTTATCGTAGTCGAAGTAGTACAAAGCCAGCGGACGGGGGCGATCGTTGATATATTGCATTGCCTCCTCCAGATTGTCATAAGGCTTTACAATCAGCAGCGGACCAAAGATCTCATTCTGCTCAATCAGCATATCTTCAGTAGTATCAAACACTAAGGTGATTGGGAGCTTACCGCTGCCTTCAAAATCCTCATTGGCTGGGTTGAGTGGCACAATGCGAGCACCTTTCTCTTCAGCGTCTTTCAGATAGCCTTTCAGGCGATTGAGCTGACGCTCATTGATTACCGCGGTGTAATCATCATTGTTGCGCTTGCTGGGATACCAGGTGGATACCACCTCATTGAAGGCAGCGGTGAACTCATCCAGTTTGGATCGGTGCACCAGAGTGTAGTCCGGTGCCACACAGGTTTGACCCGCATTGATGCACTTGCCCCAGGACATCCGCTCCGCCGCATCTTTCAATGGGAACGATTCGTGGATCAGTGCTGGCGACTTGCCCCCCAACTCAAGCGTTACAGGTG
This sequence comes from Ketobacter alkanivorans, assembly GCF_002863865.1. Taxonomy (NCBI): domain Bacteria; kingdom Pseudomonadati; phylum Pseudomonadota; class Gammaproteobacteria; order Pseudomonadales; family Ketobacteraceae; genus Ketobacter; species Ketobacter alkanivorans. The sequence goes on along the minus strand of NZ_CP022684.1, from coordinate 2,348,038 downwards.
TCAGGTTCTCGGCGGCGGCGGCCATAACGTGTTTGCCCACCGCGGTAGAGCCGGTAAACAGCAGGTGATCGAAGGGCAGTTTAGAGAACGCGATGCCCACGTCGGCTTCGCCGGTGATCACGGCAACCTGATCTTCGGAATACACCTCCGCCAGCATGGCTTTCATGGCCTCGGCGGCATTGGGGGTGAACTCGGACATCTTGATCATCACCCGGTTGCCGGCTGCCATGGCCGCAATCATCGGGTCTAGCGCAAGGAAATAGGGGTAATTCCAGGGCACGATAATGCCCACCACACCCAGAGGCTGGTACACCACTTTCGCTTTTGCCGGGCGCAGATTGACCGGCAGGCTGCGGCGCTCAGGGCGCATCCATTTGGTCAGATTCTTGGTGTTGTATTTGATAGTCTCCACCAGGGACGCTATCTCGACAAAGCGAGTCTCGGTGGCGCAGCGGTTGCCGAAATCTTTGTTTACGGCATCCACCAGAGCATCCTGGTGACGAATCAACGCCGGTTTCAGGCGTTTGATCAGGCTGATGCGCTCTTCAGCGCTGGGCATGCGGTGCTGATTATAAGAGGCTTTTTGCGCCTTCAGTATCCGCTCCATATCGGCAATAGCCGGGTTGTGATCAGCAAAATTGGCAACCTTGGCGACCATGATGAATTTCCCTCTGTGTTATTGTGTCAAAAAGTCATTAGGACGCGTCTGTAACCACAAAAATCAGGCCGATACTGCGTATTTGGTGTCCTAGTAAACATCCTATCCAGTTTTAGAGCTTTTACTCTAAAGTGTCAATGGCAGGGTGAATCATTACTGTGCGTGGGGCCGCCTGCGCTCGTCACTTATTAAAGCTTGGCCACTTGGTGTCACTATTCTGTCTCCGTCTGTCAAATCTATTGATTTCGCTGGTCTTTATAATGCGAGTCTCTTTAGTAAGAGTCTTACCTTTGTCTTGGAATTTACCTATGCGATTGAATTATAAAAATACTAAACAGCTGGTTGTGGGGTTGGCGGTAACAACGGCATTAACCGGTTGTGGAAACCCCGATGGTGTTTATCATGAGGCTCTGGAATGGTTTGGTGCTCGTACCCAATACAAAAACCCAATTCCTCCCAGCAGTCAGATTCAGGCTATACACAACGCGGCTCCGTTTATTGTCGATCTGCACGCCGATACGTTATTACACCCTGACGCAGGTGGGGATGATGGCTATCGATTGTTGGTTAATGAGGAGCGTGAAGGGCATGTCGATATCAATCGAATGATTGAGGGCAATGTTGCCATGGAAGTATTTGCAGCTGCCAGTAAAGGATCCTTGGACATCGCCGGCGATACCATTCCCTGGATTACAGGGTATTACACCGATGACGATGGGGTTAAGCACTCACGCTATAACTACGTCAGGGATCCAAATGTATGGGAATACGATGACGAAAATTCACCGTATGCTGAGCATTATGCATGGGTGTCGATGGAAAGGGATTTAGCGACGTATTTTTACCGGGTTTCAGGAATGCCTTGCACCACATGGTATGAGGATGGTGGGTGGTCTTTGGACTGGGGGATAACCTCGGAGTGTACAGAGTTCGACCCCGAAAGAATGTACATCGTGCGATTGCTTGAAACAGCTAAAAAACTACATCGCGCAGCTAATCTGGATTCCAGGATAAAGCTGATCAAAGCGCAAAGTGATCTGGATGACTTGATTGCAAGGCGCCAGAATGGTGAGGCTTTAGTGGGAGCCATGCTATCAACCGAGGGCATCTATTTTCGCAGTGATGTATCCACCCCTGAAGGTGAGGCGGCCCTGACCAGTGCTTACCATGAACTTTATGATGCCGGGTTTCGTATGTTCGCGTTGACCCACTTTATCGATAACGACTACGGTGGATCGTCCACTGGAATGGCTAGAGCGCATGATGAGCTAGGGCTGGGAAGAGAAATCAAGGCAGAAGGCCTGCACTTTGCAAAAGAAGTTGTTGATAACAATACCATATTGGATCTAGCACACGCATCGAGAGCGACCTTTGTGAACTTGGTGGACTATGCGCTTGAGCGCAACGTGCCCGTGGTTGTGTCCCATACAGGATTAGCAGAAATACCTGGCACGGATGAAACCTGCAGAAACTCTCGTAATCTGTATGACCAGGAAATCATAAATGTGGCAGCTACTGGTGGTGTTATTGGTATTGGATTTGCGGAAGCATTTATTTGTGATACCAAACCCATTGCATGGGCAAAAGCAGTACGTCATGCCGTTGATGTGATTACGGATGCAGGGTTGACGGTTACCGACGCGGGTTGCGCTGAATCGGGCGCAGATAACTGTACCACGTTAGTCAACGGAGTGGATCATGTCGCCCTGGGGACAGATTACGATGGTGGCGTTGAAACCTATACGGATATAGACAGTTTGAACCAATACACAGAGGCATTAATCTGCGAAAAAACCTGGTGGAAAACGAACTGTTTAGATAATCCATTCACGGTAGAAGAAGCTTACAAAATATTAGGTGGAAATTCACTGGCGGTTATGCGGAAAATCTTGCCACAATAAAACAGTGTGTATTGTTATAAGCCCCAGCGAGCAAAGCCTGGGGCTTATAACGTATATCCCCTTTCTGTTCGTCTCTCCATACGTTTATTTCACGAACGAACTGGATTCAAATCAGCGTTATATCAACACAGAAATGATATGCCAGCCTGAAGCTGCGGGGTTATACTGCTTGTCTTCAAAGCATTCGTTGACGTGAACACCGTGACAGCAATTTATCTCCAGCGCATGCGCCATGCCCCAATATTCCGAAATATTACCGACGAGGCATGGGCGGCCATCGAACCCTTAATGCAATATCGTTCCTTTAATGCCGGGGAGTTCCTGCTACGAGGGGGCGAGCCGGCAATCTACAGCTTTTGGCTTATGAGCGGTGTTTGCCGTGAATACTTCATCACTCTTGAAGGCACCCAGCACAACAAATCATTTGTGTTTGCGGGTGATATCGCAGGCTCCCTGTATGATTTGAATAGCGGTGAACCCTCGACGGTGAGTATCGAATTCCTTGAAAGTAGCGACGGCTTTCTGATGGATTTTCGGAAATTCACAACATTGAGATCCCAGTTCCCCTGTTGGAATGTGTGGCATTTGCAGATGGCGGAAGCGCTGTTTATGAAGAAAGCGCGGCGTGAATATGAGCTGCTTACACTGAATGCAACCCAGCGCTACCAACAGTTTCTTCGCCAATATCCAGGCGTCGATCTTCAGGTGCCTTTATATCATATTGCATCTTACCTGGGCATGACGCCAGAGGCGCTCAGCCGCGTACGTAAAAAATTGTCCTTGATCTAAATCAAGGAGCCCCAAGCACACAGGTTGTTACCGTAATTCTGTCCTGCATATAACATCCTAGGCATGAATTATGAGTCATTCCCGCTTGTTTCAGTTTAGTTTTTTGACCGTTATCCCAATGGTCCTTTTTTGGATGAGTAGCGCCATGGCATCAGAGCGAACGATTTGGTTGAGCACTGGCCCCGTCAACCTGCTCGATCACGGTGAAGGCCCCACTTTGGTATTGCTGCATGCAAACCCCGGCAACCTCCGCGATTTCGATGCGATCATACCCACGCTCAGTGAAAGCTATCGCGTTATTGCCATTGACTGGCCTGGTTATGGAGTGTCTTCGGGGCTCGGCCCATTAACTACAACGACCGAAACCGCATTGTATGCCGTACTGGTAGAAGCGATGGATACGCTGGAGATCCCCGAAGCAGTCATCATCGGGAACTCTGTGGGAGGGCAAATAGCTGCCCGTTACGCTATAGAATTTCCAGATCGGGTATCGGGTTTGGTGTTGGTGTCACCGGGCGGGTTTACTCCAGACACGTGGTTGACACGCTTTTTTATGCGTTGGCAGAGCAGCCGCTGGTCGCTTGCTCCAGAATTTTTCGCCAAACTGTATATCGGTCAGCGAAACGCACATACTGCGAGCATATTCAATCGTGCGGCGAGCCTGCATTCCACCACAGATGTACTAAAAGTAACTCGTGAAATGTGGGGCAGCTTTCTTGATCCAAGCCACGACCTTTCTCAGTCGGCGCGCACTATTACCCAGCCCAGCCTGTTAGTGTTCGGCAAGCGCGATCCGGTGATTCAATTCAAAAAAGACGGGCAAGTCGCCAAAGCGGCGATGGAACATGCAGAATTGGTGGCGCTGGATTGTGGACATATGGCCTTCGCAGAGTTACCTGATGAATTTTTAGGCTTGTTGTTAGCCTTTTTGCAACGAAATAATATTCAGTGAGGCTGTGTGCCTTGGATTCATAGGCTGCAGGAGGAAACAGACTAAGTGTATGCGGGGGTGATTTCAGCCTCAGGAGTAGAGGCGTAGCCTATTACGCTGCCAAGATTACCAGATTTGCTTTCTTCCCGAATTTGACAAAGCATGCATATGCATGTATATATGATATCCATGTCACCATGGAGTAGTCGCTATGACTATTGATCCTTGCTTCAATCTCAAGCTGCGTCAGGCCGATCGAGTGCTGACCAGCCATTACAACGCTTTTCTGAGTGAAAGTGGCATCAAAGTCACCCAGTTCAGCGTGTTGCGTGTGTTGTGGTATATGAAGTGCTGCTCGCAGCAAGAACTGGAGAAGGCCTTGTTGGTGGATCAAGCTACTCTAACCCGCAGTCTTAAGCCTTTGATTCGTGAAGGTTATATAACCCGAACCCCGGATTCTGAAGATCGACGGGTGATGCTGTGCTCGTTGTCTGATGATGGTAAGGCCTTATACAAGCAAGCGCAAAAGCAATGGCAACAAGCACAGAAAAGCGTTGAGAAAAAACTGGGTGCTGACGTTATTCAGCAACTGCTGAACGTATCCGAATCCCTGGTAGAAATGAAAACCTGAAACTTACATCCTGAAGTTTACCAACGCAGCATTTGGCCTGCGTTTAATTTTAAATAAATACATGCATATACATATAATGGAGCGAACACGATGAAATTCATATTGATTGGGGTACGCTATCCCAAATCCACCCTGCTGATTGGGTTGTTGTGTCTGGGGTTGCTGGCATCCGGCCTTACCAAGATCTTTAAAGACACCCGCGCTGATGCCTTTTTGTCGCCACAGAATCCAGCACTGATATACAAAAATAAAGCCCGATCACTATTTGAAATCAGTGATCCATTGGTGATTGCGGTTGAAAGCCAAGGCCCTGAAGGTATTTATGATCCAGAAGTTCTGGCGCTGGTGGGCACCTTAACTGATGCAGTAAATGCGCTTCCAAATATCAATGAAGATCGCACCATGAGCTTGGCCACAGAGAACAATATTATGGGAACCAGCAGCGGTATGGAGGTGTTTCCATTTATGGAGCTGTTGGCGGACAGTGGGCCAGATGCGGTAAGGCAAGCGGTGCAGAATTTCCCTCTTTATAACGGCTTGTTGGTGGCAGAGGATGGTGCCATGACACTGATCATTGCCGAGCTGTATGACGACGCCAAGGCGGAAGCTACTTATCAGGCGTTGACGCAGTTGGTTGCTAATCAAAGGTTGCCGGGCTCGACAAAAATATATACAGCGGGTGAGGGTGCGGTGCTGGGTTACCTGGGCCATTACATTGATCGGGATGCAAGTCGCCTTAATCCTTTGGCCGGGTTGATCATTACTATTATGTTGATAGTGGCGTTCCGACGCTTTGCTCCAGCACTATTGGGTAACATGGTGATTGCCGCCGCTGTGCTAATGACGGTAGGCCTTATGGGATACAGTGGCGTGCCTTTCTATGTGATAACCAATGCGATGCCCGTAATTCTAATTGGAATGGCGGTAGCAGATTCCATTCATATATTTAGCTGCTATTACGAGTTGTTGGCAAAACATCCGCACTACTCCAGTCGTCAGGCCATTGAGGAAGCGACCACTACGATGGCGTGGCCTGTCACGCTCACCACCATCACCACTATGGCGGGCTTTATCGGGCTGTATGTGTCTGCTTACATGCCACCGTTTGAATATTTCGGCTTGTTTACCGCCTTCGGTGTACTGGTGGCTTGGTTCTATTCACTGTTTGTCTTGCCTGCAGTGATAGCTATCACTAAACCTAAAGTAAGTAAGCGCTGGATCAAACTGGAACAAGCCAGCAGCAAGGATGTGTTTGCGCGGGGCATGTTGGCACTGGGCGGTGCGGCTACTCGTAATGCCAATATCACAGTGGTCGTGTTTGCTGCGTTGGCAGTGGTGGGGTTGGTGCTGAGCGTGCAGCTGCGAGTGAATGACGACCGTATTGAAACATTCCACCCAGACGAGCCCCTCTATCAGGCCGATAAGGCCATTAATCAACACATGCAAGGCACCAATACTTTGGACGTAGTGATTGAAACGAATGAGTCTGAGGGTTTGTTCGATCCAGTTGTATTAGCAAAAATTGAAGCGCTACAGGCTTATGGCGAATCCCTGGCACATATTAACGGATCCATGTCGTTAGTGGATTTCTTGAAGCAGATGAATAAGTCGCTGAATGAGGATCAGAATGCATTCTACAAGCTGCCAGACAGTAAGGAGCTGGCTGCGCAGTATTTGTTGCTGTACTCGGCCAGCAGCGATCCGACTGATTTTGATAACGTAGTGGATTATGAATACCGGCTCGCCAATGTGCGCTTTTATCTGGATACGGCCGCGTTTGTCGAGACCGCACCATTAGTACAAGCAATGGAATCTTATTTGAGCGAGCACTTCAGCGATGCCCACGTAAGTGCCACCCTTACAGGTCGAGTCAATCTTAATTACCATTGGCTAAAAGATATCGGTCGCAGTCACTTTTTGAGTGTGGGTATATCGCTGGGCTTTGTGCTGCTTGTATCTATTGTGTTGTTCCGGTCGGTCGTTGCCGGTGTGATGGCAGTGCTACCAGTAGTCAGCTCAATCCTCATGGTATACGCCACCATGGCGCTACTCAAAATTGATCTGGGCATCGGTACCTCTATGTTCGCATCGGTGGCCATCGGTTTAGGTATCGATTTCGCGATTCATACTCTTGATCGACTCAAGTCGCTGTACCAAAAGGGCGTTCCCTCAACGGGCGATTTGGTGATGAATCTTTATGCCACCACTGGGCGTGCACTGTTGTTTAACTATCTGGCCGTGGCTTGTGGCTTTGGTGTATTGATTATATCCAAGGTGGTACCGCTGAATATCTTTGGCACCATCGTAGTGTTGTCTGTCACCATGAGTTTTATTGCTTCCCTGGTGTTGCTGCCTGCGTTGGTGCTAGTGCTGAAACCCGCATTTTTGTACGGAAAACACAATAATGCAGACGTGGAAAGTAGCGCAGTGTGGGTAAAGAACATAAGTATCGTTGGTTTTGTGGGTCTTATGCTTGCTCTTAACTCCCAACCGGCTCCGGCCAGTGAGTTGCCGGATGCTGCCACCATTGTAGACCGTATTAACCAAGTGGAGGAAGGCGAGCATGCCGTCAGTAACCTGCATATGACGTTGACGGATAAATCAGGAAAAGTCCGTACTCGGGAGGCTGTCAGCTATCGCAAATATTTTGGTGAAGAAAAGCGCACATTGTTGTTCTACCAGCGCCCCACCAATGTGAAAGATACCGGTTTCCTTACCTATGATTACGCCGATAGTGAAGCAGAGGATGATCAATGGCTCTACTTGCCGGCTCTACGCAAGGTGCGCCGTATATCTGCCTCGGATCGTGGCGACTATTTTTTGGGGACGGATTTCACCTACGAGGACATAAAAAAGGCAGGCAAGCTCGAAAAGCAGGATTTCGATTTTGAGACCTTGGGCGAAGAAATCATTGAAGTGGCTGGTGAATCAATAACAACCTATAAGGTGGCTGCCATCGCCAAAACCCCAAAAATCGCAGATGAGCTGGGCTACGTGCGCAGCCTGTTCTGGGTTAATCCGCACAACTGGGTCATCGTGAAAAGCGATTACTGGGATCAGAAAGAACGTTATCTGAAAACCTATACTGCATCCAGAGTATCCAAGGTCAACGGCATCTGGACCAAGCACCAGCTGGAAGTGCAAAACCATAAGACCGGTCATCATAGCCGCTTTGAATTCTCTGACGTAGATTACCAGACGCCAGTAAAGGATGACGTGTTTACGCGTCGAACCTTGGAGCGGGGGTTGTAATATGACCCATAAAACAGTCATTTCCGCTTTGGTGTTATTACTAGTTGGGATATATGCGGTGGTTTGGTCTGGTGCTGCATTTGCCTTTTCCGATATTGAAATTAACACTGAAATCGAAGTCGAGTTTGACATAGGGCTTACTGACTCAGAACTGCAGAATGCCAATACCACCATTAAACCGGAAATCAGTGGTGACCTTGCACCTTCGATACGTTATACCCTGATTCCGAAATTGGTTGCAGCCGCAGACAGTAAGCTGTATGTGGATGATCCTGATGAGAGTAACTACTCATCTTTCAATGGGCCGCTGGCGTCCAATCATCATGGCCTACTGGAGTTGGCGGAAGCTTACCTGGATTTTGCAGCCTGGGATGGATATTGGCGCCTGGGGAAGCAGCAGGTTGTGTGGGGGCAAGCCGATGGGCTGAAAGTATTGGATGTTGTAAACCCCCAGGATTACCGTGAATTTAATCTTGATGAATTTGAGGATTCTCGCATCGCCTTGTGGATGATGAACGTGGAGTTCAACACCAGTGAAGATTCCACACTGCAATTGTTGATAATACCCGACGCAACCTACAGCAAGCTGGCTGATGTGGGGACGCCATACTACATCACCAGCTCTAAATACCGCCCAGCCCTGAGTGCTGCACCCTTGCCTGTTATGATCCACGAGGTCGAGCGCCCCGTTAATGAAGTCGAATTCGGAGCACGCTACAGGTTGTTCTACTCAGGCTGGGATCTAACGTTGAACTACTTAAATCACCGTCAGGATATACCCGTCAACTATCTCAGATTGGGTTCGGGTCAGATAGATGTGGTACCTGTGTATGAGCCCAGCCAGCTGTATGGAGCCACTGCCAGCAACGCATTTGGCGACTGGGTTGTGCGAATGGAGGCAGGTTACAGCACTGAGACCTACCATGTGCGTAACAGCTTGCAGGAGGATGGCATTGCCAACACACCTGAAATCAGTTCTGTATTGGGGTTGGATTATCGGGGATTTACTGACTGGTTTCTTAGCTATCAATGGTTTCAAAGCACGTTGCTGGAATACGAAGATGACATCGTGCGTCAACAGCAACGTATGCAGCATACGCTATTGATACGCCGTTCGTTAATGAATGAAACTTTAGAGATTGAGTTGTTTATGCTGTACAGCGATGAAGACCAGGATGGCCAGGTGCGATCGCAATTAGTGTATCAGGCGACAGATACGATGCGTGTATGGGGTGGTGTGGACATCTTCTATGGCGACTTGGATGGGCTGTTTGGCCAGTTTGACGACACCGACCGTTTGGTGCTCGGAGTGGAATTCGGCTTTTAGTGGTAAACAAGCCTATGCGCCCACAAGGCGATATTAAGTTGTTGTTATATAAGGTGTTGTTGTGTTGTTCTTATCAATGTCAGGTGCGCCCATCTAACTGCCATATAGACCAAATGGCCTATTGACCAATGGGTCGTCTAATTTCATGATTGGTCCTCAATTATTCCCGAGGCCGAACTGCAACACATGAATAAAAAGAACAAAGCAAACTGGAAAGCCAAAGTCGAAACCGGCTTTGAATCCCTGGGCTTGGTTATGGGCAGACGCCCATGGTTGTGGTTGCTGAGTTGCCTGGCTGTGGTCGGGGTAATGGCGTCGCAGCTTGGCCGTCTTGAAAAGGACACCAGTATTGAAGGGTTTCTAGAAAAGGGCTCGGTTGAAATACAGCGTTATGACGCCTTCAAAGAAACGTTTGGGCGCGATGAAGTGTTTATCATCACCATGGAAGTGGAGGATATATTCACGCAGACATTTGCTACTCAGTTACACGCTCTTCACCGCCAACTGGAGGATGAAGTTCCCCACGTCAACAAAGTGGATTCGCTGGTAAATGCACGTTATACCCACGGGGCTGATGACACCCTTTATATTGAGGAGTTGTTGCCGGAAACGTTGCCCGGCGATCCTGTTGAGTTGGAAAAACTCAAGCGGTATACGTATAACAGCGATAACTACAAAAATTTTCTAATCTCTGCAGATGGCCATATGGTCGCAATGTTAGTGCGACTGAATTCCTTTAACTTTACCAAGGATAAAAATGGTAACTGGCATCGTGGTTACATGGGCGAAGACGAAACGCGTGAGGCCGATGCCAAAATCAGGGAAATCCTCGAGCCCTATCGAGGGGTTATCTCGGACGACATCCGACTGACAGGTAGTATGCCCATTGCGATCATGTTATCGCAAATACTGGAGCGGGACTTCAGTGTGTTTTCAGGGCTGGCCAATCTACTTATTGGTATGGTTCTGTTTATGATTTTTCGGCGATTATCTGGCGTGTTCATGCCGCTTTTGATTATGACCCTTGGTGTAGTTGTCACAATGAGTTTGATGGCGATACTGGGTTCGCCGATCCAGGTTAGCACCTCCATTTTGCCTGCATTCCTATTGGCGGTATGTGTGGGTGACAGCATCCATTTGCTCACGATATTTTACCGAAACTACGATGCAGGTGATGAGAAACACCATGCTATGGCCAGTGCCATGGGACACACTGGCTTGGCTATGCTGTTCACCAGCGTTACCACCGCTGCAGGTCTTGCCTCCTTTGCTACCTCGGATCTTACCCCGGTTTCGGCGTTGGGCATCTATGGTGCGCTGGGTTCGTTGATCGCGTTCTTGCTTACTATCTTTATTCTGCCCTGTCTCATTGCAATTCTGCCAGTAAAGCGCAGGCCATTGCAGCAGGATGAGAATAAAGGATTGCAACCGATGCTGGCGTGGTTTGCCCGCGTTTCAACCCAGTATCCAAAAATTATTGTGGTATCGGGTGTTGTGCTATTTGTGGCCGCAACTGCCGTTGCCAGTCAGATCAAATTCTCGCACTACCCGTTGGCCTGGCTGCCAGAAGATAACGAAACCCTGCAAGGAATAAAGAATTATGAGCAACGCATGGGGTCGACCATCAGTTTCGAAATTCTTTTGGATACAGGCAAGGATCGGGGCGTAATTAATGCGCCGTTACTGCAGGCGTTGGATAAAATTCAGCAGGATGTCGTAACGTGGGAATCGCCGGATTGGCGTATTGTTAAGGCCATTAGTGTAGTGAATGTCATTAAGGAATCTAATCGTGCCTTGCATGATAATGACGAAGCTCAGTTTGCAGTGCCCGACGATCCGGCGTTAATCAGCCAGGAGCTTTTTTTGGTTGAGCTGGATGAGCCAGATGACATCCTGAATTTAGTTGATAAAACATACCAAACGGCCCGCCTGACAGTTACCACGCCCTGGTTCGATGCAATCCATACGAAAGAGTTGGTGGATCGGCTGAGGGATCATCTGAATGCGAATCTCCAGCCCTATGGTGTTGATGTTAGTTTCACCGGTGTGGCACCCATTATGGGGGTGACGTTCGGAAAAATGCTGATTTCTACCGCGGAAAGTTATGGTTTTGCTGCCATCATTATTACATTGATGATGGTCATGTTAATCGGCAATCTTAAGCTTGGCCTGCTCAGTATGATTCCATCACTATTACCCATTCTGATTGTTCTGGCTATATTGCAACTTCTGGATGTTCGGCTGGACATGTTGACTATGTTGGTTGGCTCCATTGCGATCGGTCTGACGGTGGATGACAATATTCACTTTATGCATGGTTTCCGAAAACTCTATTTAAAAACAGGTGATCCAGCATACGCAGTTGAAAAAACACTGCTGTCCACCGGCCGTGCAATGCTTATTACCTCTATTGTGTTGAGCATTGGTTTCTCGATTTATACTCAGTCGTTGATGTCCAACATGATTATATTTGGATTGATTACCGCTGGCTGTATAGTGCTGGCCTTGTTGGCAACCTATCTGTTGGCGCCAGCGCTGATGGTGCTGGCGAATAAGCAGTACCATCAACAGCATCCACATAAGTCAGTTGCAGAGATGAAACCGGATGCGGCTCCTGTTCAATAATCGTTGTTGGGCACAGAGGCGGAGCCAATAATATAAACAAAAGACGGATGAACTTTAACTTGACTCTCATTATTCTCCTTCTTGTTCTGATTAGCAATGTGAGCGGTATATCATTGTGAGTTGACGTGATAGGGTTGTGCCACGATAGCAGCGCATTCATCGTGAAATATGAATAATTAACGATGTTCAAGGAGAAGAATAATGCGAAATACAGGGATTATCGTAATGTTCTGCATAGTGTTTATTGCAGGATGTTCACCGGTAAACATTGAGGAACCAAAGAAAAACAGCGTTCATCCTGATGTTCCTGCGGAGTTTGTTATTAGCTTTACCGCAGAACAAGCGCCGGACTTAACTATATTGTTGAACGGAGCTGATGTTACCGGCTTGTTTATGGTTGGGGATGGTGTGGTTGCTGCCAGTGGCAGCTCTCTGGCCAGTTTCACCCGCAGTGGCACCAATGTTTTTGAAGTGACAGATCCGGGCTCGGTTGCTCCTGCTCGATTTATCATTGACCGGGTCGGGCCTGTCGTACAAATACTCGATGTTGATACCAGTGATGGATTGCGGGTGGCCGGTTACCTGCAGGATGATATTGGCGCCAGTTCGCTGTCTATTAATGGCAGTTTTGCTGCCGTCGATCAAGGTGCATTTGATGAGTCGATAGTCGAAGATATTGTAAACGACTCTTTATCATGGGTTGCCTTTGATGCAGAAGATGCTTATGGGCAATTATCTCGCACGGTATTTGCCCACCCGCGAGGCACCAGTCAATCGGCAATGTTGCCGAACACGTTGCAAGCCTCCATAACGGATAATGGTATTCAGTTCCTGATTGATCGGGTAGCTGAGCCTTATTTGACCAGTTCTGATCTAACCGGTGGGCTGGTGGGAACGGTCATCGCCAGTACTGATGGCAGCGTCGGTTACGCGAATGTAACGTTGACTGGTTTGAGCTTCACCCCGCCTGCAATTGTTGCAGACCCCTTGGCATCTACATCGAATGCGCGTTTAGCCACCAATGTGAGGATGTCTCGTTTTACTGTCTCGCTGCGTGCTAGAGCGGCTACCCATCCTGTGGATCTGCCTTGGCCGATTCCTGACATTCCCAGCGTGTCTATCACCGCATCAGGTACAGGTATTGCTGATAATCCCAATTTCAGTGTTACTGCAGCTCTATCAATAGCCAATAACCGGTTCAATGTGTCCCCCAGTAACGCATCGCTTTCTGTAAGTAATTATTCAGTAGATTTCAGTGGTATCACATCCGTTTTTGAGCCAATTTTTGATTTGGTGGAACCGCTAGTGCGTGGTTTTATCTCTGATCTGATTCGGGATCAACTGACAGCACGACTGCCTGGAATTGTTGAACCGCTGTGGGCGAATCTGCCAACTGGAGCGGATATCCCTATTCTGGGTAAAACGTTCAATGTCGATACGAATCCAACAGCATTGGCGTCGCCAGCAGGCCTGAATATCAGCATGAATCTAGATACCCAAATAATGGCAATGGAGCCGGTCAATGTACCCCGTGCTTTGGGTTCGATCTATTCAGAAACATCTTTGCCAAGGTTGGGAAACACCACCCTGTCTGGATCGTCATATCATGCTGGGGTTGCTTTACCTTCCAGTGCATTAAATCAGGCGTTGCTGGCCGCATATTACAGTGGTCTCACTCACATTGCTGAGGCTGTACCCATTGGTGAGCTAAGCGCAATCAGTGGTTTGGATCAGTTTGTTGGCCCAGATGACGAAATTCAGTTTAGTATAGAGCCCACCAGCCCAGCCTATGTGAACTTGAATGATATTAATGGCGCGTTGTTGCAGTTGGGTATGGAGCGATTTACTGCGCTGGTGCAAGTAAGAAAACCAGACGCTGCGGCTTTTGTTCCGTTGTTTTCGGCGCAGCTGTCATTAAGTGCTCCGCTGGATGTTGGTGTCGGCAATGATGCTGTGGATGTAGCTCTGGATGGTATTCCAGAGGTCACAGTCTATTCGACGCAAGTATTTAACGGTTTAAATATTCCTGGATCGTTAATCGAGACCTTGGTGGATGTATTGGTGCCTCGTATCATCCCCACTATTGGGGATAGTCTGGCATCGGTGCCGCTTCCTACATTTTCTGGTTATTCGATTGCGCTGGTGGAACGTTGGTTGATCACGCCGGGTCTGGATCAAGTAGTAATAGCGGGTAATTTAGTGGTGCCGAATAGTAGAGTGCAAGCCGCCTTCACAGAGCCATACCCCGAGGCAATTGATATATATGTAGGGGAGGCCACCCGCAGCCACCATGATTACATCGATATGCTACCCATTGACCTGCTAAACCCGGAAGTTGCGGAAAACCAGACCCGTTATCGTGTAGATGATGGTGAGTGGTCGGTGTGGCGTATGCGGGATGGATTCAATGTGTATCGGGTCTTTAATGGTGATCATCAACTGCAGATTTGTCAGCGTGACATTAGCGATATGATTGAACGATGCGACACTCATGGCATCTCAATAAATTGACTGGGTAGTCGGTTTCTGCCAATCCAATTCAAATCACTATAAACCAATAATGGCCGCCAGTATGGGGGCCATTATTGGTCAATAACCTAGTTAGCTTAGATCTTCTCGCCGTTTAGCCTCCCGTCATCGAAGGCATTTTCCCAGCATTAGTTTTTGCTGATAAATAACATCAATGGTCTAGTCTTATGGATGGAGTGCAAAAATTAACCGCGAGATGCGTCATATGAGTCAAGCTTTACAGTTTCTTTTAATTCGGCAACGCATATGGCTATTGGTAGGGTTCTGCCTGATTGGGTTAATGCTCTTGGCTGGGTTGGCGATAAACAAGGCCCAGCAGCAATTTGTACAGCTAAAGCAATCGGAGTACATCAAGTTAACGAATTCAGCGATTAACGTTCTTAACTTTTACTACAAAGCCGCTGAAGAAGGTTCAATGGGTGTGGTAGAGGCCCGAAAAGAAGCCAAAAAAGCCATTAATAATATGGCGTTAGGGCCGAGAAATTATTTCTACATGTATAACCTGAAACACGATCTGATTATTTCTCATCCCTACGCGACAATTCTCTATTCCGATGACACGCCAGAAGAGATTGAAAAATCATCGGCACTGGATAAGAAAATCAGAAAGAGTCTAGAGGCGCGCTTGGGGTGGGATTCGCCGATATACAGCTCATTAGAAATTCTGGGCGAGCTGTACCCCGAAACCTACACTGGTTTTTTTGATTATTACTACTACATAGAGCCGGAAACCAAGTTTCCACTAATAAGAAAAACCTCAGAAAACTTTATTCCTGAAACCGCTGAGTTAAAGACAGCCTACGCTGCCTATTTTGAACCTTGGGATTGGATTGTGCTGACCGGTGTTTATCGAGAGGATGAAGCAGAGGCATTCTATAGTTGGCTATCAAGTATGCTGGCATTTACCGGCGCTATCATCCTGGTGATTTTTGCGGCTTCCTACGCCATTTCAAATTCTATTACCAGGCCATTGCAGAGTATCGTAACTCGCATGAAGGATATTTCTCTTGGTAGCGGTGATTTAACTAACCATCTGGAGGTTCGGGGAAAGAATGAGCTTGCTCAATTTTCTGGAGCCTATAATCGGTTTGTAGACAAAATTGCTGAAACCGTTAGAAAAGTATCTTCAACCAACCAGTCGGTGGTGCAGCACTCCGAGATAATGACTGAGATGGTCGCCAGCACGGTTGAGCGGTCAGAAGAGCAACTGAAAGAAACCGAAATGTTGGCCAGTTCGGCGAACGAGCTTTCTTATTCGGTAAAAAGCGTTGCAGAAAGAGCTCAGGAATCGTCTGAGGCTGCCAGTCAGACCGAAGCTGCGACCAACTCCGCCAACGAATCCATGTCAAAAAATATTGCAGCGATTAACAGTCTTTCCCAAACGCTGGCACAGACACAAAGCGAAGTTCATGAAATGGAAGGGTGCAGCAACCAAGTGGCGTCGGTATTGGAGGTGATACGTGGCATTGCGGAGCAAACCAATCTGCTGGCTTTGAATGCTGCGATCGAGGCAGCCAGGGCGGGGGAGCAGGGCCGTGGCTTTGCGGTGGTGGCCGATGAGGTCAGATCTCTCGCTCAGCGTACTCAAACATCGACAACAGAGATACAGAAGATTATCGAAAACCTGCAGTCAGGTACGGTCAAGGTCGTAAACGCCGTGGGCAACGGATTGGAAAGCTCTAAGGAGTGTATAAGTACCGCCAAAGAAGCAAATGATACCTTGCTGAAAGTGGTGGATTACGCATCAAGAATAAATCAAATGAGCAATCAGATTGCCAGCGCGGTTGACGAGCAATCCCAGGTAACCCACGAGATAGCGCTAAGCACTCAAAAGATATCAAACAGTTCCCGATCTAACTTAGACGGGGCTGAGCTTAATAAATCCGAGATAGAAAATATGAATTGTGAGCTGAAGGAAATGCGGGCATTGGTACAACAGTTCAAGGTTTAGACGCTATAGACATCGGCGAGTAGAGCCCTGATTGTTTAAACAGGCTGTATATTGGTAAGTAATTAACGAATATTTCTGTGATCCTATCGCTATATCCTGTACGATTATTGGTCTATGCTTTAACGAGTAGAGTAGTGTTTGTTTCGTATGGTTGCCCCTGCTCTTCTTGAGATTTGGGTTGCGGAGATTGGCGTTGTCATGGGTAAAACAGTTGTACTGGAGGAGCTTTTGCAGGGTGAGCTCATAGAGCGGGTTCATGCTTCGGAATTTACCCGGCGTCGATTTATCCAGGATTTTTTCATGCGTAGCAAGCCTTTGATTATAGAAGGCGCTACTGCAGACTGGAAAGCATCAAGCTGGACTCTGGATAATGTTAGCCAGTACATCCCTGATCAATCGGTCAGCGTGCGCAATAAGCCTGATGGTGTATTGTTCGATGCGAATAGTATGGCTCATGAGGCCGTGGATATTCCGTTGCACCAGTATCTGCATTTGCTGCGTAGCGGCAAGAATGAGACTCCGATGTATCTTGCGCAGACCAATCTGGCCGGTTTGCTTTCTAACCCTGAGATATACGCACCACGCTTTAAATACCTGAGGCGCGCAGATTATCTACTGCAAACCAACGTCTGGATTGGAACCCCCGGTTTGGCCACGCCATGCCATTACGACTTTGCTCATAATTTTTATCATCAGATCTGCGGTCATAAACACATCACTTTGTTTTCACCTGAAGACTCCGCCAGGCTTTATCCCAATCCCAAGATTCCTGCTATCAGTCTGGTTGATGTGGCATCCCCCGATGCCGAGAAATTCCCGGACTTTAAAAATACTCGGCCCTTGCAGTTTGTGGTCGGCCCTGGTGATTCGGTATTTATCCCGGCCGGCTGGTGGCATTATGTAGCTTCAACCTATGACAATAACATCTCTATCAATCAGTGGTATTTACGCCTGTGGAGTCGAAATACTCACCAATTGAAAATGATCCCACCAATGATCGCCCATGGAGTTAAGCATCTGCTTGCCGCTCGCAAGCGTTGAGTTTATACATCTATTAAAATAATTTGTCGTCCTGGGCCAGTTGCGCCTGCTGATTCGATATTCCAGAATAGATTCTGCCAATAGTATGCCATGCCGATTGTGGCAGGCACCCGCCCTGTAAAAGGGAAATGCAGGATCATGTTAATTAAATCAAAATTCTTTACTCCCAAAACCAAAGCGGAATGGATTTCTCGCGATCACCTTTCGTTGCTCGATGAATGCAGTATTCGAGATGCTAATCTCACAGTTCTCCATGCACCAGCTGGATATGGAAAAACCACTTTGGTCGCCCAGCAATTACAACAGAGTGAGTTGGATTATGTGTGGTTGACGCTGGATGTACACGATAATCATCCGGCTCGATTTTGGCGCTATTTTATCGCGGCGTTTCAAAAACTTGCACCTGGTGTGGGTGAATTTGCGCAGCAAAAGCTCCGAGAGGGGCAGTTCAGTAGTATTGACGACATTGTAAGTTCATTGGTGAACGACCTTATTGAGCGCTCAGGAAGCAGGCCTGGTGTGCTGGTGTTGGACGATTTTCATCTGATTACCGATCCCGACATTGTGCTTGGTGTTCAGCATTGTGTGCGATATTTACCCGAATCATTTCATATTTTAATTGTCAGTCGTACAGAGATTAATGTTTCTCGGCAACGGTATGGGGAGAGGCCGGTTCGGGTTTATGCTTTTTCTGATCTTAAGCTTACCGCCACGCAGATCCAATTGATGCTATGTAAACGTTTTGCAGAGGCAGTTGGTGAGCATGTTGCCGAAGCCGTTTTTAATTTGACAGACGGTTGGGTGGTTGGGGTTCAGTTGCTATGCATGCAGTTAAGTTCTGTTGAACATTTGCAGTCGCACATCAACAGCATTGCTAATAGTCCTGCCCGATTGCCTGAACAGGTTGTGGGTTACTTTATCCGCGAGGTTATTAATGACCTTGAGCCCTGGGAGCAGAGCAGCCTGTTGAGCTTGGGGTTGTTGCCAAAGCTGTCCATCGATTTGTGCCAGAATGTTTTAGGCGGAACAGTCGATTACGGCTCTTTGTTGCAGCGCCTGGAAAGTAAGGCGCTGTTGACGGCAACCGAAGATCGACATACCGAGCTGCGGTTTCACGATCTGTTCCGCAACGTTCTACTGGAGCTGGCTCAGCAACGCCTGCCTGCCGAGGCCATCGTGCAGGTTCAACATCGAGCCATTCAGTACTTGCAGCAATATGATGGTTTGGAAGCCGCTTTTTACTACGCGATCGAAATTCAGCAATGGTCTGAGGCTTGTGATTGTTTACAGTCCATGTTGTTGAGTTATCGTCGCCAAGGGGATTTTCTCCGGGTATCGGAGTGTGTTGAGCGCTTACCTAACGATTATATTGAATCCAGTTTGAGCATTCTTATTCATTACTGCTGGAGTTTGGCAAACCTAGGGCATTTTCAATTGATGCACCTGTTTTTAGATAAAGGCTCTCTGATTGTAGAAAGCATGCATGCAAGGTTGCCCCTCGATCAGTGGTCTTTGGAAGATAAAGAGTTGGTTGTGGAGTTCATGACGACGGTAGCGCTGGCGCAGCGTTTATCGGGTTATCTCGGCAGTGAATACAGCCAGGCTTTGTGGGGGTTTGCTCGGCAGATAGATTATCCAAGGTTGTCTAAAGTAAACCTGGAGCAAGGAATGGATGCTTTCTTACTCGGTGAGCTGGATCGAGCTGCCATACTGTTTGAAAGGTCAATGGATTGCGCGGTGAACGATAAGGAGCCTTACGCGCTGATGGTGGCAGTAAGTTTCTTTTATCTTACTGCATTGCAAACGGGTCAACTGCAATCGGCAATGGCTAAACTGGAGCTGATGCAGCAGTGGCTTGGTGTGACTCATGAGCATCAGCATGAGTTTGTCAGCGCGATGGTGGTTGATTTCTGCCTGGCAGGATTGCGTTATGAGCTTGGCCTGCCGATTGATCGTGAACGCTTACAACGACAACTTTCATTGTTAACAGGAGCCCATGCTAATCACCATATGAAATGGTTGTCGTTGGATTTTTATACTAAGTTGTGCATGAAAGATGCAGATTACCCTGCTGCTGCCGAATCGTTACAAAAACTGATTGAGCTGGATCGTAGCGCGCGATTTAGAATCAGGATGGGAGCGCCATCCTTGTCGGCACTGACGGCTGAACTTGCTATGCACACCGGTGACCGCGTGGCCGTTAATCAGTGGGCGCGCAGCCTCGAACATAGTGAGTCTCCAATGATCAGCTATGATCAGGTTCCTGACCGTCTATTGCTTGCCCGCGCGTATTATTATCTGGGTGTGTATGAGAAGGCTTACCACTTGGCGGAAGAGCTATTTGGCCTGTGCGTGAGTCATCAGCGTAATGGGCATGCATTGATGGCCTCCTGCATTTCATTGGCAAGTTATCTTGCCCTGCAGGGTGATGTTGTTGTGGATGAAAAAGTTGATCGTATTGTGCGATTGATACAGCAGACCCAGTTTCATCGCTATATTGATGAGCTGATGCAAGCATTCCCAGTCTTATGCTCTATTTCTGAATTGGCTTCTTCGCGAGTCACTGCTCCACCGCATACCGATCTGGTCGCAGTGGATACAGATGTAAAATCTGTCATGGAGCCTCTTAGTCTCAGAGAGCGAGAGGTGCTGCGGGCCGCAGCGCAAGGCTTAAGTAACGGAGATATTGCTGATCGGCTCTACATCTCAATCAATACTGTGAAGACCCACCTGAAGAAAATATACGGCAAAATCGAAGTAAGCAATCGTACCCAGGCATTACGTAAGGCGCACCTTTTGGGGATCTTGGAGGAGTTTGATTAGGTTATTAACGAACCACCCGAACGGGTGATTGTTTGTGATGGGTATTTCCTTAAGCTTTAGCTTCCTATGAATAATAAATATAAGCGAAAGTTTAAGGAGAAGAACTGTGCTTTTACCACAAAGGGATTCGTTCCAAAAAATAATAAAGGGCGCGCTTACGGTGCCGGTGCTGACTCTGGCGATGGGGTGTCAGGCTGGGTGGCTCAATGATGAGGAGATGGTACTAAAAATATCCTGGCGTGATGGATTTTTCAGTCAGGGGTTTCCCACTGATTTGCGTAATGATGACAATGAAATCGATGTTCGTGATTTTCCGCGACCGTTACAGCTATTCTCTATCACCTATAAATACTTGATTGGCCACACAGATTTTGGGTTCTCCCCGGCGATGCCGTTATATATGCAGTTTGAGTCTGGCTTAAGTGTCGCACCTCACATTGCTGCCATGGCGGCCTCGGATTTTGATAGCGCCGCTGCACCGGTGCAGGTGGTGGATATCGACCCTGATTCACCCGATTATGGCACCCGATATCCACTGAGCGTTGCCGTAACAACTGAAGCAGATCAGTACCGACCCTCAAATCTGTTGCAGGTGCGCCCAATAGGTAAACCGTTACGTGAAAACACGACTTACGCGATGATTGTCAGTCGCGAATTTGCCAGTAACTCAGCATCCGTCGAACCCAATTCAGAGTTGACCGCTTTATTAAAAGGTAACAATCCCTGGTTTGTGAATCCTCTGCTGCTGCCTGGAGAGGCGCGCCACGCCAGGGATGTATACGCGCCATTGGCCCAGTATATCAGCGCTAATGACATCCCAGTGGATGACATTATCGGTGCCACAGTTTGGACCACAGGCAACCCCAGCCGCTATATGAAAAATGTTGTGGAAAAGGTTTCTCAATGGGAGCCAGCGCAGCCTGATGCTGAGTGGCATCTGCGTGAAGAGACAGACGATTACTGTGTGCTGGAATCCACCTGGCAGTCGCCGGTGTTGCAGAAAGGTGTGGTTCCCTTTTTTACCAGCGGAACGATCGAGTATGATGCCGATGGTAATCCGATTGTACGCGGCACTCGCACAGCGCCGATTATTCTGACTATTCCCAAGCAGGAGATGCCTGCCAACGGCTTTCCAATATTGCACTATCATCATGGCACTGGCGGATTAGCGACGCAAGTGTTCGAGCGGGGCCTGACGCAGGCGGATGGTTCGCAATTGTACATGGGCAGTCCGGCTCAGGTAGCCGCACAGCGAGGCTGGGCAACGGCTGCCATGGCGGGTCATCTGGGTGCAGATCACCAGGAACAATTGCGCCTTCTGGATATTTTGCTGGATCTGATTCCCGGGTTTACGCTGAATCACGCCACCTATAATTTCCTCAATCCTCAAGCCATGCGAGATAACTTTGCCCAAATGGTGGCAGAGCGTACGTTATATCGAAATTTGGTGATGAATATGTCGGTGGACGCCAGTTTGTGTGCCGAGGCATATTCTGCTTCAGGATCGTTCCAGTTCGACACCGATATGCAAGCTGTAATGGGGCAATCGCTGGGCTCCATGACTGCCTCTTCGGTTGCTGCAAATGATGAGGGCTACCAGGGTTTGGTTGCCACAGGGGCCGGTGATTTTGGTTTGGGCTTGGCGTTGTTTTACTCCATTGGTGAAACCGACATAGGCGGTGCCATTGAAAACATATATCTCAATGTAGAACCCGGTACGGTCTCTAGCGACTTGTTCCATCCAGTGTGGGCGATGGCTGAGTTGGCTTTGGCACCTGCTAACACCTCGGTGCAGGTTGCAAAGTGGTTACAGACGCCAGAACAGGCAACAACGCCACCGCAGGTTCTTGTGGTGGAAGGTCACTATGATGAGCAAGTCACTCTGCCTATGCAGCGCCCTTATTTGATCAGCCTGGGAGCGAACTTTGTTAATGAGGAGTTGGATCTGCCGGTCGAAAGTCAGCTGTTACCATATTTGCAAAACGCGGGTTATGATCAAATGTTCTCCCCTGTTGCGGGTAATCAGGCTGGTCGTACAGTAGCGGTTGTGCGTTACCCAGAAGACGGCATTATGACTGGCCACCATGTAACCTTTCAATATCCTCAGCCTCAACACCAGTATGGTTGTTTTCTGCAGGATTTGGCGGCTGGCGTAACGCCTACCATCATCCGAGGGGAATCTTTGGGTGGAAGTTGTTTGGGTTCACAGTAAGGCATTTTAATTGGGATTAAAAAGGATGGGTTCTTATGCGGTATTTAATGCAAGGTTTTATGTTGCTGATGGTGGCTATGTCTTTAATGGCGTGCAGTGATCCGCTGGAATATCAGATCACAGTCACAAAATCGGGAGAAGGTCTGGTGACCGGAGGCAGTACAATTCACTGTGGTGATACCTGTAGCGGAACCTATACCCAAGCCCAATGGGTTCCCTTTGCTACTACTCTTAAAGCGCACAATACATCGGATTGGGATTTTCTTGGCTGGTCTTCTGCAACGGGAGATCGGTGTGGCCCTGATCCTCAATGTACGGTGCCGCTACCGACTCGCTGTGTGGAGTGGGGCCCTGCGCTGTGCTCAGAGTATGAAGGTTCAAGCGGATCAGCCCATGCCGTATTCCAACCAAAAGGTACCATCGTGTCGCAGGATTGGTATGGCTTGCAGACCATGTGCTGGGTAAATGACACGGGTTTCCTGAGTTGCTGGAATATGGCCAACGCCCCCAGCGTATTCGATGCGGATGAAGTCAAAATAGGCAGCGAAAGCGCTGGCTGCGTGCGCACGGGTAATAGTTTCACCTGCTGGGGCGCTTTGGCTGACGAAGCACCAGCACAGTTAACCAGTGTCGACGATTTCGTGGTGACCCGTTATTTCGCCTGCGCATTGGGCGGTGGCGAGGTGGCTTGTTGGAGTATGGATGGTTCTTTGCCAGATCTGAGCAATCCAGTTGCAATCTGGGGCGACGATGCCAGAGTCTGCGCACGCGACGATACGGGTGATCAGTGTTGGGGGGTAGGATTTGACGGTCA
The DNA here is from genome assembly GCF_002863865.1 of Ketobacter alkanivorans. Lineage (NCBI taxonomy): Bacteria > Pseudomonadati > Pseudomonadota > Gammaproteobacteria > Pseudomonadales > Ketobacteraceae > Ketobacter > Ketobacter alkanivorans. The sequence goes on along the minus strand of NZ_CP022684.1, from coordinate 2,324,554 downwards.
AACCCGGGTACCACCGTTGAACCAGCCCAGCTTGATCGATGTGACCGGTTCACGCAGCTGCGCGCTGGATGGTGATGGCATTCAATGCTGGGATCGATCGGGTCTAAGCGTAAGCATTCCGCTGATTGCCCAGAACCCGCGACAGTTTGGCACTAGCGCGCCCGCCTTTGATGAACCCCATTATTGTCTGCTGGATGATGCGGGCCTGCGCTGTTTTAACGCTGCCGGTGGCTTGGTTGAATTACCCGTGGCCCTGGCGGATTCCAGTAGCTTTGAGCTTTCCGAAAACGGTCGCCTCTGTGGGCAGGACAGCAGTGGCGTAGACTGCACGTTATTGGGCATAGCAAGTGAGCCTGTTCGTTATGAGGCTTTATTGAATCCTACCGCTTGGGACTATTCCAATGATGATAATGGAGGCTGTACTGCCAGTGGCAATCAACTGCAATGTTGGCGGCGCAGTGGCGATTTTTGGCCTGCTTCTGAAGTTGAGGGGTGGGAGCTGAGCATAGCCAATCCCAGCCTTATGTACGTCGACAGGCACAGCTGGTGTGTGGCGGGAACGGCTGGCCTTTCCTGTCAGGGGCGATCCGACGATAAGCTGCTGATTGCGTCACAGCCGCAAGGCTTACAGAACATCACCGCGATGGATTCTACGGATGAGGTGCGTTGTGTGATCCACGATGGTCAGCTTTCTTGCTGGGGCCAGAGTGAGTTTGGTGTAACCGAGGTGCCACCGTTGAGCAATCCGCGCCAAGTGCAGGTGGGCTATTATCACGCCTGTGCATTGGATGATAGCGGTGTTGTGTGCTGGGGGGAAAAACTGGAAAACCAATAACCTGTTGAAATCATTGGATTTATATTTAATTGCCCCCGTTCTGGCAAAACGGGGGCAATGATCTGATATGATTTATGTATATTTGATACTGAGTAGTCTATTTATCCGATGAAGACCAAAGACCGTATTCTGCTTGAAAGTCTGAAGCTGTTTAACCGGCGAGGGGAGCGCAATGTGTCCACTAACCACATTGCAGCGGCTCTGGATATCAGTCCGGGTAACCTGTACTACCATTTCCGCAACAAGAACGAGATCGTATACCAGCTGTTTCTGCAGTATGAACAGCAGGTGCGGGGTTTCATGACTGTACCTCAGGAGCGCGACATCACTTTCCAGGATAAGGTTAATTACCTGGAAGATATTCTGAACAGCATGTGGGATTTCCGCTTCCTGCATCAGGATTTGCATCATCTATTGCAAGACGATGACCGGCTGCGAATCGCTTATCGTGAGTTTTCATCCCGTACCGTTGCCGATGGGCGTAAAATTCTGTTGTCCATGGCGGAGTCTGGGGTGTTGCGGGCAAATGCCGAGCAGATCGACGCACTTATTCTTAATATTTGGGTGATGGTGGTGTCCTGGTCGTCGTTCTTACAGTCCATTTCCATTCAAAACAATGAAGGCGGCACTTTGCGCAAAGGAATGCTGAAGCGGGCCATCTACCAGATAATTGCCCTGGAAGAGCCATTCCTCTGCGAGTCAGTGCAGGCGTTATTACCGGAGCTGAAAAAACACTATCTGGATGGTGCCAGTACCGATCCGTTGGCATTGTTCCCTTCCATTTTGGATGACGCGCAACTCAGCTAAAGCGCTTTTTGCAGGCTAAAGGCACCGCGTAGCTCACCCTTGATGAAGCCTGTGGCCTGATCCGTTGGGTATAGATCATTCAGCGCGTTATTGACCGGGCCGGAAATGCTGGTGCCGTGGCAATTCAGGCACAGACCCCCTGTCGGGATCGCACTCATGTATCGATATGTGGCTACGCCGCCTTGTACGATCACCTGTGAGGCTTTCATGTTTTCTACAGGTGCGCCACGGGCTATTTTATTCTGCCACAGGGCTATGGTGTCCTGCTCCCATTGATCTGGTGCATTATCAGGATTGCGCACCTTGTGGCTGGTACGGCCAACCTCCCACCCTTTCTGCTGAGCCAGCTGCTGCGCTATTTTAGGGGCGCTTGTATTGCATACCCGGATAGCTTCAACTGGGCCGCTGGTCATGATAGTGGCCTGCAACACAGTTTTCAGTTCCTTGCCAAATTGTTGGGTGATGGCCTGTGCTTCCTGTTCCAGGTTAGATAGATCGGGCGGCGGTGGGCTTTCGGCAAATGCTGAGGCCGAAAATGTACAAAAACAAACCAATGAATAAACCAACCAAGTAGCGCAGCGCATGAAGTTCCGCCTCATAATTAATAAGTCTGTGTTAATAATAGAGCAGATGATCCCCTTGATATTGATGTAGCTTAATTATTCCCGTGAAATAGTTACTTGTCTGCCAGCAGGGATTGGCTTAGCCTGAATTCGCTGTACACAGATAACGACCAATAAGGAGAGAACGATGGATCGTAGAAAGTTTTTTGCCGTGAGCCTGGCCGGTGCTGCCGGATCGTTGCTGGTGGCCAAGCCGGTATTGGCGGGATCTGGCAATGCGCTGAAAACCAGCCTGGCTGGAGGAATCTATTATACCAAAGAAAACCCGGGGCGATGGGCCGCCAAGGCCGGTGGACATGCGCCATTGGTGGAGTCTCAGAAAGGTATGGTGATGGTCACCACGCCGCATGAAATGAACGAGTATGAGCACTACATCATCAAGCACACTTTGCTGGATGCCAATATGAACGTATTGGGTGAAACTCTGTTTGATCCCATGAAAGACAAAGCGGCGGTTTCCCAGTATGAAATCAAGGATTACCGCGGTGTCGCGTATGCTCTCAGTATGTGTAACCTGCACGACTGTTGGGTTACTGAGTTTACTGTGTAGTAGTTAGCGTTTAGTCAGCCGCTTGGCAGTGTGCTAGTCAGACCGCTCTGCCAACCACTGTGCGGTGATGACCCAGGTGTGATCCTGGGCTTTACCGCCTGCGAATACTCCGGCGTGTCCGCCCGGTACAACCATGAATGTTTTGTCTTCCATTGTGCCAATATCCATTATTTTTTTGGCAGCCTCAATGCTGACAATTTTGTCGCTGGCGCCAGCGAAAGAAAGTAAATTACTTTTGATTGCGGAAAGATCAGAAACCTGATCTCCGATTCGGACTCGACCTTCCGCCAATGCATTCTTGATACCAAAATCGAACACCAGTTGTTGAACAGTGGCACCAGGATAATCAGGCATATTGTTAAACCACTCTCGCGTGGTGAGGTGTGCTTTCACGTAGTCACGGTCAGACAGGTTCCTCACCAAATCGAAATAACTGACCACACCTGCCAAAGGATTGGTCAGCTTAAACAACACCGACAGGATGTCGCCCGGAACATGGAAGCGTTTCGAATCTGCGAAGGCCTTAGGTATCGGAACCCGCTTGGTGTAGCGCTTAACCCAGCCCAGCAACTTACCGTAGGCATGGCTGGCATGAAAATCGATAGGGCTTGCGATGGTAACAATATTACGAATCTGCCCGTTGTTATGAGCGCCGGCGTACAGCAGTGTCAGCAATCCACCCATACAATAGCCCACCAGTGAAACCTGCCGTTCGCCGCTGTGTTGCTGTACCTGATCAACCGCGGTTTTGAGCCAGTGATTCACGTAGGTGTCGATCGATAGATCCGCATCCTGCTTGGATGGTGCTCCCCAGTTCACGAGATACACCTGGAACCCATTGGCATTCAAGAAGCGAACCCAGCTGCGTTCTGCCATTAAATCATAGATCCAATGGAAGACACCCAGTGGTGGCACCAGCAGAATTGGGGTCTTGTGTTGCTGTGCTTGAGGAGTGACGGCGTCGCCATCCAGTTCAAAAGTGTGACTATCCTGCTGAGGATAGTAGCGCAGCTCCATCAGTCCGTCGGAAAACAGAACTTCATGCCGGGTCTTGTCTGCCACGATGAACTTTTCGGTATTAGTGCGACGCTCAATAGCATTGCGTGCGAAAAAATAGGCCTGTTTGAAAAAACTGGGTGAAGACGTACTGCTCATAGTGTGATCCGGTGCTGCCATATTCAGAATATCGGGTGCTGAATGCGTGGAGTTATTGGGAGGCAAACATACCGGCCTGCCACAAAAAATCAATGACGATAATGTCCAGTCTGGAGGTAAAAGCAGTAACCCGCAAAAAAATCGGTGAAATCCACCTTACAAATCATAGGGTAGCAGTGTGACTGCGCAGTCGCATTGGCTTTGGGTGCAAGGCAGGACCTTTTGCATAAATGAGGTTGGTCAATCGAAGATGCATATAAATGCGTATGGTTATCGCCAGTAGATCTAAGCTGGTTACGAAACGACACAGCCTCTAATCAGGCTGTAATGGAGAATTTCCCGGGTCGTTTCTATAGTTATAAGAATCAATCAAGAAACTCCTCCGATGAATTGTAGTTATGTATTGCTGGCAGTGCAGGGTCGATGGGCCCTGGCTGTACTGCTGGTTCTTTTAGTCAGCCTGTCGTTACCACAACCGGCGCGTGCGCAGCTCGTGGCGCTGGATAGTGCTATAGAAGGGCAATATCTCGGAGAATATCTTTCAATCTGGAAAGACCCTAGCGGTAATGCTGATCTGGAAGTGGTTAAGCGTCAGCAGGAATGGCAGGTAACCAATGAAAGAATCCCTAACTTTGGCCACACCTCTGATGTGTATTGGTTTCGTCTGGAGATACAGACGGCGGTTGAGGACAATTCGTGGGTCTTAGTGTTATCAAACGTACTGTTGGATTACGTTGATATCTTCTTGGTTTCATCGGATGGCGAGTTAATCGATCAGTATTCAGGGGGGGCGCAACGTAAGATTACTGATCGTGCCATACTGCATCGTTATTTTGTTGTTCCTATTAGTGCGCAAGGTGAGAGTAATTTGACGTTGTATTTTCGTGTAGCGTCATTCCATGCCGTTCAATTTCCGTTAGCGTTGTGGCCGATACAAAAATTTGCTGCATTTGATGAGCTGGAAACGATCCTTACAGGTGTGTTGTTGGGGTCGTTGTTCATCATGTTGCTGTATAACTTCTTTCTTTACACCACTTTGCGAGATCCTCTTTACCTAGCTTATGTCGGGTCGGTATTTGGCTTTTTGATGTTGCAGATATGCGTGAAGGGATTTGGATACCGTTTTTTCTGGCCTGACCAGTTGATGCTGTCGGCAGTCTCCGTATTTGTATCTGCTTTCGCGACGATATTTTTTGCAATCAGCTTTGCGAGTTGGTTCATGCAGTTGCGAATACGTAAGTTTCCACTGCTGCCGTTGGTCGAGGTGGCGCGATGGAGCGCGTTGGCCTGTGCGCTGTTTATCTGGTATCTGCCGGATGGCTTGAGATTGTATCTCATGATAGGAGTTGGAGTGCTGGCCATTGCCTTAGGCTTTATAGCAATTTTTACCTACTACAGTTCAAATGATCGCCCAATGCAGATTTTTACCGCTGGTTGGGTCGTGCTGTTAGTGGGGTCGCTATTGTTTCTGCTCAATAAGTTGGGCTGGATCTCAGTAAATGCATGGACAGAGCAGACTATGTCAGTTGGCACTGTAATTGAAGTCATCCTTTTTTCAATGGCATTGGGCGATCGTATCAACAGTGAGAAAGAACAGGCCATTAGGGCGAAAAGCATACTGTTGCGATCGCTGGATACGGAGCGCGAAGAAAAGCAGAATATATTGAGGAGTGAAGAGATCACAAGGGAGGCGAAAGAACTCACCCTCAGCATACAGAAGGAAGCGAATGAAAGATTAGAGGCGGAGATTGAAGAGCGTACAGCGGAACTGAAACAAACAACTGATCGCTTAGAGGATCTGGTGAAACTCGACCCGTTGACGGGTGTGTTCAATCGCCGTCATTTCAACGAAACTATTAATGATGTGTTCAAGGTCGCCAGGAAAGACAGGACAGAGCTTAGCCTGTTAATGATTGATGTTGATCACTTTAAATCAATTAACGATCAGTACGGCCATTTGGTAGGGGATCATTGCCTTATAAGCGTAGCCGATGCCTTGGCAAGAATGTCAAAAGAAGGTGGAGGGATTCTGTTTAGATTTGGAGGAGAGGAGTTTGCGATCGTACTGGAGAATACATCAAAAGAAACGGCGCAGACATTGGCAGAAAAGATTCGCGGGGCTATTGAATCTACGCTTCTTGCCGGATCTCAGGGTCCAGACCACATAACCATCAGCATAGGGGGCGCGTCCATTTGGCCTGGAAAACACCTGCGCCCTGAAGCACTGGTGGCGCTGGCAGATGCGGCTCTTTACCAGGCAAAAGAACTTGGGCGAAACCGCGTGGTCATGCAGCAGGATAATGAGGGCCAGAGTTTTGCGTAACGTACTGGCGGCACTGTTGTGTCTGTTTTTATCGAGTGCGCCTGCAGTGGTGTCTGGCCATAGCATTCAAGCAGGGGATTGGTTGTATGTGCTGGATGAAGGATACTCGGTAGACGATGTGCGCGATGGTGACATGGTTTGGCAGACTTCACCATGGAAGGCACCGAACCTCGGGTTTACATCAGAGCCTTACTGGTTTCGATTGTCACTTTCTGAGAATGAGTTGGCTGAAGGGGTTTGGTACTTGTGGATCCACAATGCCATCCTGACGGAAATGCAGTTCTTTGTGCACAAGCGTGGAGAGACAGAGCCGGTCTTGATGTTGGGTGGCATGCGTATGCCAGTTTATCCAATATATGTGGAAAGCGATACGCAATATACGTTCTACCTGTGGGTTAAGTCTGACACTGCATTGCAGATTCCAGCCGAAATAATATCTGATATGGAATTCCTGACCAAGAGAGAGCAGCAGGATTCACTGTTTGGAATCTTTGTTGGGATTCTGTTCTCGATGATGCTCTATAACTTTGTTCTTTACCTGACCATCAGGGATAACACGTTTCTGTTGTATGTAGGGCATTCAAGCGCGCTTTTGTTTTTTGTCTGCAGTTGGCAGGGGTTGGGTAATGCTTATATCTGGAATGGTTATCCTACGTTTCAGAACATGAGTATCGGCTTGGCGACTTTCAGCGTTATTGGCTTCTCAACGTGGTTCTGTGGTGTTTTTCTTGGCATCAACGCTTCAAATTTCAAATTAAATAGAGTGTATTGGGCGGTTCGTGATCTAGGGTTTGTTGGTGTTGTGGTGACACCCTTTATTCCAAGTCAGTGGGGAATATTCAGCTCTTCATTTCTGAGCTTCTTTGCTGTGCTTATGGTGATTAATGCCATGTTTTCGCGAGCAAAGTTGAGCTATCGTCCTGCGCGTCTTTTTGTCATGGGGTGGACCATGTATGTGACGGGGGCGTTTGTGATGGGGTTGAACAAGTTTGGTCTAATTGAGGTGAACCAAACGACAGAAAATCTATTGTTATGGGGGGCTGTGTTTGACATGGTGCTCCTCTGCATAGCACTGGGAGACAAGTTTCATGAAGAGCGTAATATCAAGATAAAGGCCCAAGAAATGGCCATTAAAGCAGTCAAGCGAGAAAAAAACGCGAAAGAAACGGCCATTGCCAAACAAAAGCAATCCCAGGTGGCCCTGGAGGAGGCAGCCCGTGCGCAGAGAAATTATGCGTTAGTGCTGGAGCGGAGGGTGAAGGAAAGAACACTGGAGCTAAAGCGTGCCCAGCTGGAACTTGAGCATGTCAGTGAGCAGGATGCATTAACCAACCTAAAAAACAGGCGCTTTTTCATTGATCAGCTCGAATCCCATATCTTGCTTTGCCAAGAGAAGAAGCGAGCATTCGCCATCTTGCTGGTGGATATTGATAACTTCAAAACGGTGAATGACAGTCATGGCCATTTGGCCGGTGATGAATGTATACGCAGTACAGGCAAGCTGTTGCAGGAGAAGTTAAAGAGAGAAGATGAAGTGGTGTGTCGATACGGTGGCGAGGAGTTCGTGATAATCATGCCTTGTACATCAGAAGGCGATGCTGTTGCCATGGCGGAAAGCCTGCGTAGCCATGTCGCGAAGTGTCCAATGTTGTGCGAAGGTCAGCGTATTATGGTTACCATCAGTATAGGCGTATTGATGGTGACAGATGAGGTGCTGCCAGAGCTTGCAGACAACTTGATTGCCCAGGCCGATCAGGCGCTCTATCAAGCGAAATCTCAGGGCCGAAATTGTGTCTGTGTCGCGTAGAAAATATTTTAGCCAGTTATACCAATTCCTCATATGAACTTTGTTGCTACGGACATCAACTGAATAAAACTGGTATATATCAGGGCTTGTCGTGGTGATGGCGTGTGCCTGAAATAAGGATAACCACGTTTATTTTAGGTGTAAGCATATAAAACGCATTAATCAAGATTAAAATAAATGCTCTGAGCGCCGACGTTATAACCGCTCGATTGAGCAGGTCAACCTTCTCATCTTTATCTACACTGAAAAACACTTTGCGAAAAGTTTTCATTTGCCTCAGTAAGATGGATAAGGATGTATCTATGGAATATCGTGCCAAATCATCAGCAGTGATGAGTAAACGCGTATTATCATGTTTTCTGATTGTGTTTGCCTCTGTGATAGCGGCATGTAGTGATGGAGGAAGTGGTTCCTCCGGCGCCTCCACTGAAGGTGGAAGCGTCAGTGCTAGCCTCTCGGGTGGGGGAGTTGACGGCCCTCTGGCTAATGCGATGGTCACTCTCTATACCATAGATACCAGCGTTGAAGACTTTAAGGGGCAGGTGCTTGGAGAAGGCACAACGGACACCCGAGCACGCATCAACGGTATAGATAAGCCTGCTGCGACTGATGCCCCCTATTTGCTGGAGTTCACTGCCGATACAGATACTCGTGATCTGACAGCCTGTAGTGATGACGACACCAGTGGCACAATAGAGGTGTTGACAGAGTGTCTGCAGCCGGTAGTTGGTACTCTGCGAACCGTTGTTACAGCCGACATGCTGAACAGTGACCGCCCTGTATATGCGACGTTGCTGACCACTATGGCGACTGATATTGCGATTGATGCGACATTCTCGAGTTCAGGCGACACGGCTGCACTTCTGGCCGCTCTGTCAGATGCCGCTGCTCAGGTTAAATCAACCGTAGGCTTTGGCTTAGGCAGCGACACTGATATTTTCACCACTCCCCCCATTCTTGATGAAGATACCGATACCCCTGAAGAACAGCAGCAAGTTGCTGCCTATCGATCCGCAGTTCAAGCCTTGGCTTCAGTCGTCGACCAAATTGCAGATGCCGTGGGGGGCGCCGATCCGGTTGATGTATTGAATGTGATGACCGACGATTTGGCCGATGGAACCATTGATGGTGAGATCGATGGCGTTACCTCTGATTTGTATGATGGTGATGGCGATGGCAGTGGTGATTCGAACGGCGCCAACGCTGCTCTTATACTTTTGGATCAAGATCCTGCGACACTGCCAGTGCCCAACGATCCACAAGGGCGTACGGTGGGTGATATGGCCACCATTCTGGTAGCTGAAATAGCCGATACCGGAAACGAAGATATTACCACTCAGATTGATGAAAACACCGAAGTTGAACTTAAGCCTGCGGAAAAAGACCCTGACCTCGATGATGATGGTACTCCAAACGAAAGTGACGCATTCCCTAACGACCCAACCGAAGATACCGACACAGATCGAGATGGGCTTGGTAACAATGCCGATACGGATGATGATAACGATGGTGTCCCCGATACGATCGATGCTTTTGATACCGATCCCACAGAAACAACGGATACTGATGGTGACGGCGTAGGTAATAACGCAGATAACGATGACGATGATGACGGTGTGGCCGATGACGATGATGACTTCCCTCTTGATGCATCGGCATCTGATGCCACCGATGTTGATGGCGATGGATGGGCAGTAGGACAAGATCCAGATGATGATGATGCAGGCAATCCTGGCATCCAGTTCGTTGATACGGATGGCGATGGCCTTGCCAATAGCGGTGGTAGTAACCCTGACGACGATGATGACAACGATGGCGTGCCAGATGTTGATGACGGGCCTGGCGGTTCCTTCGCGCTCAATGCGGCTGAGCAGTCTGATCTGGATGGTGATGGGTACGGAGACAACTCCGATGATGATATTGACGGGGATGGACGCCTTAACCACACGAATGGAGACAATATCACTAACGACGCAGCGTCTGCAGCGACCACCGATCGGGATCGTTTTCCTCGCAATAGCAGTGAGTGGGCTGATACGGACCGAGATGGCCTGGGCAATAATAGTGATACCGATGACGATAATGACGGCGTAAGCGACACCGATGAATCAAGCGCAGGAACCAATCCGCTGCTGCGTGATACGGATGGTGATGGAGCGCTGGACGGAGTCGATGCCTTCCCGCTGTTGTCGTTTGCCAGTTTTGATCTGGATGACGATGGTGTGCCAAGCAGGCCTGCTAACTTAACCGATGCAAATGTTCCAGCAGGTCAGGTGTTTGATAACTGTCCCGCTACGGCTAATCCTGAACAGATTGATACTGATGGCGATGGCAAAGGCAATCGCTGTGACACCGATGATGACGGAGATGGAGTTGTCGATGTTGAAGACGCCTTCCCGTTAAATAACCAGGAAAGTATTGATACAGATGGTGATGGTGTTGGGAATAATGCTGATACCGATGATGATGATGACGGTGTTCCAGATGTGGATGATGCTTTTGATCTTGATCCATCCGAACATGCGGATACGGATGGAGACGGTATAGGCGATGGCACGGATACCGATCTTGATGGCGATGGCGTGGCTAATGACCAGGATGACTTCCCGTTCGATTCTACTCGTCAGAGCAGCACTGATCAGGATAATGATGGCTGGCCTGCGGGGGATGATCCTGACGACAGTGATAGTGGCAACCCAGGTATTGCATTTGTAGATTATGACGGGGATGGCCTTGCAGATAGTGGAGGCTTGAACCCTGACTCTGATGACGACAATGACGGTGTGCCAGATACAGAAGATGCGTTTGATAACGATGCCACTGAATACCGTGATACCGACAATGATGGGACAGGCAACAATGCCGATACCGATGATGACGGTGATGGTGTGGCTGATGTAGATGATGCATTCCCGCTTAACAGTCAGGAGTCCATCGATACAGACGGCGATGGTGTTGGCGATAATGCCGATGAAGATGACGACAATGACAATATACCGGATAGCGAGGATGCTAACTCTACCAACCCGGATGCCGATAACGATCAGGTATTGGATGGTTATGACAATTGCCCGACTATCGCAAACACTCAGCAACGGGATGGCGACTTTGACGGTGTAGGGGATCTTTGCGATACCGACCGGGACAACGATGGTGTGGACGACACCAGTGACAATTGCCCAGCAATAGTGAATGCAGATCAAACCAATAGCGACGGCGACGACTTTGGTGATGCCTGTGATAACGATGATGACAACGACACGGTTATTGATGCTAGTGATAACTGTCCGCTGGTGGATAACGTTGAGCAGCTTGATAGCGATGGTGATGGTCAAGGCAATGTTTGTGACGCCGATGACGATAACGACACAGTGCAGGATGATGTTGACAACTGTCCGCTTAACGCAAATCAGGATCAGTTGGATACCGATCAAGATGGTGATGGCAATGTCTGTGATGCTGATGATGACGGCGACGGCATCAGCGATATAGATGAAAATACCAACGGCACCAATCCACTTTTGTCGGATACGGATGCTGATGGCACCGATGACAATCAGGATAACTGTCCGGTTGATGCAAACTCAGATCAAGCCAACCTTGATCAGGATGATTTGGGTGATGTCTGTGACAGTGATCTGGATGGTGATGGCGTTGAAAACCTGGCGGATAACTGCCCGAATGTCAGTAATCCAAATCAGGAAAACTCCAACACAGATCCAGCCGGTGATGCGTGTGAAGTGCCGCCGGCGGACATCGCAGGCTTCTGGCTTGCCACTATTACCGTAGCGACAGAGGATGAGTCTGGCTCGTTACCCGGTGGCCTGTCACTAAGTGATGTATGCAACATCGATGTAGATGATCAGCACGCGGGTGTGGCCTTTATCAAGCAGCAGGATAATGATATTCGATTGCAATTTGATAATGGCCACGACGAAGAGGGCGACACCGGCACGGTGAATGCTCAAGGTGGTGTTCAATTTGGCTTCAGCGATGAGCAGGCCGAAAATGAATATGATTATTCATCTTCTACACCTCAATTCCTTTATAGCGTGAGTGAATCGTTCAGCTTTACAGGTGCGTTAGATGATCTCACCACACCCACAGAGATTGTTGGTACCACGATTACTGAAACCATACGTGTTTACGATGAAGAGGATGGTGCTGGAAACCAGATAGCTACCTGTACCTATACCTATACTGGCGGCTTGGCAAGCATGCCTTCAGTTGCTGCCAGTGAAGTACTGGATAGCACGGGGTCTGATCAGGGTATGGCCTTCCCATTAGCCGACCGTCGCTATTTCGACCCGACTGGTGTTGATATCTTCGAGTTTGGGTATACCCAGTTTGATGCCAGTGGCGGTGCTGAGTATGGATGGAACGGCACCACCTGGGAGCAGTTCAACGATACAGTGTGGATGCTGACCAGTACCGGATGGAGCGAATTGGAGTCGGAGCCAGGCATAGAAGGCACTCCGGCAGATACAGTGATGCTGGTGCGGGATCCGGCGGGTCCGGTGGGCAGTCAGTGGTTGGTGTCTACTTATGCAGCCAGTGTGAATGGTCTCCCCATCGGAGAGTTTGTTGATGAAGATTGGGAAGAAGGTGTAGTGGATCCTGCGGCCAGCTTTGCCGATGTCAATTCCCGAGCTATTGGTGTCACAGTAGTAAGTGAAATCGATGAGTACGAGCTGCGCTGTGACTTTGATTTGCCGGTACGGGGCCTGACAAACTGTGAAAATTGGTTGTGGAAGACCTATCCATCAGCGGGTGAGCAAGCCGCTACAGTGGAAAACCTAGCGACAGCATTGACTGACATCCTGCATGGTGAAGTAACCACACCGGATACACCAATAGGTGGTATACCCATAGGTGAATCAGAGGCGCAGAATGGTGAAGGGCTGCAGCTGTTTGCATGGTTGCAGGGTGCTGATGTCACAGGAGGCTCAGGCACCACCGGAACAGTGTCATTCTATACACATGATGGTGCTACAGTAGGCGCATCGCTTGTCGCTGATGTAGAGTCGAGCTGGCAGATAACTGACCCGCAAGGGACTGGCGATCTGGTGTTGAGCTTCAGTATCCCTGAGGCCCTGCAGGCAGACAGACTCTATTATGGTTTTGAGGAAAACCGTCATGTGATAGTGGCAGCAGTATCACTGAGTGATTCCACCCCGTACCTGCGGGTGGGGTGGTTCACACAGCAGGGTACTGAGCACGAATATCGTGGCTTGAACGTGACTGCATTGAATGAGCTGATCAGTGGCTTCGACTACAGTGCGCCTGATTCTGACAGCGATACCATCCCCGATGACGAAGATAATTGCCCAACAGACGCTAACCAAAACCAGGCCGATAGTGATGGCAATGGCATTGGAGACGCATGCGAAACCGGCGGTGCAGTTGATAGTGACGGTGATGGATGGAATGACGACGAGGATAACTGTCCATCTGTCTCTAATGCTGGTCAGGAGGATGCTGACGGAGATGGTGTTGGTGATGCCTGTGACTCTGTAGGTAACGGAACTGCAGATGATAATGACGCAGATGGTGTGCCTAATGATCAGGACGATTTCCCGGATGATGCTAGCGAGCAAAACGATGCCGATGGTGACGGTGTTGGTGATAACAGCGATGCCTGTCCGTTCCTTGCTGGCCAGAATCAAACGGTAAGCGATTGTGCTGATCCGGGTGTCAATATGGCGGGTGTGTACTTGATTGAGTGGACGGCATCCGGCACTGAGTATGATGATCAGACACAAGCTTGTATTGCGCTGACAGAAACCTCGGGAACCGAATTGGTGGAAGTTGTGCAAATTGGCAGTCAGGTTATCTTGCGAGGCGAGGATGAAGAGGGTAGCTGGGAAGATGTCGGAACACTTGCCAGTAATGGTGATTTTACGTTCTCCAACAGCGAGGCTAATTCCAGCTTTAGTTTGAGCGGTACCTACTCTAGCGGTGCAAGCTTCGATGGTAGCTTTACCGATGACGACAATGGTTGTTCAGAGAGTGGCACGGTTACTTTTACGGTCGGCGTGGCGGTGACTGAAAGCAGTGTGGGTAGCGCAGGCTTTGTGTGGTTTGAAAGCGATACCTGGTACGACAATTCCACTCAGCAAGAACAAACCTTTTTTGAGTATGGAACCCTGGATGACAGCAACGCAGAAGTGTTCCATGAATATAATCCGGCTACAGGTAACTGGGACGAGTTGCAGGATAATGAGGTGGATCACTATGTAACGGATAATGGATTTGATACCGCTCTGGATCGATTCATTATCAGCGGTTACGTAAGCGCGGGTGAAACCGCCATTATTCAGCCGTTGCAAGAAGACGGTGTTACCGTGTCCAGTTTGACGATTGCCCACGTCGATTTGCAGGAATTCAATGTGGAAGGCAAGCCGATGGCAGCGCTGCTGAAGGGTGATTTTCATATTGGGTTGGCAGATGATGCTATGTTCAGCACGGATGCCCGAGCATATATAGCAACCATCGTTGAGCAGACTGCAAGCTACACCTTCTGGTGTGATGATGATTGGAATAGCTATGTTGCCGATACCTACACAGGCTGTGCCAATATTGTCGCCAGCGCGTGGCAGGATCTTAACAGTGATGGAGAGGATGATCCGGTTGCGGCCACTTCACTTGGCGATGTGGTGTATACGCCCGCCGAGTTCGATAGTGGCGTTGCTGGCCCTGGAGGTCAATGGGTTGGTGAAGGTGAAGACTCTGGAGGCCGTTTCAACGTTAATATCTTCCTGTTGAGTGATGATGGTACAACCAGTGGTAGTAATCGGATCGCCAAAGTGGTCAAGTTCTATGATAGCGCGTCTGATTATTGGGCCGACAAAATAGTCATTGATGAAATCGACTACACCGTTACCAGTGTGGGTGGAGTCAACCTGATTCAATGGGATGTGCCCGATGTAGCCGCAAAAATAACTGAGTTGGATTCTTACGAGGTTCATCCATTTATTTTTGAGGAATCAACTTTAGATGGCGAGCCATTGGTGCGTCGCGGAGAGCGAGTATTAGCGGGTACTGAAGAGAAAGAAATAGTATTCAATACTGCAGCTCGTGATCAGATACTGGCAGCATTCGATGCGACTGGTTTTGATCAGGCTTTTAGCGATTCCCTGGCAAATGGCGTTGATTGGGATAGTGTTGTCTTAATCAATCACGGTTTGCTTATGGAGGACGAGAGCTTTACCGATCCAGGTACCGGTGCCACGGGATGGGCCAAAATTGTGTATCTTTTTGAAACCTCCGATAGCGGCTACTTTACCTACGAGTTCGAAGACAATGCCGGATCAAATAACAGGTTTGTACAGGATGCAGCCATGTCCTGGTTGATCAACAGCAGTGGTGCGCTTGAGGTGACTATAACCAGTGGCGATATGTTGGGAACGGTGCTGCTGCTGGCTCTCAATGCGGATGATCGTACAACGGATAACACACTTGCACTGGTGAATCCTGATGGGGCTGGTCGTACATTTGAATATATGGTGCCGGATACCGAGTTCGATCCTGGCTTCACCCCGGCAGGATTTGATCTCACAGTAGGCGGCCGCTATACGGTGCCAGCATTCGGTTATGGCTTCGATATCGATGCTGTTCCAGCAGATACCGATAGCAGTGGTGATGGTGTTATTTCCTACGATGGGCAGGTAACGGAGTTGATGGACTGTGACACAACCTGTACGGCAGATCGTGTGACCGATATGGGGTACGATGCAGTTGAAGCACTATTGATTATGCAGTATGGGGATCATGAGGATGTGTTTTTATGGGATGGTTCGTCTGTGCTGGCTGTCTTTATGATGCCTTCGCCACAGGCAGTATCCCTCGGTATAGGTAACGTTATAACCGTTGATGCAGTGTATACAGCGCCATAAATTCATATTGTCTTATGGTAGGCTTCCACATCAACAGGCTCGGGCCCTTGCCTGAGCCTGTTGATGTTTTGAGTGCCCAATAGTTGATTAAAAGCCTATAATGCGAGAACACACAAACCTCGTTGCTGATGTACTTGCGGGCTATGTTATCTATGAAGCAGCTAGTCTATATCCTGATTTTGGTTCCATTATTCAGCTTTGCTGAGATCTATAAATGGAAGGATGCTTCCGGTCGAGTCCATTACGGTGATTCCCCCGGTTCGAAAGAAAATGCGGAGCAGATCGTTCTGGATGACGATTCCTATGAGCACGTAACATACGATGATGGTACGGCGTATGACCGTGGCAGTACCCAGAGAGTGGTTATGTACTCAACCAGCTGGTGTGGATACTGCAAGAAAGCACGGAAATATTTTCAGCAAGAAAAGATCCATTATGTTGAATACGATATTGAAAAGGATGAGCGCGCCAGGAGGCTGTATGACATGATTGGCGGCAAGGGCGTGCCGGTGATATTGGTCGGTAAAAAAAGGCTTAATGGGTTCAGTGTTGCAGGCTTTGAGAGAATCTTTAATTAGTATGCCCCTATGAGGGCAGGCGTCTTCCTAATTCGTTTTTTGGTGTTGTAGGGCGCATTCGTTATATTATGACGTCAAACCACCAGGAAGGTTATTATGAACAAAGCAGGAGCAATGGCTATCATTCTAATGTCGTCTTTATTGGCGGGTTGCCCTCATCTAGAGGGATGCGCCTTGGGAGACGGAGCCTATCAGACCTTATGCCTATATAGCGGTAGTGGCGAGCTGCTGTGGGGCAACTAGGATTTATAATTCCATAAATGTTGTTTGCTGTAATTTTTTGGGGCTAGACCATGGAAGATGTATTCAGTCGCACCCGTACCACCGATCCTACTATCAGCGCTGCGGCCTATAATTTGATCATTGGCTTGACCTTGCTGTGGGGTTTTGGCCTTAACTGGTATATGGTTGAAACCATTCCGGCGGAGTCCATTGCCAGTATCAATAACTGGGTGTTTTTCATCGGTTATTTTGCCTCTTGCTTCTTCGGTATGTATCTATACAAGTCCTCCAGCAATCCTACGGTCAGCTTTATTGGCTATAACTTCGTGGTGGTGCCGTTTGGATTAGTTGTGAATCTTGTGGTCAGTCGATATGACAGTGAAATAGTGGGAGAGGCAATCAGGGTTACCGGTATGGTAACAGTGATCATGATGTGCCTGGGCTCAATGTTTCCTGCGTTTTTCAAAAAGATTGCCGGAGCCTTAACCATCGCGTTGCTGGTGGTGATCGTTGTTGAGCTAGTGGAAGTATTTGTGTTTGGTATCCACCATGGCATTATCGATTGGATTGTGGTGGGGATTTTCTGCGGCTATATCGGCTATGATTGGGGGCGTGCCAATCAAATACCGAAAACCATGGACAACGCGGTGGACAGTGCTGCTGCACTTTACATGGACATCATTAACCTGTTCATACGCATTGTTAGAATCCTGGGGCGGAATTAGCGAGCAATGTTCCCTCTTGTGCCCCGGTAAAGTTGAAACCTCTCCACGAGTAAGCGAATCAGTTGAAATTATGTTATTTTAGCGGGACGCGATGCGCGGCAAGTCTGCCTCTAATCTGACCTAAATAGATGATTTGTGGACAATATCCCATGAAAGTGTTTCCCGTTTTGGCCGTTCTGCTCATGTTGATGAGTGGATGCAGCGGTTACCGTATGACATCCAATGTACCCCCTTCCAGTAAAGATTCTGCCATTGAGTCCTATCCTATATTGGTCACTGAGCGTGATCTGGAGGTGCCATATGATGAAATCGGGCCTCTTGAGGTGATAATTCGTCCGGCCTCTCCGTTTGGTGCGGCTCCAACTGAGCGCCAAGCTCGTTTTGGATTGATGCAGAAAGCACGAGATATTGGAGCCACGGCGGTCATAAAGGTGGTGTTTAAAGAGCAGTTTGATTTGATCAGCTGGGGCCATATTGAGGCCCGTGGCATCGCTGTTAAAGAACAATAAGCTCTGCCCCAATTTTTGGTGAGTTAATCGATGCTGTACAATCAATCTCATATTGCCTGCCACGAGTGTGATGCTCTGCTCGCCCGGGTGGAGGTGCCGATGGGAAAAAAATTGGTGTGCCCCCGTTGCAACGGTACGTTACGCAAACCTGTCAACGACCCTGTCAGCCGAGGGTTGGCTCTTAGCATTACGTCGCTCACCTTAATGGTGCCCGCCTATTTCATGCCGATCATGACCTTCGATATGTTGGGATTGGATGCGGTCGATACCATGGTGAAAGGAGTATTGCACCTTTTTCAATCAGGCTTCTGGTGGATGGCATCGCTGGTGCTGTTTTGCAGTATTCTTGCGCCTATGCTGGAAAGTGGGTTGGTGCTCATGATTTGTCTGTTGGCGCGAGGCAACCAATATGGCGGACTGTTGGTGACCCTGTTGAAATCCCAGAGTCGTATCCGGAGGTGGGCAATGCTTGAAGTGTATATGCTCGGGATTCTGGTTGCTTACGTAAAGATGATCGATTCCGGTCAGGTGCATATGGGGGTGGGGATGATTTGCTTCTCCTGTATGCTACTGTCTACCACATTGAACACAGTCATGTTTGACACCCACGCAATATGGGAGAAAGTAGGTCAGTATCGCGGAGAGTTGAATGAAAACCGCGCGTAGTGAAGGGTTGGTGCTGTGTCATGATTGTCAACTGGTTGTGAAGATGCCCCAACAGCACAGCGGAGCCTGTCCCCGTTGTGGCAGTCGCCTACACCAACGCATACCTAATAGTTTATCGCGTACATGGGCGTTGGTGATCTCTGCTTGGGTATTGCTGCTACCTGCTAATCTTTATCCAATCATGACTGTCATCTATTTTGGCGAAGGCCAGCCCGATACTATTATTTCCGGTGTTATTCGTTTGGTGGAAGAGGGTATGATCCCCATTGCGATAGTGGTTTTCGTGGCCAGTATTGCCGTACCCATACTAAAATTATTGGGCATTATGTTGTTGTTATTCACCGTGCATTTTAAGTGGGAACTCAGTAAAACGGAATGCACAGTGCTGTATCGTATTATTGAAGTAATTGGTGCCTGGTCCATGTTGGATCTGTTTATGATTTCCATCCTTGCAACCTTGGTGGATTTGGGGTCAGTGGCGCAGATAACCGCAGGGCCTGGTGCTACAGCCTTTGCCACCGTTGTAGTGTTAACCATGCTTGCAGCAAACAGTTTCGATCCACGTTTGATTTGGGATTTGCAGGAAGAAAAAAATGACTGATCAGGAATACCAGGATGCGTTGGTAAAAGAATCCAAATCGATTTCCATCATCTGGTTGCTGCCTATGATTGCTGTGTTCATAGGCGGTTGGTTGCTGGTTAAGTCCTTGGTTGAGTCGCCTATCGAAATTACGATAGATTTTCCCAGCGGTACCGGTATGGAGGTAGGGAAAACCAAAGTTATTTATGAAGGGATTACCGCAGGTGTGGTGACCGATATCCGCCTGGATACCACAGACTTGGAAGGGGTGTTCGCAACAGTAGAGATTGATCGCCGAGCTGAGCCATTGTTGCGCGAAAGCACCCAGTTCTGGTTGGTAAAGCCAGAGATCAGTTTGAGTGGAGTGACAGGGCTGGAAACCATTGTAACGGGTAATTATATCGGCGTGAAAATAGGGCTGAGCGGGAAGAAATCAAACTATTTTAAAGCGCTGGATTCGCCTCCCCCGATGGACAGTCAAGTGCCCGGTTTGCATTTGGAATTGCATGCCCGCGACTTGGGCTCTTTACATGTTGATGCACCAGTCTTATTCAAGAAAATTGTTGTGGGGTCGATTACGCAATATGCCCTGAAGCCACAGCAGGATTTAGTTAGCCTGCGAGTTCACATTCGCCCTGAGTACGCAGACCTTGTCAGTAAAAATAGCAGATTCTGGAACGTCAGTGGAATTAGGGCCAGCGCGGACCTAAGTGGTTTAAAGGTGCAGGCTGAGTCGCTGCTCTCTGTTGTACAGGGGGGTATTACTTTTGATGCGCCGCCTATCACCGATGCAAACCCAGCGGCGGGCAATGGGGATGTGTTTCAGCTGTATGATGATTTTGAAGCGGCGAAGCGGGGTGTGTTGGCAAAGATTCAATTTAGCCCGCCTGTCAAGCTGGAGCCGGGCAAGACTAAAATAGTATTTAATGGTTTTGATGCAGGGTTGGTGCAGTCGGTAGAGTTTTCGAAAGATAATTTATCAGTATCGGCTCATGTGAGTTTTCATCCGGAGATAGAACCCTACCTTACCTCGGCCACGCGCTTCTGGATGGTGAAACCGGAGGTGTCGTTGCAGGGGGTCACGGGGCTGGAAACGTTGCTTAACGGCAATTATATTGAGATGGAATTTGTTGATAAGAGGAAGGCTTCCCCCAGTCGTAACTTTATCGCGTTGCAAGCCCCCCCTAAGGTTGATTACTCCCGGGCAGGGCTGCACCTAAAAATAGAGGGCCCGGAATTGAGCTCCGTTAGTCGCGGTACACCTGTATTGTATCGGCAAATCAAAGTTGGGCAGGTGCAAGCTGTTTCGTTGTCTCGTTCACGGGGAAGTGTGATAGCGGATATCACAATTGAGCCGGAGTACAGTAGCTTGGTGAAGGAAAGTACTCGTTTTTGGCGAGCCAGTGGTATATCCGTGTCTGGCTCTATTACCAAGTTGAAAGTGCGGGCGGAATCTCTGACCAGTATCGTGCAGGGTGGTATTGCTTTCTATAACCCGAAAAGCACGGCAGGC
Organism: Ketobacter alkanivorans; assembly: GCF_002863865.1. Taxonomy (NCBI): domain Bacteria; kingdom Pseudomonadati; phylum Pseudomonadota; class Gammaproteobacteria; order Pseudomonadales; family Ketobacteraceae; genus Ketobacter; species Ketobacter alkanivorans. The sequence continues at coordinate 2,303,766 of NZ_CP022684.1, read as the reverse complement.
AATAGCGTGGCTAATGGCCATGTCTTTCATCTGTACGACGATTACGATTCGGCGCAGGAAAGTGGTTTAACGGTTCGCATTAGATTGCCCAATAGCCAGGGTGTGGAGGCCGGCACGCTGATAAAGTACCAGGGTTTCACCGTTGGTGAGGTAAAGAGTATAGAGTTGAATTCGGATCTGGATGGCATCACCGCCCGGGCGTTGATTCAACAATATCCAGAGAAGTTTGCTGTAAAGGGGAGCCGTTTCTGGTTGGTGCAACCGAAGATTGGAATCACCGGCGCCTCGAATCTGGATACTTTGTTAAACGGTCCATATTTGGAGGTGAAACCTGGCGACGGAGCAGTGCAATATGATTTTATTGCGTTGTCAGGTCCTGTTTCCCCGAGCCAGCCTGATAATGGTTTGAATGTGGTGTTGAAAGCTCCTAGGTTAAACTCAATCCGCGAGGGGTTGCAGGTATATTACCGAGACATTGAAGTGGGCCAAGTAACCGGTTATGAGTTGGGTCCGATGGCAGATGAAGTGTTGGTTTATGCCAATATTAAGTCTCCCTATCATGTTCTGGTGCGCGAGGGCACCCGCTTTTGGGATGCCAGTGGTGTGAACATTAATGTGGGGCTGTTCAGTGGTGCCAGTATCAAAACGGAATCACTTGAGTCAATTCTGGCCGGTGGAATTTCTTTTGCTACGCCTGATCACAAACAAAGTGTCGCTTCTGTCAAAAATGGGGCTGTGTTCAAGCTCCATGCTGAGGCCAAGGATGAATGGCTAATTTGGTCGCCGAAAATACCTGTAAAATAGCCAACGATGCTGTTATTGGCTTTGGCAACGTATGGGCAAGACTTCTCAGTCTGGCTAAACGTAATCAAGTTTGAGATCATGGGGGCAGAATTTCAATTATAAGTAACCTTCCATCATGAATACCAATAAACAAGTTAGTTTGTCAGAAATCACAACTGGTATGCTTCGGGCTGTGCCTGACGCGCCAGCGTTTTTTAGCGGTGTCCGCAGCATGTTGAGTGCCGGCCCGGAAAAGAAAATGTCCATCGGCCTGTTACTGGAAAAACAGGCGCGTCGCCATCCTGCATCACCCGCGTTGAAATTTGAAGACAAAACCTGGAGCTACGCCAGCTTTAATGGTTGGGTTAACCGTATAGCGGCGCTGTTCGAGAAAATGGGCGTAGGTGAGGGTGATGTAGTTGCAATCATGTCTGAGAATCGCCCGGAGATGCTCGCCTGCACCGCTGCAGCAGTCAAATTGGGGGCCATTGCTGGCATGCTCAACTACAATCAGCGGGATGAGGTTCTGACTCACAGCCTGGGCCTGATTAATCCCAAAGTATTGGTGGTGGGCGACGAAAGCGTTGAGGCTCTGGAAAATTCACCCTTTGGTCCAATGCAGAATCAGGCAATACGGCATATTTGGTTAGGAGCAGATCCGTCCCAGTGCCCGCTGGGTTATGAAGATCTTGAGACACTGACCGAGCTTATGCCCAGTGTAAATCCGATAACGACCAAGCAGATTCAAAGCAAACAGCCTTGTTTTTATATTTTCACATCCGGCACCACTGGAATGCCCAAGGCGTCGGTGATGTCTCACGGGCGCTGGTTAAAGGGTGGTGCGGGTATGGGCTTGTTGACCGCACGCATGACCTACGAGGACACCATCTACGTACCTTTACCGCTTTACCATAACAATGCACTGACCGTCAGTTGGGGGTCAGCGCTGGCCAGTGGTGCTTGCGTTGCACTCACTAAGAAGTTCAGCGTGTCCCGTTTCTGGGATGAGGTGCGTCAGCACGAGGCTACCGTATTTTGCTATATCGGAGAACTGTGTCGTTACCTATTGAATCGGGAAGTATCCGAACAGGATCGCCAGCATAATGTACGAGTGGTAATTGGTAATGGGTTGCGCCCTGAAATATGGATGGAATTTAAAGAGCGCTTTGGCATAGAGCGAATATGTGAATTTTATGGTGCCAGTGAATGTAACCTGGCATTTGTAAACAGTTTTGATGTGGATTGCACAGCCGGATTTTGTCCGCTGCCTTTTGCGGTGGTGGAGTGCGATCCGGAAACGGAGCAACCCAAACGGGATAGTAATGGTAAGATGCATCGGGTTGAAACAGGCGGGGTAGGCTTGTTGATCACCAAGATTAACAAGCTCGCGCCCTTTGATGGGTATACCGATGCGAGTGCCAGTGAAAAGAAACTGCTACGGGATGTGTTTAAAAGTGGCGACTGTTGGTTTAACACCGGCGATCTGGTGCGTGATCAGGGCTTTAAGCACATTCAGTTTGTTGATCGGTTGGGAGACACCTTCCGTTGGAAGGGTGAGAATGTGGCAACCACGGAGGTTGAAGCGGCATTCAAGCATGTAGACCAAATTGAGCAGGCCGTTGTATACGGAGTGCAGGTGCCTAATGCTGATGGGCGTGCAGGAATGGCAGCGATTACCTTGCATGGATCGGTGGATGAGTTTGATGGAAAGGCATTGGCTGAGGTGTTGAGTTCATCCTTGCCAGCATACGCTGTACCATTATTCGTACGTGTGCGTGATGAGCATGAAATCACCGGAACCTTCAAGAATCGCAAGGTTGAGCTAAAAAAAGAAGGTTTCGACCCTGCGCGCTCTGCAGATCCGGTGTTTATGCTGGATCAGAATCTTGGCGAGTACACCGCTTTAAGTCAGGAGCGGTTTCAGGAGCTGGAGGCAGGCAAGATTCGCTTGTAAGAATTCGTCACTGGCCGAAACGCGCACTAATAGCCTATAGTTACTGGCATTGGGTTCTCCAATCAGGAGGCGAGGATGCTGGTAACACGGCTGGCGCAACGTCAGGATCTCAAGGCAATTGTAGAGCTGGCTCAAACCAGTGGCGGTGGGCTCACTAATCTGCCAATGGATGAGCCTACCCTTTCTCAGAAGCTTACCCGCGCGGTCAATACCCATGAGACATTATCACAGCATGGCGATGGCCTGTTCTGGTTTGTGCTGGAGGATTCTGCCACAGGAAAATTGATCGGCTTATCGGGCATTGAATCGGCAATTGGCCTTGATCAGACATGCTATACCTACCGCGTCAGCACCATTGTGCACGCATCGCAAACGCTCAATGTTTATCATCAGTTCCCCACGCTCTTTTTAACCAGTGATCACAGTGGGTGCAGTGAGCTGTGCTCGCTTTATTTGCATCCTGACTATCGCCATAGCAAAGCAGGGGCCTTGCTGTCTAAGTGTCGCTTGCTGTTTATTGCCCAGCATCCTGAGTTGTTCGCAGATAAGCTGATAGCGGAGTTACGCGGGTATTTGGATGCTGCAGGCAGCTCTCCTTTTTGGGAGGGGCTGGGTCGCCCGTTCTTTGACATGGATTTTTCACAGGCGGATTATTTAACCGCACTGAATCAGAAGCAGTTTATCGCCGAGCTGATGCCCCGCTATCCGTTTTACACACACTTTTTACCCGAAGCAGCGCGCAATGTTATTGCGCGTGTGCATGACGAGACGTTGCCTGCTGCCAAGTTGCTGGAGTCTGAAGGTTTCAGGTATGAGGGGTGTGTGGATATCTTTGATGCTGGCCCGACGTTGGAATGCTATGTAGACAGAGTGCGCGCAATACGTGATAGCTTTATGGCCAGCGCTGCCCAAGTAGGCGGACTGGCAAGACAGCCGTTACTAATATGCAATCCAGATCGGTTGGGCTTTCGCTGTAGCTTGTTGATGAATGAAGGTGGTGATGCCTATCCATATGATGCAAATCAGGCGTGGGCTTTGCTTAATCTTGGAGAGAATGAAAAAGCCTGCTGTATCGATCTGAGAAGGGAGGTGCCAAGCCATGAATGAAGCCATCTTGATAGATAACAGATGGATCAGCGGAGAGGGCGGCGAGTGGATTTCCACAAATCCGGTGGACGCGACAGAAGTGTGGCGAGGATGCGCTGCTCAGCATTCTCAGGTTGATGCGGCGGTGGCATCGTCGAGGCGGGCGTTTCCCGCCTGGAGTCGTTTGAATATCGCAGAGCGAATGGGCTATATCGACCGTTTTGTGGCGGCGTTACTGCAGCAGTCAGAAGCGCTCGCGCTCTTGATTTCGCGAGAAAACGGTAAGGCGCTATGGGATGCGCGAGCTGAGGTCTCTGCCATGATAGGCAAGGCTGCAATCTCACTGCGGGCGTATAATGACCGCACCGGCAGTACAGCAATTGATGCCGCTCAAGGGCACCTTACCGTTAATCATAAACCCCATGGAGTTCTGGCAGTTTTTGGTCCGTTTAATTTTCCCGGACATTTGCCTAACGGGCATATTATTCCTGCATTGATAGCAGGAAATACGCTCCTATTTAAGCCTAGCGAACTTACCCCGGCGGTTGCTTGCTTTGTTGTGAAACTTTGGCAACAGTCGGGTTTGCCCGATGGTGTATTGAATTTGGTGTGTGGTGATAAGGTAACCGGTGCAGCGTTAGTGGATCATCCGCAGATTGATGGCATTCTGTTTACCGGTAGCGCGCAGACTGGGCGTTATCTGCATCAGCAGTATTCTGGGCAGCCCCACAAAGTATTAGCGCTTGAGATGGGAGGTAACAACCCCTTAATCGTAGAGCCAGTGGAACGCACGCAGGCGGCTCTATTTGCTACGTTATTCTCGGCATTTGTTAGTAGTGGTCAGCGTTGTACTTGTGCTCGCAGACTGATTTTGCCTAAGGGTGATTGGGGGGATGATTATCTGGAGCAGTTGATCAGCGCTAGTCGGAAGTTGACGGTTGCAGCGGGGGTGTCAGAGCCACAGCCCTTTATGGCTGCTGTAATCAGTGCGGATGCTGTGACACATTTGCAGCATGGTATACAGTTGCTGCAACAGGTTGGTGGAAGCATTATGTTACCGCCCAGAATACTCAACGATAACCAGACGCTGATGACACCTTGCGTGGTGGATATGAGTGCATCCTCGCAGGCGTTGGATGATGAGTTGTTCGGCCCGGTGTTGCAAGTGTACCGTTATGATGATCTGGATGAGGCCATTGCCATAGCCAATTCAACTCGGTTTGGCTTGGCTGCTGGGCTCATCTCAGATCACGCTGCACACTATGAACATTTTTATCACGGAGTTCGGGCCGGTATAGTCAACATCAACGTGCCGTTGACCGGTGCCAGCAGCGAGGCTCCGTTTGGCGGTGTAGGGGCTAGTGGCAATCATAATCCAAGCGCGTACTATGCCGCTGATTATTGCGCTTATCCTGTGGTGTCGCTCAGTTCGGATCAGGTAAATTTACCGGCAAGTATGCCACCAGGTATTCTTCATGCGTTGGCGTGAAATAAACTTTGATGGCTTGGTGGGGCCCACGCATAATTACGCGGGGCTGTCGTTTGGCAACGTAGCTTCAATCGGTAATCAAGGGGAGCAATCAAACCCGAAGCAAGCAGCGCTGCAGGGGCTTGCTAAGATGCGCTGGCTTATGGATCGAGGTTTTCTTCAAGGGGTGTTACCGCCACAGGTGCGTCCCGACATAAACAGCTTGCGACGGCTTGGTTTCCGCGGTACACCAGAGGTGGTGCTTGCTAATGCATGGGATCAAGCCCCGCAGATTTTAAGTCTGTGTAGTTCGGCATCTTCTATGTGGCTGGCCAATGCGGCTACCGTTATACCTTCGCGGGATAATCGCAGTGGACGTTGCATCATCCTGCCAGCAAACTTGGTCAGCAATGTTCATCGCAGCATCGAGGTGGCTGGGACCGTCGAATTGCTTCGATATGTGTTTTCCAATAGTGATCATTTTCAGGTCGAATCTCCCTTACCTTCAGTAGCTGAATTTGCCGATGAAGGTGCGGCAAACCATATGAGTTTTGCATTACAGAATAAGCCAGCTGTACACATGTTTGTATACGGAAGGATGGTTGAAGGTGGAGAAGCTCCTGTGCGGTATCCAGCCCGCCAAACACGAGAAGCCTGCTCTGCATTGATTCGGTTTAGTGGTTTGGATGAAAGCAGGTGTATGCAGGTTCAGCAAAACCCGGATGCCATTGATTCTGGTGTGTTCCATAATGATGTGATTGCGGTATCCCACGATGGCTTGTTGTTGTGCCACGAAAAAGCGTTTTTGAACCAGCCTGTTGTAATGGAGGAACTGCGAAAGAAAAGTGAGGGTAGTATTAATATTGTGGAGGTTTCTGAGCGAGATGTACCGCTTGAGGACGCCGTTAATACGTACTTATTTAACAGCCAGATCCTGGGTGATCGGAACAACCCCATAATGTTGTTACCGATTGAATGTTCGCGTAATGAAAAAGTTCGGCATTATATTGAAACGCATCTAGGCCCGGCTCTTAATTTGCAGGAGATCGGCTACCTGGATTTACAGCAAAGCATGGCTAACGGTGGCGGGCCTGCTTGTTTGCGTTTGCGGATAAGTTTGAATGATGCTGAGGTAGCCGCACTGCAGGGCAAAGTGCTGCTCAGTGATGAGCTACACCACCGGCTGGTTGAGTTCGTTGAAACTCGTTATCCCGATTCGTTAACACTGAAGCAGCTGGCGGACTGGGAGTTTGCTAAGAGAATGATTAATGTAGTGCAGGATTTGTATGAATTATTGGGTTTGCCCAGTTATTTGTTAGATGTTGCTCAGCAGTAACCCTGCACGTTGTCCGATTTCTACTTTGCTGTTTAGGAACAGGGTATAGCGTGCTTCAGATGTTTTTAGTATGCCATTCTTATCCTCGTATACATCAGTGCCGATAGGCAGCAGCGTAAAGTTGGGGGTACGTTCGTCAATTAGAAATTTGAACTGGCTTGTTGTTTTGATGATGTCCTCCTTGACAACGAAGTGTTTAAAAGTTGAGTTCGCCGTTGTGCGCGAGGCCTGTTGGTTCAGAAAACCTGGGTCAGCTAGTAGCGTGAGTATCCAGTTTTTTAGAGCTTCGAACTGCGTGATGTCGGGTTGGCTATGGCTGCCACATTCGAGAGTGAAGCTGTCGCACCCCAGCGAGTCGCAGGTGAATTGGGCAAACGTTTGAGTTCTGTGGGATTGCTGAACCAAGCCACCAAAACCAGCGTTAACCAAGTGAGTACCCCATTGAATGGAGGAGCATCTGTTATTGATTGGGCGTAAAGCAAAGCGCTCAATCAGTGAAGGTTTGATCGTGCTGTGCAGATCCAGATGGCAGGCCACATGGCCAACTTGGCGTTGAAAGCGGGAGCAGGCCGACATGAGATCACCGGCACGAAGGGTTTCTGCGCCTGTGTGAGATGTTGGCCCGAACAATCTGTTTAGATTGAAGTCTACGTAGCGTTTGTTATCTCTAATTGCATTAGGGTTGCCGTAGATCAGCAGTAATGGCCGTTGGGTTTGTAGGTGGCCTGTTACAAGCAGTTGGTGAATGGTTTGAATAAGGTGGATAGGCCCGGTTTCATCGCCGTGGATTCCACAGCTTAGAACGACTCCAGCAGAACCTGTTGTGGTTGCAGATGGGAAGAAAAATACCTGTTCGAACCATTGCTCCATGGGCTTCACTCTGATTTTGGATGCATCTGTTATGCTTGTTAGAAATATAGTTCACAAATGTAATTACATTTGTTCGGTCATTTCGCGCCAAATACTGCTGATTGCTTAATTTTGTTGGGTTTCTGTATGTTCCTTGACCGTTATTCTGTGAAATGGTCTACATTTTAAGCAGGGATTTCAGTTAGCATTCGAGATTAGCTATGAAGTATAGGTCGATGTTATTGGCCGGCGCTGCTTTGCACGCTGGTATTGCAAATGGAATGGGCTTGGGGAATATCGACGTCCAATCCTATTTAGGCGCACCTTTGACTGCGCAGATTCAGCTATTTTCCACCCGTGAGTTCGATGCTGGGCAAATCAGAGTTAAGCTGGCCCGTACTGACGTGTACGACCGCTTCGATGCTCGCTACGAAGCGAGTCATGGTGATATTCAATTCGATGTGATAACCAACAATAACGGAGAAAAGGCGATCTTGGTTCGAACTGCCAAGCGTGTGGTTGAACCTTTTCTTGATATTGTGATTGAAATGAGTTGGCCTACGGGCACCACCTTCCGCCGTTACAATCTTTTGCTTGATCCCCCTCTCTACGCCGCGGGTAGACGTAACACACAACCTGTTCTAAGTCCGGTGCTGGCTCAGGCGGTTGCAAAGGCAGAGCCACAGACCTTCGCGCAGCCTAACAGCGACGAATCTATAACGCGTGCGAATTCCGTTGAGTTGGATGGGGCTTATGTAGTTCAAGCAGGTGATTCTTTGTGGAAGATTGCCAAGGCATTCCGTGCGGAAACAGGATTATCGATTCAGAAGACCATGGATCTGCTGTATGCCGAAAACCCTCAAGCGTTCTCGGGCGGGGATCGTAATCACCTGAAATTAGGCGCGACCTTATCGGTTCCTTCGATCCCAGTGCAGCCTGAGCCGAGATCGAGAGCTATGTCTCTGGATCAGGTGGACACCCAAACCTATAGTCAATCAGAAACCCAAATTGAGTTTGCCGATACTGAGCGCTCCACGGTTACCGTGAACCCAGTCAGTCCTGACAACGATGTGGAGCAGGCCAGTGAGCTGGAACGGTTAAAGGCGCAGTTGGCGGAACTGAAAAATGAACGTGCTCAGCTGCTGGAGTTTCAGCAGCAGATCCGTGCAGAGCTGGCTCAGGTGCAGAATCAGCAGCAGTTGATGAAGCAGACGATTTCTGTGGCAGAACAAATATCTCAGCATATTGCGCTGAATGATTCAGACAGTATTGCGCCAGCTGATTTGGCACCACCACCTTCATTGCAGGCTAGCCCTGCAGTTGATCCTATGCCTGCCAGCAACGAAGTGGTCGAGCCAGTCAATATGGACATCGATGTAACTGAGCAGGAGCAGCCTCGCCTGGCAGTAGCCCAGGATCTGATTGCCGATGGGGCAGGTGGGCCCAATATGTTAATTGAGAAGTCTGGGTCTGGATTCTGGTACTTGTTGGCAATGATTCCGCTGGGTATTTTGATCGTGTTGATGGGCTTGCGTGCTCGTAAGGTTGAAGAAATAAAGCGGACAGAGGAAATCCGTGATGAAGATTTATATGAGCTGGTGTTTGGCACAAGACGGGATCGCAGTAAATCCGATTCACCGGAACAGGTGCGCCAGGCTATTCACCATATCAAAGAGAAAGTCACTCACCAGGAAGCGGTGGTCATGCAGGCCAAGCGTGAACAAGATGAGGCCAGCAAAGACGATGTCGATCAAATGATTGAACTTTATATTCTGTATAACCAGTATCAGAAGGCTCTAAACGTTATTTTGACCGAAATCGCCAAGCGTCCTGCCCGTAAGGATTTACGTTTGTATCTGATGCAAGTCTATGCGCAAACCAATGATTGGAAGGCATTTGATGAGCAAATGGAGGTGCTGGAGCGTATCGGGGATGATGATCTGTTGCAGGCTGCCTCACAGTTGCGTGATCAGGGTGAATATGCGAGCCTGCACCGTAACGCAGGCTGACGGCTGTGAGCTGAACGGGTATCAGATCTTGCCAATAATGGCGTGTTCCTGTGCTTTGACGACCGCTTCAGTTCTGTTGCGCGCCTGCAGCTTGCCAAAGATATTTTGTAAATGCCATTTTACCGTGGTGAGTGCTATTTCAGAGCGGCTGGCGATTTTTTTATTACACAGACCTTCTGCCAATAGTGTCAGGATCTCGAATTCTTTATCGGTTAGGCCTAATTTTCGAGAGTTCTCCTGTCTCACCATCGTGTCCTGACGGCTTTGGGGTGGCGGGGTTATATTAAGGTTTTGTTCTCTCGTCATCATGCAGGAGCGCATCTCGGATAGAAAACTCGGCACTAGCTCTGCTCCAAACTCCTGTCGATCATCCATGTGGTGCCATAGTTCGCTCCAGCCGAAGTCATCGTTTAATAAAGCGCGAATAAACTGATGCTTTTGTACCAGCTGCATGGAAATGTTCATGCTGCTGAACGCGTCTGCATGCTGGTTCAGTTTGAATTCGCAAAACGCTTTAACGTTCGAGAACAGTACTCGGCAACGATGGTCGTTGGCACCCAGGCTTTTGATTAATCCTTTAACGCTGTATATGAGAGCAGACGTGTAATTTTTCTGCTCAATTAACATCATGATATAGCATTTAATCCAATAAAGGCGTTCCTTGCTGTATTGATCCATAAACAATGATTCAACACTAAGGTGCTGGATATCCATTCCGTATTCAGATGCAGCTGGTAGTACGGACTTTCCCTGGGCGCGCAATATGCGCATGGATTCAAAGCACAGGATGGCATCCAGACTGGTGTTTTCACGATTCGGTACGCGTTGTTTAATGCGCTCGATTTCTTGCAGTGATTTTTCGAGTGATCCTTCGCTGATGTAAAGATGGATCATGCCAATATGAGCGATTACGCTGACGTAACTCCAATCGGAATTTACCAGTTCGGGAATGGCTTCCTCATAAAGCGCCTTTGCTTGTGATAACTCGTTTCGCTCATATAACAGCTCCGCCAGGCCCGCTTTAATCATTGCTGTCGATAATGCTAAGGCACGAAGCTCGTCGGAATCACTGCAATGTAGGTTCAGTGTATGCAGGCTAGAGAGATAAGCCTGGGCCTCTGCCAAGGCAGTATCCGTGTTGCCTTGATTGTATTCGCATTGCCACAGTAGCATTTTGGCGTGGCTTACGTGGGGTAAGTTGTTATTACCTTCATGAAAATTGATGGCTTGCTTCAGGGCGTTTTTAGATACATCGGAGGTTCCTACGGCGTGCAGCATGTTGGCATACAAGCTTAATATTTCGCCCTGAAACAGGCTTGCCCGGTTCATGCAGCTTTCTAGCAAACCAACCCGCACACTGCAAGGAGGCCGGGGCATATCAAAGAAGCTGGCCAGTGCATTAAGAACGGCGATATTGTCTTTTAGTGCACTCAAGTTACCATCAAATGGTGCCGTATCAACGCTGCGCTCGACTTCTTTTAGCCATGAACGGGCATCGCTAATGCGTTTGTGTATGATTAGCGCCCAACAGTAATAAAATGCAATTTCGCGTTGACGCAGACGGGCTGAGCTGGGAATCCTTTCTGCCAGCTGAATGACGGAAGTGGCATCTCGCTGCCCATACCAGGTTTTGCAACGAGAGCGTAACATGTCGCATGCCCAGGGCTTTTCTATGCAGGCGACTATGTAGTCCATGCAGCGATCGCTGGTGTTTGAGCTAGCCAGCCAGGGCTCTACCCGCTTGAAGATGTCGGGTAACAGATCCTTGTAACGCTCCATCATCAGGTTAAAAAAGAACGGCTGCATTAGCTTCGACCACACAAACAGGCCGTTATCTTCACGTGGATTGAAACAAAGCGGAATATAGTGCTGCAGCCAGTGGCGGGTTTCTGTGGGTGGTACGCCGATCACTTGAGATGCCTGATTGACATCAAATTCCGAGAGCAGGGATAGCCCCGCTAATCGTGCCATTTCCATGGGGTCCAGGTAGCACAACAGGTTCTGATCAATCCATTCTGTCAACAGCATGCACTGATGCGCAACGCTTTCATCATAGTTATCCAATAGCAAGGCTATTGCGGAGGGTATACCATCGGTTTTTTTCAGAACGCGGGTTACTTCCTTTTCACTGGAATCGCCAAGGTGAAGCTGAAAGTAATCGTTCAGCTCCTCTCGGTTCATGCGCAGATCCTGCATATCCAGATGTAGGTGACGCTGATCTAGAAATAGAGCATTGGGAAGCAGGGGGACGAAGTTATCTACTCCCAGGTAGAGCCGTACTCGCCCAGACAGCGCATGGCAGCTTTGAGTCAAATAGTGTATCAGCGATCCGTTAAGTCGGGTTTCCAATCCATCCACCAGCAAATGAAGCGGGTGTTTCGTGCTACTGGCTTTGTCTGCCAGGGTGTCGAGGATATCTGTCAGTGATTCTGTGGCGGCGGTGGGTATTGCGGCCGGTCGCAGATTGAGGTGGTCTCTGACCTGGTTAAGTGCTGCTAGCAAATCCACCAGGTCATTATCATGAGTCAGCTGCAGCAGGATCACCCGATTGGAGGGCAAGCGCTCCAGCAGTGATTTATGCAGCTGATGTATTAAAACGCTTTTGCCCAGGCCTTTAGGCGAACCGATCCAGATGGTGTCGGCCTTGGCATGAAGAATTTTATTTGTTAGCCGGCTCCGGGGCAGTAAAAAATCGGAACCAGTCGCCGTTTCTACGGTCTTCTTCTTAGGTAATATCATCGCGAAAATTGCTGGAGCCCACCTCGGCCTACTATTCGAACAAAAGTTAGTGTATTGCGATGTTCTTGTGTGATTGTAATGTTCAGGTGCTTGTTGCGGCAATGGCTTCCAATCATGCCGCCCTGTACTTAAGCCGGGTATCTGCAACAAAACGCCCTGTTATAAAGCAGTTGATTTACGAGTGGGCCTGATCTCAGGTACTTAAGTACTATAAAGTGGTTATAGCGTAAACGATTTTAGAAAACATGTACGTTCTCCTCTAAAATTCAATTTAGTCACAAAATAATGTATTTGATTGCAAAGGTTTACGCGGGAACAACATTAATCAGCTGCTTTAAGTTGTCTATTAATCCATCTAGCTTAAGTGTTTGAGCCCATCCTTCGCCCCCCCTCCCATACCTATGTACGGCGTCCGGTTTGCACAAACTGGATATGCTTCGGATTATGAGGGTACGCGACCGTATCTTTCAGTTGTTATTGATTGATAATTATAAAAACGACTTGGAGCGACTATGAACGTATATATGAAATGGTGGATCTTCGGACCACTGATTGGATTGTTGACGCTTAGCCAGATAAGGTGCGATTTGTTTGAGAACAATCTGTTCGATACATACGCCGATGGTGAGTGGCCGGCAGTACAATGTGACCCCAATGACTTGATCTACCGCTCCTATGATGGTCGCTGTAATGATCTTGATCTGCCAGCCATGGGTATGGCCGGTGTGCGGATGGGCCGAAACATCAACCCAGAGGTTTCCTTTCCCGATGAAGCAAACCTGTTGAATCCTAACCCCCTCACTGTCAGTCAGGAACTGATGACCCGTGAAAACGGTGTTAAGGAAGTGCCTTTCCTGAACTACCTGGCCGCAAACTGGATCCAGTTTATGATCCACGACTGGTTTGAGCATGGGCGTCGTGACCACAGCGACCCTTATCGAGTTGATGCTGCAGGCAGCGCCCATGACAGCGGTGATGGCACCATGCCGATTGGTCGTACTCCAGCAGACCCAACCCGAGATCCCCATGACGGTCGCGCGCCTACCTTCCTGAACGAAAACACCGCATGGTGGGATGGTTCGCAGATATATGGTAGCGATATCGAAACCAATCATCGTCTGCGTACTATGGTCGATGGTCAGATGCGCCTGCAGGCGAACGGTATGCTGCCAGTGGGTGCTGATGGCCTGCCAGAAACCGGCTTTAACCGTAACTGGTGGGTTGGTCTGGAGCTGATGCACACCCTGTGGGTTCAAGAGCACAACTCTATCGCTGCGATGTTGAAAGAAAGTTACCCCAACTGGTCGGATGAGCGCCTGTTCCAGACTGCTCGACTGATCAACGCTGCCTTGATTGCGAAGATTCACACTGTGGATTGGACGCCTGCGATTCTGAAGAACTTCACCCTGCGTGAAGCTATGTTTGCAAACTGGCGTGGTCTGATGCCTTACTGGTTCCCCAAATTGGGTGAAGCGGCAACTGACGGCATCATGGGCGGAGAAACCCTGTTGGAAGGCGTACCTTTCAGTCTGACCGAAGAGTTCACCGCTGTGTACCGTATGCACCCTCTGCTGCGTGACAGTCTTGAAGTACGTGATCACAACAATAATAGCTTGCTGGAAACCAGCCAGCTGCAGGAGCACGCTCTGCAAGGTTCTTCTCCATTGGTGAGCCGACGCGGTTTGGCGAATCTGTTCTATTCCTTCGGCCATACCCATCCTGGTCTGTTGGAGCTGAACAATTTCCCTACTTTCCTTCAGAACTTCCCATTTGAGCCAGGGGTTGCCAACACTGATCTGGCTGCCGTGGATATCCTGCGTGATCGTGAGCGTGGCATTCCTCGCTATAATGAGTTCCGCCGTCAAATCGGATTGAACCCCATCACCGATTTCAGCGATATCACTCCTGACGTTGCAGTGGCTGAAAAACTGCGCGAAGTCTACAACGATGATATTGAAGCCATTGATGTGATGGTAGGTTCGTATGCTGAAGGCTATCGCCCGCCCGGTTATGGTTTTGGTGAAACTTCCTTCCAGATCTTTATTGCCATGGCTTCCCGCCGTTTGATGGCCGATCGCTTCTTCACTGAGGATTATCGCCCTGAGATCTACTCTGCAGAAGGTTTGGATTGGATTGACGACAACAACTTCCGCACGGTTCTGCTGCGTCACTTCCCAGAATTCAGTGATGATCTGGCCGATGTTGGCAACCCATTCTTCCCTTGGGATGAGAATAATGAGTGGTTCCTGGAAGAGTATCGTGTTCGTCGCTAATACTTAACTCTGGTTCACAAAAAGCCCCGGATTTCCGGGGCTTTTTTGTTTGTGTTGGGGTAGGCTGGATGCTGTCTATCATAGGCATATGCAAGGGTTCTGGAGCGAGAGATGCTTGAAATGAGACCTGGATGTGAGTGCTGTAATAGGGATCTGCCAGCAGACCGGTATGGCGCGATGATATGTTCGTTTGAGTGTACCTTTTGCCAGGAATGTGCGGCAGCCAGGTTGGGCGGGCGTTGTCCTAATTGTGGTGGCGAGCTGGTAGCAAGACCGCTGCGGGAGGGTGTGGCGTTACAGGAAAACCCTGCCTCGACACGCAGGGTGTACAAACCTGAGGGGTGTGGCTCTTAGCTGGGAGTTGGTTGGCTATCGCATGGTTATGCTGTAGCCGCTCTAGCAGAATTCAGGCAATAAAAAACCCGGCAAGCGAGGCCGGGTTTTTTATTGATTTGTGCCTTATGGCTTTTCAAATTCGAAGCTGCCTGAAACGGTCTGGCCGTTAGGCATTTGCGCGCTGAAGTTGCCTTTGATCCAAACAGTGGAATCTTCGGTGATGGTCAGTCTGCCGTTTCTAAGATTCATTTCGCTGTAGTTTACGCGATCTTTCAGTGAGGCAGATTTCATGAAGATCTGGACGCCGCCTTCAGACATATCGCGGTTTACATCGTAGCTGCCTTTAGCGATGTTGCCCATGCGACTGATTTCGAACGTTAGAGGCTGGCCGTTCAGAAGGGTGGTCGCGGAATAGCGATCCTGAGTTGCTTGGCCAAGGATGCGCGCATAGTCAGACTGGACGCAGATATTGCTGCTGGAGATGTTGCCTAGGTCTCCGCCGCTGATAGATAAGGTGCCCATGTCGAAGGTGGCGCTGGTAGCCATTTTGGTGGCAACACTGTCACCCAGGTTACCAGTGGCTGTGATGCGATCGTTGTTTCTGATAGTGGCTTCCCCTACCGGCAGGCCGCGTAAGCTACTGCCGGTTCGATTCAGGGTGACGCTCTGGCGCTCTGCACAGGCTGTCATGTTGATTTGGTTGCCATTATCTACCAGGGTATAGGTGATGCCTGCATCGGCGGACAAGCCAGACTGGCTGGTCTCGAAGCTTAAGCGCCACAGGCCGGTGAGGTTCGCACTGTTGGAGGTGGCTCGTTGGGTTTCTTGTTGTTCCCCGCCGCAACCGATCAGCATGACGGTGGGTAGAAGCATTGCAGCAACAATTTTTGAGCGCATCATATTTTATATACCTTTATAAATGGGGCTTGGTTTTTGTCGTTTTTATCGTTTTTGGTCCAGCGTAAGCGATTGCAGTCCTGGGGACTAAATAGCTTGGGCACAGTGAATACACCCACACTTATGATTACGATGACATCATTAAACAAAATTTCTCTGCAATCATCACCGTACAAAGGTATGGGCGCGATAAAGTAGAAGGGGGTGGGTGCGTAACCCTATGTATTAATACACTTTTATCTGAGGAGGGATGGCGAGCCCAAGAGGCTCGCGAAGGTTAATCGGATAATCTCAGCCGCGCCCCAAAACAGCATCGCGTACGCTTTCAGCGATACCGGCAGCTTCTGCTATTAACTCGTCAGGAACCCCAAGCTCAACCAGGGTTGCTCCCAGGTCTTCTATCACAGCGTCAAAGTGGCTATCGTCCAGACCTTTTTCATCCACCAATTTGCGGTGTGCTGCTGCCATGCTTTTGCCCGAATAGTTATTGGGGCCACCGAAGGCAAAGGTTAAAAAGCCTTTTTGCATGCGGTGTTGTCGCTCCATATCCAAGCCATCGAAGAAATGTCTGATACGCTCGTCAGCCAGAACCTTATCGTAAAACAGGCCTACGGCGGCATCCACGGCTGCTTCACCACCGATCTTGTCGTATAGCGTGCTCATTGCCTTCTCCTTGAATCACACGAAATGAGTGTGCCTATTAGTGTAATGCAGTATTGGTCAGTTGGAAGGGGTGATGGGAAAGTAAAGTGAACTTCGTGGCGGCGCAAAGCTAAAAAAGGGGCCGAAGGGCCCCTTTGCTATATCGCGTTTGATTAAAGTGTGAGCACGTACTGCACCATGTTCTCAATCTCGGCGCTGGAATTCGCACACCAGGGGTGCGGCGCGGCGGGCATCCCGATGGGGGCTGGCGAGCCCAGTTCATCAGGGCCGTACTCGTTGCGCAGTTTCTGGTAATCCCAATAGTAGTGTTCGCTGTCCCAGGGCACCTCTACGAAGTATTTGTGACGTTCGATAAAGGTGTTGCGTTGATCGGCCGTATCGCCCGTGGCATTTGACTGAGACTTGGGCACCCTGAATACGTCGCCTTTGCGATTGATGGCAGGATAGGGCTCAGGGAAATCCACTCCGCCCAGATCAGGCTGCACCGGTGGATGCAGGGTGTAATACTGGTTGTAGAGATCGGTACCGCTCTGGCAGCGAGCGGGATCAACCAAATCCTCCAGGTTGCGAACATGACCATCGGTGAGCAGGCCGCGGTGTTGGGTCCAGTACATGTTGCGCAGGAAACCAACGCGGATGCTTTGGGTTTCTTGTTGATACACCGATGGCGCAAAAAAGTGCCCTACCTGATTCAGAGGAATCATGTTTTCATCGGTATGGGCGCCCAGATTGTCGTTATGGCAGCTTGCGCAGGCGGCATCAAAGCTTGCTTTACCCTGAGCCACGGCCGCCACGACGTTGGGATACGATTGCCAGCCATTTTGCACAAACTCACCTTCACTCAGGTTTTCGGTGCCGGTTTGTGACGCCAGTTTGCCGTATTGTTGCAGCCAGCGATACAAGCCCACGTTGCGCAGGTCATCGTCATTTTCATCCAGTGCTGTCATGTAAGCGGTGAGGGCCTGCAGTGGGTAACGGTACATGCTGCCGGTGGCGCCATCGGGTTCTTCGGCGTGGATATAAGAACCTTCAAAGCCCACATAGGATTCGGTATGAGACAGGGAGCGCCGAATGGACATGTAGTTGGTCACGTTCGGGATGGTATGGGGTGAAAATTGATAATCATTGTCGGTGGCACTGCCTTCGCCGTTGGCACGAATCAGGTTGTGCTCACCGGTGCCTCCAGGCATGTAGTAAATCAGCATGGTTTTATCTACTTTTTGCTTGCCTGGTGCCCAGCTGGGGCCTTCTTCATCCGCGATCACCCCTTCGAAACCGTTGTTTGGGCCCAGTAATGCCCATTTGATGGTCCATTCCGGATTGGGTAGCCCGGGGAATACCTTAGTGACGGTGTTTCCCGGAGCGTTGGAATAGGTGATTTGATAGCCGTGGCAGGATGCGCAGTTAAACCCGATGCGTGAACCGCGCCCCACATAAGGGTGGCTGGATTCAGCGTAACGGTAACCCACCCAGCCGGAGTCACGGGTATTGCCTTTGGTGAGCTGTGGCTCGATGGTGAGAAAGCCTGGGATTGGCGTGGGTTGTGGGTACTGATCGAAGTAAACATCATCGATTGCTACGGCGGGCACCTGGCCTGCCACGGTGTGAACCGCACCGAACAGCAAGGCCGGGTCTGCCACTTCGTTGGTCACGGGATCGACTGTTTGGTAGTTGAAAATGTTGGTCCAGTTTAAATTACGGTTGGCGTGAGACAGGCCGATGTTGTAATCGTATGACCAGAATATCTTTTCACCGTAGCTCACTAGATCAGTAAAGTCGGGGTTAATAATGTCGACTGCAATGGGTGTGGTGGCTTGGGAAGCGCTAAGTGTGGAAACCACATCGCATTCATGTTGAAACTCATCGTCTGTAATGCGTTTGGTTAGGGCATTGATGACGCTGAAAGGCTGCCCCGGCGAGGTCAATGAGGCGTTATATCCGGTTCGCTTCTGTATTTGTACGGTGAGCGGCCCTGTGCTTACGTGCCCAGGCACGGTGAAACGAATTTCGTTTGGTTGCCAGCCCAGAATATCCTTGCTCCAGGTGTCCAGCAGATCATCTATCTCGTAATTCACTTCATTGGCAATATCCAGTCTCTGCTTGTACATGACGAGATCTGTTTCCAAAACCCGGGTGTTACCAATCATGATTTTTGTGAAATCGGTGTCCGGGCCGTTACCCAAGCCAGTACCTGTGAGGGTGACTTCATCCCCGGGCCGCAGGGTCGGAACCTGCGATGACGGTTCGCCTTGCTCCCACACAACGGCACCATTTACAGCCATGGTAGAAATTATTGGTGCTGCGATGTTAGCTGCGGATGCCGCGCGGGCATTTTCCCGAACTGGATCAAAACTGCATAATGCCTCTGGCTCGGGAAAATCCCCTGCAGGTTGGCAGGCTGCCAGAACCAGCATTGCTGGCGCAAGCCCAAGCATCCCTGTTTTAATCTTCATGATGGTTTCCTCGGATTATTGTTTTTATGGAGAAGCAATTGCTGTTACGTAATGGCTGTTTAAAGGACTTATGTACTCTGATAGATTGGATGAAACGGTCGTGAATGAGACCCCTCTAACGTAGGGGGAATACCCAGTCACATCGGCTAAAAATGAAGCAGCTTGCCGGCCGAAATTAAAAAAACAAAATAAAAACAAATGATTAGGATTGGGAGGGGTGGCTTATGGCTGAATCTGAACGTGAGCGGCCGCCAGCTAGCCATTTATTGAGACCAAGCCTGATTGATCTAATAAATCGGGCGGAAGATTATCCGTTGACAGTGCTGTTGGCACCGGCGGGATCTGGAAAATCCACATTGCTGCGTCAGTGGATTATATCTGGGCGACAACATGCCATGTTCGCGTCACTGCCTTTGGAAACCAGGCACAATAAACCTGCCCCCTTTTTCGCCTCACTGATTCGCGCCATCAAACAGAGCTGTTTGGCGTTCGATGCCTACTACTTCAATCAAATTACCGACAGTGTGGCGTTTTCCGTAGAAGCTGTTACGGAATCGCTGGTGCAGGGCCTTTCCAAAGTAGAAGAGCCCTTATTTATCGTGCTGGATGATTATCAGTTGATTCAGGACGACAGCATTCACCGTACATTGTCACAGGTGCTGTTTACGCTGCCCAAGCATATCCACTTTGTGGTGGCGTCCCGCAACCATCCACCGCTGCAGCTGAGCAAGTTGAAGTTGGAAGACAAACTGCTCAGTATTGATGCCAATGATTTGAAATGGGATCTGGATTCACTGGAGAGTTGGTTCCAATCTGTGGGCTTGGAAACTGCCGACAAACCATTCATGAAAGAATTGCTGGATTGGACTGAAGGCTGGGTGGCGGGTATTAAACTGCTGGCACTGTCTATTCGAGGAGGTGCCTGTCACCAGCCTGATCAGTTGGCCAGCCAAAGTAAAAACCCTGAGGTGTTGCAGTACTTTGCGGATTCAGTGTTGCAGCAGCAGCCGGCTCACGTTCGTCAGTTTCTGATCAAAACAGCATTTCTGGATACGTTGGACATGTCGCTGTGCAACGATGTTCTGCAGATAGGGGACGCCCAGCGCTGTATTGACTATCTGCTGGAAAATCACGTGTTTTTGCATCCGGTGGAAGGTCGATCCGATGCCTATCGCTATCATTCCATATTTCGTGAGTTTTTGTTGCATCGTTTACGGCTGGACTACCCGGAAGACATCGGAGCACTGGTTCGCCGTGCCGCGTCCAGCTTATTGGAGCGCAAGGAAAGCTTGCAAGCACTGGAGCTGCTGGCATCTATTCAGGATGTTGAGGCGCAGGAGAGCGCATTGGTTCGTTGCGCCGATGAGTGGATAAAAAGCGGTGAATTCACCAGTCTGATCGAGTGGATAAATTTTCTGCCGGAGGAGCGTGTAATCAGTCAAAGTGAACTGGTTAATCCGCTGATCACGGCATTGATTTTTTATCGCCGTTTTAATCAGGCCGAGTACTACATTGAATTGGTGGAGGATTTACAGCGCCGTGGCAAAATTCGCGGTCGTTACGCCCATGACGACACCTTGAAGTTTCTGTTCAATGTGCTGGAGATGTTCCATAGAGATACGGAGTTTCGTCACAATAAAATGTATCGCGTGCCGAATCTGCAGAATGTGCAGCATCATGTGCGTTTATTTTATACCCCCATGCGAGCGTACTATCACTTACTGAATGCCGATTTTAAAACAGCGGTATCAGAGGCCCAGAGGGCTCGTGATATTTTGCGTATATCCGGGCAGAATTTTTTGCGTAGCTTTGCTGATCTGGTACTGATTCTGGCGGAGCGTGCTCAGGGTCATATGATGAGCGCAGTCCAGCTTGCCGAAGATGCATTCCGCTCGGTGGGTGATCGCCCGCATACCCTTGAATGGGTGAATTTAGCCACGCCTGTCGCCCTGATCCGTTACGAACAAAACCGGGTTGATGAGGCAGAGAAATTACTGCGTGAAATCATACCCTTACTATCCAGTGCGTGTGCAACAGAGGTGATTGCAGCCAGCTATTGTGGCATGGCTCGATTGGCATTTTTGCGCGGCAATGATGGTGAGGCTAGGCGGCTGTTGAATTATTTATCCCGGGTTTTGATGCACGGGGACTATGAACGCTTTAATACCCTGTTGTGCCTGGAATGGACGCTCTATGCCCGTGCGCGAGGTGACCTTGCTACGTTGGATTGGGTGCAAAAAGAATATCATCTGGAGCAAAAGCAGAAAGCAGATTATTGGCGAGATGAAAACCATTTTGATGAGGGTTGCGATCGTTTGGGGGTGTCGCGCCTGATTTATTTAATGATGACCAAGAAATACGATCAGGCTGAACGGTTAGCAGATCAGTTGGTGCGCACCGCTATGGTCAATGGGTGTGTGCCCAGAGCTGTCGTCTGCCGTATGAATCGTGCAGTGCTGTACTGGCGGCGGAATGAGACAGAGCGCTCACTTCAGGAAGTTAAAGATACGCTGAAATACGGTGGCTTGGTGTGTTTCAATCGTACGCTGTTTGATGAGGCGCCGGGAAGTGCAGGTTTGCTGTTGCAGGCGGTGACGCATAATGTGCTGCAATCTTTGCCTGAACTGTACATGTTGATGTTCGAGGACCTGTTGAGTGATGACGACCAGGATCAGGCTGAGCGATTTGTGGTGGAGCCGCTGACGGATAAAGAAAAGGAGGTGTTGACCCTGCTGCAGTCTGGCTTGCGTAACAAGGAGGTGGCTGTGCGGGCTAATATTTCACTCACCACCACCAAATGGCACCTTAAAAACGTGTACGCCAAGCTCAATGTTGGCAACCGTACTGAAGCGGTTGCCAAGGCCAGGGAGATGAATTTGCTCTAAGTCGGTGCTGGCACCGGCACAGACAGCTTGGTATGCTTTTGGGTTTGCGACTGACGATTGTTTAACCATGCGAAGCCCTGAAGAGTTTAATGAGGAATCCGCTTTGGCCGCTGCAATGGCGTTGCAGCAGGTGCTGGAGGAACGTACCCATAAACGTAAGTATCTGGGGCAGATTTATACTGTGCCGGGAAAGTTGGGGGAAGCATTGAATTTGCCCAAGATTATTTCGAGGCTGAGCAGCAAGGTGGCGCATCGACGTGAGTCTGGGCTGGATGAGTTTGAGGAGCTGTGGGCGACGTTGTCGCTGGCAACCCAAAGTAAGGTGTTGGAGGCAATTGACTGGTACGATCCTGAATCATTGAGTTGGGATGACAAGCGTTCCAATCGCCGCCCGGTTGCCCCTGGTGCGGTTAAACCTGACATTAATAGCGAATCATCAGACTGATAGGCGCCGGTTATTTTGAATCGGCCTTTCGAACAGCCTCCATCACGCCTTTTACTTCCTGCTCCGATGCGGGCATTCCACCCCGCTTGCGAATAAACTCTTTGGTGGTATTGACGTGGCGAACAAACACGCGGCAGTTTTTGCAGATAAACAGATGCACATTAAACCAGAACCTGCGCCACCCGGTTTGGTTGTGGTCGATGTAGTCACTGGCTTCGTGAGCCACGTCGCGGCAATTTAGCATTCACCTGTTTCCTGATAACGATCAATAACTTGCATGAGTTTTACGCGTGCGCGATGGAGCAGTACTCTTACATATGACTCTGTTACCTCCAGAATATTACAGATTTCTGAAAGTGCCTGTTGCTCTATGTCGCGTAAAATAAACACGGCTTTCTGCTGAGTGGGCAGAATCGTCAGCGTGTAGTCGATGCACTTTTGCAGATGTTGCTCTTCCAGCAGCTGGTCTGGTGAATCCATGTGCCAGCTTGGCGGAGGCGCTTTCCAGTGTCCGCTCAGCCCGTAAAAGCGATCCCCGTCCAGGTAATCCACGCTGCCGTCTTGGCTGATGTCTTCCAGCGCGACCAGCCGTTTCTCTTTACGTAGGCGGGTTTTGGCCTCATTACTGACTATGGTGTAGAGCCAGGTTTTGATTGAGGAGCGGCCTTCGAACTTGGGCAGGTTGCGATAGGCGGAAACCCAGGCCTCCTGCACGACTTCTTCGGCCAGGCTGTCACCCAAAATGGCACGGGCAACGGCCACCATAGGGCGATGATGCTGGCTCACCAGAGCTTCGAAGGCGGCGTGATCCTGACGTCGCAGTCGATCCAGGTCGATACTTTCCTTGGAGTCTGTCATATCACGCTCGGGTGCTGAACTCTGTACTTGGGATGGCCTAAAAGCCTGCTTAGACGATTGTGTTCAGAATCATACACTTGGCATGGGTCAGTGGCAAAGCTCATCGGCTTAACTCATTGACTTAAATAGTGGCTGCGTATCCAGGTTTGTTGAATCACCCAGGCGTCGGTGCTGGCGCGATGCCGCTGGCCATGGCTGCAGGCGCGCATTTTGTCGTGAATATCATCCCAGATCTCAATCTGGCGCTCAGTCATGATCAGCTCTATGGGTGAAAGCTGGAATTCGGGTTCGATATTAACTGCAAAAAACAGGGTCATAAGCCAGGGATGATCGACCACCCAGCCATCGCAATAGGTATTGCAGCCTTTCAGTTTTTTGTTCAGTTCCAGCGCTACATCTCGTGGCTCGCGCCCTCGCTCATTCAGGGCCTGGCGACTGATGCCGTGGGCCGCTTCGGCGTTGTCACTCCAGTGAGTCCAGTTTGGGAAGGGCTTTATCAGGCTGCAGAATCGGCTGGTGTCAGTGTCGGCAAAGCCCACTTCTATGGGATAACTGCCGTTGCCAAAACCGGAGGCTTCAATATCAAGGATGATGGGAGGGCGTTCTGCGTTGTAGGCGCTTCTCATGTGTTGGAGTTGATCCTTTTAAGGTGCTGGTATTCCATTTTCGGAGCAGCAATGGTGCAATAACAACGTTGTATTGCTGTTGGCAAGCGTGAACGATGCTATAACAGCTTAGCAAATTTTGTGCTCTGAGGAATGAATCAATGCGATGGTGGATCTGTGTAATGATCTTGGGGGTGGTGAGCCCTGCTTTGGCGGCCGTTAAATGCTTTCCGGAAAAGATCAAGTCGGTTCAGGTGGCTCGTGGTGGCGATCTGTTTTATACCACAGTGACTGGCGTGCGCCGTAAGCTGACCCATATGTCACAATATGAGGCAACGGCCATGCTGAGTTTGCTGAAGGATTCCATGGGCACCAACCAGATCATTCAGGTGTCTTACCCTGATGGCTATGATTGTAAAAAGCCGGATCTGACGGTACATGCGGATTTGCTGATGATGCAGGATCCAGCGGTTCAATAATACGCAAATTGGAAGTGTCGCTGAACAGGTTGTTTTAGGTTATTTATTGGCAAGTTTGCACTGGCCGGTTTGCCATATGTTGATTTTTAGCCCACCCTCGGATTTAGTGAATAATAATAACCTCTGAGGTAATTTCTTTGAATATGCCCGTTTCTTATCCTGGCAGCGCCCGCGCGTGGCTGACTGTGGCCATTCTGATGTTGGCTTACGTGCTGTCGTTTATTGATCGTCAGATCTTGAATCTGTTGGTTGGCCCTATTCGTCGAGATCTCGCTATATCTGATACCGAGATGAGTTTGCTGATGGGGTTTTCCTTTGCCTTGTTCTATACCCTGTGCGGCATTCCCCTTGGACGCATGGCTGATCGTACCAGTCGCCGTGGTCTGATCGCTGCGGGGATTTTGGTGTGGAGCGCCATGACGGCGGCTTGTGGCTTGGCAAAGCAATATTGGCACTTTCTGTTTGCCCGCGTGGGGGTGGGGGCAGGTGAAGCGGCGCTGTCACCGGCGGCTTATTCCCTGATTGCGGACAGTTTTCCACCTCACCAGCGGGCTACCGCGATCAGTGTGTATTCCATGGGTATTTATGTGGGGTCGGGGTTGGCTTTTCTGCTGGGTGGTTTGGTGATTCACTTTGCTTCGGCTCAGGGCGATATCGACCTGCCGGTGATTGGCATGATCCGCCCATGGCAATTGATCTTCCTGATATTGGGTGCTGCCGGGGTGATGTTTTGCCTGCTGTTGTTGTTTCTGAAGGAGCCTGTGCGCCAAGGCGCTGGGGTGGGTGTTGAGGTTTCGTTTGCAGAAGTGTTGGCCTACATCAAACTCAATCGTAAAACCGTGCTGTTGCACAATTTGAGCTTCGCTTGTGTGGCGTTCTGTTCCTATGGTGCATCGTCTTGGGTTCCTGCATTTTTCATGCGTACCTTTGCCATGGATGCGGCGGAAGTGGGCTTCATCTATGGCATATTGATTGGGGTTTTTGGATCTCTGGGCATTATTGTGGGTGGCCGCTTATCCGATTGGTTGACCAGCCGCGGGTATAAGGATGCACCCATGCGGGTTGGCCTGGTGGCTGTGGTGATCGCGTTGCCATCGTTTGTGGGCTACGCCATTGATAGCCTGCCGGTTGCAATAGCTTGTATCGGTGTGGGTTGCTTTGCGCTGGCGATGCCATTTGGTGTGGCTCCGGCAGCGATTCAGGAGATCATGCCCAACCCCATGCGCGGGCAGGCTTCTGCCATGTACCTGTTTGTGGTGACCATTATTGGTTTGGGCGTGGGGCCAACGGCGGTGGCGCTGCTGACGGATTTTGTTTTTCAGGATGACAATGCCTTGCGTTATTCACTGCTGATCATCAGTGTGGTGAGCACTTTGCTAGCGATTGCTCTGTTGTTGGCGTCTTTGCGCCCCTATCGGGAGAGTGTGGAGCGGGCTGGGCAGTGGGGGCAGTGATCTAGCGCTCAGCTGGAATATTTATTCGGTCGGATGCTGCTTGGACCAAGTTAATTTGCTAGCATGGTTTAATCAGTCAGTTGGATCGGAATAACCCAAATGAAATCATGGAATTGCTGCGTGAGGGGCGTCTTGCTGGCAGGGCTGCTGGGAAGTGGCTCGCTGTGGGCACAGACGCCTGACGCTGAGTTTGGTCGATGCGTTGATGATCTCAAGCAGCGTGCATTGCAGGAAAGCATTGCGCCACAGGTGGTGGAAAGCCAATTGGGCGCTGTGCAGTATGTGGCCAGGGTTATTGAATTGGATCGGCGCCAGCCCGAGTTCACCGAAACCTTCCATAATTATCTGGGCCAGCGTGTGAACGACCAGCGCATCACTCGTGGCCGTCAATTGCTCAAAACCCATTATCCCCTTTTACAGCAACTTACTCGTCAATATGGCATTCCACCCCAATACATTGTGGCGTTCTGGGGGCTGGAGACCAATTTTGGTTCTTATCTTGGGAAAATGAACGTACTGGATTCCCTTGCGACTCTGGCCTGTGATCCGCGCCGTAGTGAGTTCTTCACACTGGAGCTGATGGAGGCGTTGCGCCTGGTGGAGGCGGGGGTAGCCGACCATGGCACCATGTTGGGTTCGTGGGCGGGAGCCATGGGTAACATGCAGTTTATGCCCAGTGCGTATCGGCGTTTTGCTGTGGATGCAGATGGTGACAACAAAGCAGATCTTTGGAATAGCCTACCCGATGCGTTTACCTCTGCAGCCCACTTTCTCAATCAGCTGGGTTGGCAACGTGATGTGCGCTGGGGCAGAGAGGTGCGCCTTCCTCAAGGGTTTGATTATGCGCTGGCGGGGCGTGATGTGCGTAAGCCGTTGGCGGAATGGCGTAAACTGGGTATCCGAGATGTACATGGCAATCGCTTGCCCTCATTGCAGTTACCCGCGTCGGTGATCATTCCCAGTGGCCACAAGGGGCCAGCCTTTGTGGTGTATCACAACTTCGATGTGATTATGGGTTGGAATCGATCCGAGTATTACGCGCTGGCGGTGGGCCACCTGGCGGATCGGGTCAATGGCGGTGTTGCGCTGGAAACGACGCCGCCGGACGATGAGCGGCTCACACTTGAAACGGTCAAGGGTATTCAGGAGGCACTTAATGCCGCCGGGTATGACGCAGGCGTAGCGGACGGAATTTTTGGTACCCGTACCAAGCGGGCGTTGCGGGATTTGCAGCAAGCTAAGGGCTGGGTGGCGGATGGCTATCCGTCCGATGAGGTGATGACCCAGTTGAGGCTGTTGGCGCCGGCCGTGGCAGAACCGGATGAATCAACACGGCAGCTGGAGAAAACACCTTGATGAACTGTGTGCGTGGCATGATGTGGGCGTTGTGCAGCGTGGTTATGGTCGCCGCGACGCAGGTGCACGCGCTATCTCTGGATGATTTATCCCTGCAGGGTTCCTTGCAGCAGGGTGGCATGATCATCGGCAAAGTACCGGCAGGGTCTCAGGTGGAATATCAGAAGCGGCGCTTATCGTTGACCGCAGGTGGCGAGTTTGTGCTGGGCTTTGGTCGGGACGAGGCCCTCAGTCAGGCGTTGACTGTTCAGTTGGCGGATGGAAGCCGCACAACATTGCCGTTTACTTTGAGCAAGCGAGAATACAACCTCCAGCGCATAGAGGGGGTGCCAGCGCAGACAGTGAACCCTGATAAGACCCATCTTGCTCGTATTCAAAAGGAAGCCGGACAGGTTAAAGTTGCCCGTGATGCTGATACCGGTTTGACGGGGTTCTTGCAGTCATTTCAGTGGCCAGTACAGGGGCCAATAACCGGTGTTTATGGCAGTCAACGAATTTACAATGGTGAGCCCCGGCGCCCTCATTTTGGTGTGGATATTGCCGCCCCAAAGGGCACAGAAATCATGGCCCCAGCAGATGGTGTTGTGAGTCTTGCTCATGGGGATATGTTCTTCTCAGGGGGGACAATGGTAATCGATCATGGTCACGGTATCAGTACCAGCTATCTGCATATGAGCAAGCTGCTGGTTCAAAGCGGTGATATCGTCAGGCAGGGCCAGGTGATTGGTTTGGTGGGGGCCTCTGGTCGAGCCACGGGCCCCCATCTATGCTGGCGTCTAAATTGGTATCAGGAGCGCCTGGATCCCCAATTGTTGGTGCCGGCTATTAAGTGAATTAGCAAGTGAGCCAGCCCTTAAGCTTGCTTGAGTCACCGATTTCCAGCCAGACAGTGTCCTCTGGTGCAGTCGCCAACTTAACCTTAAACGTCATCAGTTCGTCCCGTCGAAAGCCGATTATTTCGACGGTTTCATCTGCTATATAACGGCTCAGTAGCTTTTCCAGATTGCTGTTATCAAGTTTGATGCGATCCAGAGCGATTAATACATCGCCGGCCGAAATGCCAGCCTGATGCGCGCTGCTCCCAATCAGAACCCGCTGAACTTTTATGCCTGAGGCATCGGCGCTGGTGCTGATGCCCAGATCGAGGCGTACCCCATCATTGCTGGCAGGTTTACCACCGTTATCGCTGGTAGAGCTGGCAGTGCGAACGTGATAGGTAATACCCATAGGGGCAAGTAGAGCGTGGAAGTCCAAATCCTCGGTGCCGTAAATAGCTGTGTTCAAATAGCTATCCAGTTCTGCTACGGCATTGCTGCTATTCAATCCATGGTTTTCCAGTAGCTCTCTGCACAGAGCTTGAATACCGAACTCTGTGACCGGTATGGCAGTTTGCCCATGCTGTTGCCAAAGCTTCACCATCACCTGATCCAGCGTCACGTGCCCCTCGCTTAAACGGCGCAGAGTCAGATCCAGTCCCAGCGCAATTAATGATCCTTTGGTGTAATAGCTGACGATGGCATTGGCCGCGTTTTCATCCTGTTTGTAAAACTTGGTCCAGGCATCATAACTGGATTGCGCCGTTGATTGCTTGAAGCGTCCGGGGTTACGTAGAATACGGGTCATGGTCTTTCCTACCAGCTCCAGATATTCCACAGTGCTGATTAAACCGGTTCTGACCAGTGTGAGGTCGTCGTAGTAGGAGGTGATTCCCTCAAACGCCCACAGCAAGGGGGTGTGGTTTTCCTGGCTTAGATCGTAAGGGATGTCAGGTTGGATTCGCTTTACGTTCCAACTGTGGAAATACTCGTGACTGCACAAACCCAGGAACGTTTTGTAGCCATCGCTTACCTTGCCTCGTTCGTTTCGGCTGGGAAGGTCATCGCGGTTGCAGATCAGGCTGGTGGAAGCGCGATGTTCGAGGCCGCCATAGCCATTGCCAACCGCCCAAGTAATAAATACATAGCGATCAAAGGGAGCGGGCTTACCAAACAACTGGATTTGGTGCTCGCAGATGACTTTCAGATCCTGTGCTAACCGATCCAGATCAGCATTGTGCAGGCCGGTTAGAATGAAATCATGGGGCACCCCGCAGGCTTCAAAACTGACTCGGTCAAATGCAGCAATCTCTACGGGATGATCAATGAGATCACTGTAATCTTTGGCGCGATAACGCCCAAAGCCATAAAGCTCAGCACCATCTGTGGGTAGCGATGTGCCTACTTGCCAGTGTGCGGCTTCGGGGATGGTGGCGTTGTTAATGTCAATTGTGCAAGGTAGCTGGCTGTGCCCCACCAGTTCCAGAAATACACTGGTGCCATTAAAATAAGCATGGGTTTGATCCAGATGAGCGGAGCGTACCGACATGTCCCAGGCGTAGACTTGATAGTGAATACTGGAGGGTGCATGGGTGGTTGGCAGAAGCCAGGTTTGCTTATCCTGTTTAACTAACTCTATTTCTTGGCCCCCAGACTCACCGTGTATGGCCACAATGTTTTTGGCGAAATCCCTTATCATATAGCTGCCGGGAATCCAGCTGGGCAAGCGTACCTGTTGTCCTTCAGAAACCGGGAACGGGATATCCAGTTGCACCTGAAACAAATGTGCATGGGGATCGATTGGGGTGATGCTGTAATGCAGTGCGATGGCCTGATTCATAGTTAACAGATTAAGTCGTTTTGGTTTTGGGCGTGCGACAGTACGGTATGTTGTCGCTTGGTCATTAACTTTCCCATATTCCATTAGGTTTGACAAAGATTTGTGGTAATTCGTTGTTTGGATTACACAACCACAACAGGCTGTATCTACAGATACAATGATCCAAACTATACTTCAATTCAGATAGTTCTACAGGTGAATCGGTGGGTGTTTAAACGTTGGG
Source organism: Ketobacter alkanivorans (assembly GCF_002863865.1). Taxonomy (NCBI): domain Bacteria; kingdom Pseudomonadati; phylum Pseudomonadota; class Gammaproteobacteria; order Pseudomonadales; family Ketobacteraceae; genus Ketobacter; species Ketobacter alkanivorans. The sequence continues at coordinate 2,273,960 of NZ_CP022684.1, read as the reverse complement.
GCGTAATGTTGGTCGGCATGTTTGTTCTGTTATCTGTTGGAACAGCATATGGCGCGACACAAGCAGAAACTGTTGAGATAGCAACAGAGGGGCAGGTGCGCCTGTTGTCAGAGCATGTGCGTTACTGGCAGCAACCCGAAGGCGTGGAAATAGAGTCTCTCGATCAGCTGATGGATGTGGATTGGCTGACGATGCAAAAGGCATCTATCAATGCCGGTAAAAGCAAAACCCCCGTCTGGTTCTATTTCGATATTGAAAATACCAATACAGAGTTGGTCACCCGGTTGTTGGAGATCCGATGGATCAATCTGAGCGTCGTCGACTTTTACGCGATAGACCTTGAATCCGGTGAGACTTCGAAAATGGAAGCGGGTCTGTTGCATGAACGATCGTTGGGTGACAACAGCAATACCAGCTGGATTTTTCCTGTACACCTTGAGTCGGGTCAGAAGAAGCGTGTCTATTTGCGAGTGGTGTCGCGCTTTAATCTGTTCCTGCCCATGTTTATTTGGCAGGTGGATGCGCTCGATAAGCAACAATGGCAGCGTTACGTTTGGTATGGATTGGCGTTTGGTGTGCTGGGTGCCATGTTGCTGTACAACATGTCACTGTTTGGTTTCACACGTGACAGCAGTTATTTCTATTACTCGCTGTACGCGGGCTCAGTCATTATGTACGAGGCGGGGTTGACCGGGGTCGGAGATCATTTGATTTGGGGGCACATTCAATGGTTTCGTATGAATGGCTTCGCGCTATCTATTTATGTGAGCTTTTTTGCCGCTGCCCTGTTTATGCGGAATTTTTTGCAACTCAAAACCTACGGTGGTTGGGTGTTGCATTTGAATACATTCTTTGTGGGCTATTGGTTATTAAGCGCTATAACGTTGCTGTTGGGAAAAGACTATCTGATAGTCGTAAACGAGATATTTGCACTGATATCCTGCGTTGTCGCGTTGGCTACTTCCATTGCTCTTTGGAACAAGGGCAATGTTTCGGCCCGTTATTTTACCATTGCCTGGGGTGGCCTGATTGCATTGACCTTTGTCGCGGTATTGATGATGGAAGGTTTTCTGCCGTATGTGTCGATCACGGAAAATGGTCAGTTGATAGGGTTTGTCGTTGAAATGCTGTTGCTATCCTTTGCCTTGGCAGAGCGGATCAACCGGGAACGGAAAGAGCGCGAGATGGCACAAGTTAGAGCACTTGATCTGCAGAAATTGATCAGTACCGAGCGGGAGGAAAAACTCATGGCCCAGGAAGCCATGTTGCAGATGCAAAAGGAAACCAACAGCCAGTTGGAGGCCCGTGTCGCATTGCGTACTCAAGAGCTGGAGCGCACGATGACGAATTTGGAGATAGCCAATCGGGAGCTTGCAAAGCTCAGTGTCACAGATCCGTTAACCAAGGTGCATAATCGTCGCTATTTCGATGAAACCTTGACCCGTGAACAGGAGCGCTCTGTGCGCACCGGTCAGGCGTTATCGTTGATATTGGTGGACATTGATCATTTCAAACAGTTTAACGATTCCTATGGCCATTTGGTTGGGGATGACTGTTTGCGTCTGGTGGCTTCTGCTATTGGCGATGCAGCCAGCCGTGGTTCAGATTTGGTGGCTCGCTATGGGGGCGAGGAGTTTGCCATTGTGTTACCGGATACTACTCAACAAGAAGCCTATCAGGTGGCAGAGCGTGTCCGTGACAGAATCAATCACTTGAAATTCATTTATAAAGGTAAGCGTATTCCCATTAGCGCCAGCCTGGGTGTTGCAGGATGGGTAATGGTGGCCGGTGATGAGCAGCATGAGCTGATCGAGGCAGCAGATAAGGCGCTGTACGAGGCTAAGACTAATGGCCGGAACTGTTGCGTACTTTCTAATTTGGCCGGTTAGCTTAGTGGCAGGTTATCTTAAGCAATTTTCTTCAGGTTGCGAATTCTGCGATCCTGATCTTGAGGCGGCACGGTAATATTGCGCGACACATAATAGTTGATGCGTTCGTTCAGTCCGCTCATGCCCGGAATGTGGTAATGCACGAAGGTGGCTCCGCGATTGGCAGTAACGTAGAAGTTGGCGGTGCGGCGCCAGCCAGGCGGCTGAGGAATGGCCAGGGAATCGGCTTTTTCGTTGCCGAGGCAGATGCGACTGAATGTCAGCAGCAGTTCGCTGGGGATGTTCAGTATCGATTGCTCGCTGATGCTGCGCAATGTGGTGTGAGCCAGTAGTTCGTGTTCTTTGGCGACTTTCTTTTGGCGACTGCTCAATTGAGTATACAGCGCGGATTCCTGCTTCTGATCTTGGGTTAACAGGCTTTCATCCACGCCATATAGCCAGCCGCAGTAACGCCAAAAATGATGAATGGCGTCTTTGTCATCCTGTTGCAGCTGAATGCCCAGGCGCTCCATGCCAAGGGTGGCAATGTAGCCGAATTCCAGCATATCAAACGCCATATCCAGTTGTGATAGAGGTTTGCTGTTGTGATCTTCGTCCCAGCCTCGCGATAAGAGGCTCTTGCGTAACATGGCGTTGGAGAGGCGTAACTCAGATAGTGCCCGGTGCCCGGTTTTGCCTGATTGCAGGCAGTTGCGTGGCTTCAGGCTATGCAGCAGATAATTGGCTTCGTGGATTCTGCGTATTACTTCATGTTGCAGGTGACCGCGTGTGACCAACGCAACGGCCGCCCGGTTCTGACAGTAGCCTTCCAGCAGGCTGCCGGTGAATACGGCGATGCTGCGGGCGTGATTGAAAGCAGATTGCAGGCGGCGGGCGTGTTCTATCTGATGCCAGTCTAGCCAGTCAGGAAGCGTGTTAAGTTGATCAATTAGCTCTTGATAAACACCGATTTCGGTTTTAGCGAGGTAATGGACTTCATCCATCATTTGCGCAGGTCGGCGGCGATCAATACGCAATGCAACTGCATCGGCAACAGGGTCACCGCAGTTGGAAAGGCGTTTAATCGAAAAATCGCTCATTGGGTTTTCTCGCAGCAGGGAGAACATCACAACACCCCGAATATTACTTTTTATTATAAGCCGCTTATTATTCTGTAAAGCATTACATTACACCAACGTGGAAGTGTGACGCAATAGACACTTTGGTGCTATTTCCCTAAGGCATTTTTGGTTCGGGTGGTGGCTTGGGCGCTTGCTGGGTCGTCAGGCCAAAAATGCTTTGGGTAGCGGCCGCGCATCTCTTTGGCAACCTCGCGATAGCTTCCTGACCAAAAAGCAGGCAAATCCTGCGTGATCTGGATCGGACGGCGAGCAGGTGAAAGCAGCTCCAAGGTAACTGGCGCACCTCCAGGCAAGGTGGGGTGCTGCTGAATGCCGTAGCATTCCTGCAATCGGACACTGAGGGTTGGCGTACCATTACGGTAATGCACCTGATGGTTACCGGTGGCCAGATTCCAGTAGGAGGGTGCTGCGTCATCCAGCTCGGCTAATCTTTGCCACCCCAGATGGCTTTTCAATGCGTCCAGCAGGGGGATGGTGTTGAGGTCTTTAAACGAATAGCAGTTTTCTAAAAATGGGCTGAGCCACAGGGGGGCCTGTTCGGTTAGCGCTTGGAGCCCAAAGTCGGGCCAGTGATCAGGTTGCTGTCGGGCGAGCCAGTTGATCCGTTCACAAAAGTGGCGACTGGCATCATCCCATGGCAGCGCGGTCAATTGTGTGGCCGCTAATGCGTGGAGTAAAAGCGATTTTGCTTGCTCTTGCTGTGGTGCTGGCCAGGGTTTGGTCAAGGGCTGCTGCTGCAGTGTCAGTGCGCCGAATTGGGTGCGCTGTTCTGCTATTACAGCTTGTTTTTGTTCATCCCAGCTGAGGCTGGATTGCCGCGAGATCTGCTCAGCCAGCGCTGATTTAAGGTCCTGTTCAGTGATAGGGTATGCCAGGTGGATAGTGGCATCGGTGCCTGTGCCTGCGGCATCCAGAACAATAAGGTAGCGATGGGTGGCCAGTTTGTCATGGCGCTGGAGCTGGGCACCTTTGCCGTTGCTCATCCGGTAGCGTAATGCATTGCTTGTGCGTTGCTGGGCTACGTGATCAGGAAAGGCGCGTACCAGGGCTTGGGCCAGATTGGTATTCTGGCCTTCACTCTTGCTGTGTTGCTGCAGCCGCTTTTGTAATTGTGCGCGTAAAGCGTGGAGCCGAGATGGCGACCCGTTTCGGTTACCGTTTTCCATCCACTCAAGCCTCAGGTGCAGGTCTGACTGAAAATGGTCGTTATTCCTGCGCAGCGGATCGCCCTCGCTGAGAATGGCGGCGCAGCTGATGGCTTCTGCCTCTGCCGGGCTGCCGTGGCAGGCCCAGGCCAGTGCCGCCAGCCTGGGCGGCAGCCCAAGCAGACTTAACTTCCGGCCCAATGGCGTAATGTTACCGTCTGGCCGCAGGGCTCCTAATTGTTGTAGCCCTTCACGTGCACGTTGTAAGCGTTCTGTAGGCGGCGTGTCCAGCAAGGTGAGCGAGGTGATGTCAGTCACGCCCCACTGGGCCAGTTCCAGTGCGACGGGTTGCAAGTCAGTCGTCAGTATTTCTGGGTCATTGAATGGTTTCAGCGCAGTTTGCCGGCCTTCCCCCCAGAGCCGATAACAGCTGCCCGGTTGGGTGCGTCCGGCTCGTCCGCGGCGTTGTTCAGCGGATGCCGCAGAAATCATTTCGGTATGCAGCCCATTCAGTCCTCGGCGCTCATCGTAACGGGCAATCCGAGCCTGTCCGCTGTCGATGACCACTCGCACATCTTCGATGGTGATACTGGTTTCTGCAACGTTAGTGGACAGTACTACTTTACGCTGGCCGGAAGGCGAGGGAGCCAAGGCTTTTTGTTGTTGCTCCTTAGGCAGGGATGCGTGCAATGGCAGTACTTCTACGTTGTTGGGCAAGCCGCCTTCTTCCAGTTGTCGCTGCACGGATCGAATGTCACCCATGCCTGGCAGAAACACCAGCAGGCTGCCTTGCTCTTTGCGCAGGGCCTCCTGGATAACATGACTGATGTGTTGGTGGGGATACCGATCAGGAGGCGGTGGGCGATAAAATGTTTCCACCGGATGGGTGCGGCCTGCTGATGTGACCAGCGGGGCATCCAGCCATTGGCACAGTCGATCACCATCGAGGGTGGCGGACATGACTACCAGTCGCAGTGGATGATCGTCTCCCCGCAGTGCTGCCTGGGTCTCAAGAGTGAAGGCCAACGCAAGATCTATATTGACTGAGCGTTCATGAAATTCATCGAACAGTACGACGTCAACATCGCGTAGTTCAGGATCACGTTGCAACTGCGCGAGAAACACCCCGTCGGTCACGACTTCTATTCGATTCTGCTTTGCGATGCAGCGATCGTAACGGGTGCGATAACCTACGGTTTTGCCCGGTTGTTCGTTAAGCTGGGCGGCCAGCCGTTGGGCTGCGTTATAAACGGCCAGGCGTCGCGGCTGGATGACAATAATTTTGCCTTTAAGCCAATCGCATTCCAGTAATGCCAGTGGTATGCGAGTTGTTTTTCCCGCCCCGGGTGGTGCCTGCACTACAACCTGCGGGTGATCCTGGATGGCAATAATGAGTTCAGGTAACACCTGTTCAATGGGCAGCACGGTTTGGGATCCTGTTGGGATTCTGCGAGACGGACAGCAGCAGTCTAAAGAAGCCATGCCGGACTGTACAGTCTGCGCGTTTGCTTACGGTCGCAGTAGCGGTATGATCTTGATAGGTGGTAATCAACGGATAGGGAAATGTATGTTTGATATTACGGTATATCAGTTCAGCCGCGCTTGGGGGTTGCCCAATGCATCGCCATTTTGCATGAAGTTGGAAGGCTATCTGAAGCTCGGAGGGGTGCCCTACAAGATTGTAGAACAAAATGATCCTCGCAAAGGGCCAAAAAATAAAATCCCCTATGTGAAAATCGATCGTCAAATAATGGGCGATTCAGAGCAGATCTATGAATATCTGAACTCCCATCATGTGATCGACCTGGATGAGCCATTAACCGAGCAGGAGCGGGCAATACAGCATGCTATGCTTTCCATGTGTGAAGAGAGCCTTTACTTTGTCATGCTCTATAGTCGCTGGATGGATGATGCCAATTGGGATCAAGTGCGAGACACGTTGTTTGCCGGTATGCCGAAACTGGTTCGCCCCATCATTACCAAACAAATTCGTAAGAAAATGCAGTCAGACCTGATCAGTCAAGGCATGGGGCGTCACAACCTCGCCGAGGTGTATTCTATTGGTGCCAAGCACGTGAATGCGTTGGGTAGTTATTTGGGGGAGCGCAGTTGGTTTGGAGGTGAGCAGCCGGTAAAGCTGGATGTAGTGGCGGTCAGCTATCTGGCCAACATTCTTAAACCACCTATTGAAACACCGTTGCAGGAAACCGTTAAAATGTGGCCAAACCTGGTAAGTTTTACCGATCGGGCCCTGAAAGAAATTTATGGCTCGTGATATAGTGCGCGCCTCTTTCGTGTTCGGCACTGTGCCGCACCCACCCAATACATTGACGAAGTAGTATGAGTATGACGGCACCCCTGGTTATTTTTCACGGTAATTGTCTTGACGGATTTGGAAGCGCCTACGCAGCATGGGTGTATTTCAATATTAACCAGAAGGTGGCGGCAGACTATATCCCGGCAGCACATGGTGATGTACCGCCGGAGGCTACGGGCAAAACCGTTTACCTGTTGGACTATGCGTACAAGCGGGTCGGTATGGAGCAACTGTGTAAACAGGCCGAGAAAGTCATCGTACTGGATCACCATATCACCGCGGTAGAAGAGCTGGCCGGGCTGGACGATGAATACAATAACCTGGAGTTGCTGCTGGATATGGATCGGTCTGGCGCCATGATTGCCTGGGAATATTTCCACCAGGCTCCGGTACCAAAACTGATTGCCTGTGTGCAGGATCGCGATCTGTGGCGTTGGGATATTCCAGAGAGCCAAGACATAAACGCAGGGCTGATGTCGCAACCGTTTACCTTTGAGCGTTGGCATGAAGTGGCAAATGATGAATTGGCGTTTCAGCGAATGGCCGATGAAGGCAATGCCATAAACCGTTATCGTAGCCAAATGATTGAGCAGGGCAAGCGGGCGGCGGTTATGGGGCAGGTGGCAGGTTTTAGTGTGCCGATTGTTAATTGTCCCCGTGCTATTGTCAGCGAGTTGGTGGGTGAATTGGCCGAAGGGCAGCCTTTTGCGGCAGGGTATACAGATAAGGGAAATCGTCGTAGCTGGTCGTTACGATCTGCACAAAATGGCGAGGACGTTGCTAAGATTGCCCAGCGCTTTGGTGGCGGTGGCCACAAGAACGCGGCAGGTTTTGTAACCTGGCTTGAGGATGGCTGTCTGGTGGTGGAGCCGGAGGCTTGACCTATACCACTAAGAGTTAATCGAAATAAGTGTGGTTAACGTCATATACCTGTTCATCGGGCCGATCAATCTCTGAAACTATTCCCGAGTTGCGCCGTGTTCTGCCTGCGCTGTATTGAAACCCCGGGCCAGAAATCATTTCATCGCAAAGCAGGCACTGGTTTAGCTGTCCTGCTTCTGCATTGGGTGATGATTCGGTTCCGGTAAGCAGCGGAATCAAGCCGTATTCGTTTATGCACACCAACAGGCAGGATTGGGATGTTTTGTCGGCATTATAGGCCCACGATTCTGCGCATGTCTCGCTAAAACCGATCTCCATCATGCAGCTTTTCTTATTGGCCAGCCCCATGCGTTTGCTGCACACTTTTGCCATCACGGTTAAATCCAGAGAGCCGTATACAGCCAAATCCTGCAGCGTTGAGCAGGCACCGCATTGTTGATAGTGAGTTAGCTGAAAGCCGGGGTTGGCTTCCAGTGTGTGCCGGTTGTCAAAGCTTGCCAGTTCATACTCTTCACGGTTTGAATCGATAAAGCGCACCCCGCACACGGACGCGTCGACGGGGTCAGCTGACTTATTCTGCCACCAATGTACGACTTCCTCGCGGGCAGGAAAAGCTTGTACGGGAATGCCCGTCTGGGTGATGCTGTACTGGCAGTTGGAATCGTTCCAGCATTCATCCCAGGGTAGCCACTGCAACGGAAAGTAGGGATTCGCGCTGACAAAGTCTGTTCGACCGCTGCCCAGCAAGCTGTTCTGTCTGAGGATGGATTCAATGTTGGCAGGGTGGGTTTGTTGCAACAGGATCACTGTGGATTCGTCAAACGCTGTTTGCGGAAGCGGTACTGATTGCAGCGGTTGATTGCAGGCAATCAGCAGGCTGGTAATGACAGCGACAACCAAGCGGTTAGCTAATCGTGCGAGAGTACGATTAGCTTTTGATTCGTGGTGCTCTTGGTTCTGCGGCATGGCTGCCCACCCTTATTTGTTATTTTCGTCGTACTGGTTTACCTGTTCTGCGAGCTGTTGCTCTGGTGTTGCTTTTGGCTCCACTGCCTGACTTGTTGCCTGGTTTATTGCCTTCTCTGGGCGGTAAGCCCGTGTGTTGAGTCAGTATTTTTCCTTTGCCTGCCTTGGCGTGCGTACCTGCAGAATTGGGCTTGCGCGACGCAGTCGCAGAAGCTTTATTAAGTTTTGCTGTTGGGTGGTTGGCTGGTTGTGTTGGGGGAATCAAATGTTTCTTCCCAAAACCAATCAGATGCGCTTTGCCCATTCGTTTCAGGGCTTCTCGCAGCATGGGCCAGTTGTCTGGATCATGGTAGCGCAGAAACGCCTTATGCAGACGGCGTTGCTTTTCTCCCTTAGGGATAAAGACTTTGTCTGTCTTGTAATTGACCCGATGGATTGGATCCTTTTCCGTGTGGTACATGGTGGTGGCCATGGCCATAGGTGAAGGATAAAACGTTTGCACCTGGTCGGCGCGGAAGCCGTTGTTCTTAAGCCAAAACGCCAAGCCCAGCATGTCCTCATCAGTCGTGCCAGGGTGCGCGGCGATGAAATACGGAATCAGATATTGCTCTTTCCCCGCCTCTTTTGAAAAGCGGTCAAACATTTCCTTGAACTGATCGTAGGCACCCATGCCCGGTTTCATCATTTTTGATAAGGGGGCGCTCTCTGTATGCTCTGGTGCAATCTTTAAATAGCCTCCCACGTGATGAGACACCAGCTCACGAACGTACTCTGGATCCAAGACCGCCAGATCGTAACGTAAGCCGGACGCGATCATGATGCGTTTAATGCCAGGAAGCTCTCGGGCTCGCCGATACAGCCGAGTAGTTGGGGAGTGATCCGTTACCAGGTTTTTACAGATTGTAGGGAACACACAGGACAGTCGTCGACAATTCTGATGGATCTCCTCGCTCACGCAATTGAGCATGTACATATTGGCAGTTGGGCCACCCAGATCCGAAATGGTGCCGGTAAAGCCTGGCGTCATATCGCGGATTTTTTCAACTTCGCGAATGATAGAATCTTCAGAGCGGCTTTGAATAACGCGACCTTCATGCTCGGTAATAGAGCAGAAAGAGCATCCACCAAAACAACCACGCATAATGTTCACCGAAAAGCGAATCATCTCATAAGCAGGGATACGGGCGTCGCCATAGGCCGGGTGCGGGATGCGTTGAAAAGGCAACTCGAAAACATCATCCAGCTCTTCAGTGGAAAGGGGCATCGCCGGAGGGTTCATCCATAAATATCGATCCGCATGCTTTTGCACTAATGTGCGGGCATTGGATGGATTGGTCTCCAGATGAAGTACGCGAGAGGTGTGAGCGTATAGCACCGGATCTTTGCTGACTTTCTCGAACGATGGCAAAAGCACGAACTGCTTTTTGCTGCCGGCAGCAGGCCGGATATGCACTACTTGAGCTTCATTGGATGGTGTTTTGTCGCCGGTGGCACAGGGTGCTTCCAGCGCTTCATTGGTTTGTTCCCAATGGTAGGGATTGTAATGGGGATCAACGCGCCCGGGGGTATCAATGCGGGTGGAATCCTTGATCTCCCAGTCGGCGGGCAGCTCGTTGAGCAGGCAGGCCGAACCGCGTACGTCCCGGATGTCTTTCATGGCCTGTCCGGCGGCTACGCGATGGGCAATCTCCACCACTGCCCGTTCCGCGTTGCCGTACACCAGCAGATCGGCTTTGGAATCCATCAACACCGAGCGGCGCACCTTATTGCTCCAATAATCATAATGGGCAATTCGACGCAGGCTGGCTTCGATACCCCCTATCAAAACAGGGATATCTTTATAGGCCTCACGGCAGCGTTGGGAATACATCAGCACCGCGCGATCGGGTCGTTTGCCCCCTTCATTATTGGGGGTATAGGCGTCATCGTGACGGATTTTCAAGTCTGCTGTGTAGCGGTTAATCATGGAATCCATGTTGCCCGCAGACACTGCAAAAAACAGATTAGGTTTGCCTAAGCGCTGAAAGTCGGCTGCGTTTTTCCAGTCGGGCTGAGCTATGATGCCGACCCTAAATCCCTGAGATTCCAATAACCTGCCAATCACTGCCATGCCAAAGCTGGGGTGGTCCACATAGGCATCGCCGCTGATGATTATGATGTCACAGCTATCCCAGCCAAGGGTGTCCATCTCCTGGCGGGACATGGGGAGAAACGGCGCGGTGCCATAGCACTCTGCCCAGTAGCGTGGGTAAGTAAATAAGGATTTAGCTGCTTGCATAAGAATGGTTAAAGAACTGCAGTATCAAGGAAGCGATATTCTAGCTTAAAGTGGGCGTAAATTCAGCATCTAAGCGGCGGTGTGCTTTTGTGCCAGGGTGTGGGCTTAAGGCCTGCGCGGTCAGATGATTCCCGCGTCCAGGCTCATGGCGATGGCTGTACCCAGTTGTTGGCACTGATCAGCAAAGTCCTCATCCCATTCGCCCCTGCATACCAGCGGAGCCTGTACTGCTTTCCAGCGCAGACCTGTGGTGATGGTTTCGACTGCTCGACATGTTCCGGTGCCATCCTGTCCTGCGCGTACATAGAGTGCAAAAGGCAGCCCCTGCTTTTCCTCCAGGCAGGGGTAGTAGATGCGGTCGAAAAAGTCCTTCAATGCTCCGCTCATATATCCCAGGTTTTCTGTAGTGCCCAGTATGATGGCGTCACATTCCAATACATCTTTCGCGATGGCATGCAGAGGCTCAACCTCTTTTACGCTGACTTCGCATATGGATGGGTGGCGGGTACCGGCCAGAACGGCCTCCCTTAGTTTCAGGGTATTGGGAGAAGGCGCATGGGCTACTACTAGAAGCTTTTTCATAGCAAGACGTGGGCGTTTCCTGATAGGCATGATTCCCTAAGTATGGTAGAACATGCAGTGTCATGCCAAGAATAATAAGAGATCACTATGTCGCTCACTTTGTATCAGTTTCCTATATCTCATTTTTGTGAAAAGGCTCGCTGGGCCTTGGATTATAAAGGGTTGGACTACACCACTAAAAGTTTATTGCCGGGGCTTCATGTTAAAGTTACCCAAAAGCTCGGTGTGAAATCGTCGGTGCCAATATTGGTTCACGATGGACGATCAATTCAAGGGTCAGAGGCGATCATTACCTATCTGGATGAACAATTTCCTGAAAATAAGTTAACCCCAGTAAGCTCCGAAGACGCTCAAACGGCGTTGGAGTGGGAGCGTTATCTGGATAAGGAGATTGGCGTGCATCTGCGTTGTTACGTTTATCACACATTGTTAGATCATCCCAAGCTTGCAATCGGCTTTTTTGCTAAGGGTGGGCCATTCTGGGCGAAGCCGTTGTTAAAAATTAACTACCCCAAGCTATCCAGCTTAATGCGTAAGTTCATGGACATTAACAAGGCAACGGCAGCCGATTCCAAGCAGCACCTGCTGATTGCGTTGGAGCGCCTTAATGATGCGCTGGATGATAAAGATTATCTGATTGGTGATCGCTTTACGCGGGCAGACCTGACGGCAGCGGCGCTGCTTGCACCTTTGTTTATGCCGCCTAAATATGGTCTTGACTGGCCGGAAACCATGCCAGAGCCTTTGCAATCTGAGGTGGAAGCTTTAGAGCCTCAGTTGCAATGGGCGCGGGGAATATACGAAAAGCATCGTTGAAAAATGCAGCCACACTCTGAGTTCGTGGAAAGAGTATGGCTGCACAGTTTAGTGGCTTATCATCCACGGACGCATCGAAGGAAAAAATTTCTCCCCGCGAGCGGTATACATCAATTTTGAATTGCGCTTTTTATGATCCGAACAACCACAGCCTCCGTCTTCTTTCTTAACCTTGCGCGATGCATCAGTCGACAATAGCGGCTCATGCTGCGATTTCTCGTTGGTTTCGAAAGCCTTGCGGCGCTCGGATTTCATATTAAGGAATTCAGGAGGAATCATGATAACCCTTGCGGACAAGGCTCCGCATTGGGGGCAAGCGCAGGGTTTATCGTGATCCGCCATGGTGGCTAGCTCATGGAATACGCCATGATTTTTACATTTATAATCATAAACAGGCATATCGATCTCCCGTTATTTATCAGGTGCCAAGGGAACGTCAATGGACCCGTCCAGATACTTGGTGGGGCCGTCCGCATCGGGTTTGATGTCAAATTCAAAGATGTCGGTAGGTAGCCACAAAGTGGCGCAGGCATTGGGTACATCTACAACGCCACTGATATGTCCTTGTACCGGAGCTGTACCCAGAATGGCGTAGGCCTGGGCCCCGGTGTAACCGAATTTCTTCAGGTATTCGATGGCGTTCAAACAAGCCTGGCGATAGGCGATGTGTACATCCAAATAATGCTGCTTACCTTGTTCATCTACCGAGATACCTTCAAAAATGAGATAGTCGTCGTATTTCGGTGCGATCGGGCTGGGCATGAAAACAGGATTCTTGATGGCATACTTGGACATACCATCCTTGATCAGTTCAACACGCATGTGAATCCAGCCTGCCATCTCGATAGCACCACAGAACGTGATTTCACCATCGCCTTGGCTGAAGTGCAGGTCACCCACCGAAAGGCCGCCGTCCTTCACATACACAGGGAAATAAACCTTAGAACCTCGGGATAAGTCCTTGATGTCACAATTGCCACCATGTTCGCGGGGAGGCACAGTGCGGGCGCCTTCGGCTGCAGCCGCCGCTTTTGCTTCGCCGGTCATCTTGCCCATGTGCGCGGTCTCAGCATAGGGTAGGTTGGCCAGTCCTGGTACTCGGTCGGGTTCGGTGTCGTAGAGTTCTTTTTCTCGGGTGTTCCATTCCTTCAGCATCTCTTTTGAAGGAAGGCAGCCAATCAGTCCTGGGTGAATAAGGCCTGCGAATTCAACACCAGGTACGTGCCGGGATTTGGTGAACATGCCATTGAAATCCCAAATGGATTTCTGTGCTTCCGGGAAATGCTCGGTGAGGAACCCCCCTCCATTTTGTTTGGAGAAAAACCCGTTGAAGCCCCATTGACTCTCTTGGAATGCGCCAATATCGAGGATTTCGACCACCAGAAGATCGCCTGGCTCTGCGCCTTCAACACCGACAGGGCCTGATAAAAAGTGAACCTGCGACAAATCCACATCACGTACGTCAGATGCATCATCGTTGTTCTTGATTTGTCCGCCGGTCCAATCATAGCACTCGATGATAAAATCATCGCCAGGTTTGACCATGGCAGCCATGGGTATGTCCGGGTGCCAGCGATTGTGAATGTCATCCTGATCATAAGGAGATTTGTTCAGGTCAATTTTGATAATGGTTTCAGCCATGGTTATAGTCTCCAGACAGTTGGTTAACTTCGGGTCACTGTTGCGATGAGTTACACCGCCAGATACGCCGCAATTTTTTCTGCATTTGCACTTTCGCGAGTTTCCTCTGCTACAATTTCACCTTTTTCCAGCACCAAAATGCGATCTGCCACATCCAGCGCGAAACTTAAAACTTGTTCTGACACCACAATCGATAATCCTTTTTCATCTCGAATGCGTCGCAGAGTGCGTGCCATTTCCTTGATGATGGATGGCTGTATGCCTTCAGTGGGTTCGTCCAGTAACAGCAGCTTAGGTCTGCTTGCAAGAGCGCGGGCAATCGCCAGCTGTTGCTGTTGCCCGCCAGACAAGTTGCCGCCACGTCTAGACTTCATTTCCAGCAAAACAGGAAAAAGCTCGTATAAGTCATCAGGCACCTTTTTTTCTTTAGTGGAAGTAAGCCCCGTTTCGATGTTCTCCTTCACTGTCATAGTCGAGAAGATCATTCGGCCCTGAGGCACAAAACTCATGCCATTGGCGACCCGTTGGTGGCTTTTCATATTAATGACGTCCACTTCGTCAAGGGTAACGTTGCCTTGAGATGGGAGAATCCCGATTAGAGACTTCATCAGAGTGGTTTTTCCCATGCCGTTTCTTCCCATAATGGCAACGATCTCATTGGGCTTAACTTGAAAGTTGAGATTGTGGATAACCTCGCTTTGGCCGTAGGCTACGTTGTAGTTGGATACATTTAGCATGTGATCTCTCCTCGTTGTCAGGATCAATGACCCAGATAGACTTCTTTCACTTTTGGATCATTCTGAACACGCTCCATCGAGCCTTCAGACAACACTTTGCCCTGGTGTAGCACGGTGACGCGGTTGGCAATGTCTGCAACAAACTGCATATCGTGTTCAATGACAATCACGGAACGGTCTTTGGTGATTTTATTGAGTAACTCTGCTGTTTGTTTGCGTTCAGCAACGGACATGCCTGCAACAGGCTCATCCAGCATCAATAGTTCCGGATCCTGAATCAGCAGCATGCCAATCTCAAGCCATTGCTTCTGACCATGACTGAGCAAAGCTGCTTGCTTATCCAGATGGTCTTTAAGGAAAATCAGGTCGGCTATTTCTTCAACTTTGCTGACCACTTCGCGGTCTCGTTTGAATAAAAGCGCACCTAGTACGTTGCGCCCCCTGGGAAACGAAATCTCCAGGTTCTCAAATACGGATAAATCCTCATAGATGGAAGGATTTTGGAACTTTCGACCGACGCCTGCATGAACGATCTGATGCTCCTTCATTTTTGTCAGCTCTTTGCCTCGAAATTTAATAGAGCCATCCGTGGCTTTAGTGCGTCCACAAATCAAATCAAGAACCGTGGTTTTGCCTGCGCCATTGGGGCCGATGATGACGCGGATTTCATTTTCGTCGACATAAAACGACAGATCATTAACTGCCTTGAAGCCATCAAATGAAACAGTCAAACCCTCTACGGACAGGACAAAATCTTTAGCGGATGCATTCATTATCAGCTCCTGGTGTCGGCAGTTGTAGACGAGGAAAGTGGTGGGCGCATTGCGCGGATGGTCACAAGCCACCGTGATACACGTGGCTCTATCCAGGTTTTATATATGCCAGCTAAACCATCTGGGAAGGCGAGCACTACGCCGATAAATAAAGCGCCAAGACCGAATAGCCACAACTCGGGAAATGATTCTGAGAAGGTTGTTTTAGCTAGGTTTACCAACAAGGTTCCATAGACGGCACCCAGTATTGAAAGACGGCCGCCGACGGCACAGAAGATCACCATTTCGATGGAGGGCACAATGCCGACAAAGGTTGGTGACATGAACCCGACCTGAAGTGTAAACATGGCACCGCCAATGGCAGAGAATGCTGCAGCGAGGCAGAACACAAAGATTTTGAAATTAGAGACATCGTAGCCGGAGAAACGGACTCGATCCTCTTTGTCGCGCATTGCGACCAGTAATCGACCCAGTTTGCTTTTACGTACGAACTGAGCAATAAGCAAACAACCGAACAACATGAAGCAGCACAGAAAGTACAAGATATACTTGGCTTCATCGGTGCGTATGTCCCAGCCCTTGAGTGTGCGGAGGTCGGTAATACCGTTCACGCCGCCGGTGTAGCCTTGCTGACCTATAATCAGTATGGTCAGAATGGCAGCGATGGCTTGAGTGATAATGGCAAAGTACACTCCGCCTACGCGACGCTTAAACATTGCAACACTGACGATAAATGCAAAGATAACCGGCACCAGAATAATGGCGATCATAGTGAAGCTTAAGCTGTTGAACGGTTCCCAGAACCAAGGGAGCGCTGTCAGCTGATTCCAATCCATAAAGTCTGGAATACCGGGAGTGGATTGTATCGCGGTGTTTTCCGGAGCAGAGGCTTCCAGTTTTAGAAACATCGCCATACAGTAGCCACCTAATCCAAAGAAAACACCCTGACCCAGGCTGAGGATGCCTCCATATCCCCAGCAAAGTACCAAGCCAATCGCTACGAAGGCGTAAGAAAGATACTTGCCAATCAAATTGAGTCGGAAAATATCCATTGATAGTGGTAAAACGATCATGATCACTAGCGCTAATAGTGCAAAGCTGAGCGCATCGGATTTGGGTAAGAAAGAACGTATTCCATAAGACATAATCGACACTCCTTAGTGACGTATCTTCAGTGCGAATAGACCCTGTGGACGCAGCATAAGGATGCCTACGACGACCAACAGAGTGAGCACTTTAGCCATTGAGCCGCTGAGGAAGAATTCCATGGTTGATTGGGCTTGGGAGATAGTGAATGCCGATGCTATGGTGCCCAGTAGGCTTTGAGCGCCCCCGAATACCACCACCAGAAATGTATCAACGATGTAGAGTTGTCCTGAGGTGGGGCCGGTTGAGCCAACCATCGTAAATGCACTGCCAGCGATGCCAGCGATACCACATCCCAGGGCGAAGGTGATGCGATCGACCTTTTCGGTGTTGATGCCAACGGCGCTGGCCATTTCGCGGTTTTGCACCACGGCGCGAACCTGGCATCCCCAGCGCGAGCGAAACATCATGAAGTAGACGCCTAGCGATATGATCAAAGTAAGAACCATAACGAAGATTCCGTTGATGGGTATTTCAATCATCTCTGTAAGTGGGTACGAGCCCATCAACCAATCGGGGAGTGTTACACCGACTTCGCGTGCTCCAAACACTGTGCGATAGAGCTGTTGCAAAATAAGACTTAGTCCCCACGTTGCCAGCAACGTATCGAGAGGGCGCTTATACAAATGCCTTATCATGGCCCATTCAACTAGCGCCCCAAGTAAAAAGGTGGCAAGGAATGCCAGTAGCATGGCGAGAAAGAAGTACCCGCTGAATAAAGTTGGGACATATTCTGAAAATACGTTGGACGTTAGGTACGTGATGTAGGCACCGAGAATCATGAATTCCCCATGCGCCATATTTATTACACCCATTTGGCCAAAAATAATGGCAAGACCCAGCGCCATGAGTACGAACACTGAGAACAGAATCAAGCCTGCAAAGCCTTGCATGGCAAATATCGATGTCAGCTCTGATGCGGTATATTCGGCAAACATATCAGCCTCCAGTAATCACTTCTAAGAGATGGAGCAGGCTTGGCGGCACCACAATGATGCCACCAAGCTATTGCCTTATTGATAACCTTCTGGGAATGGATCGGGTTCAATCAGATCGCTACTTTCATACACTACCTTGTACTGCCCATCCGTCATGGCGACGCCAATGCGTGTTTTGGACCAGAGGTGGTGGTTTTCATGTACCCTGACGTAACCTTCAGGTGCGGTTGTTAACTCAATCCCTGGAGATGCAGCACGAACCTTGTCTATATCAAAGGAGCCGGCTTTTTCTACAGCAGCTTTCCACAGCCATGGCCCAAGGTAGGCTGCCTGAGTGACGTCACCAATGACGATATCCTTGCCCCATTTAGCTTTGAACGCTTCAACAAATCCTTTGTTGTTATCGTTTGGTAAGCTCTGGAAGTATTTCATTGATGCGTAGATGCCTTCGATGTTCTCGCCACCTATACCCAGTATCTCGTCTTCGGTAACAGAGATCGTCAGAAACAAAGGCTTCTCTTTGGTCATATTGATGCCTGCTGCCTTCAATTGTTTATAGAAAGCAACATTGGAACCACCTACTACGGAAATGAACACCACATCAGGCTTTTTCAACTTGATCTTGTTGATGACAGAATTGAACTGAGTATGCCCGAGCGGATAGTATTCCTCCCCCACCACTTTAAGTCCGAGTTTATCAATGTGCTTGCGTGCGATCTTGTTGGAGGTGCGTGGCCAAATATAGTCGGAGCCGAGTAGATAAAACGTCTTGGCACCTTTGGTGGACTTAGCCCAGTCGATGCCTTCCAGGATCTGCTGGGTAGCTTCTTGACCGGTGTAGATTACGTTGGGCGATTGCTCCAGACCTTCGTAAAATGTTGGGTAGTAAAGCATCCCGTTGTACTGTTCGAACACCGGCAGCACCGCTTTGCGTGATGCCGAAGTCCAGCAGCCAAATACAGCGGCTACTTTGTCGTTAACCAAAAGCTTTTTGGATTTCTCTGCAAATGTTGGCCAGTCACTGGCGCCGTCTTCCTGAATAAATTCAATTTTTCGACCCAATACACCTCCCATGGCGTTGATTTGTTCTATAGCCAGCTTTTCGGCCTGTACAGATCCAGTTTCACTGATGGCCATAGTGCCGGTAACCGAGTGGAGTATCCCCACCGTTACCTTGTCGTCGGTTACTGCTAAGCCGGTAGAATTGACGGGGTTTGCTTGAGATATATATGGAGTGAGAAAAATACTGGCGGTAAATGCCAGCGCGGCCTTTCTAAACTTGGAGCTAAGGTTATTGGACAGCATGGTTCGACCTCTTGTGAATTACGACCCAATTTAGACACTCGAATGCCTGTCGACAGCGCAGCAGCGCAAGGCGTTGTGTCATGGTGGGCAGTATTGCGTTTTCACATGGGTGACAACATTCGCCGAATACCCTATGCACCTACGTCATTTGACGCATAGTCATACACTATCCCAGGGCCACTTAATTGCTTCCCTTGGTATGCAAATTGCTGCATGTCTTGTTCGTAGTCATTCAGGATGTGACTTGGGGATTCTCTGAAATCGGATTTTCATCCGCGCTATCATCGCTTAAGCATACGATGCTGCCGGTTGGCAGGTGAATCAAACTGGGCATAGACAAATGGCGGCAAGGCAACAAATATTCAGGGTCAGGCGTAGCTACAATCAGTGGGTTGCAAACGAAACCTTAGAAGATTATGCATTACGTTTTACAGCGAAAAGTGCGCGTCGCTGGTCAGCTGCTCGAGTAAGTAACACTGCACTAGGTGCTATATCGTTTCTGGCGCTCGAAGCCATAGGGGCGTCCATCACGCTGAATTATGGTTTCACCAATGCGGCAATAGCCATTTTAACAGTAGGGCTAATCATATTTGTGACTGGTTTTCCTATAGCCTTCTATGCTTCAAAATATGGCATCGATATTGATTTGCTCACTCGTGGTGCAGGTTTTGGTTACATCGGCTCGACCATCACGTCGCTAATTTACGCATCATTCACCTTCATATTCTTCGCTCTGGAAGCTGCAATAATGGCCATGGCGTTGGATCAGCTCTTTCATATACCGGTTTCAATCGGGTATTTGATTAGCGCTGTATTGGTTATTCCCTTGGTTACGCACGGCATCACATTGATCAGCCGTTTCCAGTTATGGTCGCAGCCGCTATGGGTCTGTCTTCAGTTGCTTCCTTTTATCTACATAGGCTTGAATGATGTGGTGTCCGTGGAGGACTGGACCCGTTACGTCGGTGCTGAGGAGGGCGCTGACGGAGGATTTAATATCCTGTTGTTTGGGGCTGCATCTGCGGTGATCTTCTCGTTGATCGCGCAAATTGGCGAGCAGGTGGACTTTTTGCGATTCTTGCCACCAAAACCACAGGTGCCGGCTTGGCGGTGGTGGAGCTCGATGATTGTCGCGGGGCCGGGATGGATTGGCGTAGGGGTGTTAAAAGTATTTGCGGGTTCTTTTCTGGCGGTGCTCGCACTCAATCATGGTATTGCCGAAACTGACGCGAGTGATCCGACTACCATGTATCGAGTCGCTTTTGGTTACATCACATCATCTCCAGAATTCGCGTTGGCAATGGCAGGCGTTTTCGTGATTCTTTCCCAGCTCAAGATCAATGTCACCAACGCTTACGCTGGTTCAATTGCATGGTCGAATTTCTTCTCGCGGCTTACCCACAACCACCCGGGGCGTGTTGTTTGGTTGATCTTTAATGTGGTGATTGCGTTGTTGCTAATGGAGCTGGGGATATATCGTGCACTGGAAGAGATTCTGGGGGTTTACGCGATTGTCGCTGTTGCCTGGGTTGGGTCATTGGTAGCGGACTTGGTTGTAAACAAACCTTTAGGCTTGAGTCCGCCCGCAATCGAGTTCAGACGTGCCTATCTATATGACATTAATCCGGTGGGCTTCGGCTCAATGGTGTTGGCGTCCTTGATAGGTATCAGTGCTCACATGGGAAGCTACGGTGACATAGCTCAGGCTCTTGCGCCGTATTTAGCGTTAGCCTCGGCTTTTGTTATCGCACCCTTTATTGCGTGGGTGACGAAAGGCCGGTACTACATAGCACGGCAACCATCATACATAGTAACCAGCAACGGAATAGCGACCTGCTGTATATGCGAACACAATTTTGAAGCAGAAGATATGGCTTTGTGCCCCGCATACGGAGGACACATATGTTCGCTGTGCTGTTCTTTGGATGCTCGGTGCCAGGATCGTTGCAAACCTCATGCGCGCATGTCCGAGCAAATGCTGAACTTGATGGCTGCGATATTGCCACAAAGAATTGTTGCTCACATGAACTCAAGATTTGGCCATTTCATGGCGTTGATGTCGTTATGCTCCTTGTTCATAGCCCTGATATTGACAGTTGTATATTTCGAAGTTCAGGCGCCCGATTTGATTGTTAAGGAATTAATTGGAAACTTGTTGTGGAAAGAATTTTTCATCCTGTTGATTGTTGCTGGAGTTGCCGTTTGGCTGTTTGTTCTGGCCCATGAAAGCCGGCTGGTGGCTCAGGAAGAGACAGAACGACAAACTGAATTATTACAACAGGAAGTGTTTGCCCACGAACAAACAGACCTTGCGCTACAGCAGGCAAAGGAGCTGGCCGAAGCAGCAAATAATGCAAAAAGTCGCTACCTGACCGGAATCAGTCATGAATTAAGGTCGCCCTTGAATTCTGTAATGGGCTATGCCCAGTTACTGGAAGGTGATCAAACTATCCCGGAAAATCGAAGAGAGGCAGTTAATGTCATTCTACGCAGCAGTGAGCATCTGTCGGATCTTATTGAAGGTCTGCTCGATATCTCCAAGATCGAAGCGGGGAAACTGGATTTGCACCGTAATGAAGTGCGTTTTTCGAAACTGATGGATCAATTGGTTAACATGTTTAGGCTTCAGGCGCAGATGAAGGGGATTGGATTTGAGTATCAGTGCGTTGGACGGTTGCCTGAGTATGTGGCAACAGATGAAAAGCGGCTACGGCAGATACTTATAAATTTACTATCCAATGCAATAAAGTTCACTTATGTGGGCCAAGTTAGCCTTGAAGTACGTTATAGAAATCAAGTGGCTGAGTTTAATGTGCGTGATTCAGGCGTTGGTATTAGTAAGGATAATATAGACAAGATATTTAAACCGTTTGAGCGTATTCATGAGCCAGGTATGGTTCCCGCACCGGGAACCGGTTTAGGTTTGACTATTACTCGACTATTAACCGAAATAATGGGTGGCGATATCAGTGTTGAGAGTGTGCCGGGCATGGGCAGTCGGTTCACCGTTTCTCTGATGCTGCCCAGTATTGTGCAGCCTGCCTTGGCTCCCACGCTAGAGCAGAGAATTCGTGGATACGTCGGAGCACGAAAAAAGGTTATGGTGGTAGATGACGATGAGGTCCATCGTTCTTTAATGCGCAATATTCTGGAGCCTATTGGGTTCGCGGTGGGTGAGGCGCAAACTGCGGAGGACTGCATCGGGATGTTAGAAAAATGGCATCCTGATATATATTTACTGGATATGAATATGCCAGGCATGAATGGTTGGCAGCTTGCCAGCCACCTGCGTGAATCATCAGTAACTGAGCCGATAGTTATGATCTCGGCAGATGCACGTGAAGGGCACCATGATAACGATGATTTAAGACCCCATAATGACTATCTGATTAAACCCGTGCGGGTTACTGCTTTGTTAGAACGTATAGGGGGATTGCTTGGCTTGCGATGGATCTACGAAGGTGAATCCAATATTTCCATTCCCTTAGTGGTGAATTCGCTGCCAGAAAAAGATCTACCGGACAGTGACACACTCGATCGGTTATGTGCAATGGCGGAAATAGGACATTTGCAGGGTTTGAAGGCAGAGCTTGATAAACTCAGGCATGGTGAGCGTGCCAGCCCTGCTTTTATAGAGTATCTGGACGCTGCTGTAAGACAGGCAAGAATGGATATCATCATAAGTCTAAGTCAGGTGAAATCGGAATGAGTGTCGTAGCGCAACGATCAGATGTGGTGTTGGTCGTGGATGATTCTGCAGAAACATTAGGCATGCTAAGTCAGGTTCTGGATGAAGAGGGGCTAACGGTACTGATTGCGCTTGATGGTGAACAGGCGATTAATATCGCATGCAAAATGCGGCCGGATATCATTCTGCTTGATGCGCTTATGCCAAACATCGATGGTTTTGAGACCTGCCGTAGGATGAAGCAACGTGCGGATTTAAAGAATATTCCAATCATTTTCATGACAGGGTTGAGCGATACTGAGCATATCGTCATGGGGTTAGAGGCCGGGGGAGTTGATTATATTGCCAAACCGATTAACCCACAGGAACTGGTTGCCCGCATGCGGGTGCATCTATCCAATGCTCGCATGACTCAGAGCGCCAGAGTTGCGCTGGATACAGCGGGCCAGAATATCTTTACAACCGATCACAATGGAAAAATGCTATGGGCAACTCCTCAAGTATTTGCATTGTTTGAATTGGCGATGGCAGATTCGAATTGGCTTGAAGGGTTCTTGGCGCCGGTGTTACGCAACTGGCTGGTACATATGCCAGAGCAAGGAAGGAAAATTCAAGTGGATGCGCCGATTAAAAAACTTCAGTGCAAGTACCTTGGTGAGATTAACGCACATGAGCATTTGTTTCGACTGTTTGAGGAGGATGGGAGCTCCGATGTCGAAGTCCTGAAAAAGGCCTACAGCCTTACGGAAAGGGAGGCAGAAGTACTGTTGTGGATTGCGAATGGGAAAACCAATCGAGAGATCGCTCAGATATTGGAAATGAGCCCCCGTACAGTGAACAAGCATCTTGAACAAGTATTCAAGAAGATGGGGGTGGAAAATAGAACTTCTGCAGCATCTTCCTCTATTCGCGTGTTAAGTGAGAACGGCCGCTTGGGATAACCGGCCTAATCGATTTCGACCCATCTTTACAATATTCCGGTTTCCTTCAGCGGTAAGATCCTGTGCTAATACAAAAAATCACAGGATCGTTTTCTTTATGGCACGCAGTTATCGTCTGGGCTTTATAAGCAAATATAGGTTTTCGTTGCTATGGTTGATGGTTTTTCTGGGGGCAATGCTTACTGGTTGCGGGGCCGACCCTCAGGTTGCTACTAGCTATGGTTTGGTTGAGGGCAATCGTAACGGTGCTGTGACAGAATATCTCGGTATCCCATATGCCGCGCCTCCTGTGGGAGAACTGCGCTGGGCGGACCCGCAAGCCCCACAGAGTTGGGATGGTGTTTTCGAAGCAAAAAGTAAGGGAAATGCCTGCACTCAATACGGCGTAGGCCTGCCCGCGCTTTATCCCCGGGAAGATTGCTTGACTTTGAATGTTTGGGTACCGAATACAGAAGGCCCTCACCCCGTTATGTTTTGGGTGCATGGGGGCGCTCAAATGGCAGGTTCCAGCAACGAGCTTCAGTATGATGGTGCCAGTCTGGCTGCAGCACAAAATGTGGTGGTGGTAACGGTAAACTATCGATTGCTTGTGTCTGGATTTTTTGCATTACCAGGATTAGGTGGTGGTGAGGAGCTGAAAGGAAATCAGGCGATAAAAGATCTGATTGCAGCATTACGCTGGGTGCATGATGAAATCGCACTGTTTGGTGGTGATCCTGGTAACGTTACTGTGTTTGGTGAATCCGCCGGATCCACCAACACTTGTGCGCTGTTAGCGACGCCCAAGACTCAGGTGCCGGATAAGTTATTACATCGAGCCATTATGCAGAGCGGAGCCTGCGATACCCTGGGTGTTATGACATTGCAGGAGGCGCAACAAGAAGGAATGGATTTGATGCAGGAGTTGGGTTGTCTGGACGCTGATGAGCCTCTGCAGTGTGCTCGGGACCTGCCCATAGAAACCATTCGCGACTTGAAAAAGGCCAATCTGTTTACAACGTTCGGGTGGCGATTGGATGAGTGGCTTTTCCGAATAGGGCTGGTGGTGGATGGTGACGTGTTCCCAAGCGATCCATTGGAGCTGCTGGCAGACAGCTCAAGGCATGATACACCCATACTGCTTGGTACTAATAAAGATGAAGGCAGCCTGTTTGCCGGGTTTCTTTCGCACCCGGATGATGCGGTCGTTTACGCTGAGTTCTTGGAGCAACGTTATCCAGGTCAAGGTGCAGACATCGCGTTGCACTATCCTTTCGATCAGTACCCTACTGCTGGGCAGGCGCATGCTGATGCTCGTGGTGACTTTATTATGAAGTGCCCTACTTTAAATATGGCCCGCACCTATAGCCGGAATAACAATGTCTGGATGTACTCGTTGGAGCAGGATGTTCGCTCCTTTGTAATGGGGCTGGCGGCGTTAGGGTTTAAGTCCAATCCACCCGCTCTTGGCACATTTCACAGTGCCGATATAGGCTATCTATTTGAATTTCCTTTGCTTAGTTCCCTTGCAAGAGCTTCCGATAAGCGGGTTAGGGATATATTTCAGCAAGCCTGGGGCAATTTTGCTCGCACCGGAAACCCGAATGGTGAGGGTGTGCCTGAGTGGGCCGCGTTTGATATCGATCGTAATAACTATATGGTCATCAGTGGTGAGCCAGAAAACCGTGACAATTTCCGCAATGGACGCTGTGATTACTGGTTCGAGGTGGGTTACGGCTTTTAACTTGGATTGTTGCTAACATATAGTCAATTTGATTTCGTTCCTGCATGCGGTTAATATGCGCGGCCCTGCGCAGTTATTAGCCGCATGTCTATATCCTCGTCTACTTAAGTAACAATTATCGCTTCAGCGTAGTTATACAACGCGGATTGAGTGCGCACTTCTATAATAGATGCAGAGTCTCCCATAGCCCATTAGCTGATAAATAGAGCTAAGCAGTAGAGAGCGAATATGTTTGAGTTAAAGGCGAACACGGCCCAAAGTGTTAAAAACGACGTCCTATCCGGTTTGACGGTTGCTCTGGCCTTGGTGCCCGAGGCTGTGGCCTTTGCGTTTGTCGCAGGCGTTGATCCTCTGGTGGGGCTGTATGCGGCATTTATGGTAGGGCTGATTACAGCGGTGTTTGGGGGGCGGCCGGGCATGATTTCTGGAGCCACGGGAGCCTTAGCGGTAGTGATGGTTAGCCTGGTGGCTGACCATGGAGTGGAATACCTATTTGCCACCGTGGTTTTGATGGGAATACTGCAGATCACGGCGGGAGCCCTGAAGTTGGGTAAATTTATCCGCATGGTGCCCCATCCGGTGATGTTAGGCTTTGTAAACGGCTTGGCCATCGTGATTTTTTTAGCGCAACTAAGTCAGTTTGGCCTTGCTGGGGAGGCGGGGTGGCTGGAAGGAACGACATTGCAAGGTAGCGTAATTGATGTTGCCTGGCTGGAAACGTCCAATTTGCTGAGGATGTTGGGGCTGGTTGCTCTTACCATGGCGGTTATCTACTTTTTGCCCAAGTTCACTCGAGCTATCCCTTCATCGTTGGCAGCGATTCTGGTGGTGACCGGGCTGGTGATAGGCTTCAATCTGGATACCCGCGTGGTAGGGGATGTTGCTGCCATCGCCGGTGGTTTGCCACAATTTCACATCCCTTCAGTACCGTTCACGTTTGAAACGCTGCAGATCATTTTGCCATATTCCATCATTCTTGCAGCGATAGGGTTGATTGAATCCCTCCTGACGTTGCGTTTGGTTGACGAAATCACGCAAAGCCATGGTAATGGCAATCGTGAGTGTTTGGGGCAGGGGCTGGCGAACACTGTCACCGGAATGTTCGGGGGAATGGGCGGTTGCGCCATGATTGGGCAAAGTATGATTAACGTTAATTCTGGCGGCCGCGGTAGGCTGTCAGGAATTGTGGCTGCACTTAGCCTGTTGGCCTTCATTCTGGTGGGCTCTGCGTGGATAGAGAAAATTCCTCTGGCGGCTCTGGTCGGGGTAATGTTTATGGTGGTGTTGGGCACATTTGAGTGGAGTAGCCTGCGCATCATGAACAAAATACCACGCAGTGATGCATTTGTACTGGTGCTGGTGTCGGGCGTTACGGTTGTTTCGGATCTGGCCGTGGCTGTAGTTGTGGGGGTGATTGTATCTGCGCTGGTGTTTGCCTGGAACAATGCCAAACAAATCCGCGTTCAGCGTTCAGAGCACGATACGTCTCAGTATTACACTGTTACCGGGCCGCTGTTCTTTGGTTCTACTACAGCATTCCTCACGCAGTTTTCGGTGTCTGAAGATAAGAACGATGTGATCATCGATTTTCTTGGTTCTAAGGTTTGTGATCATTCCGGTCTGGAAGCAATTGATACCTTGGCCGAGCGCTATCTTAAAGCAGGTAAGACTGTGCACCTTCTGCATTTAAGCCAGGATTGTAAAAACCTGTTGAAAAAGGCGGGTAATCTGGTGGAAGTGAATGTAATTGAAGATCCTCGCTACCTTGTTCCTGTTATTGATTAGCTGAGTGCCTCGCTCCGTAATTGGTTGGCTCTGATGGATTCCATAAACAGGGCCAGCCACACTTCCACATTGTCTTGCGTGTTTGATTCCTTATTGGTCTGTTGTGGGCCAGCGCTTTGTAATCCCGCCAATGCCCCCAGTTTACGGTAGGTGTCGAACCAGAACGGCCCTCCTAAACCAATTAAAACCCCGGAAAGCAGTATATTCGAAAACCAAACGATGAATGTAATGCCCTCATCGCTCAGGTGGGCCAGCTTTTGCGCTGCTGGCTGCCCCAGTGTTGATATATCGATGGCCGCACTTTGGTCGGTGAGGATTGGGGGGGTGGCATTGTCGAGCAGATATGTGTGCAGCAGTTCTAGAGCATTGATATTACAGGTGAGCGCCAGCAATAGCCCGATAACAAGCGCATAGAAGCTCGCGCGGCGTTTGAAGTAATCGGTGGCTCCTAACCCCAAGATGTCGAAACGGTGGGTAATGTGAGATAGCATGGTTCGTAAATAGGTTTGTTCATCAATGGATGATTGGCCCTTCTGGTCATGCAGCGCCTGACCTTCCGAGGTTGCAGCCAATCGGGAGATGAATTCTTGGGTGCTGAGAGACGTAAGCTGGCCAGCGTTGGTTATGCGGTCCACCATACTGTTTCCTGCTGTGAAACCGGATGATGTCATATACCGCACAAACTCATTATGAGGCGAGCGCTGTTGTGGTGGCAGCAGTGGAGCAATAGTATCTTCGTGCAGCCGTTGTATAAGTTGTCGCAGGCCTTTTTCCCGTATCCGAAACAAGCGGTGACCCGCCTCAATAATAACCGAGACGATGGTTGATAAAATCATCATGGTAACAGCGAAAGCGAGTAGCGCTTCGATCCAGGGCATGCTTTTTCCTTGTTATACTGATGCAACGGCAAGAAGAGGACTATACCGCTGCCTCCCCCAAGGTGTAAACAGAAGAGGGTAATACAAAATATGGCAGAGCAAAGCGCGATTCTTTCGGTGTCTGGCTCACGTTATTTGCATGGGTACAACTGTGCTCTGGTGGGTGTCATGCTTTTGGCTTCGGTTTTGCTCATCTGGCAAGGATTCCAATTGCCGTCGCTGATAGTGTGTGGGGCAATTGTAATACAGTTGATGCTGAGTGTGGGTGTGTGGTTTGTGCTGTGGCGTGGCGTTCGACAGAATCCAAAGCTGTATTTTTTTGTGTTCATTCTATCAGTGGTTAATTTTGGCCTATACCTCTATGGTGCAGGTGGGCATACCAACCCCGCAATATCGATTCTCTTAGTGCCCGTTGCGCTAAGTGCAGTATTACTGCACTGGAAAAACACCATAATACTGGCGCTGCTGGTGGTGTCGCTGTACACCTTGCTGACCAGCTATTTTCTTCCGCTGTCAGCAAGCTCACAGGGTGGGCACCACGGTGTTCACCAGCATGATAATCTTATGCAGTTTCACCTATTAGGGATGTGGCTGACGTTTGCGATTTCCACGGCGTTGATCTGTGTGTTAGTAATACCGCTGGCTCGTTCCGTGCGTAGACAGCAAGCGCTTATTGCTCATCAAAGTGAAAAACTCTTGCAGGATGAACAGCTGGTATCGTTGGCAACGTTTGCTGCGAGTTCGGCCCATAAAATGGGAACGCCACTGTCTACCTTATCTATTCTAGTGGATGATCTCAGTGAGGTGGTGGCGGGTAAGCCCGAGTGGCAGAAGGATAGGGACCTGATGGTTCAGCAGATCAGTATGTGTAAAAATATCCTGCAGGAAATGGTGCGAAAGGCTGAAGATTTACGGCAGAATAGTCGTGAGCCGATGTCTGTTTCTGAATTGGTGGGCAGTCTGCGTGAGCAGTTTAATCTATTGCACCCTCAGTTAGCGCTTCAAGTAGATAGCGAAACGCCACAGGATGTTCAAGTGTTGGCGGATGCTACATTAGAGCAAGCACTGCTGAACCTGTTGGATAATGCGGTGCGGGCAAGCAAGAGTGCGCCTCAGATGAGCATTAAAAGTAAATCTGGTAATCTTGTTATCAGCATAAAGGATGCAGGCCCTGGAGTTCCGGAAGATATACGCCAGCAGTTGGGGCAGCCATTTGTGAGTGCGCGTAAAGATGGGTTAGGGCTGGGTTTGTTCCTGTCTCATGCAACCATCAACCGTTTGCAGGGAGAGTTAAACGTGCGAACCGGCGTTGATGGTACTGTTGTTGAGATCAGTCTTCCTCTTTTTGAGATGGCCCAGCAGGTAGACCTATGACCTCCTGTTACCGAAGAAGATGCAATAATGGTTGATGACGCAAACGTGCTTTTAATAGATGATGATGCTGTTTTTTTGCAGACATTAAGCCGTTCTTTAGGGCGAAAAGGATTGTCAGTCGACACCGCTCAGGATGAATCTGTAGCTATGCCGCTTTTACGGCAGCGACATTATGATTTGGTTTTGTTGGATTTGAACCTGGCAGGTGAAAGTGGTTTAAACTTGTTGGATCAGATTAAAGTGTTGCGTCCAAATCAGCGTGTAGTCATGCTCACCGCTTATGCCAGTATTGCAACGGCGGTGGAAGCTGTTAAAAAGGGGGCGGATAACTATCTTTGCAAGCCGATCAATGCCAGCGAAATTATGGGGCTGTTTGCGGATGCTGACATTAGTCAGGATGCCTCAATTGAAGAAACGCCCTTCAGTGTGGATAGGTTGGAATGGGAGCACCTGCAGAAAGTATTGATGGATTACAACGGCAACATATCGGCTACTGCCAGGGCGTTGAATATGCACCGACGCACTTTGCAACGAAAATTGCAAAAGCGGCCAGTGCAAAAATAACGAAGCCTATGTCTTAGGTGGCTGCATTGCGCAGGCAAGCCAGTACCAAGGCCCAGAATTCTGAAAAATCATTCACCACTACATCCGGCTTGTGAGGGTAGCGATCGTTACCGGGAAAGATGGTATGTAGCCAATTTCGATCCCATTGAGCACCGTTGAAGAATACGCCGGTAAATCCACCTAATTTGGAAGCGATGATGTCAGTGGTACTGTCTCCCACGTACCAGATATCCATGGCCGGTTCCCGGTGGAGTTGGGCAGCTGATTCAATCAGCTGGTCAGGATGAGGTTTGCGATTGACGGTGTCATCTCCGCATATCATGGTGTCAAATAGATTGACCCACGTGCCGCCCTCTACTGCTTTGATTTCGTGCTCGAAGAACTCACGATCACGGTTAGTAATGACCCCAAGTTTTAGACCTAGTGCTTTAAGGCCTACCATGACGCTGCGTACTTGGGGTTCAAAAGGCAACACCGTGCCGAAATGGTTACGATAATGCTGATTAAAAATTCTATGCGCTATTTGCTTTGCTTCCTGATCTTCGCCAAACAGAACTTCAAAAATATCAGTGCGTGAAATTTTACGATCGGCTTTTATTTTGGGATGTAATTGCGCGTAGCTGCGAACGTATTCCACCAGTCTGGCATCATCGGGTGACTTGCTTTGCTGAGGATCAACCATGCGCGTTAGCAAGCCATGTTGTTCCAGTTCGGGCAGCATATCATCCACTGCGCGGTACATGGCGTCCAGCGTATCTACAAGAGTGGCATGCCAATCGAAAAGAATGATGCGTGGGGCGGTAAGTTTGGCAACAGAAGGATGCCAGTCTGGTTCAATATGCAGCGGAGGGGCCTTCGGCGCCGGAAAAGCAGGTGGCCGTGCCTTACTGACGATCTTTTCAAATGCATCTGGATTGTTGTCTTGCACTTGTTCCAATTGATCCATCAGTTCTTCAAAGCTGTTGATGATGGCATCAGGAACATAGCGTTCGTCCTCGGAGAAAAGCTGGTTCAGTTCATCTGGTGTGCGGCAGCCGCCGTTGTAGAATACAGCCGTTACTCCGGCCTCTTTGGCCGTTACCATATCAAGGTAGCTGTCGCCGATGTACCAAGTGTCTGGCTTGGGGTAGATGTCACTCTGTGCCAGTGCATAACGAATCACCTGAGGATCAGGCTTGTAGTGGGTGACGTCATCTGCACAAGTTGACAATTCAATCAAGCGTGGCCATGAGCCATCGTCCACAGTGCGCAGCTCGTGTTCAAAAAATTCTCGGCTGCGATTGGTGGCAACACCAACGATAATGCCAAGGCGTTTTAGTGAAGCCAGGTATTCTCGAGCGCCTTGTTGAAACGGTTTAACTTTGCCAAAGTAATTTCGATAGCACTTATTGTAGGCCCGGTGTGCCATGGTTTTTGCGTCGAGATCGTCGCCGAAAAGTGCGTTAAAGATTTCTGTGCGGCTTATTCGACGCTCTGCCAGTATTTTCGGGTGTAGACGCCTGAACAAGCGAATATAGCGGACCAACTTAATATCGTCTTTGGAGTGGCAATCGGCTTCTGACTGCAAGCGGTCTATCAGATGCAGATCCTCAAGTTGTGGCAGCATTTCCTCCAGTGCAGCAATCATAGCGTCCTGGGTATCGACCAGTGTGCCGTGCCAGTCGAACAAGATGGCTCTGGGAATGGGTAAGATATGAGTCGTTTTATTCATGACTTAAGAATGAGTTTAGGTGGCAGAAATTGCAAGTAGGGAGCGAAAACGCGAGACACAGCAGGTCGAAATAGAGCAAACCAGATTTGCGTTTAACAGTAGGGTTGTTAGCATGCATCACGAGTGTCACCTTGTGTTCGTGATTGAAACGATAGAATTCCAATAAACGTGTAGCCATCTATTTTAAGATAATGCATCGAATTAGGCGTGAACGTCTACAAATAATGATACTTATATCAATTGGTTGCGTAGTGCTGTGGGCGTCTGCCCTGCTGCTGAAAATGCCGTGCCTTACCTATAATCAGACAACATGGATAATTTCATGATCGAAACCAGCTTTTTATTTTCACTGCTTATATTTCTGGCCATTGGGCTTTCATCCATGGTTAAGAGCCGTAAGACAGCTGAGGATTATTTGGTTGCAGGCAAGGCGATTCCAGCTTGGCTGGCAGGGCTTTCGGCAGTGGCGACGAATAACAGCGGTTTTATGTTTATCGGTATGATCGGGCTAACCTATGCCACAGGGTTGTCCTCTATTTGGTTGATGGTGGGCTGGATTGGGGGTGATCTGATGGTGTCATTTTTGACCTTGAGGCCATTGCATGCCGCTTCGCGTTCGGAGAAGGTTCATTCATATGGCGGGTTGCTGGCTCATTGGCATGGTGATGATAATCATGCACTACGTCGCTTGATTGGTGTGCTTACCATTTTCTTTCTTACTCTCTATGCTGCTGCGCAATTTAAAGCAGGTAGTAAAGCAACCTCGGTACTTTTAGAGTGGGATCGGACATGGGGTATTCTGATTAGTGCCGGTATTGTTCTGTTATACAGTGCTGCCGGCGGACTGCGTGCCTCTATTTGGACTGATGCGGTTCAGTCTTTTGTCATGTTGTTTGGCATGGGGATGCTAATAGTTGGAGGCATTGAGCTAGCGGGTGGGTGGTCTTTGTCTTTGGAAAAGATTGCCTCTATTGATCCTCAATATATCAACTGGTTTCCTGATACAGATTTGATTGGTGTCACGTTGTTTGTTCTAGGTTGGTTGTTCGGCGGTATTGCGGTGGTCGGTCAGCCACATATCGTTGTTCGCTTCATCAGCCTGGATGATGAATCACATATCAACCGTATGAGGCTTTACTATTACGCCTGGTTCATACTTTTCTACAGTGCAACGATTATTGTCGGCTTGCTAAGCCGTATTGCGTTTCCTGAAAGCTCTGACTTTGATTCGGAGTTGGCGCTGCCCACCATGGCGCAGTTGATATTGCCGGACGTCCTGGTGGGAGTAATACTGGCTGCGTTGTTTGCTGCAACTCTGTCGACGGCGGATTCTTTGATTTTGTCCTGCTCGGCCGCAGTAACCCGTGATATGGTGCAGCAGCCGGGTAAGATGCATTCGCTATGGGTTGCCAAGTTGACCACTGCTGGAGTGATCGCCATTGCTGTGTCGATTGCATTGACCGGCTCGGAATCAGTCTTTGCACTGGTGCTTGATGCCTGGGGGCTGTTGGGGTCAGCGTTTGCGCCGTTGGTGCTTTTGAATGCTATGGGTAAGCGCATACCTCAGTCAACTTCCATCACTATGGTAGTTACCGGTGTTGCTGTGTTTCTGCTGTGGCAGCAAGTGGGTTGGGGTGCGGTGATATACAGCGTAGCTCCCGGCATGATTGCGGGGCTGTTTGCTTATTTCGTGTTGAATAATAACGGCATCAGAGAGGAAGCCAGTCGGGCGATTCCCAATGCAGAGAGAAAGTGAGCAGTGTGGATATTTGCGCGAGGGTGGAAACGTATTATCGATATAAAAAATGGCGCGCCCGGAGAGATTCGAACTCCCGACCAAGTGGTTCGAAGCCACCTACTCTATCCAGCTGAGCTACGGGCGCGTGCCGTCAAAAATGACGCCTTGTCGGTGATTGGCGTGATAACAATCTGATTTTGTTCAGATTGTTGGCCAACGTGACCGGCAAGAGCGACATTATACAGGGCAAAACCCAACAAACTCAATCCACTACTGTAAATTAGTGGCTGGTTCCCGCCGAGTAGTGGGTTTTGTTGTACACATTGTATTTGCCACTGGGTTTACGCATGGGAAGCCGCTTTACTTCTTGGAGTGTCTGGCTGTCGTAAACGATGACAGCACCGTCATCCTCCCATATGGACAGCAGGGCGTGGCGGCCATCTTTGGTGAATTCAACATGTGCGGCGGTTTTTCCTGGCTCTGGCTTCAGAGTATGAGCTATTTCCAGGGTTTGTTTGTCAATCAAGTGTACTGCGTCTTTGTTGGGGCCAAAGAACACATCAACCCAGGCATACGGGCTGTTGTCGTGGCTGCGCATGAAGAAACCGGGGCCCAGGGTGTCGATCTGTTTAATTACTTTCCAGCTGCTCATATCGATGATGGAGATTTTGCCTTCTTTCAGGTGGGGTGTGGCCATAACGGTTTTGCCTTGATAGTCCCAGCTGATTCCGGAGCCTAAGTGGGGCATGCCAGCCAGCGGTACGGTGGCAATGGTTTTGCCGCTTTCCAGTGCGACGACTTGTCCGCGATCGCCTTCACGGCTGGCTCCAATCAGGTGTTGGTAGCTCGCGTCGAAAAAGAAATCATCCAGATACGCGTCGGTACTGATGGAGCGGACTTTGAATGGTGTGCGATAGGGTATCTCCAGAATGGTTTTCTCATCTTTCAATGCAGCAATAAAACTGTTGCGAGGTGGTGCGGTGTAGACAGCGCTTACTCGACCGTCAACCGGTATCACTTTTATGGGAGACAGTGTCTCAGTATCCAGTAGTACCAGGTTGTGGGGCAGGTAGTTCGCAACCATTGCATAGCGTCCGTCGAACGACACAGCCATATTACGCGTGTTGATACCGGCACGAATCTCTGCCACGGTTTTAAGATTGTAGATATCAAATTTGCTGATCCAGCCGTCGCGAGAAGCAAAATATACATAGCGACCTTCTGGTGAGTATTTGGGGCCACCGTGCAATGCAAATCGGGTGGCGAAGCGATGGATCGGGTTGAAGGTGTCGCCATCAAGCAAGGTGGCATGATGGTCACCCAGCTCAACTACAATAAACAGATTTTGCAAATCAGCCTGGAACACTGGCTGACTGGAAAGTTGGTTTTGTTGAAAATGAATTTGCTGGCTGGATTTGATGTCCGCAAGTGTCCATTCAGGCTGTGTGTCGGGTTCCTCATAGATGTAGTTTACCAGTAGCTCGGTCTGGGTGTTGTTGAGGGTGTGTGCGAATGCGGGCATTTGGGTCGCAGCGCGCCCTGATTGGATGACTTGGGCTGCATCAGACTTGCGTAATCGTGATAGGTTGCCTGGTAATAACGCGGGCCCCATGCCACCAAGCCGTTGAGCTCCATGGCAACTGGTGCAGTACTGGGTATACAGCTGTTTAGCAGAGTTTGAATCTTCGGCTGCTGTCGTTAGTGCAGGAAACAATAATATAAAATTGAACAAAGTCAGTAGCAACAGGCTGCTTGGGTGTTTCATGTTAATCGAGAATCCTTGTGGTGATGCGATTGGCCGAGCCGCTGTTGGAAGGCAGGGGAATACGTTCAGCTGAGTAGTTCTGCGGTAAACCAATTTCATCATCATCAAGATAACAGGCTGGATCCTCTGCCCATGCATTGCCGGTGAGCTGGTAGGCGCGTACACGGGTGTTGCCGCCGCAAATACTCAGGTGCTGACAGTGAGCGCAGCGCCCCTCTACCGGGCGTGGTTTTTGTCGGAACCCGGCCATCAGAGGATCAGTGTTGCGGCTCCAAATGGCGGAAAACGGCTCATCTTTTACGTTGCCTAGATTATAGTTCCACCAGAAGGTATCGGGGTGAACATTGCCCAGGTTGTCGATGTTGGATATGTTCTGGCCGCTGGAGTTGCCACCCCAGTTGATTAGCCGTTGGCGCAGGGCCATGACTTGGTCGGGGGCATTGCGCTCAGCCCATTGCAACAGGAATGGGCCGTCTGCATCGTTATTGCCAGTCACATATTCTCGAACAATGCCGCGATTAAGCTCGTCCCAGCAGCGTTCAAACAGGCGGTTCATTGCAGTGCGGGTGGTTTGATGAAAGACATCGTGCTTGCGATGCCGGTTGCCGCGGCCGGAATAATTCAGATGCGATAAGTAGAATTTATCGATATTGCGTTCCGCTATAATGTCCAGTAAGGGGTCCAGCTCGTGACTGTTATCTTGAGTAAGGGTAAATCGCGCACCGACCTTAATGCCATGTTGCTGACACAGCTCCATGCCATGCAGTGAAGCATCGAATGCTCCCTTCTTTTGGCGAAAGCGATCGTGGGTTTCACGAATGCCATCAAGGCTTACGCCGACATAATCGTAGCCTATGTCGGCGATCTGCTGAATATTGTCTTCATTGATAAGCGTTCCATTGCTGGACAGCCCCACATAGAAACCCATTGCTTTGGCTCTGCGTGATATGTCGAAGATATCGGGTCTTAGCAGTGGTTCACCACCGGACAGTATCAAGACAGGAACCCGAAACTGCTTCAGGTCATCCATTACGTGGAAAATCTGATCTGTGGTTAACTCGCCTGGGAAATCAACATCAGCCGAAATGGAATAGCAATGTTTGCAAGTGAGATTGCAGCGCCGTATCAGATTCCAGATCACAACCGGCCCTGGAGGATTCCTGGCGGGAGGAACCGGACTGGGGTTGAGTATGGTTTGCATATATTGTGTGATGCGAAACATGATGCTGCCTCGAGTCAGTCGGCCAGTCGCAGGCCGGTTTTTTTCAAGATGCGAGTTGAATACAGAACATCGCTACCATGATTATCGATGCCGATTAAATCAGATATGGCCTGGATGTGATCCTGTACATCGTCGCGGCTGTGTCCATGTACCATCGCGAACAGATTGTAAGGCCACTCCGGAAGATGTCGGGGGCGGTGGTAGCAATGACTGACAAAATCCAGCGCTCCTATCTTTGGGCCTAGATCACTGACGCGATTGTCGGGCACGTTCCACACCGTCATACCATTGGCACGAAAGCCAAGGCTATAGTGGTTCGGCACAGCCGCAATGCGACGAATAACGCCATGATCTAGCATGCGCTGAAAACGGGCCTTAACTTCGCAAGCGGTGATACCCAGTTGTTGTGCCAGGTTTTGATATGGCTGGCTTACCAGGGGCAGCCCGCTCTGGGTGAGCTGAATCAGCTTTCGATCCAGCGCATTGATTTGGTAGCCTGTTTTAGACTGGGAATCGTAATCCAACATAGTATTCCTCGATCTTCGGCATGTTATAAACCGGATAACCGGTGGTCGACTCGATTTGAGAGACAACGCGTTCGACATCTGCTTTTTGCTCAGTGGCAATCACGAACCACATGTTAAATTTATGGGTGCGTTGATAGTTGTGAGCGATCTCTGGCAGCTCGTTTACCTGGGCAGCAACATGATCGAACTCATCTTCGGGAATGCGCATAGCAGCCAGTGCCAGCCCGCCCCCCAAACGCTCGGCATGAAACATGGGGCCAAAGCGACTAAGCACTTTGTTATCCAGCATGGTTTGCAGCCGTGATAGCAATTCATGCTCTTGAATGCCGAGTTCATCAGCCACCAACAGATAGGGTTGATCACACACAGGCATGCCGTCCTGCAGTCGATTGATGATGCGTCGGTCAGTCTGATCGAGTTCAAACTTATCCTGTAAAGTCGGCCTGGAGTCAGCTGGCGCGGCGGGCATAGTGGCCTCCGGTCTGTTTGAATTGCTGGTTGCTGAATAGGATGGATCTGGGGATATGCTGCAGTTCGTATTGACGGGTGAGCAGTTCTAATTGTGTCAGGACGCTTTCGCGACTTTTACCATGAATCATGCAGTACAGGTTATAAGGCCAATCCGGCAACTGACGGCGGCGCTTATAACAGAGGGTGACGCAGTCCGCCTGCCGCAGTAACTCCCCCACTTGATCGACTTTATCATCGGCAACATTCCATACCACCATGGCGTTGGATCGGTAGCCGACTGCATGGTGGCGCACCACTAAGCCCATGCGTTTGATATACCCTTCCCGGAGCCAGTGTTCAATTTGCTCCATTACCAGTGGTTCTGGTAGATCCAGTTGCAGCGAGAGTGTGCGGTAGGGAGTTGCCGTCAGTGGCAGGCCATCCTGGATGGCAGCTTTAAGTCGATCTTGTTGAACTTCGGTGAGTACGTTCATGCTTTATCCTGCCATTGCAATTGGAAGCCTAGGTCAATGTGGTAGGCTTGTTCCATGGGCAGCACCAACATGGGCATACCCGTACCACGTTCTATAGCTTGCAGTGTGGTTTGAAGATCTTCGTGATCACAGGCAGTAACTACAAACCATAGGTTAAATTCATGTTCCCGCTCATAGTTATGATTAACCCCTTCAAAACTATTTATAAAGTCTGCAATTTCCAGTAGGCGCTCGGAAGGAACTGCGAGTGCTGCCAGTGTGCTGGACCCTGCGCGATGGTGATCGAACACAGGGCCTACCCGGGTGATCACTCGCTGTGAGCGCAAGGTTCGCAAGCAATCGATGACCTCCTGCTCCTTTACACCAAACTCGGCAGCAAGTTGTTGGAATGGTCTCGGCCCAACCGGAAAGCCCTTCTGATAACAATCGATTAATTGACGGGAAAGATTATCCAGCATGGTTACAATCCTATCTGGTGTGCGCGGTTGGTAAAAAATATCCCGCTGGGTGCATTGGCAGGCAGAGTGTGAAGGCGTTGTAGTGTTTTAGTGTCGTATATATCAATTCGATTTTCGTCGCGTACAGAAATCCAGACCTGTTCGCCTCTTGGCGTGAATTCCATATGCAAAACACCCTTTCCGGGAACAAGTGTTTTTATCACTTCACTTGTTTCGGTATCAATAATCTGAACAGTGTCATTATCGGGGAATGCGAAGTTGACCCACACCCGGCGGTGATCGGGTTGGGTCATAACAAATACAGGTTGTCCATGCACAGGTATATGCTGTAGAAGTTGCCAGTTATTCATGTCCATCACTAATACTTCATTGCGACCTACCGCGGGAAAAAAAGCTTTATTCCCTGAAATAGCCCATCCTTCCAAGTGTGGCATTTTATAAACGGGCATTTTCTCAGATCCTTTTCCATAGTCGGGCAGTATGCGTTGTACGCCCTGTTCTGGGTGCCAGAGGTCCAGCAAAGCCAAGCCATCTTCTCCAAAAAGCCCAGCGATGTAGTAGCGACCTTGTGGCGAAATCAACCCATCATAGGGTGCGCGGCCGATGTTTGAGAAACGCTGGATATTTGGAGAAGATGGATCCGACATGTCTACCAACCAGATGGCGTTACCATCGTACAGGCTGAACACAAAGCGATTCCCTGGAGCATCCACTAAGCCTACGGTTTTAGAGAATTTCCCTGGCGCATACTCAGCTGGGATATCTGCTATAAGATCCAGTGTATCGGCAGAAAATATTTTGACACCTCCCGGATCGTAATTGGATACCGCTACCATTGATCCATCCTGGCTGATTGCCCCGCCAATGCTGTTGCCACCTTGCAGGATTCTGTGATCCAATTTTTGTTGCAGCAGATCAACCTTGCTCAAACCTCCATCGCGACCGAATACATAGGCGTAACGTTGATCCCGTGAATAGACAATGGATGCATGGGAGAGGTCGCCGAGCCCTTCTACTTGGTTGATAGCGTTGTGATGAGTTGTGTTTACGATTTGCACAGATCCACTGGCGCGCTCGATCACGACACCAAGATCTCCGGTTGGAAGCAGAGTTGATCGATGTGTGCATGCGCATAATAACAATGAGCACAGCATCAGGCTGAAGCGCATCATATTGCTCCTTGTTTTAGCTGGGTAACGATCCAATGAATCTCTTTATCTGAAAAAAAACGTTGCCAGGGCGGCATGGGCGTGCCGGGCACACCATTTCTGATCACGGATATCAAATAGTTGTCGGGCAGTTGTTTGAGTCGCGACGCACGCAAGTCAGGGCCAAGCCCACCTGCCAGGGTAAGCCCATGGCAAGACCCACAGTCCTGTTTTACTGTGTAAATAATGTCTGCCTGACGTTGTTCCGAGGGCGCAGCATGAACCGTTGAGCTAAACAATGCGCCGAACACCCAGAATGCTATTTTAATTTTGTCATGATCCCTTCTCATGGCATTTATTCTAGGAATCGATGAGCTGAGAAACCTGTTTTAGATCAGTGTTTCAGCCATAAACAGCAAGGCGTAATACTTTGTAGGTACGCCTGGGGCGATAAGTTGGTATCCATCCTGTTCTGTTGATCTCGCTCAAGCTTTGCTGGCCACCCAGTGTCAATAATGCCAATCAGTAGAGAAGGGGAGATCTCAGTATGGAATATGCACAACTAAGTGAAAGTGCTTTTATTCTAGCCGCTTTGGGTTGGGTTCTATTTCAATGCAGCAGCCTTTTAATCATGGCTCGATGGCTTTGTCCGTCGAAAAAGATTAACTCTCAACGCCCAGCTTCATCATCTCCATTTCAGCAGCATGATTCGTTACCAGTTATTCACAGAGCAACTGTCAGTCAACATTGATTGGCATAACCGGAGGTGGACTATGTCCAATAGCAGGTGGAAACAATCGTCACTTATACCCAGACTGGGGTCGTGGCGTGTGTTGGGGGCGAGTTTGGCAATGCTGGCGTTGCCGTCGCTGAATAGCGCGTTGGCAGCGGATGCTGCAGCGACTCATAGGGCAGAAACAGGTGCAGAGCTGGAAGCATCGGTAAAACGTGGTGAAACGTTGTACGGAAAATACTGCGCCGGATGTCATCAGCCTACAGGCACGGGGTTGCCGGGGGCTTTTCCTCCGCTGGCCAAGTCTGATTATCTGCTTAAAGACAAACAGCGCGCTGTAGGTGTTCTGGTTAACGGCTTAACCGGGAAAATTACAGTTAATGGTAAAGACTTTAATAATGCCATGCCCAATTTTGGCTACCTGAGCGACCGAGAGATTGCCGATGTTCTGAACTATACGTTGAATAGCTGGGGCAATGATGGTGGCGGTGTTGCTGTTGGGGCGGTGGCGGCCGCGCGTTCTGGTAACCAGGCTGAAGGTGCTCACCCAGGCACGACCGATTCAGAGCTGGCCTACCAGAGTGCGCCCACCGGTATTGACCCTGCCTTGGCAAAAAATATGGTGACCTCCGAAGGGCCTGCCATGACGTCTGATGAGTTCGACTTTGCCAAGAAAGTGTTCTTTGAACGTTGTGCAGGTTGTCACGGCGTGTTGCGTAAAGGTGCAACGGGCAAACCACTCACTACCGACATCACACGTGAGAAGGGTACCGATTATCTAAAAACACTCATTACATACGGTTCTCCTGCCGGTATGCCGAACTGGGGTACCAGCGGCGATCTGACCGAAAAGCAAATAGATGTAATGGCTCGTTATCTTCAGCATGAGCCACCCCAGCCTCCTGAGTGGGGTATGAAAGAGATGAAGAATACTTGGGAGGTTCTGGTTCCGGCAGAAGCGCGTCCCAAGAAAAAAATGAACAATTACAACATAGGAAACATCTTCTCGGTAACTTTGCGTGACAGTGGTGAAGTTGCATTGATCGATGGTGATACCAAAAAAATTATCAGCGTTATAAAAACCGGGTATGCAGTGCATATCTCACGTATTTCTGCATCCGGACGCTACATATTTACCATCGGCCGTGATGCCAAGATCGACATGATTGATCTCTGGATGAAGACGCCAGCTCGGGTAGCCACAATTAAGGTAGGTTTGGAAGCCCGTTCTGTGGAAACGTCCAAGTATCATGGCTATGAGGATAAGTATGCCGTAGCTGGTTCGTACTGGCCGCCGCAGTATGTGGTTATGGATGGAGATACGCTCGAACCACTGAAGATCGTGTCTACTCGTGGTATGACGGTTGATACCCAGGATTACCATCCTGAGCCTCGTGTTGCCGCGATCGTTGCTTCTCATCAGCATCCAGAGTTCATCATCAACGTAAAAGAAACCGGCAAGATTCTGCTGGTGAATTACGAGGATCTGGATAATCTTCAGGTGAAAACCATCAATGCTGCGCGGTATCTGCATGATGGGGGATGGGATGTTACCCATCGTTACTTCCTTACAGCGGCGAACCAGTCTAACAAGATCGCTGTAGTGGACTCCAAAGACCGTAAGCTGGTAGCCCTGACAGATGTGGACAAAATTCCCCATCCGGGTCGTGGTGCGAACCTGACGGATCCTAAGTATGGACCGGTTTGGGTAACCAGTGCGCTGGGTAACGATAAAGTCACCTTTATGGGAACTGATCCTGAGAAGCACAAAGCCAATGCATGGAAGGTGGTGCGTGTTCTAAATGGTCAGGGCGGTGGTTCTTTGTTTGTGAAATCGCATCCAAAATCTAAAAACTTGTGGGTCGATTCCCCGCTGAATCCAGAGCCTGCGATCAGTCAGAGTGTGGCGGTATTTGACATCAACAACTTGGATAAAGGCTATGAGGTGCTCCCCATTGCAGAATGGGCTGGTTTGGGCGAAGGGCCGAAACGAGTGGTGCAGCCGGAATACAATGTTGCCGGTGACGAGGTGTGGTTCTCGGTCTGGAATGGTAAGGATCAGGAGTCTGCAATCGTAGTGGTGGATGATAAGACCCGCAAGCTCAAAAAAGTTATCAAGGATAAGCGTTTGGTAACCCCTACCGGTAAATTCAATGTGACTAACACCGGTAAAGACATTTACTGATTACAGTAGAATCGATATCAGGAGAATAAAGCGCCGCTTGAATGCGGCGCTTTTTTTGTGTGATTTGTTGCCAATAGTATTTTAAAGCGACTCAGTTAGCCGGGCGTATATCAGTGGCAGTTGCTGTGGCAGCTGTTTGGCGTTTCGGATTACGACGTATTGTTTGTGCCCAAATAGATACGGCAGATACTCGTTAGCGCGGTTATCAATAGTGATGCAAAAAGGCAGAATACCTTTGCTGGTGGCCTCCTGAATGGCAGTGCGGGTATCTTCAATGCCATAGCGGCCATCATAACGGTCGATGTCATTGGGTTTGCCATCGGATAGCAATAGCAATAAGCGATGGGCGCTATGCTCGGTCTCCAGTGTCCTGGTTGCGTAGCGAATGGCCGCTCCCATCCGAGTATAGAAGCCGGGTTTCACCGACTGAATGCGGCCGCGTACTATTGGAGATAGCGTTTCGTTGAAGTCTTTTAGTGGATAATAGCGCACCATGTGACGATGTTTTGAAGAAAAGCCTGCCATCGCAAATCGATCGCCGGTAGCCTGCATGGCTTCGCTCATCAGAAATAGGCCATCTCGAATTACGTCGATGACTTTTTGATGGTCGTTTACTGCGGCATCGGTGGAAAGCGATAGATCTGCCAGCAGCAAACAACTCAAATCACGATGATGGCGACGTATTTCCTTGAATAGTCCCATGGCGGTATCTTTTTGGCCCAGACGCCATCGGGTCAGTGCATCAAGATAGGCATCGAGATCAATTTCGCTGCCTTGAGGCTGCTGTCTGAGCCAGGTTCTATTCAGCGCCAGCATTTCAAAGAAAGCGCGTATCTGGCGCGCGGGTTTACGCAGGTGCGCAGGGAGTTCCTTGGCCTCCTGCAGTTGGGTGCGCATTAATTCAATATGGCAGTGATCTTCTACCAGTACGCGTTTTTTGTAATCCCATTCTGGCGTGGTAATGCCTGTCTTCAGCGTGATATCGTCGTAGTCTGAAGAGGGTAGGTCTAGATCGAATTTCAATCGCTTTTTAACGTGGCCGCTTTGACTGGATACGGCAAACTCATCCAGATCGTTCGCGGCCTTTTCAGCACCCAGATCCTCATCATCTTCTTGAGGGCGATCCACGTTAGCAAATTCGGCCCAGGAGAATAAACTTTCCAGCCTGAATGCCAACAGGCCTTGATCATCTTTACTGTGTTCGACCCGCTTGGCTTTGCGTTGATGATCGCCTTCGATTTCTGTGACTTCAGCGCTCAGGTTTTCTATTTCAGGGGCTGCTTCACGCTGCCGTTGCTGGGTGGATGGTGGTAGCGGGTGTAGCCAGATGGGTACGGGCTCAAGCAGGTGGGGGTCTACATCCTGCTTGATTTGTAAGTCGGGCTGTAAAATTGCGCGGCGTAAGGCTGTTTCCGCTTTGTTCAGCGCATGGCTATTTTGCCAATGGCGTTGTTCGATATGGGCTTTTGCCAGGCGCTGATAGACTTTACTGAGCCCGGGCCAGCGCAGTAATGTAGATATTACTTGTTGCTGGCAGCGATCAAGCCAGGGTAGTGCTTGCAATTGGTGATCATCTGTAGCGGCCAGGGCAGCCAGCCACAGGTACAATTGTTCATTTAGCTCACGATCATTAAACAGGGCAATGCTGCCTGGCAAATACAGGCTCTCTTCATCTGCCCAGCACAGTTGTGCTTGCCACTCACGGCCAGCGATCTTTTCCAATAATGTGCGGCGCGCCTGCCACATTTCTTTGGAGCCGGGCTTGATTGCCAGCCCTGGTTTTCCTCCGAAAGCATGAAAGTACAAAGCGAGTTTTTTCTGTACCGATTTCAACTCAACTCGGGAGTTTGGATATTCGACTTGTGCGGCCCGGCTTATCCAGCGGTGCCACAGCTTGCCGACAGCTTCTTCCATTGTTTATCCCCACCAGGTTGCATAGTGAAAAAACATGAATGGCTTTCCTGCGTTGGCGCGGGCGTAACCCAAGATGCCCAGCAGGATCAGGGCGGTATGACATAAGGTGAAATACAGAATCAAC
Source organism: Ketobacter alkanivorans (assembly GCF_002863865.1). Classification (NCBI taxonomy): domain Bacteria; kingdom Pseudomonadati; phylum Pseudomonadota; class Gammaproteobacteria; order Pseudomonadales; family Ketobacteraceae; genus Ketobacter; species Ketobacter alkanivorans. The sequence goes on along the minus strand of NZ_CP022684.1, from coordinate 2,230,002 downwards.
ACAACCCAAGTATAGGGAGATGAGAGTTCGCCAATGATCAAGATCAAGCCGGTTACTATGGTCAGTGCACAGCCTGCGGTGATGCTGGCAATGATGGACTGGCGTGTATGTGCCATGGCGAACGCCAGGCACCGGGTCCGAGTATGACGCCACAATATTATCTGTAGTGCGAATCCAATCACTGGCAGAAAACTGATATTCAATAAGTAGAATATATGGGATTGCCCAGCCAGTTTACGTTCATGCTCATCATTCATCGCGTTAAGATCCAGAATCTATGTGTTCATTGACTATGTGTGTGGCTCAGCCATCCATGATAGCGGTGATGACATCCATTAGAGCTGTTACGGTGTCTTCATCGTCTGAGAGTGGCTCTGCGATGGCTGCCCGACAGGCGATTTGCCAGGGTAAGCCGCTGTTCAGCAAGCTGGCACAGTACACCAGCAACCTTGTGGATACCGATTCTTCTAAATCATGATCCTGCAAGCGACGTAATGCCTGTGCTATCTCTACCAATTGCTGGGCAATGGCCGGTGCTACGCCGCTTTCTTTGATAACGATTTTCTGTTCCAGCGCGGGTGTTGGAAAGTTAAAACGCATGGCTACAAAGCGTTGCCGCGTGGATGGCTTCATACCTTTGAAGACGTTCTGATAGCCTGGGTTGTATGATACGACCAACATGAAGTTGTCGGGTGCTTTCAGCAGTTCACCGGTGCGCTCGATGGGTAGTTCGCGCCGATCATCCGACAAGGGGTGTAACACTACAGTGGTGTCCTTGCGTGCTTCTACTACTTCATCCAGATAACAAATTCCACCTTCACGCACTGCCCGGGTGAGCGGGCCATCATTCCACACGGTATCGCCTTCCTGCAGCAGGTGGCGTCCTACCAAGTCAGCGGCTGTCAGATCATCGTGGCAGGCCACGGTGTACAGTGGCAAGCCGAGCTTGGTGGCCATATGACGAATAAAACGTGTTTTGCCGCAACCGGTGGGGCCTTTCAGTAATACTGGAAGCTGGTGTCGGTAGGCGTGCTCGAACAAGGTTACTTCTTCGGCCTGAGGTTGGTAGAAAGGGGTTTGTGCGGTGGGATCATCACCTAGTTGTAAAGAAGAATTCATGACAAGACCTTATGACTCGGGTTGGCGTAATGAGGCTGCCATGACAGGGTAATATCACGGCAGCCTCTGGCTTAAGCAAGCCCTAACCTGATGTATGTTAGGCCTTGGCAGGTTCAGCTTGTGGCTGTTCCCCTTTGATGAAAAAACTGACGATGTACAAGATCAGGCCGATGGTAAAGACTATTCCAGACAGTTCGCGACACCAGTAGAATATGGCGACTTGATCCTGTGTTGCCATAAATGGCATTGGGTTTGGTTGATAGCGTTGCAGCCAGACCTGTAGTACACCGGCGGCAGTCAGGAACAGTGTGATGAAGACCATCGCAACGGTCATCAGCCAGAAGCTCCACATTTCTACGACTTGCGCTCGATTGCTCATAGCTGTGCCAATGCCGCGTAGTTTGGGCATGGCGTAGGATATGATGGTAAGTACGATCATCGCGTAGGCACCATAGAAAGCCATGTGTCCATGGGCGGCGGTAATTTGAGTGCCGTGGGTATAGTAGTTAACGGGTGCCAGGGTATGCATAAAGCCCCACACGCCTGCACCGAGAAAAGCCATTACACCTGTACCCATGGCCCACAACACGGTCGCTTTATTGGGATGTTGTTTACGACGCTTGAACACCATGTTAAAGGCGAAGATGGTCATCATAAAGAACGGGATGGGTTCGAACGCGGAGAAGATAGAACCCAGCCATTGCCAGTATGCAGGTGCCCCGATCCAGTAGTAATGGTGACCAGTACCCAGGATGCCGGTAATCAGTGCTGCGGCGATGATGACATACAGCCATTTGTCGATGACCTCACGATCCACGCCTGTGGTTTTGATCAGTACAAACGCCAGGATCGCACCCAGGATCAGTTCCCACACACCTTCAACCCAAAGATGAACCACCCACCACCAGAAGTATTTATCCAGAATCAGGTTTTCGGGGTTGTAGAAGGAGAACAGGAACATAACCGCCAAGCCAACCAATCCTGTGAGCAGCACCACGCTGATGACAGTTTTGCGACCGGACAGCACGGTCATGCCGATGTTGTATAAAAAGCCCAGTGCGACAATAACAATACCGATTTTGGTGATGGTTGGTTGCTCCAGAAACTCACGGCCCATTGTGGGCAGAATGTCGTTGCCGGTGATCTTGGCCAAGGTGGCATAGGGAACGGCCAGGTAGCCAACGATAGTCAGTACCCCGGCTATCAGAAATATCCAGAACAGTGCCAGTGCCAGCTTGGTGCTGTGCAGCTCGCGTTCGGATTCTTCTGGAACAAGGTAGTAGGCTGCGCCCATAAATCCGAATAGTAGCCACACGATCAGTAAATTGGTGTGCACCATGCGGGCAACGTTGAACGGAATTTCAGGGAACAGGAAGTCTCCCCAAACGTACTGCAGGCCCATGATCAATCCAAACAAAACCTGCCCTACAAACAAACCGATGGCCGCGATAAAGTACGGCATGGCAACGGCCTGAGACTGATAACGTAATTGTGCTTCACTCATGATAGTCTCCTTTTAACCGTTAATGTTGGGGGGCCAGTTTTCGGTATTTACTTCGCTGGTCCACTTCAGGAACTCGGCGATGGCCTCCAGCTCTTCTTCTGTCAGGTTAAACTGCGGCATGCTGCGGCGACCGGGTATGCCGTCAACCGGGCGGCTCTTGATGAAACCTTTGATGGCTTCTTTGGAATTGCCGAAGCGTTGATAGACGTTGCCAAGCTCTGGTGCAAAGTAGGCACCTTCGCCCAACAGGGTGTGGCAGCCGATGCAGTTGTTTCTCTCCCATACGGCTTTGCCCAGTGCGACCTGCTCAGTGATGTTCTCCCGGTGATCGCGTTCTGGTAGACGCTGTGTGGTGTCAAAGGTCAGGGCAACAAATACCAGTATGAAAAATACGCTGCCCCCCCAATAGATATTGCGTGCCATGGTTTTTGTAAAGATGTCTGGCATTGTATGCCCCCTTCATCGTTAAAAGATGTACGGGCATTATTGATCCAGGAATACCTGACTAAATTGATCGGGGTCATGTTGCGTGAGGGGCGGGAAGATGCATTGTAGGTAGGTGATACTCCTATCGGGGTATCACCTGTGGCAGTTACGATCAATCGTTGAGCTTGGTTAGCCATACTGCGGCTTCAACGCGGGAGCGCATGCCCAGTTTTTTGAGTAATCTCTTAACGTGAACTTTCACCGTGCCTTCGGCGATGTCCAATTCGCGGGCAATCATTTTGTTGGAAAGCCCATGGGCCACATGAGTGAGCACTTCCTTTTCCCGATCGGTCAGATCATCCAGTTCAGAGTCATGTTGTCCGTCGCGTGATTTGATGGCCGATGTGAGTATGTCCACTAATTCCGGGCTCACCGTGGTTATGCCTTTGGCCGCTTTTTTGATGCTGTTGATGAGGGCTTCAGGTTCCACATCTTTCAGCAGGTAGCCATCCGCGCCTTCTCGAAATGCTGACAGGACATCAAACTCACTATCGGATACGGTAAACAGCAGAATTCGTGAATCGACGCCGGCATTGCGTAGCGCGCGGATGGTTTCAATACCATTCATGCCGGGCATGTTCAGATCCAGCAGTATCAGATCCGGCTCCAGTTCCTGGGCTTTGCGCACTGCGTCGATGCCATCGCTGGCTTCACCCACAGGGATGATTTCATCTTCAAGAGTAAGCAGGTCTACCACACCTTTGCGCAGCAGAGGGTGGTCATCAACCACCAACACGGTCAAGGCTGACTTCTGTAACATCATTGGGTTTCATTCTAGTGTTGTTAAGGAATTTGGGTTCAAAGGTCACGTCGATTAAGGTGCCCCCCTGTTCCGGGCGGGTGATGACGAGATTACCATGCAAGTGGCTGCTGCGTTCTGCCAAAATCGAAAGTCCGAAATGATTTTGTTTGTGGGGGTTCTCGGCAATGCCGATGCCGTCGTCTTCTACTTGCAATTGGATGTAGCCACTGGGCAGTTGTTTCAGCTGAACCCGAGCACGCTTGGCTTGTGCGTGTTTGGCGACGTTGTTGAGGGCTTCTCGTATGATATGCAGGCAATGGGTTTCTTCATTGGCGCTCAGTGGGCAGTGTCCGATGCCATAGTCCAGCTCTATCGGCAGGTTCTGCTGTTGTGTGATTTCGGTTACGGCTTTGCTGACGGCATCTTCAAAGCCCGGCTCGGAAACGCTGATGCGGAAGGTGCTGATCAATTCCCTCAATTGCTTGTAGGACTCATTCAGGCCTGCCTGGCTTTGGGCGATGGCATCAAACAGTTCTTCGTCGCTGGCTGATTTTTCCAGCAGTTTGCGCAGGCGGCTGGCCTGCATCTTTTGGTAGGAAAGCGATTGCGCCAGGGAATCGTGCAGTTCGCGGGCAATGGCCGCCCGTTCTTCCATCAGGGCCAAGCGTGAATGCTGATGGCTTAGCTTGGACAGGCTTTGTGTGGTGGCGATAACTTCGGCCATTGCGTTGAGCAAGTTGTTTTGCCACGGTGAGATGTTCTGATCGTGATGCAGTTCGACGCTGATGTCGCCAACGTGTACATCGCCGCTGATTACAGGGAACATCACCACCTCTTTCAAGTGGGGGGCAAAGATGGTTTTGTCTGGTTCCTTACGGCATTCATCGCAATGTGGCATGCGGCAAAAGCTGGGTCTGGCGGTATTGCCGGAGGTAAGCAGTTTATAGGATGGACCGGTAGCTTTTTGCCGCAGACACAGGGAGATGGTGCCCAGCTGAGTAACGCGCTGCAGCTCTTTTAACACCGCAGGCAGGTTGTTATAGAGCTCATCAGGATTGGCAAACAGCAGGCGACTGTTTTCATACAGCAAGCCAAGCGATTCATTTGACCGTTGCAGTTGCAGCGTCTTATCTTTTACCCGTTGTTCGAGTTGATTGTAGAGGGCCGCCAACTGGTCAGCCATTTGATTGATGGTTTCACCCAAAAGGCCCAGCTCGTCGTTATTACTGTATTGTATGCGGGTGCTGAAATCTCCGTTTTGCAGGCGTTTTACGGCGGCCATAAATTCTTTGAGCGGCGCCACCCATTTGAAGTTCACCGCTAGCAATAGCAGTGCCGACAGTGAGAACAATATCAGCAGTGAAAACGTTTGCACATTTCGCAACGTGTTGACTTTGTTCTCCGACTGTTGCTGCAGCATCTGCACCGCTTGATCGATGCGGGTGACATAGCCTTCAACGATGGGTACCAAGTCTGCAGAATTGTACGCCGGATCTTCAAGGGCGGGCCTCAGCTGGTCGCGCCAGTCGCTTTCCAGCAGGGTCAATTGTTGGTGGAGCAGAGCGTCACTGTTGAATGCCGCCATGCGCTCGAGCAACGGATCATCCAGTTTCTCTTGATAGGCGTTGATGCGGTGATTCAGTTCTGCCGGGCTTTCGTTGTTGAGCCGCGCCGTTAGCATGCGATAGGACTGCATACGCATTGATCCAGCGAGGTTGATGGCATACGCATCACCCCGCAGGGTGTCAGCCACCATCATGGCCACTGCGGTTGCCACCAGTGCGGCCACGGCGACACCTCCCAGGCTGATACTGAGCAGCATGGCGGTGGAGCGACGGGCCTTTTGTTGTATCGAAGCATTCATGGTGTGATGAAACGAATTTCCTTTCCAGTAGGCCAGATCTGGTTTTCAGATTCACTGCACTTGCGTATGCTCAAGCATATTACTAATCCACAGTGTAAAGGAAACCCTTCATGTCGAGACTGATATTAGTCACCATTAGCTTGTTTTGTATGCTTTTAGGTGGGTGCGCTCAGAAACTGGCCAATTATGATTATAATCCAGGGTTCAATTACGCTTCTTATCAAGGCTATGCCTTGCAACAAAGTGAGAAGCAGACGTATCAATCTCTGGATGGAAGCCGTATTGAACAGGCCATACAAAAGGCGCTGGCTGGCCGTTACAGCCAGGTGGAACAGGGGGCGGCCGATTTTCTGGTGGCGTACTACCTTCAAGCCGAGCGCAAGATCGATAATTCAGGGGTCAGTTTCGGTTTTGGGGTCTCTGGCGGCAATATGGGGGTGGGTGTCAGCACTGGCCCCAAGGCCAAGGAGAAGACTGAGGGTAAGCTGATATTGGAGGTGGTGGATACGCAGTCCAATCAGCTGGTTTGGACTGCAAAGGCTACCCGTAATTTGCTGGACAGCATGAATCCTAGCCAAAGGGAGTATCTGATTCAGGATCTGGTGCAGGAAATGCTGGCTAACTTTCCGCCCCAGTGATTCCGTTTTAGGGGTAACTAACGGTATACTTGCGGCCTTCAACGAATTGTAACCGTTTCGACTGGGCCAAAAGTGCCGCGAAGCATTGTGTAGAGAGGATGAGGAAAAATGGGCATGATGAAGCAACTTATTGTTTCTTTGGCAGTTTTGGTTGGTTTGAGTGTGTCTGGTCAGGCACTGGCGTCCAAGTTGGCAGATCAATCCGGAAACGATGAGCCTGTGGGCATGCGCTCTATCATGAGCCCCGCCAAGATTGATGCGCGTACTCAGCCAGCCGCAAAAGTGTGCTTGCAGGGTGAAGAATGCGGTAGCGCGGCACCGGTGGCTGCAGTTGCGGCAGCGGACGCCAAGAAAACCCCTAAAGAGATGTACAATGCTTGCGCAGCCTGCCACGCAACCGGTGCTGCCGGTGCACCGAAAGTGGGTGATGCAGCAGCGTGGGCACCTCGAATCGCTCAGGGCAATGATACACTGTATTCTCATGCCATTAACGGTTTAAACATGATGCCGCCCCGTGGCACCTGCGCCGCCTGTTCTGATGATGACATTAAAGCCATCGTAGATTACATGGTTGATAATTCCAAGTAAGGCGAATCGAACAGAAAGCCCCGCCGAGTGATCGAGCGGGGCTTTTTTTTGTCTGGTAAAAAAGCAGAAAATTGTTAGTAAAGCCGCTATATTTAGGTAGATATTAACCGAAAATCAATTATATACGGGAACTTTTCACTTGTATCGACTGGATGGCCGAGTCTTTTTGCCCACCCGAATTGGCCTATTGTCACTCTTTCTTGTGGTGCCATTGCTGCTGCTGCTCGTCCAGCTATTGTACGGCGGTGATGAGCGTATTCAGAGCATAGACCGCAAACTGAAATCGATTCACGACATTCGTATCCTGCAGAACGTGGTGGATCTGGCTGAGCGGCTGCGTGATTTAAGTGTCATTGTTGTCTATGACCGCTCCGAGGAACTGGAGGCGGAATATGAGCGGCAGCGTCAGGAGCTGTTGAATGCCATGTCGACGTTGAGTCAGGATGCCAGCTTCAGTCAGGATAACCCTATTCTTGAGTTAACTTTTCCTAGAATAATCAAGCAAATAAAGCGAGTGCGGCCGGTGTTGGGGGCGGAGCTTTATACGCCGGAGGTGGCATTCCGAGAGCATCAGCCGCTGGTGGAAACCCTGCAGCAGATTCAGTTTCGGCTTGCTGATCAGGGTGGCATGTTTGGCGATCGCCTCGATGTTTCCCTCAATTTGATCTATCTGGCTTTGGACGAATTCAGCGATCTGACCACGGATCTGGGGCGTGCCCGCTCTTATGGCAGCCTTTACTTGCGCATAGGCCATGTGCCCTCTGATGGGGTTGACAGCCTGGAGCGTATCTATGAACGCCTGGAGTTGCAGCACGAACGGCTCAATATTCGAGCCAACCAATTGCTTAAAAATCACCCGGATCTGATTGGCAAGGCTCCCTTCAAGGATATTCCCTGGAATCTGCTGCAGGAAGCCGCCGATACCCTTGATGATCAGGTGATTCAGTCCCCGGATCTCGATACGCCTTGGCGTAATTACTACCGCAACGTGTCGCAGTATGTGGTTACCGCATCGGTTTACCGGGATCAGATTCTTTCCCTGCTGCAGTCCCAATATCATCTGGAGCGCCAGTCAGCGGTGGTTGAGCAGCGCTGGACAATGACCGGCATGGCGCTACTGGTGCTGGTGTACAGCATCATCTATATGGTGGACCTAAGAGAAGCATCCGGGCGTCAGAAAGAACGTCAGGAGAAAGAGGCTGCCGAGGCTGCAGATCGCGCCAAAAGCCAGTTCTTGGCCACCATGAGCCATGAGATACGTACGCCTATCAATGGTGTTTTGGGTATGGTGGATCTGCTGTCGGGCACGCCGCTCAATGAGGAGCAGAAAAACTACCTGATGGCGCTGAAAAGCTCAGGTCAGACCCTGCTGGCGGTCATCAATGATGTGCTTGATTACTCCAAGATCGAGGCGGGCAAGCTGCAGATTGATAACACCATGTTTGATCCGCGCCAGGAGGTCAATGAGTCTCTGACCCTGTTCAAACCGCTGTTTCGGCAGCGTAACGTAGAGCTGAACATTTCGTTTGATAAAAGTGTGCCCAACCTGGTGAACTGTGACCCCCAGCGGCTGCGTCAGATCCTGATGAACTTGGTGGGGAACGGGTTGAAGTTTACCGAGCAGGGGTCAGTCAACGTTCGTCTGTCGGTGAAATCAACGGAGGAAAAAACCTTTCTTTACGGCGTTGTGCGGGATACCGGCATCGGCATGGATAACACGCAACAGGCGGAGTTGTTCAAGCAGTTCTCCCAGGCTGATAAGTCCATTTCGCGTCGTTATGGAGGCACCGGGCTGGGATTGGCCATTTGTCAGCGTCTTTGCCATTTAATGGGAGGGGAAATCGGCGTTAACAGCAAGCGCGGTAGCGGCACCACGTTTTGGTTTACCATTGAACTGCATGCAATTGATGAGTCCCGTCTGTCTGGCGTGGAAACGGCTGATCTGTCGGTGCGTCAGCAGCATTATCGTAATGAACTATCTGGCAAGCGAGTGCTGGTGGCGGAGGACAACAAGGTTAACCAGATGGTGATTCAGGGAATGCTGAAAAAAGCGGGTATCAGCGTGGATGTGGTTGAAAATGGCAAGCTCGCCTATGAAAAGATTACCAAACACGGCCTGCGCTACGATTGCATCTTGATGGATTGGGAGATGCCTGAAATGGACGGCATCACCGCCGCACGGAAAATACTGGCATGGGAGCGCAGCAACCAAAAGCCGGTTTCGCTTATAGTTGCATTGACGGCCCATGTCTTGTCAGACTACGAGACTCAGGCCATGGAAGTCGGCATGAAAGGGTTCTTGAAGAAGCCCATAGATCAGGATGCGTTGTTTCAGAACCTGATTTTGTTATTAAAAGAACAACAAACACAACAGCAATAACAGGAACACACCATGAACCTGCGCACCAGTATCGCTCTGTTGTTAGCCCTGCTGACCCTGCCTGTGCAGGCCGCTACCTTGGGCAAGGAACTCACCCCAATAGGTGCTGAACGTGCCGCCAACGCTGATGGCTCAATCCCCAGCTGGTCTGCAGATGAGCTCAGCGACGAAGATCATCTGCAGTGGATGGCTGATATCGCCGCTGAGCAGCCACTGTACCGAATTACCGCAGAGAATCAGGCGCAATACCAGGCACTGCTCACACCTGGATTGCAGAAGATGTTTGAACTGCATCCGGACAGTTTCAATATTCCGGTTTACCAAACCCATCGCACTGCGCGTCAGCCTGCTTGGACCTACGAGGCGGCCAGCAAGAACCTGCAGGATGCCCGTATCAGCGACAGTGGCGACGAGGTGCTTGCCGCCTGGCCAGGTACACCCTTTCCGAAACCGACTACGCCCTATGAAGTGATGTGGAACCATCAAACCCGCTGGAAAGGGGTATTCATCTCACTGCATCTATACGAGTCAACGGTTTATCCCAATATGTTGGTGGATTCACTGGAAACCATCATCGAAACCTACGCCCATTTCTATCAGCGTGACCGTGAAACCCCTGAGCTGAATTGGCGCAATGCGTATTATTTTTCTCATATTCTGGGGCCGGCCCGTTTGGCCGGTGGCGGCCTGCTTATCCATGAAAGCCTGCAGCCTGTGCGTAAACCTCGTCAAGCCTGGATTTATATCACCGGGGAACGTCGCATGCGGCGCACTCCCACGATGGGTTATGACTCCCCCCTGTTTAATTCAGAAGGCATAAGGGTGGCCGATGAGATTGATATATTTAACGGCCCTCTGGATCGATATGATTGGGAATTGCTTGGAAAACGGGAGATGCTGATTCCCTATAACAATCAAAAAATGCGCTATAACCGCTGTGACGATCCCCAGGCATTGATGCCCTTTCATATTGCGCCCAATGCCATGCGCTTTGAAAAGCATCGCGTGTGGGTGGTGGAGGCCCGCCTCAAAGAGAACGAGCGCCATATATACAAACGCCGTACGTTTTATATTGATGAAGATACCTGGAGCATCGTACTGGTCGATATCTACGGCAAAGATGACAATATGTGGCGTACCACCATGCGTTTTTCTGCATATTACGAAGAAATGCCCGGCATGTTTTCAGCGCTGGACGCCTACCACGATCTGGTGGACGGCAGTTATTTTCTGCAGTGCAGCGCCGGTGAAGGAACCGAGTTCTATGCCGAGCCCCCGCCTGATGGGTATTTTTCTCCAGCCACTATCCGCAAACGCATGAAACGCTAGAGATTGGTGCGCAGGCTAGCAGGGTGCACCAATCTGGTGTGGCCTGTAGTAATATCACAGTTTAGTGGTTAAATATTCTGCCTATCCATGCAGAGGAATGGATTTTGCTGTAATTTTAGCGGTGACCACCCACTTCCATCAGAACAATAAACAGTCTGTGTTGAGGCTTAATAAATGAATGCCATTGCGACCCCGGCTCAGGCCGGGTGGTCTGCATCCCTTGCCCTGGAATTTGAACAAAAGGGGGCGAAAACGGCCCTCGTGCGTAATCGTCATGAGGGCCCATTGCGGGTTCAGCGACCATTTTACCCCGAAGCCAATGGACAGGCTCATGTCTATATCCTGCATCCCCCGGGGGGCATTGTGGCGGGGGACAGTTTGGTCATATCCAGTACAATCGGCAGCGATGCCCATGCGTTGTTGACGACGCCATCGGCTGGGCGGGTGTATTGTTCCAATCGCCAGCGGCTGTTGCAGACCCAACAGGTCACCATGACGGTGGCAGACGGCGGCTTTGGTGAATGGCTGCCCCAGGAAAATATTGTTTTCAATGATGCCTTGGCAGTAAATCGCACTCATATCCATCTGCAGCCGGAATCCCGCTTCATCGGTTGGGAGATTACTTGTCTGGGGCGGCCCGCATCCAGTGAGCTGTTTGAGAGCGGTGATCTGCAGCAGGATTTGGTAGTAACCATGTCGGGACAGCCCTTACTGCTGGAGAAAAGTCGCTTTGCCGGTGGCAGTGCGCTTATGCATAAGCGTTGGGGGCTGAACGGCAGTCACGCCCTGGCAACCATGATTTGCACGTTGGAAGACTCCGCTGCAGAAGCAAGTATGCGGCAACTGTGCGAACAGCATCGCGGGCCACACTTGACTATAGAAGTCACCCAGCTTCCCAAATTGCTGATACTAAGGGCTCATGCCATGCAGGCAGAGCCGATAAAAAATGCATTTTTTGCTGCCTGGCGCAAGCTGCGTTTTATCATGCAGAATTGCGAAGCAATTGCGCCTCGGATCTGGTTTACCTGAATGCAACCGATTAAACCATCGAGTCAATAAAACCTAACAGGACACGATAATGGAACTGACACCTCGAGAAAAAGACAAACTGCTGCTGTTCAGCGCGGCCCAGCTGGCGGAGCGTCGTAAAGCCCGTGGCCTCAAACTGAATTATCCAGAGGCGATTGCTCTGATCTCATTTGAGATAATGGAGGGCGCCCGTGATGGCAGAACCGTTGCGGAACTGATGGACTATGGCCGTACCCTGTTAACCAAAGCCGATGTAATGGAGGGTATTGCCGAAATGATTCACGACGTGCAGGTTGAAGCTACGTTTCCCGACGGCACCAAGCTGGTGACCGTGCATGACCCCATTGTTTAAACGGCCAAGTAGGCTTGATACAGCCCAAACGCAGGAGAACAACACATGATTCCAGGTGAACTGATAACTGAACCGGGCGAGCTGGAGCTGAATGCCGGGCTGCCCAAGGTGACCATAGCAGTCGCCAACACCGGTGACCGACCGATTCAAGTTGGCTCGCACTATCATTTTTATGAAACCAATGCAGCACTGGATTTCGACCGGGACAAGGCTCGGGGGTTCCGACTGGACATCGCCGCGGGGACTGCCGTGCGCTTCGAACCAGGGCAAACCCGGGAAGTAACGCTGGTGGAGTACGCTGGTGAAAAAGCCGTATATGGCTTCCGTGGCATGGTGATGGGGAAACTTTAAGATGGCGAAGATTGATCGACGAGCCTATGGCGAAATGTTTGGCCCCACCGTGGGGGATCGCTTGCGTCTGGCAGACACCGAACTGTTTATTGAGATAGAAAAAGATTACGCCACCTACGGTGATGAAGTGAAATTTGGCGGTGGCAAGGTCATCCGTGACGGTATGGGCCAAAGCCAGCGACCCCGCAGTGAAACGGTCGATACGGTGATCACCAATGCCGTCATTCTGGATTACTGGGGTATTGTCAAAGCGGATGTTGGCATTAAGAACGGACGCATCGTTGCGATCGGCAAAGCGGGCAATCCAGATGTGCAAAGTGGCGTGACCATTGTTATTGGCCCTGGCACCGAAGTCATCGCAGGAGAGGGCCAGATCCTCACGGCGGGCGGCATAGACGCGCACATACATTTTATATGTCCGCAACAGATTGAAGAAGCCTTGATGTCCGGTGTGACCACCATGCTGGGTGGTGGTACTGGCCCGGCGACTGGCACCAACGCAACCACTTGTACACCCGGTGCCTGGCACATGGCGCAAATGCTGAAAGCTGCAGAAGGCCTGCCCATGAACCTGGGGTTTTTGGGTAAAGGCAACGGCAGTTTACCAGAGGCGATTGAGGAGCAGGTGGTGGCCGGTGCTATGGGCCTGAAGCTGCACGAAGATTGGGGTACAACGCCGGCCTCGATCGACAATTGCCTGAGCGTGGCGGAAAAGTACGACGTGCAAGTGGCCATTCATACCGACACCCTGAACGAATCCGGTTTTGTAGAAGACACCGTGGCGGCGTTCAAGGGGCGCACTATTCACACCTACCACACCGAGGGAGCCGGTGGTGGCCATGCGCCAGACATCATCAAAGTCTGCGGTGAGGACAATGTTTTGCCGTCCTCAACTAATCCAACGCGACCCTACACCATCAACACGGTAGACGAGCATCTGGATATGTTGATGGTGTGTCATCACCTGGATTCCGGTATACCTGAAGACGTGGCGTTTGCTGACTCCCGTATCCGCCGCGAAACCATCGCTGCCGAAGACATACTGCATGATCTTGGTGCATTCTCAATGATCTCGTCAGATTCGCAAGCCATGGGGCGCGTAGGTGAAGTGGTGTGTCGCACCTGGCAGACCGCCCACAAAATGAAAGTACAGCGAGGCCCGTTGCAACAGGATAGCGACCGCAGTGATAACTTCCGTGCTAAACGTTATATCGCCAAATACACCATTAACCCCGCCATAACTCATGGTATCGCCCACGAGGTAGGCTCAATAGAAGTGGGCAAGTGGGCAGATCTGGTGTTATGGAAACCTGCCTTTTTTGGTGTGAAGCCCTCCCTTATTATCAAAGGTGGAGCCATCGCAGCGGCGCCTATGGGTGATCCCAATGCGTCCATCCCCACGCCACAACCAGTGCATTACCGCATGATGTTTGGTGGTTGCGGGCGCTCATTGCTCGATACGAACTTGACCTTTGTGTCGCAAGCCGCGCTGGATGACAACATTGATCAAAAGCTGGGATTGCAACGTCCGTTGGTGGCAGTGAAGGGGTGTCGCTCCGTTAAAAAACAACATTTGTTGTTGAATGACTATCAGCCCAACATCACGGTGGATGCGCAAACCTACGAGGTGCGCGCTGATGGGGTATTGCTTACCTGTGAACCTGCTACGGTGTTACCCATGGCCCAACGCTATTTTTTATTTTAGTACAGTCTTTTATGCAACAGAGAAAGTGACAGCATGATCAAAGTTACGGAATTTGCCGCTCATGTGCCAGAGGCCCAGCCTCAGCTGACGGTGCGCTTGCCGTTTGATGAGCGCAAGAAGAGCCGTTTGAAGACGGTAGCGGAAAGCGGCGAGCCCCTCGGGTTTATTTTGCCGCGCGGACATATATTGCGGGATGGCACTAGATTACTGGATGAAAGCGGTCGTCTCATTGAAGTGAAAGCCGCCAATGAGACCGTCAGTACAGTATCTAATGATGATCTTTATAAAGTTATGCGGGCTGCCTACCACTTGGGTAATCGTCATGTTCCCCTGCAAATTGGAGAGGGGTGGCTACGTTATCAGCACGACCACGTGCTGGATGACATGGTCATTGGCTTGGGGCTTGATGTGATGGTTGAATTGGCACCTTTTGAACCGGAAGATGGCGCATACTCCGGTGGTCATGCGCATAGTCATTCACATAGTCACGAGCATGGCCATCACCATGAACATTGATCAGCTGCAACTGGTGCAGTTGCTGCAGCTCACCAGTCCATCCCTACCTATCGGCGGCTTTTCCTGGTCTCAAGGAACAGAGAGCGCCATTGACCAGGGTTGGTTAAAAGGTGAGGCGGATTTTGAAGAGTGGTTAAGTGGCATCGTAAAAATCAGTTTTGTCTGTCAGGAGTGGCCCTTATTAAGAAAACTATACGGGGCATGGCAAAGCGAAAACATGACGCAAGTAGAATATTGGAATCGCTATTCCCTGGCGCTGCGGGAAACCCGAGAGCTGTATCAAGAGGATACTCAGATGGGGACGGCGTTAATGCGGCTTACACGGGATCTTGGTTATAGTAAGGCCGAGAAATGGCAGCATAAAGAAACCAGCTACCTTACTGCATTTAGTATGGCCGCTGCGGAAAAACATATCCCGCAAGAGGCCGCCTGTACGGGGCTGATATGGAGCTGGCTGGAAAATCAGATTGCCGCCGCGTTAAAGACCTTTCCCATGGGGCAGACGGCAGGCCAGAGAATATTTCACGTGCTGGCAGAATTGATTCCAGATCTGTTAGCACAATCGGCTCAAATTCAGGATGACGATATAGGGCAATCGCTGCCTGGTGTGGTGTTGGCCAGCATGCAGCACGAACACCAGTACAGTCGTTTGTTCCGCTCCTAGGAGCGAGCTGCTAGCCGGATCAGCCCACTACCACGTCATCACCCTGTACCTGTACAGGAAATGTTTTCAGTGCCTTCTCTTTGCGGACGGCGTTAAGCAATTGGACACCCGGTGGAAAGTTAGCCCATTTTGCGACTTCGCCCGTACGAATATCAAATTGCGCCCGATGGAAAGGGCACTGTACATTGCAACCTTCCATAACCTTGCCTTTTTCCAATGACATGAAAAGGTGGGTGCATCTTGCTTGGGTTGCATAAAATCCATCTTCCAGATGGAATACAAGCACTTTCTCTCCTTCTGTTTCAAACGCTTTCGATCCGCCCACTGGAATATCGGTTGTTTTACATACGACAGTTCCCATGTGTTCCTCCGCTATATGGTTTTAGTGTGTTTTAGGTTTGGAAAGGGTATATAAATTTCAGGGTTATTACCAACCTGATGGCTAAAGAATAAAATGTCAGTAACTGTCACTTTATTCTTTAAGCCCGACTAAATCTTGATAGCATCCTATACTCAAAGCCTTTATATCTCTACCTTGTGATAGAGACATGCTTGATATCTACTCAAAGTGTCCGGGGAAAATGGGAGAATTCAAGCACCAGAACGCCGTGGTCTTAGGTTCGCTTGACCAAATTGTCAGCTATTTTTTTTGATTCGCCAAACCCCTGCACCCACTGAGACTGCCAACCACACACCTAAAACCACATTAAAATTTCTTTGTTGGTCAGACTCAGAATCATATAGTGCAATTCCCATTTCCTGAAGCAGTAGACCGATTAAATACACCAAGGAAAAATACAGAAAACTGACAACCAAGAAAGCAACTATAAATACGGCTAACTTCTTAATCATGATATTGGAAAGAACCTTATTCTTTTGGATTTTCCTAAGTCTGACCATATGCTCGGAATTACTATACTAAACCTTGTCCGTAAGTATGAACCAAACCCGGTCATAGCCTTGCCATTCCATAAATCTATATGATCACCGCCACTACCATCACTACGCAAGTAGTAATCTTCGAAACAGATGATACCTGTTCTTGACTCAACTTTACTGCGCCACTTGTCGCCGGTTACATTTTCAATAATAAGCATATTTGGCATTTTTGCTTTTGCGATCCAATCTGCCAGCTCTGCAGCAGCTAAAATATGATCTTCTGATGGGTGTACCCAGCATTTTCTCTTATTAGGGAAGGTACTAAAACTTACTCCAGATTTTTTCATTGCCGTGCTCAATCGAATGGCACACTGATTACCAAACAGCTTATCCCCGTCTCTATTTTTAGCATCACAAGGATCATCCTCTGGGTAATTTTTCCATAATGTTTCAAATTTAATCATTCATTATTCCTTTAAATGATGTGCTGAAATTGGCGGATAGCTAACAGTGTGTTAGTACGGACCCTTCGGCCCGTATATCACTATTTATCTTAACTTCGATTAATTCCACTTCATTAAATCTTTGAACAACTTATCATATTCCATCTTTTTACTGATTTTAGCGTATATACGGATCGCTGGTCCGCTTTTTCTCATCACTCCGATCCTGGATTGGAGCAATATTTCCATATATATTAATCACGCAAATAAGGAGTTAGCCTTATGGGGTAATATACGGGCCCCTAATCAACCACCCAAGTTACTGGAGCAATTGAGGAACGAAATTCGGCGCCGCCACTACAGTGCAAACACGGAAAAGACCTATTCCTGTTGGGTCCACCAATACATTCTCTATCATCAAAAGCAGCACCCTAAAGAGCTGGGAAAAGAACAGATAAGGCAGGGTGTAGCAAACGCTGGCTTTGCTCCGCGTCTACGCTTCAGAAAGCAATCAGGCGCGCAGTGTTGCGAGTCGAGCCAAACAAACTAGTAACCTGCCATACTTTGAGGCAGTCATACGCTACCCACTTACTGGAAGCCGGTACCGATATCCGAACCATCCAGGAACTAATGAGCCATAAGCATCTCAACACTACGATGATTTACACTCATGTTTTGCGAAAAGAGATGATTCCCTATGATTCTATGACGGATTTAAAGGCTTCGAGATAAGGTTGTTAAAAACTCCCGTGAATACTGGCAGTTACAGACATGTTATGCTTTCTACGCACTGACATTAATTGCTTTACCCGACAAACCCTAGTGAAGAATATAGAAGAAATGGTCGGCTCTGGATCGAGGGGAGAGATTGATCTTAAATGCAGATTAAACGGAAGTCTTTGGTAATCATGAGATTTTGTTGAGTATTGTCTGAATACACGGCGGCCATGTGTATATAGCGTCTATACGTGATTGCTCCGGGTTAATAGGCTTAGCGGTAGCAGTATCAAAAAAACTATAAATACGCTGTCAGCAGGTGATGCCATGAATAAATCATTTACCCAAGCACTTCTTGTTCTTCTTTGCGGGCTCTCAGGCTCTGTTCTGGCGGCGGGTTACACAGAAACTCGTTACCCTATCGTGCTGGCCCACGGTATGTTGGGTTTCGATAATATCGCTTTCATCAATTATTGGTACGGCATACCCAGAGCATTGGAAAAAAGCGGTGCTCAGGTTTTCAACACGCAGGTATCTGCTTTCAATTCATCGGAAGAACGTGGCGAACAGCTGTTGGCTCAGGTGGAGGAGATCCTGGCCATTACTGGCGCTGAGAAAGTGAATCTGATCGGGCACAGCCAAGGTGGGCAAAGCGTACGTTATGTGGCAGCAATGATGCCCGATAAGGTGGCTTCCGTTACCAATGTGGGCAGCCCGGTTAAAGGGTCACCGATTGCTGATGTGGTGGAGCAAATCTCGCAAGTGCCTGTACTGGGTGCCGCGCTTACGCCTGTGCTGTCCAGTGTT
The DNA here is from genome assembly GCF_002863865.1 of Ketobacter alkanivorans. NCBI lineage: Bacteria > Pseudomonadati > Pseudomonadota > Gammaproteobacteria > Pseudomonadales > Ketobacteraceae > Ketobacter > Ketobacter alkanivorans. The sequence continues at coordinate 2,211,889 of NZ_CP022684.1, read as the reverse complement.
GCCAATGGCTTAGGCATTTTGATTGGATTGGCCGCAGGTGAGAGTCTGCCACAGGATGCCCTTGCCGGAATGGAATCACTCACCCTGGCTGGGGCTGCAGACTTTAATGCTCGGTTTCCTGCGGGTGTACCTGCCTCCTCATGTGGGGATGGTGCTCACAACGAAGATGGCGTCCGTTATTATTCCTGGAGTGGAACCAGTAGTGGAATCACCAATTTTCTTGATCCTTCCTCCTATGGTTTGATTTTGTTGAAGCTGGCTTTTAATGAACCCAATGACAGTTTGGTCGGTCAATGCAGTTCACATCTGGGGCAGGTGATTCGGGATAACTACAATATGGATCATCTGGATGAGGTGAACCAGTTGTTCGGGCTGGTGCATATTTTCTCCACCAACCCTAAGACGGTATTTCGCCAGCATGCAAACCGTCTGCGCAATATCGGCCTTTAGGGTGTTGTGGTTATGCAAAACATATCCAGAAAGTTTGCGTTATGGGTGCTATTACCAGTTCTGTTAGTGAGTTTGTTTGTGGTCTGGTTGCAGCAGGCTTCGGGGTTTCACCAGAAGCCGAAGGCTGAGGTTATTGACGGTGTATCCTTTATTGAGCGGGGCCGAATAACACTTGAACATCATGCTATATCAGAGCTAAGGGAAATGGGTGTTGACTATCAATATGAGACAGGGCTCGAGCAGTTGCCCGCTTCATTTGCCGGCACCCACCCGGACTTTTTCTGGCAGCTAGATAATCGAGGTCACTTGGTAGTAGATAATGATGTACGCGAAATTTTCGATTATTTTCTGGCTGGGCTAGGCGAAGAAACGCTGGCATCGTTATTGGCTCGAATACACGCTTATATTGATCATACTCTTGAGGGCCCTGCTGCTGAGGAAGCACGGGCTTTGCTGGAGAATTATATCGCGATGTTGAATGCTTTGAGCCAGTGGGAACGAGACCAGTCGCCTAGCTCGAATCAAGATTTAGAAACGATGGCTGAGCGACTGCAAGCGCTCAGAGGCATGCGGGTTACCTACTTGGGTGTTACGGTGGCGGAAGCATTCTATGGGGAGGAAGAACGCTATGATCAATATACGTTGGAGCAGCTGTCGGTTTTGCAGAACGAGGCTCTGAATGATAGTCAAAAAGCGGATCAAATTACGCTTCTGCAGGCGGACTTGCCGCAAGGGTTACGACAATCACTGCAGCAGGCAGAGCAGGTGATACAGCTAGGCAAGCTGACATCTGAAGTACAGGCATCCGGTAGTGAGGAGGATTTGTATCAAATTCGTGCCAGCTTGGTCGGGGATGACGCAGCCAAACGCCTGGCGGAGCTGGACAGGGTGCGTGCCCAGTGGCAAATGCGAATGGATAGCTGGCTGGTGGAACGCGATGAATTAATGACAAGTAGCGCTCTGGATGAAAGTGATATTCAAAATCAATTGCTTGAGCGTCGTGCGGTGCATTTTACTGAGCAGGAAATAAAGCGGGTAATTGCTCTGGAATCCATTGCGCGGCACCAATAGCTAAGCTTTGCGGGTAACATCAAATTCAGTTTTATATCAGAATGGTGAACGTGGTTGGATTAACGGGATGGATAGTAAGGGTGGCCTCCAGTTGATCACTTAAGGCCTCCACCAGGCGCAGCCCTAAGGAGTCGGTGCTATCCCGTTGAGTTGGCATACCAATACCGTTGTCGTTGATCTCGAGTTTAATCTTTTGTTCGGGGGTGAGACTTAATGAAATTCGAATTTCACCAGGCCTTTTATTAGGAAAGGCGTGCTTGAATGCATTAGAAACCAGCTCGTTGACAATAAGGCCCAACGGAATGCTGCTTTCAATTGGCAGAGCTATGGCTTCAGCATCAACGTAGACCTTAATATCGGATCTGCTTGAATCACCGTAAGAATGAGAGAGATTGTTGACCAGCCCGGTTATAACCGTGGCGATGTCCACATTGGAGAAATCCTGGGATTGATACAGGGTTTGGTGGATAACGGCCATGGACTTAATGCGGTTCTGGCTATCGGTAAGCAGAAAACGGGCTTTTTCATCATCGACGTTATCCAGCTGCATCGCGATCAAGCTGTCGATAATTTGCAGGTTGTTTTTAACCCGGTGATGAATCTCCGCCAACATAACTTCTTTTTCCTTGAGGGCGGATTTGAGCCTTTCCTCCTGTTGTTTGCGATCGGTGATATCCACTACCGAAGCAAGGATCATCATGCCCTGTACGGTGCTTATGGGGTTGAGCCCTATTTCCACTGGAATTTCCTGGCCATCCTTGCGCAACGCAAATAGATCTCGCCCTTTGCCCATGGCTCTTGAAACAGGATGGCTGAAGTAGTCTTCACGCAATGCAGGATGGTGATCACGGAAGCGAGGTGGAACCAGCATGGTAATTTCCTGACCCACTAATTCAGATCGCGTATAACCGAACTGCATTTCTGCCATTGAATTTGCCATGACAATGCGCCCCGTTTTATCGGTCAGCAGCATACCATTGGGGGCAGCTTCCACTGCCAGTCGCATCATTTCCTGAGCGCGTTGCCGTTCAGTTATATCAACAATGGCGGCCAGAACTAAAATCCCGTTTTGCGTGGTTATGGGGTTGAGGCCAATTTCCACCGGGAACTCGGTGCCATCTTTGTGCAGGCCATATAGCTCACGGCCTTGTCCCATGGCTCTGGATTTCGGTAACGCAAAGTATTGTTTTCGCATATGGGGGTGATGCTTGCGAAAGCGCACGGGAACCAATTGTTCGATGGCTTGGCTTATGAGTTCATCGCGCCTGTAACCGAACATGGTTTCGATGCTGGTATTAACCATCACGATGCGACCCTGCAAGTCGATCAACACCATGCCATTAGGTGAAGCTTCCACCACCAGGCGCATGACTTCATCATTGTCTATGGCCAAATCAATATCGGTTGTCATAAGGGGTCGGTGCTCTCGGCGGAGAGTTTGAGGTATTGAGTGATCAGCTCAGCTGCAAGCGGTTTGCTGTAAAGAAACCCCTGGAATTCATCACAGCCGGCTTGGCGCAACAGATCTGCTTGGGCTTGTGTTTCCACTCCCTCAGCTGTGGTGCGCAGATTCAGTTGCTTTGAAAGTGCAATGATGGCATTGGCAATGGCGCGGTCATTCGCTTCATCCTGAATATGTTGTATGAAACAACGATCAATTTTGAGTGCGGTAATAGGGAGTGTTTTAAGTGAGCTCATGCAGGAGTAGCCGGTTCCGAAATCGTCAATGCTGATATTGGCACCTAACTGTTTGAGACGTCTCAGGTTGTGAACACCAACATTACTGTTCTGCAGGCAGGATTCGGTTACTTCCAATTCAATAAGGCTCAACGGTACTTCATGATGAGTTGCTATGCTGTCAACGATGTGAGCGAAATTTCGGTCTTCCAGCTGCCGGGCTGAGATATTGATTGATAGTCTAACCGGTTTATAACCGTGCTTGATCCAGTCACGTAGTTGCCGAAAACTTTCATCCAACACCCAGCGTCCGATATCGACGATTAAGGCGCTGGATTCCGCAAAAGGAATGATGTCTGCAGCGCCGAGCAGGCCTTCATTTGGGTGTTGCCAGCGGATAAGTGCCTCCAAGCCTACCAGATCGCCACAACGACTGTCGTATTGTGGTTGATAGTGCAATCGGAGCTGATCGTGCTCAAGTGCTTGGCGCAGCTCTTGGTCGCGAGTGAAATACTGGGCTACATGCTCGGACATGTCGGGTTGGTAGACGGCGTAACTCTTGCGGCCCTGTGATTTTGCTGCGTACATGGCAGTGTCTGCCATTTTGATCATTTCATCCAGATCTTGTGTGTGGTCAGGATAAATGCATATCCCTATGCTGACACCGGGTATCACTTCAACGTTGCCCAGCTGAATCGGCTTTCTGAAAATCTGTAGAATTTTTTCCGACAGGTTTTCCAGATCTTTAACGGAGTCAATGGCATCAGAAATAACGATAAACTCATCTCCTCCGATACGGCAAAGTGTGTCGGATGTTCTTAGCTCTGCTCGCAGTCGTAATGCAACTGAAATCAAAAGCTTGTCACCCATCTGGTGGCCTAGTGTATCGTTGACCTGTTTGAAGTGGTCCAGATCCAGGAATAAAACACCAAACTGGGAGTGGTTACGTCTGGCTTTTGCCAAACACATCTCCAGTCGATCTCTGAACATATTCCGATTAGGCAGCCCGGTGAGTGAGTCGAAGTAGGCAATGTGTGAGAGCTTTTTTTGCACATTGCGCATGGGGGTGACATCGGATATCACCACTACGTACTGAGCCTCATTGTTAATCAGGTCGGGCACTTTGCCGATATTGACTAAGGTGTGAATTAACTTACTGTTAGGCTGATGAAGGCTGGCCTCGCCTTGCCAGCTGCCGGTTTGATCAAGGCTGGTCCAAATATCGTCAGCACAGTTCTGACCCAAGGCATCGGTTGATAGCAGATCCAGCTCCTTGCCGATGCATGCGTCCTGTTCTAGCCCACTAATACGACAGAATGAATGGTTCACACTTTCCACTAGCCGTTCCTTATTCAGAACGACGATGCCATCTGAGCTACAACGGAAGGCAGTTGCTGCCTGTTTAAGTTGTTCTTCGGCGCGATGATGTTCGGTAATATCCTGAAGTATGCCAACGACCCGATGTTGGGCTTCTGGCCCATTAAAGGATTTACCAAAGAGTTTGTACCAGCGATGGCCCTGATCAGGAAGTTTAACTTCAAACTCCAGATTTTGTTCCACTTCATTTGATGTGCGTAATTGATCCAAAGCCAGTTGTATTTTAGGTTTGTCCTGTGGGCAGATGTAATTGAATAGACCCTCCCAGTCAGTTAGTGGTGTCAGGTCGCCAGAAGGAGAGTAGCCCATAATAATTGGTGCACTAGCGGTTTCCATTTCCCAGGTGCCAAGGTTGGCGGCATCCAATGCCAGCTTCAGGTGGGTCTCCTGCTTTTTCAGTTTCAGATCTGCGCCATGTCGCTCTAGTGCGATTTGGATGGCAACATGCAGCTCCCGCTCGGAAAAGGGCTTTAGGATGTAACCGTAAGGTCGGGTCTCGCTGGCTCGGGTCAAGGTTGTATCTTCTGAGTATGCAGTCAGGAATATGATAGGGATTTGATAGAGTTGATTGATTTGGTTGGCGACCTCAATTCCATCCTGATTACCTTTTATGTGTATATCCATCAAGATGATATTTGGGCTGGTTGTTTTTACCAACTCCAGAGCGCGTTTCCCGGAGGGGGCCATTCCTGTTACGGTGTAACCTAAGTTCGTGAGGCGGCGGGATAGATCCAATGCTACGATGCTTTCATCTTCAACGATGAGGATTTTCTGTGTGTGTTGTAGCTGCTGTTCTTGCATACGCCGTCTTCATCCTGAAGTTGTGAGGGGCGGTAACATCGGTTCGATGTAGTGTGTAGTATTTATGCGTCGAGGTTGATCGCATGAATTACGTGTATATGATTTACTGCAGCGCCCATAGCTCACGCATATTGTATTGGCTATCCAGTGTCTCTAAGTTTAGATCAGTATCACAAAAAATGTGTAAGATCGTTTTTTGTTCTAGTTTTATGCGAGGTGTGAACTTCCGTTATACACGCACTATCAGTAGAAGCTTATTAGTTATGTGGTTTTTCTTGGCGCGAGCGGTTTTAGCGCCCCACCCAGCCGCCGCAAAGTGGAAACACCTGCCCGACAAAGCAGTCTGCTGCGGCGCTACACAGATAGCTGACAAATTCTGCATCCTCCTCGGCGCTAACGAGCCGCCCGAGGGGCACTTCCCGTTGCAGGCGTGCCTTGAAGCGCTCATCGGCTTGCACCGCCGCCGGAAAATAGGTCGGGTTGTCTACGAAATTCTGAGCTACGGCATTTACTTGTATGTTGTGCTTTGCAACCTCAACGCCTAATGCCTGAACATAGGCCAGTTGCGCACCTCTTGCTGCGCTGTAGGTGGCAGTGCGTTTCATGCCACGCAAGGCCGCAGCGCTGCCAATTAGGATGATCTTTCCCCGTTTGCGTTCAATCATTTGTGGCAGAATGGCTTTGCATATTCGTGGTAGCGGATCGACCAACAGGGAAAATGTATGACGCCATTCCTCATCACTTATATCGGTGGCAGCGCTGGTGGGCGCGGTTATTGAAAGATTTATTACCACGATATCTATTTGGCCGCTGGCTGCAATAAGAGCAGCTGGTTCATGGGGGGCTATGAGTGTTTCCTGGCTCGCAATAACCGTCGCACCCTTTGATTCGAGGTTGGTGCAGATGGCCGGGCCCATAAAAGCATCTGAATGTGTTACTAGGATGCGTTTGCCTTGAAGTGAATTCATGAATAGGCCTCCCAGAGGGCATCAAACTGTTGCTGAAACTGCAAAACCAAGGCGGAATCCTGACTGATCACGATGTTCTCTTGGTTCCGTTCGGTAGCGCTTCGAGTCCAGTTAAAGCTGCCGTTGATCAGTGTCAGTCCATCGACCACACAAAATTTGTGGTGCATATGATCGGGGGTGCGGTCGAAACGGGTGGGTATGCCTTGCTCAATTAGCCATTCCAGATCACTGCCTGCGTCATGCTGTTTATGGTTATCACTGATAATGCGCACGGCGATGCCGCGTTTGAAGGCATTGGCGATAGCGTCAGACAGCCGGTTGTCGGAGATGGTGAAGACGCAGATCTCGATACGGCTACGGGCATTGTTGAGGCCGGCGATGATATGATCAAGGCAGGCATCCCCTGGGGTAAAATGGGCTTCATGGCGACTCTGACGATTGCAGAAAACACCATCAATGGCCTTGGTACAGCGATCCAGCCAGCCAATGATGCTCATGGCATCTGGCGACCCTGCGCTGAGTCGATCCCGTGCCAGCTCGAACAGCCGGTTACGCAGGAAGTTGATATCCTCATTGGGAAGGCCCATGAGAGCGGCTTTCAGTTCTCTGGATTCCGTTTTGCTGAGTTGGTCATCCTGTAGATAGAGCAGCAGATCCTGCTCCAGTGATAGAGTATCGGTGTGCATGTTGATGTTCTTTTTCGGGTTATTAGTAGGTGCATTAAAGCATGGGGGTGGCCAGGGATAAACCCAGGCCATGACGGGCAGGCTTTGCAGAAATGGAAAGCGCAGTGTTAACCTATGAGACATTGCTGGCCTGAAAGCTGCTGGCTGTGATAGCACGCTGTAACAATCAGAGGACATCATGACAAAACAAACCCTTCGTGTGGGCATTGGCGGGCCGGTGGGCTCAGGTAAAACCGCGCTGACCTTGAGATTATGTGAAACCATGCGCAGTGATTTCAATATCGCTGTCGTAACCAACGACATTTATACCCGTGAAGATGCAGAGTTTCTAACTCGCAATGAGGCGCTGTCGCCAGATCGTATTATTGGGGTAGAGACCGGGGGCTGCCCACATACCGCCATTCGTGAAGATGCTTCCATGAACCTGGCGGCGGTAGCTGATCTTAATGAGCGGCACCCTGATCTGGATATGGTGATCATAGAAAGTGGGGGCGATAACCTGGCGGCAACCTTCAGTCCTGAGCTGTCGGATCTCACTATTTACGTGATCGATGTGTCTGCAGGAGACAAAATCCCCCGTAAAGGTGGGCCGGGCATCACCAAGTCTGACCTTTTGGTGATTAATAAAATTGATTTGGCTCCGTTGGTGGGTGCATCTCTGGAGGTAATGGATCGGGATGCTCGAAAAATGCGTGGGGACAAGCCCTTTGTGTTTGCAAATATGAAAGAGAAGACAGGATTGCAGGCGATAATCCAGTTTATTTGTGAGCATGGCATGCTGAAATAAGCATGTTTTATGTGGGGAATGCCTTAAAAAAGGGCGTCTGGACAGGCGCCCTTTTTTTATTGTGTTGAAATTTCCATCGTGGATGGTAGTTCATTTAGACAGAACTGACATATTTGCACCGCCATGGGTCTGGTCTGGTTTTCGCCTCGCAATGGTGCGTTCTCGTGGGGCGCAGTGAAACTGTGTGCGCCATGGGGGTGCATCTGGCTGCCAGTAAGTCGAGTTAAGAGGAGCAAAGGAACCGGTTATGGCCATAAAATGGCCGATTTTGCCGGTGGCATGGAAAATGCTATTACCCCGTGCGTTCACAAAACCAATAACTCACTGGGGGAGTTCCCATGAAGAAAAGCAAGTCTACGTTTATAAAAACGATGACTGGAGCGGCGGTTGCTGCATCTATGTCTTTAGTGTCGAGCATGGCATTGGCTGCGGACACTATAAAAGTTGGGGTTTTGCACTCACTGTCCGGCACTATGGCGATCAGTGAAACCACGCTCAAAGATACTGTGTTGATGCTGGTAGAAGATCAAAACAAGAAAGGCGGATTGCTGGGCAAGAAGCTGGAAGCGGTAGTGGTTGATCCTGCATCCAACTGGCCACTGTTTGCAGAAAAAGCCAAGGAGTTACTGGAGAAAGAAAAGGTAGACGTTATCTTCGGTTGCTGGACTTCGGTTTCCCGTAAATCCGTATTGCCTGTTATTGAAGAAATGAACGGCATGATGTTCTATCCGGTTCAGTACGAAGGTGAAGAATCCTCTAAAAACGTTTTCTACACGGGTGCTGCTCCCAACCAACAAGCCATTCCTGCGGTTGATTACCTGATGAACGAAGTAGGTGTTAAACGCTGGGTTCTGGCGGGCACGGATTACGTTTATCCCCGTACTACCAACAAGATCCTGGAGGCTTACCTCAAGTCGAAAGGCGTTGCCGAAAAAGATATCATGATCAACTACACGCCTTTTGGTCACTCCGATTGGCAGACTATTGTCTCTGATGTGAAGAAGTTTGGTTCTGCTGGTAAGAAAACAGCAGTGGTTTCCACCATCAACGGTGACGCCAATGTGCCTTTCTACAAAGAGCTGGCTAACCAGGGCGTTTCTGCGGAAGACATTCCTGTTGTAGCGTTCTCTGTGGGTGAAGAAGAGCTGTCTGGCTTTGACACCAAGCCTTTAGTCGGTCACCTGGCTGCGTGGAACTATTTCATGAGCGCCGATGCGGATGTAAACGCTGAGTTCATGAAAAAATGGCACGCCTTTATCAAAGATGAGAAGCGCGTAACCAACGATCCGATGGAAGCAACTTACATTGGTTTCAATATGTGGGCCAAAGCCGTTGAGAAAGCCGGTACCACTGAAGTGGATAAAGTGCGCCCCGCTATGTATGGCATCAAAGTACCTAACCTGACTGGCGGTACAGCAGAAATGCTGCCTAACCATCACCTGACCAAGCCAGTGCTGATTGGCGAAATCCAGGCAGACGGCCAATTCGAAACGGTATGGCAAACTGAAAGCGAAGTGCCTGGGGATGCCTGGACCGACTTTCTGCCAGAAAGCGCCAAGATCGAAGCGGATTGGAAAGATCCAAAAATCATGTGCGGTAACTACAACACCGAAACCAAGAAGTGTTCAGGTCAGAACTACTAATCAACTAGTTGTTTAAACGATCTAGATACATCCACCAAAGCCTCGCCAGTTATGCTTAGCAAAAATTGGCGGGGCTTTTTTGAAGAAGCAAGTCACTATGAGAAAACAATACTGGGGAGTGTTGCTGGTGCTGCTGAGTCTGATCTGCGTGACGCCTGTTTGGGCAGCAGAGGACGGCACTGGTTTCGAATCGCTTATTGGCGAGTTAACTGAATCAAGCTTTAAGAAAAAGGCCAAAGCTATTGAGGCAATCGCTGCGCTGGACGACGAGCGTGTGTTGCCGGTTATGGAGTCGCTGCTGGCAGGCGATCTTTACTACAAAAAATCTGATAAACGTATTGTGTTTACTGCGGAAGCTGAGTCCGGTTACACCATTACCGATGTGATCAGTGGTGAGGTGCTGGGCGATGTGGGCAAGCGAGAAGTAAAAAAGGTTGCCACCACTAATGCCTTGCGTAAACAGTTGCGCACGCAGATTGCGGGTTACAAATTGCTGAGCAAGAAAGTTGATATCCGCATGGCTGCTGCAGATGATCTGATCAAGACACCCAGCCCCGAGTTTCTGGGCGCGTTGCAGACTGCAATCGAGAAAGAGCGAGATGCGGCAGTCAAGCAGGCTTTAAAAGTGGCTCGTGGGGTTATTCTTTTGCAAAGCGATAATGAGGTGGATCGCATCCAGGCAGTTAAGGATATGGATGGATTTGCTAATAAACACACCATGGCCATGCTTACCCAGTTGGTGCAGCCCAGCGAAGATGGCAGTTATGCTGAGCCCAGTGCTCTGGTGCGTGAAGAAGCTACCGAAGTTTTGAAAGGGCTGAAGGCCATGGAGACATGGTATAAGTTTGTTGAAGACCTGTTCTTTGGTTTCAGCTTGGGCTCGGTTTTATTGTTGGCCGCAGTAGGGCTTGCCATCACTTTTGGTGTGATGGGGGTGATCAATATGGCCCACGGCGAAATGATTATGTTGGGCGCATACACCACATACGTGGTGCAGTTATTGATGCCAAATTATATTGAGGCATCGTTAATCGTGGCAGTTCCAGCCGCATTTATGGTGTCGGGTTTGATGGGGATTGTGATTGAACGTACGGTGATTCGGCATTTGTACGGCCGCCCCTTGGAAACCTTGCTGGCGACCTTTGGTATCAGCCTGATTCTACAGCAGTTGGTGCGTTCGGTCTTTTCGCCACTCAATCGTTCTGTGATTACGCCGGAATGGATGAGTGGATCCCTGCACTTAAATGGGTTCCTTTCCCTCACTTATAACCGTTTATATATCATCGTTTTTGCGTTGGTAGTGCTGTTTGGATTGATGTTGTTGCTGAAGAAGAGTTTCTTCGGGCTGCAGATGCGGGCAGTTACGCAGAACCGTTCCATGGCCAGCTCCATGGGCATTCGCACAGGTTGGGTGGATGCCATGACCTTCGGTTTAGGTTCCGGTATTGCCGGTATCGCGGGGGTGGCGTTAAGTCAGCTTACCAATGTCGGCCCTAACCTGGGGCAGTCCTACATCATTGATTCGTTCCTGGTGGTGGTGTTTGGTGGTGTGGGTAATCTGTGGGGCACCTTTGTGGCAGCCATCAGTTTGGGTGTTGCCAACAAATTTGTAGAACCGGTGGCAGGGGCGGTGTTGGCCAAGATCCTGATTCTGGTGTTCATCATTCTGTTTATTCAGCGTCGGCCCAGGGGTTTGTTTGCCCTGAAAGGCCGGTTTGTGGAGGGTTAAGCCATGACATCACAATCCAGATTGGCCTGGCTCATGAACGATGTGGCCGGGAAGCGTTTGTTGGCGGTGATTCTGACAGCCATTATCGTACTGCCCATGTTGAATATGCTGGTGCCGGAAAGTTCCGTGTTCCACGTGTCCTCTTACACCATTGGGTTACTGGGCAAGTACTTGTGTTACGCCTTGTTAGCTTTGGCGGTGGATTTGATCTGGGGGTACTGCGGTATTCTCAGTTTGGGTCACGGTGCATTCTTTGCGCTGGGTGGATACGCCATGGGTATGTATATGATGCGTCAGATCGGTGATCGCGGCGTGTACGGTAATCCGCTGTTGCCCGATTTTATGGTGTTTTTGAACTGGCAGGAGCTACCTTGGTATTGGTTTGGTTTTGACAATTTCTTCTTTGCCATGGCCATGGTTGCTATTGCCCCCGCTATCCTTGCGTTTGTGTTTGGCTGGTTGGCTTTCCGTTCCCGTGTTACGGGGGTGTACTTGTCCATCATTACGCAGGCCATGACCTACGCTCTGATGTTGGCCTTTTTCCGTAACGATATGGGCTTTGGTGGTAATAACGGGCTGACTGATTTCAAGGATCTGCTGGGGTTCAGTCTGCAGGCGGATAGCACCAAGGTGGCTTTGTTTGTGTGCTCGGGTATTGCCTTGATACTGGGGTATCTGCTGTGTCGCTTTGTGGTGTCGTCGAAGTTGGGGCGGGTGCTGGTATCGATTCGCGACGCCGAGAGCCGTACCCGATTTATCGGTTATCGGGTGGAGCACTACAAGCTGTTCGTGTTTGTGTTAAGTGCGATTCTGGCGGGTATTGCCGGTGCCTTGTATGTGCCTCAAGTTGGCATCATTAACCCCGGTGAGTTTTCGCCGATCAACTCTATCGAGATTATTATCTGGGTGGCTGTGGGTGGCCGTGGATTCCTCTATGGTGCGGTGATCGGTGCGGTGCTGGTGAATTACGGCAAGACCTTCTTCACTGGCGCATTCCCTGAGGTGTGGTTGTTCATGCTGGGAGGCTTGTTTGTGGTGTCTACGCTGTTCCTGCCCCAAGGTGTGGTGGGTGTGGTGCAGCAGTGGAAAGATAAACGGGCTGAGAAGAAAGCGCTGGCGGCCGGTGATGCCGGGGAGGCACTGTCATGAAAATAATGACCAAGCACATTCCGCAGCACATTCTGTATGTGGATGGCGTGACGAAATCCTTTGATGGTTTTAAGGCGTTGAACGACCTTTCGTTTGTGGTGAAGCCCGGTGAGTTGCGCGCCATCATTGGCCCTAATGGTGCGGGCAAGACCACGATGATGGACGTTATCACCGGCAAACTGAAGCCTGATGTGGGTGATGTGTTCTTTCGCGACAGCGTGGATCTCACCAAACACGATGAGGCTGACATTGCCAATATGGGGATCGGCCGCAAGTTTCAGAAGCCGACCGTGATTGAAAGCCTGACCGTGTTTGAAAACCTGGAATTGGCCTTGGCGGGCAACCGGGGCGTATTCAAAGCGCTGTTCCATAAGCTCTCTGGTGAGCAGAACCGCCGCATTGACGAGGTGATTGAGCTGGTAGGTTTGGCGGAAAAGCGGCATGAGCTGGGTGGTGCGCTTTCCCATGGCCAGAAGCAGTGGCTGGAGATCGGCATGCTGCTGAATCAGGAGCCGGATCTGCTGCTGGTGGATGAGCCAGCCGCTGGTATGACCGACCATGAAACGGAACTGACCGCGAAGCTGCTGAAAGAGATCAGTGGCAAACGTTCTGTGGTGGTGGTGGAGCACGATATGGAGTTCATCAAGGCGCTGGATTGTCCGGTGACGGTGCTACACGAAGGTCATGTTCTGGCGGAAGGTACCCTGGAGCAGGTGCAGGCCAACGAGCAGGTCATTGAGGTGTATCTGGGCCGCTGATGGGGCCCGGACATTCAAACAGGATTTCATCATGTTAAAAATAGACAACATTGATTTGTATTACGGTGCCAGTCAGGCGCTGAAAAAAGTCAGCTTTGAGGCAGATAAAGGCCAGGTGGCCTGTGTGATGGGGCGCAACGGTGTGGGTAAAACCTCGCTGATGCGCGCCGTTGCCGGTCAGCACCCTATTAAAAGCGGCCAGATACTGTGGGAAGGCAAAGACATCAGTGGGCAGGCGCCCCATGAGCGGGCCAAGAATGGCATTGCCTATGTGCCCCAGGGGCGGGATGTGTTTTCCCAGCTTACGGTATTGGAAAACCTTAAAACCGGGTTTTCTGTATTGCCACGGGCAGAGCGTAAAATCTCGGACGAGATATACGAGCTATTTCCTGTGCTTTATAAAATGCTAAAACGGCGGGGTGGGGATCTTTCCGGTGGCCAGCAACAGCAGCTGGCGATTGCTCGTGCGCTGGTTACCAAGCCCAAGTTATTGATTCTGGATGAACCCACAGAAGGCATACAGCCCTCTATTATCAAGGACATACAGAAAGTTATTTCTTTGTTGCGGGATCGGGGTGAGATGGCGATATTGTTGGTTGAGCAGTATTTCGATTTCGCGCGGGAGTTGGCTGACAACTACGCGGTGATGGATCGGGGTGAGGTTGTACTGGCAGGCTTGGGAAAAGACATGGAAGAAGATACCGTAAGGCGTTATATCGCGGTATAGTTTGTCAGGCTTGGGAGGCGAAACCCGGCATCCACAATGTGACCCTGCGTTGGTCGTATTCATTGTTGATGCCGGGTTTTTTATGTTTGTTGGGCTCAAATCCTTGCTTGTCAGCCGTGGCGCTATATCAGGTGGCGGTCAAATAGTGCAGGCTGAACAGTTTGTCCTCATCCTGCCAAACAGTGTTGGTTTCAAAGGCAGCCTCTTCTGCCATGGCTTTGAAACCATGTAATGAATACTTGTAGGAATTCTCCGTATGGATGGTTTCCCCTCGTGCGAACCGAACGGTCTTGTCTTCGATACGGATAATCTGATCGCGCTTGCTGACCAGGTGCATTTCGATGCGTGACTGCTGGCTGTTGAAGTAGGCGTGATGCAAAAAATGTCGGCTTGCCAGGTTGGTATCAAAGGTGTCGGCGATGCGATCCAATAAATTCAAATTGAACGCTGCAGTGACCCCCGCCTTGTCGTTGTAGGCTGCATTCAACAGGTGGGTTGGCTTGATGCAGTCCACGCCGATCAACAGCACGTCGCCTTCTGCCAACAGCTTGCGAATCCTGGCTAGAAACCCAAGGGCTTCCTCCGGGGTGAAGTTACTGATGGTAGAGCCAGGAAAAAACACCAGCTTTTTATGAGGTGTTTGTTTTAAGAATCCTTCAGGCAATTCAATGTCTTTATGGTAATCCCCAACAATGGGCACAATGTCGACATGAGGGAAGCGGCGGGCCAGTTTTTGAGCGGAGCTTTCCAGAATCTCCATGGATATATCAATAGGGATATAGCTGCGGGGAGCCTTTAGACCATCCAATAGCAACTGGATCTTTACGCCAGCGCCAGCACCGAATTCCAGTATGTCGCAACTGGGGCCTACCAGATCAGCAATTTGCGCCATATTGTGCTGCAGAATGCCGATTTCGGTGCGAGTGATGTAGTACTCGGGGGTATCGCAAATGGCTTCAAACAATTGCGAACCTTTCTCGTCATAAAAATATTTACAGGGCAGGGTTTTGTTTCTTTGGCTAAGCCCCTGTAACACATCTGCAAGAAATTCCTCATTCTGGGGGGTGCTTTCATCCACCATTGAAAGCGCTGCATTAACATTTTGCTTAGACATCGTCGGCCATCCTTATGCCGGTGAATTGCCACTGGGCGTGGGCGGGGAAAAAGTTGCGATAGCTGGCACGGCTGTGGCCTTGCGGTGTGACGCAGGAGCTGCCTTTCAATACCTGTTGGTTACACATGAATTTTCCGTTGTATTCCCCCACTGCGCCGGTTGCGGGTTTGAATCCTGGGTAGGGGCTGTAGGCACTTTGGGTCCACTGCCAGCAGCTACCGTAGAGCTGTTGCAATGTTGCTTGGGCAGAGGCAGGGTCGGTTCCGCAGTGGGGGTGAAGCCTGCCCAGATGCAAGCCTGAATTGTCCAACGGTTGTTGCTGGGCGGCGACTTCCCACTCACACTCTGTGGGAAGTCGCTTGCCGCACCATTGGGCATAGGCATCGGCCTCGTAATAACTGAGGTGGCAGGCAGGCTCATGCTGCAGCAAAGGGCGCAGGCCCGACAGGGTGTAGTGGTGCCATTGACCTTCCATTTGCTGCCAGTACAGTGGTTGTGCGATGGCATTGCCCTGCAGCCACGCCCAGCCATCGGATAACCACAGCAGCGGATTTTTATAGCCGCCATCATCGACAAAGTCTTGCAACTCGCCATTGGTGATCAGCCGAGTGGCCAGCTTGAAGGGGGGCAGCAACACCGGGTGTGCCGGGCCCTCGTTGTCAAAATGAAAGCCGGTGCCGCGGTAACCAATCATCTGCTCACCGCC
The DNA here is from genome assembly GCF_002863865.1 of Ketobacter alkanivorans. Lineage (NCBI taxonomy): Bacteria > Pseudomonadati > Pseudomonadota > Gammaproteobacteria > Pseudomonadales > Ketobacteraceae > Ketobacter > Ketobacter alkanivorans. The sequence continues at coordinate 2,196,246 of NZ_CP022684.1, read as the reverse complement.
AGCGTATTCCTGCCAGTTCAAAGCTGCTATCGGTTGCGGTTGTGGTTGGTGGTCGGCGAGTGCTGGAAACAAAGGGTTGAATGAAAAGGCGTGTTTGATATCGGTGAGCATCAACTCCTGATGCTGCTGTTCATGATTGATGCCCAGCTCCAGCAGGTTTAGCGTTGCCTCAGAGAGAGGCCGGGTCAGCAAGGTGGCGATGTTATCGTCTACATACTGCCGATATTCCTGCACCTCTGTCACAGTCGGCCGTGAAATCAGACCACGATTTTTACGCAGATACTGAGGCCCCACATGGTTATAGTAGGAATTGAACAGATACTCGAACTGGCTTTGAAAAGGCCGATACCCTGTCAAAAAAGGCTTAAGAAGAAAGGTTTCGAAAAACCAGCTGGTATGGGCCAGATGCCATTTAATGGGGCTGGCATCAGGCATGGACTGAATGACCAGATCTTCTGGCTGCAACGGTTCGACGATGTCCCGCGACAGCTTGCGGGTATGCTGGTAACGTGTAAATAACTGCTGGTGCTTGGAGTCCATGGTGCGCTCCCTGTCCTGGATGCTCTTTTTTGTGACTGCAGTCAGTCGGACTGTAGCATGCTTTCCCGACCCAATCACAGGGTTGGGTTTTTTATCAGCCCTCATTCAGGCTAAGATTACTCTCAGTACCCTGTTTAAATTCCCTAAAGATTATTAAGGAAACATCATGAATCGAATGCTGGTAAGCCTGCTGTTGCTGGTGAGCGTTACTGTACACGCCGAAAATGTCTTGCATGTGAAAGCCGGTGAAACCCATGAATTAGCGGATGCTCAATCGGTGATTGCCTACGACAAACTGATTTTGGAAGACGGCGCTGTGTTGATGATTCCGAACGGGCTGGAGCAGGTGCAGCTGGATGCAGCCTGGGCTGAAATCGGCCAGGGCGTGACTATCATGGCAAAAGGCCCCGACGGTAGTGATGGCGCTAAAGGCAAGGATGCGCAAGGGCAGGCGGAAGAGTGTAAAGATGGCGTGCGCGGAGGTGATGCGGGGCACGGTGGTCAGGGTCAGGAGGGCACATCCATCACCATGACACTGGGGTTGGCCAAGTTGGGATCGCTGGTGGTGAATAGCCGAGGTGGGGTCGGTGGCAGTGGCGGCGCGGGTGGCACCGGTCAGCAAGGGGGAAGCTTCGATAAATGTAATGCGCCTGCTGGCGGTGATGGTGGTGCTGGCGGCGATGGCGGTGACGGAGGTAATGGCGGGCAGATCAGCATCGTGTATCGTTTGTTGAGTGGCAATACCGTAGCCGGGCCGGTGAACAACCTGATCACCATTCAGAATGGCGGTGGCAAAGGTGGCGATGCTGGAGCGGCCGGGGCTGGTGGTGCGGGAACCGAAGGCAAGTACATCAATATGCGTACCTTAACCGGCAATAGAAAATGGATGGCCGGTGGCCAGGCGGGGCAGCCAGGCTCTGCAGGCAAGCCCGGGCGCGATGGGGTGAAAGGGCAAGCCCTGATTCAGCAGGATCTGCGGGATCGGATGGATGCAATGATTCAGACTCAGTCAGCTCAGGTGGCGGCTTTGAAAGATCAGTTGGTCACACGATTGGCAGAGGAGAAGCGTCAGGTTGAGGCCGCAGCAGCCCAGGCAATATCGGCGTTGGAGTTGCAGGTCACGGCGTTGAAAACCAACATGGAAGGCACAGCCAATCAATCTAGTGTCGATGAAAGTATTACGAGCATGCAGCAAACGCTGCAACAGCAAAGTGCCAGAATAGACGAGCTGAGCGCAAAGTTAGAGCAAGCCATGCAGGTAATGGATGCGCGCATGGATACCCTCGCTGATGAGGTGAAGGGGTTGAATAAGCGATTTGATGAATTACCCAGTACAGAAACTAGCCAATAATGAGTTTGCGGGCGCTTTCGCTGCAACAGCAAAGTGCCAGAATAGACGAGCTGAGCGCAAAGTTAGAGCAAGCCATGCAGGTAATGGATGCGCGCATGGATACCCTCGCTGATGAGGTGAAGGGGTTGAATAAGCGATTTGATGAATTACCCAGTACAGAAACTAGCCAATAATGAGTTTGCGGGCGCTTTTGGTGCGCCCGCTTTTGGTGCGCGCACAGATTTGGTGCTCCTGTTGCAGTTTTATGACATGATGACCCAGCGAACTGACCAGAAAAGCCCGCAAATCCAAGGCATTGCAATTTTGGCACACTCGTTGCTTTTACTGTGGTGAGTTCGTTAACCAAGGTGCAAACCTTATATCGTCTAACCTCTGGGGGTTACTTTTTATGTTGAACAAACAAACTAAAATGCTTCGCTTGACTGCTCTTTCTCTGGCTGTTGCCGGTGCCATGGCCATCGCACCTACTGCTGCTAACGCTGAAGTTTCTGCGTCTGTTGGTGTAGCTAACATGTACTTGTGGCGTGGTGTGGAGCTGGGTAATGGCGATGCAGCTGTTTCTGGTGATCTGAGCTATTCTAACAGCGGTTTCTACACCGGTATCTGGGCCTCTTCAGGTGATACCAACGCTGGATCAGAATATGACCTGTATGCAGGCTATGGTGCGGAATTCGGTGGAGTGAGCGTAGATCTGAGCGTTTGGACTTACACTTATGCGAATGACGTGACTTACAATGATCCGGGTGAGCTGTCAGACGCCGTGTTATCGTTGGGTTTTGCTGGGCTCAGCGTTACCGCATACGATAACATTGCTGGCGGGGATGATGTTGAAGGTACAGCCTACTATACATTGGGTTATGGCTATGACGCTTACTCCATTCTTGTAGGTAAGCACGATGCTAATGGCGTTGAGTCAGCTAATATGGTTCACGTTGATCTGTCTTATGCCTACAACGACAACCTGTCGTTCACTCTGAGCCAGCAGATTGACAACATTCTGGATAACGGCAAGCCCAAATGGGTTGTATCTTATAGCCTGCCTATAGGCGAATAAGATCCAGAGATAGATTTCTCTCCGATTGGGCCGGTATTCGTACCGGCCCTTTTTTGTGCCTGAAGATTCAATCAAACAGATTTTTCAGATTGGCCAAATGAGCGTTGCCGATTTCCTGTTTCTCTTCTTTTGATTTTTGAAAGCCCCGACCTTCCCAGGCCAGATCGTCCTGTGGCATTTCATCCAGAAAGCGGCTCGGGGTGGGTTCGAATTCCTCGCCATACTGTTTGCGCTTGGCGGTATAGGTCATGGTGAGTTCGCGCTTGGCGCGGGTGATGCCCACGTACATTAAGCGACGCTCCTCTTCGATGTTGTCCTCTTCGATGCTGGTGCGGTGGGGCAGCAGTTCCTCTTCCATGCCCATTAGAAACACGTATGGAAACTCCAATCCTTTGGAGGCGTGCAGGGTCATCAGTTGTACCCGATCGGAATCGTCTTCTTCTTTTTGTTGTTCCAGAATATCCAGCAGGATCAGTTTGCCGATGACGGATTCCACATCGTTTTCGTCGTCAGCCTTTTCCAGCATGCGTTCGATGGAGGCGATGAGCTGCCATACGTTCTCCATGCGCTTTTCTGCCATCTTGGGGCTGGAGGACTGTTCCACCAACCAGTTTTCGTAGTCGATGTCGCGAATCATTTGTTTGATGGCACCCACGGCATGGCCACGCTGGATGTTCTCGCGGGTTTCTTCGATCCAGTCGTGAAAACGTTTCAGCATAGAATACTGTTTGGCTTTTAACGTTTCGGCCAAGCCCATTTCACAGCACACCGAAAACAGGCTGCGTTCGCGATTTTGAGCGTACTGCCCCAGTTTTTCCAACGTGGTGGGGCCCAGCTCCCGCCGTGGTGTGTTGACGATGCGTAAAAAAGCATTGTCGTCGTCGCTGTTCATGATCAAGCGCAGGTAGGCCATGACGTCTTTGATTTCTGCCTTGGAAAAGAACGAGCTGCCACCACTGACTTTATAGGGTACCTGAAACTGTTGCAGTTTCAGTTCGATGATGCGGGACTGATGGTTGCCCCGGTACAGTACCGCAAAATCCTTGAACGGGCGTTTTTTCTGCAGGTGCTGATTGAGAATCTCACTGGCGATTTTTTCTGCCTCGTGATCCTCGCTGCGGCAGCGAATGATGCGGATAGGGTCGCCGTAACCGTGCTCGCTCCACAGTTGTTTTTCAAACACGTGGGGGTTGTTGGCGATGACTTTGTTGGCGCATTTCAGGATGCGGCCCGAGGAGCGATAGTTCTGTTCCAGCTTGATCACTTTCAGCGCGGGATAATCCTCTGCCAACTGGGCCAGGTTCTCTGGGCGGGCACCGCGCCAGGCGTAGATGGATTGGTCGTCATCACCTACCACGGTAAAGCGGGCGCGGTTGCCGACCAGTAACCGTACCAACAAATATTGAGAGATATTGGTGTCCTGATATTCGTCCACCAGCATGTAGTAAATACGGTTCCGCCATTTTTCCAGTACGTCTTCGTTGTCCCGCAGCAGCACGGTGGGCAGCAGAATCAGGTCATCAAAGTCCACAGCATTGTAGGCGCGCAACATGCGGTCGTATTGGGCGTAGGTCTGGGCCGCTCGCACCTCGTCTTCATCGTTGGCGCGGGAAATAGCCTGGGAGGGGGATATCAGGTCATTTTTCCAGTTGCTGATGCTGTGACGGATGATGTCCACTTCGTCGGCCCCCACATCACTCTCTCGGTGCAGCAGCTCGGTCAGCAGGGTGCGGCTGTCTTGATCGTCAAAGATCGAAAAGCCGTTTTTCAGCCCCAAGCGCTGGTGTTCTTTGCGGATAATGTTGAGGCCCAGGTTGTGGAATGTGGATACGGTCAGGCCTCTTGCCTGTTTGCCTTTTACCAGTTGGCCGACCCGTTCTTTCATCTCGCGGGCGGCTTTATTGGTGAAGGTGACCGCAACGATACGATGAGCAGGGATCTCGCACTTTTGGATCAGATGGGCGATTTTGCGCGTGATTACACTGGTTTTACCAGAGCCGGCACCGGCCAGCACCAGCAATGGGCCGTCAATGTAGTGAACTGCTTCTGATTGGCGGGGGTTTAACTGGCTCACGGACTGCACTCAAATGGGGGTCTCACCGGGCCACGCATTTTACACGCAGGCGATGGGGTATGAACAGGATTACCCGTGCGGTGAATGGCTGCAGAGGGGGCAGCTTGTCAGTTTCGGATACTAATCTGTCCGCTCGGTCAATTGGCTTGAATCGGGCTTTGCCGTATGCTCAAACCCGATTCCAGCTATAAAAATAAGGATTTAGCCATGAGTGATGTGAATTTCAGCCTTGCAGGCAAAGTGGTGTTGGTTACCGGTGCTTCCAGCGGCTTTGGGCAGCGGTTTGCGCCAGTGCTGGCCCGGCAGGGGGCCAAGTTGGTGGTGGCGGCCCGGCGTCGAGACCCTTTGCTGGCGTTGGAGGAAGAGATTGAGAGCGATGGTGGCCGCTGTTTGGCGGTGACCATGGATGTGGCGGATCGTCATTCCATCGTGGAGGCCTACAACCAGGCGGAAGCCGCTTTTGGCTGTGTGGATGTGGTGGTGAATAACGCAGGCATCGGCCTTAGCAACCCCGTGTTGGGCATCACCGAAGAGGAATGGGACAAGGTATTGGATACCAACCTGAAGGGGGCGTTTCTGGTGGCGCAAGAGGGTGCCCGGCGCATGAATGAGCAGGGCAAGCATGGCTCCATCATCAATATCGCCTCGGTGCTGGGGTTGCGGGTTACCAGTTATCTGGCTCATTACAGCGCGTCCAAGGCGGGTCTGATCCAGTTGACCAAGGCAATGGCGCTGGAGTTGGCGGATTACGGTATTCGAGTGAATGCCATCTGCCCCGGTTACATCCTCACCGATATCAATCGTGATTATTTTGAAACCGATGGTGGCAAGCGCATGATCCAGCGTATTCCACAAAAGCAACTGGGGGAAATCGACGATTTGTTAGGGCCGCTGTTGCTGCTCGCGTCGGATGCCTCCAAATATATGACCGGCTCCGTTATCTCCGTGGATGGTGGGCACGCGGTCAGCAAGCTCTAAATTGGTTCGACTTTTTATTTTGATTTTTTACAGAGGGCGTTATGGATTTTACTTTACCGCAAGAGATTGAAACCACCCGTTTGCAGGTGCGTGATTTTGTTGAAAAAGAAGTGATTCCACTGGAATCCGACAAGGCTAATTTTGATGCGCATGAAAACCTGAAAGAAAGTGTGGTGGCGGCCGTGCGTGAGAAGGCGAAAGCCCAGGGTTTGTGGGGGTTTCAGTTACCGAAAGAGCGCGGTGGCCGTGATTTGGGCATTGTGGGCATGGCTGCGCTGTATGAAGAAGCCGCCCGTTCGCCTTTTGGGCCAGTGGCGTTTAACTGTGCGCCACCGGACGACGGCAACATGATCGTGCTCAACAAAATCCTGAAAACCGACGCACTGAAAGATCGTTGGTTGCAGCCCATCATAGATGGCAAGGTGCGTTCTGCTTTTGCCATGACCGAGCCTGATGGCGGCTGCGGTTCCGATCCCAGCCTCACCTACACCCGCGCAGAAAAAGTGGGCGACAAGTGGATTGTGAATGGTCGCAAATGGTTTATTACCGGTGCCGAAGGTGCGCAGACGTTTATCCTGGTTGCCAAAACTTCGGATGATGAGCGCAAGGGGCTCACTGCTTTTCTGTTCGATAAGGATCAGCCCGGTTGGGAAATCGTGCGTCGCATCCCCATCATGGGGCCGGAAGAGCACGGTGGCCACTGTGAACTGAGATTCGACGGCCTGGAAATTCCCGATGAAAACCGCCTGCTGGAAGTAGGCGATGGCCTCAAGGTGACCCAGATCCGACTGGGTACGGCGCGCCTGACCCACTGCATGCGCTGGCTGGGGTTGGCCAAACGCTGCATGGAAATTGCCGGTGGTTATGTAGAGAACCGCATGAGCTTCGGCACCACCCTGTCTGGCCATGAAGGGGTGCAGTGGATGATGGGGGATGTGGCCAAAGAGATCCATATTGGCCGCTTGTTAACGATGAATGCTGCCTGGAAACTGGATCAGGGCGATTTTGCCCGCAAGGAAATATCCATTGCCAAAATTCAAGTGGCCGATACGCTGCACAAGGCTGCCGATACCGCCATTCAATTGTGTGGTGCCCGTGGCTATTCTAAGGACACGATAATCGAGTGGATCTACCGCTACGCCCGACAGGCACGTTTGGTGGATGGCGCTTCTGAGATCCACAAGATGGTATTGTCAAAATACTATCTGTCCGAGAAGCATGACTTCTTCAAATGGGGTTTGTAAGAACCAAAACAAGAAACAGGATTAGACACCATGCCAACTAAATATTACCTGGCGTTTGCCTCCTCCAAGGAGCTGGAAGGCGCAGCGATTGAACTGCTGGATCGTCGCGCGCGGGGCGTGAAAGAAAGCCACGTTCCTTTGATGGAAAGCACCATGGATTATTTCATACCGGAAATGCTGCATGCCTTTCTGGTGGGAACCGTGGATGCAATCGGCCTTAGCAATATGTCCACCAAGGTGGTGCACTCCACCGCTGATGTGATCGGTAAAACCTCCAAGATGTTGATGCCTCACCTGCTTAAAAAGCGCAGCAACCAGGAGCTGGATCCGATGATAAGCTTTGTGGATGAAATCTACATTCGGCCCCAGCAGGCAGACAACGGCAAGGCTGGCACCGGTTGCGAGATGGATAAAGCGACTTACGACCGCATGAAGCGAGTAGTTGGTGGTATCCAGGCCGGTGATGTGGCGGGCAATCGGGATGAGCTGTCCGAGCTGATGTCACTGACGGTGGATCTGTTGCTGGAAGGCCTTATGAAACGCGCCATTGGCTTGCTCAAGCACGGTTTTGTGGTGCGTAAAATTGCCGATGGCGCGATCGCTACCTGTCAGGCTGCTGGACATGGCGTGGTCAATAAAGTGTTCAAAAAGCTCGATGACGAGCAGATGCTGCATTTGGCCAACTACTTCGAGACCCTGATCGTCACCGCCGAGCGCTGATTAAGCGGTTTGGCATTGGTGTTGCCTCGGGCTAGAATGCACCCATTCTGCCCAGGTGATACCGGTATCGAAGCCTACCATGAGTGATAAACCCTCCCAAGACACCCTGTTTGCCAAACCCCAGCCTCATCTGGTGGACTTTGCCTTTGATGAGCAGGTGGCCAGCGTGTTTCCGGATATGATTCGGCGTTCGGTGCCGGGTTATGAAACGGTCATCGCCATGCTGGGAGTCTTTGCCAGTAAGCTGGTCACGCAAGGCTCCCGTGTTTACGATCTGGGTTGTTCCCAAGGCGCTGCCACCTTGGCGTTGCGCCGACATATTCAGCAGCCGGATGTTACCATCGTAGCTGTGGATAATGCCGAGCCCATGATTGAGCGTTGTCGCAGCAATATCGCATCGGATCTGTCCCCCAGCCCGGTGCAACTGCGCTGCGAGGACATTCAGTCCACCCCCATCGAAAATGCCTCGCTTATTGCCTTGAACTACACCCTGCAGTTTGTGCCGTTAGACCAGCGCGAAGATTTGCTGGCGCGTCTGTACTGCGGCATGAACCCCGGTGGCGGCTTGATTTTATCCGAGAAAGTTCGCTTGCCTGCGGCAGTACAGCAAGAGTGTTTTACCGATTGGCATCACGAGTTCAAACGCCTTAACGGCTACAGCGATCTGGAAATCAGCCAGAAGCGGCAGGCCATTGAAAATGTGTTGATACCTGAATCGGCGCAGGATCACATTCAGCGTCTGCAAAGGGCGGGTTTTCAGCAGGTATATTGCTGGTTTCAGTGCTTTAACTTTGCCTCATTCATCGCCATTAAATAGCCTGATGTAGTTAATTCATGGATTATTCACGATTTTTTAAGCATATCTCCCAAACCGGACTGGCCCCTTTTGCTGATCATCTAAGCCGAATGCTGGCAGCAGTTGAGCCCGACAAGCACGGTGACTATGAGCGGTGGCAGCAGGCGCTGAACGGGCTGCCCCAAGTGGCGGTGTCATCCATGGCCTTTGATGCGTCCGCCGTGCGAGTCGGGCAGGTCGATGATTGTGATGCGTCTGTCCGCCAGCAAATTGAGCAATGTCTGCGAGGCCTGCACCCCTGGCGTAAGGGGCCTTTCGAGCTTTGCGGTGTTCATGTCGATACAGAGTGGCGCTCGGACTGGAAATGGGATCGGCTAGCACCCCATATTGACCCCTTGCACGGGCGCACTGTGTTGGATATCGGCTGCGGCAGTGGTTACCACCTGTGGCGTATGCTGGGGGCGGGTGCTGCCATGACCATCGGTGTCGACCCTTCTTTGTTGTTTCAGATGCAGTTTCGTGCCATCGAGCATTTCACCGGGCCCCAGCCGGTATACCATTTGCCGTTGGGTATAGAGCATCTGCCGGCGGAAATGCGTGCTTTTGATACCGTGTTTTCTATGGGGGTGCTGTACCACCGCCGCTCCCCTTTCGATCATTTGATCGAGTTACGGGATCTACTGCGCCCCGGTGGGCAGCTGGTGCTGGAAACCTTGATTATCGAGGCAGAGCAGGGCCAGGTGCTGGTGCCCGACGGGCGTTACGCTCGGATGGGTAATGTGTGGTTTTTGCCTTCGGTGCCGACCTTGATTCAGTGGCTGCAGAAGGTTCGCTTCAAGAACGTGCGCTGTGTGGATGTGACCGCCACCAGCGTGCAAGAACAGCGCTCAACGGACTGGATGACCTTTCAATCCCTGCCAGACTTTCTGGACCCCTCCGACCCCCAGCGCACCATCGAAGGTTATCCGGGGCCGCGGCGGGCGATCATTCTGGCAGAGGCCTAAATCGCTGTAATGATGCAAAGCCTAGTGCGAGTCCAGCCCTGGGTGGCGCTCTTCGCTGCGGACCTTTTCCATCAGCCGGGTGAGTTTGCTGTGTTCTGTGCTGCTCTGACCTGAGCGCAGATAATGCTCCACCTGATCGTACAGTTGTTCCAGCAGTTTCAGACGATAATCGTGATTTAACAATGACTTGGCTATGTGGTTTGGGTCTTGTCCTTGTTCCCGCATACGTGCTGCTTCGGCCAGTGCTTCGGTCAGTTCTTGTTTCGTGGGGCGGCCCATAATTCACCTCAAAAGTGGATTGCTGCTAATCAGTTTAGCACTGAATTCCTTGACTAATGCGTCGCAATCCCTAGACTAGGCCGCCGATGGTTCCTGCGAAGGATTAAATGGGAACGCGGTGAAACTACCCCGATATAACTCGGGATGTGGAGTCCGCGGCTGTCCCCGCAACTGTAAGCGAAGAGCGTTTTTCACCCACGGCCACTGGGAAACTGGGAAGGCCGAAAAACGCGATGACACGCAAGCCAGGAGACCTGCCATCACACGGATCAAACTGCCTGTGCAGTGATGCGTGCTCGTCACCTACCAGTAACGGGTTTTTATTGGTGCGTATACCGTCACGGTGACGATACCCAGTGTGGTTTCCGAAGGCGGATAGGCTCTGTTGTGCTTACCTTTTTGTGCTGATTGCAGCCCTTCGGGACTCACGTTGTCCTTTGTTTTTTACATTTAGGGGTATTGCATGAAGTTGCGATTGTTCGTTGCCGGTTTCGGTGTTGTTGTTTCACATTCCTATGCAGAAGAAAACCTTCAGATGGCGGCCTATACGCCCATGATGGGGGATGAGGTGGTGGTGACTGCATCACGCGCCCCGGTTGCGTTAAAAGATACGTTGGCCTCCACCACCGTAATTACGGAAGAAGATATTCAACGTACTCAGGCTAGAAACCTGTATCAGGTTTTAAAGACGGTTCCTGGCGTAAATGTGCGTCGGCGTGGTGGTCGTGGTGCCAACAGCAGTGTGAGCCTGCGCGGAATGGGTGCTTCTGGAACGCTGGTCTTGGTGGACGGTGTGCGTATCGAGAGCGGCACCAGCGGTGACGTGGATATTCAGCAAATTCCGGTTGACCAGATTGAGCGTATTGAAATCGTACGGGGCCCCAAATCCAGCTTGTATGGCTCAGCAGCTTTGGGGGGTGTCATCCAGATATTTACCCGCTCAGGGAAAAAAGATGGTGTACGTTATAGTGCGGGTTACGGCAGTGATAACACCCGCGAAGGCTCAGTGACGGCCACGGGTTCTACCGATAGTTCAACCTATAGCCTTTCCTTGTCTCACGTAGAATCCGATGGCTTCGATAATCAGTATTCAGATGACCACTATATGGGGCTGGATTGGATTGACTATGATGACGATGGATATCGCAAGTCGAACCTTTCGTACAAGGGCGTAGCCAGTTTTTCTGACCAAATCGATGGTTTTGTTTCGTTGGTGCGAAATGAATCTGCCCTTGATTGGGATGGTTATTACGGTTATCCATCCACTGAGTCTGATTCTTTACTTGCAACCGTCGGCGCTGAACTCAACTTAGACCACTTGATCAGTAAGTTGCAATACGGCCGCTTCAACGAAGAATACATCAGCGATGACCCGTTTAATGTGTATAACTATGGTCATGGCAAGGTGATCAGAGATCAGGCGAGCTGGGAAAATACCTATCAAGTTGATGATTCCAATCGAGTGAGCTTTGGCGTTGATTACGACGTTGAAGATGCCAGTTACGACCTGGGGTACGCTGATTACGATCGCACTGATCGAGACCGGTTCTCCGGTTATCTGAACGCAAGCTCTACCCTTGGCGTGTTCACTTTGGAAGGCGGCGTGAGGCACGATGATGATGAGGTGTTTGGCAGCGAACTGACCGGTGATGGCGGTGTCGCCTTTCGGTTTAGTGAAGACACTAAAATGTCACTAACCTATGGTGAGGCGTTTAAGGCGCCTTCCAATAATGATTTGTACTATCCCGGTTATGGCAATCCGAATTTGAAGCCTGAAAACTCCAGAACAGTTGAATTGGGTGTGGATACTTTCTTTGATTCTGCAATGGCATCGTTTCATGTGTACCATACCAAAGCGGATGATCTGATTGCCTACAACCCCGCCATATACGGCCCTGAAAACATTAATCAGGTAAGCATTAAAGGCGCGGAGTTTCAGTACGGTACACGCCTATTGGATCTGGATATTGGGGTAGCGTTGACTTATCAGCGTCCAATTAACGAGCTCACGAATAATGACTTACAGTTAACTCCTCGTCAGGTTGGATCTCTGGAGGTGGACAAATCGACCGACAAATGGTCGCTCGGATTTTCCTGGTATGTTCAAGGCAAGCAATATGACAATGCAGGTGAACGTTTGCCAGGCTATGGCCTATTGGCATTACGTGGTTCATTTGATGTCACCGATGAGTGGACCATTCGCACCCGTATCGATAATCTGTTGGACAAAGACTACATAGAGATCACGAATTACAATTCAGAAGGGTTGTTTGCTATGTTCTATGTGGATTACAGCCCCAGATAACCCAATCTGATTTCTCCGAAAGATGAAGAGCCGGTATATTCCGGCTCTTTTTGATTGCGATCGTGACCAGCAAGTCATTTTGGCCCGTTCCGACCTGTCCTCCTCATTCAATCCCCATAAACTGAGCATGTGCTTAATTAAAAACAATAAATAACCACACAAGCGCAGGTTCTATGAAACAGGGATTATTTCGAACATTCGCCGGACTGGCGTGTCTGGCTGCTTACTCTGTCACCCAGGCGGCACTGGTTGAAAACCTCACCATGGGCAACGCCAAGGCGCTAGCGTTGGGCAACGCGGTGACAGCCGACCCACCTGGCGTGGACTCGATCCATTACAACCCGGCAGGCCTGACTCGTTTGAAGGGGCGTCAGCTCAATCTCAAAGTGCTGGCGGCGTCCATGGGGTTTTCGGTTGAATTCGGCGGTTACGACGAGACCACTCAGGCGATCATCGACAACAATGGTTATGTGGATGAAGCGGCCTATAACACCAGCGAGACCTCCACCATCGGCTTGCGGATTCCTTTTACCGAGGGCATCACCGAGTGGCCGCTGCCGGTTTTGATTCTGCCGTTGGGGGGCGCTTCCTATAACCCGGTGGGGACGGATGTGACTTATGCCACGGCAGTTTATGCGCCCATGGCAGCGGGCTACATTCGCGATGAAGATGACCCGGCCCGGTTTATGGGGCAGCACATGTCCCTGGCGAAGATCACGTACTTTTCTCCGTCTTTTGCTGTTGAACTGACTGATCGTTTATCCGTAGGGGCTTCGCTCGGGTTCTCCTGGCAGGGGGTAACCGCCCAGACTCAAATTCGGGTGCCGAACATGGCGTTGGCGTTCGGTGAGAACCTGACCCGTGATTTGCAGAATCAGGGGGTGTGTCCGGCCCCTGGTGATCCTGATCCCTATATCAATTTCTGCGGACAGGACCCCGGTGGTGCCAGGCTTGGGCCTTTCACCGATGTGACCAGCCTGGAGTTCGATGCAGAAACGGCCGTGGTGCCCAATTTCAATGTGGGTATGTTGTGGGAGGTTACGGATTGGCTCACTTGGGGCATGGTTTATCAATTTGAAAGTGCTGCGGATCTGGATGGCTACTATCGTTTGGAATACAACGAGGAATGGGTGAATTTCTTTGATGGCATTTATAACTCCGGTTTGTATTCAGCGATCAATACGCTCATTGCGTTTCCCACCGGGCAGGCGGATTCGCCCCATGGTCGCGGTATTGAATATGGGGATGCAAAGCTGGAGATTATTACGCCTGCCCATTTTGCCACCGGCGTTGCGCTGCAGCTCACTTCTCGATGGCAGTTGAATATTGATGCCAAGTGGACCGATTGGGCCGCCTGGGATGGTTTGAAAGTCGAGTTTGATCAGCCGCTGGATTTTACCAAGTTGGCCACGTTGGTGTCGCCTTATTCCGAATTAACCGAGCTGACGATTCCGCGTCACTATGAGAGCGTTTGGAACTGGGCTTTTGGCGTGGAGTATCGTTACAGTGATCGGCTGGCTTTACGCGCAGGTTATGAGCCGCGTAAATCCTCGATTCCTAATGACAAGCAGGATGTGTTATTGCCGTTGGGTGATGCCAAGCTTTACACATTGGGTTTCGAGTGGTTGTTGCAGGGCAGTCAGGTGTTGGAGGTGGGTATGGGTTATATGACTGCCAGCGCCCATGTGCCTGCCGGAGGCAGCACCAATGCCAACAGTTCTGATCACTTCAATAACTTTATTTATAATCCCTACGCGGGTACCGAGTTCTCGAGCGAGGCCACCGCGTATCTACTGGAGTTGAGTTACACCGCTAGCTTCTAAACATTACGGTATCAGTCCGTGCATGATGACATCCACCAGCGCGTCAACCTGAATGCCCTGATTGTTGGTGTCGTCGACACCTTGCAGGGCAAACTCAGGGCGAATAAGCATATCAACGGAGCCTAAGATCAGGGTGTGCAGAGTAACATTGCTGACATTACGGATCTCACTGCGCTCAATGCACAGGTTAAGCGCTTTATCGACGGTTTTAAGATAGGGTTTGATGTACTTGTCCCGCAGGTAGTGGGCGCGCTCGTGATCATCATTCAGGCCACTGAAAATCAGTTTGAACATGGCCGGTTTGCGCTTGGCGACTTCCAGCATCACCACAATATAATTGCGCAGCATGGAAAGCGGATTGTCCAATGCGATATCCAGTTCCAGCTCTGAAATCAGCAGGCGGAATTCACGTTCAATAATCGTGTCCACCACTTCGTTCCAGAGCTTGTTCTTGGAGCCGAAATGATGATTGAAAAGCGAATCGCTGACGTTCAGTTTTTTAGCCAGTGCCCGCAGGGAAACGTCATTGAAGCTCTTGCTGGAGAACTCCTCGAAGGCATGTTCCAGTAGCGCATCCCGTGAAAGGGTGTTGGCATTGGCAGCGGGCCTGCCCGGTGTGCGTCCCATGGCTTGATCCGTATCGGGTGCGATTTGGCGTGGGTGGGTTGTAGGCTTTATGGTAGCACGCACAAGGGCCTGGGTTTAACCTTTGTATTTTGGGTTGTCTATATTCAGTTTGGCTTGGGCTAATTCAAGCAGCTTGTGAGTGAGTGCGGGCGTGATTGCCAGATCCCCACTTTCGATGGCGTGCGCCAGTTGTTGGTTCAGTGTCGATAAATTCGTTTCAGTACTTTGCAGGCATGCTTGCAGGGCGATGATTTCCTGCTGAATATATTGATCGTGCAGGTGCTCTTCCCGCTGCACGATGGCCAATACATTGCTCGCGACCCGTCGAAAAAATTGATCAACCTTGGGGTCTTCTGGGGTCTGTTGCAGATATTCTCTAACGGCTTCAAGCAGTTCGATTTTATTGGGGCGGTTCAGTGGCATCAGCGTCCCTCCACAATGTCGTGCAACAATTGCATCATGTCGTATTCGGTTTCTGCGACTCGGCGGCCGATGGCAGCGCGTTCGACCGAGCGCACCTGGCCGTTGAGAAAGCTGTAGGCCTGATATTGGCAGATGACACCCCATTTGAGGGTGCCGAACAGCTCCCAGTAGCGGACGCTGTCAGGGTTGATGGTAACACCGCTGGCTGCTTCGTAGGCGGCGAACAATTCTGAGCGATGGCCAAAGCCACCCACTGCCAGATCGGGGCGGCTGAAGCGCCAGGCACGCACACAAAGCCAGCCCAAATCTTCCATGGGGTCACCCAGATGAGTCAGCTCCCAATCCAGAATGCCGTTGAGGCCGTTTTCATTTACCAGAAAATTGCCCAGACGAAAATCGCCGTGTACCAATGCCGTGTTGGGGCAGTGTGGAATGTTGTCCTGCAGCCAGCGCAGCGCCAGGGTGAACACCGGCAAGGTTTCGCCAAAACCTTCATGGATTGATTTCAAACTGCTTAACTGTGTGGTTGCGTCTTGCAGTGGCAAAAACGCCGTTTGTGCGGCGGGGACACTATGAATAGTCGCCAGTGCTTGAGCGCATTGGGCGGTGAGCCGCAGGCGAGCTGATTCCAGCTGGGGATCTTTTAATATTTTGGGTGCCAGTGATTCTCCGGTCAGCTTGGCCATCAGGTAGCCGTTGCCCAGCTGCGGGTGCGCTTCCAGAATATGGTAAACCTGTGCCACAGGAGCACCGGCTTTGCCTGCTGCCTGTTGGGTTTTTGCTTCCACCGTTTTACCGACGCCGGTGCCAAACTGCTCGGCACCTGACTCCAACCGTAGAATCAGATCCTCAACGTTGGTTTCGATCAGCCAGGTGGCGGCGGAGGCTCCGGCTGTAAGGCGGCGACATTGGGTGATGTTCCACTGCTTGCCCAGGGTTCGGGTTACGATGGGCTGCAGCGCTTGTTGCACGATGTCCGGGGTCATAGCGGCCTCAACAGGCAATGCCTACGGGTTTCCCATCAATCATCTGATCCAGGTATTCCGACATGCCATAGCCCACCAGCCCGTCGCATTCAAAGCGTGACATGGCTTCGGTGATTCGGGTGTTGCGCCATTCTCCGCTGTCGGTCTGACGGCGATTGCGCAGGGGTATCAGAGACAGTGATTCACCTTTAATCTGATAGCGGCGGCCGCTCACGGTGCAGATGCTGGCTTGCTGGGACTGAGCCTGATGATGTGCGTCCAGAACTGAGCTGAGTTCTGCGCTTTCGATCAGATCGTACTCGGCAGGCCCGCCGTCGCGTGAGTCATACACCATGCCCCAGATGTGCTGGCGACCACTGGCCATTTGTACGATGGAGATATTAATGGCCAGTTGCTCGCTGAACACCATGGGCAGCCAGCGATACCAGTACAGATTCTGCCAGTAGCGCGGGCCCCAGGAGTGATCCCGCAGGCCCAGCCCGCTGAGTTCGAAACGTTCCTCGCCGATGGTGACCGTACCGATGCCGCGCATGTGTTGTTCGTAGTGCGCGCGGGCGAACGATTCGTCCGGATCTTCTTCAATGGGGTTACCGTTCTCATCCAGAGCCTCACCGCCATAAACCGGGGTAAAGCCGGTAAAGGTGATCTCTGCACTGGCGCTGACTTTGGGGTTGTTGGTAAAGGCCGCTTTAGGGTTGTCCATCTGCTGGGGGTTATCCAGCAGAACAGCCTCCCCCGAGTAGGTGAGGCGCAGGGATTTCAGGGGTTCTAAGATGTTGAATGCCATGCCACCGGCATCCAGAGCATCATTGTTCTGGATTTGGGGGCGCTGGAACATGAAAGCCACTTTGCCATTGGGCAGGTAGAAGCAGAATGACATCTCAGCGTACCCTTCGTTGGGGCGATTGCCCACCCGAAACCAACCACCGCAGCGTTGCCGGTGATCAAACAGGTTAATGTACATGCTTTCGTTGAAATTATGCGCCGCCTCAATGGGATGCATGTATTCGTCTTCAGGCCGTAAGCGGATCGTGGCGTTTTTGCCCAAGTCCATAAGAATTCCCCTTTGATACCACAAGCGTGACTAATTGGTCAGTTTGCCTATTCGGAAATCCGATGGCAAGGGGGAGCATAAAATAAATTAAGCACATGCTCAATAATGGGGTGGGATACTAGCGCTCTGGCAGAGTCAGCAGGACCTTTACTTTCTCATTCACTAACCGGCTGTCGACGTAACCAATGGCCCGTTCATTGTCGGCCACCTGCTGCAAAATGGTTGCATTCGAATCCGTTGGTCGTGGCAGTTTACCCCGGCCGCTGAACAAGTAATAAGCGCGATAGCGTTTTAGTCGGGTGCCCTCCAGCTCAACCACATTACGGTAAAAGGTTTCATAGCCGGAATCGGATTCGGGTAAGTCAAAAGCAATGATCTCCTCTCCGCTGGTAGGAAAAAGCGGCATGCGGCCAAGAAAGATCAGTCGCAACTCGTGCTTGCTGATACTTTGCTGCGGGTTGTCCGGGTGCACAATGATGGCGAGATCAGCCCATGCCCACGGTATGAACAGCAGGCTGGCTAATAATGTGATAGCGCGGGAAAAGCCTCTTCCTGACATTAAAACACCACATCGATTATAAGCGTTGTGAGTGCCGCATGGCTGGAAGTATCTTGAGCGTTCCGTGTAATCTGCCCGCTGGAATTGCTATGGAAATCGAAGCGTTGCCACTCGGCTTTCAGGGCTACGTTAGACATCAAGTCATAGCGTAAGCCCAGTGTCCAGGTGCTTTGATCGTAGTTGTTCAGCTCCAGGCGATTGAGCGCTTGCAGACGAAAGGCATCAAAGCCCTCGTAGCCCGGTTGCCCGGTTGGGAAAGATTGCAGGCTGTTGTTTACTGTGGCGAAGGCATCCAGGTTGTATTCGTTGGTGAAAGCACCCCGTACCAGGTAGGGGGTGAACTTCCCCAGTGGCATATGCGCAGACAGGTACCAGCCATGGGCATCGTTTTGAAAACCGTCATCGGTGTTTTTGATGTCGAATACTTCGCTGATGATGGCAACAGGCTCTCCATCCCAGTGCAGCCCCAATGTTTGGTAGCGATACCAAGCGTCATCGGCGTTTAACGCGTCCTTCACTGATTGATAGCTAGAATCGAATGCAATCACTGCTTCCAGATTGCTTTCAAAGTTTGCTGTTGGTTGTAGCCGAATGTCGGTGCGATCGTAAATGAGCCCATAACGCAGCTTCCATTGCTCCCACTGCAGGCTGATGTTGCCGCCAATCATGGGCTCTACTTTGATCTCAAGGTTGTCACGGGAGCGTTTCATATAGCCGGAGAACAATTGCAGATCAATGTCGACATTGTTGCTGTGGGTGAGATAGCGAATATCAGCGCCATCAAAATAGCTAAAAGTTGAGAGGATGGTGGAATACACGTCGATGGGAGGGCGGGCCCAGACATAGGAGTAACCCACATCCACAGTTTCGGAGTACAGATAGTGTGGTGTGCGCATACGGCCGATGCGAATTCGCCAGGCGCTGTTCAGGTGGTAACTTAAAAACAACCAATCCAGTTCGGGTTCAAAGCTGTTGGTGTCATCCTGATTGTAGCCCCGGCTGACCACTTGCAGTGTCATTGACAGCCGTTCTGCCATGTCGGCATTTAGCTGCAAGCCTAAAACGCTGTCACCCTTGGCGCGCCACTTTTCGTTATCGTAGCCCAAAAACTCCAGGCCGGGCTCCTGCATGCGGCCCAGGCCCAGCGATGTAAAGCCAGATACTTGCCAATCTTCGCTGCTCATGGCGGCAGTGGTTAAGATAGGCCACAATAAGCTGAAAAAGGCTAGACATCGGAATCGAAACATAAGCTAACTTATACCGCGTAACATAATCATAAATATTCACTACATTTGCTCTGTTTATATCAGTATAAAATGCAGACCACGCTCAATTGTTGGAAAACAGACGTTCTCAGCAACGGACGAATAATTATAACGTTATTTTTACCTTGATCTCATGAATAGAAACGACAAAGTTCGCTTGCAGATTATGCTCATTGCCTTAATTGGCGGTTTGGCGTTGGTATTGTACTTGGTGCTCAATCTGTTTTTGACCGTCGCTAATGCCAATCGTTTGGATGAGCTTCAGCAACATCATTACCCGCTTATCGAAGATATAAGGGCGCTAAGGCAGGATCTGGTATCCGTGCGGGAAGGCTTTGCAGCGGCAGTGGGGTTGGGGGATCAACTGTTGTTGCAAGAAAGCATGCAATTGGGTGCAGACATTCTGCAACGAATAACCTCGATTCAACAACGCAAACAACTGCAGACACAAGTCCAGCCGGTTTTTGACAGTGTGTCTATCTATCTGCAAACCAGCACCCGCCTGGCTTCCACCTTGTTGCATGACCCTGAACAGATACCGGTCTATCAGGCGGCGATGGAAGGCTCGTTGCAGGAATTTGATGCTGCGATGGCAGATCTGGATGACTTGTTATCGCAAAGACAAGCGCTGTATCAGGCCTTGTTGGTTGAAACCAGGCAGGCAGCCGACAGAGCCAATGTGTGGGCCGCCTTTCTTGGGGCGTTGGTGATTGCACTGTTGTTGGGGTTGGCGTATCTGGTTTCGCGTCGGGTGTTGGCCGATATAAACGAAAGTGACCGTCTCAAGGATGAGTTTTTAGCAACAATCAGTCATGAGTTGTGCACGCCCATGAACGGAGTAGTGGGCGCACACAGTATGCTTCAGGATATGGCGCTGACTGATGATCAGAGAGAGTGGTTAGATATAGCCCAATCGTCGGCCGATAATATGATGAATACCATTGAGGCCGTGCTGCAGTACAGCGAAATTGCTGCGGGCAAAGCTCAGCCAATACGAAAGCCGTTTACGCTGCAAAATGGATTGGCAGAATTGCAGCGGGGGTTTCGTCAGGGCTTTGCAGAGCGAGGCCTGGCCTTTGACTGCATCACAGGAGACATAATGCACCAGCCTCTGCTGGGGGATGAGGTGCGTGTGTTGTATGTGATTCGGCAGCTGATCAGTAACGGATTGAAGTTCACGGAGCGCGGCGGGGTGCAACTGAGGGTTGAGGTTGACTGCGATCGAGCTGATCAATCTATGGTTAGAGTGCGTGTTGAAGATACCGGCCCCGGTATTCCGTTGCAACACCTGGCTCGGTTGCAGCAACCGTTTAATCAGCTGGATGGCTCTTTTTCCCGCCGTCATCAGGGTATGGGCATCGGCCTTGCCACCTGCATGGGGGTGGCCAATCTGCTGGGTGGCAGCCTCAGCCTGCAAAATGGCCCGCAGGGCGGTGTAACCGCGGATTTCTGTTTTCCTGTTGAGCTGCCTTACACAGAGAACAATGCCCGGTAAGACAAAGCCTCCGTAAGATTGCGCTTGCTGATATGCTCCGCTTGCTCAAGATCGGCCAAGGTACGCGCCACTTTCAATATTCGATGGTAACCGCGTGCAGATAGCCCCAGCCGTTCCACTGCCTGTTGCAAAAACAAAGTATCCTTCTCGTTAAGCTTACACACCTGCTCCAGTTGCTTGGAGGTCAGATCGTGATTAGCGCAGCCCTGCCGTTGCAGCTGTATCCGACGAGCGCAGGTGACTCGATCCCGAACACTGGCGCTGGGTTCTCCGCCATTTTGTTTTTGCAATTCGCTGATGGGCATGGCATCCACTCGCACGTGCATGTCGATGCGATCCAGCAGCGGGCCGGATAGTTTGCTTTGATATTTATTGCAGCACAGTTGAGGGTTGTTGCAGCCTTCTGGCGGTTGCTCCGGGTGTCCGCATGGGCAGGGGTTGAGGGCGGCAATCAGTTGGAAATTGGCGGGGTAAGTGACTTGTTGTGCAGCGCGGGAGATCGCGATTTCACCGGTTTCCAATGGCTCTCGCAATACCTCCAGCACTTTGCGGGGGAACTCCGGCAGCTCATCCAAAAATAGAATACCGTTATGAGCCAGTGAGATCTCGCCAGGTTTGGGGTTGCTGCCACCGCCTGCCAGAGCGACTCCCGACGCTGTGTGATGGGGTGCGCGAATCGGGCGCTGGAACAGTGGGCGCTGGTTGATCTGGGATACGGAATGGATGGCAGCGGTTTCAATCATCTCCTGGTCGGTCATAGGAGGGAGGATGCCCGGCAGGCGTGCTGCCAGCATGGACTTGCCTGCACCGGGTGGCCCCATCATCAGCAGGTTATGTTTTCCGGCCGCAGCCACTTCCAACGCTCGCTTGGCTTGATGTTGCCCTTTAACATCGGCCAGATCGGGATATTCATCCAGTTGCGCGGTGTCAGGCAGTAGTGTGGGTTGATAGGCCTCACCAGAGGTGGGTTGCTTCAGTTGCCCACACACCTGCAGTAAATGGCCACAGGCAAACACTCGACTGTTACGGGGAACCGCGGCCTCCTCGGCATTGGCCTGGGGAACAAACAAGCTGCGCTGGGCATCGCAGGTGGCGATGGCGGCGGTAAGCACACCCTCCACTGGCCTCAGCTCACCAGACAGAGCCAGTTCACCCACGAACTCTAAATGCTCCAGAGCGCCCGCTGGAATTTGTTCGGAGGCCGCCAGAATGCCAATGGCGATGGGCAGATCAAAGCGCCCGCCATCTTTAGGTAGATCCGCAGGGGCCAGGTTGATGGTGATACGTCGCTGAGGGAAATCAAACTCTGAATTCAGGATGGCGCTGCGCACCCGTTCTTTGCTCTCACGTACGGCGGCATCGGGTAATCCAACAATGTTGAATGCAGGCAGACCGTTGGAAAGATGTACTTCCACGGTGACCAGAGGTGCGTTCATGCCCACGCGGGCGCGTGTGTTTACAATTGCCAATGCCACAATGGACTCCTTTCCAGATGGAAACCTACATGTTTAGTCAGTTCTATCCGTATATAGACAGTGGCAGGGGAAAAGAAGTCGAAAAAGACGTTAGCCGCGGGCTTGTTCGGAGTGGGCGTTAAGCAGATGTTCCATCAGTTTTTCTTGCAGTGTGGTGAAGTCCACCGGTTTGGCGATGTGACTGTTCATGCCAGACTTTGAGGCCTTAGCGGCATGTTCAGGCAGTGCGTGGGCGGTCAGTGCGATAATCGGTTTGGCCTTTAGGTGGTGCTCTATTTCAAAGGCGCGCATTTTACGGGTAGCTTCGTAGCCATCCATGACAGGCATTTCGCAGTCCATCAAAATCAGATCATACTCACTGTGTCGGATTTGATACAAGTTCACGGCTTCATCGCCATTGTTAGCGATCGTGGTGGCCATGCCCAGTTTTTTCAGCATACCGCACACCACCATCTGGTTTACCGTATTGTCCTCGACCACCAGAACCCGTTTATCGCTCAAGGGCTGGAATGAATCAGGCTCTGCCTTTTTCAGTTCGTTGCGATTGCCTTGTATTAACCCCATGATCGCCTGGCGCAGGGCCCGAACCGACGCGGGCTTTTGCATGGCCAGCGCAATACCACTGGCTTTCAGTTCTTCTTTGGCTGGGGTGTTGCGCATGGCGGTAAGCAATATGCGCTGACAGTTCGGAATGTCAGCGGCTTCCTTGATCAGGTTGGAGCACTCTATACCCGTCATGCCTGGCATATTCATGTCCAGCGTGACCAATTCGAACGGATCACCAGCCTCATTGGCTGCACGCATCATCTGTATGGCTTTCTCACCGTAATAGGCAACGGCTGGCCGCATACCCCAGGATTCGGTCTGTTCTTTGATGACTTTGGCAAAATCCGGCGAGTCGTCCACGATCAGTATTTTCTTGCCCTTGAGTGAGGTAAGGGAAACAATGTTCTCACGGGTGAAAGAGGCTTCGGCCAATTCACAATCGATAGTAAACCAGAAGCAACTGCCAACACCTTCCTCGCTGGTCACGCCGATTTCCCCACCCATCAAGCTCGCCAGCTTTCGGGAAATACTGAGGCCCAAGCCCGTGCCGCCATACTGCCGGGTAACGCTGCTGTCAGCCTGAGCGAAGGCTTCAAATAATCTCTTCTGGTTTTCCTCGTTGATACCAATACCGGTATCGGTTATCTCGAAACGCAGGCTGTGCTGTTTGCCATGACGTTTTTCGCGGATCTCGCTAACCCTTAGACTGACTCGGCCGCTATTGGTGAATTTAAATGCATTGCCCATCAGGTTGAGTATGATCTGGCGCAGGCGGGTCGGGTCGCTTTTTATAAAGTTCGGAGTGCTGGGTGCCAGTGAGCACAAAAGTTCAAGCCCTTTCTCTTCTGCGGTGACAGAAAACACCGATGCACATTCCAAGCACAGCTGATCCAGATCGAAATCGACGTTTTCAATATCGAGTTTACCTGCCTCAATTTTGGAGTAATCCAGAATATCATTAATGATGTTGAGCAGGGCTTTGCCAGAGCTGGTAATCACATCCACATAGTGGCGGTGAGCCGGTGCAAGATCCGCGTCCTGCAGCAATGCGGCCATGCCTAATACCCCGTTCATGGGGGTGCGGATTTCATGGCTCATGGTGGCCAGGAACTCGCTTTTGGCTTTGCTGGTTTCTTCAGCTCGAATCACTTTCTCTTTTGCTTGCATCTCCTCGATCTCGGAGTTTAGTTTCAACTCCAGATAGCGAGCCTGTTCCTGTGCGGCTCTGCGCTCGCTTTCCAGCGCTTGTTTCTGAGCTACTTCCTTGCCGATGCGTTCCATGTTGATGCGATCGGCCAGGGCGAAGGAAAGCAGAATGACTTCCAGTGCAGATCCAATCTGAATGGCGTGCTCGATCCAGGGGGTGCTTGGAATGACGCCGAATTTAGACAGCGCGGTTATCATCCAGGACGATATCAGGCAGGTGAAAGCCAGGCAGTAGTAGCGCGCTACTCTTTGGCCCCGGTATAACATGTAGAAGCCGGTATACACGCTGAGCAGCGCACTTATCACACCAAACGATGATGTTAAAGTTATGGAGTTTGAGTACGGTATAAGCGGACTCGACACCAGCATGCTAAGCCAGATCACAAAGAAAAGGACTTTGGCCCAATACAGGCGCGGCGCTCTGGCTTTAATATCCAGAAGCGAGATCGCAAATAACATACTGGCGCATCCAAACAGCGCTATGCTGGCGGGGATTGCCCATTCGTTGACCCAGGGTATCGAGGGCCACAGGTACTGAAACCCAACGCCCTGAATGGCAGAGTTAAATGTAAAACTACTGAACGCCGTTACTGCGTACAGCAGGTAACTGGAATGGCGAACGATGCTGAAGATAAACAGGTTATAAATGATCATTACGATCATCACGCCATAATAGATGCTTTCCGCAGCCCATAATGGTTGCTGATCTTCAAAGTAATGATTACGTTTCCACAAACTAATGGGGGCTTGCAGCGTGCCCTGTGTTTGTATGCGCAGGTAAACGGTGCGCTGTTCGCCTTCGAAGGCAACAAAGGGAAAGGCGAACTGATGAATATTAATCGGCCGATAGGCGAAAGGAAACTTGTCCCCGGTACGATAGTAATTAGTAAATTTGCCGTAACTTTCAACGAATACATCGACTTCGTCCAACGCGGCATACGCCAGATTCAACACCAACTCCATATCTTTTGGCGAAGCGTTGTGAACGACAAACTTGATCCAGAGCACGTCTGAACCAAAGCCATAAGATGGTGTTTCTGCGGCAGGGGTTTGCCAGTATTCGTCTTTTAGGTTGCGGATATCGGTGACATCCAGCTCGCCTTTTTTGTCCAGGTAATGAAGGGAGTGCAGGCCGATGTTTTGATGGCGAAACGCGGTGCTTAACTCGATAGCTGATTGCCCCCAGGTAACAGCAGGTGCCATCCAGAGTACAAGCAGCAGAGTATGCAGCCATCGTACACCATGTCGCGAAGAGGCTTGGGGGCAAGCAAAAATCATTTAGGGGGTCTTTGCTGATTAATAATTAAGCTAAATATAGATCATGAACAAAGTGCTGACCACGTCACACTTTGAATTTGTCGAACAATCAGCCTAAGTGATTGAAAAGTGTGAGAGATGATTTTTTTCAGGCGATGTCGGTGAAGTTGGTTAGGCAATTCCGGCCGTTTTGTTTGGAGTGATACAGAGCTGCATCGGCACGATCAATGAAGGTGTTCACTTCTTTTGCCGAGGTAGGAATTGATGCGTAGAAGCCGATACTGCAGGTGACTCTGAGTGAGCCGGATTTGAGCGTTACGGCGGTGTTTTCTATCTGTCGCAGAATACGCTCTGCCACCACCTGTGCTCCTGTGGCGGTGGTTTCCGGTAATACAAAGCAGAACTCCTCGCCACCATAACGCGCAACCAGATCGGTGGGTTCGCGGTTACACTGACTGATTTGTTCAGCCACTGTTTTCAAACACAGATCACCGGCCAGGTGGCCATAGTTGTCATTCACGGATTTGAAGTGGTCTATATCAATCATCAGGATGGCGATGCTGTGTTGATAGCGATTGGAACGGGCGAATTCACTTTCCAGAAACTGATTCAGGTAACGACGGTTCTTAAGCCCGGTTAATTGATCCGTATCGCTCTGTTCCTGCAGTTTTTTGTTGGCATACTCCAGTTCTCGTGTGCGTTCTGCCACGCGTTGTTCCAGTGCATCATTGGCTTGTTTTTGAGTGTCCAGCGCGATGCTTTGCGCTTGGATCCGTAAGGAGCGCTCTTGGTTGATGCGTTCAGCCAACGCAAATGACAGCAATAATACTTCCAGCAATGAGCCAATCAATAACGCATATTCTGTGAAAAGGTTGGAGGGCAATATATTGGCTTTGTTAAAGGCAATAACAATGCCGCCCATAAATAACATGGTCCAGGCCAGGGTGTAGTATGGAGCTGACGCACGTTTTTCAAAGCACGCCACAATGCCAACGGTGAGGCCGAGCAGGCAAGCGGCCACCGCCAGTGGCACCAATACCGAAATCACATGGGCATAGCTGGTTAGAAAGGCGGCGACTATGGCGCCTGTGCAAATGGCGATGAAGACATAAAACAACAGGCTTGCCCAGGTTTGAAATGGTTTTTCACTGGCCAGAAAGCGGCGGGTGAACAATACTGCGAAAAGAATGCAACAGGCGAGGAACACCAAAACAGATTGATCATTCCACTGCGTTGCATTAGGCCATAGAAACATGAAGCTCCAGCCATGCAGGCCGCTGACAAAAAGCGCCAGGCTGACGATATAGCTTACGTAATAAAGATAAGCGCGCTCCCCCAGAACGAAATAAATCAGCAGATTGTAGAGTGCAATAATCAGTAAGCCGCCGTAGTAGATCCCGTGCATGATGGTGG
The DNA here is from genome assembly GCF_002863865.1 of Ketobacter alkanivorans. Classification (NCBI taxonomy): domain Bacteria; kingdom Pseudomonadati; phylum Pseudomonadota; class Gammaproteobacteria; order Pseudomonadales; family Ketobacteraceae; genus Ketobacter; species Ketobacter alkanivorans. The sequence goes on along the minus strand of NZ_CP022684.1, from coordinate 2,169,772 downwards.
GGGCAATTTGCATGGTGTGAAACGATTGTTCATCCCACAGGGTCATGGGTACTTGCACGGAGCTTGTGGATTGTACCCGCAGGTAGATCTCGGCGCTTGTATTTTCAGGCAGTTTCAGTGGAGCCAGGAAGTTGTGATGTTGAAGCGGGCGAGACCAAAATGGCTGCTTGTCTCCAAGCAGAAATTGTTGAAGGCCGTCTTCCTGCAGCACATAAATATCGATGTGGTCCAGCACCGGGTAGGATACTTCCAATAACCAGTTTTCTCGCTGCTCTCGATTGTGAACGGTCAGCTTCAGCCACCATGCCGATGAGTTGTAGCCTTGCGAGAATGTGCTGCTGTTGCTGGTTTTCCAGTCCTGGCGTTGGCGCACTTCATCCAGTGTCAGCTTGGTGCTGACGTCTTCCAAATACAGAACGCCTTTGTCCAGTTGGATTCGGCCCAGTGCGACCGAGGTCTCATAAGGCGCTGCCAGCGCGGAACCGGTGAGCAGACAAAGTAGCCAGACCAGCAGGCTCCATATCGATGTGGGTAATCTTAGGTGCAAGGCAGCAATCCAGTTGTTTTATGTAATACACTGCCTTTAACTATAGCCTCTAGAGATGGTGAAGCACCAGTTACAATGAAGGCTGCGCGCAATGCAAGCTGGGGCAGTTTGCGTGGGTAGGCGGATTGGTGTGTTCGAGTTCGGTGGCTGTGTCTTTAAACGCAGTGTTATTGGGCTGCAAGTGCAGAGCACACTGCACGGCGCGCTGGGCTTCTTGCACGCAATTGTAAGCATGCAGCGCGTAAGCGTAGTTGTTCCAGGCCTCTGCCATGGTGGGCTGTTGTTGAAGCAGGATGGAGTACTCGGTAATGGCAGCTTGAGCCTGCGCATCCTGCAGCAGCGCATTGGCCAAGCCAAATCTGGCCAAAGGCTCTTCGGGCCAGCGGCTCACTGCTGTTCTGTAAGCCTGTTGTGCTGCGGTAAGCTGTTTGGCGCTCTCGAGGCGGGTAATGGCCTGTATGTAGTTCAGAGGTTGTGCGGTGGCAGGTAGAGTCCGTGGTGGCAGCACGACTCTGCCCCAGCGCTCACTGCGTTGCCAGGTAGTGTCGAACAGGCGCAGGGGAGTCTGGCGTCTGGGCTGGTCGCCAGAGCGCAGAATCACGAGTTGCTGTTCAAGGTCATAACCGATCACAACAGCAAAGTGCCACTGAGGATACCAGCTTACCCCCAGATTCTGCAGTATCAACACCGGATGTCCGGCATTCACCTCCTGCAATAGCCCATCGATGGAGCGGACCGGATAGCTGACGAAGCCCTGGCGACGTGCTGCCATATCCAGTTCTACCGGAAAGCTGCCCTCTGCCTTAGGGGTGAACGCATGGGCGGCCAGTTGCTCCGGTGTGACTGTCATGCCGTACAGGTTCAGCACCATTGCCAGAGAGGCGGGGCCGCATTGAAAGTCTGCTTGTCGAATAAACGGAGTGGCCGTGATCTCGGTCTTTGGCGTGATCTGTTGTTGAACGGCAGGGGAGAGCAATAGTTTGGAGTTCAGGGCGCAGCCCGCCAGCAGCAAGCTGAGCCCTAAAACAAACGGTTTCATCCGCCGGTGTTGATGGGTTTGATCGCGGGGAATATGTTCGTGGTACCTAACAGATCCAGCACGATCAGGATCACGAATACCAGCACGACGACACCGACCACACCGCCACCGGCTTGCATGGTATTTACCTGCTCACTGAAGGCCTGCAGTTCTTCGGCGCTCATGTTGTCGATACGGGCTTCCACTTCAGCCGGGTTTACGCCCAAGTTAAGCAGGGTGCTGCGTGCTTCTTCTTTGTCGAGAATTGACAGCACCTGGGTGCGGGTCATTTGTTGTGCTTCGCTGTTAACCAGCTCATGGGTGGATACCATAGCAGCTTGCGCAGTTGCACTTAGCAGCCCGGTTATCATCATGGTGACCGCCAGCAGGCGGGCAGTCGTGCGTTGGAGTGCGGTGAATCGGCTCACATGGATCTCCCTTATATCGGTAAAGAGGTTGGTGTATTTTAGAAGCTGATTATATAGATGATAGCTTCAATCGGTTACTTTTATTCAACATGCCGAACTCAAGCTTGATCGGTGCTGCTTTGTTCCAGTTCGGATACTTGTTTTTCCAGATCCTCCAATCGCTGTCGCGTGCGGGCCAGCACTTTGGTCTGGATATCGAATTCTTCACGGGTCACCAAATCCATGCGGGACAAGGATTCCTTGATGACAGAGGAGAGGTTGTGGCGCAAATCCTGGCCCAGTTCACCGATATCCTGCGGCAGACGATCCTGCACCAGTTCCAGAATGCGGTTTACTAAGTTTTCCTGACGGTTCATGATGCCTCCTACATGATCAAGGCAGTAGTTTATCACGGCCCGTTGGGCTGGTACCAAAATGCTGCATTCAATTGCCTCTGCACCAATATGAGGCCTCCATTTAGCGCAGCACGCCTTGTTTTGGTGCGTTATAATGGGGTGGTCATGGCAGTGAAACCATTGTATTTCATGGTTAACACATTGATTCATCGCAATTAAAACTAATAGGCATGGTTTGTGCTAACTCCTAAGCATGTTCCGCGATTGGGCAGCATGCTGGGCGTTTGCACTGATTTGCGAATGACGGGACCGTAGCAATTTATCGCTTTCGAGCATTAATAGGAGATGTTCATATGAAACTGGTTACAGCCGTAATCAAACCATTCAAACTCGATGACGTGCGTGAAGCGCTGTCTGAAATTGGGGTGCAGGGTATTACTGTCACCGAAGTGAAAGGCTTTGGTCGTCAGAAAGGACACACCGAGCTTTATCGCGGTGCAGAGTACGTGGTGGATTTCCTGCCTAAAGTCAAAATCGAAGTAGCCGCTTCTGATGATCTGCTGGATCAGGTGATCGAGTCCATCAGCAAAGCCGCCAATACAGGAAAAATTGGTGACGGCAAAATATTTGTGACGCCTCTGGAACAGGCGATTCGCATCCGTACTGGTGAAACCGGTACCGACGCGATCTAAACGTTTTACTTTTAAATCCATGCCTATTTCTTTTTAATTTTGCGGAGGCAAGACCGTGGAAAACAATATTTTTCACCTGCAATACGCGATGGACACCTTTTACTTTTTGGTGTGCGGCGCGCTCGTAATGTGGATGGCGGCAGGTTTCGCCATGCTCGAAGCCGGTTTGGTTCGATCCAAGAACACAACCGAAATTCTGACTAAAAACGTGGCCCTGTTTGCCATTTCCTGCATCATGTATTTGGTGTGTGGTTACTACATCATGTACGACGGCAGCGTGTTCCTTTCTGGTATCGCTGACGTTGACGTCGACGCTGTGTTGGGCGATTTTGCTGCCCGCGAAGATGGCTTTACCGGTGGATCAATTTATTCCGGCGCGTCTGACTTCTTCTTCCAGGTGGTGTTTGTTGCTACCGCAATGTCCATCGTGTCCGGTGCGGTGGCCGAGCGTATGAAGCTGTGGGCATTCCTGGCTTTTGCGGTGGTTATGACCGGCGTTATCTATCCTCTTGAAGGCAGCTGGACTTGGGGTGGCGCGTCAGTATTTGGCATGTACACACTGGGTGATCTGGGCTTCTCCGACTTCGCTGGTTCCGGTATCGTGCATATGGCCGGTGCTGCTGCTGCTCTGGCTGGTGTGTTGTTGCTGGGTGCTCGTAAGGGCAAGTACGGCGCGAATGGACAGGTAAACGCGTTCCCCGGTGCAAACCTGCCTCTGGCGACGCTGGGTACATTCATTCTGTGGATGGGCTGGTTCGGATTCAACGGTGGTTCTGTGTTGAAGCTGGGTGATATCGGTAACGCCAATGCGGTTGCCATGGTGTTCCTGAACACTAACACCGCAGCTGCCGGTGGTGCGGTAGCGGCTCTGGTCACTGCACGCATGCTGTTTGGCAAAGCGGATCTCACCATGCTGTTGAACGGCGCTCTGGCAGGTTTGGTTGCAATCACAGCTGAGCCTTCTACGCCTACTGCTCTGCAGGCTACTCTGTTCGGTGCCATCGGTGGTGTATTGGTAGTGTTCAGCATCCTGGCTTTGGACAAACTGAAAATCGACGATCCTGTAGGTGCCATCTCGGTTCACGGTACCTGTGGCTTGCTGGGTCTGTTGTTGGTGCCAATCACTAACGGTGACGTGTCCTTCAGCGGTCAAATCATCGGCGCTCTGACCATCTTCATCTGGGTATTTGTAGCCTCTCTGGTAGTTTGGGGCATCCTCAAAGCGGTACTGGGTATCCGGGTATCCGAAGAAGAAGAGTTCGAAGGTGTTGATCTGGCCGAGTGTGGAATGGAAGCTTATCCAGAGTTCACCAACGGTAAATAATCAGTCAATCTAATGACTTGATGATGAAAAGGCTCCTTCGGGAGCCTTTTTTGTTGTTGGTGTCCCGTCCTGAAATAGGTTTACACCCTGTAGTAAATCGTTACGCATTGCTGCGAATTTTACTACGGCGCTAAATACCTTTAGGTTTCCATCGTCCTTATAATGCTTGGGTGATTGGGGGCGCAGTAAGCGGCCTTATATAGTGGTGTTAAAAGGAAGCAGTATGAAAGGATACCGTCAATTAGCCATCAGTCTGGCGCTCACAGGCTGGACTGTGATGATGGCCAGTAACAGCAACGCCGAAGTTTACCGCTGGGTGGATGAGCAGGGGCGAGTGCAGTTTTCAGATAAGGCTCCGGTGAATGCAGAAGTGCAAACATTGGCGCTGCCCGTGGTGGAGGAGCGTTCGGCCACACCGGAGCTGTCTGATGCCGAGCGTATGGCAAGGCAGAAAAAACTGGTAAAGATGCTTGAAGAGGAGCGTCTGGCCAAGCAAGAGGAAAAAGCCCAGTTAGCCCTTGAAGCCAAGGAGCGCGAGCAATATTGCACCCGTTTTAAAAACCGCCTCAGCTACGTTGACCAATACACGCATTTTTACGATGAAAAGGAAGATGGCACCCGGCAGTACATGTCCGATCAGGAAGCAGATGCCTATCGTGTTCGTCTTAAGCAGCAGTATAAAGAGGAATGTGGCGGGGCTTGAGCCCCACCGTCTTACTTGCTCAGAGCCCGTTTCATAAACTCAGGCATGGCCAGCGCGCCGCGATGGATTTCCAGGTTGTAATACTGGGTTTCAAAGGCCTTGGCAGCGGCATCGGATTCGCGAAAATGCGTGACAGAGCCGTGGGGGCTGGCCATCGTGCACGACCACCACCCGGTAGGGTATACCGGCTGAGGGAAGGGCAGTGTATGACACTGCTGGAAGCCCGCATCGGCCATGTCCAGATGGATCTTCTTGATGATGCTGTCGCTGTGCAGCAGTGGTGATTCACTTTGCTGTACCAGCAGGCCCTCTGGTTTTAACGCCTTCAGACAGTCTTTGTAAAAATCCACGGCAAATAACCCCTCTGCCGGGCCCACTGGGTCGGTGCTGTCGATGATGATCACGTCCATGGAGCCGGGAGCACAGTTCTTAACCCAGGCAATGCCATCATCAAACAGCAGTTCAGCGCGGGGATCATCGTTGGCATCGCACAGCTCCGGGAACCATTGCTGGGATGCCCAGGTTACTTTTTCATCGATGTCGATCTGAGTGCATCGCTCCACACCGGGGTGTTTCAACACCTCGCGCAGCGTGCCACAGTCGCCACCGCCAATGATGGCGACCTTTTTCGGGTTGGGATGAGTAAACAGGGCCGGGTGGGACATCATCTCATGGTAGAGGAAGTTGTCACGGCTGGTGAGCATTACACAGCCATCCAAAACCATCAGCTTGCCAAACGTTTTGGTGTCATACACTTCCAGGAACTGGTACTGGGTTTGTTCCTCGTGCAATTTTTCGGTGATTTCGAGGCCGAAAGAGGTGCCTTCATCGCCAAAAATTTCGGTGAACCAGGTCTGTTTGGACGGATCAGTCATGCTGTTTAGCTCCCGGTGGTTGGGCTGTTTAGAGGGTGGTGCGCGGCGAGGAAAATAACCCAAAAACCCGCTATAACCAAGCGCTTTTATGTGCTGAATACAGCCGTTCATCGCAGCGCCCTATTATGCCGATTCCAGATGAAAATTTCATGGCCCGCTGCAGGCTATGATAACGAGCAGTGTGGTATTGGCTGTCCATTCTAAAGACAACGCTTCAGGCGTGGGGCAGTTGGGTCTACAATAGCCCCATAGCCCACCATCACTCATTTCACATTAGCAATTCTGGAACCGATTCCCCATGTCCAACACCACAATCGACACCGCCCGCGAAACTTACAGCATTGATAACTGGAGCGATGGCTATTTTGATATCAACGAGCAGGGTTTAGTGGATGTGGGCACTGGCGATGCGCGCGTCCCGTTACAGGAGATTCTGGCTGCTGCACAGGAAGTGGGTATGCGTACCCCGGTGTTGATGCGTTTTGTGGACATTCTGCGAGATCGCGTGGCCAAACTCAGTGGTGCTTTTTCTAAAGCCATGGATACGCTGCAATATACCGGTCACTACACTGCGGTATATCCGATTAAAGTGAACCAGCAGCGCCGGGTGGTGGAGGAAATCTACAACGGCGGCGTGGACGATGCGCGCTGTGGTGTAGGCCTGGAGGCAGGCAGCAAGCCTGAATTGATGGCCGTGTTGGCCATGAGTCGCGGCAATTCCGTGATTGTGTGCAATGGCTATAAAGATCGGGAGTTTGTCCGCCTGGCCCTGATTGGCGAAAAAATGGGCCGTCGGGTCTACATTGTGGTGGAAAAAATGACCGAGTTGAAGCTGGTGCTGGATGAAGCCAAAGCCATGCAAGTGCAGCCTCGTATCGGGTTGCGCACCCGGCTTAGCTCCATCGGTAAAGGCAACTGGCAGAATACCGGAGGTGAAAAATCCAAATTCGGCCTGTCTGCTACCCAGATCCTGGACGTGATCGATACCCTTAAACAACACAATGCGTTGGATCGCCTGCAATTGTTGCACTTTCATCTGGGCTCTCAGATCTCCAATATCCGTGATATTCAGCGAGGCATGAAAGAGGCCGCCCGTTATTATTCTGCGCTGCGTCAGGCCGGTTGCCATGTCAACGTGGTGGATGTAGGGGGTGGTTTGGGGGTGGATTACGAAGGTACCCGTTCCCGCAGTTTCTGCTCCATGAACTATTCCATGGAGGAATACGCCTACACCATCCTGTTGGCGCTGCGTGAGGTGTGCTCTCAGGATGACCTGCCCTTGCCGGATGTGATTTCTGAATCAGGCCGTGCGCTGACCGCCCACCATGCTGTGCTGGTGAGCAACGTCATCGGCGTGGAAAGCCCTGCGGCCAATCGCCCTCAAGAGCCCCGGGAGGATTCGCCGGTGGTGCTGCAGGAGCTGGCCCGTTGCTACCACGAAATCGAGGCAGCCACCCGCAGCAGTTCAATATCCGAGTTGTACCACGAAGTGTTGTACCGGTTGGGTGAGGCCCAGGACATGTACACTCACGGCGTGTTCAGCCTGCAGGACAAAGCACAGGCCGAGCAGATTTACGGGGCGGCCTGCCAAGTATTGCGGGGCAAGCTGGATCTGTCCTCCCGTGCTCATCAGGATATCCTCAACGAGCTGAATGAAAAACTCGCCGATAAGGTGTTCCTGAACTTTTCCCTGTTTCAGTCCATTCCCGATGCCTGGGGCATTGATCAGGTGTTTCCTGTGCTACCCATAACCGGGTTGGATCAGCCCCTCAGTCGCCGCGGTGTCGTGCAGGATATCACCTGTGATTCCGATGGCCGCATTGATCAGTATGTGGATACCCACGATTTGGCGAGCAGCCTGCCGTTGCCGGAATGGAATGATCAGCAGGGAATGTCTTTGGCCATTTTTATGGTGGGAGCCTATCAGGAAATCCTTGGTGACATGCACAACCTGTTTGGTGACACCGATGCGGTGGATATTGCCCTGGATGGAAAGGGCGGTTTTCAGTTCCTCAACACGTTAAAAGGCGACACGGTAGATCACATCCTGCGTTATGTGCAGTTCGATACCATGTTGCTGCAACAACAGATTCATGAGCAGCTGGTATTAACCGATCTGAGCCGATCCGAACAGGCTGTGTTCCTGAAAGAGTTGCGGGAAGGTTTAACAGGCTACACTTATCTGGAATAAGATAATCGGGGGCACCCGTCAACGGCTTTAAGGAGAATGCACATGACCCAGCCCACCCGTTCCGCTGGAGGCCCGTCGATCGATCCGCGTACCGTGCAGACCATCGAGCAGGCCAAAGCCATTGTTCAGGATCGTGAGCTGACCCATGTCAAAGTCGGGGTGGCCGACCTGGATGGCGTGATCCGCGGGAAGTACATGAGTCGGGAAAAGTTCTTTTCCGCCCTGGATAACGGTTTCGGTTTTTGCGATGTGGTGTTGGGTTGGGATTCCAATGATCAGCTGTATGAGGGAGTGGGTATTCAGTATACCGGTTGGCAAACCGGCTATCCGGATGCGCCGGTGCGGGTTGTGCCTTCCACCTGTCGAGATCTATATGATGAGCCGGGTATGTTGTTCTTTCTGGCAGAATTCACCGCCGAAGCCGAACAACTTTGCCCCCGTGGCGTGCTGAAACGAGTCTTGGCCAAGGCCTGTGCCATGGGGTTTGATGTTAAGGCTGCATTCGAATACGAATTCTTTCTGTTTAACGAAACCCCCGAATCTGTACGTGAAAAGCATTACCAGAATCTAAATACCCTGACCCCCGGTTTTTTTGGCTACTCCACCCTGCGTAATTCCGTGCATGCTGAGCTATACCAGGATCTGTTGGAGCTGGGTGAGATCATGGATATTCCGATTGAAGGCCTGCACACAGAAACCGGCCCCGGTGTGCTGGAAGCGGCCATCGCCGTAGATGAGGCATTGAATGCGGCAGATAAGGCCCTGCTGTTCAAAACGTTCACCAAGGTGTGGGCGCAGCGCAATGAGATGATGGCCACGTTTATGGCGAAGTGGTCCAACGATTATCCAGGTCAAAGCGGCCACATTCATATCTCGTTGCAGGATAAGAGCCACCAGTCAGTGTTTCATCAGGCCGGTGCCGAGCACAATATGAGTGAGCTGCAGCGCCAGTTTGTGGCCGGCCAGCAGAAGTACATGGCGGAGCTTACTGCGATGTATGCACAAACCGTAAACGCATATAGCCGCATGATCCCCGGTTTTTGGGCACCCACTCACGCCACTTGGGGAGTGGAGAACCGCACAACCTCATTACGGGTTATTCCAGGCTCCCAGAAATCCCAGCGGGTGGAGTTTCGGTTTGGTTCGGCGGATGCCAACCCTTATATCGCATTGGCTGCCGCGCTGGGTTCTGGCTTGATGGGCATTGAACAACAATTGCAACCGGAGCCTCAGGTGAAAGGCAACGCCTACGAGCAGACATTCCCCGACTATCTGGCATTACCGGTAACCTTGGATCGGGCAGCAGAAAAACTGGCCGGTTCGGCAGTGGCGAAGGCGTTATTCGGTGCGCCGTTCGTGGAGCATTACGCTGCTACGCGCCTATGGGAAGCGCAGGAGTTCCGCAAACATATCACGGATTGGGAGCTGAAACGTTATTTTGAAATCATCTAACCAGCAGAGGCAAGCCATGAGCGAATTTGATGTGATCTCACCGATTGATGGCAGTGTCTACGCCACTCGCCATCATGCCAGTCAGCATGAGATCAATGATGCGCTGGCGCGGGCAGAGTTGGCACAGGTTGGTTGGCAGCGCACACCGCTGGCTCAGCGACAATCATTATGTGCCGCCATGGTGGACGCCTTTGAGGCCAATGCTGATGAGATTGCCCATCAAATATGCTGGCAAATGGGTCGCCCGATGCGGTATGCCAAAGGCGAGGTCAGTGGATTGGCCGAGCGTGCCCGCTATATGATTGAAGCGGCTCCGGGTGCTCTGCAAAATATCACCGTTAAGGATAAGCCTGGCTTCACCCGCTACATCAAGCGCGAGCCGCTGGGGTTGGTATTGGTGATTGCGCCCTGGAACTACCCCTACCTTACGGCGATCAACAGCATTATTCCTGCCTTGTTGGCAGGGAACGTGGTGATTCTGAAACATTCCGCGCAGACACCATTATGTGCCGAGCAATTGCACAGTGCGTTTGTCAGCGCCGGGTTTCCAGCCGGGGTGTTCCAATTTCTGCATTTATCCCATGCCGATACAGAAACCATGATTGCACATCCTGCGGTCAATCAGATCGCCTTTACCGGCTCTGTCAGCGGTGGTGCAATGGTGGAGCGGGTTGCAGCGGGTCACTTCAAGCAGGTGGGCCTGGAGTTGGGAGGTAAAGATCCGGCCTATGTGCGCGCCGACGCGGACATTCCCTATGCGGTGGCAACATTGGTCGATGGTGCGTTTTTCAACTCAGGTCAAAGTTGTTGTGGTATTGAGCGGATCTATGTGCATCAAGCAGTGCACGATGAATTTGTTGAGCAGGCAGTGGCATTGGTCAATCAATATGTCCTGGGGCGTTCCGATGAACCGGACACCACGTTAGGCCCGATGGTGAAAACCAGTGCAGCCGATTTTGTCAGGCAGCAGATTCAAGAAGCCATCAGCCAAGGTGCCCGTGGGTGTATTGATGAATCCCGGTTTGCAATGAGTCAGGCAGGCACACCCTATTTGGCGCCACAGCTGCTTACCCATGTAAACCACAGTATGCGCGTGATGACAGAAGAATCATTTGGCCCTGTAGTCGGTGTGCAAAAGGTGGCGAATGATGAGGAGGCCGTGCGCCTGATGAATGATTCTGATTTTGGGTTGACTGCAGCCGTATTCACTGCCGATGAAAGTGCAGGCATTGCCATCGGCGAGCAGGTGCAGACAGGAACCTTTTTTATTAATCGTTGTGATTATTTGGATCCAGCATTGGCATGGACAGGCGTTAAACAGTCAGGGCGAGGTTGCACCTTGTCGGTGGTAGGGTTTGAAAGCGTAACGCGGCCAAAGTCTTTTCATCTAAAGCGAGTATGAATTCGATGCAGTCCTTTCATGTGAATTGGAATTATCCCACTTCGGTGCTGGTTGGCGATGGCCGTTGGCGCGAGGTTGTGCAGTGCTGCCAGCAACTGGGCGTTACGGCCCCGTTGTTGGTGACCGACCCTGGTCTTGCTGCATTGCCAATGACAAAGCAGATAACGGAGCACTGCGTTGAGCAGGGGTTACAGCTTGCCGTGTTTTCTCAGGTGAAAGGCAATCCAACTTCCGCCAACGTTGATGCTGGTGTCAGCGTGTTTCATCAGGGCCATCATGATGGTGTGATTGCGTTGGGAGGGGGCTCGGCTTTGGATGCAGGCAAGGCTATCGCCCTAATGGTGGGTCAGAGCCAGCCCATATGGGCATTTGAAGATGTGGGTGATAATTGGCTACGGGTAAATGTAGATGGCATGGTGCCGGTGGTTGCTATACCTACCACGGCTGGAACCGGCTCGGAAGTCGGGCGATCTTCAGTGATTACTGACGCGGCCAATAAGGTGAAGAAAATCATTTTTCATCCTGACATGCTGCCTGCCAAGGTGATCCTGGATCCCTCTTTAAGCACGGGGTTGCCTGCGCCTCTGACCGCCGCTACCGGAATGGATGCGTTATCCCATAGCTTGGAGGCCTACTGCTCTAATTTTTATCATCCTATGGCAGAAGGTATCGCCCTTGAGGGTATTCGTTTGGTAAAAGAATTTTTACCACGAGCGGTTGCAGATGGCCATGATCTGGAGGCGCGTACGAATATGCTGGTGGCGTCTGCCATGGGGGCAACGGCGTTTCAGCGGGGGCTGGGTGCCATGCATGCCATTGCTCACAGTTTGGGGGCTTTGTACGATGCTCATCACGGCATGTTGAACGCTATACTGATGCCCTACGTACTGAAAGCCAATCAATCGGTAATTGAACATCGTCTAGAGCGCTTGGCTCGCTATCTGGATCTATCGCAACCGAGCTTTGATGGCTTCCTAAACTGGGTGTTGCAACTGCGCCTTGAGGTAGGTATACCCCATAGCCTGAATGCGCTGAATATCGATGACAGTCAGGCACGGAAAGTTGGCGAGATGTCTGTGGCGGATGCCGCAGCCGGAGGGAATCCTATTGCCTTCAGTGCGGAGCAATACCGTGACCTGTTTACTCGCGCAGTTTCTGGAAGCCTATGATCTGTTAGTAGTTCCATTGGCATCCAAGTCTCAACTCTCTGCCCCGATTCGGCGTTCCCTGCTGTGGGGCTGAGGAGGATGCCGGTGTAGAGTAAGTCACGTCCGCCAGATTACGTATTTCAATATAGGGTGATAGCCCATTTGGCATTGATCGCATCGCTTTTATATTTGCTAGCCAGTAGCTGTCGTAAGGCTTAACTTCATCATCGTATCGAGTTTCGCGTTGATCAGCATAGTGCGACGATAGGTTCAGATTCCAATCAAATATCTTGTAATCCACGATTATTGAAAACAAACGGTTTGCTTCTTTGCGATCAATGTCGGGCTGATTAAACACGATCGCAGCGTTTGCCCGAATTGCCAGTGAAGCGTTGGCCTTCCATAGCAGCTCGAGTTCTGCGCCATCGCTTGACGTATTTTCTGCATTCACAACCTTGCGTATGTTGTCCTCTACTATTTGAATGATAGGATCTTGGAATGTGTTGTGGAACAGGCTGACTGCCAAGGTGGAGAACTGCCAGTGATTGAGCCAGATCGCCTCTAAGGTGTCAACCGTTTCTGACTTGAGATCTTCGTTGCCTTCTATGATGCCGTTATTTGCAGTCAGTAATTCTGTATATTTCGGTGCGCGGAACGCCCTGCCGTACAGTAGTTTGAAGGTGTTGTTTTCATTTTGGTGGTAGACGAGCCCCAGTCGGGGGCTGACTTGCTCGTCTGATAGAGAGTACGAGTCGTAACGTATTCCTGTGGTAAGTTGCAGTTGATCTGAGAATGTTTCCTGCCATTGCAAAAGGGCACCATAGTTGCGCTCTTTTTCAAAGCGCGACACTGCGTCGATGCGATAGTCCATATTATCAAAGTAGGCTATGGGCAAGGTGAAGCTTGCGAGCGCACCCAGATCATAATTGCTGGCGGTAAATGCTTTCATCACATCGGTGTTCTGATACTCAAGCCCCACCTGAATGCTACGCTGTTCGTCCAGTGTCCAATTGTTAAAAAGCCGTGCCCAGGTTTCCTGGGTGTCTATTGTGGGGTGAATTAACAGTGGCGCATCGCTGGTGGGCGTGCTTATGGTGCCTATTTCTATTGGGGTGATGGCTCTGCTGGTTGCTTCGTATTCGTTGCGCACATAGCCCAGTTGCAATGTGGTCTCCACTTGGTCTAGAAACGTGGCTTTATGTTCCAGCATGATATTGTAGTAATGGGTTTCCCATTGGTTGTACTGATCGTCTACGGTCCCCAAAAGATAAAATCCATCCACTTCGCGTTCGTTTGCCAATACCTGCACGCGGGTGCGTTCTGCGAGTGTTAGGCTCAGATTTGCGTCCAGTGTTGAGTATTGGTCGCGAGTGTTTCTCTGCCCGTCACCAAATTGATCCATAACCGAAAACGCTTGCCCGTTATCCTTTTGGGCTTCCAAAAACAGCGAGCCTTTGAGTGTGCTGCTGCTAAAGGTGTTAATGGAGCCGAGCCTGTAGTGATCATCTGTACCTGCTTCGCCGTAGCTGCGGTTTTCGTTCTGTACAGTGATGATGTTGATTACGCCGCTATAGGCATTTGATCCATGAAGCGATGAAGTCGGGCCACGGATAATTTCTACTCGGTCGATGTTGGCCAGTGGTATGGCTGGATAGGGTATGGTGATGCCGCCAGAGAATGGATTGTCTATGCGTGCACCATTCACCAGAATCAGTAGCTCTGATGTGCTGCTTCCAGAGCGCTTGCTGCGAAGTGAAAAAGGTTGGTGATTGCTCATGTCTGTGGTGCGGTAGGCTTGCCCGCCCGGAACATAATTCATCAATTCATCCAGCGTGCTGATCGGCATGGTGGCGATGTCCGCTCGGCTGAACAGGGTGATGGCTGCGGGTGCTTGAAGCGAGTTAGAGTCGGTCAGGGTCGCGCCGGTGACGCTGATCTGTAACAGTTCCTCCAGATCCAGCTCAAAGAGATTGCTCGCCTGGCTTGGCTCTGCAACGGTGAGAGCATAAGCGAATAAGCAGGCAAGTGGTATGGCGCGGGGTTTCACCCTGTTCTCTCCCTGAACGGTGGTGGTAATACAAGGCTTCAGTATAGGTTGTTTAGTCTTGATTGGCGAACGCCAGGGCTCGGGCGGTAACCTTGTCCAAGAATTCCTGAATTGTCGTGGGGGTGAGCTGGGTGTCATCAAGGATGGGTAAGTCGGGGATGGCGTGTAACAGGGTTTCAACAAACAGGCCATGGCCGTTTGTGCGTAGAACAACGGATTGGTCTTCATTGTGAATTGGCGTGGTGTGGAATCCACAGCTGGGTGAGCGGCTTTGCAGAATATAGCCGCTCAGATGAGGATAGGTGGTGGCGATGATCCTACCCATGGTCTTTAGCCGTTCTGTTACATCCCGTTCAGGATCATCTCGGCCCACGGCTTTGATCTGCCCGTTTACTTCAATCAGGTTAACCGGTCTGCGGGGGATTCCCATTCCAGCCATGCTCTCCGGGCACAGAGGTAGCAGGGTCACATAAGGGGATACATGGGCTTGTATGCCGGTTTGCAGTCGGTGCTGGCCATCGTAACGCACTCGCATTCCCAGCAGGCAGCTGCTGATGCCGACCAAGGGCAAGGTTTGTTGTGGCGTCGGTAACGCTGTGTCAGTTGATGTTGGTTCGGGGCTGTCCATAGCCCATTGTAGAAAGACTTAGCCAGCCAGGGCAACAGTGGCGTAACGCGGTGGGGTATTTTGCTGTGTTGTACCTTGCAGGGGCACGCTGCGAGGATCATTTCTGGTATCGACGTAGGTCAGCCAGTGCTGGATAAGGTGGCGATCATCCACTTCCCAGGGGTGAAAGTCGGGTCGAAAATATTGCAGCCAGTCATTTATCAGCATGGGCACAATGCCTGGTTTGTTGTCTTTATAAATGCCCAGATAGAAGCTCAGCAGGTGTCGCCATGTTTCTGGCTTGGTAAGCAGGCCCTCTACCTGCAACATATAAAGTTGGCGTGAAACCACCGCGCTGCTTAACCATAAGTTCAACACGGCAAATCCGAATAGACGTCGCCCGTAATGTCCATCCACGTGCTGGAATACATCAAAGCAGACTGATTTATGCTCGATTTCTTCTACGGTATGCCAGATCAGCATGGCGGCGATCTCGTCGTAATCATCTATCCAGCGTTCTGCATCACTTAAGAAGGCGTGAGATAAGATAGAGGTCAGATGCTCGGCACCTGTGGTATAGCTGAACTGCAGTGCCGGGCTGGACTTAGACAGAATCCAGTCGTTGATCCGCTGGTACGCTCTATCCAGTGATTCGAGGCGTGGATAGGTGTCTGCGAGGAGCTGGTTGAATTTGCGATGCTCAAAAGCATGGTGACCTTCTTGCCCACAAAAATGACGAGCGTCTTTTTGTAATCGATCATCACGAATCATGCTGCGATAGTTGCGCATGGTTTTAAGAAAAAAATCTTCGCCCATAGGCAGAATGCAGGACACTGCGTTTAAAAAACTGGTTTTTATGGGGTCGCCCTTGGCCCAGTTATTACGATAGCCTGATTCCAGAGTGAACCCCATTTGGCGAGGGCGAATGTTGATGCCCACAGGCGTGCGGCTGCCCTGATCCGGATGGCGCAGGGCATGCCAGTGGCGCTTCAGTGCGTTGCTGACCCTCATGGTGCTAATCTGCAGCCATGAACGGCAGATCGCGGCGGCCCACCCAGTCCACCACGCCGGGCAACCAGCGCTTGGCCAAATACATCGCCCAGGCTTCCGGTGATATAGGCCGCACCGCTAAATTGTGTTCTATCGCGTCGATGATACCCAGGGCAACTTTGTCTGCGGTGTAGTTGCGCTTTTTGTAGAACTCCACCACCTTGTTCTTGACGGTGTCGTTGTTGCCAACGCTGCCTTCGAATAAGGTGTTGGCAACAATGGCGGTGTTGATGACGCCGGGGCACACCGCAGAAACACCAATACCATGATCATACAAGTCGGCTCGCAGGGCTTCGCTGAAGCCCAGTACGGCGTATTTGGACATGGCATAAACGGGCATATCTTTGGCTGCAATGAAGGCGGCGGCGCTGGCCACATTAACGATATGGCCTCCGCCCTGGCTGATCATATTGGGAGCAAACACATGGCAACCCAGCATTACGCCTTTCACATTCACATCCAGAACTTTGTTCCAGGTCTTTAAGGTGGTATCCACAAAACGCCCGGCCACACCGATACCGGCATTGTTAATCAGGATATCCAGGGCGGGGTGCTGTTCGTGTACGGCCTTGGCCAGTTTTTTCATGTCGGTACTGGAGCTGACATTGCCCACAAAGGTTTGGCACTGGGCTCCCAGCGCCTTTACCTGCTCGGCGGTTTGTTCCAGTCCGGTTGCGTTGATATCGGTAAGCCACAGCTGCGCTCCGCGGCGAGCCAGCTCCAATGCGGTAGCCTGGCCGATGCCAGAGCCAGCACCGGTGATCAGTGCTACTTTGTTTTTAAAGCCATCTTTACCTTTGAAATGGGTCATGCTGCGCGTTCCTGTTGAGTGATGATGGATTGCACATAGGTATCCACCAGTTGCGCAAGTTGCTGAGGGTGAGAGCGTGGCGCCCAATGATTGGAATCCAGTGTGCGTCGTGTCAGGTTGGGGGCGTAACGCTCGATATCATCGAAGATATAGGGGCGGATAAATGGATCGTTCTGCAGCAGAATCAGTTGAATCGGTACAGTAATACTGCCTGCATCGGGCACTTCAGGCGGAGCAAAGGCGTTTTGTCGATACAGCTCAATGGTGTTGACCGACACGCTTTTGATTTCTGCCGCACTGTGTTCCAGGTACTCGTCGTTCTCCGGCACGCCTCCTTGTTTCATGGTCAGCGGCCAGATCCAGGTGCCCAATTGACTGAACAAGGTTTCCGGTAATTTGGGAATGTGAAACGCAAAGATATACCAGGAATGGGAGAGCTGGCCGATGGCTTTACGAATAGCAGACGGGCGACCGGAACGCAGCTGCTGGTTGATCCATTGCCATAACAGGCCCACGTGAGGGCCGGACAGGCTCGTGTAACTGGCAAGGCGCTCTGAAAATTTCCGGTTAGCCACGAACGACCAGCACAGGGAGCTACCCCAGTCGTGGCCGATCAGGTGCACGGGTTTGCCAGGTACAACGTGGTCGATGACGGCGGCGAAGTCAGGAATTACCCGATTGATCTTATAGGCATCGCGACCTTCTGGCCGTGTGCTGCTTCCGGCACCTCTCAAATCCAGCGCCAGTATGTGGTAGCGGTCTTCCAGTTGTTCAATAACGGCAGACCAGACTTTGTGATCATCTGGAAAACCATGCACGAACAGCAAGGTTGGGTTATCCCGGTGACCCCATTCGCTCACCCAGATGGCGGCTTCACCGGCTGGAACGAAGTACTGCTTCATGGGTTTCCCTCTGTAGTCTTGTTATGATTTTAGTAACTAATCAAGACTAGCGCCGTTCAATCCGTTCGCGCCTGTGCCCGATTGACAATCATCAGTCATTATCGGACAGTATTCGCCATGTCTACCGCCTATATTCCAGCCCGCTATTTTCGAATTCTATTAAGCCTGTTAAGTGAGCGGGGGCTGGATCTGTGCCAGCCGCTTGTTGTGGCGGGCTTGCCCAAAGAATTTGCAGTGTCTCAGCAGGACGATTTTCTTACCCTGTCGCAGGTGGAGGCGCTGGTGAATTGGGCAGTGAACGCCACGGGGGATCGTTCGTTAGGCATGTTGCTGGGGCAGCGATTGAACCTGTCAGCCCATGGTGTGACCGGTTATGCAGGGTTGTGTGCCAGCACTTTGGGGGAGGCTTTACGGGTGGCTCAACGCTTTCAGCCGCTGGTCATGCCGCTTACGGATCTGTGGGTGGAGGAGCACCCTGATTACAGTCATCTGCGCATTGTGCCGACACAGTCGATGCAGGAACCCACCCGCCAATTCATTCTGGATGCTACGGTATCTTCTATTTATATACAGGGGCGCTTTCTCTATCCAGAGCCGTGGCAGGAGGTGAGCGCCCACTTGCCTTATGACATAACCCGTTACGATGTAGACTCTTTAAGCGCTTTCCGGGATGTAAGTATTCACTATGGTGGTGGGGAGCTGCTTCTGACGATTCCGACCAAACTGTTGAGTTACCCCTTGGCCCTGGCCAATGAGCAAGCGTTTCAACATGCCATTCGCCAGTGCGAGGCGCTGATGACGGCGATTCCTCGCCCTGGAGGGATGCCTGAGGAGCTGCGGCAATCGCTGCTGCAGGCTGGCCCGCCCTTGCCCTCACTGGAGCAGTTAGCGCAACAGCGTCATGTGTCTGAGCGCACTTTACGGCGACATCTGTTGCAGGAAGGTGTGCGTTGGCGGGATTTAGTGACTGAGGTAAAAATGTCGTTGGCGAAACAGTATTTAGTGTCCGGAAATGACAGTATTACCTCAATAGCCTTGCGTCTGGGCTATCAGGATAGCGCCAATTTTGCCCGTGCTTTTCGCCAGCATTGCGGCATGAGCCCCAGCCAGTGGCGGCAGTAGCCATGACCCGAAACGGGGCATGGATAGATCTATAAGGTTGATTTTTAACCAGTTTTCCGGCTCCGGGATATAAAAAGCACCTTATCCATAGCCAAAGGTTTGATCTTAATACCTTTTAGAAATATTGGTCATAGATTCCTGATTTTATAGAAAAATTTAAGATGGATATTTTCATAAATAAGTTAGCAAAGTTCTCTAGGTGGACTATAAATATCTTTACCTCTTGGGGTTAGTCGATTTTGAGGACAGAGACATGAGCTATAACAACCATACCGATACAGACAACAGTAACGATGATTCCAGCAACGTCATTACCTTTGATGATGGCCGTGATCGTTCCCTGAGCTCCCGCGAAACAGAGCGCCGCAGGCTGGAAGAGGACATGAAGCAGTTTTTAAGTGGTGGTGGTGAGATTAAGCAGATCGAAAAAGATTTGCGAACCGACCCCCCTCGCAAGCCCGAATCCAATTATGGCAGCCGCCCCATCTAACGACGGCAAGGTTTCAGCCTTAACACTCTTGTTGATTGCAGTATTTGAGATTGAATTGCCCCGGAAGATTCCGGGGCTTTTTTTGCCTGCAGTTTAATTGCACCTGTTTGGTAAGTTATATTCAGTTGCCGACGGTGAGTACCACTTTGACACCGTCACTCAGTGACGCGCTATCGATATAGCCGATCAGATTCTGATTGGCCAGGATCAGCTCAATCACCTCTTCATCATCGTCTACCTCATTGGGTGGAGCGTTCTTACCGGTAAATATCAACCGTGACCAATAAGCGTTGAGTTGGCCAATTGATTTGCCGGTGACACTTTCATGGAAGGCCGCCTTGATGGGTTCATCCTTGGGGCGCTCCAGAGGAATCAGCCGAGTGCCGTCCGGTAAGGCAAAGGCTTTGCCAAGAAACACGTTACCGGCCAGGGTTTTATCAATGCTGTTGGTTGGCAGGTTGCTGTTGGCGATCAAAACCACTTCAGCGTTAGCGACAGTGGAGAGAATCATGCTGATAAGACCAGCGGAAATAAATGATTTAATCATGACGAATCCCTCCCTAGAAAATCGCATTTACGTTGATGGTGTAGACGTCGGTTCCTTCCTTGAGCCCACTGAAGTTTGGATTGGACCCTCCGATGTTGTAGAGGTGATCATACTGAAATTTGATGTTCACCTGAGTGGAAGCCTCAAAGACTAGCCCAAATGTTGAGTTGTCCAGTTTTGCAGGGGGTAAGACCGCACCGCCCAATAGCTTGCCGTCAGCTAAAGAAAGGCTGTAGGAGTAACTTCCATAGGGCGTCCAGCGGCCCCATTTATAACCTACAGTGGCTTGAGCTGATTCGGCGGTTCGAACTAAAACCATTTCAGTGTCAGAACGGCTCCCTTCGACCAGTGCAAACAGGTTTTCACCGGTATAGCTTACGGCGATGGAGTAATAGCCAACACGATCCGCTTCTTCATTCAGGCCGAATGCGCCACCGAAGTCGAGATCGGCATCTGCATTCATGCCAAACAGGCGAATGCCAAAGCCCATATAATTTGCCTGATAGCTGCCACCCCACATGTCTTCTAAGCTAATGGAAAGTCCATTGGGTAGGGTTCCTTTGGTAGCGCCGACTAGCAAACTCGCTTCATGTGTGACATCGCCAGTGGCAAAACGGTAGTTGGCATCGAACCCTTCATAGTTTGAAATCGAAGTAACGTAATAAGGCATCGGTGGCCGTGCCCAGGGATAGACAAAGCCTACATCCAGAGATTCTGAATAGTAATAGAAGGGTAATCTCAGGCGGCCAGCACGGAATGCAAGTTGCTCGTTGTACTTATATTTAATGAATGCCCATTCGGTTTTGGTATCCCATTCATTAAATGCACGCCCCATAAGCTGAATAGTGGCAGACCAGTTTTCATCCATTCGGTAGTCAAGCTGAACCGCTGCTTTGGTGTCAGTACTGTAGTTGAATTCCTCGGTAAATTCTCGATCGGATGTGCTGAAGGTTGAGTCTGACTTGGTGACTCCGGCGGTGCCAAAACCACTGACACGAAGCTGCTGTTTGCTCTCTTTGAAGTCATCTTTCAGTGAATCAATTTTGCGTTTATTCTTTTTGTCGGATTTCTCCACCTTCGCTTCCAAGTCGCTGATGCGTTGCTTCAGGTCGTCTATTTCGTTTGCGTAGGTTGGGAGCGACAGGGCGGTGAGCAGGCACGGAAGGCCTAATCTAATCATTCCTTTATTCATATCCAGTATCCCTTTATTTTTGTGCGCATAATTGAGACTAGACAAGCACCGTTAAAGAGCAAATGTTGCTCAGGGCTAACTGATTGAATTAACTGAATATGATAAACAAGCAGAACGCTCCCCAAAGGAGCCTAAACTATAGATATTTCAATAGGATAAAAAAGAAAGGTAAGGTTGTTGGTAATGGGGAGGCTATGTGCGTACTGTGGGGGTGTACTTTATATTCTAAAATATTCTAAGTAGCCGTTGCTATGTTTGCTACCGCTGCGGTTAATTGATGTAGCGAATGAATTTCAGCCGTGGGGCTGCACAGGCCGGGATCCTGTCGACCATTTTCATTAAACCATATTGTGTTAAATCCAAGCTTGCTTGCTGCTTCTATATCCTCCTTTGGGTGATCGCCGATGTGTATGGTCTCATTGGCGGTAACCTTTCCAAATGACAGTGCTCGCTCAAACATGGCTTGGTGGGGTTTGGGTTTGCCCTCGGTTTCAGAAGAAAAGTGCGCCTGAAAATACCCATCTATTCCGATCATGCTGAGGTTGGCATTGCCATTGGTAAGAGCGATCAACGGATACTGTTTGCTGAGGGCCTGCAGGATGTCTTCGGCCTGATGGAACAGCGTGATTTTGTTGCGCCCTCGGTAGAACACCTCGAATGCTTTTTCGCTCATTTCAGTGGCGTGGTCATGGGAAAGGCTGACTTGAGTGAATACCTGATACAACAATTTTTTACGGAAATTGGTGGGGTGGTGAGCCACTTCCGGGTGTTGGTTCAAGATATGCCTGTAGGTTTGCTTGAGTTGATCCATTTCCAGCTGGGCAACGGCTTCTGGCACATGCTCTGCCACCCATAGGCGCATGGCTTTTTCGGCCTCAATAATGACCGGGTCGATATCCCAGAGGGTGTTGTCTAAATCAAAGGTTATTAATTTGATCATGGGGTTGTGTCCGGCACGCAGGCGGTGAGTTAAATTCAACGTCCGGAGGAGGGTACTGCATTCCTGACACCGCTGCAAAAAATTGGTGCCAGGAACGCTCTATTACTGCTGCCACATTGAGATTTGGGT
Source organism: Ketobacter alkanivorans (assembly GCF_002863865.1). Classification (NCBI taxonomy): domain Bacteria; kingdom Pseudomonadati; phylum Pseudomonadota; class Gammaproteobacteria; order Pseudomonadales; family Ketobacteraceae; genus Ketobacter; species Ketobacter alkanivorans. Next base: position 2,147,820 of record NZ_CP022684.1, on the reverse strand, counting down.
TGTGTTTTCGGTGTTGGGGTCACACCAACGCTGGGCGCTGATTAATTGTGATTGGTTCAGGTATGTCGCGCCATATAGATTACAGACCCCTGCTGTATAGGTGTCGGGGGCAAGGCAGGGATAGGATTCGCCATGCCAGCCATCACACCACTTCATGTTGCCTTTCTCAATATAGGGCTCCGCTCGGCCATTGAGTATCAACTTTCCTTGAGGAGAATAAGTGCGGTGATAATAGCGAATGTCGTAGATGCCAGGAAAGTTGCCAGACCCCAGCAAGCTACCATCAAACTCGGCAAAGGAAATATTCAGCCCAAGGATCTGCTCACCGGTACGATATTGGCTTATGCCGATGCTGTCATCAGTCGTAACATCAAGCATTGCAATGGTGCCCAGTGTGGGGATAGTAAAGCAATTAATCAGTTGTAAAGTATAATCGTGGCGACAGAATTCCATGTCTGCGTAGGCATGCGCCGGATAGGTATAGAAATAGCGTTCACCATTCAGAAACTCTCGATTTGAGAAACTCGAATGGTCAGGTAGCTCGTTGCCATCGATATCAATGAAAACATAAGTGGGGCTCTGCCCTCTGTTGCTGAAATAACCATAGGCGCGATCATTAAAGCCTGCTTTCATGATGAAAAGTTGACTCAGGTTTATCTCAGTAGTGGTATTTAAGTCTGCATCAAGAAACTGAATAAAACTTCGCAAGCCCGAACTTTCTGTATAGTCGGCACGGTAAGTGCCTCTGGTGATGTAGCCCGTCGTGTTGCCCATTCTGATGAAGCTGATGCTTGCAACCTGTTCTGGTAACGCTGTGTAGGTGAATGAGCCTGACTCGTGCAGATGCCCTAACAATTGCGTTTCTCGGTATTCATCTCGGTATATTGCGGCGGCGTGAAACACCAGATCACCATCATCCTGAACGAATGTTGATTTAATGTTTAAGCTTTGCAGTGAGGAAGTAAACTCCGCGGGAAAGGCTGGCCGCGTGGTGGAAGATTCCAGGTCGATGTACATACTGGCTGTAGCGATAGGCGATGCACTTTTCAGAAAAAGAGTGCGTTCCGAAAGTGCGATAGGCTTTAGTGTACTGCCTACTCCGGGAACCTCGAATGTTCTCGTGACGTTGCCACTTAAATCAATCTGTTCAAGATGGTTGGGGTGGTCAGAGGCGGTACTTTGTAGAACATACACCGATTGATGATCTATAGAGGGGGTCATTGTAATGGTGGTGTGATGGTCATAATGCCTTTCCCAGGCGGGGGTAAGCGCAGCGGCTCCGCACGCTAATGCGATTGTAGCTAAGCCGGAATAGATCAATCCTCGTTTTATTATTTTATTCATGTCCGTATTCCCTTGCTGAGCATTTCGAACATTATTGTCTGGTGGCAATCGTCTACCCACAATGACCGTACAATCCTCTTTGTTGTCTTTGAATGCCAACCTGATTCGCGGCGAAATTGGCGGGGTGAAGTGGCCGTTGTCATGGGTGGGATGGAAAATATCGATAATGATAGGAGGGCGCCCTTCTGTTTGGCCTTATTTCACAAGCGCTGCGTCGCGCAACCCAGTTCAATGGTCATGATGGGATTAGTGGTTAAAAAATTATCAATCTATAAAAACAAGAAAGGAAATTTGCCATGAGAAAGATATGTGTGGTGCTGCTTTTAAGTTTCTCTGGGTCAACGTTTGCGGCAAGTGCTGGTGGGCCAGGCACACTATTTGGAGACTTGTGGCAAAGCTTTTTGCAGGTAGTGCTGAGCATTCCTGCGGTAGCAGAGCGAATCGATGTGGGAGCCAATGATTCGCCGTTTTACATACCTCAGGCGAAATCACATGGCGTAACGACGCTGCGCGATCGCAGCATCGATATCACACTTCAGGCCACCCATAAGCTGGCAGAAGGAGAGCTGGATCAGCCACTTCAGTTCGACATTCTTCACGGGCCACTGCATGGGACACTAGAGGGCGCAGCACCTAATCTGACCTACACGCCGCAATCAGGTTACACCGGTTTTGATGAAATCCGCTTTCGGGTGAGTGATGGTGTGGATGGTGAAACCGAAGCCACTATCGATATCAAGGTGGAGGGGTCGTATACCTTGTTTGAAAGTGGTCAGGTGCGTCCGTTGGCATTGAACTCTGATGCTACACGTTTGTATGCGCTGAACACGCCGGATGGCAAGCTGGAAATATACGATGTGTCACAGCAGCAACCTCAGCATGTACACAGTGTGCCGGTAGGGTTGGAACCTGTTGCTATCGCCTTGCGCAACGATAATGAGGCCTGGGTGGTCAATACCTTGTCAGATAATGTGGCCATCGTGAATGTGGCTGCTGCGGAGCCTTACGTGACACGGGTGCTTCAGGTGGGTGATGAGCCCCAGGATATAGTGTTTGCAGGCCCTGAAAAACAACGAGCGTTTATCGCAAGCGCCCATCGCGGACAAAATTCCCCAGTGGACTTTGCACCGCTCACGCCCGGTATCGGGCGGGCGGATGTGTGGGTATTTGATGCTACAAGTTCATCGGATGAGCCTCTTAATATAGTTACTCTGTTTGGTATGCCGCCGCGGGGGTTGGCGGTCAGCCCGGATGGTGCTCGGGTTTATGCGGGTATCTACAAATCCGGTAATCAATCCAGCATTGCTACACATAATTATCGTTTGTTTGGCAAGCTGAGTACCGCATACGGAAAGCCAGGGCCCAAAGAGGATGCTAACGGTGTCAGAGCCCCCAATACAGGGGTTATTGCCCGTTACGATGGGCGTAGATGGCGTGATTACTACGGCACAGACTGGAGCCGGTTTATTCATTTTGATTTGCCGGATTACGATGTTTTTGAAATTGATGCCATGGCGGCGCAACCTGCGGTGACGCAACAGTATGCCCATGTGGGGAACGCTCTTTTTAATATTGCAGTTAATCCAAAAAGCGGAGCACTTTATGTGAGCAACCTTGAAGCGCGTAATGAGTTGCGGTTTGAGGGGCGTGGTGAGCGAAGTGATGTGCAGACCTTGCGCGGGCGGTTTATTGAAAACAGAATAACGGTCATCAAAGAAGGGGAGGTGCTGCCTCGGGAGTTGAACACTCATCTTTCGGATGCCAATCCAGATGGCAGCCCTGACGAAAACGCTCGTAGCTTGGCGCTGCCTTTGCAAATGCAGATTGATAGCGGCGGAAACACGCTTTATGTGGCAGCCTTTGGCTCTGCCAAAGTAGGAATGTTCGATGTGGCTGCATTGGAAGAGAACCGCTTCACGCCGGATCAAAATGCGCACATTGAGGTTAGCGGAGGCGGACCCAGTGGGCTGGTGCTGGATGAAGCCAATAATCGATTGTTTGTGCTCACCCGCTTTGACAACGGCATTTCGGTTATTGATACAACAAGTCATGCCGAAGTCAGTCATGTAACCATGTATAACCCGGAGCCTGACTTTATCGTTGAAGGGCGGCCATTTTTATACGACGCCCGTTTCAGTTCCGGCCGTGGAGATTCAGCTTGTGGTAGCTGTCATTTGTTCGGGGATATGGATGGTATTGCCTGGAACCTGGGTAACCCCGATGGAGTCTGGACCTATAACCCCCGTGATTACGTGAATTTCTTTGCACGTATGAACGCAATACGTGTACATCATCCTCTTAAGGGGCCTATGTTGACACAATCTTTGCGTGGCATGGAGTTTCAAGGGCCGCAACATTGGCGAGGTGATCGAACTGGCAGCCAGCGCTTTAACGGTGAATCTTTAGAGCGAGCGGCATTTAAAGAATTTCGGGGCGCGTTTCCTGAGTTGTTAGGCCGGGCCAGTGAACCCACTGAAGAGCAAATGAACGCCTTTGCTGATTTTGTATTGCAGTTGCGTTACCCGCCCAGCCCGATTCGCAACCTTGATGACTCGCTCACGGCAGAGCAACAGCTGGGTGAGGATACTTTCTTCAATGTGAAAACTACTGGCTTTCCTGCCCCGCAGACAGGCAATGTAGCCATGGTTACCTGTAATGAATGCCATGAGATCAACCCATCAATTGAGCGGTTTGGTACGGGTACGTTGATGAGTTTCGAGGGTACAGAAACGTCGCAGGATATGAAGGTTGCTCATCTGCGTAATGTGTACACCCGCGTGGGCATGTTTGGTCAACATTTCCGATACACTACCCCAACCAGTCGCTTTATGGGGGATCAGGTAACCGGGTATGGTTTTTCTCACGATGGAGCAGCCGATACATTGAGATCATTCCTATCCCTGAATGTATTTCATGTGCCCGACGATCGTTTGGATGCCACCATCAATTATGTGATGGCTGTTCCCACCGGCCTGGCACCCATAGTGGGCCAACAGCAAACGCTTAACACAGATGTGGAGCAAAGTGCACACGAGCGTGTTGATATGATGATAGAGCAGGCCCTTGCCCATCTTGATGGCAACAGTCAGCAAAAGCCCAAGTGTGATCTGGTGGTGCATGGCATGGTTGCAGGTAGCACAAAAGCCTGGCTGATGGCGGAGGATGGTTTGTTCTATGAAGGCAATATGTTGTCTGCGCCGATCAGTGATCTTCAATTGCGTTCAATCGCTGCACAGGAGGGTAACAACTTGACTTACCTGTGTGCGCCGCCGGGCAATGGTCGACGGTTGGCGCTGGATCGGGATGAGGACGGTATATTGAATGATCATGATGGCGTGCTTTTGGGTAAAGCCGACACCCATGTGCAGCCTGCAGACCCCAACGCTGCGCCTGAAATAGATGAACTGATTGATGCCGAAACCGGCGGTTATCAGCGTGAGGAATCACAGCTGCGCCGAGGAAACTTTCCAAGCTTCAGAGATTTTTGGGCATTTTAGTGAAGAGCAGAAGGGCCACAACGGTGGCCCTTCTTTCTGGTTAGCAGGTTAAAGTGTTTTTAGGTATTCAATGATCGCAATGCGTTCAGCGTCGGTAAGCACCGCCGTAAACTCATGCCCTTCGTTGCCTTGACTGTACATATGGGTGTTGTAGATTTTGCGATTTTCCATGTTTTCGGTTGTGACAATCGGTGGAAAATCGACGTTCCAGGCACCGGTAATGCTGCCATAGAGCCATTCCAATAAACGCTGTGGCCAAGGCGTGATATTGATATTGCGTGTGCTGCAGTTGAACCCCGGTTTGACCATGGGGGGTAAATTCACACAGGCGATTTCGTCGTATTTCCAGCCCAGTTTTTCAGCATCGAATGCGCGCTGAAGACTGGTATCAAAGCCCATCACTGCTGTACCTTCTACGCCTTCCGGTACAGGTGCTGAAACCCGCCGCCAAATAGGTTTGCGATCTTGGGGTTTGAGCACTTCCCAAACGTTGGGTACCGAACCGTTGTGGAAATACGGTGCAGATGCCCACACGCCGTAGAGAGGTTGTGCAAGATAGCCAACTTCCCGGTCACCCCGCAGGCGCTTTTGATTCTGTGGGCCGCAATCATTATCGGTGCCCTTGGTTGCCGGGTAGCCGAAGAAATTATCTGCGCCGGTTACCTGCATGCCTTCGGTGTTAGTCAGCACTCGGCGTTTATCGGTATCGATAATATCCAGTGGCACAATGTAGCCGGCCATGCCTTCCAGCATAGGATTTTCGAGGTAATCGGTGTTGTTCACATAGCGCGGCGAGTAAGCTCCGTGACAACTGGCGCAGGAGCCATTACCTTCCGGGCGTCGGATAGGGTTACGGCGAGTCTGATCCCACATATCCAGTTCATGGAACAATACGGCACCGGTTTCGGCCAGTTCTTCGTCGACAGGCAGAGGGTATTTGGGTGCTTTCAGAGTTTCGATCCATAGATTCATTTCCGGGCCATGCTCGCGCATCCAGTCTTGGCCTTGCTCACCCAGGCCAGCCGTGACGCCACCGAACAGCCCAAGAATCGGCGTATAGAACACGGCATCGACTCGTGGGGCATCCATCGGAAACAGGCCATCGACAAATTTTGCAGGGCGGTGGCCCATGTTCCACCAGTTGGGGGAATCCATGCTGCCGGTGGAGCCGGAGCCAAGAATTCTTAAAAAGCCTGTTAAAGACGGCCAGCCTTTGTCAGGAAACAGGAACGCAATGTTTACAGCGCTGGCGTTGTTGGTGCCGCGGGTTTGGGTCAGATTAAGAGGGGTGACACCGGACGCAAGATAGCCCAGTGGCAGCATGTCACGTAAGAACAGATTCAGGTCGGTAGCACTGGAGCCTCCGAACTGGAAACCCAGATCTTCGCCGTCTTCTTTGGTGCCTATTTCACCGCTATGGCAGCCGTGACAGGTCACACCAATGCGTCCACTCCAGCTACCATCGCTGTTGCGGACTTGAGTGAACATTTCCGGCAGTTGGCCACTGCCGCCGTTGGTCCGATTAGGGTCTTCACCCACCAGCGGGTAGGGGTTGCGACCTTCGGCAATACCCGATCCATAGCGGTTTGATACCAATAGATCGAATTGCTCCGGGCGCTCGTCATACCCGCCCCAGATCTGCCATAACTTGTTGTATTGAGCGGCATTAAATGTGGCGATGCCGCCCACTGCGGCCAACGAGCCATAACGGTTGCCGACAAACAGAGCGGCCACATTTTCACTGCCGGTGTCCATCAGCGTTTCGCCCCGGTAGAAAATGTCTCGCAGCTCGCCACAAGTCTCGGGGTGACCTGCCTCTTGTACGGCGACAGGGTCGGTATGGCATTCTGCCCAATTGACGTTGAAGTGCACGGCTTTGCCATCGCTTATTCCTGGCTGTAGCAATGTCCGTGGATCGACGGGCAGGGGTTCTGAATCATCTTTGTCGTAACAAAAATCCCAAAGTGCCATGCCGCCGCGGCTACTGCCAAGCAGGGCGTCAGGATCATCGTCGTAAACAAAAGCGTGTGCGAATTGACTGGTGGTTGCGCTGCAAAACAGCAGGCAATAGCTGAGCGTGATCATGGCCCCAATGGACCTGACCGGTTTGGTGTGTGTTTGCATTGTGGTGTCCTCTGTGCCTGCCTCACGACGGGCGAGTCGGTTTTTATTTGTTTTTGGTTCAGGTCGACCTACTGCAATATTCAAATTAGCATGGGGTTTTCGATACATCAAGACAATATATTAAATTTGTCTCATGCTGAGATGTGAGGGGTGGTGGATAGATTTATAAGTGCGAGAGTTCAGGAATCTTTCTTTTTCTTGGCCCTTGGGTGGGCCTCGTCGTAAACCTTGGCCAGGTGTTGAAAATCCAGATGGGTATAAATCTGAGTAGTGGAAATGTCGGCGTGCCCCAGCAGCTCTTGAACGCTGCGCAAATCACCGCTGGATTCAAGCATGTGGCTGGCAAAAGAATGGCGCAGCAGGTGTGGGTGAACGTTGCGATCGATCCCCTGTTTGATGCCCCATTGCTTGAAACGTTTTTGCACGGTTGAGGGGTGTAAGCGTGTGCCCCGCTGACTGACAAACAGCACATTGCTTTCAGGGTTGAACTGATCCCGCAGGGGTAGCCAGTTAGCGATGGCTTGTTGAGCTTTGCGCCCCACCGGCACCACTCTTTGTTTGTTGCCCTTGCCGGTAACTTTAACCGAGCGCTCATGGGGATCGTAGTCGGCTAGTTGCATATTCAACAGTTCACTAAGACGTAAACCGGAGGAATAAAACAGCTCAAGGATAGCCAGATCCCGTACCGCCAGTGGATCGCTTTCATCAATGTTAAGTAATTGATTCATTTGATCCACATCCAGGGTGTGCGGCAGCTTTTTTTCTCCCTTGGGAGGGCGAATGCCGTGAGCGGGGTTGTGTTGCGTTTGTCCTTGCTGGATCAGAAAGCCGAACAGTCCGCGTACGCTGGCCAGTAGCCGTTGCAGGGTTTTGCTTTTACTGCCTTTGCGATGGCGCTCGGCGATCAGCACGCGAATGTGGTGGGGTTGGATTTGGTTGTGGCAATGGATTTGGTTTTGGGCGCAGTACTCGGTGAGCAGGCGCAGGTCGCGGCGGTAACCTTCTACTGTGTTGGCAGACAGCATGCGCTTCTGGGTGAGATGATCCAGATAGCGCAGGATACTGTCTGTAAGATCTTCCTCTTCGTGCATCAGGCTGTCCGGCCTACTTGAGGAAGTGGTACAGGCGTCGACTGAGGATGTCGCCTATATAGCGGGCGAAGTGGGTGTCCATGTTAGAGGTGAAATGATTGGGGTCATGGCTGCCGACGGCAAGCAAGCCCAGATCACCATTGAAGTGCAGTGGTATCAGTGCAGCCGAGCCCTCGTTCCGCCCATAGCCGGGGAACAGAAATTTCATTTCACGCTGGCGTAATGTGGTGCAGATAATGCGTTCGCCTCGCAACAGGTCACCCAGCGCGCCTTGCACATTGCTTTGGGTGGTAACCGTAAATGGGCCTTTCTCGTTGCTGTGCTTGAATAGAAACAGGGTTGCTTCATCCAGTTTAAAATCTTTAGTAAGAATTTGGCGCAGGCGGCTGCTGATCTCAGCAACGCTGTTGGCTTCCAATAGCGAAAGGCCCAGGGTTTTGATTTGATTAAACAAACGGTCGTTGTCACGGGCGATGCTGACAAAATCATTCAGCTTGTGGCGCAGCTCGGTGTTGCGTGTGCGTAGCACGTTGGCTTGTCGTTCCAGCAACGAACTGGCACTGCCCTGAGCGTGGGGTAATTCCATGTCGTAGAGAATGTCGGGCCGGTTTGAAAAGAACCCCGGGTTCTGCCGCAGATAATTAGCAACATCTGCTGCTGTAAGCGTGATTTCTTTTTGTTTTCGTTCAGCTGTGGTTTCGGTCATAGGTATACAATCCCATCGTACACGGTGGTAGCCGGACCGGTCATCAATACCGGTTGGTTTTCCCCCTGCCACTCTATTTGCAGTGTGCCCCCGGGCAGGGAAACGTTGACTTGGTTATCCACAAGATTAGCAGCAATTGAGGCAACTGCTGCAGCGCAGGCACCGGTACCGCAGGCTTGGGTTTCCCCTACGCCGCGTTCATACACTCGCAGGCGGATGTTGCGCCGATCCACAATTTCGCAGAAACCGATATTGGCTTTGTTGGGGAAGCGTGGGTGAGCCTCCAGTTTTGGGCCCAGCTTTTCCACCGCCGCGGTGTCTACATTGCTTACTTGAAGCACCCCGTGAGGGTTGCCCATGGAGACGCAGGCCAGCTCTACAATGTCGCTGTCGACGTTGAACTTATACAGCGCCTGTCGGCTTTCTGCCTGCAGTGGAATGTCTTGTGGTTCAAGAATGGGGGCGCCCATGTTGACTGTGACCAGATCGTGCCCCACCAGTTTCAGCTCTATTTTGCCGGTGTTGGTTTCAACTGGAATCACCTCTTTATGGGTAAGCCCTTTTTCTTTGACGAAGCGAGCAAAACAGCGGGCACCGTTGCCGCACTGCTCAACTTCGCTGCCATCGGCATTGAAAATACGATATTTAAAATCCACATCAGGTGAGGTTGGCGGCGACACCATTAACAGTTGATCAAAACCTACGCCAGTATGGCGATCGGCAAGACGTCGGATTTGATCACTGTTAAGCTGGATGTTCTGGGTGACTTGGTTTATCACCATGAAATCGTTGCCCAGCCCGTGCATTTTGGTGAATTCAACTTTCATCAGGGCACCAGGGATTCCAAGGCAAATTGATCATCGTAGGTTTCGCGGCGGCGAATGATGTGAAATTGATTACCGTCGGCCATGACTTCTGCCACTCGATTGCGGGTGTTGTAGTTGGAACTCATAACGAAACCATAGGCGCCAGCGGAACACACAGCAAGCCGGTCACCGGGTTCTACGCACAGCTCTCGATCCTTACCCAGAAAATCGCCGGTTTCACACACAGGGCCAACAATGTCGCAGGCTGAACCTTGGCCCGCTCGGGGTGTGACCGGGATGATATCTTGCCAGGCGCTGTATAGGGATGGGCGAATCAGATCGTTCATGGCAGCGTCCACCACCACAAAGTTTTTGACTTCAGTGGATTTCAGCAGCAGCACTTCTGTTACCAGAATGCCGGCGTTGGCGGCTATAGCGCGGCCGGGTTCCATCAGTATTTTCAATTTACGATCGCCCAGTTTCTTCAGCAGGGCACTCACGTACTCGCTGGGGGCTGGGGGTTGTTCATCCCGATAGCGTACGCCCAGGCCGCCACCAATATCCACATGATCAATATGGATGCCCTGAGCGGCCAGTTGATCAATTCGCTCCAGCAGTCGATCCATGGCATCCATAAATGGGGTTACCGTGGTGAGCTGAGAGCCAATGTGACAATCGATACCACTGACTTTAATGTTCGGTAGCTGCGCCGCCCGTTCAAATACGGCTACGGCCCGGTCTATATCGATGCCGAATTTGTTTTCTTTCAAACCGGTGGAAATGTAAGGGTGGGTCTGAGCGTCCACGTCCGGGTTGACCCGCAGTGAGATTGCTGCAACTTTGCCTGCTTGCCCGGCCACCTCGTTGAGAATTTCCAGCTCTGCCTCGGACTCTACGTTAAAGCAATATACACCCACTTCCAGGGCACGTAGCATTTCCTCACGCAGTTTACCCACGCCCGAAAAAACCACTTTGGCGGGGTCGCCCCCGGCACGAAGAACGCGCTCCAGTTCACCCTGGGACACGATATCAAAACCGGCACCCAGCTTGGCCAGAACATTTAATACTGCCAGATTGGAGTTGGCTTTTACGGCATAGCACACCAGATGAGGGTGATCGCCGAAGGCTTGATCGAAGGCCTGCCATTGCTGTTCCAGTGCCGTGCGGGAATATACGTAGCAGGGTGTGCCTACCGCTTCTGCTATGCGGTTAACGGCAACCTGTTCCACGAACAGCTCGTTGTTTTGGTATTCAAAAGCGCTCATTCAGGAGTCTCTTCCAGAGTAGTTTGTTCGGTTGACTCTTCACTGTTCTTGTCTTTTTCCGGCGCTGGTTTTTGCAGAGCTGCGCAGCTGGGGGTGCGGCAGGGTTGCGCTTCGCGGGAGGGAGGCAGCTGATCCGGCAGGTAAAGTGCGCCTTTTTGGCCGCAGCCAGCAAGCATCAAAGCAGGTAGCAGGCATAGCCCCGCCAGCAGATGTCGTAAAGCCATGAATTCTGTGAGGTTCCGAATCGGGTAAAATTTGTTTGATTATACCCTGTTGCGAGGATTGTCGTAACCACGGCGGTTGGGCTGAATGTGTCAGGTGGCCACTATGCCAAAGGTTGTTTCCCATTGCGCTAACCTGCCCAGGGTGGAATCTACAAATTGGCGCGGGCTTTGTTGCATGTTCTGCAGTTTGTCAGCGGGAATAACGATCTCGTCTGCGCGATGCTTTGCCGACCAGCGCACCAGTGCTATCAATATATGGATCAGGTCTTTGCCCTTGTCGGTCAGGTAATAGAGCTTGCGGCGCTTGCTTTCAGGGTGATTGATCCAGCTCACCAGGTCCTGCTCCTGCAGTTTATTGAGCCGATCAGTCAGGATGTTGCTGGAAATACCTTCGTCGCTTTCGAGCAGTTCCCGGTATTCATGCTTCCCCATAATCAACAGATCCCGCACGATCAGCAGAGTCCAGTGATCTCCCACCACATCGAGGCCAAGCGCCACCGGGCATTGGGATCGGTTTAGATGTTCGTTCTTGCTAACCATAAAATAATTTCACTTGCATAATGCAATTGCTGTATGTATCGTGCCGAATACTTGTATTATGCAATCATAGCGCCCTAAGGCAACAGCTTTCTAACACCACCATGGAAAGGAGAAACGCCATGTTTACTATCTACGGCTATAACTCGTTTAACGGCATTAAAGTGCTGCTGACCGCAGAGGAATTGGGGTTGGATTACGACTATGTCCATGTTGAGCTGGGGAAAGGCGAGCAGAAAAAGCCCGAATACCTGCAGCGGCACCCCTATGGCAAGATCCCGGCGCTGGAGCACGATGGTCATCGCTTGGTGGAGAGCGCTTCTATCTGCCGCTACCTGGCAAACATCAATGATCACCGAATGTACTCTGCCGATCCTTTGCAGGCGGCTCGTATTGATCAGACCATTGATATGATGGTGCTGCATGTTGGGCGTTGGTTGGGGGTTTATTTCTGGCAAGAAGTAATATGTAAAAAATTCTTCAAAAAGACACCAGACGCTGAACTGATTGCCGAGGCTGAAGGCTTTCTGAAAGCACACCTGCCTTATTTTGACCACTTGCTGGAGGAGAATGTTTTTCTGTGCGGCAGTGAGGTCACCATCGCTGACACCATCGCCTATGCCATGTTTCAGGTTCACGAACAGACCAGTGCGGATATTTCTGCTTATCCGAATATACTGCGTTGGTATGGGGAGTTCAGTGAGCGGCCATCGGTGGCTGCTGTAAAAGCGCGTCTCGAGAAGCAGGGGTCGATGCTTGGTTGAGGTGCCTCGATTACGGTATTTTTAACGCCTGATTGATCGCGCTTTCGAGTTTCTCTTTATGCTGCAGATATTGCACTGTCTGCAGTTCTTCCCCTTGTTGTAGATCCAGCTGGCTAAGATCCAGGTCGGTTATATAGCACGGGTAACGTTCCCGATTGCGACGCAGGGATGCAATGTAGCCAGCCACTGCTGCAAATAGAGCGTCACCGTATTCCAGTTGGGAAAACTCCCTGTTGTCACAATAAACGGTATAGAACACGTCCCCGAAGGTTCCGGTTTGAGCGATGGCTTGCACGCTATGGTGGTTGGCTTCCGTCTCCATTGGGGGAAACGTTTTGCGATCTGTTTGCATATCCCCACGGTTGTTACGTTTGATTTCGTAGTAGGCCACTTTACCGGTTGGAGCACGCTCACGCTGATCCAGAGTGCTGCGGCGCAGCTGAATATTTTCAAGAAAGTGTCGGATCGGGTTCAGCGCAGTGTTCTCATCGAAATACTGTTTCTGGGTAAAAAAGATTGAGCCTTTTTCATCGTGAATGAAAATATCGGATTTTTCACTGTTGCGTTGATAGAAAACCTGAATGCGGCCCGGCACGCCCATTTTGGCCACCACGCGCAGAGGGTGCCGTGAGAGTGCGTTTCGGTCTACTACCAGTGGGCTATAACTGGCTTGGGTCTCATTCAGGCAATCGATTAAATCCTTGTGACTGCGCAGGCCTCGTACATAGGGTGTGTTGCGCTTGAATTGCAACATATACAGAAATTGCTCAATCTCCAGAATGTATCGGGTGTTGAGGGCGCGAGTTCCACTGTAGTAGCAGGCGATGATATCACGGAACAGCTCTTCTACCCGGTTTGCGATCGAAGTTGCTCTGCTGGTGCAATAGCAGCGCACGTCCAGGCGCGGCAAAGGAATAGAACCGTCGGGAGGGATTTGTCGCATGTAGTGTACGAGACAGTCAATCAACGCGTTCTCGCCAGAGTAAAGGCTGCAGATGATCTCGCCCCAGCTGTTGCAGGTGATCTGATCTACAGTAATGGCTAAGTTGTGGTGAAAAGCACTGTAACTGAGTGCGTCGCTCTGATCTGAAAGGCGGTGAATCCCTTTTTGTGTCATGGGCCGCATTGGGTCCACACCTGCGTTTATATAAAGCGTGATTTGCGTGGGGTACGCAGAATGTTCAAAATTCTGTTGTGCCGCGTAGGGTGCGCCTTCCGGGTTGGTCTGAAAAAAAGATTGCACGGTGAGCTGCAATTCATGTTCGGTAAGATCCGTACCGTTCGGCTCAACAGAGAGACGCGTATCCTGATCAAGCAGCCCGTTGAAATAGCACCAAGCGATCAACTCTAAAACACTGCGAGTTTTGCGTATCGGCTCGCGGCCTTTTGCTTCTTTGGTTTTCAAATAGCCGGGAAACACTGACCAGTAATTGTTAATGCCGTGCTCGGCGTCCCGAACATAATGAAAGGAGAGATGATCTTCGACGAGCGATGACGTAATGCCAGGGTTAACCAGCTCGATCTTGCCCCCCTTGCGCTCAAAGGCTGCATAAAGCTTGCGGCCAAGAATGTTCATATCATCTTGTTTGATCAGCGCTTCGATGTTGTTGTCACGAGCAAAACTGGATAGAAAACGATAGCTATGGTTTAACTCCTGAACCAGCTCCTGGCGCTCATCCCGCACCCTGTTTACCTTCCAGAACTTACGGTTATCCAATTGCTTAAGATAGGGCTCATCCCAGCCCCATTCCCGAACCAGGCGTGTCATAAGTTGGAATCGCCAGTTGGCATCACCCGCTCGTGGTGTTCGGCTAAGGCTTTCATTGACTTTGAAGTAAAAACAATGACGAATCAGCTCAAGGCGTCGCAATTCGTTACGATTAACCAAATACTGCTCGATTTTACGATACAGCATCACATAAGGATCCAGCTCATCCAGATCCAGACGCCCGGAGTAGACGGCTTTTTTATAAACGATGCTAAGACTTTCTACATTTGGAAATTCACTGGCATACACTTCAGTAAGCACGATTTTTATTACAGATTTGTAAGGTGAATCTATGCCCTTGTAGAGTTGCCACATGCCAGCACCGATAAACTCTCCGGCAGGAAAGTCTGAAATGCCACCAAAGTCTACGCAGTCATCTTTTTTCAGAAAACGTTTGTCCAGCAACGTTTCTGATATTTCCTGATAGCGCTTTTCGTCGTAGGCTGGAATCATCCACCATAAAGGATAGCGGCCGGCCACCATGATGCTGGTTCGATAAAATTCATCCAGTAGCAGATAGTGTTGTGCACTGCCGCAATCCTCCCCTGAAAGATCGCTGCGCACGCCGTTGCGAAAACGAATTGGATCCATGAGAAAGAAATGGACTTCCAGACCCATCGCATCTGCCCACTGTTCTATACCGGTAAGCTTATCCTGCAATTCATCAATCGCTACCTGCTTTAATCCAGGGTCATAACACACCCAGATGTCCATGTCGCTGGTGTCGGAGTGTGCTACTGTGCCAGTGCTGCCCATCAGAAATATGCTGAATATGCGTTCCTGTTGATGGGCCTTGCGATGAAAGACAAAAGAGCGAGAGATGCTTTGTGCTGCCCTGAGATTGTCCTTGTTTGGTGTGAACCCGCTAACGCCGCACGGGGTAGCCCCGGACATATAACCCGGCAAGGAAGGATGGTTTATGTGCAGTAATAGCGGCAGGGAATCCAGGAACATCCGGTGGCGACTGCTGAGGGTAGACAGCATTCGCTCCAGTCGACCACGATTGACCTCAAGGAACCGTTCCTTTAGTTGTTTCAGTAGCTTACGGTCAATACCATCCTGGAGATCCGGCGCAATTTCTCTCTGTTGCGTCATATGTTCAAGTATAGGAGCAGTTTCAAATTTTGCTTGAAATGTACTTGAGGGGCGCGATACTTGTGGGCGTGTTAACAAACAAAATTAGGAGCAAGGCGGATGTACAGATTCCAACTTTGGGTTGGTGTTGTTATGTGGTGGATGGCGGCGTTTGCGCTAGCAGAAGAGGTGGCGGCGACGCAAACCATGGAGGAGTGCATGCGGGAGCAGTTAATTACAGCAACACCGACGATGACCAAAGGGGAAATGGAAGAGCACTGTCGTATCCAGCTTGGAGGTGTGCCTGAGCGGGAGTATTCAGCGGCTCGTGAGCGTATGGCCATGGAGCAGCGTACGGAGTGGAATCCGTTTGTAATAACGCCTCATAACGCCAACTATATATTGCCCTATACCTATGTGGATGATCCTAACCAGGACCAGTACAACAACCTGTATCCGGGTGACCCCATTGACAACGCGGAAGCAAAGCTGCAAATCAGCTTGAAGGTTCCATTGAATGAAGATGATTTGTTGGTATACGGGGATGCAATTTACTTTGGTTTTACGTTGAAAGCATTCTGGCAGGTATACAATCACGATATATCAGCACCCTTTCGTGAAACGAATTATCGGCCCGAAATTTTTTATCTTATGCCAATAACCAGCAATCTTGATGATGCCGACACAGCGTTGGCGTTTGGGTTAGAGCATGAATCCAATGGGCGAAGCCAGTTGCTGAGCCGTAGCTGGAATCGGGTTTTTCTGAATTATTATTATGCGCGGGACAATTATCTCATCTCGTTCCGGCCGTGGTATCGAATTCCTGAAGACGAGAAAGATGATCCGCTAGAGGCAGATGGTGATGATAACCCAGATATCTACAAGTACATGGGGTACTTCGAGTTGATGGGAACCTGGGAGCAGAATGATTATGAGTTCTCATTGATGATACGAAATAATTTAAATTCACCAAACTATGGAGCAGTACAGTTTGATGCGAGCTTTCCGTTGTGGGGTAGGTTGCGGGGTGTGGTGCAATACTTTAATGGATACGGTGAAAGCTTGATTGACTACAATCATCGCAACGAACGGCTTGGCATCGGAATTTTGCTAACGGATATGTTGTAAGGTTTGGGTTATTGAATAGCTTTAGGTGCATCATACTTTCGTTGTAACCGCTTATTTTTTGTCGTGATAGTTTACTCCTGATACGCACACACAATCAGGAGTTTTTATGTATAAGTCAATCAGTGCAGGGGTGTTTTGCCTGCTTTCTTTCAGCGCTACGGAAGCGTTTGCCGACACGACGTTCTTACGATGTTTTTACAAGGCCAGTACGGATACCACGAATACGGATTTTGATTACGAATGGGGATTGAAGTCCTCCAGCAGTTTTTTTCCTACAACTATAAAGGGGCAATGGTGGAACAATGCGATCATGAATGATCCTGCGAATATGTTTTACACTGATTTGCCTCAGTCTACGTTGAAAACATACTGCCAGAACGCATTCACTAAAAAAGGTGTAACTCAGCCATTGATGTGGATGGCCGCTGGTTCGACCTCTGCCAGTTTGAACTACACCATTTGGAGCAATGACCTCAGTGCATCGCAACCCAATGGGATCAGCAAGTTGATCGTATTCGGTGATAGCGCTTCAGATAATCAAAATCTTTACAGCGGTACCCAACAGCTGATGCCTTACCATGGTTCGTGGTTTTTGGGGCATTTTACCAATGGTAGGGTGTGGAACGAGTATCTTGCCGATAATTTGAATATACCCAACTACAATTGGGCGGTAGCCGGTGCCGCTGCAGATGATTATTTGGTGATTCCGGGGCTGGAAGGTCAAGTGGATTCGTATTTGGGATACATGCAAAGCGCACCTAACTACCAACCTGAAAAGTCGCTGTTTACCATGTTCATTGGTGGTAACGATTTGGTGAACTATGAGCGCAGCGTGGCATCTATACTGGCCAATGAACGGGCTGCTTTGATTAAGTTGATTGACTCCGGCGCAAGAAACATACTGGTACTGAACTTGCCGGCATTTGATCGCGCGCCTGTATTTGTTGATTCCAATTCCGAGCGCGATGATGCAGACACGATCCGATCGCAGATTTTAGAGCTTAACAGCGGGTTGGTAGCTTTGGTCAGTGAGTTGAAGACTCAGTATGCAGCGCAGAATATCAACGTGAATTTGCATCTATACGATGTAAAATCCCAGGTAGATGCGATGCTGAATAACCCTGCTGCTTATGGAAAAAGCAATGTTACGGAATCCTGTTTGGAGTTGAATAATCAGTCGTCAGCTAATTATCTGATGGATCACGCCCGCAGGCCCCACTGTACCGATGCAGACAGCTTTGTGTTTTGGGATCGCCTGCATCCCACCACGCACGCTCATAAAATTATTGGTGAAGGTTTGAGTGGGCAAGGAGGCGTTGCTGCCTTTGTGCGCGCGCACTATCCGCTTTAAGCTGAAAAACCGGCTGGGTGATGCCCAGCCGGTCAAACTGTAGTGTGTTTCAATATCTTCTTTACGCCGATGCTTACTGAGGTTTGCCGGTAGTCAGGTCATAACCCACTTTCATGTTCTGGCCATTTTTGTTGGTTTTGTCTGCGCCTTGCAGATCCGCTACGATTTTGGAGTAGCTGAGGCTCAGGCTTTCGTGAGGGGCGCTGCCGCCACTGCCGCTGACGCTGTACGAGCTGATCAGTACGTCTGTTAATTCATAGGCGGCGAACTTTTCTACTTGCTTGGCACCGGTCTGCACGATGTGAATTTGAACCACAACGCCTTCAACGCCGGTGAGTGACTCTTTAAACAGGCCGCCAGAAGCGTTGTCCATCATTTTGCCAACGGATACTTCGCTGAGAGAAGGGCGGGTGGCTTCGCGGTTGGCCATGTTGCCCACTTCCATGCTGATACCGCGGCCGGTACCCAGGTTGAAAGAATCCAGTTCGATCCAGTCTTCATAACCGGCTGCGGTTACGTTGCCTTTGATCTTTTTGTTGTTGAAGTTCATGTAAATAGCCATGGTGTTGCTCCTGAATGATAAAAGAGATGATTTCGTTATTGAGTATTGGTCACCAAACTATCTGGTGTTGATAGTGTTATATCAAAACCTGTGCCAACTATTTAACTATATGATTTTGCTGAGAAAAAATATTCTTATTGCATTTGCCCGCTAGAACAGTCAAGAAAAGGCCTGTGTGAGGGCCGACTGACATGTCACCTTGATCGTGTCACTTCTCAGAACCGGAAGTGCTTGCAGAAAGAGGGCGGGGGAGGGGCTTGTCGAAGTTGCTGGGATCGATTGCAAGCAGGTTAGAGTAGGCTGTAGGCCACCAAGCCGTTGGTGTTATACCAGGCGTGAAGCAGAATAGGGTATATCAATCGCCGATGGCGGCTGTAGAAGAATCCTGTGATCAGGGCCGGGATCTGAATTAGAACCACCCAAGCACTGGAGAAATAAAGAACATGAACCAGTGTGAACAATGTGCTGGTGATGAGGTTGTCCCAGGATAATCCCAGCACGGTTTGTCGTAATCGCTCATAGCTCGCTAGTTCATTCTGCAATAATCCACGAAATACGATTTCCTCACACAGAGGTACGAGTAATATGACCAATAAAAGAGTTCTGGTTTTGGTTGGCAGGGGGAGCTCGTAAGGCGTACCTGCCAACAGCCAGAACGTCAGGGTAATGGCCGGGGCGACCAGTATGGCTGCCCAAAGTAGTTTATTATTGTAATTCATGCTGGAAGTTTAAAGCGTCTCAGGGTGCAAAACCAGTGATGGAATGCGTTGCTACCAATCCAGGAGAGGGTATGCGTGTCGGAGTTGTTCGATCCTTTACAAGGGTGATATTTATGGTTTTGGGGCTGGCAGCATGTCAAAGCCTTCCTGATCGGGCGCAGGTTGGTTCGAGCTACAAGCAGAAGGACGTAAGCGATACCGACTTGGCAGGCCAGATGGCCCCGTTGGTTAAGCCGCACGCAGGCAAGAGCGGGGCCTATCCCCTGTCTTCAGGGTTGGACGCCTTGGTTGCCCGGTTAGCCCTGGTGAATTCGGCGCAGAAAACCCTCGATCTTCAGTACTATATTTGGCATAGCGATAAGGCGGGCAGAATGCTGGCCTGGTCGTTGTTGGAAGCGGCTGATCGAGGCGTTCGGGTGCGGCTCTTGCTGGACGATATGGGGTCTCCGCTAGGGGATGAATCTTTATTGTTAATGGATGGGCACCCCAATATTGAAATCAGGTTGTTTAACCCCCTGTCTGATCGCGAGTGGCGAATATGGTCGATGATGACCGAGTTCGGTCGGGTTAATCGCCGCATGCACAATAAGTCGCTCACTGCAGATAACACGGTTTCGATTGTTGGCGGGCGTAATATTGGCAATGAGTATTTCGAAGCCAATAGTGATGTGGTATTTGCTGATCTGGATTTGGCCGTAATCGGCCCGGTCGTAGAGCAGGTGTCTGATGGGTTTGACCTGTATTGGAATCATGAAACCAGCTATCCCGTGAGTTTGCTTTCTTCTCATCAATTTACTGAAGCGGAAATGATACAGGCACGTCAGGATGGGGCTTTGTATATCGAGGCTGCAAAGCAGTCGGAATATGCTGGGCGCTTGCTCAGTGCGGATCTGGTAAAAACCCTTGGGGTTCAGGAGTGGTTCTGGGGCGAAGCCAGCGTGCTTTACGATCATCCATCCAAGGCGCTGGCAGATGAGCCTGCAGACGACTTGCTTCTGAGTACGCAGTTATCCCAGGTGTTTGGCGATTTGTCCCAAGAGTTACTGTTGGTTTCGCCCTATTTTGTGCCAGGTAAGGATGGAGTTCAGTTTCTTCAGGGCCTTGTCGACAAAGGGATACAGGTAACCATCGTTACCAATTCATTGGCCGCTACGGATGTTGGTGCGGTACACAGCGGTTATGCGAAATATCGCAAGGATCTGCTTAAATCGGGTGTGGTGATATATGAGATGCGGCCTGACCCTAACAAAAAGTCCGAGTCTGCAGAGCATGATAAATCGGCGTTTATTGGCAGTTCAGCCCAGGCAAGTTTGCATGCCAAGGCCTTTTTTCTGGATCGACGTACCACGTTTGTGGGGTCGATGAACCTGGATCCCAGATCATTGCTGATTAATACCGAAATTGGGGTGATTTTACACAGTTCTGAATTCACCGATTCGGCTCATAAGCAGATCCTGCTTTCGGCAAAGGATAAAGCCTATAAGCTGTCACTGGATCAAGAGGGCGACATTATATGGACCGCATGGCAGGGTGGTGCCGCTATTCAATATGATTCTGAGCCAATGGTGTCGGCGTGGCGCAGGTTTGCCGTGTGGTGTATTGGGCTGTTTCCAATCGAGTCGCAGTTGTAAGGCTTAGCTTAGCCATTTGAGTAGTATGGCTTCTATGTGGTCTTTGCGAACGGGCTTGGTGAGGACATCACTCATTCCACTTTCCAGGCAGTGGTCGCGATCTTCTGCGGAAATATTGGCAGTAATCGCTATCACCGGGATGTTGTTATGGCGATGATGTCGGCGGATGATGCGCGTTGCCTGAAAGCCATCCATAACCGGCATCTGACAATCCATCAACACTGCGCTGAAATCCGGGTCATTATCCAGTTGTTCTAACGCCTCTTTGCCATTGCCTACGGCGACCGCGATGTAGTGCGCGTTTTGCAGTACTTGGCACAGCAGTTTCGAGTTAACCGGGTTGTCTTCTACTACCAGAATTTTGTGCTTGGGGTGATGTGACTGTTGGTGCTGGTTGCGTAAAGGGCTCAGTTTGGGTTTGGTGTTATTGCATTCAGTCAGGGGCAAGGTGATGGTTGCTGTGGTGCCTTTGTCTTGCTCTGACTGTATGTCCAGAAATCCGCCCATCAGCGTTAAGATATCGCGGGTCACGGCGAGCCCAATGCCTAGCCCGTTATGTTGTCTCAGGTTGGAATTGTCTTCTTGATCGAAGGCTTCGAACAGATGTTTTAGTTTTTCTTTGCTAATGCCTCGCCCAGTGTCTTGTATGCTGATTTGGAATTTAGGCTGGGAACCGATAACTTTCCTGGCTGAAATACTGATGTGGCCTTGTTGAGTGAATGCGTACGCGTTTTTTATCAGTTCTACCGCCATCGTCGTGATCTTTCTCTCGTCTGTCAGGATGAAGTCGGGCAGGCTATCATCCCAGTTCAGATGAAAGTGCAGGCTCTGGTTATCGTTCACCGAAACGAAATAGTCATAAATACTGGTCAGTATCCATTTTAAATCTACGGGCTCCTGTATCAATTTGATGTTGCCACGCCTTAGCTCCACAAAATTGAACATGGATTCAATGAGGTTCATAAGGTGGGTGCTGGAGTTTTCAGCGGTTTTTAGAAGCTGGCGGTCGGAGGGCTTATCGATATTCTGCTTTAACAGCTCAAGGCTCAGCTTGATACCGTTGACCGGTGTTAGCAGTTCATGTGTGATGGTCGACATGAAATCGTCTTTCATTTTGTTGGCATTTTCGGAGATGTGCAGTGCTTTTTTTTGCAGGGTGTTTACGCGATCTGCAAGCCCCATAGAGAGCAGTATTGCCTCCAGCGTTCCCCCGATTTGAACCGAATTTTCCAGAATTGGCAGGGTGGGAAGTATGCCGACGATCACCAGTATATGAACGAGTGATAACAGCAATAATATGAGCCAGGCCAGGAGGTAAAAACCAGCGGGGCGAGAGCCTTGTTTCAGCGCGTATGCGGCGGCCAGCATGCTGGTGGTGACGACGAGAAAGCCTATCACGGAGATGAGCATCACGATCAGCTGGTAGTTGATAAATAGACTCAAGCCGCCAATCAAAAAGCAAAGCAGGGAAAGGATGCCTAAGGCCTGATTAAGGGGGCGATGATATTTGTGAAGTTGAATGAAATTTTGGGCAAATTTGCCACAAAACCCAACGGACAGGCAGGCGGCAAAGAGGTTGCTGACGTTGTTCCACCAGATGCTGTGAGGCCAGAAGTGAACGGCGGCATATCCATGTAATGCAATCTGGAAAACAGCGGTACTGGCAATAAAACCGGTGTAGTAAAGATAGCTCCGATCGCGTATGACCAGAAACACGAAGAAATTATAAAGTGCCATGACGCTCATAACCCCAAAATAGGCACCTTGGAAGTACTGCTCGTTTATGGAACGTTCCTGCAGGGCATCCTGCGTCATGACTTTCAGATTAAGGATGATAGAGCTTTGGGTTTTAATGCGCAGATAGTAGGTGTGTACCTTGTCGTTGGGCAGTAATGGGAACTGTGTATAGGTTTGCTTGCGCCTACCACTGGGTGGAGGCACTAAATCGCCACCGCGATACTGATTAAAGGCTCCGGGCTGATCCAGCGAAGGGCTAAAGAAGTCAATGTAATCCAGAGGGGCATAGCGTACTTGGAGCAGCCAGTCTTTTGTGCTGCTTAGGTTGGCTATGCGAAATCGTACCCAATAAACCGATGAGCTGAATCCAAATGATGGGCGCGCGCTCTGGGAGGGGGTGAATTGTTTGGATGCTCGTATCTGATCGAAGCTCAGTTGGCCAGATGGGTCTGCCAAAAACTCGATTTTATCACCGATATCTAATACAGGTGAGCTGTCGTAGAGCGATATGATGGCCTTACTGTTGCTGCAAAACAGTAGCAAAAACAGAAGGATGGTGTGCCTCGCACGGAGCTTCCGCCTGTCCATAGGCTAACCGGACTTCCATATGTTGTGATTGGATTCATTCCAGTATAGATCAGGGCGATCAGGGTGAAGGGTTACCCGGTGGGTATTGCTGTAGAATTGCAGAAACGGCGCGATCGATCTTTTCAGTGCGCTCGGCCACGGTCATGCTATCTGCCGAAGCGGTGGTGACTTTGCTGCTGGTAGATCCGCGCCATTTAAGTGTGTTGCTGGCTGGATCAATAAAATCGATGATCAGGCTGGCTTCGGTGTAGTCCACAACCTGCACCTCTGTGCTGGCCACGGGGGCCGGATAATAGCAGCGATAGCAACGTGCGTAGCCGTAAAAGCTGTTATAGCGTTGGTAGGTACGAATGTCTTGTTGCTTCTCGGTAGTGGCGAAGTAACTGATCCAGATGTCTGCGCTGGCTTTGTCTACTTGCGTGAAGCCTTTCAGTGCCAGTTGTTTTTGTAGTGCGTTCTCAATGCGGCCCTTTAACAGGTCGTTGCGAGTGGTTTGTATGGCTTCCGGTGTAATTAAGGCATAGCTGGTTTTGTTATTAAAACTGAATTGCTCGTCGTAATCCGTGCTGACCCTGAAGCTGGTGCTGCACGCGCTCAGAGCTAATGCGGCAATCAATAATGTCAGTTTTAACATGGGCATGCATAATACTCGCAGAGAAACGTCGCAACCATCATCGTTGGTTGGCCAGGAAATTTCAAGGCTCGGCCCGCAATAGTGATTTCAGTCGATGTCAGTCGGAATCCAGTGATTCGGGCAGAGCGGCAATGATTCCATCCAACAGCTCCGACATTACCCGGTTTTGCAGGTCGCGGTCTTCGGTTACGCCGGTGCGCACCACTACCAGTTTCAGCGAAGGAACAATAACAACCCGCTGGCCCTGGTGGCCGACGAGAGCGTAGGCATCACTGGGCACATTCTTCCAGCGATTGCCATTAGTGTTGAGCCAAAGCTGGGCGCCGTAGTCATCTGCCACGGGGGAGGGTGTGGTAGCAAACTTCACCCAATCTTCGGTAAGAATTTGTTTGTGCTTCCATTTGCCCTTCTGTAAATACAGCTGGCCGATACGGGCCCAGTCTCGCGCTGTCATGTAGCCGTAGGCGCCACCTACAAAGTGGCCCGTTGCGTCAAATTCAATCAGTGCGCTGGTAATATCAATGGCGTGGAAAAAATGCTTTTCGTAGAAAGCATAAACATCCTGTTGGGTGTTGCCGGTCAGTGCCTGAATCGCGGCTGCCAGGCGGTTGGTTTCAGCAGTGGAATATTTAAACTCGGTATAGGGCGGTGTTACGACGGGTTGGTTGATGGCGTAGGCGTACTGATTGCTTTCTTTATACAGCATTTGGGTAACGTCAGAGAAACCGCTGTAATCTTCATTCACTTCCAGTCCCGATGACATATGCAGCAGATGGCGTAGAGTGATGTGATGCTTGTCGGTGCCATGCCAGTCAGGTATGGGGGCTGGGTCGTCCAGTTTTATCTTGCCTTCACTGACCAGTATGCCTGCGAGCGTGCCGGTGATGGATTTGGTCATGGACCAGCCAGGCAGTCGGGTATGTTCATTGGCCCCTAAGTCATAACGCTCTGCAATCATTTGACCATCGTAGGCCACCAAGACAGCGGTGGTCAGGACGGTCTCGTCTTCCGGTTCTATAAAGGCATTGTCGATTGCGTTTTGAAGTTGGCTGTAATTGATATCACTGACGTTGCTGAGCGCCCCTGCTGCACCATAGGGCCATGGTTCAGAGTCACTCAGCTCAGGCGGCGTGATGGATTGAAAGGGGATTCCGTCTACGTCGTTCAAATTTTGATCTATCAGCAGGGTGCAGCCTTTGCCCTCTCGATATATGGCTGTGGCGCTGCCTTTGCCATCACCGAAAATAACGTCTCTTACGTTCACCGAATAATCACTATGATCTATACGAATATCCCATATCCAGGGCAAGGGCTGCACTTTAGGGGCAATAAAGGTATCCCTTACCAGGCTTTCATCCAGGCCGCTGGTGAATATAAAGGAGCATAAGTGTTTGGCGGAGTAGCCCTTGCCTATGGGCAAGTCATCCAGCAGGTCGCATGCAGTCAGTGGCAGGATCAATAGCACTACGGCGGTTTTCAATGGATTTTTCATATTGTTCTTATTATTGGAATCAGATAATCACCATTTTAGTGCCAATTCTGATTGATTGCACACCTTTGCACCTTTAACAAACGGCCAGTATGAGCATCTGATCACGTGATAAAAGGCATTACGTTTACCCCATTGATTGCTGGGGGCCGTACTGAAGCCATGAATTTTTTGAGTTGGGGGTGCTTGCGCCTGGTCTGGGCCGGTGGCCAAGGTAATCGTTACACGAATGTATTAACTTTACAGATCGTACAGCAGTGCAATCACCGTAGTGGTGGCCAGCCCAATGAACAGGTTCATGGGCAGGCCCACCTTAAGAAAATCCTTGAAGGTATAGTTGCCGGGGCCATACACCATCAGGTTGGTGTGATAACCCAACGGCGTGGCGAAACTGGCCGATGCCGCCATCATGATCGTCAGCATGTAGGGTATTGGATCCAGTTGCATGTGCGTGGTGATCTGCAGGGCAATTGGCAGCATCAGTATGGCGGTACTGTTGTTGGTAATGAACTCCGTGAGTAACGAAACCACAATATACAGCGTAATGAGCAGTAGCAGCGGGTTACCCGCGCTAATGGAGATCATCAATTGGGCCAGCAGCTCTGCTGCACCGGTTTTGTGTAGGGCTGCACCCAGCGCAAAGGAGGCACCAATGGTGATCAATACGGTAAGATCCAGGCTGCGGTGCGCCTGGGTGATGGAGCAGCAGCGCAGCCCGATCATGGCACCGGCTCCAACCAATGCAGCGTTCAGAATGGAGGCAAACCCAATTGCGACGCTGATCACGACCGCAGCCAGTATTGCCCAAGCCAGCAGTGCTTTGTTGTGGCGTACGGATTCCCGCTCTAAATCATTGACCAGCAGGAAGTCACGGTTGTGACGCTGTTGGCGGGCAAAGTTGGGGCGTGCTTCCAGCAGCAGCGTGTCACCTGCTCGCAGTGTGATGGCCCCCAGGTTTTGTGACACCCGTTCGCCGTTGCGGGCCACTGCCAGCACCACGGCACCGTAGCGGTCGCGGAACTGGCTGTCTTTGATGCTGAGACCCAGCACGGCAGAATGGGGCGATAGCACCGCTTCCACCAGAGAGCGTTCCGGGCGATCGGATTCCAGAGGGGTTTCGTCCTGGTGATTGGAAGGCACGATGCCGCGAATGGCCAGCAGGTCTGACAGGGCATCGGTGTCACCGGCAAAGGTGAGGCGATCCCCGCCTCTTAGCTTTTCCAATGGCGAAACTGCCGCAAGCAGGCTGCCGTCCCGTTCTATTTCTGCCAGAAACACCCGTTTCAGGTTGCGCAGTCCGGCTTCTGAAATAGTCTTGCCTTCTAATGGCCCTGCCGATGCTACGGTGACATCGAGGGTGAATTCGCGCAGTTTGGCGAAGGCTTGCCGTTGTTTGTGAGCAGGCAAAAAGCGCGGCACAACCCAAATCAACAGTATCAAGCCGCACAGCGCAACCGGTACGCCCACCGGCGATATGCTAAACAGGCCAAGGGAGTTGTCACCGGTGAGTTCGGCGTATTGGCTGCTGACGATAAGGTTGGTGCTGGTGCCAATCAGCGTCATGGTGCCGCCCAGGATCGAGGCGTAGCTGAGGGGTATCAATAATTTGGACGCGGGGATGTCGATTTTGGCCGCCCAGCTGCGCACCGTGGGAATCAGTGTGGCCACCACGGGCGTGTTGTTCAGGAAGGCGCTCAGCATGATGGTGGGAGCACACAAGCGCAGGATGGCGGTAGTAAGGGATTTGGGGTGGCCCAGCATTTTGTTCTCAATGCTGTGGATGGCTCCGGAACCCTGCATGCCGGCAGCGATGACGAACATGGCGGCAACGGTCATCAGGCCGGGGTTGCTGAAGCCATCAAGCGCTTCATTGGCAGAGAGAATGCCGCTTAGACTGAGTACGGTCAAAGCGGCCATCATCACCAAATGGGGAGCGAGATCGGTGCGCAGCAGGGTGATAAGGACGGCGGCCAACAGCCCGATAGTGAACCACGCTTCCCAACCCATAATTGTATGTGTCTCCGACGTTAGAGGGTGCAGCTTAGTTAAGGTTTAGCCACGGGCGCTGATTTTTGCGCGTGCCCGGCTTGCTGCGGCACGCACCTGAGCTGGCGCGGTGCCACCCAGATGATTGCGGGCGTTCACGGAACCTTCCAGGGTCAGCACTTGGAATACATCGTCGGTGATTATGTCGCTGAACTGTTGCAGTTCCTGCAACGACATCTCCGCCAGATCCTTTTTCTGTGCCACGCCGTAGCCAACGGCTTTACCCACGATTTCGTGAGAGTCGCGGAAGGCTACGCCTTTTTTCACTAAATAATCCGCCAGATCGGTGGCTGTTGAAAAACCTCGGCGGGCCGCTTCGCGCATGTTGTCTTTCTTAACCTGAATAGCAGGCATCATGTCGGCATAGGCGCGCAGGCAGTTGAACAGGGTGTCCACCGTGTCGAACAGGGGTTCTTTATCTTCCTGATTGTCTTTGTTATAGGCCAGGCACTGGGATTTCATCAGAGTCAGCAACGAGATCAGGTGGCCATTAACCCGGCCGGTCTTGCCCCGTACCAGTTCGGGTACATCGGGGTTTTTCTTTTGCGGCATGATGGAGGAGCCGGTGCAGAAACGATCCGGCAGATCCACGAAATCAAACTGGGCGGACGCCCACAGCACCAGTTCCTCGGAGAAGCGGGACATATGGGTCATGGCCAGCGCTGCGGCAGAGCAGAATTCAATGGCGAAATCACGATCGCTGACGCCATCCAGTGAGTTCTCGCAGATTTCATCAAAACCCAGCAGTCTGGCGGTAATGGAGCGGTCGATGGGGTAGGTGGTGCCCGCCAGCGCAGCAGAACCCAGAGGCATGCGGTTAACCCGTTTGCGACAATCCACCAGGCGCTCATAATCACGGAACAGCATTTCGTTCCAGGCCAGAATGTGGTGGCCAAAGGTTACCGGTTGTGCGGTTTGCAAATGGGTGAAGCCGGGCATGATGGTGTCCGCTTCCCGCTCGGCCAGATCCACCAACCCGGTTTGCAGGCGGGTGAGTTCGCAGAGAATCGCGTCAATGGCGTCGCGCAGGTATAGGCGGATGTCGGTGGCTACCTGATCGTTACGGGAGCGACCAGTGTGCAGTTTCTTGCCGGTGATGCCGATGCGCTGGGTGAGGCGCGCTTCGATGTTCATGTGCACGTCTTCCAGCGCCACCGACCATTCGAATTCGCCATTGCGGATCTCCAGGCGGATGGCTTCCAGCCCCTCGATGATGGTGGTTTTCTCTTCCTGGGTCAGTACGCCGACTTCTGCCAGCATGGTGGCGTGCGCGATGGAACCGTTGATATCCTGCTCGGCCATTTTCTGATCGAAGTCCACGGAGGCGGTGAAGACCTGTACGAAGGCGTCGGTGGCTTCGGTGAAGCGGCCGCCCCACTGGATATTCTGGGCAGGTTTGTTTTTGGAAGAGTCAGACATGGAGAATCCTGTTACCGGTAAATTACGCTCTGCCAAATCGAGTTTGGCGTATACTGAAGGGCAGGTGTTGTATTAGGCGCTGCCCCAGAAATTCGAAGCCGCGAGTATATCACGCAGTTACACACAAACCATCACCAGCCATAAGGACCGCCCGGGTAATGAGCAGACCGAGCATGACTCAACAGGAGCAGGAGGAAAACTTCTTTCTGCCGGATCTTTGCGATCGTCAATCGGTGTTCTTTCTGGTGCTGATTGCCGAGCTGTTTTCTCTGGTGATTGTGCTGGTTGGCAGCAGTTTAATGGCATTCGATTGGATGCAGTTGGGGCTGGTGTCGCTGTTTGTGCAGTGGGTGGCACTGTCCAGTGCGGCGATTCTTTGTAAGCTGAGGGGCTATCTGCGCAGCCTGCCGCAGCAGCGGGCGGTATTGCTAAGCTACCTGCTGATCCCTGCTAATACCTGGCTGATGAGCGTGCTCAGTCAGGTATGGTTCAGTTTCAACCCGCAAGGCTCACTGCTGGCGATCGTATTCTCCAATTCTGTGCTGACGCATGTGGTGATTGCCGCCATCATTGGTGGTCTGGTGATTCGCTATTTTTACCTGCAGGCCATGCTGATTGCCCGTCGGCAGTCAGAATTGCTGCACCGTATACAGGCATTGCAGTCTCGTATTCGGCCGCACTTTTTGTTCAATAGCATGAATATCATTGCCAGCTTGATTGAAACCGATCCTCGCACTGCTGAAACGGTGGTGGAGGATCTTTCTGCCTTGTTTCGGGCCAGCCTTCACCATGTGGGCAATCAGGTGCCGTTGGATGAGGAGTTCGAACTGTGCAATAAGTATCTCAATATCGAAAAGCTGCGCCTGGGTAAGCGCCTGGATGTGCAATGGGATATTCGCTCTGTACCTAAAGAGGTGATGATTCCGTTGCTCACCTTACAGCCTCTGCTGGAAAACGCGGTATTGCATGGGGTGCAGCCGTTGCCGCAAGGGGGGATCGTGGAGATTCGCGCCAGTTACTCCCATGGGGTGTTTGAGCTGACGATCACCAATCCTTTTGTGGAAAAGGGGGCTGATGTGGAATCCGGCGGCAACCGGATGGCCCTGGAGAATACCCGCAACCGGTTGGCGGCCCTGTACGGTGATCGCGCCAAACTGACCGGGTATGCCGAAGGTAGTCGGTATATCACCCGGTTGTCGTACCCTTATCCGGTTAAAACAGGTTGAATCTGGCCGCATAAGTATACAGAGTATCCAAAAAGGTTGAATTGGTGCTCTATTTTGGCTCCGGATCCATGCTAAGGTTATCAATATGACGAAAAGCTCACCTGATTCGTGCACCCAAAATAAGAGAACAATAAGAGAAGTGTGGTCCGATGATTCGAGTGTTGATATGTGATGACGAGCCCCTGGCTCGTGACCGTATGCGACGAATGTTGGAGAAAATCCCAGCAACCCTGTGTGTCGGGGAGGCCGAAAATGGCCAAGAGCTGCTGGAGATGGTCCCCCGAGTGCATCCTGAACTGATTCTGCTGGACATCCGTATGCCCGGTATGGACGGCTTGCAGGCGGCCTCCCGCCTCAGTGATGGTGACAACCCCCCTGCGATAATATTCTGTACTGCCTACGATGAGCATGCCATTGAAGCCTTCAAAGTGAATGCGGTGGATTACCTGCTGAAACCCGTGCGCCAGGAAGACCTGGAAGGTGCCCTCAGCAAAGCCAGCCGTATCAATAAGGCGCAGATGAGTGCCGTGCGCAAAGAGCTGGGCGAAGAGCATGACCCTGACAGCAGTGAGCGGGAATACATCAGTGCCCGCAGCCGTCGCGGCATCGAGCTGATCCCGGTGGCGGATGTGCGTTATTTTCTTGCCGATCAAAAGTACGTCACCGTGCGCCATAGTCAGGGCGAGACCTTGCTGGATGAAACCCTGAAGGATCTGGAAACCGAATTTGGCGAGCGCTTTTTTCGCATCCATCGCAATGCACTGGTGGCGCTGGACTACGTTGAGGGAATGGAGCATAAGGGCAGCCAATATCAGCTTAGAATACAGGGTATAGCCGAGCGTTTGACCGTCAGTCGGCGCCATGCCTCGGCGGTGAAGAAGCTGCTTCAAAGGCTCTGATGTGATAGGGTTGCTGCCATAGATATTGAGGCAGAACCCTATGACAGACAACGTATTACGTATCGCCACCCGACAAAGCCCCCTGGCCCTGTGGCAGGCCGAATATGTTAAATCCAAACTGGAGCAGGCCCACCCCGGCCTTCGGGTTGAGCTGTTGGGTATGAAAACCCGCGGTGATGTGATTCTCGACACGCCGCTGGCCAAAGTGGGGGGCAAAGGCCTGTTTGTTAAAGAGCTGGAAGTCGCCATGCTGGAGCAGCGTGCCGACATCGCCGTGCACTCCATGAAAGATGTTCCGGTGGAGTTTCCACCAGGACTTGGTCTGGTGGTGATCTGTGAGCGGGAAGATCCCCGCGATGCTTTTGTTTCCAATCATTATGAATCCATAGACGACTTGCCTCAGGGGGCGGTGCTGGGCACCTGCAGCCTGCGCCGTCAGGCCCAGGTGCGTGAGCGGCGTCCGGACCTTAAAATTGTCGACTTGCGGGGTAATGTTAATTCTCGCCTGGCCAAGCTGGATGATGGCCAGTTTGATGCCATTATTCTGGCTGCGGCCGGTTTGAAGCGTCTGGGTTTTGATGAGCGCATTCGTCGCGCCATGCCTGCCGAGGAAAGCCTGCCAGCGGTGGGGCAAGGCGCGGTAGGTATTGAATGTCGTCTGGATGATGCCCATACCATTGAATTGCTGCAGTGTTTGAAGCACGCAGACACCACCACGCGGGTGGCGGCGGAACGGGCCATGAATAATCGTCTGGAGGGTGGTTGTCAGGTGCCTATTGCCGGTTATTCTGTGCTCGAAGGCGATCAAATATGGCTGCGCGGGCTGGTGGGCGAACCGGATGGGTCCAAAATTGTACGTCATGAGGTCCGTGGCCCTCGCGATCAGGCAGAGGCTCTGGGCCACGAGCTGGCGGACGAGCTGCTGCGGCAGGGGGCCCGCCTGATTCTGGATCGGTTGTATCAGTCCGAACCATGAGCGAGTCGTTAACGGCAAGTCTCGACGGCGTTACCGTGGTGGTAACCCGGCCTCTGGATCAGGCTGCTGCCCTCCGGGAGCCCTTGTTGCAGGCTGGGGCCGAAGTCATCAGTTTGCCGACGCTGCAGATCGAGCCGATTGAGATCGGCCCGTTGCAGCGCAATCTGATACTGGATCTGGATCGATACGCCTTTGTCATCTGTGTTTCCTCCAACGCTGCGCGGCTGGGGTTGGATGCACTGTCGGATTACTGGCCTCAGTGGCCGGTGCAGCAGCAATGGTTGGCGGTCGGGCCTGCCAGTGGTGAGGCCATGTCAGGGTGGGGACTGAATCTGAAAACCGCCCAGCAGGGAGCCACCAGCGAGACTCTGCTGGATTGGCCAGAGTTGCAGGATCTTACCGGGCAGCGGATTTTGATCCTGCGGGGTGAAGGGGGCAGGGAAACACTGGCAGATACCTTGCGCCAGCGGGGTGCGCACGTGGATTATCTTGAGTTGTATCGGCGGGTTAAGCCCACGGTGGATACAGCTCCCTTGTTGCAGGCCCTGAGGGGCGAAAGGGTGATTCTCACCGTGACAA
Organism: Ketobacter alkanivorans; assembly: GCF_002863865.1. Taxonomy (NCBI): domain Bacteria; kingdom Pseudomonadati; phylum Pseudomonadota; class Gammaproteobacteria; order Pseudomonadales; family Ketobacteraceae; genus Ketobacter; species Ketobacter alkanivorans. Next base: position 2,115,636 of record NZ_CP022684.1, on the reverse strand, counting down.
GCGGTGATGGATTACGTAATCTCATGAGCATGGTGGAGGGGGATGTGGCCAGTCTGCAACGCTGTCCACTGGTGGTTGTGAGCGGACGCCTGGCGCAATTTGCCCGGGAACAGGGTTTCCTGCGTGTATGGCAGGCAGACAGCCCCGCCGCCTCTGATATGATTGCAACCATTAAGGCCATTCAACACCGGGATTGATAAGGCAAACAGGAACTCCATGACCGAACAGAACCAGGGCGACAACCATAACGCAGTACCGTCCACCGACGTGGTCGCTTCCACTGCTCCCCAGTCCGTTCAGGACAAAATCAAGCGCTCTGAACAGCCGTCCAAGGCCAGCTCGGTGCCGGCACGTTTGGGTTGGCTGGCAAAAACAGTGCTTGCCCTCAGCCTGCTGCTGGCTGTGGCGGCGGCCGGGCTTGTGGGTTACCAGTTCTATCAGTCTCAGCAGGATAAGTTGGTGTTGCTGTCTGAGCGCGAGGCGGTATCCCGTGCTATGCAGTCCCGCGAAACCCGCCTGGATAAACTGCAAGGTGAGGTGGTACAGCTGACCCAGCAACTCAAGCAGGAGCGGGATGCGATCAAAAGCGCCAATCAAAGCCGTGAATCGTTGCAGTCACGCATTTCGGTGCTGGAAAAAGACATAGCCGCCATCAGCGGCGCTCACCGAATTGACTGGATGTTGAGAGAGGTGGAACACTTTTTATCCGTGGCGGAGCAGCGCCTGACATTGCTGGGCGACGCGCGTGGTGCGCTGGCACTGATGTCGGAAGCGGACGATATTGTTCGTGCCATGCAAGAGCCCAAGGCACGCACGCTGCGGGAAGCCATGGTCAAAGATATTCACAAACTGAAACTGGCCTCGGAAACCAGCGTCGATGTGGAAGGGATATTTCTGCGCCTGAGTGCACTCAGTGACCGTGTGGTGAAGCTGGGTATCCCCAGTTTTGAGCTGAAGCAGGAGCCCATGACGGCGCAAGCCGGAGACGTGCTGCCCGAAGACGGTCTGCCGTTGTTCTGGTATCGCTTTAAAAAGTTTCTGGCCTCGCTCTACGACTATCAGAAACATCCCAAGGGGCGTCCTATCACCCTTACAGAAGATCGTGAATTCCTGGCCCGTAATGTCATTATGCTGTTGCAGCAGGCTCAGTTGGCGTTGTTGCGGGGGGATAACCAGGCTTATCGGGTCAGTCTTACCGGTGCGCGTGAGCGAGTGGAAATGTACATTCACCAACAAAGCGGTGAAACCCAGTTCTTTGTCGCTGAAATCAGCGAATTGCTCGCTGTACAGCTACGCCCACCCATGCCTACCCTCGAGGAATCATCCCGCGCCGTGCGGGTATTTCGTGACTATTGGAACAAAGAAAAGCTCATACGTGAGCAGCAAATCCTGAAGTTGCAGAACGAGACTGGTCAGCAGGAGTTCGCTCGGTGAGGTCGCTACTCAATCTGATTCGCATCAAGGGCTCAACCATCATGTTTCTGGTGATGGGCAGTTTTGTGGGCGCACTGTTCTTCAAGGCAGTGGCAAAAGATCCGGGCTATATTCTGCTGGCCCATGGTAAGCACACCTTTGAAACCAGTTTGCTGGTGGGGATTTTGGTGGTGGTGGTGTTTGCCGTTCTGTTGTACTGGCTGGTGGTCATTGTGCGGCGCTTGACCAGTCTGAGCCTGTTCCGCAGTAGCAGCAATAAGCTCACCACCGATGGCTTGATTGCCCTGGCCCAAGGTGACTGGGCCAATGCTGAAAAGCGCTTGGCGAAAGCCGCCCGAGGCAACGATGTCCCCTTGATTAACTACCTTACAGCGGCTCAGGCCGCCCATGAGCAGGGCAAGGATGACGCACGGGATCAGTATTTGCGATTGGCCCACGAATCCACCAAGGGGGCCGATGCGGCGGTCAGCCTCACCAAGGCCCGCCTGCAGTATCAAAGTGGGCACTGGGAGGAGTGCCTGGCAACGTTGATGAAGCTGTCGCGGGATGCCAAATCCCCCAGTTATCCTTATGTGATCAAAATGCTGTCCAAGGTGTATGTGGAGCTGGAAGACTGGGAAAGCTTGCGGGAACTATTGCCCGCCATGAAGAAACAGAAGGTGGTCAGCGAAGATGAATTCAGTCGTTTGGCACGGCTATGCTACGAAGGCAAGTTGAAAAGGGCGGTGCGCGGCGAATCGAATCAGGATAAACGCAAAAACCTGAAAGATGCCTGGCACCAGATTCCCAAGAAATTTCACACTGAGCCATCCCTGGTAAGAATATACGCAGAGGGCCTGATTGCAGCCGACGCCGGAGCAGACGCGGAACGGGTGATCACTGACCTGCTGCGCAAAAACTGGGATGATGGGCTGGTGCAGGTCTATGGGCAGGTCATGGGCGGCGATGTGGAAAAACAGATGCTGTGGTGCGAAAACTGGCTCAAGGAGCGTCCTAATAATCCAATGTTGCTGCTGACCATGGGGCGGCTCAGTCTGCAGCTCAAGAGCTGGGATAAAGCCCGCAGCTATTTTGAAGCCAGCCTGCGATCTCGTAAAAGCGCTCAGGCTTACGGTGAGCTAGGCCGATTACTGAGTCACATGGGGGAGCCCCAAGCCAGTAATGAGCACTTCCAGTCCGGGCTGGCGATGATTGCCGAACGCCTGCCAGACCTGCCGATGCCGGATTCCCCCGAGCCGTGATGATTTTTCGGCGCGCAATCTGAAATCTAATGTGGTGCCGGTGGTGTTAAATCCTGAAGCAGCCAACCGGCTATTGCAGAGTGTTGCCCGCCGTATCCTGCACCGTAACATTCACCGGAATACCCTGACGAATACTTTGGGTCACCACACAAAAATCCTCAAACTGCTCCAGTGCTGATGGCAGATGGGACAGGCTGTCTGGGTTTGCCACCTGCATGACGACGTCCAGTTTGCCGATCCGCCAACGGCCGTCAATGCGCTCCAGTTGGCCGGTTACGGTGGCCTGTATGTTGCCAGGCTGATCCTTCTTTTTGCGTAGCGCGAACAGCAAGCTGGCGCACAGGCAATTGCCAACGGCAGCGGCAACCATGCGAGCGGGGTTGGGGCCTTCCCCTTTGCCCAGAGGCGGGGGCTCATCCGTCAGCACATCACCAAATTCACCAAAATCGATCTTGAACAGGTAGTCTTCCATCAATTCCAATCGAATGCTGAACTGGTTGTGATCACTCATGACAAATTCCTTGCCGTTTTAACGCGGGGCGTAATCGAACACGTCCGAAATCATCTGTTCTGGTTGCATGCCTGCTGCTACAAAATCATCAAAAGTCGCATACACCATGGGCGGTGAGCCGCCACAGATAATAGACCAGTCGCTGAAATTACCTTGCAGATCATCCAGCACCGCTTTGTGAACTAAGCCACTCCGCCCTGGCCATTCCGGGTGGTCTGACACCACAGGGATGTAGGTGATATTGCTGTGTAATTGTGACATGGCGAGCATTGCGTCGTGCTGATACAAGTCATTAGCAGAGCGGGCCCCCCAGTATACGGTTATCGGGCGTGGGTCGTTGGCGGCGGTCAGCCCTTCCAGCATGGCCTTGATTTGGGAGTAACCGGTACTGGCAGCGATCATCATCAGTTTTTTTGCATGCTGCATTTTGAGCAGGGTTGTTTCCCCATGGGGCAGGCTTAGTTTGAGTATTTCGCCGGTCTTCAGGCGACGTTCCAGCAGTGGGTAGCTGTCACTGTCGTTGGTGGCGCGGATATGCAGTTCCAGGGTGCGATCGTTGCGCGGGGCACTGGCAATGGAGAAGGCTGCGCTATTCTCTGAATCCAAAACCACCTGCAGGTATTGGCCTGGATAGAAGTCCACTCTTTTGCCTGCCGGCAGTCTCAGTGTCACCACCTTGACGTCCTTGCTGGCTTGGTGGATGTCCGTAATTTGGGCGCTGACTTGGTGGGTGGGTAATTGTCCCGGTGCTAACACGCGCTCTATCTCCAGTTGCAAATCGGTAAGGGGAAGCAGCAAACAACAGAATACAGGTTCAATCGGGCCGTCGGAAGCGTCCACAATGTTGTTCAGGTGTTTCAGTCTGGCCTTGCCTGTTACTAGTCTGGCCGCACACAGTTGGCAGGTACCGGCATCACAGGCACGAGGTACGCGTAAGCCCTGGCGGGTAGCCGCATCCAATACTGTTTCGGATTCATCGACCAGACAGCGAAGCTGACTGGGTAGAAAGGTGATCTGGTGTGCCAAGTCTGATGTGCCATTGACACATGGCCGGTGGTTTTAAGCACCGGCCATGTTGAATACGCTATTTGCGCTTCATGGAGTCGAAGAACTCTTCGTTGGTTTTGGTATCGCGCATCTTGTCGATGAGAAATTCCATGGCAGCGATTTCGTCCATTGGGTGAAGAATTTTGCGCAGAATCCACATCTTCTTCAATTCGTCTTCGGTGGTCAGCAGATCTTCGCGACGGGTGCCGGAGCGATTGATGTTGATGGCGGGGAATACCCGTTTCTCAGCAATGCGACGATCCAGATGCAGCTCCTGGTTACCGGTACCTTTGAATTCTTCGAAGATTACCTCATCCATTTTGGAGCCGGTATCCACCAGCGCAGTGGCCAGAATGGTCAGGCTTCCGCCTTCCTCGATGTTACGGGCGGCACCGAAGAAACGCTTGGGGCGCTCCAGGGCGTGGGCATCCACACCACCGGTCAATACTTTACCCGATGAAGGAATCACCGTGTTGTAGGCACGGGCCAGACGCGTGATGGAGTCCAGCAGGATAATGACGTCTTTTTTGTGCTCAACCAGTCGTTTGGCCTTTTCCAATACCATTTCGGCCACTTGAACATGACGTGAAGGCGGCTCATCGAAGGTGCTGGCAACCACTTCGCCACGCACAGTGCGGCGCATCTCGGTTACTTCTTCAGGGCGCTCGTCGATCAGCAGGACAATCAGATGACAATCAGGGCTGTTGCGTGTGATGGACTGGGCAATATTCTGCAGCATCAGCGTCTTACCGGCCTTGGGGGGCGATACGATCAAGCCGCGTTGGCCTTTACCGATGGGAGCCACCAGATCAATGGTCCGGGCGGTGATGTCCTCGGTACTGCCGTTGCCTGTTTCCATAATCAGACGTTCCTGTGGGAACAGTGGCGTCAGGTTTTCGAACAGGATTTTGTTTTTGGCATTTTCCGGGCGATCAAGATTGATCTCGTTGACCTTCAGCAGCGCAAAATACCGCTCTCCCTCTTTGGGCGGACGAATTTTGCCGGAAATGGTGTCGCCAGTGCGCAGATTGAAACGGCGTATTTGGCTTGGAGATACATAGATGTCATCAGGGCCGGCCAGGTAAGAACCCTCGGCGGAGCGGAGGAAGCCAAAACCATCTTGGAGTATTTCCAGTACACCGTCGCCGAAGATGTCTTCGCCGCTTTTGGCGTGCTTTTTGAGAATGCTGAAGATTACGTCCTGTTTTCGAGTACGAGCCATGTTTTCCAGGCCCATTTCGGTAGCGACGTTAACAAGTTCAGCAATTGGTTTTGTTTTAAGTTCGGTGAGATTCATTTCCGTGGAGGTCATATTTGATTGATTATTTAAAGGTAAGGAGAGCCAAGACCCGGCGGATACAGGGCGAGTCGGGCGCTATTATAGAGACTCATGCGTTTTGAATTAGGAATTGCTGCTCCAAAAAACAGGAGCAATAAAGTCAATCTAGCACTCGCTTGCCAAGGCGTCCAGCATGTCGACATCAAACACGTTAATTGATGAGCGATTCTTCACAGCGTTTGTTTATGGGTTGAAAGAGGTGAGGAATCGACGAGATGCTTGGAATTGCTCTCCGCGTTGCGCTTTCAGCTTGTTAATAAGAAGTTGAAGACACAAACACGACAAATGGAACCCCGACCCGTGAAGATCGGGGCAGGGGGTATTATATATTACTGTCTAGGAACGCTGTCAATTGCGATTTCGATAAAGCACCCACTTTAGTGGCTTCTACGTTGCCATTTTTGAACAGCATCAGGGTGGGAATGCCACGGATACCATACTTTGGCGGGGTATCGGGGTTGTCATCAATATTTAATTTGGCAATTTTGAGCTTGCCATCATATTCACCGGAGATCTCGTCCAATATGGGGGCGATCATTTTGCAGGGGCCGCACCACTCTGCCCAGTAATCCACTAGCACCGGGCTGTCGGATTGAAGTACCTCAGCGTCAAAAGTGCCGTCAGTTACATTTACGATGTTGCTCATTGGTCTCTCCAGTTTTGCCATGGCTGTCGTCGTTGCGATCAGCTATGGACCCTATAGTAATGCTTTAATCGCCTGATTGTACGTTTCGTGATGGGGAGTTTCAATCGCGGTTGTAAGGCAATTCACGCTGTCGTCATCACATTATGGTGTTATTATCTTGAGATGTAGCTTACGACATCATTACAACTTTTGCAGCTTCACCTTGGCTGCACTGAGAGTGGATGCCCCGCCTTGACCCAGAATTCCAATCCGATTGATTCCGAAACCCCACAGATGGCCGCCATTGATATGGGCTCCAACAGCTTTCACATGGTCATTGCCCGCACCGAATGCGGTGAAGTGCGCCCCATTCAGAAGATCGCTGAGAAAGTCATGTTGGCCACCGGTCTGCAGGATGATAACACGCTGGATCAGGAGGCTTTGGAACGAGGCCTGGACTGTCTGCGTCGATTTGCCCAGTGCCTGCAGGATATTAACCCCAAAATGGTGCGCTGTGTGGGTACCAATACACTGCGTAAGGCCAGCAACGGTAACGAGTTTCTGCGCCAGGCTCGCAAGGTGCTGAATTGTCCGGTGGAGGTGGTGAACGGTCGCGAAGAGGCCCGTCTCATCTATTTGGGTGTCTCGCATTCTCTGGCCCACGATGACGGCCATCGCCTGGTGTTCGATATTGGTGGTGGTTCCACTGAATTTATTATTGGCAAAGGGTTTGATCCTGTTCTGACAGAAAGCTTGCATATGGGGTGTGTGTCCTATCGGGAGCGCTATTTTGCAGATGGTAAAATTACGGAGCAGGGTTTTCGCAAAGCGGTGATTCGGGCGCGGTTGGAGTTAACCTCCCTGGAGCGAAGCTATCGTGATTTGGGCTGGAATTCTGTGGTGGGTGCATCTGGCACCGTGAAGGCTATCAAGAACGCCATGATTGAGAATGACTGGTATCAGGATGGCATTGATCTGGATGGTTTGTATAAGTTACGGGATAAGGTGCTCAGTTACGCTACCTTGGAGGACATTGATATCGCAGGGATCAAGGCAGATCGGCGTTCGGTGTTGCCCAGTGGCCTGGCTATTATGATTGCGATTTATGAGCAGCTGGGTGTGACCAAGGCGCGCTTTTCCGATGGGGCCATGCGAGAAGGCATTCTGTATGACATGCTGGGTCGGCATGCGGCAGAGGATGTGCGGGAACGAACAGTGCGGGCACTGATGAAGCGCTACAGTGTGGATGAGGCGCACGCCGAGCGTGTGCAGAACACGGCCATGGAGCTGTTTCATCGGGTGGAGAAGGATTGGGATCTGGGAGAGTTTTGTCAGGGCTGGTTGAAGTGGGCTGCGCTCTGCCATGAGGTGGGGCTGGTGGTATCTCATTCCGGATTTCACCGACATGGCGCGTATCTGCTTACCTACTCGGATCTGCCGGGTTTTACCCGTCAGGATCAGAAAATCATGGCAACGCTGGTGTCCTGTCATCGTCGCAAAATCAGGCCCGCTCAGTTAGATGATGTGTTGCCTCACCTGCTGGAGAAAGTGCGCAGGCTGGTGCTGCTTATGCGTCTGGCGGTGGTGTTCAATCGTTCCCGTCGTGACGGTGCGCTGCCGGCGTTTAGCATTGCGGTGGCAGGTGATAGCGTGAAGCTGACTTTTGAAGCCGACTGGATCAACCAGCAGCCCCTGCTGTTGGCGGATCTGCAGCAGGAGCAGGATATCTGGAAGAAGATTGATTGCACGCTGGAGTTTGAGTGATACCTTGCTGCCTCGATTACTGATCAGATGAGGCAGTCAGTTGTGCTTTTAACTCCGGGCGCTTTTGCAGGGCCAGGCTGCGTATCTTTTGCAAGTCCTCATCGGAATACACGCCATTCACGCCGGAGATCGAGGCCAGCTGCATGCCGTGTTTGATGCCCAGTTTGTAGATCTCACGTACCTTTTCCCATTCAATGTTGCGGCCCAGCGTGAAGTTCTCGTAGCGGCCTTCCAGTGCCAGCACGATGGTTTCTGCCAAGCAGGCGTATACCACGTTTTTCGGCAGGCCGATGTCCTTCATATGGACGTCGCCGGGGAGGCGGATTTCGCCTGATTCAATCACCAGTACATCGGGCCGTTTAGCGACATCTTCGGGCGGTATGTCCAGTGGTCTGGCAACGTCGGTAATGACGCAGCCGGGTTTCACTTGCATGATGTCGAGAATCTTTTTTCCTGCGCCGGAAGTGGCGGTTACGATCATGTCCATATCGCCCAGGTGTTTGTCGGCTTTGGCGGTGACGTGGACGTTGGCTCCTGGGCTTTCCTGTTGGATGTCTTCTTTCAGGGCTAACAGTTTGGCAGGCTCGGGTGCCACCAGATAGATTTCATCGGCGGCTTTGGCCAGCAGGCGGGCGCAAACCGAGCCGATGGCGCCGGTTGCTCCTACGATCATGGCTTTGCCTGCCATTTTTCCACTGCTGCCGATCTGGACTAAGCCCAGTTTGTGTACCGCGTCATGGGCTGCCCACAGCGCGCCGGATGCACTGTAGCTGTTGCCGGTGGTAATGGGCAGCGGTGCGCGTTTAGCCACGGTGATGCCGGCATCCCCCACTACTTTGGTGAAGGCACCCAGCCCCATGATCTGGGCACCCAGTTTTTTCGCCATGTCTGCGGCTGCCAGCAGGCGGCGATAGGTGAATTCCGGGCTGTGGGCCATGATCTCTTTGGGGGTGCCGCCTACGGATATCAGCCAGCCTTCGGCTTCTGCACCGGTGGGGGAGGCGATGCCGGTAACCCGCGAGTAGATGAATGGTGGGGCGTAGGCAATGATGCGTTCCAGTGTGTTCATGACCACAGGCGGTGATACCTTGGATACCAGATCCAAGGGTTTTGCATTACGAAAATACTGTTGCGACAAGGGATGAATGACGAAAGCGAAGCGGCTGGTGCGTTTAAAGCCGTTGGGGTAGAGGGTGCGCGGCTCCAGCTCCAGATCGGTAATGATTTCCAGCAGGTCGTCATCGGTGACCCGTTCGCGCTGCTTGCCGACAGCCGCCATGATCATGGCTTCCATGACCACAATGCTAATGGTTTGATCTTTAAAGGGCTGAGGTGAATAGTCCAGCACCATATTAACGCCCTTTTCCTGCAGGTGATGCAGGCGCTGCTCTGAGACAGCCGCTGTGATCACCGTTTTTCCTGCCAGTTCTTCCAGCCCGTAGCGTTCCAGCTCTTCATAAAATGCAACGACGACATCGGCCTTATGCATGGCCTTGCGCATGATGTAGTGATTCCATTCCTTAATGGGGGCCACGCTGGGAGAAAGCACGTGGGGTGGAGTCCAGCGCAGAATCTGATGGCTGCCTTTGGCGAACAGTTCCAGTGCTTCGAACGAGGATAGAAACTTGGGTACACCCAGTTGCAGAACCGGGTCACCAAAACGCAGGTTTTCGGTGAACTCGGTCAGAACGCGAGCGGTACGATAATGGTTCATGCCGCTGAAAATCAGTACGTTACTGTTGTTGAAGAAGCCTTTCAGGCTGTTTTGTGTGTGACGTACTGACCACTCTTGCAGGATTTCCCGCAGTCGTGTGCCGCTGGTAATGGGAATGTCCTGGCTGAGGCCTTCCAGTCGGTTGATCAGCTTTTGCTGCAATTCGAAGGTGCCGACCCGTTGATGATCCCTCAGGCCTTCCAGCGCGATGGCGTCGGCCTTGTACTGCCATTGTTTGATCAGCAACTCAGCTTGTTTGGTGTCCTTGTCCACGCCGATGCGCTTGATGTGAAACTCTTGCCCTAGAAATTCTGCAGTGAACTCATAATCCTGTTCTGAGCATTCCAGGCTGATACTGATGATGGTTTTCATTGGGCATTCCCTGTTTGAATTCTTTTCGAGGATTCTATCCATAGATGGATTGCTAGTGTGTCACTCAGATCAATGTTTGTCGTGGCTGAGAAAATTAGGTTACGTTTAAATCAACTGACTTCAAAAGTGGTAGGGTTCAGTGATCGGTGGATGTTGTGATCATGAGCGCATGGACAAAAACGTGCCGGTAATAAAAAGGGCGATCAGTGGTAAGCTGGCCGCCCTTGGGTTATCGATCGCTGCCGGATGGCTTAGCTCAGCTTTTCAACCAGATAGGCTTGAGCGGACAGGCGTTCTTCGCCCTCTTTGGGTTCCAGCCGCGTATAGCTGCCATCGGTGTTCATGATCCAGGCCTGATAATTATCCTTCAGATAAATTTCCAGGCCTTCTTTGTAGGCGCGAGCACGCAGTTTCTCGTCCAGTATCGGGAAGCTGATTTCCACTCGGCGATACAGGTTGCGTTCCATTAGGTCGGCGCTGGCGCAGTACAGCGAGTATTCGCCGTTACGGTGGAAATAATAGACCCGTGTGTGTTCAAGGAAGCGCCCCACCACCGAGCGGACTTCGATGTTGTCCGATACACCGGGTATGCCGGGGCGCAGGCAACAGATGCCGCGTATGATCAGTTTGATTTCTACCCCAGCCTGGGAGGCGCGATAGAGTTCCTGTATGACTTCCTGATCGGTAAATGAGTTGCACTTGAAGATGATTTTGGCGGGCAGGCCATTGAGTGCGTTATCCCGTTCCTGGCGTATATGTTGTACCAGCAGTTCCTGTTGCAGGGTGAACGGGGAGTGATACAGGTGTTTCAGGGTTGCCGGTTTGCCCATGCCGGTGAGTTCCTGAAATATCTTATGGGTATCTTCTGCCAATTCCTCGTTACAGGTCAGCAGGCTGTAATCGGAATACAGGCGCGCATTGCCAGCGTGATAGTTGCCGGTTCCCAGATGTACATACCGTTTCAGCTTGGCGCCTTCTCGGCGCACCACCAGCATCATTTTGGCGTGGGTTTTGTGGCCCACGATGCCGTACACAACCACCACCCCGGCCTCCTGCAGGCGCGCGGCGATTTCAAGGTTGCTTTCTTCATCAAAGCGGGCGCGTAACTCGACAATGGCGGTGACTTCTTTGCCATTACGGGCCGCCTCTACCAGTAAATCCAGAATTTCTGAGTTGGTGCCGGTGCGGTACAGCGTTTGCTTGATGGCCACCACATCAGGATCGCGCGAGGCCTGGCGCAGAAAATAGATCACCGGTTGGAATGATTCGTAGGGATGGTTCAGCAGAATGTCGCCACTGTTGATGGCAGCAAACATGCGATCACTGCGCTGCAGGTCGCTGGGCAATTTGGGTTTGAAGGATGGAAATTCGTGGTGCGGCTTGGCCACGTCCAGCACTGACATCATGCGGGTGAGGTTAACCGGGCCATTGACCTTGTAGATTTGCGTATCGTCCAGGCCAAATTTGTTGAGCAGAAAATCGATTAGCTCATCGGGCATGTTGTCCGCCACTTCAAGCCGTACTTCTTCACCATAGCGGCGTGAATACAGTTCACCCCGCAAAGCGGTGGAGAGATCCTCTACTTTCTCTTCATCCACAAACAAATCGGAGTTGCGGGTCAGTCGGAACTGATAGCAACCGGTGGATTTCATGCCGGGGAACAGGTAGCCGGCATGGTAGTGAATGATGGATGACAAAAAGATAAAGTTATCGCCGCTTTCGCATACCTCATCCGGCATGCGGATGATCCGGGGTAGGGATTTGGGGGCAGGTACCACGGCCAGGCCCAGCTGGCGGCCGAAGGCGTCGTTGCCTTCCAGGGTCACCAGAAAGTTGAGGCTTTTGTTCACCAGGCGGGGAAACGGGTGCGCCAGATCCAGGCCGATGGGGGTGAGCACCGGTGCCACCTGTTGGCGAAAGTAGTGCTTGATCCACTGTACTTGAGGCGCGGTCCAGCTGTCGCGGGCGATAAAGTGGATGTTTTCCTGTGCCAGCAGGGGTAATAGTTCATCATTGAGCAGGCTGTATTGGCGCTCAATAGCCGCATGACACTTGTCGCTGATGATCTTCAGCACCTCTTTCGGGTGCAAACCATCGGACTCCGGGCGTGCCTGATTAAAGGCGATGTCCCGCTGCAGACCGGCCAGACGCACTTCAAAGAATTCGTCCATATTGCTGCTGAAAATCAACAGAAACTTGAGCCGCTCCATTAACGGCAGGGTGGTGTCTTCCGCCTGGGCCAGTACTCGCAGGTTAAATTCCAGCAGGCTGATGTAGCGGTTGGTGTAATAGGCGCTGTCGTTCAGGTCGATGGTGTTCTCGACCGGTTCGGCGCTTTCGTTAGCCGCTTGGCTGGTGTCTGGTATGGGTGCAGTCTGTTTTGTGGTCATAGTGTTTTTGTGGCCATAGTCGTTCAGCTATTCAGTCGTTCTGCCGCGTATTTTGCAAAGTAGGTGAGAATGCCATCAGCACCTGCTCTTTTAATACAGTTTAATGACTCCAGTGTGACAGCTTCTTGATCCAGCCAGCCATTTTGAAAAGCCGCCATGTGCATGGCGTACTCGCCGCTCACCTGGTAGACAAAGGTGGGGGCACCAAACTGGTCTTTCACTTCCCGCACGATGTCCAGATAGGGCATGCCGGGCTTGATCATGATCATGTCTGCGCCTTCCTGTAAGTCCAAAGCCACCTCATGAAGCGCTTCCTGGCGATTGGCCGGGTCCATTTGATAGGTGAACTTGTTGCCGCCTTTCAGATTGGAGGCGGAGCCCACTGCATCTCGAAACGGGCCGTAATAACTGGAGGCATACTTAGCAGAATAGGCCAAAATACAGACATTAATATGACCGGCAGCCTCTAATTGCTGACGAATCGCTCCGATTCGGCCGTCCATCATGTCCGAAGGGGCTACCACATCGGCACCGGCCTCGGCGTGGGATTGGGCCTGTTTGATCAGGGTTTCTACGGTGCGGTCGTTCAGCACATAGCCTTCGGCATCGATAATGCCGTCCTGACCGTGGGTGGTGAAAGGGTCCAGAGCCACATCGGTGATCACGCCCATCTCCGGAGCCGCATCTTTAATGGCCTTGATGGCACGCTGAGCCAAGCCATTGGGGTTGTAGGCTTCTTTGGCATCCAGGGTTTTCTTATCCTGCTCGGTAACCGGAAAGATGGCTATAGCGGGTACACCCAAGCTGCTGAGGTGCTTGGCCTCTTGCTGTAGCAGGTCCAGGGACACCCGTTCGACGCCAGGCATGGAGGCAATCGATTCCCGTTGACCCTTACCTTCCAGCACAAACATGGGGTAAATCAGGTCGGAAGGGGTTAGGATCGTCTCCCGCATCAGGCGACGGCTGAAATCCTGTCGACGCATACGGCGCATGCGAGTGGCGGGAAATGGGCCTCGGTTTAGAGTTTTGCCTGTCATGTAGTAACCTTTTCACATCTGGTGAGTCTGTATCATACCGTTTTATTGAAAGTTCGTCAGAGTGCGTCCGCCATCTTTACTGGTGGGCATGGCGATAACAGAGGGCTTTATGCTAAAGAAAGTGTTAATTCTTGTGGTGCTGACGAGCGTTGTCATTGGTGCCTGGTTTGTGTTCGATCTTAACCAGTATTTCTCCTTTTATTACATTCAATCACAACAGGCTGCCTGGCAGCAGGCATTGCAGGATAACCCCCTTACGGTGGCGCTGGTGTTTTTTGCCGTTTATGTTTTGGTGACCGCGCTGTCTCTGCCTGGCGCAGCGGTCATGACCCTGGCAGCCGGGGCCTTGTTTGGCGTGGTGTATGGCACCATCCTGGTTTCGTTTGCCAGCACCATCGGTGCCACCCTGGCCTTTGTGATTGCCCGTTACATCGCCCGCGATTGGGTGCAGCAGCGCTTTGCGGAGCAGCTGAAAACCATCAACAACGGCATTGAGGCGGAAGGTGGCTTCTACCTGTTCAGTCTGCGCCTTATCCCTGCGTTTCCATTCTTCCTGATTAATATTGTGATGGCGCTGACCCCCATCAAGGTATGGCATTTCTACTGGATCAGTCAGATCGGCATGCTGGCTGGCACGGTGGTGTATGTGAATGCGGGCACCCAGCTTAGCCAATTGGAATCCATGCAAGGCATACTGTCCCTTGAGTTGATTCTCTCGTTTGTAGCATTAGGGTTGCTGCCACTGGCAGCGAAAAAAATAATCAGCAGTATCAGGGCGCGGCGCACAGCATGAGCGAATTCAAGAAACCCAAATCATTCGACCGCAATATGATCGTCATAGGTGCCGGGGCAGCCGGGCTGGTGACCTCCTATATCGCGGCGGCGGTAAAGGCCAAAGTGACTCTGATTGAGGGTCACCGCATGGGCGGGGACTGCCTCAATACCGGCTGTGTGCCCAGTAAGAGCCTGCTGCGAACGGCGGGCGTGCTGCATGAAATGACTCGAGCCCGTGAATTCGGCCTGCGGCCGGTGGAAATGGAGTTCGACTTTGCTGAGGTTATGGAAAAGGTGCAGCGCAACATCCGCGCCATAGAGCCCCATGACTCGGTTGAGCGTTATACCAGCCTGGGGGTGGAATGCATACAAGGGTATGCGCGCTTGAAAAGCCCGTGGGAGGTGGAAGTAAACGGCCAAACCCTGACTGCCCGCAGCATCGTAATTGCCACCGGCGCGCGTCCGGCCATTCCGCCCATTCCTGGTCTGGCCAATACTGGCTTCCTAACCTCCGATACCGTGTGGGATTTGAGACAAAAACCCAAGCGCCTGGCGGTGTTAGGTGGCGGCCCCATCGGTTGCGAGCTATCCCAGGCCTTCAGTCGCCTTGGTGTGGAAGTAACACAGATAGAAATGCTGCCCCGCATTATGATTCGAGAAGATGAAGAGGTCTCGGCTCTGGTGACGGCCAATTTCGCCCATGAAGGCATCACCGTACTCACCAACCATAAGGTAGTGGGGGTAGATCGCTATGCCCGCGACAAAGTCGTCATCTGTGAACATAAAGGCAAGCGGGTAGCCGTACATTGCGATGAAATCTTGGTGGCCGTGGGTCGAACCGCCAATACGGACAGCCTGGGGCTGGAGGAGCTTGGTATAGCCTTAAACCCCAATCGCACCATTAAAACAGACCCCTGGCTGCGAGTGCCCAACTATAAACACATACTGGCGTGTGGTGATGTGGCTGGCCCCTACCAGTTTACCCACACCGCAGCTCATCAGGCCTGGTATGCGTCCGTAAACGGTCTGTTCGGGCACCTGAAAAAGTTCAAAGCCGATTATTCGGTGATTCCGTGGGCAACCTTTACCCAGCCGGAAGTGGCGCGGGTCGGGCTGAATGAAATAGACGCCAAGGACAAGAACATCCCCTACGAAGTGACCTGCTATGGGATTGACGATCTGGATCGTGCCATCACCGATGAAGAGGCGTATGGCTTCGTTAAAGTACTGACCAAGCCCGGCAAGGACACGATTTTGGGTGTCACTATCGTTGGTCAGCATGCGGGTGATTTGATTGCCGAGTATGTTCTGGCCATGAAACATGGGTTGGGTATGAATCAGATATTGGGCACCATACACATCTACCCCACGATGAACGAAGCCAATAAATACGCCGCCGGGGAATGGAAGCGGGCCCACAAGCCAGACTGGCTGCTACGTTGGGTTGAGAAATGCCATAACTGGCGGCGCTAGCTAATACACCGTCATTCCAGAGGGTGTCGGTCGGTACCGGCTGTGTTTCTGCGGTCGAGTTGGCCGATATCCAACACCGGCGACGCATCGATAAGTTGTGCGTCCATCATGGTGGCGACACGCTGCAACGATGACACGATCATCATTTGCTCCCATTCCTGCAAAGCGCTGAATTGCTGCGTAAATTGCTCCTGCAATGGCATGGGGGCTTGCGCTATCACGGCTTTGCCACTGTCCGTCAAGGCCGCATGTACCTTGCGCTTATCTTCTGTTGAGCGTTCTCGTACCGCTAATCCCCGCGCCTCTAACCGATCAAGAATGGTGGTAACCGTTGCCTGGCTCAGCGTAATGTCGTTGGCCAGTTCGCCAATGGTGACACGTCCCTTATCCCGTATTGCCCGCAACAATAGAATTTGTGGCGCGGTAAGCCCAGTTGTTTTGGCCAGGTATTTGGAATGCAAATCGGTGGCACGGATCACTCTGCGTAAAGCCACCAAAACTTCATCAACTGGGTTCAAATTGTCACACCTCTGTATGTGTTGCGCCACGGATCTCCAGGGTCTAATCCGTGGAATCAAGCCTTTCGGCGATTATAAAGCAACCAATGCCAATGTTCGCAGACGTTTTGAGATCATTTTTGGCTTTGATTAATATTTAGTGTACTATGCACAAAATCGTGCGGGGTGCCCAACATTTGGGTCAATTTGTAGCATTATATGCATAAACACTCCAGTTTGTACGGTTTGCGAGATTTAAAAGTGTTTAGATGACTAAATGTAGGTGATATAGATTCCCAATGATTGATAGTGATAGCTTGTCAATAAGCTTGCGTCCGCCTGTGTCTGAGGATGGAAGCCGAGTTTTTAACCTGATCGCCCAATGTCCGCCACTTGATCAAAATTCCACCTACTGCAATTTGCTGCAATGCGCACATTTCGCCTCGACGAGCGTCATCGCCGAGGCCGGAAACCAGGTGGTGGGCTTTATTTCTGGCTACAGACTGCCCGAGAACCCAGAGGTTTTATTTGTATGGCAGGTAGCCGTAGGCTCTGCTGCCCGCGGCCAGGGCTTGGCAAAACGCATGCTGCGTAATCTTCTGGAGCGCCAAGGCAACCGGACTATCACCTCTATCCAAACCACCATTACCCAATCAAACGCCGCATCCTGGGCCCTGTTTGAAAGCATCGCCGGGGAGCTCAAAGGCGCACTGACGCACAAACCGATGTTTGATGAGGTAAACCATTTTGATGGCCAGCACGCAACTGAGCATTTGGTCACCATCGGCCCATTTAGACACAGCAGCGACAGGAAATACCCTGAACCTGTGAAGTTAGCCTCTATATCTGTATCTCACCCGAGGAAGAAAATGAAAATATTTGAAGAAATTGAATCTGAAGTGCAAAGCTACGCTCGAGCCTTTCCCCGAGTTTTCAACCGCGCGAAAGCCGAGTTTTTGTATGATCTGGAAGGCAACGAGTATCTGGACTTCCTGGCTGGAGCAGGCACGTTGAACTACGGCCATAACAACGATAAATTCAAAGGCAAGCTGCTGGATTACATCAGCGCCGACAGTATTAGCCACGGTTTGGATTTGCATACCAAGGCAAAAGGTGAGTTTCTGGAAGCCTTTAACGAAAAAATTCTTAAGCCTCGCGATCTGGATTACATGGTTCAGTTCACCGGGCCAACGGGCACCAATGCGGTAGAAGCGGCATTGAAACTGGCGCGCAATGTGACCGGTCGTGAGAACATTGTCTCGTTTACCAATGGCTTTCATGGCGTGAGCCTGGGGTCGCTTTCAGCCACCGGAAACTCCCACCACCGGGGAGCCGCAGGGGTGAGCCTGCCAGGCACCAGCCGTATGCCCTATGATCAATATTTAGGTGAGAACATAGATACCACAGAATATCTGGACAAGGTTCTGTGTGATTCCAGCAGTGGTATCGACAAGCCTGCCGCGGTGATCGTTGAAACGGTTCAGGGCGAGGGTGGCATTAACGTAGCCAGTATGGAGTGGCTGCGCCAGTTGGACACTGTCTGCAAAAAGCATGAAGTATTGTTGATAATCGATGATATTCAGGCAGGCTGCGGCAGAACTGGTAGCTTCTTCAGTTTTGAAGAGGCAGGCATCTACCCTGATATCGTCACCCTGTCCAAATCTTTAAGTGGATACGGGCTGCCTTTTGCGGTTGTACTGATACGCCCGGATTTGGATTTGTGGCGTCCAGGTGAGCACAACGGTACATTCCGCGGCAACAACATGGCCTTTGTTACCGCAAAAGCGGCCATTGATACCTACTGGAGCGATGACAGCTTCAGCAAGGAGATAAAGCGTAAAGGCCGTTATATCGAGCAGCGCCTCGAAAGTATTGTTGATCAATATGGCGAAGGAAACTTCACCGCGCGAGGCCGCGGCATGTTCCAGGGCATCAGCTGTGTAAATGGAGAGCTGGCCAGTAAAATTACCCAGAGCTGCTTTGCCAAGGGCCTGATAATCGAGACCAGCGGCGCAGATGATCAGGTAGTGAAGTTCCTTTGCCCGTTGATTATCAGTGATGAAAGCCTGAAGCGAGGCATCGACATCGTTGAGCAGGCTATCCGTGAAGTCTGTGCCAAAGAGGATTCCATCCCCGAAGAAATTGTATATTTTGAAGCCAAAAAAGCTTCCTGAAGGAGGGCGTAATGATAGTTCGTAACTTAAATGAAGCGAAGGAAAGCGCCCGCCGTATTGTGTCTCCTGATGGCAATTGGGAGAGCACACGGATGCTGCTTAAAGATGACGGCATGGGCTTTTCATTTCATATAACCACTATTTATGAAGGCGCTGATTTCCAGATGCATTATCAGAATCATTTGGAATCGGTTTACTGTGTCAGTGGTAAAGGCGAAGTTGAAACCTTGGATGATGGCAAGGTCTATCCGATTGAACCTGGCACCCTGTATGTGCTGGATAAGCACGACAAGCATGTGCTGCGTGCATTTAAAGAAATGACCATGGCCTGCGTGTTTAATCCTCCGCTGAACGGAAAAGAAGTGCACAACGCTGAAGGTGCCTACGAGCTGGAAGCAGAAACGATTGCTTGAGCTTTCTAAGTGCACTGCTATAGTGCTTTTAACTCCCAGAGAATGAATCTATGAATCAACATACCGTCGAAAAAGTAGGCGGCACCTCAATGAGTGACTATGCGGCTGTGCGCGACAATATTGTGCGCGGGCCGTCTGCAGCGAACTCGTTGTACCAGCGCATTTTGGTTGTATCAGCTTACAGTGGTATTACCAATGCGTTGCTGGAGCACAAGAAAACAGGCGAACCGGGCGTGTTTGCATTGTTCGCCAATACCGTGAACGACGATAGTTGGCAATTGGCCTTGGGCAAAGTTGCTGACCAAATGCGTCGTATTAATGACTCTTTGTTCAAGCATGAAGCCCTGGAACGTGCCGATCAGTTTATACAAGAGCGACTGGATGAGGCTGAGCAGTGCCTCAGTGATTTACAGCGGCTGTGTCGGCATGGCCACTTTGCTCTCGAGTCACACCTGGCAACAGTACGAGAAATGCTCTCAAGCATCGGTGAAGCCCACAGCGCTTGGAATACAGCCGAACTGCTGAAGCAGGATGGTGTGAACGCCCGTTTTGTCGATTTGACTGGGTGGCGGTCAAAACATTACCTGTCCCTGGATGATCGAATTAGGCAGTCACTGTTAGATGTGGATCTAAGTTGCGAACTGCCCATTGTTACCGGCTATGCCCACAGCGAAGAGGGTTTAATGTCGACCTTTGATCGAGGGTATAGCGAGATGACCTTCAGTCGTATCGCTGTTCTCACCGAGGCACGCGAAGCGATTATTCATAAAGAGTTTCATCTAAGCAGCGCTGATCCTAAAATTGTAGGGGAGGCTAACGCAGTACCTATCGGCCGTACCAACTATGATGTAGCGGATCAGCTGGGCAATTTGGGTATGGAGGCCATTCATCCCAATGCTGCCAAAGGGATGCGCAAGAACAACATTCCATTAAGGGTAAAAAACACCTTTGAGCCCGAGCATAACGGTACCCTGATCACCTGTGACTACATCAGCGATGCACCTCGTGTGGAAATTATCGCAGGTTGTCGTGGCATCTATGCGTTGGAATTATTCGATCAGGATATGGCGGGCAATTTAACCCACTATGATCGTGAGATCCTCGCGATGATCAGACGTTTTCGAGTGCAGATCGTGTCCAAGGACATCAATGCCAATACCATTACCCATTACTTGTCAGCCAGCTTGAAAGAGATTAAGCGCATCCGGCGGGAGCTGGAGAGTGTGTTCCCAGATGCTGAAATCAATCAGCAGAAGGTTGCGATTGTGTCGGCGTTTGGGAGTGATATGAAACAGTCTGGCATGTTGGCGAGTGCGGTGTGCGCCTTGGCGGATCAGAACATCAACGTGTTGGCGATGCACCAATCCCTGCGCCAGGTGGATATGCAGTTTGTGATCGACGAAGAGGATTACGAAAACGCTGTTCGCAGTTTACATAGCTGTTTGGTTGAGGTGCACGACCACGGGAGAGCGATATGTCTCGCCAGCTAGGCTTTTGGGTTGTCTTGTGCTGCATGTTGCTGCCTGGTTTGGCAGCGGCAGAAACCGACACCGCTGATACAGAGCGTGAAGAAAAGAGTCGCGAGCATATTGAGCAGCTGGATAAGCCGCTCTACAACCCGTTTGTTGAGCGCTATGTGCTGGATGATTTGAAACAGTTGCGCATTGATATGGCGAACCAGAGAGTTCAGCTGACCCAGCAGATGCTGGACAGAGAACATTCTGCTATCGATCGCGCTGTGTCGTATTCAACTAACACCGTGACCTATTTTTTCTATCTGATTGCCGGAGCCACCTCGGTTCTGGTTTTGGTGGGCTGGTCATCGTTGCGAGAGATAAAAGAACGGGTGCATACGGTCGCCGACGATGAAATATCCAAGTTGGTGGCTGAATATGAGGAGCGCCTGCGCAGCATTGAATCTCAATTGAATCTGAAAACCCGGCACATTGAAGAAAACCGGGAAGAGATAGAGCTGACTCGCGAAATTCAAGCGCTTTGGTTGCGTGCTCAGCAAGATAATGGCCCCAGTAGCAAAATTGTAATTTATGATCAGATATTGAAATTGCATCCTGATGATGTTGAAGCGTTGACCTATAAGGCAGACGCAGTACTGGAGCTGAATGAGCCCCAATGGGCGGCCAACTTGTGTCACCAGGCATTGGTGATTGATCCCAATAATGGCCATGCGTTTTATCAGCTGGCATGCGCTTATGCCGCGCTGAACCAGAAAGAGGAAGCCGTGCGCTTCTTGCAGAGCGCCCTGCAGGTGAGTGACTCCTACCGAGTTGAAATGATTACCGATCCAGCGCTGGATAAGCTGCGTGATTTTGAAGCCTTTCGCCAGTTGATTGGCTGAACCTTATCCGTGTAGGATATTCTGGATTGTCGCCGGGCGAGGGGAGCCTGTTGCCGGTGATACCAAAAGTGCACTGACCTGCCCCAAGTGTGCCCGTCTGATGACCAAGTATCTGATCACCGGCAATCAGGATAACCGCATAGATCTGTGTGGGTCGTGTGATGAAGCTTGGCTTGACGGGGGTGAATGGACGCTGCTCAAATCCCTTGATCTGGCCAAAATGCTTCCTTCTGTGTTCACTGATCAGTGGCAGAAGCGGGTAAGAAAGGATGTGACCGAGCAGCAGCGTTTCAAGCGTTTGCAGAATGTGGTGGGCAATTCAGAGGCGGAGCGGGCACAAGAGGTGGCGGTTTGGTTGAAAGCGAGCCCCAACAGAAGCACGATTCTCCATTATTTGAACTCTGACTGAGCATGCGTTTTGGTGCTTTCTTGTTCAAATATAAGGCTTTTTTGGTGATTTTGAACAAGAAGCACACAGGGATAGAAAATTCGTAAATATCACTGGACAATCGCAAGTTCTCTCTATACTCTAACTTGCAGCTAGAAAGAAAGCCTGATTTTTGAATCCTACATTTCGTTGTCTTACTTGTAATACTCGTCCTGCAGTTTCTAAATTTAAGTCTAGTTTTCCGTGCTACCCGTCGCTTCTTAGAGGCGAATATTTTTTTAAATTTCAGGATTTTATCATGTCAAACAAAGTAAAAGGCACCGTTAAGTGGTTCAACGAATCTAAAGGTTTTGGTTTCATCGAGCAAGAGTCTGGCCCTGATGTGTTCGCACATTTCAGCGCTATTCAGAGCTCTGGATTCAAAACTCTGGCTGAAGGCCAGCAGGTTGAGTTCACTGTGACTCAGGGCCAGAAAGGTCCTCAAGCCGAGAATATCGTAGCAATCTAATTTCGATTGGATTGTGAAAAAGGGCAGCCCTTCGGGTCTGCCCTTTTTTTTGCTTTTAATTCTGCAAAGGAGGGTTGTTAATGCAATATCAGGGTGGTTGTCATTGTGGCGCGGTACGATTTCTTATAGAAGCACCTGAGCATATTGAATGTGCGGATTGCAATTGTTCGATTTGCTCCAAGTCGGGCTACTTGCATTTGATTCTGCCCAAATCGAAGTTTCAGCTGCTCAGCGGTGAAGATAATCTGACCACCTATACCTTCAATACCGGTGTGGCCAAGCATTCGTTCTGTAAGACCTGCGGTGTAAAGTCATTTTATATACCCCGATCCAATCCTGACGGGGTGGATGTGAATGTACGTTGCCTGGATACGCGTCCGCCGCAGCTTACCATCGAGCCGTTTGATGGGCAGAACTGGGAGCAGCACGCTCACAAGGTGGCGCATTTAAGTCAGGAATCGTAAGCTGTTGTGGTGTTTAACGAATCGAAGTGGAGGCTGAATATGAGCAAAAAAGTAGCAGTGATATTGTCTGGTTGCGGTGTGTTCGATGGTGCTGAAGTTTATGAGGCAACACTGGTGCAGTTGCGTCTGGATGAGGCGGGTGTGGAGTATCAATGTATGGCTCCTAACGTGAATCAGATGCACGTTTTGAATCATATTACCGGTCAGGAAATGCAGGAAACCCGCAATGTTATGGTGGAAGCTGCGCGTTTGTGCCGCGGTAATATTGTGGATCTGGCGGAGGCGAACCCGAATGACTATGACGCTGTGATCGTGCCTGGTGGTTTTGGGGTAGCCAAGAACCTGTCATCGTTTGCGGTGGATGGTACCGACATGACCATCAACGCAGATCTGGTGAGGTTTGTACAAGGCATACACAAGCAGAGCAAGCCTGTAGGGTTGGTGTGCATCGCTCCGGCTCTGGCACCAAAACTGTTTGGTGAGGGGGTGGCATGCACTTTAGGCAGTAGCGAAGATGATGCAGCCAAAGCCGTAATGGCCATGGGGGCCAATCATGTCCCCTGTGCTGTGGACGAAGTGTGCATTGATGAGGAGCGCAAATTGGTGACGACGCCAGCGTACATGCTGGATATTCGCATCAGTCAGGCAGCGGTCGGTATTGGTAAGCTGGTGGAGGCAGTGTTGGCGCGAGCCTGAGGTACGAATATAAGATTGGTTTTACTCTTTTGCATTGTGCTTTTTAAAGCCGCGCCGCAGCACTGCTAACGCCAGGATGGCGTTCAACAGGGCTGCGGCCCCGTAGGGCGCCATCGTATTGAATTCATACAGCACAGCCCCTATTGTCGGCCCAAGGATAAAGCCCAGGGCCGGTGCGCCGGCGATAACCCCGGCCACTGCCCCTTGCTCCTCCGCCGGGACAGACAGCGACGCAGAAGCAGAGAAGCCTGGCAACGCCAAACCGAAACCAAAGCCGATGAAGGAAAACGCGATCAGAGCCTCGCGCTCAGACTGCAATGCCATCAATGTCAGGTACCCTGCCAGCATCAAAGGTAAGCCGAGAAACAGCAATCTTGTAGGGGCCAGTTTCAGTCTGGCCACCACAATCAGTTGCGCCGTGAGAGCAAACACGGCGGAGTAGATAAAGGCGTGCGCCACTATGGTGGCGGTTGCTTCTGCCGATATTTGCAGTCGATCCTGTACCAGATATCCTACGGTTTGCTGGCACATGGCGTAGCCCAGAAACATCAGCACCCCGATCAGTAACGTGGCTGAGTAGCGGGGATCAAAGTAGGAACGCAAGGTGCTGAGAATTTCCCTGCCCACATGTACGGCTTTGGTCGGTTCAGCGATGACGTGTCTTGGCAGCAGTTTCCAGACCACAGCGGCGGCCAACAGGGTAATGGCGCTGGCTGCCAGCAAGGGTGCCAGTAAGTGCAGCAGAATCAGTGGAGCGGCGACAGCCGGGCCCAGTATCGTACCCAGACTGTGTCCCGACCCCAGCAGGCCCATGCCTTTAACGCGTTGTTCTGGCGTCGTTATATCCGCCATGTAGGCGGTTGCCGCAGGGGTTGTTGCACCCATTAAGGTGGATTGCAGCATGCGGGCAATGGACAGCGCCACGAACAGCAACGTACCTTGCATCCAGCCCTCCAGCCCCAGATAGAATGCGCCAGAGAACAGAAGTGTGCCAAACGTGTAGCCACACAAACCAATCAGCATGACTTTGCGCCGCCCCTGGACACTGCTGACTCGTCCCCAAACACCGCTACTCAGTGCAAACACAATGGAAGACAGTGAGATGATCAAGCCCCCATGAATCTCCTGCAGTCCGACACTGCGAATCAGGGGAGCCAACACCGCGAATACGATGAATTGCCCCATGCCGATGCTGATGATGCAAAACAGGAGAATGAACTGAACGAGTCGGAGCTGGGGCATGGGTCGGCTTACTTTTATGTCTGATTGGTCATTCTATGTTGCAGGGCGGAATGGGAGTATGACGAAAATCGCCAAAATTATCCCTGTGAAAAGCGAGCTGATCTGTGTTTGTTGGCAGGCTTTGGTTTTAAATATATGATAATTATAGCTTTATTTTGATTTTGTAGTTGGTTTGGCGGTCTGGTCATAGACCCGGTTTTTGTTGGTGATTAAGGGCGAAATGGATTTCCTGGGCTAAAGTTAGATTTAGGCAGTAGATGAAATTTTTGACCCATGACTAAGAAAAAGACCCGTACTCGGGAGACCGTTAAAGTACCAACAGATCAGCTGAGGCTCGGCATGCATGTGTCGGAGCTGGATAGGCCGTGGCTGGATACGCCCTTTGTCTTCCAGGGGTTTCCCGTGCATGACCAGGATGACCTCACCGCGCTCAAAAACATCTGTGAGTACGTGTACATCGACGTGCTCAAATCCGGTCGCGTTAATGTTGATGCACGCTCGGCAATGGTGGGCCGAACCAAGCCCCTCCAGTACGCGATCACCACCCCGGTGGAAGACGAAATTAAGCAGGCGAATACTCACTATCATCGCAGCTATGGTGAGGTGGAGCGTATTCTTCACTCTGCGTACAACGAAGAAACGATTCAGACAGAGGAAATCAGGCGCCATATTCGGGAATGTGTGAACTCCATTGAGCGTAATCCTTCTGCAATGATGTGGCTGACCCGCATCAAAAGCGTGGATAAGTACACGGCGGAACACTGTCTTAATGTGGGGATTCTGGCGATCGCGCTGGGGCGTCATGTTGGTGTCGGGCGCAAGCATATGGAGCTACTGGGGCTGTGTGGAATGCTGCATGACGTCGGCAAAATGAAGGTGGATCAAGAGATTCTTAATAAGCCCGAACGTCTTACGCGGGAAGAATTTGAGCACATGAAGCTGCACGTGGTGCATGGGCGCGATATATTGGTAAAAGATGCGTCATTGCCCAACGAGGTGATTTCTGCCGCCTATAACCATCATGAACGGCAGGATGGTCAAGGTTATCCTTTGGGCTTGAATGCTAATACGCTGAACTTCTATACCAAAGTCGTGACTATTGTTGATGCTTACGATGCCATCACCAGTCAGCGTTGCTATAGCAAGGGAAACACCTCCGCTACTGCGTTGAAGATTCTATATGAAAACAGTGGCAGTCAGTTTGATCCCAAATTGGTGGTCAAATTTATAGAGTGCATCGGGATATATCCACCTGGAGCATTGGTGGAGATGGTCGCCGGTGAGGTAGGTATAGTGCTTTCGGTGAATCCGGAAAACCGGTTGTTGCCTAAAGTGGCGTTGTTGCTGGATGAAAACAAACAGCCGATGCAGCAGCGTATCGTGGATCTCAAGGCTCAGCGGGAGTCTCAGGCAGAGACTCAGCACCGAATCAAAACGGTGCTGATGGATGGCTCTTATGGGATTGATTTGTCCGCGTTCACCGCCGCTAATATTAACCTTGGTGAGGCTAATAAGTTCCGTTGATTGAGGGCGAGGTTTTAGGGCATTTGTTCCAGGTTCTGTAGCTCTTCGGATGCCTCCAGCCATTCCATTTCAATTTCTTCCAATCGTGATGCAATGTTGCCTTGCCGTTTCAGCAACTCTGTTAGCGACTCTTTGTTTTGGCTTTCATAGATAGTGTCGGAGCTCAGTTCCATTTCAACTTGGATTTTATCCTTCTCAAGCTCCGCCATCGTCTGTTCCAGCTTATTGATGCGGTTCTTGAGCGGCCGCAGTTGATTGCGTAACTCGGCTGCTTTCTGGCGTTCGGCTTTTTTGTCCTTTTTATCATCTTGGGCTGCGCCGCTGACAGGGGAGCCGGTCAGCTCGGCCTGACGGTACTCCATTAGCCATTTTGCATAGTCATCCAGGTCACCGCTAAAGGGCTCCACTCGATGGTGAGCAACCAGATACAGATCGTCGGTACTGGCCCGTAACAAGTGGCGATCGTGGGAAACCAGCACCAGGCCGCCTTCGTATTCCTGTAGAGCAAGGGTCAGAGCAAGACGCATCTCCAGGTCGAGGTGGTTAGTGGGCTCATCCAGCAACAGCAGATTGGGCTTGTGCCATATGATCAGAGCCAGGGCAAGGCGGGCTTTCTCTCCTCCGGAAAAGCGGGCGATGCTGTCATGTACGGCGTCGCCATGAAAACCGAAGCTGCCCAGATATTTGCGCAGAGTCAGCTCATCGGTGCTGGGGGCCTGGCGCTGCAAGGTAATGAATGGTGTGGCCTCCGCATCCAGTTGGTCCAGCTGGTGTTGGGCGAAGTAGCCGATCTGGGTATGCTCACCCAGGTTTTTGCTGCCTGATACCATTTCGAGGCTGTCTGCCAATGTCTTAATCAGGGTGGACTTACCGGCACCGTTGGGGCCAATCAAGCCGATGCGGGAGGATGGCCCTAATTGCAGCGCAACCTTGTGCAATACGGCATTGCCAGCGTAACCAAGCTCGCCTTCTCTTATATCCAGTAACGGGTCAGACATTTTACTGGCAGCGGGAATGGTAAAATGGAAGGGGGAATCGATATGTGCAGGCGCGATTTTCTCCATGCGTTCCAGTGCTTTTACCCGGCTTTGAGCCTGCTTGGCTTTGGTGGCCTTGGCCTTGAAACGGGTGATAAAGGATTGCAGGTGTGCGATTTCGCGCTGCTGCTTTTCGAACGCAGACTGCTGATTGGACAGGCGGGCGGCGCGCTGGATTTCGAAACTGGAGTAGTTGCCACTGTAGTAGTTCAGCCGTTGATGCTCGATATGCAGTACGTGCTGGGTTACTTCATCGATGAATTCCCTATCGTGGGATATGAGTATAAGTGTGCCTGGATAGGCTTTGAGCCAATCTTCCAGCCACAGGATGGCATCCAGGTCCAAGTGGTTGGTGGGTTCATCCAGCAGCATAATGTCGGAGGGGCACATCAGGGTCTGGGCCAGGTTCAGGCGTACACGCCAGCCGCCGGAGAAGGATTTTACGGTGGATTGAAACTGGGATTGATTGAAACCCAGGCCGCTGAGTAATTTTGCCGCGCGAGACTCTGCGGTGTAGGCGTCGATATCATCCAGCTTTTGGTGCCACTCGGCGATGGCGTGCGCATCATTCTCCGCCTCTGCCTGAACCAGTTTGGCCTGCAGGGTACGCAGTTGTTTGTCACCATCCATCACATAATCGATTGCCGTACGATCCAGTGCCTCAACCTCTTGCGCCATATGTGCAATACGGCTGCCGGAGGCCAGCTGCACATTGCCTGCATCTGGGCCCACTTCCCCTCTTAATAGGGTGAACAGCGATGATTTGCCGCAGCCGTTGTGCCCAACCAGTGCGATGTGCCAGCCAGGAAAGGCTGTAAATGTGGCATCGTTGAGCAAGCATTTGTTGCCGCGATAGAGGGAAACGGATTGAAGCTGGATCATAGTTTTGCCGACTGAGATACGGGGAGGGCAGCATACCCAATTCGCAGGCATGAAAAAAGGGCTGATCCGATGAGGATGCAGCCCTTTCTAAGCCTATGAAAGATTAATCTTATTAGGCGTCTTTCTGTGGATCAAATATGCTGCGATCCGGAGCAGTAGGCGCTTCAACTGGCTTCAGTTCGAAGGGCTTTTCCTCAGCCTTTGGGGCTTCAGGCTCTGCAGGTTTTGGTGCAACCGGCTTGGGTGCGGCGGGCTTGGCCACTGCTTTTGGCGCTTCAGCCTTAGGTGCTGCAGGCTTGGCTGCTGGTTTTGCTGCAGGAGCTTTGGCAACAGGCTTGGCTACAGCTTTTGGAGCAGGTGCTTTTGGGGCTGGCTTTTTAGCCACGGCTTTTTTCACAGGCGCTTTTTTGGCTGGAGCCTTCTTCGCGGCTGCTTTTTTAACTGCGACTTTTTTGGCTGGAGCGGCCTTCTTAACGGCAGCGGCTTTCTTGGCGGGGGCCTTTTTGGCTGCGGTCTTTTTTGCTGGCGCTTTTTTAGCAGTGGCTTTCTTTACCGCTGCCTTCTTCGCTGGCGCTTTCTTGGTGGCGGCCTTTTTAGCGGCTGCCTTTTTGGCAACTGCAGCCTTTTTGGCGGCTACCTTGGCTTTGGCAGCCGCTTTCTTCTTGGCTTCGGCTTCTTTTTTGGCTTGCGCCTTGGCTTTGTCCGCTGCAATTTTGGCAACGGCTTTCGCTTCTGCTGCCAATTGCTTCTGAACGGCTGCCGCGGCTTTCTTCACTTTGGCGGCATCTGCAACTTCTTTCTTGGTTGCTGCTTCAGAAGATTTGGCTGCTGCCAGAGCTGCTTTTGCTTCGGTCAGTTTGGCGTTGGCGGATGCTGCGGTTTTGGCAGAGGCTTTCTTCGCGGCAGCTTGGGCTTTGTCTACGGCTTTCTTTGCCGTAGCGCTTGCCTTGGCTGCATTCATCACCGCTTTTTTACGGGCCACTTCCAGTTGCTGTTCAAGTTTAGCTATTTGGGCGGACAGTTCAGCCACCGGATCTTTTTTCGTTTTTGCGGCGGCTGCTTTCGCCGTGGTTTTCTTTGCTGCCATAATCAGAGTTCCTCAGCCGTGATTTGGTGACGCATTCGCGTGCAATTATACGTGTTGTTTAAACAATATCTACCTTTCTTGTGATAGCACATGCACATTAGAACGCAAAATTTTTCCGGTGAATGGTTCCGATATTAGGGCTTTCTGTTACCATCGGGATCGTCCCCGACCAAATAACAAAATAATCCGGTGAGGAAGTGGGGGGGTTGTTGTGAAATCCTCTGGGCTGTTTGGCCCTGTTTTTCGATACGCATTCAGCGGATTCCCGGGTATCCATTTAAGACAGGAGAAAACATGAAAAAGTACGTAATTGTGGCCACGGCCCTGGCTGCTCTGGTGGCTTGTAAGGGTGAAGCGGGCAGTGACGCCGCCGCTAAACCGGAATCTGCGCCTTTGCAGAGCGAAGACCAGAAAGCCAGCTATGCAATTGGCCAGCGTTTTGGCGAAGGCATGGGGCGTGATCTGAAGGAGTTGGATGTTAAAGCATTCTATCAGGGCTTCGAAGATGGCTTTAACGGTCGTGACTCTCAAATGAGTCAGGAAGAAATGGTTGCTGCCATGAACGCGCTGCAGGCGCGCAAAGTGAAAGAGCAGCAGGAAGCTCAGAGCAAAGCTCTGGAAGTGAACAAATCCAGTGGTGAGACTTTCCTGGCTGAAAACAAGGCCCGTGAAGGTGTTACTGTGACTGAAAGCGGTCTGCAGTATGAAGTGATCACTAAAGGCGAGGGCGAAACGCCTGACGCGAACGACAAAGTGAACGTGCACTATCATGGCACGCTGCCAGATGGCACAGTGTTCGATAGCTCCGTTGAGCGTGGTGAAGCGATCTCTTTCCCGGTGAATGGCGTGATCAAAGGCTGGACGGAAGCGCTGCAGCTGATGAAAGTGGGTGACAAGTGGAAGCTGGTTATTCCTTCTGATCTGGCATACGGCGCCCGTGGCGCTGGCCCCAAAATTGGCCCGAATCAGGTGCTGGTGTTTGAGGTTGAGTTGCTGGGTGTAGAAAAAGTCGACTAACCAAGTCAGGTAGAAACGACTTAAAAGGGTGTTTGCGTGAGCAAATGCCCTTTTTTTTGTTCGCCTTTTTACCCATTTGTGATTCCTATTCGATAAGCGTTCAGGAATCGTTTAAGCTTAATCGGTTATAACAACAAGGATTCGACATAGGAGCATAGCAATGACGCGATATCTGCATGGACTATGGGTGTTGTTGGCTTTATCTGTGATGGCCGCCTGCAGCAGTTCCCCCACCATTGAAAGCGATTTGGGCATTAGAGGTGCCCCGGACTGGGTTAATGAGGGGACTCAGGCTGTGGATAATGATGACGGGCGCTTCGTTTACGGTGTAGCGTTCGCGCCGCCGTTGAATGATGAATCCCTGCAAACCTCCACCGCCGATACGCGTGCGCGGGCCGAAGTAGCGCGCATGGTGTCCACCTACGTTGATCATACCCTGACCGACTATGCTGCCAGCACCGGTGATACGGCCACCAGCAGTATTGAGCAAAGCCTTAACAGCAGCACGCAGACCTTGCTGCATGGAGCAAAAATCAAAGGCCGCTGGAAGGATAAGAACAGCGGTAATATCTACTCATTTGCCGAGATGGATATGAAGGCCTTGGATGATGCCATTACCACGGCTGGCAAGCTGAATCAGAACTTTAAAGATTTCTATCAGAAAAATGCGAACGCTAACTTTGACCGATTTATGAAGGATGCCCAGAAATGAAGCATTGGATTCTCGTATTCTCAGTTGTTTTTCTTTCCGCTTGTGCCACCTCGGTTGAGCGGGTGTCGGCGGATTCAACCATTGATTTGAGCGGTGCTTGGAACGATACGGATTCCCGTCTGGTGGCCGAAGAGATGATCGCCGATGTATTGTCCCGCCCTTGGATTGGGGATTTCAGTGGCCGTACCGGCAAGCGTCCGGCGGTGATTGTGGGTACAGTGCGCAACCTGAGCCACGAACACATTAATGTGCAGACGTTTGTAGCGGACATGGAGCGTGCTCTGGTGAACTCAGGTCGTGTGGATTTTGTGGCATCCCGAGACGATCGTGGCGAGATCCGTGATGAACGCATTGATCAGGATTTGAATGCCAGTGAAGGTACCCGCAATGCTGCCGGGCAGGAACTGGGTGCCGACTTCATGCTGAAAGGCCAGATCAACACCATCATTGACGCCGAGGGTAAAGAGCAGGTGCGTTATTATCAGGTGGATCTGACCCTGATCAGCATGGCGGATAACCGTAAAGTCTGGTTGGGCCAGAAGAAGATCAAAAAATACGTTAAAAACGCCAAACTGCGTTATTGATTCAGCCTTTGCCTATGTCCATTTCACGGCTGGCGCTGACACTGTTGTGCAGCGCCCTGTTGCTGTTGCAGGGCTGCAGTTCCTGGCAAGTGAATCAGGCTGCAGCGGGTCTGGCGGTTGCGGGGCCGCAGGCTACTTTATCCCGTCTTGAAAAGATTAATCCCTCTGGGCGGGATCGCGCTCAGTATCTGCTGAATACCGGTGTCTTGAAACTGTATCTGGGCGACTGGAGTGGCAGCCGTAAAGACTTGGAAGAAGCCAAGGGCATTATGTCTTCCATGCAGGCGGTGAGCATCACAGAAAACTTTGCCGCCCTCACCACCAACGAGACTTTGCGCACCTATGACGGAACTCCCACCGATCAGGTGTTGGTGCATGTGATGTTGGCGTTGGGTTATTTGATGAGTGGTGATCTGGACGGTGCCCGTGTGGAAATGTTGCAAGCCAACATCACCATGAAGCAGGAAAGCCAGGACGACAGCACTCTGGGCCAATTAGCCAGCGCCCGCTTTCTGTCCGGTGTGATTTATGAGCTAAACCGGGAATGGGATGATGCGTTGATCAGCTACCGTCGGGCTTATCAGATCATGTCCGATCGGAGGGAGCCTATACCTGAAGCGCTGCAGATCAGCCTGCTTAACCTCACCCAGCGCCAGGGCTTTGACAAAGAGTACAAAGAATTCAGCAACCGGTTTGGTCGAGAGGCTGAGTTGCCTGGCGCGGGCGAAGGCGAGTGGATTTTGGTGTATTTAGATGGTGTGGTGAGCAGTAAGACCGAATCCCGTCTTTCTGTGTATGACGGCAGTGTCGATACCGTTGTCAGCGTAGTGATGCCGCGATATTTACCGTCTTATTACCAGCCCCGTGCTTTGACGCTGGTAGCTGAAAAACGCCAGCGTAGTGGCATTATCGAGAATCTGGAAACCCGCGCCCGTGAGGACTTGGAGGCAGACCATGCCAAGATTCTTGCTGCTGCAACGGTGCGGGCCGTGGCCAAATACAAGGTGGTGCAGGAAGCCCAGAGCAAGAACGACTTTAGTGGTGTTTTGATGAATATCGCTACGGTAGTATCAGAGCAGGCGGATGTCCGTAGTTGGAATATGTTGCCCGCCAGTGTGCAGGTGGCGCGGATCAAGGCACCGGTGCAGCAGCCGGTACAGTTGGCTGAGAAAGCGCTAACTCTGCCCGGTTTGAGTGAATTCAGCACGCGACCACTGGCGTTGGTATTTGCCACCAGTCTGACGGATCAGACCTTTGCCTATCCCGAACTGCCGCCACCCACCCCGCCAGTGGTGCCGACTACAACCTCGACTACGGCGGCGGCAGAACCGGAATTGCAGGCGGAAGCCACTGTGGAGACTGCTCAACAAGGAGAGACAGATGCCCATTAATCTTGATCAATCAGTAATCCAAAGTCTTAAAAGCGTTTTAATGGCAGCCACAATGGTTGGTTTGGCGGCGTGCAGCAGCGGTGGTGGTCAACCTGACTGGGTTGATCAGCCGGAATCAGCGTACCCGGCCAGCAGCCATCTCACTGCTGTCGGGTCAGCGGATGATCGCAACACGGCCGCCGATCGGGCGACGGCTAACCTGGCCAAAATCTTTGAGGTTGCAGTGCAGGATGCCAGTATGGATTTCAGCAGTGCCCAGGTGAGCAGTGCCGGTGGCCAAAGCAGTGTGACCAACGAGCAGCAAATCACCCGCACCGTAACAACCGAAGCACGCCAGGTCTTGAGCGGGGCTCAGGTGGTTGAATACTGGCAATCTGAGCAGGGGCGGGTTAGCGCGCTGGCGATATTGGCTAAGCAGCCTGCCGCCAGTCGGTTTCGGCAGTCTATTGGCTCCCTGGATCGTGAGGTAAATGAGCTGGTTGAATATGCCAGCAGCAAGGCCGATAGCCCGGTGGCGGCGCTGAGCGCTTTAAAGCGTGCCCGTAGCGCCCAGATGCAGCGCGACCAACTTAACCAGAATCTTATGATTGTGGCCGATGGTAAGGGGATCAAAGGCCAATACGACACGGCTTCCGTGGAAGCCCTGATTCGTAATGGATTGGCGGCTCTCAAGGTGCAGGTGCAGGCGGAAGACCCCTCTATTCAGGCCGAGATCCAGCAGGCATTGGCAACCCTTGGGGTGCCGGTGTCAGACCAATCTAATCTGATTTTAATGGGCAGTCTGGATGTGGCCCCAGTGGAGCAGAAGCAGGCCTGGTTTTGGCTGCGAGGTTCATACGAATTAGTGTTTAAAGATGGCAGCAAGGTTCTGGCGAAACAACGCTGGCCGGTAAAAGTGTCTTCCACGGAGGCGAATCTGCTGCCCCAGCGGCTGCGGGATGAGATTAACGGCCGTTTGCCCGGATACGTATACGAGCTATTGTCGACCGACTAGAACGTGGTGGCCACCTGATACTTGCTGTGGCTTTTCAATGTACCTCAGTATGCATTGTGACTTGTACTCATCGATGTCCGATTGCAGCGTGCCACCTTCGTAGGGCTGGGCGCTGTCGGTGGTAAAACCAAGCACAATGGCGGCATTACCTTTCAGATCTGGCAATATTGGGTAGGTCTGGCAGCCAGAGCCGCATATCGTTGCCACGGCCAGTAAAATTTGGGCTACTATTCTGTTCATGTTATAGCCATTTTGTGCTGTTTTCGTTTTCAGTAGGGGCGCACCTATTATGACTGCTCGACTTGCCATCTTCATTTGCTTATCTGTTTTAGTGTCTGGCTCCGCTCAGGCCGCCAAGCTGTACAAAATCGTGGATGAGAATGGCAGCGTCACCTACAGCCAGTTTCCTCCTCAACCCAAGCCGCAGCAAGACCAAAGTAGCACACTGAAGGTAGCCGAAATGAATGTGGACGGGGAGAGTGCATCCCAGGTTCGAGCGGTGGGCAAAAAGCAGTATTGTGGCGAGATTGAGCTGCCCGTGGTTAACCCCAAGAACCCCGAAGAATACCTTGAATTGGGGGAATACAAATACACTTGGACGCGGGAGCTGGAAGGGGATACAGACCTGAATGATGTGCGTTTCCGCCTGCATATGAACCGTTATAATTTGAACCGTGATCCATCGGAGGCGGGGCAGCGGAAGCGGGATCTGCAATGTGCTGTGCAGTGGGTGGACAACCAGAAAGGTGATGTGCAGAAGGCGCAAACGACGCTTAAAAATGAATCCGAGCAGCTGCAACAGGAAATATCCCGCATTCAATCCCAGCGTGATAAGCGCTGTGGCTCACAACCCTATCGTGATCCCAATCAACCGGGCACACAAATCCTGTGGGATCGCTGGAGCGAGTGTTATCACGAATACCAGGATGAGTTATACGAGCTGGAATATAAAGTTAGCCAGATCCGGGTGAAATAGTAGGCTGCAGAATGCGGGCTGTTTGTGGGGCCTGGTGTGGAACCCAGGCGTGCCGCGTGGCGCTGCTCACCCGTATGCCATGCTTGAACCACTGCAGATGAAAAGCGGGGAAATCAAACTCTTTTTGATCGACCTGTTCCCACGGAGCCTTTTCCGACCGACGCCGATAGACAATCAACCCCGCGCTGCGGTCAGCAACCCATAGGGTGTTCTCCTTGAGCACGGCATCCATGATGAAATCGGCGGCCGAGATCGATTCGGTTTCCATCCAGCGATGATCGGATGTGCGTTGTTTAATCGACAGGCCATCACGACCATTTGCGATCAACAAGTAAGGTTCCGACCGATACATGCTGTTGGCATTACCACGAAAGTTGAAATTGAACTGATGCACCAGGGCACCGTTTTCTTTCAGTCGGTAGATGTTCAATGTGCTGCTGTTCGTCCAGTCCGATTCATACCGGCTCAACACATGCAGCTGCCCTTCCGCGATGGTGAGGTTTACGACTTTGCGGTTGCCGGAAAGTCGCAGATTGGTATCGTGGATGATGCGTATATTGGGGGGGTAGCAGACATCTCCCACAAACATCAGGTTATCGGGGGTGATCCATATTAGCTGCCGACCCGTGCTGAAAAGCTGTGTGCCGGGTTTGATCCAGACGCTGGATTTTTGCAATGTGATGGGTTTCTGTTTAGTGTCGGCGTACCAGATATAGCTGTTTTGGGCCACAAACAGGGTGCTGCCGATTCTGGCGGCGATACCTTGGGGGCGGTTGATGTTGAGCGGTATAAAATCGCTCAGGGTCGGGCCATCGGTGAAGTCCCAGATGCCTATGCCATCATCGTGTACCAAAAGCTGTTTCGAGTCGGTGTCTTCACAGGGCTTAACGTCCAGTTCCGCTGTCGGCTCCTGTTTTGGTGGGGCAGGAGGCAGCTTTATGTCGAGCTTTTCGGGCTCAGGTGTTCTTGATTTGCGGCGCGGCACATA
Organism: Ketobacter alkanivorans; assembly: GCF_002863865.1. Lineage (NCBI taxonomy): Bacteria > Pseudomonadati > Pseudomonadota > Gammaproteobacteria > Pseudomonadales > Ketobacteraceae > Ketobacter > Ketobacter alkanivorans. The sequence goes on along the minus strand of NZ_CP022684.1, from coordinate 2,079,985 downwards.
TTGCAGGGCACTGGCCTGGGCCAGAGACAGGTTCTCGGTGGTGACATGGCAGCCCTGGAACAGAGTGCTTTTCAGTTCCTCGCTGAGGTTGGGGGAGCGACAGAACCAACTGAATTGATCGTTACTGTTCATCTCCGGAGTCAGAAACAGGGTACTCTTCGGCCCGTCCTCGAACTGCAGTGCCATAAATAACCGTGAGTCTCGCATCACGACCAGTTCTTTGATGGGGCCGATGGTCAATTGCTCTGGTGGGGGCAGGTTGGCCTGTTTGTTGTTGCGGGGAAATTCACCTTGCGCCAAATAGCTCACGATAAACTCCTGCTTCAGCCGGGCCACAGCCGTGACGACTTCTGCGTGTTGCTTCTTCTGTACTTCATGCTGATGGTTCAGCAGTAAGAGCCATCCCACTATCAGTACGATGGCGATGGTCGATACCAGCCGAATCTTTTTATTGTGCGTCAAGTTCAACGGTGATCACCTTGTTGTTATACCACTGATATAAAGCGCTGCTGCCATTTTTGAAACTGATGGAAAAATACGGCGGCTGTAATGGTTTTATCTGAATGGCGGCCTGTGCGGTGGGCAGGGTTTGTGTCAGCTGCAGGCTTTCCCCTTGTATTTGGAAAACCTTAAGCCCCGCCAGCCGGTCGGCTACGATCAGGTGGTCATCGAGAATGATCAGGTCGCTGGCATAGTCCATAGTGGCAACCCGGCTCAACAGCCGTGGTATGGTGAGATCATAGATGTCCACCACGGCGATGCCGTGACTGCCGTTGGCGACGTACGCCAGGCGGCCATTAATGGCGATGCCTCCGCTGTTGCCCTCCAGTTTGAGAAAGCCAATAGCGCGGTTGGATTTTAAGCTGACGATTTGCAGTGCTGAGTACGTGTTGCCGCGATGAGCTTCGAGTGCGGTCAGAAACATCAGCTTATCGATGATCAGGAAGTCTTCTATCTGATTAAAGGCACCCAGCTCCAGCAGGTAGTTATCTTTCACTTTTGGTGTGGGCTGGCAGAGATCGATTCGGGTAAGCCCAACCCCGGAATTGGCCAATAGCGTGGTGCCTGCGTGTTGCCAACGGTAGGGGTTCAGTAGATTGATCTGGGTGCTGGAGCCTTTCGGTTGTGCCTGGCTGAATACCTGCAGGCGGTTATTGACGTACAGATAGGCGTTGCCGGCCAGTGCCCAGTGGGCGGTTTGATGCGCCAGCTCAGGCCGTGGGAATGAGAACAGGCGTTGAGGTTGGGCACCCAGTTCCCAGTACTCTACCTGGTTTCCATTGATGTAGAGAAAATCGCTGTTGGCCTGCTCGATGACGCTGCAATCAAAGGCGGGTTTGGTCTGTTCGATGCCTCGTTGCTGCGAACTGAGTTGTTCTATGTAGTGGTCGGCTGCGGCTTGTTGCTCGGCGTGTTGCGAGACTTCAGTCAGATCAACGGGGGCAGGTGCATCACCGCACAGATCTGGCAGCAATTGGTGCCAATGCTGGGTGATGTTGTAGGAGCTGCAGGTCCAGCTTAACCGGTAGTTGTCGTCAATCGTCGGCGTGTAGGTGAATTCGATCGGTTGCGCTTCGTTTTGCGCCGTTAGCTGTACGAATAACTTGCCCCCTGGCAACACTTCCAGGCGTTGTAATTGTGGCACTTTGCGGGAGAACTCATTCGGCTCGGGTTGCCTGATGGCTGCATTGCTGTCGGGTAGCTCCTGATACTCGTAGTAGTAGTGATCGATCTGGGTTCTGACGCTCAGTACCGTAGAGATCACACTGTACGATGATATCGCTAGATTAGTAGAGGCATTGTTGTAATGACAGCGTCCCAACAGGATAACCATCAATACTGTTAATATCAGTCCCGAGGACACAAATCGGTTCATTTTGTAAGGCTTTCCCGCTCAGCTATATCCACTGTAACATATTGAAAATATGAGTATAGTTCAATAATTCTGAAGCGTCTGGAGGGAGCCGCTTGAGACCTTGGTCGGGCGCTGATGGGTGTATTCACAAAACGACATCATCTGTCGCTCGATTCAGGGGCAGCCATGGGCTAGAATCCGCGCACTTTTCCATATTCAAACTAGCAGGAATGTGTGATGTCAGCGCTTTTGCTTGTCCTGGTGGCTCTGGGTTTTGTCTCCATCGTCATCGAAGATCTGGTTCATATTGATAAAGCCAAAACGACTTTGTTCTTTGGTTCGCTGGTGTGGGTTTTGTACTTTATGGTGCCGCCCGCCCATATGGCGTCGGGCGAACTGATGCATGCCCTCAATGAAAACCTGCTGGACATCGCGACCCTGTGGCTGTTTTTGATGGCAGCCATGACCTTCGTGGCGTATCTGTCCAGCAAGGGACTTATTGATGGGCTGGTGAATCGAATGCTGCCCCGGCGCATGACTGAACGCACGCTGATGATGATTACCGGTCTGTTCGCTTTTGTGTTCTCATCCATGGCCGATAATGTGACCTGCACCCTGGTGTGTATCACCGTTCTGTTAAGCCTGAAAATGCCCACGGAGAAGTTGCTGCGGTATGTGGTGTTGGTGGTGTTTTCCATTAACGCGGGCGGCGCTGCCCTGATCACCGGTGATGTGACTACGTTGATGATCTTTCTGGCCGACAAGGTGGCGATTCCGGATTTATTGATGCTGATTTTGCCGGATGTGACGGCGGTGCTGGTGCTGTCCTGGTTGCTTTCCCGTTCCATGAAGGAGGAGCTGCAGTTCGAAAAGCAGAATTATGTGTTTAATCGTGGTGACCTGATCGTGGGGGCGTTATTTCTGCTCACTATTTTGGGTACGATTGGCGGCAATATTGCCTTTGATATTCCCCCGGTGTTGTCATTCCTGTTTGGCTTATCGTTGATGTTTATGGTGGTGCAGTTTATCAACCGCGATGAGCCTATCCTCGATTATGTGCGCCGTATCGAGTTTGATACGCTGCTGTTCTTCCTGGGTGTGTTGTTGCTGGTGGGGATGCTCAAAGAGTTGGGTGTGCTGTCTTACTTCCCCCGTTTGTATGAATACCTGCCGCCTATGGCCGCTAACTATGTAGTGGGCTTGTTGTCTGCGTTGTTTGATAACGTGCCGCTCACTGCTGCACTGTTGAAGTCGGGCATCGATATGGAGCTGTCGGAGTGGTTGACCCTGACCTATGCGGTGGGCGTGGGTGGATCGTTGTTGGCCATTGGCTCTGCTGCGGGCGTGGTGGCCATGAGCAAGATTCCAGAACTGACTTTCGTGGCCTATTTGCGTTATTCAGGTTATTTATTGGTGGCCTACAGCGTAGGTTTTGCAGGCGTGGTGCTGGTGAGTGTATTGCTGTAAGGCGGCAGGTTTAGCGCCACTCATTAATTAAGCCGTTAGAAAATATATTGCGGTATTGGTTGGGGGTGTTGGTAAAGGCAACATCGCCCACCACTAAGCCAGAGGGCCGCCAGAACAGAGGGGCTTGTGCGCGCCAGTTCTTAAGAGTGTTTCCGGTTGCAACATCCCACAGCACCATTCTGCGGGCAGTGAACCCGGTAAGCAGCGTTTTATTGTCTTTGGAAAAGCGGGCGGCGGTGATGGTGGTACGAAAGTGGCCTACGCTCGATACTTCTTTGCCTGTTTTTACCTGCCAGATCTTGCCTTTGCCGTAGTACAGGCTGCCGAACACTAGGCTGGCATCGCGGCTGATGGCCACGGCGCTGACGTCGTCTCCCAATTGATAGGCAAAGGTTTCTTTGCCCTCCGGTAGATCCCACACTTTCACAATGCCGTCTTCGGAGCCGGTTACCCCTATCAGGCCATTGGCGCTGATGGCGACGGTGTTGATATCACCTGAATGCGTCAGTGTGCTGAGAATGGCACCGTTTGCCGTGTCGACGTAGAGGGCGCTGTAGTTTTCCTGACCGATGATGGCGTAGCGGCCATTATCAGAGAGCGCCATAGAGAGCACGCCACCTTCGGCAGGCCAGAACCCGGCGGGCTTTCCGGTGGAGACCTCCCACATGACAAAACGCTTTTGCTCAGCGGTGAGGGCGAAGCGGCCGTCGGTGGAAAAGGTGCTGGCCACCAGTTTGGAAAACTGGCCGTTGGCGTGATTCCAGTTGTAGAGCCGTTCACCATCCTTGAGTCGCCACAGGCTGCCGCCGTGTTGCACCGAGCCAATCACGGCGTACTCCCCATCCGGGCTCAGGGATGCAGTGTAGGCACCATTGCTGGTGGTTTCCCATTCGCGGCTGGGGGAATCGCCACAGGCCACCAACAGCAGGGAAAATATAAGCGTGATCAGAACGCGCATGATGTGATTTTCTTCAGCGTGAGCAAAGGGTTATAAAAACAGTGTAGACAAAAATAAAAGAGAGAGCACCTGGCTCTCTCTTATTATTGAAATTGTTTGTGGATGCGTTGCTTAGGCAACCATATCCCGATGGCAGTTGTGCAGGGTATCGATCAGTTGATCTTCCAGATCAAAGCGCTCCACCATCTTAACGCCGAGTTTATTCAGATCTCGGGCCAGCTGTTCAAGATTCTTTTCACACAGCTCGGCAGAACAGTAGCGATCGTTAAAGTCCAGTGCGAGTTCGGTGGATTGTTGAATCAGGGGGAAAATTCGGTCGATGGTTTTGTGATAGTCGTCGTCGAACTGCTCGGCTTCTTTCATGAGCAGTTGATACACTTCAAAATGGCCGGCAGAGACGTAGTCGATCAATACGTCACACAGGGCCTGAACGCGGACACTGATAGGGGTGTCCTGGGTGGAAAACTGCTTTAAGCCGTCAACTTTGCAATACAGCACGATCAGTTCCTGTCGCTCCAGTAACCAACGGCTGATCATCTTGTCCACATTGCCCCATTCGTCGATGGTGCTTTTCACTTCGGTCAGCATGTTTCTGTTCTCCCCATTTGCATGGTGGTTGTTTTGTGGGTGTGTGCTTCATTGCACTGTTACCCTTTTACACAACGAAACGATTATGATCGTTTCTTTCATTTTTTGGCTTTGGAAAGCCAGGGTGCCATAAAGGCTTTTCGTCTAATTGTCGTTGATTCCACAGGGAAATCGCCCACCGACAAAAATCGTTTTGGGTCGGTGGAGTTTCGAGAATATGCAAATTAGCAGGGGCGGGCAAGCCATTTAGACCGATGCAAAAAGCGTATATTCACGTTGACAAAAATTGATTATTGGCTTGGTTCTGTTTTGGGGCGGAAAAACGAGGTTTATGTAATGGAAGTAATTCTTTTTATGAAAACAAGGTATAAATTGGATGGGCACAAAGCTGCGTAAAAACGGTCGATTAACCGTTTTTACGCAGAATTTGATAGAGGGACAGCACAGCAAAACCGATGAAAACCAGCATGGTTTGGGCGGGAATGGACAGGCCCATGAAGCTCCATTGGATCTCTGCACACTCTCCGGCACTGTTGAAGATGGTGCGCAAGGTTTCACCGATGGGGAAGGTTTCCAGCATGTAATCCAGGCCTGGGCTGCATTCCGGTATTTGATCTTTGGGCAGGTTCTGTAACCAAAGGTGACGCCAGCAGACGGCGATGCCTAATCCACTGAAGATCAAAGCACAGGCAGAATAAAGTCGTTGGCCGATTTTGGCGGGGTTGTGTAGCAACGCCAGCAGAAAAAAGAAACCGATGGCGATCACGATGCCGCGATCAATGAGACATAAAGGGCAGGCTTCCAGACCCAGGTGTTTCTGCAGGTAAAAATAGGCGAAGGATATTGAAGTGATAGCACCGAGCACGCCCAGTGCGTTAAGAATTCGATATGAAGGCAAGGTCACGTTCCTGTTTATGTTCCTGAATCAGTCTTCGGGATGCTATTTTGCGGGGGAGGCATCCCGTGCCGATTATAACCATAACCGGCAAGAAGTCTGTGACCTTTGACCCCAGTCCCTGGGGAAAATTCCGTTACGCGATGGCGCGTTCCGGTCGTTTAAAGCCGATCTGGGTGGCCTGAGAACTACCATCGCTCCAGCCTGCTTCCCAGGCGGCAGCTATAACATCGGAGTGGTAGGGGCAAGCCTGCTGCGGTTCACCACTTAATCCGAACATATACCCTTGACGGTAGGCCTTGTTCAGGGCCTCGATACTCCAGTTTTGCTGATCAATTTCGCTGATGCTCATAGGGCTCCAAGCCTCTTCTAATCTGCGCGGTCTTCATAGCGTTCACTACAAATATGATGCTTACATCCTGCACCTACATCCAATGTTAGCAGTGAATTCTAGGAAGTCACGCTAAGTCATTGAATTTTTTGCGAGCCCTAGGGGTTCAGGGCATCTTGAGCAAAGAAACTACTCAAATACTGCTCAAATGAGACATCATCTTCCGACTCTAAACGGCGCTGTGCTTCAGTGGAACGGCGCGCCTCTTTGCTGAAAGCGCTGGCTTCGGCTGAGCTAAGCGGTTGTTTTGTAAAATAATTGGCAGTCTCGATCGCGCTGTTCATGGCAAATTCAAAGAATGATTGATCATTGTCGAACAGGGTTTGCATGACGCGGGCAGAGGGCGTTTGATCCGGATGGATCAGTTTCTCCATTTGCGCTTTTACCACGGCACTGTGAGCGGTGTGCTGGTGAGCTTGATCAAACAGATGAGCTACGTGCAGCATTTTGTTGAGGTGTTCCTGGGCCCATTCCCGAAACGGTGCCTGAGTGCAGGGGGACGACAATTTCAGATCCGGGTCGCGGCCCTGACTCACAATGGCCTGCAGGTTGTCGCTGTTGCATTGCTGTTCCTGTTCGCTCAGCGGTGGGCTGTCCTCCAACAGGCAGTAAACTGCAAACACGTCCAGAAAACGGATCTGGGATTCGGTGATTCCCAACGGGCTGAATGGATCCAGGTCCACACAACGCAGCTCGACGTATTCCACGCCACGATCAGACAGGGCGCAGGTGGGGCGTTCACCGCTGCGGGTAACCCGTTTGGGGCGAATGCTGCTGTAAAACTCGTTTTCGATTTGCAGAATGTTGGTGTTCAACTGCTGATAGATGCCGTCCTTCTTCACGCCCATATTGGCGTAAGGCTCATAGGGGGTACGGATGGCATGTTGCAGTGTTTGAACGTATTCCGGCAGGGAGTTGTAAGAGATGTTGAGGCCGGCCTGAGCATCATTGTGGTACCCCAGATCACTCATGCGCAGGGAGGTGCCGTAGGGCATGTAACAGGTGTGCTGCTGAAAGGTTTCCAGCTGATGCTTACGCCCCTGCAGAAAGGAGCCGCACACGGCAGGCGATGCGCCATACAGATACACCACCAGGCCCACGTTACGCAGGAAGTTGCGAATCAGGCCGAAGTATTGTTCGGAAATAAAATCCTGTAGTGGCTCACCGCTGTTTTCCAGTTGATGGTATACCGACCAGAAGTTATTGGGGATAGAGACATTATAATGAATGCCCGCGATGGTTTGCATATAACGGCCATAACGGTGCCACAGCCCATGCCGATAAACATGCTTCATGCGGCCCACATTGGAGCTGCCGTATTCTGCAATGGGGATACTGAGCTCGTCTCCCATCAGGCAGGGCATGCTGTTTACCCACAGCAGTTCATCATTTAGATGCTGGTAGGTGAAACGATGCAGGTCATTCAAAAATCCCAGCGGCCGTTTCACATCCTGAAACACCGGGGTAATGAACTCCAGCAGTGCTTCGGAATAGTCTGTGGTGATCCATTGATGGGTCAGGGCGGAACCCAGGGCGTCCGGATGTCGGGTTTGCGACAGCTGGCCGTTAGGGGTAATTCGCAGGCTTTCTTTTTCAAGACCCCGCTGCATTTGGGTCAGGCTTCGATGAAGTTGCACCTCGCGAATGGATTCAAGGCGGTGCAGTAACTTGTTTTTCACGCAGTGGTCCCGAGCGGTTTTGGTGGATTATGCGGGAAAACAACGGTCAATGAAATGGCGATAATTGCCGGGACAAAACAGGCTTGAGACAAAATTGATAAGTTGACTCGCAAGAGGTGGCTTCATATAGTGGATGCCTGTTTTAAGTGAGGCCCATTCGGGACTTAGCCGTTATCAAATAAAGAGCTGAACGAGGTGTGTCATGATTCGTCAAAACCTGATGGGTCTGTTGTTGATCAGTTTGCAGTTGTTCTGTCTGATGTTGACCGCAGGCTGCAGCACGCGCCCGGTGATACCGGAAACCCAGTTACAGCAGCGAAGCGACTACCGTGAAGAGTTTATCGTTAATGCCGAAGGCTTGCGCTTGTTTGCCCGCACCTGGGAGCCAGCAACGGCAGCTAAGGCCAATGTGATTATTCTGCATGGAACCTCTTTGCATGGCGGCCTGTATGCCAATACTGCCAAGCATCTGGTTGCCAACGGCTATCGGGTATATGCCATTGATATGCAGGGCTGGGGGTATTCCGAGGGTTTGAAGGGCTGCGGCTATGTGGAGAGCTTTGACGCTTATTCCTACGATGTGAAATTGGTGCTGCAGATGCTGCGCAAACGCTATCCCCAGGTGAATAACTATTTGCTGGGGGAAAGCCTGGGTGGCGCGGTTGCCATGCACACCGCCGTCAAATATGAGTTTTTGGTTAATGGTGTGATCACCAGTGGGGTTGGATATAAACCCAGCCTCAAGTTGATGGGCATTCGTGCGCCGGAGGTGGTTAACGATTTCACCTTAACCTCAGCTAAATGGTTCTGGATGGGGCTGTCTTCGTTTCCGGCGATTGAATCCGATTTAGGCCTGCGCATGGCGGTGGAAGATGACGCACTGCAAGATCGTCTGCTGGATGACCCTGTGGTGTGCCACGATTGGCTGCCGGGAGCCTATATCAGTACGACCCTGGAAGCTGGCGATTATCTGGAGCCACGGTTGCGATATATCACGGTGCCGATGCTGTTGTTGCACGGCAAGGATGATGTGCTGGTGCCGGTGTCTTCCAGTCAGGAGATCTACGACCAAATTGACAGCAGACAAAAACGCATGCTGGTGTATGACAGCCCCCATACGGTGCTGCTGGAAAACAAGTGGCCAGCGGCGGCTGAGGATATCGTGACCTTTCTGGATTATTTGAACTGATCATAAACCAATAAAAAAGCCCTGCTCTTTAAGTAAGCAGGGCTTTTTTATTGGCTGGTTGCCGCACGTGCAGCTTGAGGTTAACGCAGCTTTTTGGCGTTGGCGAACAGATCGGCAAAGGTGCCGCTCTTGCCGGGTGCGTTGCTTGGCCCTTTGCTGCTACGCTGCGGTGCTTGATTGGTGCGGGGCTTGCTTTTGCCGCCGTGTTTGCCCTTGGGCTGGCGGGGGCCATCGATCTTTTCACCGGCGGCTTCGTCCAGTTTCATGCTGAGGCCAATGCGCTTGCGGGGCAGGTCGATCTCCACCACTTTTACTTTGACGATGTCACCGGCTTTCACTACTTCACGGGGGTCGGCTATGTAGGTGTCTGACAGTACCGAGATGTGTACCAGGCCATCCTGATGAACGCCGATGTCCACGAACGCACCGAAGTTGGTGACGTTGGTTACCACGCCTTCCAGTATCATTCCGGGTTTGAGGTCGTCCATGGTTTCTACGCCGTCTTTGAATTCAGCGGTTTTGAATTCAGGGCGAGGGTCACGGCCGGGTTTTTCCAGTTCGGAGATGATGTCGGTTACGGTGGGCAGGCCGAAACTGTCATCCACATAATCATTGGCTGCCAGGGTTTTCAAAAAGCCGGTATCGCCAACCACTTGGCTTATGTCACGACTGTTTTTGGCGGCGATTTTCTCTACCACGGGGTAGGCTTCCGGGTGAACGGCTGAGCGATCCAGCGGGTTGGTGCCATTCATGATGCGCATGAACCCGGCGGACTGTTCGAAGGTTTTATCGCCCAGGCGGGGAACCTGTTTCAGGTCATCCCGGCTTTTAAAGGCACCGTTCTGGTTGCGGAAAGAGACGATGTTGCCAGCGATGGTTTTGTTCAAACCCGAGATGCGGGCCAGCAGAGGCTCGGAGGCGGTGTTCACGTCCACGCCGACTGCGTTTACGCAGTCTTCCACCACGGCATCGAGGCTGCGGGCCATTTTAGCTTGGCTGACGTCGTGCTGATATTGGCCCACGCCGATGGCTTTGGGTTCAATTTTTACCAGTTCGGCCAGAGGATCCTGCAGGCGGCGGGCGATGGAGACGGCACCACGATAGGAAACGTCCAGCTTGGGAAATTCGCGAGCGGCGAATTCGGAGGCTGAGTATACGGAGGCTCCGGCTTCGCTCACCATGATCTTTTGCGCGTTGAGATCTGGGTGTTTCTTCAGCATTTCGGCGGCCATTTTGTCGGTTTCGCGGGAGGCGGTACCGTTGCCGATGCTGATCAGTTCTACGTTGTATTTTTTGCACAGAGCCGCCACTACGGCAATGGACTCATCCCATTGGTTGCGGGGTGCGTGGGGGAATATGGTGCCGTGTTCCACTAACTGGCCGGTGGCATCCACGATGGCGACTTTGACACCGGTACGCAGGCCGGGATCGAGACCCATGGTGGCGCGGGGGCCAGCGGGGGCTGCCATCAGTAAGTCTTTCAGGTTGTGGGCGAAGACCTTGATGGCTTCTTCTTCGGCTCGTTCACGCAGATCACCTAACAGCTCGGTCTCCAGGTGGGTGAGCAGTTTGATGCGCCAGGTCCAGCGCACTACCTCGCCCAGCCATTTGTCGGCGGCACGACCTTCATCACGCAGCTCAAAGTGCTGGGCGATCATGTCTTCACAGGGGTGGCTGGTGATGCCTTCCTCTTGCACGATGGTGATGCTGGCTTGCAGGATACCTTCGTTGCGGCCCCTGAAGATGGCCAGCGCGCGGTGGGAGGGCGTATTTTTGAGGGCTTCGTTATGCTCGAAGTAGTCGCGGAACTTGGCGCCTTCTTCCTCTTTGCCTTCCACTACTTTGGCGCTGAGGACGCCATTCTGGAACAGGTAGTTGCGCAGTCGGGCCAGCAGATCCGCGTCCTCACTGAATTGTTCCATTAAGATGTACTTGGCACCATCCAGTGCTGCCTTCACATCCGCCACGCCTTTTTCTGCATCGACGAATTTTTCGGCTTCCTGCTCCGGGGTCAGGCTGGGATCCTGCAGCAGCGCTTGGGCCAATGGATCAAGCCCTGCTTCACGGGCGATTTGGCCCTTGGTGCGGCGTTTGGGCTTGTAGGGCAGATAGAGGTCTTCGAGCCGGGTTTTGGTGTCTGCCTCTTTTATGGACTTTTCCAGCTCTGGGGTGAGCTTGTCCTGCTCGGCAATGCTTTTGAGGATGGTTTCGCGCCGTTCTTCCATCTCTCTCAGGTAACGCAGGCGTTCTTCCAGGTTACGCAATTGCGTGTCGTCCAGCCCGCCGGTGGCTTCTTTTCGATAGCGGGCGATAAAGGGAACCGTTGCGCCTTCGTCCAGCAGGGTTACTGCGGCTTTCACTTGAATGGCATTAACGCCAAGTTCGTTGGCAATGATGTCAGTGATATTGATCATTTTATAATCGTTCTCGTGGCTACTACCTGAGGTGGAGTGGGATTATAAACCTATGGGGAGGCAAAACGGTAGGGAACGGCAGGGAAACGCTGATCGAGGGGAACCATAGTGGCTGGCTGACCTTGAATCAGGTTGCTGGTTCGGCTTCGATGTTGCGGTTGAGGCGGCTCATTACGTTGCTGAGGGCCCGATCCCACATGGAGACGTTCTCCAGCAAGCGCAGTTCGTCGGCGTTGGCCATGCGAATCATGCTGTCCAGATTGGTTTCCAGTACTTTGTTGCCACGTCGTGAAACGAAGATATAAAGATCCGAGCTGGCGTCCCGGTAGGCCAGTTTGCAGCGACGGATTTTGCCTTCCAGAGTGTGTACTTCGATCCATTGACCGGTTTTCAGGGTCAGCAGGGTTTTGCGCAAGTCAGCGTCGATGTTGTTTCTTGGGTCCAGCAGGGCGCGGCGTTCTGCGGCCTTCAGCTTCTGGCGTTCGATGGCGGACAGGGTGCCTGCGGCCTTATCAGGCGTTACCGATTGCGACACCTGCTGCGTTGATGCACTGCGGTTTCCCGGTGCAGGTTCGGATATGGTGTGATCCACCTTACGGCTGTTGGGCAGTTGCTGGTCTGGCGGCGTTTGCAGGATCTGGCCGTGGATCTCCCACAGAGACGACAGGAATTTGTCCACCTCCAGGCCGGGGTGTTTGATGCCTTCCAATCCGCTGCAGATTTCTTTCAGTAGTATGGGAATGATTTTAACCCAGCGATCACGGTCTGCCGCGGCGTTGGCAGGCTGGATGCTCCAGATCAGATCGTCGACGGTCTTCAGGCAATGTTTCCATTCATCGGAGTCACGGCCATGGCGCATCAGGCGTTGCAGCATCAGTACACGCCAGGGGCCGTCAATCATGTCGATTACGACAGAAGGCAGGGTTTTGCCCTGCATACGATCGTTGATGAGCTGGTTGATGGTGCTGCGGGCTTGCTCGGTTTTGGCTTGGCCTTTGGCCGCTTGCAATACCCGTTTTTCAATGGTGTCGGCGCGGCGGGTTTCTTCCATCAGGAAGCTGGAGAAGCTTTTTTCCAGCTCGCTGAACAGGGCCAGGTTATCGACTTCGAATTCGTTCAGTACGCGGGTGACCACGTTGCGAATTTCTTCCATCAATAGGTCGCGCTGGAGCACGGACTCTTTTTCCCAACCGATGGCGGCCTGTGATAGCAGTTTCAGCAGGCGGCGGGCGGGATGATTGACGTTGCTGAAGAATTGTTTGTCAGCCAGGGCGATCTTGATGACAGGAATCTGCAGACGCCCCAGTAGCAGGGATACTTCCGGCGAAATGTTGTGATCGTCGAGTATGAATTCGAACACCATACTGACCAGGTTGATGACGTCGTCATCAGCTTGCTTCAGTTTGCGGGCACCTCGCTCACGTACGGTGTGGGCCAGTTGATGCTCCAGCAGCAGGCGGACATCCTGGTGGTCGTATTGGTTGTTGGTGGGGTCTTCATCCTGCAGTGAGTCGCGTTCTGCACTTTGCAGGCGAGCCAGCACGTTGAGCAGATCCTCGCGATGCAGCTCTGGCGCGGGCTGCCCTTGTTTTACTGCGAACAGGCGATTGTTAAGGCTGCCCTTGTAGAAGTTGGCCATGATGGCCTGCACTTGTTCGAAGGCCACGGTGTATTCGTAATTGGACGCGAAGGCTTGTTCCAGTGTAGGGGGTGTTGCCTCAGCTGTTTGCTGACCGGAACTGGGCTGGTCGGCGTGGTGCTTAGAGTCGCTATTGGCCTCGGTGGTTTCCGGTGCGGGTTTGGCGGCTTTTTTGGGCTCGGCTTGAATGCCGGCATCTGCCAGTATTTTGTTGGCTTCGATCAGGGTTTGCTGCAGGTTCTCGGCTACTTGGCGTTCGAAGTATTTGAATACCATAAGGCGAACTTTCAGCGGTAGTTCGAGTTTTTCGATGGCACGGCTGAATGCATTCACCAGGGTGTCGCAACCCAGCGGGTTGTTGGACTCGTTCAGCCAATCGATGTCCAGATACTGGTTGAGGCGACGGCAGAACTGTAATTGCAGCTCTGGATAGTGTGTGCGAATTTTGTTGCGGATGTTGGTCAGGGCAACGTCGACTTCTACGCGGTTTTTGTCTACCAGGCTCAGGTTGTCGGAGTCGTGGTTTCCGGCCTCGTCATCCCGTTGGCGTTTCTGCAGCAAGTCGAACTGATAGGCCAGCTCTTTGCGCAACTCGGTGTCTACGTCGCGAGCGTGTAAACGCAGTTCGCGCATGGCTTCGAAATACAGGTTCTGCTCGTTATTGCTGGCCGATTGTTCCGCCAGATCAAAAAAAGCATCATCCATTTTGTGGAAAAATTCGGTGAGCAGATCAGACAGGTTCGATAGCACCCGGCTTTGGATGTTCACAAGTAGAGAGCCGTTTCGATCACGGTCGTGCTGGTTTTGCACAGAAAACCCTTTTGTGAATGATGACTGATCTGTTGGAGGCATTGCCTTCCTGACCCCAGGTGTTCATGTCGGTTCGGTTGAACTAACGGTGTGGTACGGGTATTGGGTGGCGATTGTTTCAAAAACCACGCCGGGTTTCTATCCTAATTGCCCCAAAAATGTTTAAACAATGTAGCCGCTAACGTGCTTAGTCGGTTTTTTGGTCTATTTAGAGCTGATCCCCGTGACCCACAGCGCTGGCTTGGCCGAAAAGTATCCGTTTTGCCGACTCTAAGTAGGTGATCATCGCAGGAACGAAGAACAGTATCAAGAAAGTGCCGTAGGCGAGCCCGAATACGATGGATATGGCCATCGGGATCAGAAACTGAGCCTGAAGTGATGTTTCGAACAGAATGGGCAGTAGACCGGCTATGGTGGTGAGGGATGTCAGCACCACGGCGCGGAAGCGGGCGCAGATGGCTTCCACGATGGCATCGTGCACATTCATGCCCCGTTCCCGCAGTTGGCCAAAGAAGGATATAAGGACGATGGAATCGTTTACCACGATGCCAGAGAGCCCGAATAGACCCATCAGGGAAAACATGGACAGGTCTTTGTTCATAATCAGGTGGCCAATCAGCGAGCCGGTCAACCCCAGCGGGATAGCGGACATCACCGCGATGGGCCACATGTAGGAGGAGAATACCCAAGACAGCACAATGAATATCAGTGCCAGGCCAATCATCATGCCCATCTGCATTTCTGCGATGGTTTCCTGTTGATCCTGTGCTTTGCCTTCCAGCCCCAGGCTGATGCCGTAACGACGCTGCAGGTCGGCCAGTAATCCTTGGTTCAGATCTTCGAAAATTTCGTTGGCATTGGCAATTTTGTCGTCCAGATCTGCCGACACGGTGACATTCAGAGCGCCATTGGTGTGGTTTAGCTTTTCGATGCCCTGACGTGAATCAAAGTGTACTACTTCACTCAGTGGAACGGTCATGCCGTTGCTCAGGGTGACTGGAAAATACTCAAGTGTCTGGGTGGAATTGCGCTCGCTGTCCGGCAGGGTGACCCGCACTTCGATTTCGTCGTCGTCCTGATGAAATATCTGCGCCAGGTTGCCATCAAAAGCGGCCCGCAGTTGGCGGCCTACGGTGGCGGTGTCCAGGCCGAGCTGGCGTCCAGTGGGGGTGAGTTCGTAGATCAACTGCTCTTTGCCCCAGGGCAGGTCGTCATCGATATTGCTGACGCCCTGATATCGGGCCAGGGCTTTCTGCAGTTCCAGGCTGGCATCTTTCAGTTGGTGAATGTCGTTGCCGATTAGCCGTACGGCGATGGGTTTGCCCGGTGGCCCTGCCTCCCGCTGCAAGATGGCGAAGCGGTTGATGCCGGGGGGCAGCTGAATGTTATTGCGCCAGTGGCGGATAAACTCTGCATTGGTCAGGGGGCGTTGCCCTGTGGTCAGATCCACGATCAGGGCTCCGGACTCGCGGTTGACTTCCCGACCCGAGACACCGAAGAAGGAGCGGCCGTGGTAGGTGACGACGGCATTGAGGATGTCTTCGTCGTGCTCATCGAGAATTTCCTGGCGTGTTTGTTCCAGGCTGTCCTCCAAGTGATCGAGGAAAGCGTCGACAGTGGGCTTGGGGGTGCCGGCGTGGAATTCCACATTGGCGCGTATTTCGTTGCCGTCCACCGCAGGAAAGAAGGTGGTTTTGATCACGCCGGTGAACACCAGGCTTAACATCAACACAAAGGCACACAGGCCGGCGGTAACCACGCTGCCACGGTTGCGGATGGCTGCGTTTACCGCCACGCGCAGGCGCTTTTCCCGGAACTCAACAAATTTGCGGTCGAAGTTAGCTTTGAAGCCGATGGTTTTTGCCTCTTTCTGTTTGCGCAAACTGTGATTGAGGTGGCCCGGCAGAATCAGGAAGCACTCCACCACAGAGGCTATGATCACGCAGATGATGACCACTGGCATGTCGAAGGCAATTTTGCCCATTACGCCGCCCAGCATGGAAAGGGGCAGGAACGCGGCGATGGTGGTCATGGAGGAGGCCAGCACCGGTGCAAACATGCGGCGGGCTCCTCCCACCGAGGCACGCTCGGCGGACTCGCCCATTTCTTTGTGGGTGAGGGTGTCTTCCCCCACCACAATGGCATCATCCACAATGATGCCCAGGGCCATAATCAGGGCGAACAGACTGATCATGTTGATGGTGCCGCCGGTAAGGTACAGCACCGCCAGCGTGGCCATGAACGATACAGGGATGCCCACGGTAACCCAGAACGCGACCCGTACATTGAGGAACAGGAACAGTGTGGCGATGACCAGTACCAGTCCTCCCAAGCCGTTGTTCAGCAGCAGCTTGATGCGATCGCGCAGGTGCTTCCAACGCTCGTTATAGACCTTGATCTGAACACCTTCCGGCAGACGCGGACGCACGTCTTCCACCCATTCGGTAAATATGCGGGCGGTGGTAAGGGTGTCTTCTGATTCTGTGCGCATCATCAGCATTTCAATGGCGGGTTGGCCGTCAACGGTGATGTAGGGTTCGTCTTCCAGTGGGCGGCGCTCTACTTCGGCAATGTCCCCCACTCGCAGCAGGCGGCCCTTGCTGTCGGTAAACAGCGGCATTTGTTCAAAGCCCTGCACTGTGCGTTGTTGGCTGAGGCTGCGCACCTGTTTGGAGACTTCATCTTTGGCAGCGGTGCCGGCGGGCAGGTCGGTGCTGTTCTGGCGAATGCGGTTGGCGATATCGGTGAGGGATAAGCCGGTTTCGTGCAGTGTAGAGGAGGACACCTGTATGGCAATCTCTTCGGCGGGCAGCCCGACAAAGTTGACCTTGCGTATGCCTCGGGCCAGTAGTTCTTTTTCAAACTGCCGGGCCAGCTGTGCCAGCTCCGGGCGGGATTCGGAGCCCATGATGACGATGTTGGCGATGGGTTGGAAACTTTCCACCTGCTGGATTACCGGGCGCTCGGCTTCTTCCGGTAAATTACGAATGGCTTCCACGCGCTGTTTGACGCGATCCAGTACATTGCCCACGTCCACCCCTTCTTCCAGTTCCAGGGTGATGCCGCCAGCGCCGGAGGTGGCCGTGGCGGTCATTTTCTTCACTTCGGTAAGGGTTTTCAGCTCCTGTTCCATGGGGATGATGATGGAGCGTTCCACATCCTCGGCGCTGGCACCACTCCAGGGCACCGAGATGGTGATGTATTCCAGTTCGAAGCTGGGGAAAAACTGGGTGTTCATCTGTTTCAGGCCCCACAGGCCCGCCAGGATGAACAGAAACATCAATAGATTGGAGGCTACCCTGTGGGTGGCAAAGGTGGCGATGATGCCTTTGGGTTCGCTCATTCTGTGGTTGGCCCGGAAGTGGTCGGCTCTGAGTCTGATTCGGGTTTATCCAGCTTGACCCTGAGCCCACCGACGGCGCTGGATAGCTGGGTAATCAGAATTTCATCACCGGCCTTGATGTCGCCCTGCACCAGTTGCCAGCGCTCGCCGTTGTCCATCATCACCTCGCCCAGTCGCTGGATCATGATGGTATGCAGTGTGCCGTCCACCACGCGGTAGATGCGCTGTTGACCATAGATGGCCGTGGGGGGCACGGCTAATGCGTTGTCCAGCGGAGGCATGTGCAGATAGACCTCACCAGCCCGCCCCAGGGTAAAGCTGCGATTGGACTGCTCCAGTGCAAACAGCGCGTCCACCCCTCCCTGACCGGTGCTGATGGCACCCGCCAGCCGTGCCAGGTTGAGTGCTACGCGGTCTTCATTCAGGGCAAAGGTGGCGTCCAGCACCAGGTCGTCCGCCAGTGCTTTTTCCACCTGATTGAGATAGCGGGATGGGATCTGGGCGCGCACCTCCACATGATCAGCATCGAACAGGGTGGCGATGACGTCGCCGGGGCGTACCCGGTTGCCGGGGGAGGCATTGAGGGCCGTAACCCGACCGGCAAAGGGCGCGACAATGCGAGACCGGGCCAGATCCAAGGCCGCTTGATCACGAATGGCGCGGGCTTTTTTCAGTTGAGCCTGCAGGCGTTTAAGGCGGTTCGGGTGGTCGTTAACTGCGTATTCGCGGTTGTACAGGCTGAGGGTTTGTACGCGTGCCTGCTGTAAGGCTTCGTCGCGGTTAAGATCCGATCCTACGTTGCGTTCCACCAGCTTTTCATAGCGTTGGGCGGATCTTTGCGACAGCGCGGCCAGCTCTTTCTCAACTTCCAGGGATTTCACATCGTTGTTGTAGCGGGCCTGCTCGGATGCAGCCTGTGCCTCCATATCCTCAAGCTCTGCCTGACGTTGCTCATAGGCCAGCCGTACATCGCTGTCTTCCAGTTCCACCAGGATATCACCGGCTTTAACCCAGTGGCCTTCCTCCACCAGAACCTTGGCAACATAAGCGTTGATGGTGCTGGACAGGTTGGATTCGCGGGGAGACTCGAGGCGCCCATACAAGGTCACCATTGGGCGGTGGCTGCCAGGTTGTGCAGACAACGTGTTCACCAGAGGCACCAGATCCGCTTCCGGCTTTTTGGCCGGGTTGGGCTGCATTAGCCAAAAGGCAACGATCAGCAGGGCAGTAGCCCCGAAAATGATCAGGGGCAAAGGTACTTTCTTCAAGTAAGCGAGCAATGTGTTCATCCAGGCTGTCGCATAATTAATAGGATTTTTACCATAATGAAGGCAAGCAACATTTTGATGCAATAGTTGATAATGCCGAAAACCGATGTAATTCTAACACCTTAGACCAGATATCACGCCTTGTAACACATTCGGGGCATGACTTTGCTGGCGCATCCCGCTACCTTTGCGGGTTGAGCACGGAACAGGTTTTTTGAGGTGCATTTGCCCCGAAGGTTCCATCATCATATAGAAAGTAATCAGCAGGTATACACTAATGGTAGACAGCCCACGCGAGCAGGAACAGCAACAGAAGATTCTGGTAGTGGATGATGATTCCCGTTTGCGGGCGTTGCTGCAGCGTTATCTTGAGGAGCAGGGCTATCTGGTCAAAGCCGTGGCCGACGGCGAGCAAATGGACCGTGCGCTGTCCCGTGAAATATATTCCCTGATGGTGTTGGACTTGATGTTGCCCGGTGAGGATGGCATGTCCATCTGCAAGCGCCTGCGGGATGGCGATAATATGATCCCCATTATTATGCTCACAGCTAAAGGCGACGATGCTGATCGCATCAATGGTCTGGAAGCCGGTGCCGATGATTATTTGCCCAAGCCTTTCAATCCCCGAGAACTGTTGGCGCGGGTGAAAGCTGTGTTGCGTCGCCAGGTGAAAGAGCTGCCGGGAGCCCCCTCGCAGCAGGAGGCTGTGGTGGCATTTGGTCCATTCTCACTGGATCTGTCTACCCGTACATTAACCAAGGATGGCCAGGCTGTATCTCTCACCACTGGCGAATTTGCCGTGATGAAAGCCTTGGTGCAACACCCTCGCGAGCCCCTCACACGCGATAAGCTGATGAACCTCGCTCGGGGGCGTGAGTGGAGTGCCATGGAGCGCAGCATTGACGTGCAGGTATCCCGTTTGCGACGCTTGATAGAGGATGATCCTTCAAACTCACGTTATATTCAGACCGTGTGGGGCGTAGGCTACGTGTTTGTGCCCGATGGAACTGCCAGCTGAGCAGGGGTTGAGTAAAAAACCAAAATCAGCCGGATACCCGAAACTGCAATAAATCTCCGTTAGTCTCAGTCTTCTGCACCCTTACGCAGAAGAGGTAACGGGTTTGTGATCGCCTCCAATATGGATTTACTGCTGGAACTGCAGCAGCATCTCATTGGGCTGCGCAACGACGCGCTGGCCATGCAGCAACGGTTTCAGGATGACATCCTGCAGTGCGAAACGGGCCTGCAGGCCAGTGCCTGCAACCTGCTGCATTATCTCGGCGTGCGGCAGCAGGATATTCGCCCATTACAGCATGCGCTGTCCCGCTACGGTTTTTCATCCCTTTCGGTGATGGAACCTTATACCCTGGCGCACATCAATGCAGTCCTAAGCTTGTTGCAGAACCTCACGGGTCGCCAGTGCGACGCTCCGGTGCCGCCGGTGGATTACCTGTCCGGGCCCCAGCTGCTTAAAGAGCGCACTCGGCAGCTGCTGGGGGAGCGGCCCGCCCGACATGCTGCTCATATTATGGTAACCATGCCCACCGAGGCGGCGACTCACCCCGATTTGGTAAATGATCTAGTGGCCGCTGGCATGAATGTCATGCGCATTAATTGCGCCCACGATCATGCTTCAGCCTGGCGTGCCATGGTGGACAATCAGCGTGCGGCCAGCAAAGCGTTGGGGTTGCCCTGTAAGGTGCAGGCCGATCTGGCGGGGCCAAAATTGCGTACCGGGCCCATCCAGAGCAGTGGCTGCCTGGCCAAGCTTAAACCGCGCCGGGATATTTACGGCGTGGTGTTGGAGCCCTGCCGGGTATGGCTTCACAGTCGCGCCAGCGACACCTTGCCTGCGGGCATGCATAAGCAGTTGCTGGTGGAGGATGGCTTTCTTCAGCAGTGTCAGGTTCAGGATCGAATCCAATTGGTAGATTGTCGCGGTCAGCGGCGCAAACTGCGGGTGGTGCAAGTGCAGGCCGGCGGATGCATCGCTGAATTATCCCACACCGCCTACGTTGCAAGTGATACCCAGCTGTGCCTGAAGCGAGGCGAAAAGAACATCGCCATTACCATCCCGATGGGGCTGCCGGATGTGGTTGTGCCCATTGAATTATTCTGTGGTGATGAACTCATTCTTACCCGTGATCCGCTTCCCGGCGTCCATCAGCAGCGTGATCAATCGGGGCAACTGGTGAAACCCGGGCGTATCCATTGCACCGTATCCGAGGCGTTTGATCATGTGCAGCCAGGGCAGCGTGTCTGGTTTGATGACGGCAAGATCGGCGCGGAGGTGCTCAGTTGTGATGGCAGGCAGATGATTCTGCGCATTACCCTCGCCAAGCCTACCGGCAGCAAACTAAGAGCAGAAAAAGGCATTAACTTTCCCGATACTGAGCTGCCGATTGCTGCGCTGACCGAAAAAGATTTACAGGATCTCGAATCGGTCGTGAATTTGGTGGACATAGTCGCCTTATCCTTCGTGCGGCACCCGGATGATCTGGAGTCCTTACATCGGGAATTGAACCGACTAGGCCGACCGGACATGGGGGTGGTACTGAAAATCGAAAACCGCCAGGCCTTCGAAAACCTGCCCCGCATTCTGCTGACGGGGTTGCGCCATGGTCGCTCACTGGGCGTAATGATCGCCCGTGGTGACCTGGCGGTAGAGGTCGGCTTTGAGCGGCTTTCTGAGGTGCAGCAGGAGATTCTCTGGTTGTGTGAGGCGGCCCACGTACCGGTAATATGGGCCACCCAGATACTGGAATCCATGGCCAAGCAAGGCGTGCCCTCCCGTGCGGAAGTCAGTGATGCAGGGATGAGTGTGCTGGCAGAGTGCGCCATGCTCAACAAGGGCCCCTACATTGTGGATACCGTGAAAATGCTGGGGGGAATACTGTCCCGCATGGATCAGCACTATCATAAGCGCCGCGCCACTCTGCGTGCGTTGGACGTAGCCAAACTGCAGTAGTGGCACAGCTGCCACGAATTCAGGATAATGGCCCGCTGGCGTCACCCTGGAATCCTTATGAAACTCATACCACGTTCTTCTTTCTGGCGGACCATCTGGCTTGTATGGTTGGTAATACTGCTGAGCCAGACATCGACCTTATTGTTCGCCGTATACTACCTCTACCTGCCTGGTGTAAAACAGAACGCCAAACTGGTTGCCCTGGAAATGGACACCATCGGCTACCTGGTGGACAGCGAACGCAAAAACGAGTTATTGCAGCGCCTGGAAAAACAACATGATATCGAAATTACCGCCGACCCCGATATCATTCCTCCTGAATACGAGGGCCTGTTCGGCAGTATTTTTGTTGATCCAATGCGTAATCGCATCGGGCACGGGGGTGAGGTTCGATTGGGCTTCGAACCAGAGGCAGGGTTGTGGGTCAGCACCCATCAGCTGGGTGATCTATGGGTACGTTTTCCCTTGGAGAATTTTGGTCGTTACGAAGCCATCGCCTTTCTTGCCTGGTTGATTGGTACACCCGCACTGGCTTTCTTGCTGGGCACCTTCTTTGTGCGGCAGTTAAACCGGCCCCTGAAAAACCTGGAGATGGCGGCGCGTCGTATTGGCCGTGGTGAGCCGTTAAAGGGGGCTCTGCTGGAAAACACCTCGCGGGAAATCGGTGCAGTGAACAAGGCGTTCACCCAGATGAGCGAGAACCTGCAACGGGTGGATCGAGAGCGTGCCCTATTGCTGGCGGGCATCTCACACGATCTGCGCACCCCGTTAACGCGCATGCGGCTCACCGCTGAGCTGTTGGGCGAGTCGGAATTCACCGATGGCATGATTCGCGATATCGAGGATATGAACGCGATACTGGATCAGTTCATACTATTTGTGCGTGACGGCAGCGATGAGCAAACGGAAGTGGGGGATCTCAACGAAGTCATTGTGGAAGTAGTGGCTCAGTTTGAATCAGAAGATCGCAACATCAATACCGCGTTGCATCAGCTACCGGGTATTTCCTTAAAGCGGCTGTCACTTAAGCGCATGTTTGCCAACTTGATTGGAAATGCCATTCGTCATGGTGGAGGGGAAGTAGAAGTTCGCAGCGGTATGGAGGATGGCGAAATTTGTGTGGTGGTGGCCGATCGTGGCCCTGGGCTTACCGAGAAGGAAATGTACGAGCTGTTTCAGCCATTCGCGCGGGGTGATTTAAGTCGTACCACCAAAGGTTCAGGCTTAGGGTTGGCTATCGTCAAACGTATTGTGGATATGCATCACGGCCGAGTGCAGCTGCGCAACCGGGAAGGGGGTGGCCTGGAGGCCATTGCCCACTTCCCGGTGACCGGTGATCTGGTGCCGCCGGACTCGATGATGGCGCGGCTACGGTAATTATCCTGAGGTGCGATCATGTTCCCGCTGGGCGTTCTTCTGCGCCAGTTTCGCCACGCGGCGCTGCTCGATTAGCGCCTGCTGATCCCCCCCGATGTGTTGTTCGCCACGTTTTTTGGCCAACTTGATTTGCTTTTCGCGCTGGGCAAAGCGCTGTTTCTGTTCTTCTGAATATTCATCATAACAGTGATGACAGCTGACACCGGCCTGATAATAGCGCGAGCGTTTGTCTTCTTCTGTGATCGGTCGACGGCAAGCGTGGCATTGATCAAAATGCCCCTTCTGCAGTTGATGATCTACGGTCACCCGGTTATCAAATACAAAGCATTCGCCTTGCCACAGTGACTCTTCCTGAGGAACCTCCTCCAGATATTTAAGAATGCCACCTTCCAGGTGGTAGACCTCCTCAAACCCTTGCTCTTTCAAGTAAGCAGTCGACTTCTCACAACGAATGCCGCCGGTACAGAACATGGCGACTTTCTTGTGCTTGTCTTTATCCAGATGCTCCGTCACGTATTGGGGAAACTCACGAAAAGTCTTGGTTTTGGGGTCGATAGCGCCCTTGAATGTGCCGATCTCTACCTCGTAGTCATTGCGTGTGTCCACCAGAATCACATCAGGATCGCTGATCAGATCATTCCACTCGCTGGGTTTGACGTAGGTGCCCACCACGCGCTTCGGGTCGATGCCTTCCACACCCATGGTGACGATTTCCCGTTTCAGTTTTACCTTGCTGCGGTAAAAGGGCTGGCTTTCGTCGTAGGATTCCTTGGTGTCGAGCTGGCTTAGGCGTGGGTCTGTGCGCAGATGGTTCAAAACAGCATCGATGCCTTCTCGGCTGCCAGCGATGGTGCCGTTAATACCTTCCTGAGCCAACAGCAGGGTGCCTTTTACATCCTGCTGCAACATCACATCCTGCAGTGGCTGGCGCAGTTGCTCAAAGTTTTCCAATGTCACGAACTTGTAGAGCGCACAAACCACAATGGGGGCGCTGTTAGAGGGGTGGGTCATGATGTCCTCGCTGTCTGGAGCGTAAATCCAGGGCGGTTAGTAAAGTAAGAATACCAAGCCGCGGCATTCTAACGGAACCTGCCGAGGAATCAACCTGCGAGGCTTGGTTGTTAACTAAAATTACATAAAGGCTGCCAAAGGCAATTAGCTTCTGTTTGCGGGTATACTGTGGTTTTACCCCTGATCGTGTGGTGCCCGTGAACAAACCCGAAAGCATTGGAAACAAACAAATCGACGTAAGCCTGCCGGGGCGTGGAGGAAAAACCATGTCAGCCCTGCAGGCAGTGGCGTTTGCAAAAATGATGGGGCAACAACAGCAGTGGCCAGTCGCCAAGGTGGTAATGCAGCAAGTAACTGAGCAGTTGCCCGATTATCTGGAGGCATGGCTGGCTCTGTTTGAAGCCTGCGAGGCCATGGAGGATTATGTCATGCTGTCGGGGGCTGCTACACGCTGCCTGGAACACAAGCCTCGTTGTGTGCAGGCTTTGATGGCGTTGGCTACTGCCCTGGGAAAGCATCAGCGCCATCTGGAAGCGCTGGAAATTATTGCCACCGCTATTAAATTGGAACCGGATAACCCACGCTTGCGCAAACAGCGCGAAAGCCTTCGGCAGGAGCGCGAGCACTAAATACAGAGTATGGTTTCGTGCTAGCATGGGCCAAGCCTCCTAACCAACGATAATAATAATCGATGCAGTACGCTAAATCCGCTGTTAAAGAATCACAGCTTGACTACGTTTTTGATCAGCTTCGTGTTACCACCTGGCCACACACCGTTGCGGTGTTGGTAACCAGTGGGGTGCTTTGGTTTACCACGCATTCAATTCTGGTGTTGGTGTGGTTAGTGGTGGTGTTGTTGAGTCACGTCGCCCGGGTGGTGGTGGTTGATAGTCACTGGCAACAGGCCAGGCAGCATGGTGATTACCGCAGAGTGCCACGGCTGCTGGTGCTGGGGATGCTCTATGCGGGCTCTTTGTGGGGGTTGGTGCCCGTTTGGTTTATGAATCAGCCCCAGACCGAATCCGTTATCTTTATTTCAATTGCTCTTGCTGGCATGTGTGCGTCTACATTGCCCGCGTTGGCTGGATACCTGCCGGCCTATTTGGCATTTACGTTGCCCATATTGGGGTTGTTGATCGTTAAGTTGTTTTTACTGGGTTTGACTGCAACGGCTTTGCTGGGGGTTGCCTGTATTACTGCCTTCATAATGATCAGCAGCAAGATCAATCAGATCATTACCATGTCGATCACCATCGATTTTCAGAACCGCGAGCTACTGGAGCAAGTCACCGTTGCCAAAGAAAAAGCCGAGTCGGCCAATCGTGCCAAATCGCGTTTTTTGGCAGTGGCCAGTCACGACCTGCGACAACCGCTGCAGGCGTTAGGCCTTATTTTGGAAAGTATGAAGCTGCGCGCCAGTTCGACCAGCAGCTCTAACACCGGCCTGCTTGCCGATCAGAAAGCATTGGTGCAACAAGGGTTGAATTGTCATGATTCCCTGAGCGAAATGTTCAACTCATTAATGGATTTATCGCGGCTTGAGTCAAATGATCTGAAAGTCAGCCTGGCAAATATAGACCTGCGGGAACTGTTGGTGTTGCTGGTGCGAGAGTTCGAGCCAGCAGCACACTCAAAAGGTTTAGCGCTTACGTTGCATGCCGATGACAGCGTGGCTTACACCGATCCCATGGTACTGGGGCGTATCATCCGCAACCTGCTGTCTAATGCTGTAAAGTTTACCGATGAAGGCTCGATTGAAGTAAGCGTGAGCACACGGAACGAGCGTGTACTTATTGACGTGCAGGACACCGGTATGGGCATTCCCCTGCAAGAACAAGCGCTGGTGTTTGAAGAATATCATCAGGTGGCCAGTCAGAATCGTTTACGACAACAGGGCGTAGGTTTAGGTTTGTCAGTGGTGAAACGTCTGACCGAATTACTGGATCTGGAATTGCGTTTGGAATCGGTGCCAAACCAGGGCTCCAACTTTACCATCGTGGCCCCTAAAGGGGATCGTGAACAAGTGGCAGTGAAAGAGGAGGCTATGACCTTTTCACTGCAGGGCTGCCGGGTTTTGGTGGTGGATGACGAACAAGCCTTGCTGGAGGCCACCAGCAATTTGTTGCGAGAATGGGGCTGCACGGTAACCGCAGCATCAGGTATGGAGTCTGCATTGGCGTGTGTTGATACCGTTAAACCGCCTCAGATCATAGTGTCGGATTACCATCTGGTTAACTGCACAGGTTTAGCGTTAATCAAAGCTGTGCAGGAGCGGATTGGCAAACAGATTCCTGCGTTACTGATGAGCGGTGACACCAGTCCTGTATTGCTGCAAAAGATACGTCAGAATGCATTGTTCCTGTTGCAAAAACCGGTTAAGCCAGTTCATCTTCGCAAGGTGTTGAGGCAATTATTGCAACACCAAAATGCTACTTGATCAGGCCAAGTTTGCGCGCTTCTGCCACGCAATGATAACGGCTGTCAGCATCCAGAATAGACATAAGTGCAGATACATGCGATTTGACCGTGGCCTCAGAAATAGAAAGTGAACCGGCAATTTCCTGATTGGAATACCCCTCAGCCACCAACAGTAAGACATCCATGCGACGAGTGCTGAGCTGTTTCATGATGGCTTCATTTTGCTTGCCAACGGTCTGTTGGTAATGCTCCAACCGGACGCGGGTATCTGTTGGTAAATAGACTTTGCCTTGCTCAATCGTATCCAGACAATCCTTGAAAATCATCTTGCCGCCGGTTTTATGAATGAAACCACTCACGCCCAGTTTAAGGGCTTTTGATACCAGCTCCAGGTCATCTACCCCCGACATCATCACAATGGGTGCCGTGATCATCAGCGTATTCAGCTCTTTGATAATGGATAGACCATCAGAATCGGGCAGCTGATAATCTACAAAAATCCAATCCAGATCCGCTCTTGAGTTGGCATGGGCAAACGCTTCCTTGGCATTGAGGGCCTGAATGATTTCCACTGGAGCCAATAGCGCGTCCAGAATTACAGAAATTCCATCCTGAAAGACGGGGTGATCGTCGATTACCAATACGGTCGTTTGGGGTTGCTGGCGGTTCTGCTTGTTATCCAAGATATAAGTCACTTCGTTTAATGTGTTTAATAAGGCCAACGAGTTAAACCATAGGCGTGGTGTGCTGTCAATGCGACTTAAGTACTACCAGAATGCGATATCATCGTGACAAACTCCGCTGAGGCTCCAGTAGCTATGTTGCTACGGATAATGGGCGTTGTGATGAATCGCTGGATACCCAGACAGTTGGGGCCAAAAAAATAACTACAACTCAAATACATTTCCGATTGTGAAGGATTTACTGATGAGCATACTGATTCCTGATGGATTGGGGGGCGACAGGCTGGTACGTGTCGCTGCTCTAGCACTTGTATCTATACTGATGGCGGCCTGTGAAGCGCCATCCAATGAACAGATTTTTGTTAATCCACCCGCCAATACCCAATTCGAAACTGACACCGGCACGGTGCTTCTGAGTCAGCTCAGTGGTAAGACCGTTTGCTACACAACGGATGGCAGCGCAGCTGACTATGCCGGTGGTGACTGTTCCGGTGGGTCTACGCAAACCTACAATAGTGGAATTGAGCTGGCATGTGATAGCAGCGAAAGTGGTGCTGAAGTGCTGCGTCAGGTAAGTCTGGCATTCGAATGGGATGCATCGCCACTGGGAGGCATCACCCTTGAGACTCGCTCGGCTTTATTCTTCCTGAATTGCGATAATGGCGGGCAGGGTAACGACAGCGACGGTGACGGCATAGTCGACCTAAATGATAATTGCCCGGCTGACTATAACCCGGAACAAATCGACAGCGATGATGATGGTGATGGCGACGTCTGTGATGTAGATCAGGATAACGATGGCATTGATGACGATGCAGATAACTGTCCGGCCGTAGCCAATACAGATCAGGCCGATGGTGATGGTGATCAGATCGGTGATGTTTGTGACGCTGACTTAGATAATGATGGGGTTAATAACGATCAGGACAACTGTCCCGTTGCACCCAACGCCGACCAGAGCGACGGCGATGGAGATGGTATCGGCGATGCGTGTGATTTGCTGTTTGATACCGATGGTGACGGGGTAGAAGACGACTTGGACAACTGTCCGTTGGTTCCTAATGCGGATCAAGCAGATACGGATGGTGATGATATTGGTGATGCGTGCGATGAGCCAGGATACGTGGGAACAGATAAGTTCTTCTATGACTACCTGGATCTGTTGGATCGCCTGATGGAGATCATGCAGTGTACCTACAACAACTGTAACCAGCCGGATGGTACGTTCAACTGGTCAATCAATGCCTCCAATTCAGAATTGGAAGCAGGCTCTGCCAATTGGAAAGCGACTGTAAACTCCTTCTTCCCACCCACTGCGTTGATGACGTTTACGGCCAATAACGCCATGTTGGATAGTTGTTTGGGCAACGGATCTGCATCTGGTGTGCTGAATAGCAGCGCAACCGGGCCCCTGAACACAGGTGCTTCGATTGAGTTCCAGTGTGATGGATTGACAGGCTATATACAGATGCACCTGAATCTAACCGGTGGCTCCATTACCGGTGGGTATTACGATGCCTTCTGTTTGGAAGCATCCTGTGATGACTTTGCGGTGCGATATCGAATTACCGGTACTGACAGTAATGGTGATTTGATTTACTCAAGGGAAGTATTGGGTACCACCCTGCCATAACCTCCTACTCTTTTTAACCACCAGGCGTGTGGTTTAGGCGTGGCCCCGCATCGTTATGATGCGGGGCTTTTTTATGCCAGTTGATCCAGTTGTTTGTTGTGCAGGCGAGCCAGTAAGAGTTGGCCTATAATGGCGCCCAAGAGCGCATACCCCATATCAGATTGGGTATCCCATACATAGCCTTGTGTACCCAGAAAAGAATCTGCCGCCTCGTCTGATAATAATGCCACCCACCACTCGATCAATTCATAAAATGCACTGAACGCCAGGCAAATACTTGCCACGATAAAGAACAACCAACTGGAACCGGTTACTACCTGCTTGCGTATCAGTATTTCTCGGGCAAGGATGGCAGGGACAAAACCTTGCGCAAAATGCCCCAGTTTATCGTAGTTATTGCGATCAGAACCCATCCAGTCTCTTAGATGATCGAATAGAGGAACCTCGGCATAGGTATAATGACCACCCACCATCAGAATGATGCAATGGAGTAGAATCAGCCAATACAGCAGTGGCGTAAGAGGAAAGCTGCGCAGAGTGATGAGCATTAGAATTGCTCCAATCACGGCTGGAGCCACTTCTAGCATCCAGGTCACAGTGTCTTTGGGGTGCCACCCAGACCAGAGCAAGACGGCGACAAACACGCTTACCCACAATAGTTTCCACATGTCAGGCAGACCAAATAGCTTTTGATACAAGAAAAGTAAGTATAAGCACCATTACACAGCCAAAGGTGAAAACTTTGCGCCGTAGCGGAACGTAGTTGGTGCCGGTATGTATATAGGCGTGCAAAATGCGGCTGCCGACAAAAAGCCAGGCAATCAGGCATGCCAACCAGCTGACACCACCTAATTCCCAAAGCATAAAAATCAGCACGTAAAATAGAATGGGTACTTCAAACTGGTTGCGAATATTGTTGTTGATCTGGATGACCTTGTTAGGCCAGGCGTCATCAAATAATCCACGTCGCTCTTCGTTTACGCTGTCTTCTGCCAAAGCCCGCTTTTTGGCACTTGCTAGGGCAATAAAAACAGAGACTGTTAACAAAATATGGATGAGAACAGGTAAAAATATTAATTTTTCGTTCATGGGTATGCAGCCTTTTGTGTCAGGGGTCAATTCTACGTATCCTATGACCAGTGCAGCAATTAATGGCTCTTTCATGATTATTGTCAAGCAAAGCCCTTGGTTAAGAGTAATTCAAACGCATCAATATGTATTGGTCAGCCTGCTTGAGTCCGATTTTCGGGTGCTGAGTTCTTCTGTGTTAAACGGAGGTTTGATCCATGCTCGTCACGTGTTAAATCTCAAAGTGCCCGCAGACCCGGGTGAATTGGAGGCCCCAGCGATTACGTTGCAGAACTACGCGGATAGCCTTGAATGCACAGGGGAGGTAGTAGGCATGATGACAGCTGCCTCGATGGACTCCTTCCGGCTGTATGAAGAGACCGTCCAGGGTGTTGAGGTCGTGGTGCTGGTAACCTGTGGCCTGAATAACGCCCGTTGCGTCGGCGATCACGCCGAATACCGCAGCATGCTGACGGAACCAGGCTTGGCAGGAACAATAAATATCATAATGTTGACATCGGTAGCCATGAGCGATGCAGCAAAGGTAGAAGCCGTGCAGATGATTACCGAGGCGAAATCTGCAGCATTGTTTGAGGCAGGTATCGTTAGCCCTGTATCCCAGCGCATGGCGACCGGCACTGGCACGGATGCGGTTGCCGTGGTGTCTCGAGTCAGTGGGCAAACCGTTGCCTACTGCGGAAAACATGTGCTGTTTGGTGAGGTGCTTGGCAGGTTGGTGTTCGATGCCGTGACAGACTCCATCGCTTGGTATCGCCAAGGCTCGACTTAATATACGCTAGTTTAGTTTGACAGGCGTCTCTGAAATCTCTATAACAGCCTCTCGAATCCGGCTGAATAGATCATCATGATCGATTCTTGCCAAGGAACCCGGTGTAACCCCGGGGCTGTACCCGCAACTGTAAGCATGCTCCATGAGTGTGCGAGCCAGATACTTGGAGTCGGATCGAAAAGTGTTTTATGCAACCGGGCGGGAAAACCTGGTACTGCACTGTCGATCTCTTCAATATAGCCTCGCAGCGTCAGTACATCTCTCCCTTAAGGTAAATTTGAATCCCTTGAGGTAATGCAATGCGTGTAGTGTTATACGTGCTCACTGCTACTTTGTGTAGTATTCATAGTAATTGGCTATTAGCCGCTTCCTCCGATATGCGAATTCTGATGCTGGTGTCTCAGCGTAATGCCGAGACCGTGGCGGAAGCCGGCCACCGTTTTCTGAAATCGAACCCCAATTTTCGACTGCAAGCGCGTACAGAAACCCAACTGCTAGAACTCTCCTCCAAACAGCGACAAGAGTTGCTCGAATCTGCGGATGTGGTGGTTGGCGCAGGTCTGTTCGGTGCAGTAGTGAGTGAGCTGGTGGCCGACCTGTCACAATCAAGAAACATCAAGAATGTTCTGGTTTTCAATAGTGATCATCGTTTGGTTCGGCTTAGCAGGCACGATGGTGTGCAGGTATTTAATGATGATAAGCAAGTGGAAACATTGTCAGCAATGCGCCCAGAGCAAGAGCTTGCGATATGGTTAGAGTCGATGTTGGATCAGTATCCTGCCCAGGCACCTTGGTTAATTGCCCGAAGTTATTGGCAGGGGGGCGGAGAAGAGAATCTGCAGCAGTTGTTTGTGTGGGTCGCACAGCAATATGACCTCGAGAGTAAATTAGTCGTTAAAGATGCGATAGCTCAGGCGCGACTGCGTTGGTGGTTTCGAGGCGAGTTGAGTGAGGAGGTGCCTGCAATTGATAATGACAAGCCGTTAGTGGTTGTTCTAGATCATGCTGGTGGTGACCGGCCGGGAGATGCGTACTTGCTTAATCAATTGTGCGCTGTAGCAGAACAAAAACACCAGCAGTGTCTAGTTGGCCTAGCCTACTGGGGCGATGCAACGGTTGATGCACTAGAAAAACTGCGCACGCAAGCGAATAACCTGACGGCTGTCGTGATGCTGCAGGATTTCGTTATGGGAGGAGGTGAAGGGCGGGAGCGCGCGAATGAGCAGCTTGCTTTGCTAAATGTCCCTGTGCTCAAAGCAATCAAATTGCGCGATCGCACGGCGGCTCAATGGCGGCTGTCATCAGATGGTCTGGCGGTAGAAAAAGTGTACTACCAGATTTCTATGCCCGAGATGCAAGGTGCCAGCCAGCCACTTGTGGTGGCGTCGGCTGGTGCCGTTACTGAGGATGTGCAAACTGGTATTCGTATTCAGCCTATTGAGCCGGTGCTTGAAGGTATGGAAACCTTAATGGATCGTGTGCAGCGTTGGCATAGCCTTCAAACACAGCCCAATGCAGAAAAGCGGATTGCTATAGTTTATTACAATCACCCACCGGGCCGACATAACATTGGTGCAGATAACCTCGATGTACCCGCTACGTTATGGCAAATTTTGAATCAAATGAAGTCGGCGGGGTATCGTGTTAGTGATTTGCCCGCATCACAGAATGCGTTGTTGGATGCCATGCAGGAAAGTGGTGTGAACTTACCAAATGATCATGCAGCATTGGTAAAAATGAGTCATTCCGTTATGCGTATGGACGCTACTCAGTATCAGAGCTACTTTGATACCTTACCCGAAGTGGTTAAGCGTGAGATGGTAGACGGGCCATTTGGATTGCTGCACGGACAACTGCAGGTTGCTTTGGCTGCAGGGTTGCCCAAAATGGCTCAGGCTACGTTGGATCATACAATGGAGGAAATGCTGCACCTATTGGAAGGTGTAGATCACCAAGGTCGCCAGCGAGCACTGGATCTGCTTGGTCAGTTGCAAGCGTGTTACCAGGGCTGTATCGATCAATCGGATCAAGCTTGTTGGCAACAGTCTGACAAAATTGTAGCCGCACTGAAGAAAACCGGAATTGAAGGTTTGGGCGGATGGGGAAGTGCGCCTGGTAAGGTGATGGTGCACGATGGTCAGTTGCTGATGCCGGGCTTGCAATTTGGCAACGTATTTATCGGGCCGCAGCCGCCTCGTGGCTGGGAGATCAACGAAGAGCTGCTACACGCTAATCTGGCTTTTCCACCACCGCATCAGTACCTAGCGTATTATCATTATCTGCGCGATGTGTTTAAGGCCGATGCGATTGTGCATGTGGGGCGACATTCAACGTATGAATTTTTGCCGCGACGTTCGGTTGGGTTGGCTGAGGATGATTACGCGCGTATTGTTGCTGCGGACGTGCCTGGGCTGTACCCCTATATTGTCGATGGTGTAGGGGAGGGGATTCAAGCTAAGCGCCGAGGGTTGGCGGTAATGATCGATCACTTGACGCCACCATTGCAAAGCACGCCTTTATATGATGAGTTGCTGAAGCTGCGGCAACTCATTGAAAGCTTTGAAGCTAATCATAACTCTGATAACCCTGCGCTCACACAGAGACTGGTGACACAAATCCGTGAAAAAGTGGACGCGCTTGAACTAAAAGACGAATTGGCGGAGGCGATGTCAGCTGAATTGTCTGTTATGGGGATCAGCTTCAATGAAGTGGATGACGACATGCTGGTTCATGAGGTTGGACATTATCTGACGAATCTTCAGGAGCGCTTTATGCCATTGGGTCTGCACGTGTTCGGTCGCGACTGGGCAGCGCCTGCGGTGGAGATGATGCTCTCATCCATGGCGCCGGAGAATGAACTGCAGAAAGCCCAGTGGCAGGCATTGTTGGAGCAATCACCCCAGTTTGAAATGTCTGCATTGCTGAATGGATTGAATGGGCGTTACGTATTGCCTGGAAAAGGTAATGATCCGATTCGTAGCCCCGAGAGCCTGCCCACCGGGCGTAATTTTTATGCGTTGGATAACAGCCTGATTCCCAGCCCGGTTGCATGGCAGCTAGGGCGAGAAATGGCTCGTGATGCGCGCGCGAATAATGCACAGAACTCGGATAAGCGAGAAGCGCAGGTGCTTTGGGCATCAGATGTCGTACGCGATGAAGGTGTGATGATTGCATTCGCACTGGATATGCTGGGATTGGAGCCCGTATGGAACAGTCGGGGATTGGTGAAAGGCTTGAAGCTTCAGGCTTTAGGAGGCAATCGTGTGCGTCGGGATATGGTGTTCACCACCTCCGGCCTGTTTCGTGATTTGTACGGACAACAAATGAAGATGTTGGATCGTGGTGTCTTAATGGCGTTGAGTGCATCGGCTGATCGTATCGTTGCCGAGCATCCGGCCTTAGTAGAGTCGTTACAACTGGCTTTAGCGCCTCTGGGTGGTTCCCTAGCGGGCGGAAACGAATCGTTACAGCAGAATCAGGTAGCAGGCCACTGGGTTAAAGATGCGCGTAGACTTTTAGCACAAGGTCGCAGCCCTGAGCAGGTCGCATTGCTCTCCAGTTTGCGGGTATTTGGTGATGCGCCAGGTAGTTATGGAGCTGGAATCAACCGATTGGTAGAGCGTTCAGGTGCATGGCAGCAACGCCAGGAGCTGGCGGAGGTCTACATACGACGACTGGGGCATGGGTTCAATCAAGATCAGTTTGGGGCATCAGCGCAGGAGACCTTCAAAACTCTGCTCGCGGATGTGGAGAACACCTACTTCGGTCGTTCCAGTAACTTATATGGGTTAATCGATAATAATGATGCATTTGATTATCTTGGTGGCTTAAGTCTGGCAGTTGAAACGTTAACTGGAACCGCACCCAATAATTACGTGCTTAATCATGCAGATCCAGAGCGGGTGGTAACGCAGCCTTTGGGTCTGGCATTGCGGCAGGAATTGAGAGGGCGCTTTTTAAACCCCAAGTGGTTAACGGGGTTGATGGATCATGGGTATGCCGGTGCGCGCACGATGGGGAGCGAGTTTCTTGAGTATCTTTGGGGCTGGCAGGTAACAAACCCTACGCTGGTGGGCGATTGGGCCTGGCAGGAAGTGAAAGAAGTATATCTGGATGATCGTTATGGGTTGGGTGTGAATACATTTTTAGAAGTGGAACATAATGCTCATGTTAAGGCGAATATGCTGGCCATTATGCTGGTGGCAGTCCATAAGCAATTTTGGCAGGCAGATGAGCAAACAATCCAACAGTTGGCGCAAGACTTTACCCGTTTAGTAATAGAAAACGGGCTCCCTGGTAGCGGGCATACTGATCCGAATCATCCTATGATGCCCTGGCTGGAGCAATTTGTGAGTGCGGAACAGTGGCAGCAGTTTGCGCCGATTCTGGATGCAGCAGCCACTCCCGAAGAGGTGGGTGAGGAAGTCCATCGGCTTACAGAAATTAAATTGGTAAACGATCCAGTCGTGGATGATATAACAAGCAAGGCTGACCTGAGTGTCGATTCAAATGAGCAATTACCACCCGATCGTTATGTGCAGCTTGCTTATCTGGCGCTGGTGATTCTTATGATCTCGGTGGTTGTTGCGGGGTTTAGGCGCAGTTGGCGTGGCCACTCTTACTGATTTTTGAACAGGGAAAATAACATGATTCATGGTTTGACCTTAGGTTTATTGCACCATGTTGTAAGTTGGCTGTTGTATCCGGTTTTGATTGCTCTGGCTGTATGCCTGCTGATGGTGCTGTGGGAATGCGGATCTGCGTTAGCCGAGAGGTTTGGTGCATTAACCAGAATGCAGACTGGTGACGCGTTGATGTTTGAACATTACGCCGTAAGGAGGCTGGAGCGGGTTGATCTGCTTGCTCGAAGTGGCCCGATACTGGGGTTGATGGGTACATTGATACCCTTGGGGCCGGGGCTGTCGGCTATGGGCAGTGGCAATATTGAAATTCTGGCAACCGCCATGACGGTGGCGTTTGATACCACAGTATTGGGTCTGTTCGTTGGGTTGTTGGGTTATGTCCTGGGTCGAGTGCGGCGTCGATGGTATGAAGCCTGTTTGCAGAATATTGAGCAGAGGGATGCAATCTAATGTCACAGGATATGGCGCAGAATAAGATGTGTAAATCAAGACGGAGGCTTTTAAATGGTGGACGATTCGCACAGGAGGATTCAGACCCGCTGTCAGGTTTCGCTAATATTATGGATGTCATGTTGGTGTTCGCGCTGGGCCTTATGATTGCGCTTATTGCACAAAGCCAAGAGCTGCGTGAGCATTTCGCGGTACAGCCGGTTGAAGTGAATACTGGAAAAGAATTGGTGGATTTGCCGGATGCCATGAAAGCGCAAGGTGCCACCGGTCAGGGTATGGAAAGCGTAGGCACGGTGTATCGAGATGCTAAAACTGGAAAGCTAATATTAGTCGGCCAGTAACAAATTGGCGCTGCGATCAAGTGGACATATTGCTCAAGAGGTTTGTGTAGTGGTTCGAGCCCGGCGTGCCAGGTAACGTTGGTTGCGCCTGTGGCAAATAGCAACGAGCGTCAGCAAGCTAAGTGCCACCCAGCATGAACTTGAGAACAAATGTGGATGACGAGTGTAAAAGCTGCCACCGGAGACCGCGGAATAGGGTAACTTCAGCAGATAACCTCCTGCCTGCTGGAAGGGTGTTTCTGCAATGATGCGCCCTGTTGGCAATATAATGGCAGATGGGCCGTTGTTCATTACGTGAACCATGGGTAAGCGGTTTTCAACCGCACGCAACGCACCACCATACAAATGCTGATAGGGCTGGCGGCTACTGCCAAACCATCCATTGCTTGAGAGCACCGTGAGTATTGCTCCTTCGGCGCGCCCTTGCACCTGTTCGGCAACGTAGTCGCCAAACATCACTTCGAAGCAAATTAAAGGTGCGATCTTGAATTCGCTCAGTGTGAAAAACCCAGCCGCAATGCCTGGTTTTATGGTGTCTGTGAAGCCCCCAAAAAATGATGCAAGCAGTGGCTTTATCGGGGGAATCGCTTCAGCCAGTGGGTGATATTCACCAAATGGTACTCGTTTCACCTTAAAGTGAATATCGGCAGGTTCGTCGTTGCCACTGAGTAATATTGCGGCATTTCTAAGTAAGGTGTTTTCTCCATCACTGGTGCGTTCCATATCCTGAAACAAGAGCGGCGTGGACAGGTTCTTTACCGCATGATGATAGGCATCACGTACGCGGGGCAATTCCAGATAACCTTTGTAGCGAGCCTCTGGCCAGATCACCCATTGAGCGCCAGCTGTTACCAGCTGCTCGGACATGTCCATTTCTGCAGGAAATGTTCTGCTGTAACCGGGTACAGATGCAGTATGTCCTCGCTGTGGAGCTTCATTTGGCTGTATAAGACCAATTGCCAGCGTGCTCCACTGCTCCATGCGGCTTTGCCACAAAGAGAGTGACCATGCGCTGTAACCAAACCAGCAGCAGATTAGCAGTGTTGCTATGCCGTTTGCTTTGCGAGAAAGGCATCTAGCACCCATTGTGAAGGCTTGTAGCAGAGTTACGTTAACCAAAATGATCAGAGTGCTGAGGGCTTGCTCTCCGAACAGGTCGACCCCTTGCAGCGCTAGCTCGAATTTAATCTGCGTGCCTCCCAAGTATGGTGAAAATACCATGGGAAAGTGATGAATGAATAAACCAAAAATCAAAGGGAAAGCAACAAGCTCTGATATTTTGCCGCATCGTATGAGCCAGATGCTGGCCAAGCAAGCGCAGGCAAAAAGTTGGGCACTGTAGACCCAAAATACGATCCCAATCAAGAAGCTGGTGGGGTAGCTATAGCCTTTTAGTAGATAAATAAAAGGTGAGATCCAGTAACCTGCAGCTACTGCAAAGGCAAGTCCGAACATTAGGCCCAGAAGATAGCATTGCAGATAATGATAGGCTTGGCGGAGACACCAGAACAGCGGAATGAATGCCAGCCAAGGTGTGACAAACCACGAAGGCTGTATGAATGGGGCCGCAAGCAGCAACCCTGATATGCTAGCAATTAAATACTGCCGCATTAAGCTAGGGCGTCGCATTGGTGGTTTTTGTTTGTGCAAGGGCCTTGCTGCCTCGCAATTGTTGTCGTTGATCGCTGAACTTGGCCAGTTGATGGTATCTTGCAAATAGTAGGCTGGCCTGTTGTTCACCGAAATGGTGTTGTTGCAGCTCAATCAGCTTGTGAAGATGCCGGTCTGCTTCTTCAGGGGTTTGGTTCAGTGCTAGCACATCTTGATGATAGTGATGGTATTGCAGCAGCCAAAGGGATAAAAGTTCACCGCCTTCTTCGGGTAGGGTTTTCCGGCTGAGCCAGATGACGCGCTCAAGAATATTGTTGTCGATATTATCGGGAAAGGCCAGAACTGCGTTACGTAGTAAGGCTTCGTTGGTTGAATTTGCCTCTGGGATGGATTCGTTGATTTGAATGCTAAGTAGATTTTTTTCTATGGGATGATAATCAAAGTTCCATGCAGGCGGCCAACTGATCACAGATTCAGATGGTAGGGCGATTGCTGGCTGGTGCTGCTGATCCTGTATCCCGGGCTTTATAAGCACAGATACCACGCCACCAAGCGTTAGTGTGATGGTGGCCATAAGCAATGCCTGTAGAATGATTGAAGCCCGGTTCACACTAATGCCATAGATTAAGTTGAGCCAAGCGCTTCTGTTCATCTTCGCTAAAGTGATAATTCAGCAGTTCGTAAATTTGCCGTTTGGTTTCAGCCGATGAATAACCTGCTTCTTCAAGAATGGCCTTCTCGGCCTTAAATTGTTGGTAGCGGCTTTGCCAGTGTTCTATACCGTGTTGATCCCCGGCATATTGCTCTGTCAATGCCTCTTGCCGAGCCTGCTTCTCGGCCAAGGTGAGGGATTCATCCTGCTCCACCTCAAAGGCAGCCATCATATAGTGGGCGTTGGCATTTTCGGTGCGAAATAAATCACGTGCTACTTGGTTGCCTAGATAAAGTGACTGTAGGGCGATGATGTCCTCAATAGCTGCTTGCTGATCCTTTGCGGAAACGTAAGCAAACAAATCCGATCGAGCTTGTAGATAATCATGATAGTTCTTGGCAATCTCTGCTGCCTGATCGCCCGTTTGATTGGGGAGCGCAGCACGAATTATGGTTAGAAACTTAGTCATAGATTGTTCGTCAAGAGTGATTCGGCCATGCTGGAAGGCCTGATTTAAAGCGGCTAAAGCAAGATCATCGGTAATGATGTCACCATAGGAATCAACTCTTAGTGCTTGTAGGGCATCATGAATTTTTTGAATATCAAACTGAGTGTCAGCATCGGTGCTACTGCTTGCCGTGGCGGAGGCACCTTCTGGCAATTCAAGATTATCCCAGTCCCACAAGTCCTTAACTGTATTGGCGGTGGGGTTATTGTTGGCGTGGGTAGACTCAGTAGCGATAGCGGGTTCGGGAGTGTCGCGTGTCTGACTCGGATGCTGGTTGCTAGTTGTGTAATACAGCAATGCACTGGTCAGGCTGATAGCAGCGAGCGCTGCTTTATGTTTGTTATTCATAGTAGTGCGCTCTTTTAATAACGTGTAGTCATTGAGGTGATGTGCGCAGATTGGCGTCGTATTGTTTAACGCGACATCACAAATGAGCACATGCAGACATCTTATCCTGAAAATGCCGTTCCTTCATGGCCAAAATGCGAAGCAAACTGGACATTGATGACATCGTGTTCGTGGTAATGATGACATCACATGTAAGTATCGTTGTCCGTATTTGCGCGAGTACGTCAACATTTGACTTTGTTGTTTTGAGCAACCATCCATAAGAAATGGATTCACTTATTGTGGGTGCCCTATAAAGCCTTCAACTCATACAAGAATATATAAGGCAAAATAATGAAATTGGATATATTAAAGCCCTTAATTGTCACCCTTGTTGCCGGGATGTTGTCGTCTGCGGCCTTTGCTATAACACCGTCACCTACGCCCACGCCAGATCCTACTCCCAACCCCTCTCCTGACCCGGGCTCCTGTTCTGGCGCAGAGTGTTACATTCGCGGCCCTAATCCAACGGTGCGTGCACTTGAGGCGGATGATGGCCCTTACTCAGTGCGCACCACCAATGTCTCATCATTTGTTTCCGGCTTTGGTGGTGGAACCATCCACTATCCCGTTGGCACAGAAGGTAAAATGGGCGCAATCGCTGTCATACCTGGCTATGTGTCCTATGAAAGCTCCATCAGATGGTGGGGCAGCCGCCTAGCTTCTTGGGGGTTTGTCGTTATTACCATTGATACCAACACGATCTATGATCAACCTGATAGTCGTGCGAATCAGCTGAGTGCGGCTCTGGATTACGTGATAGCGCAAAGTAACTCAAGAAACAGCTCGATTTCCGGAATGGTAGACAGTAATCGCCTAGGCGTGATTGGTTGGTCTATGGGTGGTGGCGGCAGTTTGAAGCTGTCGACTCAGCGTACACTGAAAGCCGCTATTCCTCAGGCTCCTTGGTATAGTGGGTTCAATTCGTTCAACCGAATTACTACCCCAACGTTGATCATTGCGTGTGAGTTGGATGTGGTTGCGCCGGTTGGTCAGCATGCAAGCCCGTTCTACAATCGCATTCCGAGCTCGACCGCTAAGGCATTTCTTGAAATCAATGGTGGCGATCATTTTTGTGCGAACAGCGGATATCCCAATGAAGACATCTTGGGCAAGTATGGTGTTTCGTGGATGAAGCGCTTTATTGATGGGGATCGTCGATACGATCAGTTCCTGTGTGGCCCCAATCATGAGTCGGATCGCAGCATCTCTGATTATCGTGAAACCTGCAATTACTAAACATTACTCTGCACCAAAAGGGAGTTGAGCGAATCGGCTCCCTTCTAAGTTTTTAGCTGAATCTGACTGTTGGCCCAAGTAGTGATTAGTTGGGGTTTGATTCCAGGGCGCAGAGTTCAATAACAGAGGCGAAATCACGGGTTGGCGTGATTTCGCCAACAACGCAGGCATGATGATAACCTGCCAAGCGTAATGCTGAAAGGCAGCCATCAACCTCATGTGCTGCGACACTTGCCAGTAAGCCTCCGGATGTTTGAGGATCAAACAGCAGTGGCCATACTGGGTGTTTGTTCCAATAATTGGCATTGAGAATGCGTGTTTCAGCACGCTGGTTTTGTGTGTACAAGCTGCTGAGAATGCCATTCTGCGAGCAGGTTAGGGCACCATCGAGTAATGGAATGTGGTGTAACGATAATGTTGCAGCTAACGGAGCGAGGGAATCCTCTGTATGATCCGCAGGTGTTAGCATCTCAATTAAGTGTCCTGCCAAACCAAACCCTGTAATATCCGTGCAGGCATTGGCGTGGTACAAACTGAATATCTCACCGGCTTTGCGATTGGATTGAAGCATGGAGCTCACTGCAGACTCAATCCACTTTCCGTGAGCTTTATACTGATTGTGTGCGGAGAACAAAACACCGGTGCCCAGTTGTTTTGTCAGAATTAGCTTGTCGCCCAGTTGCGGTTGGCTCTTGCGTAGAATTTTGCTGGCTTGAGCGAATCCATTTACACAAAATCCAATGCTAAGCTCTGCG
This sequence comes from Ketobacter alkanivorans, assembly GCF_002863865.1. Taxonomy (NCBI): domain Bacteria; kingdom Pseudomonadati; phylum Pseudomonadota; class Gammaproteobacteria; order Pseudomonadales; family Ketobacteraceae; genus Ketobacter; species Ketobacter alkanivorans. Next base: position 2,038,955 of record NZ_CP022684.1, on the reverse strand, counting down.
CCTTCACTGGTATGGCCGCCGATCAATGCACATTGATGCTCATTCAGAACCTTCACGGCGCCGCTCATCAATTGAAATAAGTCACGCTCAACTAACGTTTCGCCTGCGTATGGCAAGGTAACAATGGCTTGAGCACTGTGGGGTGCAGCATTCATGGCGAACAGGTCACTTAATGCGTGAAGCGCAGCAATCTGACCTTGCAGATATGGATCATCGATCAGGGCGCGAAACACATCGACACTCTGAATTAACCAATGCTCGGGCGGGACGGTAATGGCAGCAGCGTCATCCGCTGAGCCCAAACCAAGCATCACGCCCTCCCGGCTAATGGGTTGCAATCGTTTAATCGTGCGGCTGAGAATAGTAGCTCCGACTTTTGCACCGCAGCCCCCACAACGCATGCTGTCAGCATTGGGCGGCTCGTCGGTCTGAAGCATACCGGATGATTCGGTGTTCTCATTCATATCACCCGAGGTAAGCTCGCTGAACTGACGCATGAACTTGCGATCGATAGAGTCTTTCCATTGCCACACCCACTTGCCACTAATGGAGGGAAGCATTGTGTTTGGCCTGCAACCGACTGCGTATTGATCACCACAGGCGATCAAACTCAGAATATGGGCTTGTGGGCGATACGGTGACAGAGCTCGGCCAAGAAAGTGATTGCGCAGATTTTTTAACAGATAGGGTGCCTGTCTCACTGCATACACACCAGCTCTGGGTGTGGGTGAGTCTTCTTGCTGTGCAATATCCCCGGCCGCAAAAACAAAATCATGACTAAGGGATTGAAGGTGTGAATTGACTGCAATGAATCCGTTTGAATCCACTGCTAATCCTGATCTCTGTGGCCACGCAGCAGCTTTGGCTTGGGCGCACCAGAATATGGAGTCGGCATAAATCGCATCACCTTTGGCAGAATACATTACGCCTTTTTGTGTTTCGGAGACGGCGTATCCACTGTGGATCTGGATTTTGCGCGCGTTAAATAATGCGCGAATTTTGCCTTGCAAGCGCGCAGGATAATGTTCAGGAAGCCCGTTTCCTCGTTGAATCAGGCAAAACTGTAATGGGCGCTTTGTTTCAATATTGATTGTGGCATGGTGCATCGCCAAGATTAATTCAACGCTTGCTGCGCCACCGCCAACCACAGCAATTCGGTAGGGGCATGAAGTTGTGTTTTGCCCGTTAGTGAGACGGGCTAATAGTTGCTGCCAGCGAGGATAAAACAGAGCGATGGGCTTTACTGGTATAGTGTGTTGTTCGCTGCCAGGAACGGATGTGTCGGGTGTGATGCCGCTGTTGATGGATAACACATCAAAGCCGATAGGTGGTCGGTCAGAAAAACTCACTTCCTTTTGCTGTAGGTCTATCTCTGTGACGTGATCCTGAATAAAGCGGGTGCCGGTAATACCGCACAATTTGTTTAGGTCGATATGGGCTTCGTCAAACGAGTAATGGCCCGCAATCAAGCCTGGCAACATTCCTGAATAGGGAGTCTGTACCTGTGGAGAAATCAGGGTTAAGCGCACACCGGGAACCGGGTTCATAGCCCACATTTTTAATAGCAGTGCGTGGCTGTGGCCACCGCCTACCAGCACTAGATCTTTGTATGGGGTTGAAGGTGTTTTCATGGAGCGAGTATATCAGGCAAAGGGTTAAACTGTCTCAGGCGTTGTTTTCAGGTGCATGCGGCGGCGCAGCGTTCTGGCACAATAGTCAACACTCATGTTGAGGATTGCAGATGCCAGAATCAATACTGCTGCACGATCAAAGCGGAACTCCTCAAAGGCGGAATCAATATAGAATCCCAGGGTGGTTATGCCCAGGATTCCAAGAATCGCGGTTTCCCTTAAAATGACCTCCCATCGGTAAAATAGAAACGCCAGGAACTGCCGGTACACTCTTGGTAATACGTCGTAGAAATAACGGTCCAAGCCTTGATTGGTATCTACTCTCAGCACTAACTGATCACTGTATCTACCCACCAAGTGAGCGATGATGGCGCCGTTATGAATGGCTAATGCTATAACGGCAGGCAGCATGGATGGCCCCAATAGCAGCAGGCCGATAAACGCCAACAGGTATTCCGGAGTAGAGCGACTGAAAATGAGAATGCTGTCACCCAGACGTCTTGCAATTGGGCTGAAGAATAATGTTGAGTTAAGGGGGAAACATATAAGGGTGATCAAGCCGGTGGCAACCACGGCAATTTGGCTTAATACCAGGGTGTCAATCAATCCTGGCCATAGCTGGTTTTGCCATAAATAGTCAAACCAGCCTGATAGGTCGTTGAGAGTTGAATCAGTCCAGCTGCCACGCAGAGGCGCAGGTACTATATCCTGCGTAAGGAAGCGCATGGCGGTTTCCCATGAGGTCGCGGCATGAGGAGGCAAGTACCATATCGATGCAATCAGGTAGATCGGCAATAAACGGGCCCTCAGCCAGATCTGAAAACTAAGTACAACAAAGAAAAGTATATACAGTAGTGCGGCGGCTTCATTGTAGTGACCATCACTTAGCGCAGATTCTAGATGAAAGCCAAGAGTGGGAAAGCCGATAAATCCAAGCACCACACTGGATCGGATGGAGCATTCGAAACGATAACGGGTATAGGCTACCAAAGGCTGCCACGCCAGCGGCAGTGTCGTATAGAAGAATTTGCTTAGGCTGCTTGCTGGTGCCAAATTATTTATGGGCGCAGGGTTGGTTTCTTCGAACAGTTCACCGTAGATTTTTGCCAGTGTGCCTGCGTAGGGAATGGCAATGGCCAGCAGCCCGGTTAGGGTTGAAAGCCCGACAATCTGAATAAACAGCAATGCCCAGAATAATTCATGTATAGAACGAATAAAGGCACACAGTGATCGGACAGGTAGCCAGCGATAACCCAGCGACAGGATAAAACCGCTGACAGCAGCGAGAACAATGCCCTGCAATGCAAAGCTAAGTGTGGTTGCGATGCTTGCTAATGTTTCTGGCCACGAATGGATGTGTGGGTTCATCAATCCTTGGCCCATCAAGGAAAGTTCGTGCCAAGGATCGGGGCGAGAGATGTTTATGTCGGCAAGCAGCAGGCAGCCGATTCCCACAACAGCGAACCAGAAGCTGGCAGTTTTCAGCTTTCTTGCAGAAGTGCTGATGGGGTAGGGCCGCGTGGCATGACTGGACATGACAAGGTTATTGATAAAGCGGCGTTAGATCTGCCGCAGACAGTGAAGCGCTAGGCGCATCAAGCGCAATTCGCTGGTCTTTTAAGCCAATTATTCTATCGCACAATTGCAATGCTTGTTCAATGTCGTGTAGCGCGAGAATGAGTGTGGAGTGACGTTCTGCAATGAGCTTTAGCAGTGTGTTGGCTTGAAAATCATCAAGGCCAGATACGGGCTCGTCCCCTATGAATACAGGTTTTTGCTGATAGAGTGCGCGACCGATAGCGGTGCGCTGCTGTTGTCCACCGGAGAGTTGGTCTACTGAGGTAAGGAGCCAATTCCGTAATAGAAGTTGATCTGCCAATTGCGCAACTTCTTGAAACGGGCGGGACAGAGGGCGTATCAGGTTTGCCAGATTGTAAATGCTGTTGTGCCGGTGTAGCGCACCCATATAGATATTATGGTAGACGCTGAGCATTGGCACCAAACCGGTGTGCTGCGGGCACCATGCAATCTGTTGAGGTTGTAGCGCCCGTAAGTGAGCCAGCAAAGTTGATTTGCCAGCGCCTGATTTTCCAATCAGCGCTACGCGCTCACCGTGCGCGATGCGCAGTGATACCTGTTGCAGTATGGATTGGCCTTGATATTTCAAATCAAGGCCATCAATTTCAAACAGCACGATTTAGAACGAATCCATCAGCCCGATGGAGACAGCCGTATCTTCAATGGGTTGATACTGTGCGTTGTTGGCTTCTATAAACGAGCTGCGAGGAAACGCGTCCAGTAGCGCTTTGTCTTTGATGTTTATCAAAGCGGATTTAACTTTGGTTTTAAAGCCCGGCCCCCAGCGTTGATCAACATCACCACGGATACTCCATTGATAATCGGGGTAGGTGGGTGTCTCCCAAATCACGTTTACAACCTTGGTGTCGACTTTCCCTGCGGCAACGGCTTCCTCCCAGACGGCATAGTTCAGTGCGCCAACAAGATACGCACCGGACTGAACCAATGCGATGGTACGGCTGTGGTCGCCACTGAAGCCCACTCGGGAAAATGCGGCATCAGGCGCTTTATTTAGGTGTTGTCGAATATAAAATTCTGGCATTAAACGGCCGGACGTGGAGCCCTTGGAGCCAAAGGTGAATGTTTTGCCTTCAATCGCTTTGGGAAAGGATTCCGATGGGCTTATACCGCTTTTTTGATGGGCAATAAAGTAGGTCTTAAACAGTTGATCTTCGTAGCCTTGGGCGATGGCATCACTGCCGGGTACCAATGCTCTGGCTTGCACGCCGGAAAGGCCACCAAACCAGGCGAGCTGGACTTGGTTGTTACGAAACGCGGTAACAGCTGCAGCGTAGCTTTTAACCGGGATGTATTTTACTTCTGTGCCCAGTTCTTTGGACAGGTAGGTTGCCACCTTGCCAAAGCGTTCCTGCAGGTGGGATTCATCCTGATCAGGGATGGCTGTGAATGTAAATGTCTGTGCGCTGGTGCTGAGGGAAACGAGCAGCGCTGCTAAAGCAGTCAATAACCGCACGGTATATTCTCCTGTTATCTAGTTGGTGTGAGTGTTGGGGTGAAACGATTCAATTATAAGTAGCGTCAGATTCCTGATTGATAGCGCTGTGCCCAGGCGATTAACTCATCATGCTCGCCTTTAAACAATACTTGGCCGCCGCGCTTGGCCTGTTGGTAGTCGTACATAGGGTCATAATATTCTTTCAATAGCATTTCGATGCCGGGGCGGAATGCATCAGTACTGCCGGAATGATCCAGCTCGTCAATCGCACTGGAAAACAATCCATGTAAATGGCTGTGTCGATCACCACCCAAACGTTTACGAATTCGGGCCAAGTTGCCAAGCACGTGCTCTCGAAACTTGGGAATGCTTTCTGCCTCGCCGTATGCGTTTCTGTATGCTGGGATTGCTTCGGTCACGTAATCGGCGAGGGTAATGTTTATCCGCTTATCCATTGGTGTTTCCAAGAGGATGCGAGGGGCGCGCTTGAAAGCTTCCAAAAAAGCCTGTGGTAAGGACACACGGCCAATTAGCGGTCCTTCATCCTCCACAAATACGACTTTGCTCTGTGCGGCCTGAAGTTTAATCAGTGCTATGCTGAGCGCATTCTCAAAATTGATTTGTGATGGCTGTTCTTGCAGTTGGCGGCCAAAAGCCGACCCACGATGATTTGCCAGCCCTTCCAAGTCAACGGCCTGCTGAAGTTGTTTGATTGCGAGGGTTTTGCCACTGCCGGTGCGCCCGCTGATTGCAATCATGGGTTGGGATCGGCTTATAGCATCCAGCTCGTCGATCAGGAACCGGCGCATGGCCTTGTAGCCACCTTTTATCAGTGGATAGTTAAGGCCTGATTCACGGATGAGTTGTTGGCTCAAGCGGGAGCGCAATCCACCGCGAAAACAGTACAGGTAGCCATTGGGGTGCTGGTTTATATAGGCAGACCAAGCCTTGATACGTTGCTGCTGGATTTCCGGTGTGGCCAACTGCCAGCCTAGCTCAATCGCTGCATCCTGGCCTTGTTCCTTGTAGCGGGTACCGATTTTTGTGCGCTGGTCGTCATCCAATAAGGGTATATTGGTACTGCAGGGGAAGGCACCTTTAACAAACTCAACAGGCGCACGTACGTCCAGTAGTGGAAGGTCGTTAAGGAACAGCGTGCGATAATCGTCGGTGTCGAGGCGTTTGGTCATGACATGGGCGGTGCTATTTAAGAGAATGGGCAAGTTTAAAGGCGCTGGTGGGTGCCGTCCATAGTGTGTTCGTATTAATGTGTATAATCCAGATATGGTTAACGACGTCGGTTTAGGTAGTGAATCTTTCACGGTGGCGATATACATGCCCAATCGCCCCCCGCTCGATCAACATCAATATATTGGTGGTTTAACGCCGCTGGTGCACGGTGAAATAGCAGAAATTGCCCGCCTTACAGGCAATCATTGGCGCAAAATCTTTAACGTGTATGCCAAGCTTGCCTTCAAGCTGTGTGCCGAGGGCTATGGTTCGTGGCAACAGTTGCGTGATGATTCGCTCCTGCAGCCAGGCTCCAATTATGCGCTGCTATTTAGCGCGCCCAGTTTTGCAGAAAACACCATTCATATCATTGCTGGCAAGCAGCATGCCCACACCCTGGGGGTAACTGAGTGTGTTGTATGGGTTGATCGCTACTTCGCTGTCAACCGCGCCAAACGCTTGATTGTCTCTCCGTATTTAGATTATCGCCAATTGTCCGACGCCAGAATCGATGTGCTGGCGGCATTGGTGAATGATGTTCACGGGGCGAAGCAGTAGGCTCCGAGTATTATGATCAGTATCAAGTGGGGAAACGCTACGGTGGGCCTTATGGCTTGGCGTGCATATTCACTTATCAACCCGAGCAGGCCTGGTCTTGTTTTCTCGTACTGAGTGTTAAATTGATATGCAGCATCATTGCCGCTGGTTAACAGGCTGTTTTCAATCTGCAGCAATCTGGTTTCAATGCGCCACTGAAACGTTTTCCAGATTGCATCTTGCCCCCACAAGGTCAGCAGCAGCAAGCCAACGAAAGCGCTCAAGGTATCTGATACATAAGCCGCGCTTAGCAGGGCAGTATTGGCCAGCTTAATAAGCAGTGAGTGCTTTTCGTAGCTGTCGAATTGATTTTGCAGTAAAGACCATTCGTGCTTCAGGTCGGTGTTGATTGGGTTGTTCAACGATGCTCTCCAATTTTTTGATAGGGCCGTTGCGCTGATTGGAGCGGCGGGGCCTGCCAAATAGCTTGCTTGTTTTTGATTCGATGTCGGTTGGTGGCAGGCTATTGCAAGAAGGCTTCAACGGCTGCCAGAGTAGTGGCTGGATCTTCCTCGTGGGGAACGTGCCCCAACCCATCAAATGTGATCAGCTTTCCATTCGGTAGATCCTGTTCGAAACGTTTGGCAATGCTGGTTGGAATCAAATGATCCTCAGCGCCCCACAATACCAGGGTGGGTTGTTGGATGGTTTTTACCAGGCCACTTTGGTCGGTGTATTCTAATTGCGCAAAGCGTTCCCGTAGGGCGGCGCGGTTGCCCTCCCGCAAGGCGAGTTCAAAATAGCGGTCAATCAATTCTTCGCTGACTTTGGCTGGATCACCGTATACGTTGCGTACGCTGGATTCAACGGCGGCTCGGGGTAGGGTGAGCTCCATGACGTGGTTAAGCACGGGTATCTGGGATATGACAAATGCGATGGGCATGGATTCCGGCTTGAAAGGGTAACCGCCGGCATCCACCAAAATCAGTTTTTCCACGCGCTCCGGGTGGGCTACGGTGGTGCGCCAGGCGATGCTGCCACCCAATGAATTACCAGCCAGAATACAGCGCTTTACACCAATGCTGTTCAGTACGCTGGTGACGAAGTCTACGTAAGCATCCAGGCTATAGTCTCCGTTGGCAGCAGGCCCGGTTAGGCCAAAGCCAGGTAGGTCAAAGCGGATGACGCGGCGGGTCTGGGATAGTTTGTCGGCCCAGCCATCCCATGTGTGCAGGCTTGCAGAGGTGCCGTGCAGCAGCACTATGGGGGTTGGGTCGCTTTTGGGGCCTTCATCGCGCAGGTGTACGGCTTGCCCGTTAACGCTTATGAACTGAGAGGGTGCCGGGGCCCAGCGCTCAGTAAGTTCCTCTACCTTGCGGTCCGGTTGCCAGGTGGCGGCTACCAAGGTGGCCGTGGCGAGTAAAACAACGGCGATCAATCCAATGATCAGTTTCATTATGAGTTTCACAATGCAGATTCCTAACGGTTGTTGGCAGTTGCTAGATGTCCAATAGCCATTGAATGAAGAGTTTGGCGACGAATCCCAGCATGCCCAGGGTGAGTACTAAAAAGATCATAAAGGTGCCGAAGCGCCCGGCTTTGGACTCCCGCGCCAGCTGGGCGACTATAAATAGCATATAGAGCATGAAAGCAGCAACGCCGAAGGTGAGCCCAAAAGTGGCGATTTGTTCTTCGGTGTAGCCTAGCACGGCGCCTTCCATGGTTAACTCCCTATTCTGGGTGGCAGGGTGTGGGCATCAACTGCATCGCGGTATACATGCCAGCTGGCGTGACCCAGTACAGGAATGACCAGTACGCTGCCAATCAGGGCAACTAAACCCAATAGTGAGATGATCATGATCAGTGCCGCCCACAATGCCATGGGCTGGGGGTTTTGCATGATGACTTTCCAGCTAACCAGTACGGCGTCCAATATGCTGACGCGCCTGTCCAGCAGTAAAGGCAGGGTGACGACGGTGGATGCAAATACCGGTGCAGCCAATATGCCACCGAGTATGAGCCAGGCTTCGAATAGATAGCTGTCTGGAGCGGCCACTACGTAGCGTAGAAAATCCAGCGGTTGGTTTACGGGCGCAGCAGAGAATAAAACAATGAGCGCGGCGGAGGTAACCACCCAGCCGGCACCAGACAGGCCCAGTAGCAGGCTAAAACGCACCAGGCGCCAATCATGGCGAGGCTTTCCGCGCCAGCTCCACCAGGTGCGCAATACCAGCATGAAAGTGGCCGGTTCGTTTTGTTCCAGCGCGCGGCTGACGGCGTATAGGCCTACTGCCAATACTGGGGCGACCGCTAGAAAGCCCGTGAATGCACCGGCCAATAGCCAGAACTGATCATAGGCCAGCACCAGCAGTAAAAATCCAAACCCTGATACAGCGATCCCGTGAGCCAGCCCAATCAGAGGTACGCGTTTGAAGTCTTCCCAGCCTTTCTGCAGCCACAACCAGGGATGGTCGACGCTCAGTGGGCGGACCTGAATTTCAGATAGAGTGGGGCTGGTCATGAAGGCTCCTTTTCAGATGGGTCGTAATCTGTCGCTGGGTAGTTTGATGTTCTACCCAGCGGGGAGCCGGAAGTCAACGCATTGCTGCATGAGGCATTACAGCCAGCGTCGCACGTGCTTTCGGTATTGGGTAAAAGAGTTGCCAAACAATTGTTGCAGGGCTTGTTCTTCGGGGACGATTTGGAATCGGTTCATATACGGGATGAACCCCAGCGCCAGCAACAGGGCTAAGCCACTGTTGAGGAATACGCCCCAGGCCAATAGCCAGCACAGGAAGCCAACGTACATGGGGTTGCGACTGTATCGGTATATGCCGGTGCTGACCAATGATGAGCTGGCGTCTGGTTGTAGTGGGTTGACGGTGGTTTTGGCGCGCCGAAAGCTAATCACACCTGTAAGCGCGACTACACAACCCAGCAGGGCAAGAGCGCCGGTATTGAGCATGATCATCCAAGTGGGTAGATTCATCGGCGGACTGAGCCACGCAGCCAACCCCATCAGCGCACCGAAAATAACTACCAGTGCCAATGGGGGGATTTTTAGCTCCAGCGCCTGCATGATCAGCCGAACTCGGTAATGAACTCTTCCAGCTTGCCGACCATGTTCGGCGATCCCACAAACAGCGGGCAACGCTGATGCAGTGTGGTTGGCTCAATGTCCAGAATGCGCTGCCCGGTGGTGGCAACGGCGGTTCCCCCGGCCTGTTCGATCAGGTAGGCCATGGGGTTGCACTCATACAGCAGGCGCAGTTTACCGTTGGGGTAGCGGCTGGAGGTGGGGTATAGATAGATGCCGCCTTTGATCAGGTTGCGATGGAAGTCTGATACCAGTGAACCGATGTAGCGAGAGGTGTATGGGCGGTTGGTGGTGGTGTCTTCTTCCTGACAGTATTTAATGTATTTTTTTACGCCATCGGGGAAGTGTATGTAGTTGCCTTCGTTGACTGAGTAGATGTTGCCGTCGGCAGGGATCTTCAGGTTGGGGTGAGACAGGCAGAACACACCGATGGTGGGATCGTAGGTGAAACCGTTCACGCCGTTGCCGGTAGAGTAGACCAGCATGGTGGAGGAACCATAGATAACGTAACCAGCGGCGATCTGCTTATGGCCGGGTTGCAGAAAATCTTCCTCGGTGACGTGGCTGCCCAGTGGCGATACGCGGCGATAAATGCTGAAAATGGTTCCAACGGAGACGTTCACATCGATGTTGGAGGAGCCATCCAGAGGATCGATCAATACGACGTATTTACCGTCCAGGTTTTTGGTTTCTTCAAAGGTGACGAACTCTTCTTCTTCTTCGGAGGCTATACCGCAGACCACGCCGCGCTGGGCCAGAGCATTTTTGAAGCGTTCGTTGGCGTAGACATCCAGTTTTTGCTGCTGTTCGCCTTGTACGTTGTCTTCTCCGGCTGATCCCATGATGTCCGCCAGGCCAGCCTTATTGATCTCCCGGTGCAATATTTTTGCTGCCAGTCGGATTGAAGAAAACAGAGAGGTCAGTTCGCCGCTGGCGTCTGGATACTCTGTTTGCTGATCAATGATGAATTCGCCCAGGGTCTTGATGATTTCCATGAATGCAGTCCCACCGACTTGTAATAGGTAAAGTAATGGGTGCAGATGATACCGGTTTCGGGGTGGCTAAACCAGCGGGGGGCCTTGTTGGGGGCAATGGCACCGTTGCCAGGTGCCATTGAATCAGCGGTTGTTTTGATCTGTATCAGGCTGAGATGTTGGCCTTTTCACCCACATATTGGGTCAGCATTGCCAGGCCTTTATTGCGCAGGTCTGAGCTGTCTTTCTGGGTGGGATGAAAGCTGGGGCTGTAATAGGAGATGTAGTGTTTACCCAGCTCGGCAAATACATCTCGATGTTTCCACAGGCCTTTCGCTCGTTGCCTGAGGGAGGTTTTCTGCTTGGGCAGATCCTTGGCTGCATGCAGCAGCTGGGCGGTATGCAGCGTTGAGAAGAAGCTGAACAGCAGGGTGGTGATGGCCATTTCACTGACCCGAATCCAATAGCCTCCTACTTGCTCCTGATAGACGTCATACGCTACCGACTTATGTTCGCTCTCTTCTATGGCGTGCCATATCCACAGGGGTTTGAGGCTTTCATCTACTTCATCGATCAGCTCGGGGTGTGCCAGCAGGGTTTCGGCAAACAGCGCTGTGAAGTGTTCCAGGGCGCAGGTTTTTGCCAGCAGGCGCTCGGGTGAATAGAACTTCTCCTGGCGTCCCAGTCCGATCTTAGTGAACTTATCGATTTGATCCACCGGTATGCCTTTGCGGCTCATCATATTATTGAAGGACTCATGTTCCTTGCCGTGATGGGCTTCCTGGCCGATAAACGCTTTCACCTGTTTTTTCAGCTCGGGGTTTTTGATGGCCTTTTGGAAATGCCGCACAGACCGCATAAACATACGCTCCCCTTCAGGGAAGGTGCCGGATAGCGCTGTCAGTATCATGGAACGCAGCGGATCGTTACCAAACCAGAAGGTGGGGATGCTGTCGTCGAATTCAAAATCCATATGGCGAACAGGAATGTCGTCTGTGCCAATGCGATTGGCATTTTGGTGAGCAGCGGCGGTCATGGTTGGTACCTCAAACGGGGTGGCATCGAATACGGTATCTGCAAATACGGTTACGTTTTGTAGTGGTAAATCTAGTGCGTACGTCCCAGTATAGGGAAAGCCGTGCAGGCTGGTACAGTCAAAGCGTGCTAAAAAACGGTCATTTAGGGCCAGGTTCTGTCGGTTGACCGGCTATCTGACGCCAATTGACGGGTTCGGGGTGGTGCTGGACAATAGCCCTCCGTGCGTTGTGTTCCCCGGATTTGGTTGTCTGCGGGATAATAATAAGAATTGTGAAGTACTGGGATGCTGTTTAATACATCGTTGTTTTTTGGCTTTTTTTGCCTTTTTTTTATCCTACACTCCTTCGTTTTTACTCGGCCGCATACCCGCGCGCTGTTTATGGTGGCCGCCAGCCTAATATTTTACGCCGGTTGGGATTATCGCTTTGTGCCGTTGTTGGTGTTCAGCGGGGTGGTGGATTTTTTTGTGGCCCAGCAAATCGAGGGACACACCGAGCAACGGCGGCGTAAGCAGTGGTTGTTCGTTTCTCTGTTTGTAAACCTGGGTATTCTGGGGATCTTCAAGTATTCCAATTTCATGATCGATTCGGTGCAGGAAACACTGAGCTTCTTTGGTGTGCCTGTCTCGCTGGGTACGCTGGAGGTGGTGTTACCGGTGGGTATTTCGTTTTATACCTTCCAGAGCATGAGTTACACCATTGATGTGTATCGGCGTGAAACCAAGGCTCGACATAATTTTGTGCCTTTTTTTGCTACCCTTTCGTTTTTTCCGCAATTGGTTGCCGGGCCGATTCTGCGGGCCAAGCAGATCCTGCCGCAGATAGAACGCTTTCCTGATGTGACGCCGGAAAACGTTAAGTTTGGTTTTGTGCTCATTACCATGGGTTTGTTTAAAAAGACCATTGCAGATTTGCTGTCGTCCCCTGCGCAAACGCTTTTTAACAGTGATGCGCCCTTGAGCTGGATCGAGACGGTGACGGGCGTGCTGGCATTCGCGGGCCAAATATACGGTGATTTCTCCGGTTACAGCGATATCGCCATCGGTATTGCCTTGTTGCTGGGAATACAAATTCCCCTGAATTTCAACACGCCTTATTTTGCGCTGTCACCAGTGGATTTCTGGAAGCGCTGGCATATTTCCTTATCCAGTTGGTTGAGGGATTACCTGTATATCTCGCTGGGGGGCAACCGTAACGGGCGGCAAATTCGCAACGTGTTTATCACGATGCTGTTGGGTGGGTTGTGGCATGGTGCCGCCTGGACCTTTGTGATCTGGGGTGCATACCATGGTGTTATTATTTCGGCCACTCATATGTTGCGGGGTACGGCGTTGGGGCAGTGGCTGGCGGGTATAAAGCTGCGAGCATTTCGCTGGCTGCAGTGGTTGTTTACGTTCTATTTGGTGTGTATTGGTTGGGTGTTCTTCCGTGCCGAATCGGTGCAGGATGCTTTGACTATTATCGCTGCTTTGCACAGCCCTGGATCGGCAGTTGAGGCCCAGCCGTTTGCCGGTGGCCTGCTGGCTATGGTGGCGGTGGCGATCCTGCTGATCCATTGTATTGATTACGGTATTGTTCACGGCCGTGAGTTGATTACCCGTCGTTACGCCCGCTTTGTGCCATTGCTGATTTTAGGGCTGACCTTCACCATTCTTATCGGGGAGCCGGGCTATGAGTTCATCTACTTCCAGTTCTAGAAACATCGCGTTTTACACGATGTTCATCGCGGCGATTACGATGTTGCCAGCGGTGGGCCTGGTGAACTGGTTGACGCGATCTGCCGAAAGCAGTGCCGGTGATATTTTTGGTATCCAGCGCATTCGCTCGGTGATCGAATCCATGGATTATATGGCTGAAGTCGATGGTGATACCGCGTTGTTCGTAGGTTCATCGCTGGTAAAAGATGGCTTCTCTCCGCGAGTGTTTGATGCGGCATTGGCGCAGGCCAGCGGTAGTAGGGTGACCAGTTTTAATGTGGGCATGGGTAATATGAAGCCCAGCTATCAGAAGATATTGGTACGACGGATGGCGGAGACCTTTGCCCTGCATCAGCGTAATGCTGCATTGACGCTGATAGAGTTTAATCCGTTTTTGGTCACCGATGCGCGCCAACAGTTTCGACCGTTTATGACAGAGCAGATCCAGGCTGTGTTGATGTCGCCGGACGAGGTGATGGATACGCTGTGGGATGATCCGGAGCGCTTTGCTCGTCTGGTCAGTATCAAGTACTTACGCAACGGCGTGTCTGCAGAAGCGATCACCGGGGGCGTGCGTTTTTTGGTGGGGCAGGCTCAGGCACAGGCTCCGATGATGAATCAACTCACCGATGATCAGCTGAAGCATATTCAGCAGTTATCGGAATTCCGCTCCGAGCTGAATAAATACATCTATCAGGAACACCCGGTGACCAAAAAGTCCCATGTGTGGAATCCGCTAACTCAGGGTGGTTTGATTGATATGATGGATCTTTCACCTCAAGCACAGGCGCTGGCAGCGAAAATCTCAGGTGAAATGCGGCATCCTAAGGCACTGGAGATGGATCTTGCGGGAAGAATTCAATGCTGTGATATAGAGAATCTGTCCTTCAATGACAAGCTGATTGATGAATTTATTGATACAGTGAAGAGCGCTCAGCGGTTTTCAGATCGGGTAGAAATTGTTGTGATGCCGCGTAACCGTAAGTGGGTCCAGCCATCCCCCGAGGGGCAGCAGCGATTGGCGCAGATGCTGGCGCATTTGCAGCAGGTTACAGGCGTGACAGTACACAATTATCAGGAGCATGAGGCTTTTGATGAATCGGCTTTTTATGACGTCACCCACTTGTCTATGGACTCAGGGCGGCCATTGTTTTCGACTATTCTGGCGCAGGATGTGGCCGGGTACTTTATTCAGAATAATAAGCAGTAGAGCGACAGGTATGACCAGCGGTCATTGCAATAGGAGCATGAGATGAAAACCACCAGTGTTCAGTTAAAGGGAAGCTTTGATGTGGATCGCCTGAAGGCGGATCTGGATACCGCGACCGCCCATTTTCAATCTGCACCTCAGGTTGGTAAATACCATGACGGCAGTTGGACTGGTATTGGGCTGCGCAATTTTTCTGGCGATCATGGCAATACCCTGGCCGCACACACAGGCCACAGCAAGGACACGGCGGTGTTGAAGCAATGCGCTTACTTTAAGGAAGTGCTGGACAATATTGGTTGCCCGGTTTACGTGGCGCGCATTCTGTTTTTGCCGCCGGGAAAAGTGATTGGTGAACACACGGATGCCGGGTTTGGCTGGCATCACGGTATGGTGCGCTTGCATATTCCTATTGTGACGGATCCCAGAGTTGAGTTCAGTATTGGGGATGACGAGGTATATTGGAAACCTGGTGAATTCTGGTTTGGGGATTTTTCGAAGCCGCATTCCTTGCGCAATAAAAGCGATATAACCCGAGTGCATCTGGTTATGGATTGCCCCATTACGGCTGAGACGCTGGAATTGTTCCCGGAAGCGTTTATAGAGCAGGTACGCAGTGAAACCGAGATACTGCAATTGAACCCTATTGAAATGGATGAGGAAACTCTGAAGTCTTATTGTGGAACATTGGTGGTGCGTGGACCATTGTTGGGATTGACGGTGCCTATTTCCGGTGATGTGTTTGTCAGTGATGGCATGTTGGCGGTGAAAATTCGTGGTTTGCCGATTGTGTATCATTTTACACCTATCGCGGAACACACATTTCAATGCAACACCTATGAATTGAAGTGGGCCAAAAATCCTAATCAGCAGGATGATAGCCTGGTGATCAGCAAAGATCACAAGACCGGAAAATCTCAGGAAGTGACGGTTTATAAACAGCAGCCAATGGGGGTGCGTCTGTTCTCATGGTTGCAACGTGCGGTAGTGGGTGGGGTTTGGGCCACGTACTTTGGCATTCTCAAGCTCAAGCGTGTTTTCTCTGGCAATAAGCACGTTACCGAGCAGGCTTCTTAACGCTCGGCGTGCATCAGCCTTCTGGCTGGTGGGAAAGGTTGGCGATGGCGATGATCATGCCCAGTATTGTCATCCAGATATAAACACAGCTAAGGGATTGCGCCATGGCTACCGCCGTAACAGACAACCCCAGCAGATGCCCCAGAATATGAGTGAGGCCCAATTGCGCTGCCACCAGGTGTTGCTGGTTTTGATGTTGCCCAAGGGATAACGATGTGCTGTAAAGCGGTGTGAGCCAGGCTAACCCCAGGCTCATCAATAATGCGATGGCGCACAGCCCCCACAGATTATGGCTTAGCAGCAACCCCAAAGTGCAGGTGACCAGTAGCGCCGCAATCCAGAGCTGCCGCAACATGGGGTTGGGCGCGGGATGCCTGATCTGCAAACGATGACCAATGACACTCAGTGCCGCGGCGGCAGTCATTAACAGCGCAATGGTAAGGCTGATGTGCTCGGCTGATGCTGAGGTCAGTACCGCTAAGGCGGGGCTGAGCTGAAATTGCAGGCTGCTGGCAATGGCGGTTGTGGCAATGGCGATGACCCCAAGCCAGGGGGGTGGTATTAATCCACGCAAGGTTTTTCCCAGTGCGAGTTGGGAGTTCGGCCGGGTGGGTTCGGGTGATCCTGCCAATTTGGTGATTAGAATCAGGGGCAGCAGAGCCAGAAGCACCGGCAACAGTAACCAGTGCAGCCATCCTGCCGCCGCTGCCAGAATGGGGCCCAGTGCGCGGGATAGCGCCAGTTGCTGGCTGATACGGCTGAAAGCTGCCAGACGCTGCTGAGGTTGACTCAGTTGGGCGCTCCAGCTTTGGGTTACCGGCAGCAGGCTGGACGCAAAAACCCCATACAAAAGTCGACTCAATATTAAACCCATCAGGTTCTCATCACGAGTCAGCACCCCGCTGTCCCTCATCCACAAAGTTGCTCCAAACAACATCATGCTTATGGCAAAACCACCTAAGCCAATCCACAGCATACGGCGATGTCCCAACCGGGGCAGTAGCAGTGGCCAGGCAATAGCCCCCACGAGGTAGGTCAGCATACCTGCAGCAAACAACTGTGCCCAATGTTGATAATCCAGGTCGGTATTGCTGACCAACAGGGGAAGATAAACCAACATGGCCGACTGACTTAAGCCCATAGGGCCCACCGCCCAGCTCAGGCGGCGGACCTGGGTATCGTCGACAAGATTGCCCCCTTTGGGAGCTTCTGTCGTAGCGCCTACGTTGCTCTGAATGATAATCGTTTGCATTTGATAATCATACACGATATCGTGATCTCCGCAAACATCACAGCGGGTGAATACGATGGACAGGTTGATTTCTGGTGCGGCTGATTATTTATCGGTCAACTGTTTTCTAAATGCTTATGTGCGTGAGTTTGATGACTGGCGTTATGCTGCCAGCCCGGCGGAATGGCAGGTGCTTGGCTTTCCCTCGCAGGCTTTGGTTATTCCGCTTGGGCATCAAACAGTGTGGATTGGCGTTAAGTATTGGTCTTTGTGTGGACGTCATCGGTTTGCCATGCCCGCCCGTTGTGAAGGTGAACACTGCCGGGAGGATCGGCAGATGGGATTTTTAGCACTGGCAAAAGTGTTGGTGGAAAACGCAGCGATCCAGACAAACGGCACCATCGGTGCGATGGCACGTTTTCTGGAGCGCATTATTGAGAGCCATCGTAATCTGGAAATGCTATTGGCGCTGCGGGAAGCAGAGATTGGCAAGCTGATGCGCGATCCGCTGACGTTTTGTGAAGCCGAGCAGGCCTTGTTGATTGGGCATTCGGTTCACCCTGCCCCTAAAGTGCGCCAGCCTATGACGCTAACCGAAGCCATTCAATATGGACCGGAAGGGGGTTCCGGCTTTGCCTTGGCGTGGATGCGGGTGCGTGATCATCGCATTCATTATCGCAGTGCAGACAACCAGACCTTGCAGCAGCGGATACAGTTGTTGGTTGCCAATGATGCGAATCTTAGTGAGGTGCTTGCAGATACGCCGGAAGGGTACACCCTGATCCCGGCCCATCCATGGCAGGTTCGCCGTTTGCAGCAGCTGCCAGCACTGCAAACGGCTTTCGCACAACAGGAAATCACGGTGCTTGAACCTCAGGGTCAACGTTGGTCTGCCACCTCATCCATGCGTTCCCTCTATGCACAGAATGCTCCCTACATGCTGAAGTTTTCCCTCAGTGTGCGGCTTACCAACTCGGTGCGCCATTTGCAGCCGGCGGAAGCGGAGCGAGGTTGTCTGATCTCAAAGGTATTGGCAACAGCCACTGGGCAACAGTTCACTCAACGTTTCAGCCAGTTTGACATTATGGAAGAGCCCGCTTATCTGTGTTTGTTGGATGACGGGGGGGCTCAGATACCTGAATCCATGATGGTGTTTCGTGATAACCCCATCCGTGAACGATCCGATTGGCAATATAACGTGTTGGCAACCATAACTCAGGATCACCCATTTGCTGAGCCGGGGCGCTTATCGAACCTGGTGGGTGAGGTTGCACAAACGCAGCGAGTATCGAAAGAGCAGGCTGCCAGTTTATGGTTTGATGCTTATCTTGATGTGGCGGTTAAACCGTTGCTGCTGGCACAGGCAGACTATGGCATTTTGTTTGGTGCTCATCAGCAAAATATAGTGCTGGCATTGCAGCAGGGTTTGCCGGTGCACTGCTTTTTCCGTGATTGCCAGGGTACGGGTTTCAGCGATGTGGGCGTGCGTCGGTTTCATCTGGACCAGAACGCTTTGGGCGAATCAGCCGAAAATCAGATTCATAGCGACATGGCGATCAAACTGTTCGCGTATTACCTGATTATTAATTCCACCTTTGGTGTGATCAGTGCCATGGGGGCTGAGGGGATGATTGATGAAGCTGATCTGGTTGATCGTCTCAGGGCATTCTTTCTGACCACATTATCACCAAAGCTTCAGGATCAGAGTTTCATTAAAACCATTCTAGAATCAGAAGAACTCTGGCAGAAAGGGAATTTCATCTGCTCGTTGGCAGACTTGAACGAAAACACCCTGGCTGATCCTGTATCTATTTATCGCGCCGTCTCTAATCCTGTTTGCTCCGGGCTAACCAAGCCATCTTTGCGAGCAAGTACTACCTGCTAGGAATCAATATGACCAGCCAATTTATGACTACCGTAGTTCAGCATGAAAGTGGGTTTCGTGCCTGGCATTACAATCATCATGTAATGGGAAGTACCAGCATTCTGCTGGATACTGGCAGTGCAGAGCTTCGCGCTGTATTGGATGCAGATCAAATCTCCATGGTGTTGGAGTTGCATTGGGATGGCTCCGATCTGCTTAATATTCGCAGTTGGCACGTGGCCACGGGGGAGCAAGATCAGCGCCGGGTTCGAAGCGCATTGTTGTCGATACTGGATATAGTGTTCAGTACCCACCAAGAATTGCGAGCGATCATTGTTAATCATGAAATCGACCGATTAATGGATGGTGCCATGCTGCGCGGTCGCATTCTGACCCGGCAGACGTTCTATCAATGGCCCGAGCTGTGGCTGGCGGCGGGTGTTGCGTATCCTCGCCCGGTGGAATGGGTGATGAGCGAACACGCTAGCCATCCATTGCGTCCACCGCAACCAGACGGTGAGTTCTATCGCCGTTATGTGCCGACGCTGAACAAAGTCCTGTCGTTTAAAACCGTTGATGTAACCAGGGATCTGGATCGTTTTCACGACTGGATGAATCACCCACGCATCGCTCCTGCTTGGGAGCTGGGCTTGCCTAAACCAGAGCTGGAGAAGTACTTGCTGGAGCGTCAGTCGGATCCGCATATATTTTCTGTTTTTGGTTATTTTGATGACGAACCCTTCGGATATTTTGAACTGTACTGGACCCCGGAAGATCGGCTGGGGCCTTATTACCAAGCGCAGGATTTTGACCGTGGGATTCACTTGCTGGTGGGCAACCCGGCCTATCTTGGGGCTCAGTACTTTGCCGCGTGGTTTACCGGGTTGACGCACTTTTTGTTTCTGGATGACCCCAGAACGATGAATGTGATGGGTGAGCCTCGTGCGGATAATAAATCCATCCTCAAACACCTGCAAACGGTGCCGTCTTTTCAGGTGGTTAAAGAATTCGATTTTCCCCATAAGCGAGCTGCGCTAGCGGAATGCACGCGCGCACGCTTTTTCGATCTTGTTAAATTGCCATGATGAAGGTTGGAAATGAGCATAATGTCGGATGGTGAACTTTGGGATAGGCTGAATCGCGAGCTGGTGGCAAAAGTCATCGGTGAGCTGCAGTATGAACAGTGCTTTCAAATTAATAAGGAAGGTGCTGGCTGGGTACTGAAACTGACTTCAGGCGTGCGTTATACCTTTACAGGTTGGGAGACGTTGTGGGGGCAGGTGCGTGTTGATGTTGACTCGTTGCAACGCAGCGCAGATCTGGCTGTCAGCGCTGCGCAGTTCTTTCTGGATGCGCAGAGTGAGCTGGAGTTGGATGATATTGTACTGGCAAACTTGCTGGAAGAATGCGCCCAGACGCTGCAAGGCGACATACAGTCGTGGCACATAAAACAGGGTGTTAGCGCTGCAGAGCTGGCCAGTATGGATATTGACAGGATGCAGCCATATTTAAATGGGCACCCGAAAGCCGTATTGAACAAAGGGCGGCTAGGGTGGGGGGATGCGGAGTTGGAGCAATTCGCCCCCGAGTACGCGAGCCCTTTGCAATTGCGTTGGATCGCAGTGAAGAAACGTCACTGTCGGGTTGGCAGCAGCCATGCGTTGGAGATGAGTGCGGTTGTGCGCAGTGCAATGAGTGACGATGAATACACAGCACTGCTGCAACAGTTGGTTCGGGTCAGTGGTTTAATAGAGCCCTGGGTGTTGCTGCCAGTTCACCCATGGCAATGGCAGCACAAAATACGCAAACACTTTTATGACTGGATTGCCGGTGGTGACTTGGTGGATTTGGGCGTGGCCGGGCACCGATTTTTACCGCTGCAGTCTATTCGTACCCTGGCTAACATCGACGAGCCTGAAGCGTTCAATGTCAAGTTGCCTGTGACCATTCTGAATACATCCTGTTATCGCGGTATCCCCGGTAAGTACATTGAAATTGGAGGGCGGCTTTCCAACTGGTTGCATGAACGCTGCCAGATGGATGCCTTGCTATATGATCGTGGCACAGAGGTATTAAAAGAACCGGTTGGGGTTAGTTGCAGCCATCCACACTACGTTCATATAGACAAAGCACCCTACCGCTTTAATGAAATGCTGGGTGTTGTGTGGCGAGAGAGCGTGCAAAGCAAATTACGTTCTGATGAGCAGGCTATGTTGGTGGCCGGTTTACTGCAACAGGATAATCAGGGTGATTGTGTTGTGGGCCATCTGATCGTCAGATCGGGGTTGACGGCGCAAAGTTGGATGCGGGCATTTTTTGATGCGGTGGTAGTGCCGCTGTATCACTTGATGTGTAAGTACGGTGTTGGATTGGTAGCCCATGGGCAGAATCTTACGCTGATTCTTGCAGATGGCGTGCCCCGGCGATTAGCGATTAAAGATCTGCAAGGTGATCTGCGCCTGGTGGATCAGGATTTTGCGGAACTGGAATCGCTGGATGCAGACATTAAGAGCGTGCTTACTCGGTTGCCGCCTCACTATTTGATCCATGATTTACAGACTGGCCACTTCGTGACGGTGTTGCGTTATCTGTCCGCGCTGTTGCACGAGCAGGAGCTGCTGACCGAAACCGAATTTTATTCTGTCCTGGCCGAGGTGATCCGCGACTATCAGTCAGGATGCCCACAGTTGCAGGAGCGTTTTGACATGTTTGATTTGCTGGCTCCCAAAATGAAACGCGTCTGCATAAACCGGGTGCGCTTTCTGGAGGGCTATGGCGATCGGCATGAGCGCCCGTTACCCATTTTGGGAACCGATCTTGAAAATCCGTTACTGGTTACACACTTTGAATGCAATAGGAGGTTGCCTGATGAATCAGCAGCACGTTAACCTGGCCGGAATTGGCGCGGGCCCTTTTAATCTGAGCGTGGCAGCATTGTTGCAGAAATGTCGGAATACTCGCTACGCTTTTTTCGATAAAAAGCCGGAGTTCAGCTGGCACAGCGGATTGATGCTGCCGGGGGCAAAATTACAGACCTCATGGATGAAGGATCTGGTAACTCCGGTTGATCCAACCAGTCCGTACAGTTTTTTGAAGTTTCTGGTGGAGAAAAGACGATTCTATTCGTTTATTAATGCCGAGCAATCATCGATATCGCGACAGGAGTTTGCCCAGTATCTGGATTGGGTAGCTCAGCAACTGCCTGCTGTCCGATATAATGCGCATGTTCGGGAGGTGAATTACCAGCAGGGACGGTTTTGGCTGCGTTTTGATGATCGCATTGTCAGTGCCGATCACCTGTGTGTAGGGACCGGTACGCAACCCTATGTGCCGGAGTTTGCTGTTCCTTATTTGGGAAAGCAGGTTCTTCATGCTGGCGGAATTCTGAATGCGAAGCGTGATTTTACAGGGTTAAAGGTTGCGGTGATCGGTGGCGGTCAAACGGGCGCTGAAATATTTCAGGAGCTGATTAGCGAGCGCTGGGGTGAGTGTGAATCAATTGCCTGGGTGTCCCGCAGGGAAAACTTTGATCAGCTGGATGAAGCACCATTTACCAATGATCTGTTTACCCCATCTTATGTTAAGCACTTTCTTGCTCTGCCTCAGGAAGAGAAACAAGCGATTGTAGCGCGACAGAAGCTGGCCAGTGACGGTATCTCGCCTGCTACGCTGAAGGAAATCTATCAGTCGCTGTATCACACCCAGGTGGTGTGCGAGCGAGGGCGTAATATCATGATGCTGCCGGATCG
The DNA here is from genome assembly GCF_002863865.1 of Ketobacter alkanivorans. Lineage (NCBI taxonomy): Bacteria > Pseudomonadati > Pseudomonadota > Gammaproteobacteria > Pseudomonadales > Ketobacteraceae > Ketobacter > Ketobacter alkanivorans. Next base: position 2,016,590 of record NZ_CP022684.1, on the reverse strand, counting down.
TCAGTTGGTGTCTATGCTGAAGCAGGGCGGAGGATACGAGTTGATGTTGATGCACAGCGGTAAGGCTAAGGAACGTATTGATGCTGATGTTGTTATTTTCAGTACAGGGTTTCGCACGGTGATCCCGTCGTGCCTGGAACCGTTGGCAGAACAGATCCAATGGGAAAGTGATGGTGTATTATCCATGGATGACAATTATCAGGTGAACTGGGAGTGTCAGGATCAAAGTCGTATTTATGCTGTGAATGCCAGTCGTCATCATCACGGTATCGTTGATCCGCAGACGAGCCTGATGGCATGGCGCGCTGCCAATATTGTTAATGATCTGCTGGGATACGAATTATATAAGCTGGAGCAGCCCGGGTTTGTTCAGTGGGGCGTGTTGCCAGCGACTGCGAAAGAGCGCTTTGTGGCGTGAAGAAGGCTTTACTATGAATGCTGAGGATATGGGTCAGCCGATTTTGGTTGAAGGCTGGCCGTTGGTTAAGGTGTGTTTTGTTGGCCCTGCGAATGAGGGGCAGGTGCAGTCCTGGTTGCAACAAATGGATGATCTGTTCTTGCGCCGTACACGCTTTGGGTTGCTAACCAAAACAGATGAAGACAGTGACTTTTCTGCTGCCGGGCGCAAGGCGATGGGGTTGTGGTTCAAGCTGCGGCGAGAGCAACTTTCCCTTTGGTGTGTGGGGGTGGCTCGTATAGCACCGCAGGCCGATGCCGTGGAACGTTTGGCGGGGCCGAAGATGCAGGCTGCGATGCCGTGCCCTATTTATGCCTCGGTTGATGAGGAGCAGGCGCGGGCTTGGTTGCAGGATAAACTGACTGATATGTAATGTTGCATTGCAGTGAGCGGTAGTGAAAAGGTGGCCATCCGTGGCCACCTTTTTTTATGGGCGCTTAATAATCCACGCTGTAACTGAGGGTGAGAGTGCGACCCTGAGCGGGCAGGTAGGCTGATGCACCGCCTGACGGGTATCCGCGTACCTGATTGTAAACCGAGTAGTATTCAGCGTTGGTCAGGTTGCGTACTGCAGCTGTGAAGTTACCGGCTTCTGTGTAGAAGTTGGTGATCAGATCGAATGTGCGATAGCCTTCAAAAGGAACCACCTGAGATTTCTGATCATCCGGCGCTTCATGATGGCCTTGTTTGTAATCGCTTAGATGAGTGAACTGCAACCGGGCATCAGCGGCTTGGTTAAAGCTGTAGCCCAGGTAACCGGTGATTTTTTCGGGGGCTACCCGATCAGCACCCAGTGCATACCAGCTTCCGTTGTCATCTTCTGTTTCCCCTTGGGTGCGGGCGTAGGTCAGACCTGCGACCATGCCGCTGTCGAAGCGGGCATCCAGCAGCGCCTCAAAGCCCCAGAAACGTTCGTCCTGTTTGCGAATGGTAACGACGCCGGTTTCGCGATCAAATTCTACATTTTGATCGGAGGTGTTATAGAACAGCGATGTCTGTGCGCTGATGTTACTAAAACGTCCGCGCCAACCCAGATCCCATGATTGGGTTTTGCTGGCATCGATGTTCGTGCCTTCCAGTATGGGGCCTTGCACGCCACCATCACTCAGTACGGTGACTGATCGCAGTAGTCTTGTCAGATCTGGAACGGTAAAGCCTTCTGAGTAATTGAGGAAAGTTTCTTGTTGTTGGGTCAGTGCATACACTACGCCTGCGTTGAACAGGGTTTCCGAGTAGGTTTCTTTGCCGCCGGTGCGATTTGCTGCGCTATCGCTGTAGATTAGATAATTTTCGTAATCGTATAGATTGGAGGCGGTGTTGATGATGCTTTCCAGTAACAGGTTGGCGGGTGTACCGGATGCTCCTGCGATAGCTTGCAGATAGGGATCTTCCAGTTCTTGTTGATAATACTCTGCGTTGGCGATATCAACGCCGGAAACAGTGTCATCTACTTCAACATCGGCGTGCTCGTAGCGCACACCGGCTTTCAGTGTCCAGCGTTCATTCAATGCCAGTTTGCCCTGCAAGAACAAAGCGGTGGTTTCGGTTGTGGTGGCAGGGCCTGCGTCATAGTTTCCACCAGTGGCTTGATATTCAGTTTGCCCGCTGGCGATCCAGTTGTTGTAGCTGTAGGCAATGGAGCGCTGCTCGCTGTTGTCATGGATGTAATCCAATCCGTAAGTGAGATCCAGAGTTTGACCATCGCCGAGCTTAAATGGCTTATCCAGAGCCAGTTTGAAATCCAATACTTCTGAGTTGACCTGGCTTTGGAACAGGGTGCCGGTTGCACCTTGAATATTGGCGGCTACAGCGGCCAATAATTGTGGCGTGGTGGTGGGGCCTGCGGCCACGACACCGGCCCAGTCGATATTGAGGAACAGCGGGCTGCTGGGATAAGGATAGTAAAAGTACTCGTTTTCGCGGTAGCTGAGCTGGGTTAGCAGGGTATGGCCAAAGAAATTCTGCTGACTGAAGTCGAAGGTGATGCTGTCGCGGGTGCTTTGTGGTTGTTCATTCAAACTAAGGCCGGGTTTAGGGGTTGGGGTGTAATCACCACCTTTGGCAAAAATGCCCGACGGCAGGCCCAGGTAAGTGGCGCTTGGCTCACCGAAATCGGCCGCATAGTCGGTGTTCTGTTTCTCTTTATAGTGCTCCATGCTGACCCGCAGAGAGCGATTGCTGTCGATCTGCCAACCCAGGTTGACCAGGATGTCCAGCGTGTCGCTGTTATCACGGCTTACTTGGTTGGGGTCGGTAGCGATCTGGTTGCCTTCACTGTCGTAGTAGTTGCCTCGTTGTTCGTAGTTTACGTTCACCAGGTAATCGACTTGATCGCCGCTGCCGCTTACGGTTTGTGAGCCGAAACGGGTGAAGCCGTCGCTGTCGGTGTTTTCAGTGTTCAGGGTCATGCCCAGTTTGGTGTTGAATTGGGATTGTTGATTCTGGCCGCGTTTGGTGATGATGTTGATAACACCACCGGTTGCACCGGCCCCGTAAACGGCCGTGGCACCAGAGATGATTTCAACCCGTTCGATGTTTTCTGGCGAGATGGTGGTGAGTTGGCGTGATATATCGCGAGTGGCCCGTTGTGCCACCCCATCGATCAGCACCAGTACTTTGCGGCCCCGCAGGGTTTGATAGGCGCTGGTGGCTGAGTCGTCTCCGGGGGCCAGACCGGGAACCATTTGCCCCAGTATCTGCCCCAGGTTGCGCCCCGGTTGTGCTTGTTCTGCTATTGCGCTTCCTTCGATTACCTGCGTGGTGTAGGGGATAGATGCCACGTTTTCGGTAATCCGTGAGGCGCTCACCACAAGGGTGTCCAGCATGTAGGGTTCTTCTTCGCCCCAGGATGAATTGACTGTCGCGGCGCTGAGTGTCGCGACGACGTAAGCTAAGGGTTTTACTTTCACGTTTGTTACTCCCAATGGATGTTAAAGCGGAGCCTCTCTCCAAAGACTGCGGTGTTTATTTTTGCGTGCGAATGCCCAGTGACATGAGTCCGATGAAATACAGCCCCCCCATGAGGGATACCAATAGGCCGGACGGCAGTTCGAATGGGTACATAACGGTTTGGGCGGCCAGGTCTGCCCAGGTCAGCAGGCAGGCACCCATCAGCGCGGTAATCAATGTCAGGTGTTTGTGATTCGAAATGCCCAACAGGCGTGCGCCATGGGGGGCCATCAAGCCGATAAATGTGATGCCGCCGACTAATGCCACGGCAAGCCCGCTCAACAGGGATGCAATCAATAACAGTAGCAAGCGGCACTGTTGCAGGTTAAGCCCAAGGCCTGTGGCCCAGTGATTGCCCAGCTGTAACAGATTCATCCAGCGCCAGGTGAGCCATAGGGGCAGTAACAGGGCAGCACTCAACAGGCCATAGAACCAGGCCATGGCGGGGGTGGCGGTGTAGGTGGTTCCTGACAGCCACATCAGTGCGTCGGTGGATTGGGTTGCACTCAGGGCGAAGACGATGGGCGTGGCAGTGCTGGTGATGGCGGTTACGGCAATGCCCGTGAGTGCCAATCGCACCGGTGAGAAGTAGGCTCCTCTGTTCAGCCATAGAAGAAAGCCCAAGCCCAGGCCGCTGCCGATAATGGAGATGGTGAGTGTGGTGAGTTGGCTCATGCCAGACAGGAACATGCCAGCGATCACAACGCTGAGTACGCCGCTGTGGGTGAGTCCGGTAATGTCGGGGCTGGCCAGTGGGTTGCGCAAAAACAGCTGCAATATCATGCCCGCGGCAGCCAGCCCTGCGCCAGCGCAGATGGCGTAGATGATGCGGGGCAGGCGCAGAGACATCAGGCTTTCGTCTGTGGTGCCGTGGGTTAATGTCAGGTAAATTCCGACGGCAGTCAGAGCCAGTAATGCTGTGGCGGCTGGCACTGGTGGTGCCCGAAGCGGTGTTGTCAGGCTCAGGGTGTTTTTGGCAGGGCTGTGATAGCTGTATTTGTTGCGATGGCGCAGAAAATACAGCAGGCAGGGTGCACCCAGTAATGTGGTGAGGGCTCCGGCGGGAATGCTGACATCGTCACCGCCCAGCCAACGGGCCAATACGTCGGCACCCAACAGAATCAGGGCACCCCATGCCATGCTCCAGCACAGTTTCTGGCGGGTGCTGCGAGCCCCACTGCCGTTAGCCAGGTGAGGCGCAATGAGCCCGACAAAACTGATCATGCCCACCACACTGCAGACCATTGAGGCCAATACGATAGCGCTACCCAAGGCCAGAATCTGAATGGGTTTTACCGCGACGCCGAGGCTGGTGGCGCGGGTTTCTCCCAGGGCGAAGAGATCCAGTGAGCGCGCCATGGGCAGGCTGACCGTTAGCACCAGTAAGACGACCAGCCCCATCTGCCACAGCAGGGAGTAGTCGTGCAGATGCAGATTGCCCGCTCCCCAGATGTAGAGACCATCCAGGGAGTTTTCGAAAAACAGCAGCAGTATGGCAGCCAGTCCATTCAGGCCCAGATTGATGATCATGCCGATTAATACGGTGTGTACCGGGCTGCCTCCCAGTCGTTTTGCCAGCAATAAGGTGAGGCCGCCCGCCAGCAGCCCTCCCAGTAAACCACCCAGTGGCGAGAAGCCGGGGTGGCTGCCCACGCTGGCCGCCAAGGTGACACCCAGCATGGCACCTGCGTTGATGCCGAGGGTGGATGGGCTGGCAAACGGATTGCGAATGACCTGTTGAATCAGCAGACCGGCCAGGCCCATGGCTCCACCACACAATAACGCCAGCCCGATTCGTGGCAGCTCGTACAGCCGGATCAACAGAGCCTGTTGGCTGTGAAGCTGCAAGGGAAACTGTAAGGCCAGCCATAAGCACATGGTGGCCAGCAGCAGGCCGCCGAACAGCAGGCCGACGCGGATCGGATTGAGTGTAATCAGAGGTGCGTTCATGGGGCGTATCCCAACAGGGCATTACGGATCCGTTGTGCCATCAGGGTGGCCGACAGTGGGCCACCAAAGCCCCAGCTGTTGGGGGCCCGGTAGTAACGGTGATTCACTACAAACTCAAGCTGCGGCCAGATGGGGGATTGCTCCATCAGAGCCGTTTCATTGGAATCATCACCGAATATGATCAGGTGACAGTTTCCCAGCGCCAGCATCTGGGGTAGCTGGATGTGGCTGAAATCCCGACCGGGCAATGCTGAGTGCCAGTGGTTTTGCAGGCCCAGTTGTTGAGCTACGTCGGCGCTCATGGCTTGATTGGCGAAGACCCGCAGACCCATTCCCATGCCGACAAACTTGCCCAGTACCACCGGCTGCCCCTGGAGACCAGCCTGTTGCAGTTGTTGTCTGGCGCTGCGGATGGTGTCTTCCATGTCGGAGATGGCGGTTTCTGCCTGTTGTTCCCGGTTCAACAGGCGGCCCAGATCACGGGTGATGCGCAGCATCTGCTCGAAGTAGCGGAAATCAGGCTGACTGCTGCTGGGGTATTGGCGGTAGAGCAGGGTGGGGGCAATGCCTTGCAGTCGCCCTAGCTGGTTCTGGTGGCGAAAGTTGTAGCCTAGAATCAGATCCGGTTTAAGGCGGGCGATGGCTTCCATGCTTGGATTGCCGCGATGGCCTACGTCGATGGTGGTGTCTGGCAGGGGAGGGTGATTGGACTGCCATTTACGGTAGCCTGAAACGGTCGCCACGCCGACTGGGGTGATCCCCAGTGTCAGCAGAATCTCGGCGTGGGACCAAGTCAGCGCGACAATTCGCTGGGGCGGGCGCTCGAATGTCGTGCTGCCTGCGTCGTGATGGAGGGTGATCGCTGCGAGCCCGTGATTGCCCAGCAGGGCACAGGTTGCGCTCAGCAGCCACAGAAAAGCGGATTTCATGAGCTGGGTGCCCCTGCCGGTTGATACAGGCTTGCTTGTAAAATGGGCCTGCTCTGACCCGGTGAGCGTAAGAACTGGCAGGAAAGATTGAATACTTCCCGCAGCAGGGTGGGATCCTGTAGCAGGTTGATGGGGCCAGTGGCGTACACCTTGCCTTGTTTGATGACAATGACTTCGTCGCACCACTGAATCGCCTGATTGAGATCGTGAATTACCAGGGCGATGGTTTTGCTGAGCTCCCGATTCAGGCGATGAATCAGCGCCATCAATTCCAGCTGGTGGGATAGGTCGAGAAAAGAGTTGGGCTCATCCAGTAACAACAAATCCGAGCCTTGGGCCAGTACCGTGGCCAGCCACACCCGTTGCATTTCGCCGCCGGATAAGTGGTCTACGGTTTGCTCAGCTTTATCCAGCATTTCGGTTTGCTGCAGGGCATGGCTTACGGCCGCGCTGTCTTCCTCGGTCAGGTTCGCCCAGGGGGGCAGGTGGGCAAAGCGACCACAGGCCACCACTTCCTCCACGGACATGCCGTTGGGGCGCTCTGATGTTTGGGGCAGGTAGGCCAGGGCTCTGGCTAGATCTTTGCGTCGCCAGCGCTGGAGGTTCTTTTCATCCAGGCAGGCCTGACCCCGGTCGGGTTGCAGTGCGCCCACCATCACTTTCAGCAAGGAGCTTTTTCCGGAACCGTTGGGCCCCACTATGGCGGTGATCCTGTCGGGCTTAAGCGAGACCGACACGGTATCCAGAATGCGCTTACCCCCACGATTGACGCATACTTGATCAAGCGAAATCATACAGCTGGCCTTTACTTCCCTAATAATGTCGCAATCTTAATGCAAATCGTTATCAATTGCATTAATTTCGAAAGCATGAGAGGAGGCTTGGGCCAAGGCGGTAAGGGTGGGGAGGTGTGCCCGGAGTAACCCGGGCGAGGTCTTAGCGGGGTCGGCTGGCGGTCAGGACGACAAATTTGGGGTTGCTGGCGGTCAGCTCTACTTCTTTGAAGTGCGACTTTAAGGTTTGGTGATAATCCAGATGACGGTTGCCCACTACCACCAGTTTTCCGTGTTCTGTCAGGCAGCGCTTGGCACCTTTGAACATGCGCAGTGCGATGTTGGAATTGATGTTGTTGCCCTCGTGGAACGGCGGGTTGCACAGTATCACGTCCACTTGCTCTTCAAACCCATCCAGCCCGTCTGCGATGATGTAGTCGCAGGGGTTTTTGATGCCATTCAATGCCATGCTGTCTTTGGCGCTGAGCAGTGCCAGGCTCGAATCGTCCAGCAGGCTGAGGCGGGCGCTGCTGTTTTGCAGGGCGGCGTAACAGGCCAGGGCACCGTTGCCGCAGCCCAGATCCATGATGTGTGTCGCTTCTTCTACCTGGGGGAAGTTATCCAACAGAAAACGGCTGCCGATATCCAGCTTTTGTTGCGAAAACACATTGGCGTGATTCACCATTTGCAGCGTGGTGCCGGGAATACCATAGCGTATGGGTTGTGGCACGGCAGGTTTGAGTTCGGGGTTGAATTCAGCAAACACCAAGCGGGCCTTGCGTTGCGCCAGGGAGGTGGTGGCGGGGCCGATGCAGTTTTCAAAACAGCGCACCATGGATTGGCTGAGATGTTTCACCATGCCGGCACCGATGACTTTGGTGTGCGGGCCGATGTGGGGGCGCAGCCGGGTGAGCTGGTATTCCAGCAGGGACAGGGTTTTGGGAATCTTCACCAGCACAATGTCGAACAGGCCATCCAGCTCTTGGGTTGATTCCCGCCAATGGTCGCTGAGGAACGCTAACTGATTGCGGTACAGGTTCTGCTGTAGAGAGAGTTTGCTGGTGTAGCTGTCATTCCAGCTGTGTGGGTGCAGATGATTGAGGCAGGTGCCAAGGGCGCCATGTAGATCATTGAGCAGCAATATGCGCTTGGGCAGTGGGTCGATGCTGGCCAGTTCTTTCAACAGCAAGTCATCGGCGGCACTCCAGGCCTGTAAAGGGGATTTGGCGTGATGGTGCAGTGGCAATAGGGTGAAGCGCCCAAACGGGCTGTCGTATTCCATTTTCTCTCTCGGTATAAAAAAGCCGCCCCAACTGTAGCAGAAGGGGGCGGCTTTCAGAATTTTTAAAGAGTCTTTTTAAAGAGGCTCTATAAAAATTACTCGGCTTTTGGGCCTGCGTTGCGGATCTCGTCAGACACTTCTGAGTACTTCTGGAAGTTGTTGTTGAACAACTCAGCCAAGTGTTGCGCACGGGCAACATAGGCGTCTTTGTGGGACCAGGTGTTCTCGGGGATCAGCAGGTTTGGATCAACACCAGGAACGTCAACGGGCACGTCCAGGTTTAGGATGTCGATGTGCTGGGTTTCAACTTCGTCCAGTGCGCCACTGAGGATGGCGGTGATGACACCACGGGTGGTGGGGATGTCGAAACGCTTGCCTTCGCCGTAAGGGCCGCCGGTCCAGCCAGTGTTAACCAGGAACACTTTGGAATCGAATTCCTGAATGCGCTTGATCAGCAGCTCTGCGTACTCGCCTGCAGGACGCGGGAAGAAAGGTGCGCCGAAACAGGTAGAGAAGGTGGTTTTGATGCCAGCGTCAGATCCCATTTCTGTGGAGCCAACCAGTGCAGTGTAGCCACTCAGGAAGTGGTAAGCAGCGGCTTCGTTGCTGAGACGTGATACGGGAGGAATAACGCCGTTCAGATCGCAGGTCAGGAAGATTACGTGCTTGGGTTCGCCAGCCCGGTTTTCCAGCACTCGCTTCTCGATGTTTTCCAGCGGGTAAGCAGCACGGGTGTTTTGAGTCAGAGTGCAATTGGTGTAGTCAGGAACGCGGTTTTCGTCCATGACCACGTTCTCCAGAACGGCACCAAAACGGATGGCATCCCAGATCACGGGCTCATTTTTCTGGCTCAGGTCGATACATTTGGCGTAGCAGCCGCCTTCGAGGTTGAATACGGAGCCTTTGGCCCAGCCGTGCTCGTCATCACCGATCAGGTAGCGATCAGGGTCAGCAGACAGGGTGGTTTTACCGGTACCGGACAAGCCGAAGAACAGGGCTACGCCGCCGTCTTCACCCACGTTGGAAGAGCAGTGCATGGGCAGTACTGATTTCTCAGGCAACAGGAAGTTCTGTACCGAGAACATGGCTTTCTTCATTTCGCCAGCGTATTGCATACCGGCGATCAGAACTTTGCGTGCTGCGAAGTTCAGGATTACACAGCCATCGCTGTTGGTGCCGTCGCGCTCTGGCTGACACTCAAAGGTGGGGGCGTGCAGAATTTCCCAGCCTTCTTTGGATTTTGGGTTGAACTTTTCGGGGCGGATAAACAGGCAGCGGCCGAACAGGTTGTGCCACGCGGTTTGTGTGGTGACCTTAACGGCGATGTAGTGATCAGGGTCAGCACCAACGTGCAGGTTGGAGATGAACTGGTCGCTTTGGGAAACATGCTCCTCAACGCGGCCCCACAGGGCATCGAACTTGTCTGCAGGGAAAGGACGGTTAACCGGACCCCAGTGGATGTGCTCACTGGTGCTGGGCTCGTCTACGATGAAGCGATCCATGGGAGAGCGGCCAGTACGGGCACCGGTTTTGGCAACAAAGGCACCGTTGTGGGCCAATTCGCCTTCGCCGCGCTTGATGGCTTCTTCAATCAAGAATGTGCTGCTCGGATCGGTATGAATCTGGGGAGCGTTTGACATGTTTCCTATAACCTCACTTTAATCGGCTTTTGGCCGCTTTTTCTAACAGTTTAAAAATAAAGCTGTGTGGCTATCGTTATGAGATAGCGTTTCCGCAGGCCCTTGGCCACGACGGTAGCTTCTCGCAAGCAGGCTCTGAATACTGGGCTGTACCCATGACAGACCGATGAATTCAATCGGTTGCTGTACTTGGTGTCCTGCTCGACTTAACGCCAGCCCGAATTTGAGCGGCGCATTATGGCAAATTTCCCTGAAAAACGCTAAGCCTTTCCGCTGGGCCGAAATTCGTCCATGAAACGCACTTATTCGGGGCGAGTGCGAGTTAATTGGTGGCTGTGGTTAGTGGTTGCTAACAATGGCCGGGGTGCGAGCGATAAGTGGTTGTCGCTCATTCATTTTTGCTCAGTTTATGGACTTACCAGAGTCAATACTTTCGCTGCTGGCGTCGGTAAACAGCAGGGCCACATCCACCGCATCGAAAACGTAACGCTCGTTACAAAACTGGCAGCTGACATCCACTTTGCCTTCGGTGGCGATGACGCTGTCCAGCTCCTCTTTGCCTATTTGAATAAGGGCATCGGCGGTGCGCTGGCGACTGCAGGTACATTGGAATAGTACCGGCTCCGGCTGAAACAGTTGCACGCTTTCTTCGTGAAACAGGCGATGCAGCACGGTTGAACAATCCAGATTCAACAGCTCCTCGGCGGTAAGGGTGCCTGCCAGGGCGGTGACACGCTCCCATTCTTCTTTCTGGGCTTCCGGGTCGGTTTTGATGCCGGAATGGGTGGGCAGTATTTGCAGAAACAGGCCGCCGGCGCGGTTGTTGCCGTGAAACAGTTGAATCTGGGTGCGCAATTGTTCGGAGTACTGAAAGTAGCTTTCCAGGCATTGGGACAGGTTTTCTCCGTCCAGAGGTACGATGCCCTGATAGCGCTCGCCTTGGAGGGGGGAAATGGTGATCCCCAGGGTGGAATCCCCCACCATGGTACGAAAATCCATGCCGCTGGTGTCACCCTCCCAACGGGCGATGGCGCGCAGCTTGTTGTCGTGGGTGCATTCTACGGTGAGCAGGCTGACGGTGCCGGTGCCGCGTGCCTGGATGGTCATGCTGCCTTCGAACTTGAGGGTTGAGGTGAGCAAAATGGCAGCGGCCATCATTTCTCCCAAAACTGCCTGGATTTCCAACGGATAATCGTGTTTGGCCAACACGGTCTGAAAACTGGCATCCAGCAGGGTCCATTGGCCGCGCACGCCGCTGTCGTTGATCATGAATCGTTGGCTGATGTCGCTGCTGGTCATATTAATCGCTCTGTTGGCTTTTGAACTGGTTGATCTGGCGGCGCTGCTTTTTGTTGGGGCGGCTTTCAGTGCCTGGCGCAGCGGCGTTCATGGCTTTGCGTTGGGCGCTGGCCAGTTGGCGTTTTTCGATGCTTTCCTGGGTTTCTTCATACAGGGTGGCGGCGATGCTGGCATTGCCGCGCCGATCGCTGAGGCTGAGCACCACCACGGTTTTTTCATCAAAGCCCTGGCGCAGGCGGATTTGGGCTCCCAGGCTCACCTCTTTACTGGCTTTAACCCGGTGGCCTTCGTAGTGCACTTTACCACCATCGATCATGTCTTTGGCAATGGAGCGGGTCTTGTAGAAACGCGCCGCCCACAGCCATTTATCCAGTCGAATTTTGGTGTGGGTATCGGAGCGTCCGTTGTCGGTCTGGCCCATACTCGTTTTGGCCCCTGTTTCCTGATCCAAGGTTGCACGCAATGTCAGCGTTAAAACGGGGCATTATAAAACGATTTGGCGAGGTCTGCTGCAGGAACCGTGCTGGGTGGAAACAGATGCGAATAAAAGGCGAAAAAAAAGGCGCCGGTGCGGCGCCAAAGTATCGACTACACAACTCAATTGCTTCATAAGATGATGGGCTTACTTCAACACTGTGTGCTAAGTGTTGAGACAATTGTATAAAACGTCTTATAAAAGGCACCTTCTACAAGGCTTGAATGGTCAATTTGCCCTACTGCTTTGTCCTCGGAAACAAGGTTGTGTCATTTGTTTAGTGGTTGTCGGGCTGCGCGGAGGGCGGATAAATGCGGCTGAAGCAGTCCAGGCCAATGAACTCTTCGGTATCCATGGATTGTTTTTGGCTGTCCGGTTGCAGCACGCCCAGAGTGTGAGCGATCCCCGCTTTTTTGGCGGAACGCAACACGGCCAGGCTGTCGTCGATCAACAGAGTGCGGGCTGGCTCATAATGCATGACTGCTTGCAGTCGGCTCCACAGATGGGGATCTTCCTTGGGGAGGCCAAAGTCATGGGAGCTGAAAATACCGTCAAAATGAGGTGCCATGGGGATTTGTTCCAGCTTCAGATCCAGGCTGCCGCGATGGGCGTTGGTGATCAGCACGGCTTTACGGCCCGATTCCCGCACTTTCTGCAGAAACGTGATGGCGTTGGGGCGCAGCCCAATCAGGTCTTTCACTTCGGCTTTCATTGCTACGATGTCCAGGCCTGTCTCTTGGCGCCAGAAATCCAGGCAATACCAATTCAGAGTGCCGCGATGCTCACTGAAGCGGGCGAACAGTTGGGTTTTGGCGTCATCGAGGCTAATATGTTTCGCTTCGGCATAGCGCTGGGGTAAAAATTCCATCCAGAAATAATTGTCGAAATACAGATCCAGCAGGGTGCCGTCCATATCCAGCAACACAGTATCGATATGATCCCAGCAAATCATAAAAGCCATTACTCCTGAAATTGAGCGATTATCATGCCGCAAAAGCCTACCATACTCGATCATGAATTAGTGGCGGAAAGTCGCCTGTTTGGCATAGAGCGCCTGCAGCTGCGTTTCTCCAATGGTGAGGAGCGCGTCTACGAGCGGTTGCGCACGCCGCGTATACCGGCGGTGCTGGTGGTGGCAGTAAAAGAGAATGGCAACGTGTTACTGATTCGGGAATACGCCTGTGGCACCCATGACTATCAATTAGCGTTGCCCAAAGGTGCCATGGACGGGCAGGAAACCATGTTTGAAGCGGCTAACCGCGAGCTGATGGAAGAGGCCGGTCATGGTGCCAACCAGTTAACCGAGCTAAAGACATTATCCATGTCGCCTGGCTATATGGGGCATATGATTCATGTGGTCATGGCAGAGGATTTGTACGAAAAAACCCTTCCCGGTGATGAGCCGGAAGCCATCGAAGTGATCGAGCACCCTTTGGAGGACATCGACAGTTTATTGGCCGCAGAAGATTTTACCGAGGCACGATCATTGGCGGCGCTGTATATGGCCCGCGACATCATTCGAAACAGGAAATAGTTCATGAGCGAATTGGTCACCAAAGACTTAATGGAAAGCGTACTGGCAATTGCGGAACAGGCAGGTGAGGCAATTAAAGTTGTCTACCATCGCGATGAGGCCGTGCAAGTGATTACCAAAGCAGACGACAGCCCGGTAACCGAGGCCGATCATGCCGCCCATCATGTCATCGTGGACAAGCTGGTTAGCCTTACCCCTGATATCCCGGTATTTTCCGAAGAGTCAGAAAGTATCACCTATGCGCAACGGCAAACCTGGAGCCGCTATTGGTTGGTGGATCCCCTGGATGGCACTAAGGAGTTCATCAATGGCACGGGTGAATTTACCGTCAATATTGCGCTTATTGAGAACAACGAGCCGGTGTTGGGGGTGGTTACGGTGCCGCTGAAGGATCAGGCCTATGTGGGTGGTCAGGGTGTGGGTGCCTTCAAGGTGGATCAGGGCCAATGGCATAAAATAGCAGTGCGCACAGTAGAAGACCGGGCGCTTATTGTGGTGGGTAGCCGCCGCCATGGTGCCGAAAAGTTGAATGCGCTGCTGCAGAAATTAGAGTCCGCAGGCTACAGCACCGATATGACCAGCATGGGCAGCTCGTTGAAATTCTGCCTGATCGCCGAAGGCAAAGCGGATCTCTATCCGCGCCTGGCGCCCACCAGTGAATGGGATACTGCAGCGGCTCAGGCGGTGTTGATGGAGGCCGGAGGTCGGGTCATCAACACCGAGTTTGAACCGCTGACCTACAACCGCAAGGAAAGTGTGCTGAATCCGGAGTTTTATGCCCTGGGTGATCCCGCAATTGAGTGGGAGGCGCTGCTCAAATCCTGATCAAAATCAGGGGCATTGGGCGAAATGCACTGGAGCGGCTAATCTTATTGGGAACATTAACGTCTAATAACAAATAAGTTTGCCCAATTGACCATCAGGAGCCGCTCCATGGATCTTTATTTTTCCTACCTCTCCACCTATTCGCAGAAAGTGCTTATCGCTCTTTATGAAAAGGATGTCTCGTTCACCCCGCACTTGGTGGACCTGAGCGATCCGGCCGCCAAAGAGGAATACACAAAGCTGTATCCCTTTGGCAAATTACCGCTACTGGTGCGGGATGACAGCCGCATGATCCCCGAATCCTCCATTATTGTGGAATTCATCGACACCCATTTCGAGCAGGAACCGATTCTTATCCCCCGTGATCCTGAGCTGGGCCGTCGCGCCCGTTTTATGGATCGCATGTGCGACCTGTATTTGAATGATCCCGTGGTGAGCCTGATTTTTGAAAGCTGGAAGCCGGAGAACGAACAAAACCGTGAATTGATCAGTAAAAGCAGCGAGCGAATCGGCACCATGTACCGCTTTATGGATGATCAGTTAGGCAGCTCCCAGTATCTGGGGGGTGACACCTTTAGCATCGCTGATTGCTCCGCCATACCCGTGCTGTTCTACGCCAACTCCTTTGCACCATTTGGTGGTTTTGACAATATTTTTCGCTATTGGGAAGAGGTTTCCATGCGGCCTTCGTTTGTGCGCTTGAAGCAGGAGGCGGAGCCTTATATTCAGGCCGTGATGGGAGACAGGTAGCTTGTAATCAACCGCCATGGCCCCATATGTGTTAATACACTGATCCCGTCATGAGGCCCTGCGTGATTCGAACCTGCTCCCATTGTCAGACCAAAAACCGCATTCCAGCCCGCTATCTTGCCGCCACCGGCAAGTGCGGCCAATGCAAAACCCCGCTGCCGCCCCAGTCGACACCCATAGATGTGGACGCCGCCAGCTTCGATGACATTATCAATAACGCCACGGTGCCGGTGTTGGTGGATTTCTGGGCCGAGTGGTGCGGCCCCTGCAAAATGGCAGCGCCGGAATTTGCCAAAGCGGCACAAGCCCTGGCAGGCAAGGCTATCTTATTGAAAGTGAACACCGAAACCCAACAGCAACTGGCGGCCCGCTATGGCATCCGCAGCATCCCCAATTTCAAATTGTTTGTCGGCGGGGATATGAAGTTCGACCAAGCCGGTGCCTTATCCGCCGCACAGATTCAGCAATTGGTCGGCCAGTATCAACAGTGATGGCTGGATAGAGGCTGTCAGCCCGCCTTTGCGAAAGATACGCATTCACTTTGGCAATAATAATGATTATCATTAACCCTTTTGCGGTAATGGTGTGTTTATATGAAAAGTGCAGTTGTTGTTCTGGCTCGTCTTACTTTGATTCTAGGGGTATTGGTTTCCCCTTGGGCTAACGCTGGTCAAGAAGTGGTTGTGTATTCAGCCCGCAGCGAGGGCCTGATCAAACCTATTTTCGATCTCTATACCCAGCAAACCGGGGTCAAGGTGGTGTTGCTCAATGATGAGGCGGGCCCGCTGATCGCGCGACTGGCGGCGGAAGGCTCACGTACACCTGCTGATATGCTGATGACCGTCGACGCCGGCAACCTATGGTATGCCGCCGATCAGGGTTTGCTGCGCCCCATCAAGTCCAGAGTGTTGGAAGCGGTGGTGCCGGATCAGTATCAGGATGAGGATAACCGCTGGTTTGGGTTGTCGTTACGAGCCAGAACCATTGTCTACTCCAAGGCCCGTGTTCAACCGCAACAGCTGTCCACCTACCAGGATCTGGCCGATCCCAAATGGAAAGGTAAGCTGTGTTTGCGCACTGCCAAAAAAGTGTACAACCAATCCATGCTGGCCATGCTGATGGAGCGTCAGGGTGAGCAAGCCACAGAGCAGATGGTAAAGGGGTGGGTGAGCAACCTGGCCGCGCCGGTGTTCGCCAACGATACCGCTCTGATCGAAGCCATTGTGGCCGGCCAATGCGATGTTGGAATCGTCAACACCTACTATTTTGGGCGTCTGCAGATGGCGAATCCCGAGATCCCCGCCGCCCTGTTCTGGCCTAATCAAAGCACCACCGGGGTTCACG
Organism: Ketobacter alkanivorans; assembly: GCF_002863865.1. Taxonomy (NCBI): domain Bacteria; kingdom Pseudomonadati; phylum Pseudomonadota; class Gammaproteobacteria; order Pseudomonadales; family Ketobacteraceae; genus Ketobacter; species Ketobacter alkanivorans. Next base: position 2,000,383 of record NZ_CP022684.1, on the reverse strand, counting down.
TGAACATCTCGGGTGCCGGGGTTACTACCCACGCCAAAAGCCCCAAAGCTGCTCAGGCATTGCTGGAATGGCTGGCCAAGCGCTCCGCGCAAGAGGCTTTTGCGGGGATCAATATGGAGTATCCGGTCAATGATGCCACTCGCCTGGACCCGATTGTGGAATCCTGGGGTGAGTTCAAGGCCGACCCTTTGAACCTGGAAGCGGCTGGGCGTCGACAGAAGGATGCCATTATGTTGATGGACAGGGCAGGGTATCGCTGATTATATTTAATACAATTTAATGATAATCGTATTGATAATAATTATCATTTAGGTATAGTGCCTCAAATATATCCAGTTAACGCTACGGGTGTTTGAGGCATGTTTCCTAATTTAATTCATATCGCCGAACAGGGCGGTGTCGTCGTCAGCATATTGGTAGGCCTATCGTTGATAGCGCTCACCGTCATTCTAGTCAAAGCATGGCAGTTCTTTCGCTTGCGGCCGCTTTCGGCCCAGCAGATGCAAGTGCTTTTAGCCTCTGTGCCTGCCGGGCAGCGTCATGAACAGGCCCAGCCCACCTTCAAACGTCAAGATCTCGCCTCTCGGCTGTTGGCCCACATGGTGGCGCTGATATCACGCCAATCCCTCTCCGCCGCAGATCTGCGCATGGAATCACAACGTAAGGCCCGGGAGCTGCTCAGTGAGCTAACCGATCATCTGCGTATTCTTGAAGTGGTGGCCAATGTCGCACCTCTGCTGGGGCTGTTTGGCACCGTGTTGGGCATGATCGAGGCCTTCCAGGCGATGGAAGTAGCGGGTAGTCAGGTTAATCCTGCGGTGTTGTCCGGTGGCATCTGGCAAGCGCTGCTTACCACGGCAGTGGGGCTGGCGGTCGCGATCCCGGTGTCCATGGCCCACAGCTGGTTCGAACGGCGGGTTGAAGTACAGGCCACCCTGCTGCAGGACGTGATGGATCGCACTCAACTGCTGCAGACAGGCGATGTTGCAGAAATCAGCTTGGCAGTGGCTGCATAAATCATGGTGACAGCGGCACTGGGTTACAAGCCAAGACGACGCAGTATCGGCCTCACCGCGCTGATTGATGTGGTTTTTATCTTGCTCATGTTTTTTATGCTCACCTCCAATTTTGATCAATGGGGTGCCGTTGAATTTCATCCGATGGTTGCTGCAGAGCCTAATGCCGAAAGCAAAAACCAGCTGGTGTTTTTGAATGAAGACTTATCCCTGGATGTGAAAGATCAGGGCAATCGCAAGGTCGGCTCCCTTGATCACTATCAGCAATTGGGTGCGGCACAGATGGGTTGGTTCAATGCAGATGCACCCATCATTCTGGTGCCAGAGGCAACGGTGTCCGTGCAGGACATTGTCAGCGCTTTGGACAGCTTGCGCGCATTGGGGATATCCAGTGTGAACTACGGTGGCGCAAAGGCCCCATGACCATGATTCCAGAACGCCAACAAAAGAGTTTGGATGAAAGCCTCATCCCGCTGATTAACATTGTATTCCTGCTATTGATTTTCTTTTTGATCGCCGGACAGATCAGCCACCAACAGGATCAGCGCATACAAGCCCCTGAATCGGCCAGCGAAAATACTGCAGTGCACCCTGAGTGGATGCTTGAAATGGCCTCGGATAGAGGGTTGCGTCTGAACGGCAAGCGAATTGATTTGCAGCAACTACCAGCGCAGTTGGCGGCGCTCAACCCCGTTGGTAATCAGCGCATATCGGTAAAGGTTGATCGAGCCTTGCTGGCCGAAGACCTGGATAAATTGCTGGAAGTGCTGCGAGACAGCGGCGTACTAAGCGTAACACTGCTGACCAGGGCTACGGTGCAATAGCATGAAACTAACACATTGGAGCCTGGGCTTTGTTATAGCGCTGTTGCTGCATGTCGCATTGCTGCTTGGCGTGCCTGAGATAGAGCCATTTGGCACAGGTTCAGCGCAGTTCGAAGGGCGGCAAGGGCATGAAATTGGGCTGGGGCAGTTGGGCGCGTATCGGAGCCGAGAAGAAACCACTGCGCCGGAACCGATACAAGAGCCCGAGCCCGTGGCTCCTGAGCCAGAACCCGTACTGAAAACAGTAGAAATGGTTGCACCACCACCGGAGGCCGTTCAGGTCAATACCACTGAACAGCCTCCAGAACAAGAACAGGTTGAAGAGCCGAAGCCGGAACCGGAAACGGAGCCGGAATCGATTCTTCCGCCACCCACTGAGGAAGATGTAACAGACGCCAAGGTTAAAGCTGAGGCAACCCAAGACGCCATGCGAGAAGGCACCGGAACGCAGCAGCAACACAGCGGCGGTGGCAGGTCAGGCAATGCAAAGAGTTACTTTGCAGAGCTAATGGCTTGGCTTGAACAGCACAAGGACTACCCGGCAGAGCTTAAAAAACAAAAACAGCAAGGCGTGGTAGTGCTGACATTTTCCATCAACAAAAACGGAGAGGTTTTAACAGCCAAGATCAAAAGAAGTTCAGGTTTTCCAATCCTGGATCAAGCGGCTCTGGACATGTTAGCCAAGGCCGACCCAGTGCCAGCGATACCGGATTCCATGAATCGTGATCGACTGCTGTTAAGCATTCCAATCGAATACTCACTTAATACTCACTAATCACCGAAGGGGAATTTCATGTCTGTTGACTCACGGCAAATTCAGCGGCCCTTGAGCCTGCGTGAACCTGCGATCAAAGCTTCACTGACCACCAAAAAAACCACCTTGGCATTGGGTATATCCGCCCTGATGTTGAGCCCGGTTGCCATGGCTCAGGAAGAGGAAGCCATTGAACTGGATACACTGAAGATCGAAGATCGAACCATCGACACCAACCCCTATGCAGAGCCAGGGGCACCCTATAAGGCAAAAGTGTCTGGTGATCAGCGCCATATCAAACCTATTGCTGAAACACCGCAAACCATGACGGTACTGACCGAAACCCAGATTCAGGAATCGGGCCGCACCGATTTGAAAGAAATTCTGCAGGCTCAGCCCGGTATCACGATCGGCACAGGGGAAAACGGCAACGCCTTTGGTGATCGCTATATTATCCGTGGCCACGAAGCCCGCAGCGATGTGTTCGTTGATGGTTTGCGTGACCCAGGCATGACCACCCGTGAAAGCTTTGCCACCGAGCAAGTGGAAATTACCAAAGGCCCAAGCTCCACGTTTGGTGGGCGTGGCACCACCGGTGGCGCGGTTAACAGCGTAACCAAACAGGCCAGCACAGAATATAACTTTACTGAGCTTTCTGGTGGTGTGGGTACCGACAACTACTATCGTGCCACGGTGGATTCCAATCAGGTGTTGAGCGATACCGTAGCCATTCGCGCCAACCTGCTGCAAACCGCCGAAGATGTGCCTGATCGTGATCCGGCTGATCGTGAGCGTACCGGTGCTGCGCTGTCTGCGTCTTTCCAGGCGTCCGACAAGTTGAACGTTATTGCCGATTATTACTATCTGGATGCCAAAGATAAGCCTGATCTGGGCACCTATATCATGCCTGATGGTGGTAAGCCGGTGAAAGACATCCCTGTGTATGCGCAGGATGAAGATTTTCAGGATTCGGAAATTAACGCATTTACGCTGCGAGTGGGATACGAGGTCAATGACCAGTTCCGCGTTCAAAACTCGCTGCGTTACGGCACCACTGATAATGGATATATGACCACCGGTGCGCGAGGTCGTGATCGCGACATTAGTGACCCTGTTGCGCCGGGTGCTTATACCGTCAGCCTGTCTACACACCAGGGCTGGCAAGAGGCGGAATACTTCGTTGATCAGCTCAACTTTTACTTTAATACAGTTGAGGCTTCCGGCATTGCTCACAGCTTCATCTTTGGATTGGAGTATTCAGACTACAAAGTGCTAAACGGCGTGTATGATCGAACCGACACGGGTGCCACCAATTGCGTATTGCCAGGTCGTGGTTCGAATCCTGCTTCCGGCGGCTATTGTATTATGGATGCCAACGGCGATTGGGTGAGTGATGCTACCAGCTTGATACAACGCGATATCCAAAAAGGCGACTGGGATTCTGACTGGAATATAGAAACCATGTCTGCTTCAATCATGGACACCATCGACTTTAATGATGTGTTCTCGATGTTCCTGGGGCTTCGCTACGATCGCTATGATTATTCGAATGGCTTCTATCAGCGTGGCTCGGAAGATGTTACCGATTTCTACAATACCGACTCATTCTGGAATGGCCATGTTGGCTTGGTGTACGATGTTGCCGAAAATGGCAATGTGTATCTGACTTGGAGCACATCCAGCGACATAAATGGTGGTGAATCCGATCTGGGTGGAAACTGCGGCTATGGCGGTGCATGCGGCTCAACGCTGGGTGAATTCCAAAGCGCTTCACCTGAAAGAACGGTCAATTGGGAGCTTGGTACCAAGTGGAATATCTTCGATGAGAAGCTGTTGGCTACGCTGGCGATCTTCCGCATTAATAAAGACGATGTAATGGAAGGTGAAGGTTACGACACTGTGGGAACATTGAATAGCGGAGAAAACCGCGTGCAAGGTGTTGAAGCGTCGCTGGTAGGAAATATTACGGCTAAACTCAGCACGCAATTAGGGGTCTCGATGATGGAATCGAAAGTATTGGACTCCTATAACCCAGAGAACATCGGCCGCGCACTGAGTAACTTTGCCGATGACAGCGCCTTTCTGCAATTGCGTTATCAGTTGCTGGATCAGTTCGCCTTTGGTGGTACCGCTACTTACAAAAGTGAAATGTACGCGGGCCAGCCTGATTCCGCAGCAGGTTGGGACAATGACATCAACGATTACTCATACACCGTGCCAAGCTACACTGTGTTTGACGTGTTCGCGGTTTATGACGTAACCGACAACCTTAATGCCCGCTTGAATGTCACCAACGTGACCGACAAAGATTACTATCTGGCGGCTTACCGCAGTGGTTCATTCACCTATATAGGTGATGCCCGCCGCGCAGTGCTGACATTGACGTATCAGATGTAATTCAATAGGTTGTTAACCTGTAAGTACTAAGAAAGAGGGGCCGTACCCAGTGTGCTGCCTCTCTTTCTTTTTCTGTTTATGTGGTATCGAGATAGGGGTCAGTGACTATGCAGCAATCAGAATTGCCCAAGTGCGCATCAAAGCCCAAACTTACTTCCATTCCCTCTGACATTACCTGCGTTGCTGATTACGAAGCCCTGGCAAAAGACTATATCGACACGCCTGTGTATGAGTACATTGCCGGTGGCAGCGGTAATGAACAGTCCCTGCGTGCCAATATCGAAGCGTTTCAAAGCGTACAACTGGTAAACCGATTGTTAGTGGATTGTTCTGCCGGCACTACGGCGACACAACTGCTCGGCCAGTCTTTTCGGCATCCTGTTTTGTTGGCCCCAGTGGCCTATCAAAAGCTGGTGCATCCATTGGGCGAACTGGAAACGGCACGTGCAGCAGAAGCGCTGGATACCTGCATGGTGACCAGTACACTGTCATCCTGCACATTAGAAGAGATTGCCCAGGCTCATCAGGGCAATCGCTGGTTCCAGCTTTATTTTCAGGTAGATCGGGCGCATACCCTGGATTTGGTGCGCAGAGCCGAGGCCGCCGGTTATTCCGCGTTAATGGTTACCCTCGATGCATCGATACAAGCCAGTAACCGACGTGCCAAGCGGGCAGGGTTTCAATTCCCCACCGCCGTTCGGCCAGAGAATCTGCAACGCTACCAGCCACCCCAGCAAGTCACCCTCAGCACCGATCAAAGCGTTATATTTCAAGGCGCCATGGCCGAAGCGCCGGGTTGGTCAGATCTGGAATGGCTGCTGGCCAATACCTCACTGCCAGTGCTGGTGAAAGGGGTGCTGCATCCCAATGATGCCAAGCAACTGGCTGCCATGGGGGTGAGTGGCGTGGTGGTATCCAATCATGGTGGTCGTGCCCTGGATGGTGTGCCTTCGGCGGTTCACGTATTGCCTCAGATCCGGGCGGCGCTGGGTAAAGACGTTACCGTGTTAGCGGATGGCGGCGTGCGCTCTGGTTACGATGTGTTTAAATTGCTGGCATTGGGGGCGGATGCGGTCATGGTGGGGCGGCCGCTTCTGTACGGTCTTGCGGTGGCCGGAGCGCTGGGGGTGGCCCACATATTGAGAATGCTGCGGGATGAACTGGAAGTGTGCATGGCCTTAACCGGCTGCCCCACCCTTCAGGAAATCGACCGCCAATGTTTGTGGCATAGCGAACAGGAGACAAACCAACATGCTCATCGTGATTGAAAATGTACTGACGCCGGATGAGGTTCACCAGTATCGCCAACAACTGGATCAAGCCGAATGGGAGGCGGGTAGCAGCACCGCCGGTGACATTGCCAGAGCGGTAAAAACCAATCAACAGCTGCCCGATGACACCGCTCTTGCCATTACGCTGGGTAATCATCTTGTTACCCGCCTGGGTACGCATCCGCAATTTATCTCTGCTGCATTGCCGCAGACCATTTACCCGCCCAAGTTTAATCGATACCGCGATGGAGGCCATTATGGTGTTCATGTGGACAGTGCCATTATGCACCTGCCAGGCAAGCCAGACAGCATGCGCACCGATCTGTCAGCGACGGTGTTTCTCACTCAGCCAGAGGATTACGAAGGTGGCGAGCTGATCATTGAAGGTAAGTTCGGCGCGCAATCGGTAAAACTCAACGCAGGGGACATGGTATTGTACCCCTCATCAAGCCTGCATCAGGTGCTGCCGGTAACACAGGGGCAGCGCGTGTGCTCTTTCTTCTGGCTGCAAAGCATGGTGCGGGATGAAGCAGCCCGAGAGCTGCTCTACGACTTGGATCAGAGCATTCAATCGGTGCGCACCGAGCTGCAACCAAATCACCCAGAGGTTGCGAGGCTTACCGGCATTTACCACAACCTGCTACGACGCTGGGCGCTAGGGTGATAGAGTTTCTGAATTGAATCGTTAAGCGGGATGCAAACTCATGGAGATGGACTATCAAAGAATAAAACAGCAATTTCCACAACGCTGGCAGCAGGCGGAAGCAGCGATTAACCATGCGGACCCCGTTGGGCTTGTGCATGCTGGTGCCAAAGATGCGTACGATCAGGAGGTGGCTGCAATTGTTATGCGAATGGGGGCGGTGTTCTCGGATGCTGCACTGGCCAAGTTGATACAGAGCGTGTTTGTAGCAAAGTTTGGGGAGGTGGGCGATGCTGAAGTGTATGAAAACATCGCCCTGCGCATCAGCGAATCAAGGTGAAGACAAATAAAGATTATATCAGCGAAAGGATGTGCCGAATGGTTTTAAAATCTTCAGTTCTCAGGGTGGCCAGACCAACAGATAAGTTGAATGAGATTACTTCAATGTATGTCTCCGGTTTAGGCTTCCAACTGCTAAGTAGTTTTAAGGATCACGATGGTTTTGATGGGTCGATCATCGGCCATCCAAATCATGCTTACCATCTAGAGTTCACACATCACGCTGGTACAATGGTTGGCCGAGCGCCAACTAAAGATAATTTGCTGGTTTTCTTTATGCCTGATCATAGTGCATGGATAGAAAGCTGCAAAAAAATGGAAGCAGCTGGATTTATCTCTGTGCAGTCATTTAACAGCTATTGGGATTCTGTTGGTAAGACCTTTGAGGACGCTGATGGGTATCGTGTTGTATTGCAGAACGCTGAGTGGGTAGAGTAAATTCCAAATGCCCCATAGAGTTATATTGCCGGTATTTTCGCCGTAATAAGCCCTGATTGACTGCTTACTCCGAAGACTCTATGTCCAAGGATGCACACAAATAGGAAAACCCATAGATAACGCTGTCACCGTGATCTCTGCAAGCCGATCTAGGAACTGCACCGGGTTTCGATTGCTTATCAGTGCTTAGATTGGGGGCAGAAAAATGTCAGCTCGCATGATGGCGGTGTTCCGATGGATGTGTGGCTCGTTCACTTTCAGTTATAAAGTCTAGGCTCGTGCTAGGCCACTCCGTCAATGATCACATGGAGTGAGTGAAAAATGCCACATAGAAACGTTTGGGCTTGCATATATACGTACAATCGCGCAACAGCGAATCAATTATCGCGTAAGTACGGTGAAACTGAAATTCTACGTGTTTTGCAATCTTATCCCGCTAAAAGCCAACACCATGGGCATCGTAGTGGAGGGCGGGGCGATGGTGAGAACTCCGCGGCGACAACCAATAGGGCAGCAGCAGTGGCGTATATCAACGCGCATGCGAGGCCATTAGCAGCGGTAGAAGCAAAGCGGGAAACCAAGCAGGGAGGAGGTGGTAGGAACGCACGACAGCGTAACCAAGCACAAAATGACCGGTTGCTGGAATTGATAAGGACTGTTAATCATCTTGGGAATTTACAAACACAGTTGGATGCGGCTGAGCCGGGTTGGAGAAGTATTCGGGTCGTCAAGCAAGCGTATGAGGCTAAAAAAATGAGCCGCCAAGTACGCTTTCCAAAATAGACCTACTTACAGGTACGGCCCAAACAAAAAAGCCCCAACATCGCTGTAGGGGCTTTTTTACGTTCTAAAATATGGTGCCCGGTCTCGGAATCGAACCAAGGACACGGGGATTTTCAATCGGTTTCTATTCAATAACGGCAATGGATGACAACAATAAACAATAATAATATCAATGAATTATCGGGTTTGTTGAGCTGTCGGATGTGGTGTTTTGTTGTGTTTTAATATCTCCAAGTGTGGCAGGAGTGTGGCACGAAACTAAACTACTATTGGCTATAGCCGCCTCTGGGGATGCCCTCAAGGTGCTCTGAGCAGAATTTGTATATGTCTGCGTCAATTCGACTGCTCAGCTTGTCACGTTGCTGTAGAAGCCGCTCAAATGTCCTCCAGTGCATCCCCTTTCGCTTCCTGTAGCCAGTTTCGTCAAAGATTCGCGCTTCTAAGTTATGCATTCTGTGAATCATACGGTCAATTGGGCCTTTGGTCTGGCTGGTGTAAGGTATCTGGTAACAGGTCCGGCATAAAAATCGTGGCCCACCTGCATATAGAACTCCGCAGCGCCGTTCGCATTTTGGACACTCAAGCCACTTCCGGCTTCCACCATAATTACAGAGAGAATCGACGAACTGGATATGCTGGGTGACTGGCTGCCAATCCTCGCCATACCTACGGAATCGAAATTCTAAAGTCAGGGTTTGGGGCGATGAGGCGTAATTGATAAAACCGCTCTGTTGGCCGTTACAGGTCCATGATAGGGTGCCACTTCGATACTTGCCCAGAATACCTATTCTTTTCAAATATCGAATGTCTATCCGTTTAAACTCTTCTGCGGTAGCGGTATTCCTGTGAGCTTGTCTGCCGCTGCCAATTCCACCCATGATTTATTTCCCAATCTGCCTAATGATTTCGATTAAATATGAGGAACCATCATAGCATTTTGCTGCTTACTTGCGGCTGATATGACCGCTTTCAAGTAAGGCGTTTAGAACTTTGATAGCTATATCGCTCGCGGCTGAGGCTTCATTCGTGTAAATGGTGCCTTGAGCTTTCGTGGCGATTTCTCCGGTCCATATAATTCTGCCTGTTTTTACGTCATAAAGCGTGGCGGTTGCGTTTGAAGCACTTCTGGAAGCGATTATAGTGGTGGTGGTCGAGTTTGATGTGCCGGTTATCGTCGAGCTTGTGGGTGATACCAAGTATGGGTTGTTGGGCGGAGGTGAATAATAGAATGAATGCTGGGTTTGAGTGTTTGTACCGACAACTTGGGTTTCCTTTTTCATTTCCCCTATCTGGACCACCAAAACCGAGTCGATATTGTTTGTTGCGATTATTGTCTGTATTTGCTCAGGGCTGTAGCTTCTGGTCGGTGGCATAATTGAGTAGCGTTCTACCAGTTCTGCATTTGTTTGCTTAATCTTGTGGCTGAGCATTTCTTCGAACTTATCACTATTAGATTCCACCAGAAATTTATGTATCTGGTATGTTTTGTAATCTGCATCCGTATAGTGCTTGATGCTTGTACTCCTACATGCGAGTAGTGTGACTACTAATGCCCCCAGCAATATTTTATGTGTGACTTTACTCATGGTTTTTCCCTTTATGTCCATAAGGTATGGCAGATATATAGAAAGGTGTCTCATTGGAGGATTAGTTTCAACTACTGATTGGTAATTCACTGTACCTTGTAAAGGAGTAATTATTAATCCGTTGTGTGTGAACAGACCCTTGATAGAGAGTAGGCTAATCCCTATCAAGGTATGGGTTATTTGTTCAGGCTTGGGTGCATGTGAAGGGGTATTGGCGGGCCTTTTGTCGGCGCAATGTCCAGCTTACCCCCGCACTCGTTGATAGCTAGCCACGTAAAGGCATACAGGCTGCATTTGTTCAATCCTCCTTGTCTGGTTTGCATGACTAAATCAGCCGCTATGAGTGCCTGTAGCGCTCTCCACATGGTCCCGTTTGATGTCCAGCCTCTCTTTTTCATCACTTTCAGTGTTACGCATATATCACCGTTGTTATGGCCGTTGTACTGCCTTGCCATGTCAATCAACAGACTTTTTGCGGTATGTGGCAATTGGATGTACGCGGGTAGGTCTAAAAGTCGATGAGTGAGCTGGAAAAAGGGTGGAGTCCCACCCCTTCCCTTAGTCTTTGCCCTATTGCGAGCCATTATCTGGCCCATTACTTAAGGCAGGAATCGTGCTAGGCTTCTCCTTGTCAGTCCCGTCAGGATTGTCATCTGCGGTGGGGCTGGTGGCCGCCAGCCTCTCCGCTATCCTGATGGCTTCCAATTCCAAGACCTTTTCAACATATTCTTGGCCTTGGATACCTGCCCACTCTATCAAGCTGGCTGCTAACCAATACTCCATGAAGGTGGCAGCTCTCCCTGTGGGATCCCTAGTAGCTTCAGTAACTTCCCTGCGCTCAATGTGCCAACCATGCTTTTCCTGAAGGTAATGGACATGTGATGCGAGCCGGTAACTCCCTGTAGCGCTGTCAGCCTCTCTGTGTTTAAGCGTTTCGCCTTGTAAGAATCGGGCTAAATATCGCGCACATAAGCAGTTTGGTTTAGGGTAACTGATATTGAGAGTCATACTGCACCCCCATTGGCTGCCTGCTCATCTAGCCAGCTTTCGAACTTATCCAAGTCTATAAGGATTTTACGACCGATCCTAACAATGCATTGATTAAAGCCATTTTCACTACCATTAAATATGAGCCAGCGCAGGCTGCTTTCAGTAATGTTGGCATCCGGGTACTTCAGGCTAGTGTTTCTTACGGTAGCTAGCCGTTTAGCGTGAGTTTCAGTAGACATAAATCACCAGTTACAGTTTGGTATTTGGTTGTCAGTAGCGGTTATTCGCTATCTGTAACTGTGATTATTAGATGTATTGCTTAACGTTAAGGGGGGCATTAAGAATTAACGCTTAGCGTTAAATTAACGTCTCCGCAGTTTGGATATGGTAGCAGATAAGGAGCCGAAACTTAGTTTCTGTTCTGACCCATGTTTGCTTCTCCAATAAATTGTGTCTTCGTCAATTTCTTGGATTATGTTTTCGTCGTCGAATTGAGCGTAATGGGATTCGAGAGTTTTTTGTATTAGCTTAAGAGCTGGTTTCTTGCCAAGGGTTTTCTCAAGATGCTCGTCAATTTTCATTAGTAGTTGGTGCAGTTGGTTGGTTCTGGTGACTACTGATGGCTGACATGAGGTAGCCGGAGCGCTTGTGTTCGCTATCTTGGATGCTGAGTTAGAGGAAGTGATCGTGTGGCAGGCAAATGATGATGCTATGAACTTGATTACCTTTTCTAATTCAAAAACCGCGTTGCTAGGGGTGGGGCTTGTAAATTTAGTTGTCCAAGTCATTCCTAGAGTATTCGTATTAGATACCGGGTCGGGCTTTTCTAATTGCCCTCGATCCTGATGGAATTTGTTCATCACTAGCTTTACTGCTCTAGCTTCATCATATCCACTTGCTTCCACAATTTTGTGTACAAGTTCAGTGTGCGTAATGTAGCGCTCATTCGGCTCATATTGCTCAACTTGTGTTTTGTTAAAGAACGCCCCAATTAAGCAATCAGTAAGTGAGCTAACTTCTTCTCTAAAAAACGAATATTGGCGTTTTAATTGGTCGTCCATGTAAGGTTTTAATTCCCATCTGTCCCAATTGCACCACACTGTGAACTCTTCAGCAGAACATTCGAACTTGCTGTTTAGAATCTGAAAAGCAACTTCATATCCAATTGATTCTGGGTTGCTCAAATCCGAGAGACTTACCTTAAAGTGGTGCTCTTCAAATTTCTCAATCTGACGCAGCTGAAACATTCCTGATTGGGGGCAGGAGGCTACATCGGAATAAGGATCGACGGCATAGAAGTATTCATCGGGCGACAAAGGCCACAACTCAAGATGATTTGTGTTAATGGCTTTTTTGTGAACGCTAGTTATTAGGTTGTTTAGAGATTCAAGTGAATAATTCGGTGTTTGGTTCGACCAACGTTGGATTAATTCTTGAAATGTGAGCCAGCGACCACTGTTTTCCTTGGCCTCTGGATTGAAGGTTTCAACTTGTGTCATAGAGAAGTAGCAGGATTCTATATTTAATCCTAACTTTCTACATTCATTTGTTGTGGTTTTTCTAGTGAGGCCTTTATCCAGGTAGGGCTGCAGGTTGTCTTGGTCGATATATGCCCACATTTCTAGTTCATGCCCTCTCATTCTGGGGGTTATGCCATCATTGTTAAATAGAATGTGTCCAGCATCGTGATAACTACAGAATTCAAGGGAAGTCGTAGGTTTTGACTCCTTGATAAATCGCTCTAGTTCTTCTTTGGTTATTACTAATTCGGTTCTAGCTAGATTTTCACAATATAATTTGTCCGTTGAATCAGGGTTGTCTGTCGGAAACTTTTTTGTATCATTGCCGGATGCATGGGCATTGTACATTCGCGCATAATTCGCATCTTCGAATGCGGTGACACTCCTTATAATTTCTCTGTTTCTGTTGTGTGGGCTAAACTCTAGAATGTCAGAGTGATTCAAATACAAGAACCGCTTTATTTTCGCTTCTTTTTGGGCATACATCCGCTGGGCAAGGCTGGGCTCAGGTGAGAACGCTATGGCAATCTCACCGTGTTCCGCTAGCTCGAATAGTCTAGACACATTAAAAGGCTTGTTCATTAATTCACTGAGCTTTTCGCTGGCACTTTCCAGGTAATAAGAATTCTGGCTGAGCTCTAGTTCTAAGGATGAATCTGAAACATTAGCCATTAAACATACTCCTATTCATGGACTCCAGAACTCGGCTGGTATGCTGCTCGGAAAGGTGGGCGTAACGCTTCACCATTTGGAGAGTTTTATGACCTAATATTTCAGCTATCTCAGCCAAAGATGCTCCGTTCATAGCTAGGTAGCTGGCGGCAGTATGGCGTAAATCGTGGAACCTGAAATCATGAATGTCAGCTGCTTTGAGGGCTTCACCCCAAGGTCTTCGTATGGCGACTGGGGATTGTGGTTTCACTGTGCTGGGAAACAGTAGCTTTGTATCGACTCTGCGAATTTTTGACAGGTTAAGAACAAGCTCTTTTGCATGGCTTACCAGTGGAACTGTGCGGCGCTCACCGTTTTTTGTGTCTGATAGGTAGATGTAGCCGCGAACCAAGTCTACATGAGGCCATTCAAGTGATAGGATTTCGCCTTGTCTCATTCCTGTTGAAAGTGCCAGTACCACTACGGGGTACAGTGATTCACAGTCAGATTGTTTGCAGGCTGTGAGCAGTCTGGAGCGTTCTTCTTCATCCAGGAAGCGTACTCGGCCTCTTGGTTCTACAGGTTTCCGCACCTTGCGTAGTGGGTTGTCTTCTAACCATCCCCATTCGTTTGAAGCAATTGTGAAGGCGTGAGAGAGGGCTGCCATATACCTCACCACAGTTGCTGGCTGACGCCCCCTTTGAAGTTTGTCTCTTGCTTCGCCTAAGCGAGCTGGAGTCACTTCTGAAAGCGTTAGGTAGCCAATTTCAGATTGCCACCATCGTAACTGAGCAGCTTGTTTAAGCTGGCTCTTTGGTTTTGTGGGTAAGACGTATTTTATGTAGCGTTCTATTAAATCGCTGAGCGTGTGTTTTTTGGATTCCGTAGTTTTGAAGTGCCTGCCTTCGCGTATAGCTGCTTCGGTATTGGTAACCCATCTTTTGGCATCAGTCTTTCTATTGAATGTGGCTGTTTGGGGAGGAAAGCCCTTGAGGCGGACTATGGCTTGATAGCGGGTTTCACCCTTGCTTGTTTTTCGCTCTCGGATAGTCGCCATGGAGAAAACCTTTACACTGTTCAAATATACAGCAAAAGGTTACAGCAATTGACAATAAACGGCAACAGGGGACTAATAATCACCGAACAACTAGAAATATATATTATTAATCAGCTGGTTATGGCTTTTTGTTCTGGTATGTCACATATGTGTCGCATCTTGGGTGCAATAAAAAACGCAGGCTTACGGCCTGCGTCCTTTATAATTTTCATGCAAAGTCAAAATATAAGTGGTTCAACCACCACCTGCACCGCTACTTACTAAGTACATGGTGTGCATCCTTCTAGAAAGAGAACTAAATGTTAACATTTACAAGTATACAGATTTAAAAACTGTTTATTATAGTATATAGGAATAAGTATATTGCTTTTTATTCTTTGTGGTTATCTTCTGGGGTTGAGCCGTTTCCTGAAATACATATCCACATGTCATCGTCTGGTGTCATCTCTGTTCCCGAATAAATAACTTCTGACTGGTTGGGTTTCAGCTCGATCTTGCGGTGCTCGGGGTCAGATATATCGGAAGTTTTGTCGAATGGAGGCTGACATTCCACTGTAATAGACTTTCCGCAAGTCATGTCATTAGTTACTTTGATTACGTATTTTTCCGTAAAGCGTCGAACCCATTGATGGTATGGCTCTCCATTTTTACACCACATCCAGAATTCTACTTCATATTTAGCAGCTTCATTGGCGCCAATTGAAGCATGGATTTTCTTTTTCAAAAACTTCGATTTTATTTGCTCGTCATTCTGCAATTCATAGCTTCGAGTGTTAGTTGTATGTTTTGAGGAGACAATGGGGCAAAGTTGGAGGTGTGTTAAGGCGCCTCTGATTTCGTCTTCCAAATAGATGTCGTCTGTATCTATGTCGACGTGGAGACTGTCATCATTTTCGTATGCAAAGTTATTGTAAATATTGGTTAGGTTGAAGTCCCATTTAGTGATTACTTTGAAAGCGTCTATTTTCGAGTTGTAACTGTGAACGGAGATGCGAACAGTTGACTGGGGACTATAGCATGCCAATCTTTCTATTGCTCTTTTGGCGTATTGTTTAGCGTTAAGAGATTCATCATTGAAAAGAAAACTGATTTTGTTGTCGATAGTTTCTTCTTCTGGTTTCCTGGATGAAATGAGTATTACTATCGCGGTCAAAATAATGAAGAAAAGAGCGTCTTCAGCGGCAGATGCGTAGAAGGATATCCAGAAATTGTCTTTTGCGACTTCTGCTAGAGTCTCGCTTTTTCTAAGGAGATACAGGGCAGAGATAATAAAGCCGACAACCCAAATAAACCAAGCATAGAACATTATTCTAAGGAGCTTTCTTTGGGATAAGCTAAAACTGCTAAAAAATTTAAGGAGCAAAAACTTCTTTACGTGTTCAGACAAAGGAGTTTTAGATATAGGCTTGTTATCATCTTTTTTTCCCGATGAGGCGATTTCTTCTTGATGGTTATTGTTACCCATTAGTTATTTCCAATAGTTTCACGAATGCAGTCGCCACTGATATTAATTGCATGTTGATATAAAGGGAATTGGAAGGGGGGAATCTAGTTGTAAGAGTATGGTCGTGCTGGTAGAGGGGGGAGGCTAATTGGCAGTGTGACAGGGGTGTGTCACAGGAATAAAAAAAGGCCCGCAACTGCTTGCAGGCCTTTATATATGGTGCCCGGTCTCGGAATCGAACCAAGGACACGGGGATTTTCAATCCCCTGCTCTACCGACTGAGCTAACCGGGCGTCAAGAGGGCGCTATTAAACCTTCAGACGGCTTTTGAGTCAATACCCCTTGGCCTGATCCAGAAGGTTTTTCTAAATCAGCTGCTTGGGGGTACATAGCCTTCGGGCTGTTCGACGTCTTCTCCAGCAAGAAACTTGTCAAATTCACCCGTCAGGTAGGTTTGAGTCTCCGGGTCCATCATATTCAGGCGCTTTTCGTTGATCAGCATGGTCTGGTGTTTGAGCCATTCCTGCCAGGCCTGTTTGGATACGTTGTCGTAGATGTCTTGCCCTTTGGGGCCGGGGTAGGGCGGGCGCTCCAGGCCTTCCATGTCCTGTTGGTATTTGCGGCAAAAGACGGTTCTGCTCATGGTGTTCAGCTCACTGTTTGACGGGGTTGGCGTGATGAAGTATCTGGATCAGCTTTTTTATGGGGGCGGCCAGCCCCAGCTGTTCGATCTGGCTCTCGTTATACCAGACCTGATCCAGCCCTTCCATCACGCTGGGCAGTTTGCGGCTTAGGGTAATGTGGATGGGGTGGATATCCAGATGGTAGTGGGAGAAGGTGTGCCGAAAGGGCTCAAGGCTGGTCTGTTGGCGGGGCTTTAATCCCTGCAGGGCCAGATGCTGTTGCAGTGCGTCTTCACTCCCAAACTCAGGAAAGCTCCACAATCCACCCCAGATGCCTTGGTCGGGTCGCCGGTACAGCAGCAGTTCGCCCTTGTGTTGCAGCATTAACATCCAGGTGGCTTTGACGGGTTTGTCTTTTTTGGGTTTGGAGTGGGGGTAGGCTGTGGGGTTGCCCTCAGCCACGGCCTTGCAGCCGTCCACCAGGGGGCAGACGGTGCAGGCGGGCTTGCTGCGGGTGCAGAGGGTGGCACCCAGATCCATCATGGCTTGGGTGTATTCCCGTGTGTCGGCGCGGTTTTGCTCAGCCATGGAATAGCCTTCGGCAATCTGCCACAGGCGGTCGGCCACTTTTTTGTCGCCGGGCCAGCCTTCGATTGCGTGCAGGCGTGCCAGTACCCGTTTTACGTTGCCATCCAGGATGGGGGCGGCGATGCCCATGCTGATGCTGGCGATGGCTCCGGCGGTGGAGCGGCCAATGCCGGGGAGCGTGGTGAGGGTGTCTACGTTGCGGGGGAATTCTCCGGCAAAGACTTCGTCCACCACGCAGGCGGCTTTGTGCAGGTTGCGGGCGCGGGCGTAGTAGCCCAAGCCGGACCAGTGTTGCAGTACGTCATCCACGGGGCTGTCTGCCAGGGCCTGCACGCTGGGGAAGCGGGCCATAAAGCGTTCAAAATAGGGGATTACGGTGCTGACCTGGGTCTGCTGCAGCATGATTTCTGAAATCCAAACCCGGTAAGGGTTGACGTTTTGCTGCCAGGGTAGATCCTTGCGGCCAAACTGGTGATACCAGTCCAGCACGCGGGCTCGGAAGATGTCTGCATTCTGTAGAAGTTCAGGGTTCAAAAATTACTCTTCTGTATGGTTTTTTTGTTCAATATATCAGTTGGTTAGGCACTGATTAGTAATTACTTACCGCGCGTGGGCAAATGTAGGGATTGCCACTATACTGAGAACTTATGGAGTAGTGAACCTGCCCCTGCCATTCGGGCGAAGACCAAGGATCGTGTAGCAAGGCTCCCTGATTAGTAATATGGACAGACGCAAAGCGCGCCGCTGGCTCGCCCCCACCATTCAAAATAAGCTATTGGCGATAATGCTGATTGTGGCATTGGCTCCGCTGATGGTGTTCGGCACCCTTGCCTATTTCAAATCCCGCGAAACCATCATCAATCAGGTAGGTGAACGTTTACAAGCCACTTCGTTGTTGGCCATGTCGCAAATTGATCGTACGTTTGGTTTCAGTCAGGAGAATATTCGCTCATGGGCGGCATTGGATGTAATGCAGGCGGTGGAGCGGGGCGACCCGGAAGGGGTGGTGTCCGAGATGCTGTTCGATTATCAGCGTGCCTATGGTGTTTATAACACGTTGGTGGCAGTGGATGTAGACGGCGCGGTGGTGGCAGCGGGGGATTCCGATTTGATCGGTATTTCCCTGAAAGAGGCCCAGTGGTTTAAACAGGTGATGATTGAGCGTAAGGCGTTTTTGTCGCCTCTGCGGCTTGATTCAGAGCTGGGTGGCTACGGTGTCAGTATCGTGGTGCCTATTTTTCGAAAATACCAGCCCGATCATCTTGTCGGTGTGCTCAAAGCCAGTCTTGATTGGCGCGAGTTGTTGTTGCAGGTAAGCGCCATCAATGTGGTGCCAGAACAGCAGGAGGAGAGCGGTTATGCGGTGTTGATCGATGCCGATGGCTATATCCTGGCGGCCCCTGATTTTATTCTGTTTGATGATGCGGCCAGCAGTGGCGACGATCCCACTCGTGTGTATGGCAAGCGTTGGTGGGTGGCCAACAACCCTATGCTGCTGGATCGGTTATTGAGTCGGCCGGGCCATCGTTATATTCGCCGAGGTTCTCAGGAGCTATTGCTGGTCAATATGCCTGCGCGGGAGTTCCGCTATGTGCGTGACAGTGGTTGGAGCCTGGTGCTGGTGCGCGATGCCGACGATGCCCTGAAGGATATTGCGTTTATCCGCGAACGGGCGTTTTTGATCGGCTTGATTGCCACCATGCTGATTGCGGTGGTGGCCTATGTTATGTCGCGACAAATCGGTGCACCCATTGCCCGGCTTTCTGGCTGGGCAGAAGAGCTTACCCACGGCAACCTCGATCGCCGTATCAGTCTGCGTTCCAATGATGAGCTGGCCCAACTGGCCAATTCGCTGGATAACATGCGCAGCAATATGAAAAAGAACCTGGATGAGTTGTTTGAATCCAAAGAGCGCTATCAATCTATTATCAGCTCCATTGATTGTGTCGTTTGGGAGGCCCAGATCAATCCAATGCACGTGTCACTGTTGTCCGGGCAGGTGCAGCACGTGCTGGGTTATACGCCCGAACAGCTGTTGGAGCAGTTAAATGACTGGCAGCATCATGTTCATCCTGACCATCATCAGACGGTGATGGATGCCTTCCGTTATGCCACCAACGAGGCCAGCGATACCTATATTGAATTCAAGGCGCGCCACAGTAATGGTGAATGGGTGTGGGTGAAAGCACTGGTGAGTGTGGTGATCGAAGGGCTTAACGTGGTGGGCCTGCGTGGTGTGGTGGTGGACATCAACGAAATCGTGAAGGCCTCCGAAGATATGGCCGAAGCGCGTGATCTGGCGTTAACCACGGCAGAAGATAAGAGCAGGTTCCTGGCCATTGTCAGCCACGAGATTCGCACCCCGATGAACGGGATGCTGGGCATGTTGGACGTGTTTAATGAAAGCGGCCTGACTGATGAGCAGCGTCAGGTGCTGGAGTTGGCCAAGCAATCAGGGCGCAACCTGTTGTCATTGGTGGACGACGTAATGGACTTCTCCCGGCTGGAAAGCGGTGAGCTGGAGTTCGTGTACGAAGAGCTGAATGTCCACGACCTGTTTAACTCGGCGGTGAGCTTCGTGTCGGTGGAGGCCTATCGCCGGGGGCTGGATCTGGGCATGGTGGCCGAGGCCGGGCTGCCCCAGCGCGTCGTGGCCGATGCGACCAAGCTGCGTCAGGTGCTCACCAGCCTGCTTTCGAATGCGGTGAAATTTACCGAGCACGGCTCCATTCTGCTGTGGGCCGAAATGCTGCCCAATAATCGCCTTTATGTGGAGATCAAGGATACCGGTGTCGGTATTGGTGCCGAGCGCCAGGGGGATCTATTCAGGCCCTTTGTGCAGGAGGATGTCTCCAGCACCCGAAAATTTGGAGGCTCCGGGCTGGGGTTAGCCCTGTGTGATGGGTTGCTCAGTGCCATGGGTG
Source organism: Ketobacter alkanivorans (assembly GCF_002863865.1). Taxonomy (NCBI): domain Bacteria; kingdom Pseudomonadati; phylum Pseudomonadota; class Gammaproteobacteria; order Pseudomonadales; family Ketobacteraceae; genus Ketobacter; species Ketobacter alkanivorans. The sequence goes on along the minus strand of NZ_CP022684.1, from coordinate 1,980,535 downwards.
GGCGCATTGGCGTGCGTTCAATCAAAGGCGTTGGATCGTCGTTCTTTTTTGAGCTGCCGGTGGAAGTGCCTGCAGGGCAGACCTCGCTGGCAGTACGCGTGCGCCAGGAGTTTTCACATCACAAAGCGGATGCATCTGTGCTGCTGATCGGTGATTTGCCTGCCACACAGATGGTGATGCAGATGGCCTGTCAGCAATGGGGGCTGGATTTTCACTGGGAGCCCAAAGAATCCCGCTTGATACGTCAATTGGATGATGTATTGAACGCCCGAAACTATCGCTGGATATTTATTGCTCAAGAGATCAGCGATCGTTTTTGGGAGAAGCTCAATCCGTTTCTGCATGGTGATAATCCTCCTAGAATCATACAGTTAAGGGTGCCGACAGAACGCTATGGGCAGCGCCCGCTGCCACATCTGTACGTGCCCTTCTCGCAACGACAACTCGTAGACTGCATGATGGGTCGGGGGGATGATTTCATCACCGTGGTGCAGTCCGGTGTTGCTGTCAAAGCCTCCCTGCCCCAAGTGCTGGTGGTGGATGACAACGAGGTTAACCGTCGCGTGGCCTGTGGTTACCTGCGCAAACTGGGTTTCAGCTGTGATATTGCGGAGGATGGCCAGCAGGCGTTGGAAGCAGTCAAAAGGCAGCATTACGGCATGGTGTTCATGGATTGCCAGATGCCGGTAATGGATGGCTACGAGGCAACCCGGGCTATTCGCGAGCATCTCAAGGGGCAGGCCTTGCCCATAATAGCGGTTACTGCCAACGCCATGGACGGAGACCGGGAGAAATGCCTGGCCGCTGGCATGGATGATTATCTGGCCAAACCCCTGCGCAAGGAAGGGTTGCAAGAGGTGGTGGAGCGTTGGCTAAGCCCTGTTCAGGCTAGAGCCCTCGGAAACCACCCAACGGCTTAGGAATTTCATCGCCTTCGCGTTATAATCCCCCGCTTTCCCATACCCTCAGTGGAGTAGCCATGTTGCAACGTACTGCCCGCGTTGAGCGCAATACGCTGGAAACCCAGATAACCGTGTCCGTGAACCTGGATGGCACCGGCCAGTGCAAGCTGGATACCGGCGTGCCTTTTCTGGAGCACATGATTGATCAAGTGGCCCGCCATGGCCTGATTGATATCGAAATTGTGGCCAAAGGTGATCTCCACATCGACGCCCATCACACCGTTGAAGATACCGGTATTACCCTGGGGCAGGCGTTGGCTCAGGCCTGGGGCGATAAAAAGGGCATCCGTCGATACGGTCATGCCTATGTGCCTTTGGATGAAGCCCTGTCCCGTGTGGTGATTGATTTGTCCGGTCGACCCGGTTTGCAGATGGACGTTGAGTACACGCGGGCGTCCATTGGTGGCTTTGACGTGGACTTGTTCGGAGAGTTTTTCCAGGGGCTGGTGAACCATGCCATGATGACCCTGCACATCGACAATCTGAAGGGTAAAAACGCCCACCACCAGGCAGAAACCATATTCAAAGCGTTTGGTCGCGCGTTGCGTGTGGCCGTGGAACGTGATGAGCGTATGGCCGGTGTGATGCCCTCAACCAAGGGCTCGCTGTAGTCTGAATCCTGTAAGCGAATTCTGTCGGAAGCACTAACATGAGCAAAACCACCGTTGCCGTCATCGACTACGGCATGGGTAATTTACACAGTGCCGCCAAGGCGCTGGAGCACGTGGCACCCGATGCCAAGGTAGTGGTGACCCACGAAGCAGAAAAAATCCTTTGCGCTGATCGAGTTGTGTTCCCCGGTGTGGGTGCCATTCGTGACTGCGTGGGGGAGATCCTGCGTCTGGGGTTGGATCAGGTGGTGCGAGAGGCCGCCAAAACCAAGCCATTACTGGGCATTTGCGTGGGTATGCAAAGCATGATGACCCATAGCCAGGAGAACGGCGGCGTAGACTGCTTAAACCTGTTTCCCGGCGAAGTGAAGTTTTTTGGCGATAACCTGAAAGATATTAACGGTGAAAAGCTCAAGGTTCCCCATATGGGTTGGAACCAGGTGCAGCAGGTACAGCCGCATCCGCTATGGAAAGACATTCCTGATAACGCCCGTTTTTACTTTGTGCACAGTTACTACGTGACGGTGGCAGATGAAGCGTTGATCACCGGTCGTGGTGATTACGGCGTGCCGTTTGTGGCAACCCTGGGACAGGACAATGTGTTTGCCGCCCAATTTCACCCAGAGAAAAGCCAGAAGTCCGGGCTGCAGTTATTGAAGAATTTTATGGAGTGGGATGGCACTGCTTAAGGCTGATTGTTCCAGGCTTGTGCTGACACTGTCGCGCCACTCAAACCCCCTTTTTTATGTTGTGATGATACGAGAACCAATATGCTGATTATTCCTGCCATCGACCTCAAAGACGGAAAGTGTGTACGCCTGCGTCAGGGCCTGATGGACGACGCCACCGTGTTTTCCGATGATCCTGTAGCCATGGCCGACCAATGGGTAGCCCAGGGTGCGCGTCGCCTGCATCTGGTGGATCTGAACGGAGCCTTTGATGGAGAGCCGGTAAACGGTGCTGTGGTGCAGGCCATCGCCAAGAAATACCCGGATCTGCCCATCCAGATCGGCGGCGGCATTCGCAGCCTTGAAACCATTCAGACTTATCTGGATTGCGGCGTCGACTACGTGATCATCGGCACCAAAGCAGTGAAAGAACCGGCCTTTGTCAAAGCTGCCTGCGAAAAATTCCCCGGCCACATCATTGTGGGCATTGACGCCAAGAACGGCCTGGTGGCTACCGACGGTTGGGCCGAGGTTTCTGAAATGCAGGCGGTGGACTGTGCCAAACAATTCGAGAACGATGGTGTGTCGGCCATCGTCTACACCGACATCAGCCGCGATGGCATGATGCAGGGTGTGAACATCGAGGCCACGGTGGCGCTGGCGGAAGCCATTAATATCCCCGTGATCGCCTCCGGTGGCGTTACCAACATCGATGACGTAAAACAGCTGCTGAAAGTAGAGCAGTCGGGCGTGTCTGGTGCCATCACCGGCCGTGCGATTTACGAAGGCACACTGGATTTAAAAGCAGCGCAAGCACTGGCAGACGGAGAGTAAGCATGGGCCTGGCCAAACGCATCATTCCCTGTCTTGACGTGGATAACGGTCGCGTCGTTAAAGGTGTGCAGTTTGTGGATATCCGCGATGCCGGTGATCCTGTGGAAGTGGCGCGCCGTTATGACGAACAGGGTGCCGATGAGATCACCTTTCTGGACATCACCGCCAGTCATGAAGATCGCGACACCATGGTGCACACCGTGGAAAAAATGGCCAGCCAGGTATTCATTCCTCTTACTGTGGGTGGTGGCATCCGCAAACTGGAAGACATTCGCACCATGCTCAATGCCGGTGCCGATAAAGTCAGCATCAATACGGCTGCTGTGTTCAATCCTGAATTTGTTGGGGAGGCGGCGGCCAAGTTTGGCTCGCAGTGCATCGTTGTTGCCATTGATGCTAAAAAAGTAAGCCTGCCGGGAGAAACCAACCGCTGGGAAATTTTCACCCACGGTGGCCGCAAGCCGACCGGCCTGGATGCCATTGAATGGGCGCGCAAGATGGTGGATCTGGGCGCCGGCGAGATCCTGCTGACCAGTATGGATCGAGACGGCACCAAGAATGGCTTTGATTTGGATGTGACCCGTGCCATCAGCGATGCGGTACACGTACCGGTGATCGCCTCCGGTGGTGTCGGTAATCTGCAGCATCTGGCGGATGGTGTTACCAAGGGCAAGGCCGATGCGGTGTTGGCGGCCAGTATTTTCCATTTTGGTGAATACAGCATTCAGGAAGCCAAGCAGTTTATGGCGGCACAGGGCATCGAGATGCGGCTCGACTGATAAAGCGATGGCTGACTTACTGGAACAGCAGATCATCGCCCCCTACGACAGCGACTGGTATCGCCAGGGCTGTGATTTGCGTCGAGTCGTGTTTATGGAAGAGCAAGGCGTTTCCCTGGCGGACGAGTTTGATGGTAAAGATCCTGATGCCACCCACATTGTCACTGTTCAGAATGACGAAGTGGTGGGAGTGTTGCGAGTTTTGTGGTTACCTGAACACGCAAAAATTGGTCGCTTTGCTGTGCGAAAGGATTTGCGCAATGAAGGCATCGGCTCACGCCTGTTTCATACGGCGCTCAGTTTCATCGACCGCAAAGGGGTTGAGCGCGTGATGTTGGAAGCGCAAATAGATCGGATCGAATTTTACGAGAACTTTGGCTTCGAGGCTTATGGTGATGAATATCTTGATGCGGGCATTCTGCATCGTGCTATGAAAAATTACTGATCCCAGTCCTACCCCCCCTGCTGTTTTCTATTGATCTATATAATAAGCTAATAAAATGGCTTGATAATTTCCTCTTGCAACCGACTATTGGCCACTCCACGCATTGAGTTTTGCCGGTGCCATGCGCTATGGTATGCGGCTAATAATATTCAATAATAAAATCGGGGGATAGATCATGGGAGAGCTGCGTTTTAAAAGCCATTGGAACGGCATGCTAACCACATCAATGGTGATGCTGGCGGCGTTAGTGTTGTTGATGGGGTTTCAGATTTCGAGAATGGCAACTGGTGCAGGGGCTGACATAACAGCACCGGCCAGCCTGGTGTTTATCGGTTTGTTTGTTGGCGCGTTGGCGTCGCTGGTGGGGCTGAAGGCAAACCCCAAAGGGTTTGCCTTGCTGGGCGTTTTGATCTGCGCCGGTATTGTGCTGCATCTTCTGATCAGCAGCGGGTTGTTTGCGGTTGAATCTTTGGTGGCGTCTATCGCCTTGGTGTTTCTACTGTTGGGCATGGTAAGGCTGGGTCGAGAATAATTCAGCTTTTAGCCAGCAGTGCCAGGGTTTCGTCAGAAAAATAAAAACGTTGCAGATGGCGGCGAACCAGCGCTTCTGCAATGTTGTGTTTTAACAGCATGTTTGCCAAGTCCGGCGCGTAGTTGACGATTTCTGAAACGATCATATCTTCGGTAACGCCCAGGTCCGAGAGCATGGTGTGCAGGCTGTCATCTCCGTATTTGTCGAAGAAAAATTTCACCCCGGCGTCGATGCAGGATTGCAGGTAATCGGTGTGGCGGAACTCCAACCAGAACTCATAGCCCAGTACCATTAGCTCCTGTAGATCCATTTCACTGAAGTAGCGTTGAAAGTTGGCGATCTTCCAGTTTTTGATGTCGTCCCACAGATTTTGCACACTGTTGAATGCGCTGTCCCGATACAGGTCGTTGTCGAGCATGTCATCCACCAGTCGAATGGACTGATCCACACTGGCCTGAGATAGCTGCTTCCCCAGGTTATTCACGTTCTCGCTCAACCCCGGCGCACGATCATTAAACCATTCCCGCAGTTTCTGCATGCCGTTGGCAACCGGGGCCAGTTTAACGATCTGATTTTGTTCCAGGGCGTAACCTTTCACTACGGTGAACACTACGTCGGAGAGAAACTCACGAAACGGCGCGCTGCTACGAATATTATTGACGGCCTGATCCAGCAGGCTGTTGGGTTCAAATACTTTTTCCAGAAAATCGATCGCTATGTCGTCAGTGATCAGATCCCCCAGGTTGGTGATTTCATTATTGGGATGCTCATAAATGATGTTGGCCACTTCACCAAACAGCTCAGGGATGCCGCCCTCGATTTCCATCTCTACGGCATAACGCAAGGCGGTGGCTTTCACTTTTGCTTCCGGCACTGCCTCCCGCAGGGGGATTGCACCGAGTTTTTCATAGAGGAACTTGAGATCCTCCTGCAGCAGAGGCTCCAGTTTTTCAGGCGTCAGGTCTTGCAGCCAGAACTGAACCTGGGCATCCAATAGTTGTTGGGCAAGCAATTGCGCGTGATCAGACATGGTTAAACCTGTAGCAGAATGGCATGAAGAGTGGAATACAGGATGTTACCGCAACCAGTAGCGCAGTACGAGCGGGCTTTGTGGCGGGTGAGTCGAATCTAGTAGAGTTGTTCGTTGGAAAAATTAAGCCGCTGGCTTTCCGGAACCGGCATGGCAACGATCCACTCCATGATTTCTTTCAAATCCACTGGCTGGTCTACCGGCCGGCCATAGAACATGACCAGCTCCGAGGCGTCCACTAACTGCACACCCATGTCCTCAAGGCGTGGCAGGGCTTTTTCCAGAAACGCCAGGGTAGTGGGGTAGGGGTGGCCAATGGCGATGGCATGGCCCCGTTTTTGGGCAACGCTCACCAGCGATTGGAACATACGTTCCACCGCGGCTTCGGTCTGTATGTTGTCCAGAAAGATGTCGCGCTTCAGTGAAGGGATCTGGTAATGACGGGCGGAGCGGTTCGCTACTGAGTTGGGGTTGGTCATACTGTCGATGAAGTAAAGCGGGCGATCCTGCACCTCTTGCATTAACCAATGCATGATTTGAACATCAGCAGTCACGTTGCTGCCCATGTGGTTGTTGAGGCCCACGATGTGGGGTACAGAATCCAGTGCTTTGCGAACTCGCTGTCTGATCTCATCTTCATTGAGATCCTGGCTGATGCCGCCTTCGTCCAGGCGTCGGTTGGGATCGCTGCTTTCCATGGGCATGTGCAGAATAACTTCCCGGTTACGATCATAAGCTGCCTGCGCAAGGGTTTCGCTGTAGGGAGTGAAGGGAATAATGGCGTAAGTGATATTGCCGGGCAGTTGCAGCGCCCGTTCGCCCGAAGGACGGTTGTAGCCCAGATCATCCAGGATGATGGCAATTTTAGGCAGGCTTTCTGTTTGCTGCTGGGGCGTGGCGGCAGTCTGTGCGGCCTGGCTCAGATTGCCAAGGCTCAGCCACAACAGCAAAACAATAATCGGTCTAAATATCATGTATCAATACAACGAAAGCGGTTTGTTAACAGTGTAGTGTATTTGCTATAGCGATGGCTGCGGGTGGTCGGGTTGGGGTGGCAGTTTTGTGAGCCAGTTCTCCTGGTGTGGTATCCCTGAGTCGGGGGTGCTCGCCAAGCTTGAGGCTCAGAGTCGATCCAGCCTCAGCTCATAGAAGGAGATTACCTCGCCATCTTGCTGATTTGCAAAGGTTTCTGCATCTTTTTGTTGAGCGAACGAGGCCAGTGTCGGCCCCATAGCCCCAGTTTGGTTAGAGCCAACCACGTACCAGGCGCTGCGAGCATCAATCAGGTGGCGGTCGTCGGGGTGTTGCCAGTCGCTGCGGGCCATATCGTGCACAAACAGGGCTTTGGTATTGGGATGGTTTTCCGGTTGCAGGTACCAGCTGATCAGATCGCGGGTGGAGCAGAATTTCACCACCGACAGGGGGCGTCCTGTGAATGCCTGCCCTTTGGGGCCGGGAAAACCGGTTATTGCCATGCCGCACAGGTGGCATTCATCTCCGCTCACGAAGGGCTGGGGGTGCATGGGGGCTGTCTCTTCCTGTGGCTGACAGCCCATGATCCCAAGTACTGCAACGCACAGATAAAGTAATTTAGTCATCTTGGGTGCCTTATTGATGGTGGTTAAAGTGGGCGACGGCTGAATAACAAGTAGGCTGTGCCCAGTGGCAGCAATAGCCATGCTATTAAGGCGCAGTACAGCACACCGCTGCCATAGGACAGATCCCGCGCAACGATCAGTATGCCTTGGCCTTCACCTTCGAAACCGATCAGGTTGATCAGTCGGAACACGTCAGTGGGGTTCAGCAACAGTAAAAAGGGAAAGAGGTCAGGATGAAACTGACCCTCTGTAGCAACCAGAATACCCAGCAATGCGAGATCAAAGATCAGTACAAACAGGAACCAGAACAGCAGTGCCCCACCTGCTGCTCTGGACTTTTCGGAAACCCAGGCGCTGATGCAGTACGCAAAGGCGAGAAATACGCAGCCCAGTATGGTGGCAGACGCAACGAAGCTCGAGAAGGCTTGCACCACGGCGTTGGTATCGACGTTGTCGGCAAACAGAATGATAGTGATGGCGCTGGCCCCAAAACCCAAAAGCGTAGAAAGGCCCATGATGGTGCCATGACCCAGCAATTTGCCCAGCAGTAATTGCCCTTTGCTGAGAGGATAGGTCAGCAGTAACAGCAATGTTCCGTCCTCATCTTCACCTACGATGGCATCGTAGGCCATCAACAGGGCGATCAGGGGAATCAGAAAAACCGCGAGAGATGCCAGGCTGACAATGGTGTTGGGTAGAGAGGTGAAGCCGACAACACCCGCTCCGGCCGCACCAAACCAGCTGATACCCACAGAGAGCAGGGCGAACACTAGTGTAATGGCCACAATCCAGCGATTGCGGACGCCGTCTTTAAGTTCTTTGTGTGCAATGGTGAGTACTGCGTTCATTGTGGCGTCACCTCGTCATGATCTTCCACAAAATAGCGATAGAGTTTTTCCAGCGAGGGTTGCTGAAACTCGATGTCGTCGATGTGTGGGTTTTGCGTGAGTGCTCGCAGCAGCTGCATCTTATTGCTGGGATCGGATTCCCATTCCAGGGTGCTGCCGTTGATCGGACGCATCCCTTTGGCCAGTGTGGTCAGGCTGTCCAGTTCCTGTTGAAGCTGGTTGCGTGCCAGGGTGCTTTTGACTCGAATGGACATGGGTAAATTGGCCTGCTGGCGCAGTTGCGACAGCGACCCCAAGGCTCGAACTTGTCCGTTACCCAGAATGGCGGCGCGATCAATGTGTTGTTCCACACCGGGGAGTACATGTGAGCACAGTATGACCCCACAGCCCTGACCTCTCAATTCATCCACCATGCTATAGAAATCCTGGGTAGCGATGGGGTCGAGCCCTACCGTAGGCTCGTCCAGTAGTAACAGTTTGGGCTCGCTGAGCAGGGCTTGTGCCAGCCCCAGTCGTTGCCGCATACCTTTGGAGTAGGTTTTTACCTTGCGATCGGCGGCGTGTGCCAAACCAATGCGATCCAGCAACGCCGAGCAGCGCTGGGGGCTGACCCGTTTTAGTCGGCCGAAATAGCGCAAAACCTCACGCCCGGTAAGCTGCGGATAGAACGCAACGTTCTCAGGTAGAAAGCCGATGCTGAAACGTTGCTGGCTGAAGTGGGGCTGTGAGGGTTGCAGACCGAAGACGCTGACATCACCTTGAGAAGGTTGCTCCAGCCCCAGGATCAACTTCATAGTGGTGGTTTTGCCTGCGCCATTGTGGCCGAACAGCCCCAGGACTTCACCGGGGCCGAGGCGCAATGAAATGCCTTGCAATGCCTGTACATTACCAAAGGATTTGTGTACTTGATCCAGTTGCACCAGCGTCATGGATGGTCTCCGTAGTGCGGGCTGAGTGTCACCGCAGGCGGCGCATTTATTGTCTGCAGGTCTGCGGGGGGCTGCATAAGTGGGTAGCTGTCCTGCACGCCTGCAGGCTTTAACACCGGAAACGCTTTTTGTATCCAGCGTAACGTTTCCACTGCCGGGCTGTTTATTAAAAGTCGGGCTGTGGGATAGGTCCAAAGTACTTTGTCCATGGCATCGTTGGGTTCGTAGTGGGTGTCGCCAACTCCATCCCGGTTACGATCCCAACCTAAATAGTCGCTCCAATAATTGCCGCGTTCCTGGTAGGACCACTCCTGCATCCGGTTGGATACGTATTTAACCTGCTGCTTGTTGTGTATAAAGGCGTTGTTATGAATTTGATTGTCTTCAGATCCGGCGGTGAGATGTATGCCTAAATCGGAGCCTTGCAGGCGATTGAAGGCAATGGTGTTGAATACCGAGTTATAGATAAATAATGCCTTGCCCTCGGCCCCTTGAATGTGAGCGCTGCCGGTTGGATTACTGCCGGTTTGCACATTAATAATGATGTTGTTGTGCAAGTTAGAGTCGGTAATGAAGTTCATCAATATGCCATAATTTTCATCCTGCTCGGATCGGTTGCCGAAGACATGCAAGTGCTTGGATTGCATAAGTGCATAACCGGTACGGGTAGAATGGGTTCGGTTATTGGATACTTCATTATGGTAGGAGTACATGTAATGAATGCCGTAACGCAGGTGATGCAAGTAGTTGTTGTGCAATCGGTTGTGATTGCTGGTGTCGATATAGATTCCATCACGGGTATGCCACACTTCATTGTGAGCAACATCGGCACCAGTGGTTGAAAATAGATGGATGCCGTTACCGCGATCCTGGGAGCGGATGCGTTCATTGCCTTGTATGCGGTTGTGATAAATGTGCGCGTCACGGCTGCCATCCACCCAGATGCCAAACGTGTCGCCCTCAAGTTGATTATGCTCCAGGCGGACCTTGTGGGCCTGCTTTTCTACAAAGATACCGGCATTCATAGCGGTAAGATTATCGCCCCAGCCAACGATGCGGCAACCCGATACAGTGACGCCTTCTGCTTTAATGCGAAGCGTGTCAGCCTGCCCGGCACCGTCCAGAATGGCGCCAGACTGGCAGTGCAGGCTGGTTGCAGATTGAATTGTGAAGTTGCCCCGGTAGGTGCCGGGGCTGAGTTCAATGTGGCTTGTGGATTGTTCCAGCGCCCGCTGCAGGGTTGCACTGTCGGTTACGGTTTTGCCCTGTACAGCGTAGCTGCAAAGCAAGAGTAACAGTGATGCCAGTGCAACCCTGTGCATCGTTTACGCCTCAACCATCATGCGGCCGCGCATTTCCATGTGCAGCGCGTGACAGAACCAGTGGCAGTAATACCAGTACAAGCCAGGGCTGCCTGCCGTGAAGGTGATAGAGCTGGTTTGCTGTGGCCCCACCTCCATGCTGACACCGTGCTGACAGACCGCGAAGCCATGGGTGACGTCCTCGATTTTGTCCAGGTTGGTAATCACAACGGTGACTTCGTCTCCGGTTTTAACGGTAAACTCGTTGAGCCCGAAGGTGGGTGCCATGGAGGTCATGTATATCCGAACCTTTTTGCCATCACGGATGATTTTGTTGTCCTGCTCCAGGTTGACGCCATCTTTTTTTGCAGCGGCAACGGTAGCGGCAAAGAACGGGTCGTTTCGGGTCCACAGTTTGGCGGGCTTCACTTTGCTGCGATGTACAATCATGCAATCGTGTGGTTCGGCGAAGGTAGGGCCATCGTGTACCAGTTTCATTTCATCGCCGGAAATATCGATCAGCTGATCGTTCTCGGGGTGCAGAGGCCCAACAGGCAGGAATCTATCTTTTGAAAACTTACACAGTGAGATCAGATATTTGCCGTCGGCATCACGGGTTTCGCCCATGGTGGTGTGGTTGTGCCCTGGTTGGTAGTGCACATCCAGTTTCTGTTTGATGTAATTAACTTTCTCTCCGTTGTAAGCGCGAATGGCATCAGCCGGGCTCCATTTGCAGATCTGACTGTCAATGAACAGTGTTGTATAGGCGTTGCCGCGTCCATCAAATGCAGTATGCAGTGGCCCCAGGCCCAGCTCAGGCTCTGCCACTACTGCGTCCCGCTCTTTGATTTTACCTGCGAATAGATCCGGTAGTTTATCAATGGCGATGATGGTTACAGTGGGGGATAGCTTGCCGTTGGCGACGAAATATTTTCCATCTGGTGAGGTGTTTAAACCGTGGGGTGATTTCGGCACGGGGATGTAGCGGGTGAACGGACTATTGGCTTTGGCGCGCCCGTCTACTACCGGTACTTTAGAGTTGCCGATGGTGGTGTATTTTCCTGCTTTCACGGCTTTCTCGATGGCGTGGATGTCGAACACCACGGCCCAGTCGCGTTCATTGCGCATGGTTTCGCCCAGGGTCACACCTTCTTCAGAGTTGTAGCAGGTGGCAGCGGTGAAACGGCCGGTGTAGTCGGCGTCGGTATTGTCCAGGTTGCCATCCACGATTACCTGAAATGCCATTTCCATGGTCTCGGCATCAACGGCGTTGTACATGGTGAAATATTTGCTGGGATCGTTCAGGTCGCGACCATCGTTTGGTTGCGGAATACGGAACTCACCATTACAGAATACGTATTTGGTGTGCGGCACCTTTTGAACGCGCAGTCCATGGATGGCCTGAACATTGGGGATGGAGAGTATCTTGTCGCATTTCATGATGTCGCAGCGAATGCGGGCAACGCGGGTGTTGAGCTTGTCGTTGATGAATACATACTTGCCATCGTAGTGGCCATCGGTCATGGACATGTGCGGGTGATGGGCATCACCGCAATGAATGTGGGCCGAATCGCCTTTCACCCGTTTGCTTTCATCGGTTAACCCCCAGCCGGTGGCGGATTCGGTGTTAAACACCGGGATTCGCATCAGCTCACGCATGGAGGGTATACCCAGAATGCGTACTTCACCGGAATGGCCACCACTCCAGAAACCGTAATATTCATCCAGTTCGCCGGGGTGAACGGTGGCATTGGCCATGGCATCCTTGGCCGCTTTTGCGAATGCTTCGCGAGTCATGATGGCGCTGCCCAGTCCTGTTGCGCCAACTACACCGGCAGCACCTGCGATGGTGGATGCACCGAGGAATCCACGCCGACTGACGGTGTGGGGTTGTTCAGTATCAGGCTTTTTGTCTTCCATTTTGTGTGTCTCCGGTTGCTGAGTAATATTTGAAGCTGGGTAAGTTCGTCTTCAGGTTGTGATTACGTCAATGAGCTTGGGGTTGGCCTTTTTGCGTTTTTTGCCTTTGTTGATGAGGGGCGGACATTTGTTGCTGTTGTGATAGGTGATCTGGCAATCCAGGCAGTGATGGCATTCGTTTGCGTTGATGGTGCCGTCGGGATGGATAGCCTGTATTTCACATTCAACTGCGCAGAGCTGGCAGGGGTCGCCACATTCTTTGCGTCGTTTAAGCCAGTCGAACAGGCGCAGCTTGGTGGGAATGGCCAGCGCCGCGCCCAGCGGACACAGGTAGCGACAATAAACTTTGCGGGTGAAAATCGAGACAAACAGCAGCATCAATGCCCAGCCTGCAAACCACCATTCGCGGTTGAATACCAGCAGGAACGTAGTTTTAAAGGGTTCTACCTCGGCGTAGCGTTCGGCGCTCGACATGGATTCCAGCGACAAACCAAATAACGCCAGCAAGATGATGTATTTCAGTGCCCACAGGCGCTCGTGTACCGCAAAGGGTAATTCAATTTGTTTGACTTTGAGTTTGCGGGCCGCTTCGTTGATGAGTTCCTGCAAGGCACCGAACGGGCACAGCCAACCACAGAAAATTCCGCGTCCCCACAGCACGATGGTGGCGGCAGTGAAACCCCATAGAATAAAGATCACCGGATCCATCAGAAACAGTTCCCAACGGAAGTCGCCCATTAAGGCGTGGGAGAATGTCAGCACGTTGACAATGGACAGTTGGCCCAGCGAATACCAGCCCAGAAATAACACGGTATAGATCAGAAAGCCGCGACGCAGGTTGTGGAGTAGGCGGGGATAGCGCACCAGCCAGTCTTGAAAAAAGATGATGCCGGTGAGCAGTATGAGGCTGATACAGAGCACCACCAGTTGGAAGGTTCGCTGTTGCCATATGCTGATCCATAGGGGCGCATCGTTGGTGTCATCCAGTGAGATGGCGGTGGACGGGGCTGGTTGGTTGAGCATGGTTTGTGGTAACTGATAGCTGCCGGTAAAGCCTACAAAAGTGCTTTCTATGGGGCCGGTCTGACGCCGTACCAGCAGTTCAACATCCCATTGTGCGGCGGGATCAAAGTCGTAGTCGGCACGTATGATGAAGATTGCCATCTCGCCGAATTCGGGTATCTGCTCCAGGTAAAGATCATTAAGCCGATAGTAATCTACGTCACGAAAACTGATTTGGGTGCCACCCTGAACCAGTTGAAGGCGATCGAATATGCCGCCGCGCACATAACCGGAGCCCTTGAAGGAATAGTCACCGTTGGCCATGACGGCGATGGCATGATCCCCTGCATTCATTTCGCCCATTAACCATGTGTACTCAGCGTCCCCCAACAGATTGCGGCCGATGGTCGGGATGTTCAGGTAGCCGTAGTACAGGTCGATGAAGGTATCTGACTGCTGATCTTCAGGGGCGATGTCTATGCCTTCTGCCTCGGTGCCGATGAAGGCGGTGTCCACCTCGGCGCGGGTTAGATGCAGCCGTCTCAGGGCACCATTACCGGTGAGGCGGTTCCAGTCGGCGGCCTCGTCGTGATCCTGTATTACGATGGGTTTGGCGCCTTCAGGCACATTAGCGCCCAGCATGCCGGTGGCTTTCGCTACTTTTTTTGCTGAGCGCAGCATGGCTTCGTGTACCACCATAATGGTCACTGTGGCCCCGGTCACCGCATCGACCGTTTTGGTGTTGGTATCGGATGAATGCCCTACGCGAATGCTGTCTGTGATTGCCATGCCTTCGTACTGGCGCGCGAAATTCCATAGTTTTTGCTCCGGAATGCCCACCAGTAGAATCGGTTCATGATGAGATAATACCCACGCAGTTTTGATGGTGCCGGCCAGATCGAGCGCCATCAGAATATTGATGGGTTTTCCGGAATAGGCGGGGATTTTAACTTGATCGTTGGTTTCAAAACCGTACCCCACAACATCGCCATTGTTGAGGATGGGCCAGAGCTTCTGCGTATCATCCCTCGGGCCCAGGGTGGCGCTGTTGCCGAAGGGGGTGAGTAATTTTTGGCGCTGGTCAGCACTGCTTTCGGATTGCGCCAGCACCGGCCCTATGATCAAGACATGGGCCACGGCGATAAGCCCCAAGATGTTCAGGCGGGCTTTGCGCAAGCGGTCATAAAGCATCTACTGTCCCTCGCAACCATGCCTGAGAATGAGGGTGCGACAAATTGTCGCAGGCATCGTTGGAGGGCAGTATAGAAAGCAACCCGCCTCTTTCCGTTGATTTGTATCAACGGGTAGAGGCGGGTTGTACTTGAGAGGTAGGAGGTACTACGTTTTGGGTATGGTGCTTTCGCTGGCGGTGGCAGCGGGGCGTTTCAGTACGTTGAGGGCTTTGAGTAGATTCAAGGCTTCGTACAATTGATAGTCGGTATCCACCAAGTCCTGCTTCTTCGGTGCTTTCGCGTCTTTTTCACCCTCGCCTTCCGGGTTTTCCAAGTGCCCGCTCAGATCGCGCTCTTTTACCCGTGACATTTCCTCGACTTTGGTGAGGTGGGCGTTTTCCACTTTGATGTCGGGCTCAATACCTTGGGCCTGGATGGAGCGGCCGCTGGGGGTGTAGTAGCGGGCGGTGGTGAGCTTGAGGGCGCGGTTGTTATGCAGAGGCAATACGGTTTGCACAGACCCTTTGCCAAAGGAGGTGGTGCCCATGATTACTGCGCGGCTGTGATCCTGCAGTGCGCCCGCTACGATTTCGGACGCTGAGGCGGACCCGCCGTTTACCAATACCACGATGGGAACGCCGTTAAGCAGGTCGCCAGGGGAGGCGCGGAATTTCATATCGGAATCCGGCAGTCGGCCTTTGGTGTAAACCACCAATCCATCATCTATAAAGGCGTCGGTCACATCCACCGCTGCTTGCAATACGCCGCCGGGGTTGTTGCGCAGATCCAGCACTAAGCCTTTCAGCTCGGATTTGTTCTCTTTCTTTAACTTTGCCAGCAGTTTGATCATGTCGCCGCCGGTGTTGATCTGAAACTGGGACAAGCGCACGTAGCCGTAACCAGGATCCAGCAGGCGGCCTTTAACGCTTTGTACGGTAATGACTGCGCGGGTAACGGTGATTTCCAGAGGTTTATCCACCCCTGCGCGAATGATGGTGAGGATGATGTCGGAGCCGGGTTTGCCTCGCATCAGTTTTACCGCATCGCCCAGTGTCAGGCCTTTGACCGGGGTGCTGTCGAGTTTGATGATCAGGTCACCGGCTTCCACGCCTGCTTTTTTTGCTGGGGTGTCGTCGATGGGGGTGATGACTTTTACGAAACCATCTTCCATGCCCACTTCAATACCCAGCCCACCGAACTCACCGGTAGTGTTGATTTGCAGATCCTGGTAGGCCTCCGGCTTAAGGTAGGCAGAGTGAGGGTCCAGCTCGGTCAGCATGCCCTGAATGGCGTTTTCCAGCAGGGTTTTATCGTCTACTTCTTCTACATAGGCCTGTTTGATACGATCAAACACATCAGCAAAGGTGCGCAGTTCGTTAATCGGCAGCAGGCCTTGGTTCTTGGGCTGGGGTTCGACAGCGCTGCTATCGGCTTCCGACTGGGCCGCTTCCTCTTTGCTTGCGGGTTCTTGTGAATACGCGAATGGGCTCAACGCCAGTAGTGAGATCAGCAGGCTGCGCTGCCACAATGGCCGCCAGTGGGACGAAGGTCGAAAACCCATGTTCTACTCCTGTTTGGCTGTAGTCGATACCGGAGAAACCGGTGAGATGTGAATAAGACACTCAACCCTGAGTCTGGTTTCACATCAAAATCATTTAGTTAGCTTGTTTAGAGTAGCGCGAAATGGAGCCTGTGGCACTATCTGCGGCGACGCTGCGTGTAAATTCGTGGCAGCGGTTAGCCGCGACACCAGTGGGATGGGTTCACCGGTTTGCCATTTTTGCGAATCTCAAAATACAGCGATGCTTGATCCTGGCCACCGCTGCGGCCGCTGTAGGCGATGGCCTCACCTGAATCAACCCAGTCGCCGGGGCTTTTTAGCAAGGTTTCGTTGTGTCCATACAAGCTCAGGTAGCCATCACCATGATCCACTATAGTGAGCATGCCAAAGCCGCGCATCCAGTCTGAGAAGACCACCCGGCCATAGTGTACGGCTTTGACCTGGCTGCCTTCCTGGGTGCTGATGACCACTCCATTCCAGCGCAGGGAGCCGCTTTCTCTGCGGTTGCCGAAGCGTTTCACAACCCGCCCCTGGCTGGGCCAGCTGAGCTTGCCTTTCAGTTTGGAGAAGGGCTGCTTGCCGATGTTGCTGGGCAGATCGCTGAGGGTGGTTTGCACTTGATGCAGAATTTCTTCCAGCTCGTTCTGACTGGTTTTGAGGCTGGTGACCTTGGATGCATCGCTCTGCAGGCTGCTGTCCAGCTTGGCCAGGGCCAGTTTGCGCTGTTCTTTTGCATCTTGCAGGCGTTGTTGTTCCTGGTTGAGATCTGCTTTCAGCGTGACCAGTTGGGTGACTTCCTCATTGATGCTGACTTCGTTGGATTTGATGTCGTTGAGGGTCTGGTTGAAGGCGGTAATACGCTCCATGCGCGCCTGATGAAAGTAGTCGTAATACTTCATAAGGCGGGCCATTTTGTCGGGCTGCTCCTGATTCAACAGCAGCTTCACGTACTCCTGGCGGCCGGTGCGGTAGGCGGCATTGATGTCCTGCTTGAGGGCTGAGCGCTGGGCCTCTTTGGCTTTGTTCAGTTCGTGCTGGGCTTTGCGCAGCTCCTTTAATTTGGCTTCAGAGCGCGCCATGGAGGTGTTCACTTCACTGAGCTTGCGGCGAGTGTTGCTGATGGCTTGCTCGGCTTTTTGCAGGGCACGCTCGGTATCGCTGCGGCGGGATTGGGTGCGTTTGATTTCTTTTTGCAGATCCTGGATACGGCTTTGGATCTTTTGCAGCTCTTTTTTGGTCGCAACGGGGTCAACATTAGCCCAAACGGGAAAGGCCCGGCTCAAAGCCAGGCCAATCAACAGGATTGCCAGTAAGCGGATGAAGGGCATCAGGCAGCGGTTCAGAGTAGCGGCTTGCCGCTCATTTCCGCTGGCTGGGGCAGATCCATCAGCTTGAGGAGCGTGGGGGCGATGTCAGACAGCTTGCCGCCCGCCGCTTGCAGGGTAACGTCGCGGGCACCCACATACACCAAAGGCACCAGTTCGGTGGTGTGCGCGGTGTGAGGCTGGCCACTGTTCGGGTCTTCCATCTGCTCGCAGTTGCCATGGTCGGCGGTGATCAGCATGTCACCTCCGGTTTGTTCAATGGCCTCTACCAGCCGGTTCAGGCAACTGTCTAGCGCTTCCACCGCTTTTACGGCAGCGTCGAATTTGCCAGTGTGCCCTACCATGTCGCCGTTGGCGTAGTTGCAGATCAGCACATCGAACTTGCCGCTGGTGATGGCCTCCACCAGTTTGTCGGTCACTTCAGGAGCACTCATTTCCGGTTGCAGGTCGTAGGTGGCAACATTGGGAGACTTGATCAGAATGCGTTCTTCGCCGGGGAAAGGCTCTTCGCGGCCACCGCTGAAAAAGAAGGTGACGTGGGCGTATTTCTCGGTTTCGGCAATGCGCAGTTGGGTTTTGTTATTCTGAGCCAGATAGTCTCCCAGTACATTCACCAGGTCAGTGGGTGGATAGGCACAGCTGGCTCTGATGTCAGCTGCGTATTGGGTCAGCATCACATAATCTGCCAGTGCCGGGACTTTCCTGCGCTCAAAGTCAGAGAATCCAGGCTGGATGATGGCGCGGGTGATTTCGCGGGCCCGGTCAGCGCGGAAGTTCATAAAGATTACGCTATCACCATCGTTTAAGGTGGCGGCGGTTTGGCCTGCGGCGGCAATCACCGTGGGTTTAACGAATTCATCGGTTTCGTCGCGCTCGTAGGCGGCCAGCAGGCCATCCACTGGATTGGCGCTGGTGAATTCACACTCTCCCAATGTCAGCAGGTTGTATGCGGCCTCTACGCGATCCCATCTGTTGTCCCGATCCATGGCATAGTAGCGGCCGATAAGGCTGGCGATACGGCCAACGCCGGTGGCATCCAGCTTAGCTTGAACTTTCTCCAGGCTGGCTCGGGCGGATTTGGGTGGCATATCACGGCCATCCAGAAATGCATGAACGTAAACCTGGTTGGCGCCTTTTTGGGCAGCCAGTTCTATCATGGCCAGAAAGTGATCTTCATGGCTGTGCACGCCACCGGGGGAAAGCAGGCCCATAAGATGAACGGCGCTGTTGTTCGCCACGCTGTGCTCAACCGCGGTCACCAATGCAGGATTCTCGAAGAACCCGCCATCTTCAATATCTTTGGTGATGCGGGTGAAATCCTGATACACAATGCGGCCGGCGCCCAGATTCATATGCCCTACTTCGGAGTTGCCCATCTGTCCGTTGGGCAGGCCAACATCCATGCCCGATCCGGATATCAGCGTGTGTGGGCGCTCACTCCAGAGCTTGTCCCAGGTCGGTTTCCGGGCGTGAGCAATGGCGTTGAATTCGGTTTCAGTGCGGTGGCCGAAGCCATCCAGAATGATTAAAACGTGGGGTTTGCGTGACTGGCTCATGATTCCAACTTGTCGGCTACATCTCGGTTAGTGGAGTGTCGAGTTTACGTGAGGGGAGATTTTACCTGAAAAAACCCTGCGAAGCATGAGCTGTGCGTCTGTGGCGGTGGTCGGCCTTTACCGGTTTCAGGTATACTCTGCTGCTATTTCGTGTCCTGTTCTGCCTGTATGCAGGTAACTTATTGAATTTCTGGGAATAATAAATGGATCGTCTGCTTGAGTTTTCGATGAACCACCCCGAGCTGGTGGGTACCTTTGTGGTCTTGGTGGTACTGTTTTTTGTGCTGGAATCCCGTCGAGGCGGCAAAACGGTCACTTCCCAGCGGCTCACTCATTTAATGAACAAGGAAGACGCCCTGGTGCTGGATGTGCGTGACAGTAAGGACTATCGAGAAGGTCACATCACCGGTTCGCGCAATATTCCCTTCAGCAAACTGAAAGAAAGCGTGGGTGATATCACCCAGTTTAAAGACAAGCCAGTGGTGATCGTTTGTAAAATGGGTCAACACGCCGGAGCCGCCGGCAAGATACTGCACGCGGAAGGCTTTGCCAGTGTGCAGCGGTTGTCCGGTGGTATCACCACTTGGAAATCAGACGGATTGCCTTTGGTGAAAGGCAAGTAAACACACTGCTAGCAGGTTGTATGTATGGCTGATGTACTGATTTATACCACTCCATGGTGCCCTTATTGCGTGCGGGCCAAGCATTTGCTGAAGTCGAAGGGCGCAAGCTTTGATGAAATTAATGTTAACGGCCAGCCCGACCTGCGTCAGCAAATGGAAATTCGCAGTGGTGCCCATACGGTGCCACAGATCTGGATCGGAGAAACCCACGTTGGGGGGTGCGACGAACTGTACGCACTGGAACGTGCCGGTAAGCTCGATGGCCTGCTTGCTTCGTAGGCTCGAAACTAAGAAATACAACACATTAGGTGACCATAATGACTGAACAAGCCGCCGGGCAGCAGCCCCAGCAACAATTTCAACTGCAGCGCATTTATTTGAAAGATCTTTCATACGAAGCGCCTAAAACACCACAGCTGTTTAAAGAACAGTGGAAGCCGGAAGTGAACCTGGAAGTGAACAACACTGCCAATGTTATCGAAGGCAACATTTATGAAGTGGTGCTGAAAGTGACCGTGACCGTGAAAAACGGCGACAACACAGCGTTCATCGTAGAAGTGGCGCAAGCTGGCTTGTTCTTGCTGGAAGGCGTTGAAGGCATTCAGAAAGAGGCCATCCTGAAAGGCGTGTGCGCTAACATTTTGTTCCCATATGCCCGCGAAGCGGTTTCAGATGTCGTTGCCCGTGGCACTTTCCCACAGTTCCTGCTGCAGCCTATCAATTTCGAGGCAGCCTTTGCCGAAAACCTGCGCAAGCAACAAGAGCAAGCCAAGCAGGATGCTCAGCCTACTCACTAAGGTGGGTTAGCTAAGATCGGTTTAACAGTTCGCCGCACTCCCTCACCAGCAGGTCACCCAGTGTGCCTTCGCTGAGGGAGCGGTGTCTGTTGGCATACTCTTTGGCTTTCTCGCGCAGAACCGTCGATTCGATGGCTTGATCCAATTGCATTTTTAATTGCTGTTCGCTCTCCACTTTTTTAATCAGTACACCCACACCCAACTCCTCTACTTTAAGACCAATCAACAGTTGCTCTAACTGAATCGGCAGCACCACACACGGCAGGCCGTTTAGCAGGCTTTCCATGGTGGACGCCGAGTTGCCGTGCCCAATAAACAGATCGGCTTCAGCCATGGAGGGCTCCAGTGCCACCACGTCAGTACTGAAACGGAACGAATCAGACTCATAGGGCTTAAATTGGGCAGCATTACCGTTGGGGGAGGCGACAAATACGTTTGCCGGGTGATTGGCCAGTGCTTTGATGATCGCATCCTGACCAGGGTGGTTTTGTTTCAGATACGCCAGAATTTTGGGGCCTGGGGCGGGGCCGAAATGGGCAGGTTTGCTTAGGGCGGGTTGGCTTTTTAACACATGGCAGCGCACATTGGTGCGCGCTTCGTTGTATACGTCGAAGTCCGGGGTCACCGTTAGAATCATTCGATCAGCGGCAAACAGATCTGTCAGATGTTCAAGTGGTGTGCTGTGAGTATTTACCAGCACTTCATTGACCACCTCCAGCACCCTGGCCTCTTGTTTGGCAACCAGATCATCCTGTGTGGGGAAGGGTCGCCAGTCCGCCATGGGGAGACCTGCCACCGGTTCTGAAAACCCAGTACCAATCATGATTTTGGGAATGTCGAGATGGGCTGCCGCCAGCATTGCAGTTGGTGAATAATCGAACAGTATTAGATCGGGTTGGATTCGATTGAGCAGGGTTTTCCAAGCCCGCACCGGCCCCATCAACTCGTCTGCACTTAGGTAGCCCGTCAACAGCAGCACATCCGCCAAGCACACAATAGGGCGTTGCATCGTAATCTTCGGCAGCCACAGGGGGGCTTGCAGCAGCTCTGTTGGCGAGTGTTTAAACAAGTTGTGGGCTTTGGATAAATCTTTAAGTGCAACCTGCGTGGTATAACCGTTGCGATTGAGACATTCAGTGATGTCAGCAAGGCGGGTGATGTGACCCAAATGGCCGCCCATTTCCCAGGTACACAGAATCTTGGGTGGGTGTGAATTCAGCATAAAGTACTATTGCACATTCGAGAATAGGGATTGTGCGTTCATTGTAGGGGATTTGTACGTACAATACGCCCATGTAGGTAGTTAATGTTGAGCAGATGAAACTGTAATGTGGGGATAGATATGAAAAATTACCATGGAATACCGTTGCTGGTACTGGCGGCGGCCGTGTCTGAGGCGACTTATGGTGCTACCACGGCAGCTGATGACAGCGCCTCAGTGGTGCAAGGCCGCAGCGTAGTGATTAACGTGCTGGCAAATGATGAAGCGACTAACGGTGCCTTGTCGGTTTATCCTGAATTTGGATCGCCCTTCTACGGCAGCCTTGTGCTGAATAACGACAACACCTTCACCTATACACCGGATCCGGGCTATACCGGGCCCGATAGCTTTGACTATACCGCGGTGGACGATGATGGTTTGTCCTATGGTAGCAGTGCCACCGTATTTATCGAAGTACTGGAAGCCAGCAGTGGTGAAGAAGGCCCAATTGAATCGACTGTAGTGGGCGAATCCAACAAGGCCACTGCAGCCATGCTCGATTCTTATTGCTCGGCCCCGTCTGAGGAGCTGCGCACCGCCTGTACTGAGTTGGAAGGCTTACTGCAAAGTGATCCTGAAGCGCTCAACGACCTTGTTAGCCAAATAACCCCCGAAGAAATTCTAATGCAGCGCCGCATGATGTCGGAAACCGTGCGCAGCCAGGCGGGTCGGCTCTATTCCAGCCAGCAGCTGCTGCGTAACGGTGCCGGTGTCGGCAGAATCGGAGCCAACACACTGTTGCTTAACTCCTATGTGGGGTCGGCAGCCGGAGCAGAGGAGCAGCGCTGGGCCGTGTTTGGCTCGGTGAAATTCGGTGAAACCGAGCACGATCAAACCAGCCGTGAAGCTGCCTATGATGCCGATATGACCGGGATGATGGTGGGCCTGAACTATCGCTTGCGTTCTGATCTGGATGTCGGCGGTGCGTTCGATGTGGTGCAATACGATGTAGAGTATGATCTGGACGCCGGTGAGCTTAACTCCGAAGTCTATACCCTGTCAGGCTATGCATCCTGGGTGCGTGACCTGATCGGAGTGGATCTGATGGCAGGTTACTCCAGCGGCGACATCTCCACCAAGCGCACCATCTTCAACACATCAACCTTGACCCTGGATTCGGTCAGCGGTGATACCGACAGCGAACTCTATTACATCAGCGCCCAGGTGCAATACACCTTCAACAGCGGCGCATTAACCAGTCGTCCTTACGGCCGTATTGATTATATTTCCGCAGCGGTGGATGGTTACAGCGAAACCGGTGTTAACCCCTGGTTAATGAGTGTCGGTAAGCAAGAGCTGGATCAATTCAACCTCAGCGTCGGTGTGGACACAACCTATGCATTGAGCTTCGACTGGGGGGTGATGGTGCCAGGCCTGGTAGTCAGCGTGATCAGTGAGGAAACCAAGGATTATTCGCCGGTAGCCTTCCGCTTGGTGAATGATACCAGCAGCGCCAGCGCCTTCGAATTAACGCCAGACTCCCAGGATAGCTTGTTCTATCAGTTTGATCTTAACTCGGTGTTCGTGCTGAAGAATGGATTTTCAACCTTCCTGTCGGCGCAATTCATCGCCGGTTATGACGATCTCAGCTCATACCAGATTCAGTGCGGGTTAAATTACGAACTGTAAGCGAGCCCATAAGGATTCATAGGCCTTTGCTGCCTGACTGTTGGGGGCAAAGGCGTGAATGGGGGCTCGGTGAATGCCCATTTTTTCATATTCACTGGCGTAAGGGATCACAATCGGATCTTCGTCATCGATGATACTTTTGGCATCGTCGATGACATCATTGTGAATCTTGCGGCGTCGATCCACCATGGTGAAAAATGGCAGTAACCTCAGCTTCTGCCAGCGCTTCTTTTTTTGCAGATACGTGCGCAGCTGAGTGAATGAGCGCAGCGACAACGGTGAGGGCAGTAAAGGAACCGCCAGCACATCACATCCGTAAAACAGATTTTCAGATACCTTCGAGTAGGCCGGTGCGCAGTCGAATAGCAGGAGCTTGTTCTTCTCGCTCAGGTGTTCGGTGAGCTTTTCAAGCAGCTGGTCTGATTTCGCTTCGTTTGCCAGCAGCATTTCCAGCTTGCGCAGGCTCAAGTCAGCAGGGATTACAGACAGCTTGGGATGCGTGGTGTGAAGGCGCAATTTTCCAACGGGTGTTTTGCCTTTAAAAATATTCAGGGATTTGTGGTCATCGTTATCATCGACTCCCAAATACCACGAAGCACAGCTCTGGGGGTCAAGATCCCATAGCAGCGTGGGCATACCGGCCTGTGCCGCCAGCCAGGCAATATTAACCGCCGATGTGGTTTTACCGACACCGCCTTTCACGTTAAAGAAAGCAACTTTTTTCATGGAATCCCCAATAGAATGGCCTGCTTCTGTTGTGCTCATGTATTGTGCCATGCGGGCCTGGCAACAGTCAGTTGGTACCTTTAATTAGCCGCTTCAGAGATTAGCGCCCTCAAAACCCAGCTGGCGCCAAGCCTCATACAAAACGATAGCCGTAGCATTGGATAGATTCAGGCTGCGACTGTTCTCCTGCATGGGGATGCGGATGCAGCCAGTCACCGCTGGATGTTCGCGAATCTGCAGTGGCAGGCCTCGTGTTTCTGGCCCGAACACAATCGCATCGCCTTTCTCATAGTGCACTTGGTGATAGGGGCCACTGCCTTTGGTGGACAGCGCATAACAGTGGTTAGGCTGTGCGGCGATCAAAAAATCATCAAAACTGTCGTGAAGCTGAAGATCAGCCCACTCGTGATAGTCCAACCCTGCCCGTCGCATTTTCTTATCCTCCAGCTCAAACCCCAACGGCTTGATCAAGTGCAGGCTCATGCCTGTATTGGCACATAAACGAATGATATTGCCGGTATTGGGGGGGATTTCCGGCTGAAACAGCACTATATGAAGCATGACAAGAGGCTACCGTGATAATTAAGGGGCTAATAAATTGATTAAATATTGCGCCTAACCGCGTGATTTCTATCACCATTTAGAAATTGTCGTCTACTCTTTCTTAAGATGGGAGTATTTCCCAAATCGGGATAGGGTAATGAGTAGTTGGCTTAAACGATTGTTTCAAAAAGAAAAGTCAGGTGCAGACGCAGTGCTGGGGATCAGTTTGACTCCAGGGCACGCAGTTTGGTGCCTGCTGCGCCAGACCGATACTGGCCCGCAGGTTACCCAAAGTCATGGGTTGGAGCAATCTTTTGCCAGCCCACAAGAGGCATTAGCGGCATTATTGGCCTCGTCTCCACCGCCGGCTGCGCCCTGCTACATCTGTCTTAGCCATCAATATTACAACCTGCTGTTAGTGGATGCACCAGACGTTCCCGATCAAGAGCTGCGAGAAGCGGTACGTTGGAAAGTAAAAGACCTGATTGCCCAGCCGCTTGAGCAAATGGTAATGGACGCCTTCAGACTGCCCACCGATGCATATCGGGGCCGTATGAATATGTTGTACGTTGCGGTGGTTGAGCGCGCGATGATTCAAGACATCGTAGGCTTGTGTGACAGCAGCGATCTGGATCTGTGTGGAATCACCATTAATGAGTTGTCCATGGCTGCTGTGGCCCGCCATATGGATGCCTTGTCTGAACGCGGTGCTGCTTTTCTGTATCTTAATGGCGAAGGCGGCACCATAAATTTGGTCGAGAACGGTGCCCTTTACCTGACCCGTACCATTGAGCTGGGTAGCGGCGGTGGCGTGTTTTCCGGAAACATTGAATTCCAGCAGGACCCGGTAGATAACCTTGCGCTGGATGTGCAGCGTTCATTGGATTATTACGAAAGCCAGATCGGAAAGTCTGGTATTACCGCGCTCTATTTGGTGTCCGATTCGCAACAGCAGAATAGTTGGTGTGAGGGGCTTAGTGAGCGCCTGCCTATCGCTGCCCAGCGGTTTGCACTGGCCGACAACCTTATCCATGCTGAATCACAAGCAGCCATGGATGGGGGCCTGTTAGCGCCTGCGTTAGGTGCAGCCTTAGGAGGTTGGCGTGAGCGAATTTAAGCAACGCATCAACTTCTATCAGGACAGTTTTCGCAAGCCCGTTATCGTATTGCCTCTAAAGCAAGTGTTGTTGGGTGCGGCTGCCATGTTGGGCTTGATGCTGGCGATCACTGCACTGGATTGGTCCCGTACCGTGCAGGCCAGAGATACCCTATCCAATATGGAGGCCTCGCGCCTGAAGCTGGAGGCATCCATTGAAAAGCTGCAGAAGCAAGTGGACAGCATTGTGTTGGATAAGCGGCTGGAACAGGAAGAGCAGCAGCTAAAGCAGGGGCTGCAAAGCAAGCGCCAGTTTCTATATCAGCTGCAGCATCAAGGTGATACTCACGAAGTGCACTTTTCAGGGTATCTGCAGGCATTGGCAAACATGGATGACCCCTCTATATGGCTAACCCGCATTGTGATGCGATCGCCGGGGCCTGACTTAAGTCTTTATGGCGTGACGGATAAACCGAAAGCCATTCCGGAATATGTGGCAGATCTAAAACAGGAATCCAATTTTCAGGGCTTTGGCTTTAAGGTTTTTAACTTGGAACGCATGGAAAAAAATGACCGTTTTCTGACATTTAGTGTGAGTACGCAGCATGATGAACAACCTGCGAATTAAATATCAGGAGCTGGAAGAAAAAGCCCACAAGCTGAGTGTGCGTGAGCGCGCGATCCTGTTGGGGGCAATAGCAGTGTTGTTGCTAGGCGTGTTCGATCAAATCCTGTTGCGGCCCTGGCTACATGAACGTGAACAAATCGATAAGGATAAGACTGCGTTATTGAATTCCATGGAAGCGTCCAATCGACGCATTGATGTATTGCAGGCAGCCATTAACGATAACCCCAATATTGTATTGAAGAAATCAATCAGCAACTTGAATGACATGCACAGCGAACTGGATGAGCAAATCGGGAAAATAACCGATGGCATGATTTCGCCTCAGGATATGCCGTTCGTGTTGGGGGAAATGCTAAGTGAGCGCCATGGGTTGAAGGTGCAAAGCGTTAAATCACGGGCGGCGCAGCGCCTGATGGTGGCAGATGAGCATAAAGTGAATGCAGCGGCTATCTACCGTCATGATCTGGAAATAAAAATGAGTGGGACGTTTTTTCAAATGCGTGATTATCTGGCAGCAGTAGAAGCGCTGCCCTCCAAACTGCTGTGGGACAATCTTGAATATGTAGTAGAAGAATATCCCAAAGGCAGCCTGATATTACAGGTGCACACATTGAGCTCTAAGGAGGAACTGCTACGTGTTTCTTATTAGATTGATCATGCTCGCATCGTTGTTGGCATCAGGTGTGCCTGCGCTTGCCGCAAGCGATCCAACCCGCCCGCCAATCTTCGGTGGCACCAAAGCCAAGCCTGTTCATCAACCTATTAAACTGTCGATGATTCTAAAGGACAATAATAATATGCGAGCGATTATAAACGAGTCGGTTGTCGGGGTTTCAGATGTGGTGGCAGGCGCGAAAGTCACAGCGATAAAAGATGATCACGTAGTGCTGAGCCGAGATGGACAAAGAATAACATTGCGGATGCCGCTGGCTGAAGTGCGAAAGGACAGTAGTCATGATGAATGAAATAAAACGGGCCTTTGTCGCGCTGGTGAGCATTGTGATGCTTGCCAGTTGTGCCTCCTGGTATAAGCCAACGTCAGAGTCACAGCCTGCCCAGGCCAAACCTGCGGCCACTAAGCCTGCACCAGAAGCAAATCCTCAGGCTGCAGCGCCTGCTGCACAGCAACAGCCAAACACACAGGCAAAGCCCGCTGCCAGGGCAGCCCGCAGGCAAGAGGTGAAGATGCCTCGCTTTGATGTGACGGCTGCGGATACTCCAGCACGTCAGTTTTTTATGAGCTTGGTGCATGGAACCTCCGTTAACATGATTGTGCATCCTGATGTTACCGGCAATATATCGATTCGCTTACGCAACGTGAACTTGGAAGAAACTCTGAAAGCGGTACGCGATGCCTATGGTTTCGATTTTGTACGCAAACCTTATGGCTACCAGATCCTGCCAAAAACCATGCAGAGCCGGGTGTTTAGAATTAACTACTTGAATATAAATCGTTTGGGTGTATCCACTACCTCTGTTAGCAGTGGTCAGGTCAGTACTACCGGGCAGGATGATAGTAATGGCAGCAGCACCAGCAGCTCCCGCGAAACTGAAGTGCAACAGAGCAGTAATATTAAGACAGAAAGCAATAGTGCATTCTGGCAGCAATTGCAGAACGTACTCAGCATGATTGTAGGCGGCGGTGATGGCCGCAGTGTGGTGGTAGATCCGGTGTCGGGGATCGCGGTAGTGAGAGCGCTGCCATCAGAGTTGCGTGAGGCCCAGAACTTTCTGGACAGTGCACAGCTTAGCCTGAAACAGCAGGTTTTGATTGAAGCGAAAATACTAGAGGTGGAGTTATCGCAGGGCTATGCCACAGGCATTCGCTGGGACACTTTTGGTGAGGGTTATAATGGTAGCCTGGAGACCAGCGACAACAGAGTGGCAGCTGGCCTGGATCAGGCAGATTTTAGTTCCCTGGTAAGTGAGAATGTGTCCCTGATTGGTGGCGTCTTCACGTTAGGTGCGAACTTTACGGATTTCACTGCGGTGTTGAATCTGCTTGAATTGCAGGGCAATGTGAAGGTGTTGTCCAGTCCGCGTATTTCCACTCTTAACAATCAAAAAGCCGTTATTAAAGTTGGCTCGGATGAGTTCTTCGTAACCGACATATCCAGCACAACCACTACTACGTCATCAACTGTTAGTGATACGCCAGATATTACTTTAACCCCTTTCTTTTCGGGTATCGCATTGGATGTGACGCCGCAAATTTCGGATACCGGTGAGGTTATCCTTCATGTACACCCCTCTATTTCTGAAGTCGTTGAAAAGCGCAAGGATATAGGCCTGGGAGATGATGCTTTGTCGTTGCCGCTGGCCTTTAGCACCATTCGTGAAACTGACAGCATTGTCCGTGCTCTCAGTGGTCAGGTAGTGGTGATCGGTGGTTTGATGCAGGACAGTTTCAAAGAGGAGACCTCACAAATACCTTTTCTGGGGGATATACCCCTGATTGGTGATTTGCTCTTCAGTCAGAAGCTGCAGCGTAAAACCAAAAGCGAACTGGTTATTCTGCTTAAGCCCTACGTTGTCGATGATAGCGGTTATGCGCAGGAGGTTGATGCAATAGAAGAGCGCTTCCAACCTTATTTTCCCAATCTGAATCAATCCCCTATTCAGCAAGACGAAGAGGATAATGAAGGTGAGGGATCAGCAGAAGATAGCTCGGCGGAGGCTCAGTAAGCGATGGAACCCTCAAAGGCACCACCGAAAGTCCGCATTGGTGATTTGCTTGTATCCAAAGGCTTGATAGTTGATGAACAGCTAAAAAAAGCACTGGATGAACAGAAGCGAACCGGTAAGAAAATCGGCAAGGTGGTGGTGGATCTTGGCTTTGTCACCGAAGGCCAAATGCTGCAGACCATGGCCAATCATTTTGGCTATCCCTTTGTTGATTTGGCTCGGTTTCGCCTAAACAGTGAGCTGATCAGGATGATGCCGGAAACTTACTCCCGGCGTTTCCGTGCGATACTTTTAGCAGAGCAGCCAGACGGCATCCTGGTTGGCATGGCTGATCCTCTTGATCTGATAGCCATCGATGAACTGCAACGAATTCTGAAGCGCCCCGTGCATCCTGCTTTTGTCAAAGAGCAGGAATTGCTAAGCGCGATGGATCGCTCCTATCGACGTTCAGAACAGATCGCCTCCATTGCAGTGGAGCTGGATTCTGAACTGGAAAGTACGGACTTCGATCTGGAAAGCCTGGCCACAACCACGGATACCGCAGAGGCACCGGTGGTGCGTCTGCTGCAGAGTATTTTTGAAGATGCCGTACAGGTGCGCGCCTCGGATATTCACATCGAACCTGATGAGCAAGTGTTGCGTGTGCGTTTGCGTATTGATGGCGAGCTGCAAGAGCAAGTGATGAAGGAGCGTCGTATTGCGCCTGCCCTTGTATCTCGCTTAAAAATCATGTCGGGCTTGGATATATCTGAGAAGCGCCTGCCACAGGATGGCCGCTTCAATGTGCGTGTGCTGGGAAAAAGCATCGATGTGCGCTTGTCCACCTTGCCGGTTCCTTACGGCGAATGTGTGGTTATGCGTTTGCTGGATCAATCAGCGGGTATGCTTTCCATGGATAAACTGGGCATGCCTGAAACTATTCTTCATCGATTCGAAAATCTGATTGAGCGCCCTTATGGCATGGTGTTGGTTACCGGGCCTACAGGCAGCGGTAAAACCACAACGTTGTATGCGGCGTTGAGCAAATTAAATATTCCTGAGCGAAAAGTGATTACCGCAGAGGATCCGATTGAATATAGATTGCCGCGTATTAATCAGGTTCAGATCAGTTCCAAAATTGGGTTAACCTTTTCATCGGTTTTGCGAACCGCGCTGCGCCAGGATCCCGATGTGATCTTGGTGGGGGAGATGCGGGATCACGAAACCGCGGAAATTGGCTTGCGTGCAGCGATGACGGGGCACATGGTGTTGTCCACATTACACACCAATGATTCCGTTTCTACGGCAATGCGCCTTATTGATATGGGGTGTGATGCATTTTTGGTGGCATCGTCGTTGCGAGCCGTAATCGCTCAGCGTTTGGTGCGAAAGATATGTGAGCATTGTAAGCAGCCTTATGAATTAAGCTCCCAGGAACTGACCTGGTTGGGCCATATTGACAGTACGGCACTGGATGCCAAGTTCCATAAAGGAACCGGTTGTCACCACTGCAACAATACGGGCTACTCAGGCCGCATAGGTGTCTATGAATTACTGGAGATGGATGAAAATCTGTTGTACGCCTTGCGCAAGGGAGATGCCGCTGAATTTGCTCGTGCCGCTGCTGACAATCCACATTTTCGCAGCTTGAGTCAGTGTGCTTTGGATTACGCACGGATGGGTGTTACCTCGGTTCAGGAAGTCTTCAAGATAACCGCATCGCTGGAAGATCGTTAACCCATGCAGACGTTCAACTATCGTGGTCGCAATGCTCAGGGGGGGGAAGTTTCCGGCAAGCTGGAAGCTACCAATGCCCAGGCTGCGGCTATCCAGTTGCAGAATCAGTCTATTATCCCGGTTGCGATTACCGAGGCGGAAGTAAAAAGCAAAGCTGCTGCGGCGCTGAAGATCTCATTTCAGAAAAAGGTTACATACGATGACCTGATTATGTTGTGTCGGCAAATGCGAGCCTTGACGCGCGCGGGTATACCGATAATACAGGCGATTGCGGGGCTGACCGAAATCAGCAAGTCCGAACAGATTAAAGAGGCATTGTCGGATGTGAATGTGCGTCTGGCCACTGGCTCGAGCCTGGCGAATGCCATGAGTGCTCACAGCAAGATTTTTAATTCAATGTTCATCAGCATGATTCACGTGGGAGAAAACACGGGGCGCTTGGAGGATGCATTTTCCAAGCTGATATCTCACATTGAAATGGAGCGAGACACCCGTAATCGAATGACTCAGGCAATGCGCTACCCCATGTTTGTAATGGGAGCCATGTTTGTTGCCATGATGATTGTAAATATGTTCGTTATCCCCCAGTTCGCAAAAGTATTCTCCAAGGTGGGGGCTGAACTGCCTATGCCTACGCAAATACTGGTGGCGGTTTCCAATTTCACAGTGGAGTACTGGTGGCTGGTGTTTGGGGTTATTGGCGGCACCATATTTGGGTTTCTGCATTACATCAACACGCCCAAGGGGCGCCTGTGGTGGGATCAGGCGAAACTCAAGTTACCTGTTATTGGCGGAATTTTTGAGAAGATAGCCCTGTCCCGTTTTGCGCGCAGTTTTGCCATGACCTTCGAATCCGGCGTGCCGGTTTTGCAAGCGCTGACCATAGTCGGCCCTACGGTCGGAAACGAATACATTGCAACGAACATTGATTCCATTCGGCGGGGGGTTGAGCGTGGCGATTCATTGGCGCGTACCTCATCTGCGGCGGGTATTTTCTCCGATCTGGTGCTTCAGATGATTGCAATTGGTGAAGAGACCGGCTCTTTGGACAAGTTGTTACACGATGTGGCGGATTTCTACGATGAAGAGGTAGATTACGACCTTAAAGGATTAGCTGACGCCATTGAGCCTATCGTTTTGGTTTTTCTGGGAATTCTTGTGTTGGTGTTGGCGTTGGGCGTGTTCTTACCGATGTGGGAGCTGGGATCTGCGATGAAGCGTTAATCAAATCGTGATGGAAGGTTGTAAAGAATCGTTAAACGGCATGTGCCATAGAAATTCTGGACTATAGTTATGAAACAAACCCTGAATTCAAGAAACGTTGTGAAAACAAAGACTTTAACGGACAACCTTAAGGGCACTATTAGCAACCAAGGCTTCACCCTCATTGAAATGGTGGTGGTGATCGCGCTAATTTCGATTCTGGCTGCAGTAGCTTTGCCACGAATGCTGGACACTTATGACAATGCTCATGAGGCTGCGGTGTTCGGTGCCGGTGGCGCGATGGCGTCGGCTGTGGTGCTGGTGCGAAGTCAGTGGGTTGCCAATGGAGATTCCTTGGCCGTGGATGGTGTGGATGGCTTTGGCAATGATGATGTGGCCACCAGCTCCGAAGGCTGGCCTACCGATGTTGGTCAGGGTGCGGGCTCTAACAACAGTGACGTAATGGATAGTTCCGAACGTTGTGTACGAATTTGGAGAGGGGTGTTGGTTGCGAATGCACCTTCGGTTTCTGCCAGTGTGGCGGCCAACTCTGATTATTTAGTGGATACCGTAAACGGCAATTGTCGTTTTCTTTATCGGCGTACCGATAAGGGTGACAACATCGTTTACAACGCCAGGACGGGCGAAGTAATTACCACCATCAATTAATGATTCGAATTTAGTCTTATCTCAAGAGGTAGAACAATGAAAAAGCAACAATCGGGTTTTACGTTAATCGAACTCATCATGGTCATCGTGATCTTGGGCATTCTTTCTGCGTTCGCGCTGCCTCGGTTTGCTGATTTGAGCGGCGATGCTGAGCGGGCTGCAACGGAAGGTGCGTTGGGTTCGGCTAAGTCAGCATCTGCGATTTCTCATGCTGCTTGTTTGGCTTCCGCTGCCTGTGATGCGAGTGCAGCTACAGCTACCGTCACACTGGAAGGGGAAGCTATCGCCATGGTATATGGCTACCCAACAGGAACCTTGGATGCAGATAGAACCAACACTTTAGCGGGTGATATATGCACCGCTGCACAGCTCGCCACAGATTTCACATGTGCTCAGGACAGTGCGGGCGTGATAAGTGTAACCAATGGAGCTTGTTCGTTTACTTATACAGCAGCGCCTAATGGTGGTGCTCCTGCGTTTAGTGCCGTTGCGGGCTGTTAACACCGTGTGAGACGATGACTAGTGCTGGATCGAAAAATGGCTTCACCCTAATCGAGCTCATCACTGTAATCACCATTATCGGGGTCCTGGCTGTTGTAGTCGGACCCCGTTTTGCTTCCAGTGATGTGTATGAAATCAGAACCTTCTACGACGATGTTCTGAAGGCCACTCGTTACGCTCAGGCCAAGGCTGCAGGTAGTGGTTGTATAACGCAGATCGATTTTACTGCCAGCGGATTTCGTGTGTCCGTTGATAGTGACTGCGATAGCACGAATGGCTTTGTGGCGGCAGATATTGTTAACCCTGGTGATTTTGAATCAGGATTTACTGAACTTGATGCATTGCCGACCGGTACGACTTATTCTGCGACGGTAGATCCATTACTATTTGACGGACGTGGCCGAGCCATGAACAGTAGTCTGGCGGTGCTGGGGAGTGCAGCACAAATTACTGTGGGGGCATACGTGATTACGGTGGAGGGTGCGACAGGCTATGTGCAGTAGACCTTTCATTCCACGCCAGCAGGGTACAACCTTGGTTGAATTAGTGATGGCCATCGCCATCGCCGGTGTGCTCGTGGTGGGGTTGATGACGGCTTATTCTTCTATTGTCGGACGCAGCTCCGATCCCATGGTGCGCACACAGGCTATTTCACTGGCAGAATCATATTTGGAAGAAGCATTGCTGAAACCGTATCTTGATCCATCGGGCACCGTTTGCCCTGCTGCTCCCAGTGGTAATCGGGAGAACTTCAACAACGTGTGTGATTACCATAATTATTCAAGTAGCAGTATAACGCTACCCAACGGGGCAAGTGTCAGCGGGTTGTCCGGTTACAGTGTTTCGATCTCTGTTCAGAGTATAGATGCCGGTGATCTTGGTACTGTGCCAACCAACTGCGCCCTGAGTGTGGTTGTTAACATCACCAGCCCTTTAAATGAGACCACCAGCGTCACTGGCTATCGAACTGATTATGAAAGCACACCGGCCTGTATCTAGCATTCGTGGCTTCACCTTGGTGGAGCTGGTTATCTCCATCTCGCTGATGGGGGTGGTGGCTGTGCTGGTGTCTACCATGCTTGGTAATCAGATGCTGGGGTATGTCGCCACTGCTCGTCGCGCAGACCTGGTGGCCCGAACCGATATGGCCATTCAGATGATGGCGCGGGATCTGCGCGCAGCTGTTCCATACAGTGTTAGGGTAAGTGGTGGCACCGCGATTGAGTGGGTGCCGGTACTGGATTGGGGGCGTTACCGAAAGCGAGCCGACTCGACTGCAGCTGACCCCGTAGCGGCAGCTTCGGCTACTGTGGACTTTTCTTCACTTGATTCTGTGTTTGATGTGTTGCACCCAGGTATCATGCCTACGATGCCAGCGGGGGCAAGAATCGTTATGGGAAATACGGCTTCCATGGCGGCAGCGGGTATTAATCTGTATGGCGGGCTTGGTACAGGAGCGCTGGTACCGGCAGGCAGTCATGTCATTACGCCAACCAGTGTCAGCCCTGCGGTGAGCAGTAATCAAATTACGCTGACGCCTGCGTTTCAATTTGCGCTTGGTTCTGCCGCCGGGCGTTTCTACCTGGTAAATAATGCGGCCAGTTACCTGTGCAGTGGTGGCAGTATTACCCGTTACGATGGTTATACCATTCAGTCGGCCCAACCAACATCGGCGCCATCGGGATCGTCATCCGCGTTGCTTCTGGATGGTGTTGCCAGTTGCCAGTTTGGCTATACCGCGATTGACGCAACCTTTGGAATGTTGACTATTACCGTTCAGGTGACAGATTCTGGAGAAAGCGTAACGCTAACCCGCTCTATCACAATCGAGAACCGATCATGAGTCGGCGACGAGATCAGAAGGGAATCGCATTACCAGCCATTATATTTATGATTGTGGTTGTTGCTCTATTGGTAGGGGCTATGGCGCAGATTCTTAATGTGTCCAGTGGAATCGTTGATATCCGCACGCAATCGAGCCGCGCTTTCTGGGCGGCTAAAGCAGGTGCTGAATGGGCTGCTTATCAGATCAATAGCTCTAACACGTGTGCAGCAGCGACAGGCACGCTAAGCATCAACGGGTTTCAAGTGACAGTCACGTGCAGCAGCGCAGATTATAACGAAGCAGGTAGCACGGTCAGAGTGTACGAACTGGATATACAAGCTCAGAGCGCCGGCTCGCCGGTGAATCTTGATTATGTCTCACGACAATTGACGGTGGTGCTGAATGTGGAGAGCTAGTGTGCGCCTGATAGCTTTGATTGTCTGCATGCTCACAAATAGTGCTGCTTGGGCTGCAGATTGCGGCAGTATCTGGCCAGCCGCCACCACCCCCGGCAGCTCCAATGCACCGGTGTTGCCTACCTTTACCGGGGCTGCACCGTTAACGTTGAATAACACGCTAGGGCCGGGCGATTATCACTATTCAACGACTAATTTGTCAGGTGGAACTCTAACTACAGGTGGTACTACTACGCGTTTGTATTTTAATGGCGGCCTGCAGCTATCAGGTACAAGTAGTTTGAATGCCAGTGGAAACCCTGAAGACCTGATCGTTATTGTAAATGGCAATTTTCAGATGTCGGGGCAAGCTAGGGTGAATGCGCTGATTTATGTCACAGGCAATGCCACGGTTAACGGATCAAGCAGCGTGCAAATAAATGGTGCGCTGACGGCTGCAGGGTCTATCAGTGTCGGCGGCGGGGCTTCTGTTAACTACGACTCGAGTGCTGTTGATGATGCAGACTACGGTAGTTTGTGCTCCATAGCGCCACCCCGTTTATTATTGGTTAGCCCTGTCTGTGGATCATCCAATCGGATCATCGTGGATTTCGATTCTGCAAATGGGCAGCAGTTTCTGGATCTTGTCACCTCCGAAAACACTGCTAATTACTCGGTGGTCAATCAAAGTGGTGGCAGCGTTACGGTACAAAGCGCTGTGCGTTCAGATGAGGGTTATCAGGTTCAGCTTACGTTGGGCTCGAATATGAGCAACAACACTAACTACACGGTGACCGTCTCGAACGTGCAGGATGCAACGGGGGAGGTTATTGGTGTTTCAAATGATACTTTTTACTACACAACGCAACAAAACGGTATGGCTGCCAGCTACTGGGGTAACGAAACGCTTTCAGGTGGGTATCAGTTCCAGCGGGTAGATAGCAATATCGCTTTCGATTGGGGGATATTTACGTGGCCTGCAGGATCGTTTTTTAGCGGCTTTTCGATTCGTTGGGAGGGGTACATTGAACCAGACGTAAGTGGCAACTATGTTTTTCGCAGCACCTCTGAAGATGGCTCAAGGGTGTGGTTGGGGGATCTGGCAAACACTCAGATCATCAACCGATGGTCGGCAGGTCGAGCCACAGCCAACAGCAGTACTATTGCTCTGGTCGCAGGCCAGCGGTATCCCTTGAAAGTCGAGTTCTATAAAGAGGGTGTGGCGTTTTCAAGTAAAACCATGCACTTGCAGTGGCAAGGCCCAAGTGGAGGATCTTTCGTCGATGTTCCCAATGCCAATCTCTATACCTGTGTGGATTCATTTGCCAGCAGTACGGGGCTGGTTGCTTACTACAAGCTTGAAGGCCCAACCTGGAATGGAACGGTGGGGGAGGTCTTGGATTCCTCCTACAACCGGTTGCATGGTACTGGCGTCAATAATCCACAATCGGTGCCTGCTCAAGTGTGTAATGGCGCGCAGCTTGATGGCAGTAACTTAATTCGAGTCAACGACAATCCGTTGCTGGATCTAACCAATGAGCTGGCTATTACGGCTTGGATTCGTTTGGACGCCTACGGGCCTGATAATCTCAAGTCGATTTTCTCCAAAGATGAGAACTACGAATTTCACATTAATAACAGTGGACAAATATTCTGGTGGTGGCAAAGCACTCGCAGCGGTACCACAACCAGGTCATTCGATTCAGGCGCATCCCGCATAACGTTAGGCAATTGGCATCACGTAGCAATTGTGTATTCTCAAACTCGACAGAGCATCTACTTGGATGGTGCTGAGGTGGCGTTTCGAACCTACAGTGGTGAGACCCTGGTTACCAATAGTGACCCTATGGAAATCGGGGCGGATCAGGGAATCACCGGAAGACGCTGGCGCGGTTTAATTGATGAGGTGAAACTGTATGACCGCTCACTGAGCGGCGCCGAGGTATTGGCGGATATGAATGCCACCAATCCCTGCGCCTCCATATTGGACGGGTTTGAAGTTACGGCGGCAGCCACAGCCAGTGTGTGTGCGCCCACAGAAGTCACCATTCGTGCATTGGCGGCAGATGGCACCACTTATACTGGTTTCACCGGCCCGGTAGATATTAGCACCAGCAGCAATCATGGCAATTGGTCCAGTAGTGGTTTTGGCACACTGATTCCCTCTACAGACAGTAATGATGATGGCGCCGTGCAATACAGCTTTGCAGCAGGTGACAATGGTCAGGTAGTGCTGAATCTCAGCAACACTCATGCCGATGAGCTGACGGTTACGGCAACTGAGAGCGGTGGCACAGCGACAGGTGTTTCCTCTGTGATTGCCTTTAATGAGAATGCTCTGCAAATTAACGTAACCGATACTCTCGGAAACGATTTTATTGCGGGCAGAAATCATGCCCTTGAAGTTGAGATGTTAAGATTGGATCCGGTTTCGGGTAGTTGTGGGCGATTTGAAGAATACCAGGGTGATATTGACCTGAAGGCGTGGATTACTCGTAGCGCCAACGATGCCGGAGGCGTGGCACCAGAGGTGACGGGTGTGAGTTTGCCTTCGGCCACACCGGGTGCCGATAATTTAACGCTCAATTTCGTGCAGGGGCTTGCTAGCACTCAATTGCTAACCAGCGATGTGGGTCAGTATGCTCTTAATCTGACAGATGACAGCTCCGGCTTGGTGTTGGATATCAATAACCAGCCCATTACGATCAACGCCAGCAGTGCCGACTACACCGTAAGGCCTTTTGCTTTTTATCTGCTGGCCACAACACAACGGGCCACACCTACCAATAACCCGGCGGCTACCTCCGCTGCCGGTTCAGCCTTTATTAAAGCAGGCGAAACCTTTGACTTAATGGCGCGTGCAGTGGTTCACCAAGGAGTGGATGACAGCGATGATGATGGTGTCGCGGATGCAGGTGCCGACTTGTCCGATAACGCCGCCACACCGGCGTTCGGTAACGAAGGGGAATCCGTTAGTCTAAGCTCGACTTTGCTGCTGCCGAGCCCATCGTTGGCCGGAGTCGTTGATCCTGGTTTGGCGGGGGCAACTACCATCAGTGCATTTAGCTCTGGCGCGGGTACGGCTTCGGTGCGCTTTGATGAGGTGGGTATTATTCAGCTTGATGCACAGTTGCAGAGTGGCAGCTATCTGGGCAGCAGCAACGTAACCGGTGCTATTGATTATGTGGGTCGCTTCTATCCTGATCAGTTCCTGATATCAGATGATGGGCCACAGTTACGGGATGGTAATGATGATGTCAGCCCCTGGACCTGCGATTTTACTTACCAGGGGCAGGGGTTTGGCTTTGTGAGCGAACCCAGTATCACCGTAACCGCAGTCAATGTTTTGGGCGCCACTGCCAATAATTACGGCGGCGCATTCTGGAGCCTGCCTTTACCACAGCACACTATCGAGTTGGATTCGGCCAGCCCTGCAACAGGGTCCGCTTGTCTGGATGGTGTTGGTGGGATAGCGGCTGGATGTTTCACTGAGAACAGCAGCAGCGTTACTCGCTCGTGGACTGGCGCGGATATTTATGATGGTGCCGCCGTGTTCAGCACAACGGCCCATCAGTTTGTAATTAACAAACTAAATGATCAGCCCGACAGTGGAGATGTGCCATGGGATCCCTTGTTGGATTACTCAATATCGAGTGCCGACCTGACAGT
This sequence comes from Ketobacter alkanivorans, assembly GCF_002863865.1. Classification (NCBI taxonomy): domain Bacteria; kingdom Pseudomonadati; phylum Pseudomonadota; class Gammaproteobacteria; order Pseudomonadales; family Ketobacteraceae; genus Ketobacter; species Ketobacter alkanivorans. Next base: position 1,941,496 of record NZ_CP022684.1, on the reverse strand, counting down.
AACCGAAACCCTGGGTGCAGGCGTGACGGATGATGTTTGTTATCAGTCCGGCGGCTGCGCTGCGTATTTGATTGACGATATTCAAGGTACCAATCTTCGTTACGGGCGTGGATGGATTGATAACACCCATGGTTCGGTTCAGACACCCCTGATCATGATGTTGCGATTGCAATACTGGGATAGCACCGGCAATTTTGTGAATAACTCAGCCGATAATGGTGTCTGCCTGGGCACTGTGGTAGCGGATACTGATTTTGGATTGTCGGCCTTCAGTGGCAATCTGGACGCGGGTGAAACGTCGATTGCGGGAGTCAGTTCGGCAGCAGGCTATTCCCTGGTGAGCTTGGCTGCGCCGGGGTATGACGGTTCGGCTAACCCCAATTCCGGCAGCGCCACTCTAACGTGGATACTGGATACAGACACTACGGATAACACGCCCGGTGAAGAGTGCGGTGAGCATTGGCTATGCTACGACTACAATGGGGATGGCTTGCGTCAGAACCCATATGGACAGGCTATCTTTGGTGATCTTTCCGATAACAAGCCAGTCTTGTTCTTACGGGAATCCTATCGTTAACAAGGCGGGGTGTATTAACCCCGCCTGTGGGGCTTCCTGATCAGATCTTTGATGCTATCCCGATAGAAAAGCCGCTTATCTCAGTCCCGTCTTTATCATAGTAGTTCATGTATTCCACATTTAGGCTCATCTTGCGATCCAGGCTTAAATCAACGCCCAGCCCGTAGGATACGTCAGTGTCGCTATCTGAATCGTTGCCGAAAACGGGGTTGGAGTACTCGCGCTCGGTACGAGTGAAACCCAGCACGGCGTAGGGGTAAAAGGAGGGCCCCATGGGCACACCGGCTTTTAAATAGGCACCAATCATACTGTTCAGTTCAACGTCTGTTTCGAAGATGCCGGAACCGATGCTATCGTCGCCTATACCCAAGGTAACACGCACTTCGCCGGCGATGTTCTCGTTTACGGCAGAACCCAAGCGCCCGGTGATGCCCATAAGGGATGCGTCGTCGTTGATATCCGAGTTGGAAACTTCCACAAACAGCACGCCGCCGCCTACATAAGGGTCAGCCGCTAGAACCGTGCTGCTGGCCAGCATGGCCAGTAACAGTGTGGATGGTGTAAGAATAGATTTCATATTGGTCACTCCGAATAGTTGTTATGGCGAGCATTGGCAGCCCGTTGGATCATGTATACCATAGGTAAGGGATCCTGAATGTGAGCTGAATCAGCTTGTATGTAAAGGCTTATTGTTGGTGAATAAAAGGGGAAGTCATGTTACTGGCATTGGGTGCCTTGCTGGGTGGAATCGGAATGTTTCTTATCGGAATGATGCATCTTACCGATGGCTTGAAGCAGTCCGCAGGCGAGAAGCTGGAGCTGTATCTAAATCGCGGTACGAATACCAAAAGGCGAGGTTTCATCTCTGGGTTTATGCTGACCGCGCTGGTGCAAAGCTCCAGCGTGATAACGGTTGCCACTATTGGCTTTGTCAATGCGCGCTTGCTGAGTATGGGGCAGGCAGTTTGGGTAGTGTTTGGCAGCAATGTTGGCACGACTATGACCGCCTGGATCGTTGCCCTTATTGGTTTTCAGGTTAAGGTTGAGCTGTTCGCCTTGCCGATGGTGGGCGTTGGGGCATTTTTGCATGTGCTGGCCCGTGGGGTTCAATTGCGGGCGTTTGGAGGGGCGCTGCTGGGGTTCGGTCTGTTGTTTGTGGGTCTGGATCTGTTGCAGGGCAGCCTGGATGCCTACAAGAACAGCTTTATGATTCTGGGGCCGAGTAGCTTTGATGTTACTCATGTGATGATCCTGTTGGGCATGGGCTTTTTGCTCACAGTGATCATGCAGTCGTCCAGTGCATCCATGGCCATGATCCTCACTTTGGTGAATGCACAGGTGGTTCCGCTTGAGTTGGGTGCGGCTGCGGTAATTGGTGCCAATGTGGGTACGACCTCGACGGCGTTGCTGACTACGATCGGCGCTACAGCTAATGCAAAAAGGGTGGCCTGGTCTCATGTCAGTTTTAATTTGGTGGCAGGTCTGGTTGCCCTTTTACTGCTGCCGCTTGTCTCCGGTGTGTTTGCTGAGGCCTACAGTCGCCAACTGATGGGTGGGAACGCAGCATTCTGGCTGGCTATTTATCATTCGTTGTTCAATCTGATCGGGGTGCTCATTATGATTCCCCTGGAACCGTCGGTGACTCGATTTCTGTCTCGACGCTTCAAAAAACCAGAGAGCAATCATTTCCGGTTGCGCTTTCTTGATAAAAACACGATTACCATGCCGCCGCTGGCTTTGCAGTCCATCAGCAAAGAGCTTGATAACCTGGCGCAACTGGTTGCTTCCATTATAGTGCGAGAGGAGCGGGATTCTGATACTCAGGAACAGATTGATCGCTTATATGAATTGTTGGAGAAGTTCGATGCTTATTTAGTGCAGGCCTTGCGTCAGCCTATGGCTCAAATCAACGCGGATGCCTTCAGTAGAATCATTAAATGCAGCCAGAGCCTGAGTAATGCGTTGCAGTGGTATCAGCTTACCCTGAAGCCTGGAGTGCGCCCCGTGGATTCAGCGTTTTATGAGATCCTGGCTCCGTTTGAGGCCAGCTTCAGCAGTTTTATACAAAGCATTGCAGGGGAGGAACCCAGGGAACAGGTTCAGGTCAAGCTGGATGGGTTGCTGGTGGAAGTAGATCGGGTTAATCGGGAAGTGTTTACAAGGTTGCGAGAGCATGAAGTGTTCAGCCATGATGTCAGTTTGGTAAATCAGTGGGTGGCCTGGCATCGCAGAATAGCCCAACAAATGATGAAGGTATTGCAAAGAGTCGATCAGATTGATGATTTGATGCATGAGCCTCATCTACAGCAATCAGACCATGGCGCAGATTCGTTTTCCGAATAGTTGCGCCCATGTATGCCAAGCCGGTCTTAGCAGCCATCGGCTTTTGACGTTATATCGTGCATAATTCTCACACTGAATAGACAATGGAGAACCCAATGATCCAGACTGTAGCCATAACCGGAGCTTCTTCGGGAATAGGAAAAGCACTCGCTTATGAATTTGCCAGCCGTGGTGCCGATCTGGCGTTGATGGCCCGGCGCATGGATGTATTGGAGGAATTAGCTGCTGATATTAAAACCCGTTACCCCAAGGTTAAGTCTTATTGCATCGAGTTGGATGTGGCGCAGACTGAATCCATTCTCCCTGCGTTGGAACAAGCCAAGGCATTGCTGGGCTCGTTGGATTGCGTGATTGCCAATGCCGGTATCACCGGCGTGAATAAAACCGGTGCGGGTGACTTTAGCAAAGATCAGCGGGTCATTCAGGTAAACCTTATTGGCGGAATGGCAACGGTGGATGGCGCCGCACGTATTTTTCGAGAGCAAGGGCGGGGCAAGGTGGTGGGCATTTCATCGGTGTCTGCCTTTAAAGGGATTCCTGGCAGCGCTGCGTATTCAGCATCGAAAGCTGGGTTCAGTAATTATTTGGATGCCACGCGCATTGAATTGAGAAAGCATAAAATTGACGTGATTGCTGTACATCCTGGATTTGTAAAAACGGATATTGCCCCTAACATGGACAAATATCCGTTTGTGATTACTGCAGAAAAAGCCGCTCGTGATATCGTCAGCGGTATTGTAAAGGGCACATCCAACATTATCGTACCGGCGCTGCCCTGGGCGGTACTGGGGCGGGTTATGCCGATGTTGCCTGATAGTGTTATAGCGAAGGCGTTCTAGTTGGAAAGCCCTTGGTTGGCGATAGCCAAGCGCTTGCAGGCACTGGCGGTTACGGGGCAGCAGTTTACCCGCGACCAGTATGAGCTTGAGCGTTATAGTGAAATCGAATCTTTGTCGAATCAGATGTTGGCGTTGTTGGGGAATGCGCCGATTGCGGTGGTGGAAACATTGTTCGCCAGTGGTGAAACGGGTTATGTGACACCCAAGGTTGAAGTGCGTGGCGCTATATTAAGGGGTGATCGCATCCTGCTTGTACAAGAAAAAGAAGATGGCCTTTGGGCTATGCCAGGTGGGTATGCCGATGTCGGGCTTTCTCCTGCAGAGAACGTAGAGAAAGAGGTGTGGGAGGAGGCAGGCATGAAGGTAAAGGCATGCCATCTTTACGCGCTGCGGCATAAAGCCAGAGGGGATTACCCACCCGATCCCCGTGACTTTTACAAGCTGCACTTTATTTGTCAGTGCCAGGATACGGAAGTGCCTAGCCCTGGTCTGGAAACCCATGCTGCAGAGTTTTTCCCTTTACACAGTTTGCCACCCCTTTCTTTGGGGAAAGTGTTGCCCGAAGATGTGCAAGCCGCGTTCGATTTTGTTGAGCGAGGCGAATTGCGTACGTACTTCGACTAACTTACTTAGAGCATATAACCCTCTTTTTTAAGACTAAGCCATTATATTGCGCCCCTCACGTTGTTGCTGCCAGACAGTTATCTACACTTATAGTCAGGATATTGTGTAATTTCCGCACGGGGATTGTGTGTGAGTGCAGCGAAAGTATTGGTAGTTGATGATGATAAAATGGTACGCAATATTGTGTGCCGTGCTTTGTCGGATCAATATGAGGTAGTGATCGCCGAGAACGGTTTGGCTGGTTTGGAGAAAGTCGAATCGGAAAAACCGGATTTCGTATTGCTGGATGTGGAAATGCCCGGCATGAATGGATACGAAGTCTGTGACAAGCTTAAGCAAAATCCACTGACTTATGATACCCCCATTTTGTTTCTTTCCAGTCATGGCGGCTTGCGGGAACGTATGCAGGGTTATGAGATGGGGGCCGCAGATTACATTGTCAAACCCTTTGAAACAGAAGAGCTTATGGCCAAGCTTAAGCTGCTGGGCCAGTTTAAGCTGGATAGAGAAGAGCTCAATAAGCGTGCCCAGAGCGCTTCAGAAACTGCGTTTATGGCCATGCGCGGTTCCAGTGAGTTGGGTTTGGCCATCCAGTTTATTGAGGCTACGTACGATGCAGATGACTTTGAGTCTATTGCTCAGCGTTTCTTTGAGGTTACTACCCGAATTGGTTTGAACTGTACGCTTATGTTTTGTACTCGGGGCGGGAAGAATTTTTTTAATGTGAAGGGAAGTGTTTCTCCTTTGGAGAAAGAAGTGATTGAGACTCTGTATGACTCAGGCAATCGGTTTAATGATTTTGGTTGTCGTACACAAATCAATTACTCCAGAGTGGCGCTTTTAGTTAAGAATATGCCACTGGATAATCAAGAGGCCTATGGCAGATACAAGGATTTTTTGCCGACAATGCTGGGCTCTACGGATGCCAAAATCAAGGCGCTGGATACGGAAATGGCCCTGGTTGAGCAAACTCGAAACCTGACACACTCTTTCAGTGTGGTGCGGGATACTCTGGTTCAGGTGGGTGAAAATCTGCAAAGCACTCAGGGTGAGGTCATGACGTTGTTGCGCAGCACTATCGAAGAATTGGATTCCAGAATTCCTAAGTTGGGTTTGGAGGATGATCAGGAAAAATATTTGATCAGTACTCTGGATGGGGCTTTGCAATCCACCCATGGCATCATCGAGAGTGGACAGAGCGCCCGTGCTGCGTTTCAGACGGTATGTCGCCTGTTAGAGCATTTGTCGGATCGGCAGCAGAGCCTGCTGGATCAGGTGATGGATCAGGAAGGCAAGTTGCCCCACCATGGTGGGGCAACTACAGGAACGGAAATCACCGGCGATGTGGAGTTGTTTTAGACTCAATCGTCGCTGTCATCATCTTCATCGGAACCGTTTCCATTCATACCCAGTTCCTTGATTTTGCGGGTCAGGGTGTTGCGTCCCCAGCCCAGCAGTTCGGCAGCGTCCCGGCGACGGCCTGCGGTGTGTTTCAGCGCAGTTTCAATCATGATGCGTTCGAAGGCAGGTACCGCTTTATCCAGTAATCCGCGTTGACCTCGCGCCAGAGCCTGATCAGCCCAGGTGCGCAGGCCCTGCTCCCAATTGGAGGATGCATCCTGTGAACCATGGGATTCCTGTAGTTCGGGAGGTAAATCACCCACCAGTACTTCACGGCCGGATGCCATGACGGTCAACCAACGGCAGGTGTTTTCCAGTTGTCTTACGTTGCCTTTCCAGTCCAGAGTCATCATGTACTCTTCTGTTTCCGGCAGCAGAATCTTGGTTTCGACATTCAGCTCTTTGGCCGCTTTCTGCAGAAAATGTCCAGCCAGTTGCGGGATGTCTTCCCGACGCTCATTCAGTTTTGGTAGGTGAACACGGATGACGTTGAGTCGGTGGAATAAGTCTTCCCGGAACTTGCCATCCTTTACCAGGTTTTCGAGGTTTTGATGGGTGGCGGCAATGATGCGTACGTCGACCTTGACGGAGGTGTGGCCTCCGACGCGATAGAAGGTGCCATCGGCCAGTACGCGCAACAAGCGCGTCTGGGCATCCAGCGGCATGTCGCCGATTTCATCAAGAAAGAGGGTGCCACCGTTGGCCTGTTCAAAGCGGCCCTGCCGTTGCGCGGCGGCTCCGGTGAAAGCGCCTTTCTCATGCCCGAACAGTTCGGATTCGATCAGGTCTTTCGGGATCGCGGCCATGTTGAGGGCGATAAAAGGTTTGTCGGAGCGAGGACTGTGTCGGTGTAAGGCCCCTGCTACCAGCTCTTTACCGGTGCCTGATTCGCCGTTGATCAGCACTGTGATATTGGAGTGCGACAAACGGCCGATGGCTCGAAACACTTCCTGCATGGCAGGCGCTTCGCCAATGATATCGGTGTTGTTGTTGACGACGGGTTCGCCGCTGCTGGCTTGTTGTTCCTGGCTGTGAGTCACAGCTCTTTTTACCAGGGATACTGCATCATCAAGATCAAAGGGTTTCGGCAGGTATTCAAACGCGCCACCCTGGTATGACTGAACTGCGCTATCCAGATCCGAATGGGCGGTCATGATGATAACAGGCAGGTTTGGGAAGTTGTCCTGAATGTGGGCAAGCAGCCCCAGCCCGTCGGTGCCTGGCATGCGCACATCGGTAATGATGACATCCGGTTGGGTATTGCGCAGTTTGCTCAGCGCAGAGTCTCCGGATTCAAAAGTAGATGTGTTGATGCCCTCTTGGGACAAGGCTTTTTCTAGAACCCAGCGAATGGATTTATCATCATCGATAATCCAGACGTTTTCTTCACCCAGCATGATTTACGCTCCAACGTTGGTTTGCTCTTCTGGTTGTTCCAGAGGCAGCAACAGTCTAAAGATGGTTTTTCCTGGGCTGCTGTCACATTCCACCAGCCCGTGATGTTGATTAATAATGGATTGCGAGATTGAAAGCCCAAGACCAGTTCCGCTGGCGCGGCCACTGACCATGGGGTAAAACATGGTTTCCTGCATCTCTTTGCTGACACCGGGGCCATTGTCTTCTACTTCCACCAGCAGTATCAGGCGATGCCGGGTATGGCCTATGGTGAACTGGCGCATCGCCCGTGTACGCAGAATGATGGTGGGATTTTTTTGATCCTGGCATTCGGTCAGCGCTTGCTTGGCGTTGCGGACGATGTTGAGGATGGCCTGAATCAGTTGATCTTTGTCGGCGCACATTTCCGGTAGGCTGGGGTCATAGTCGCGGTCTATTTCTACCACTTCACCGGTTTCGGCGGTCAGTATTGAACGTACCCGTTCCAGTATTTCGTGGATATTGATCTGTGACCATTTTGGCAGCTTGCGCGGCCCCAGCATTTGATCCACCAGGTTCCGCAGGCGATCCACTTCGGCAATGATGATGTCGGTGTATTCGTTAAGGGAGTCATCTGGCAGTTCCCTTGCCAGAAGCTGTGCTGCACCACGGATCCCCCCAAGAGGATTCTTTACTTCGTGAGCCACGCCGCGAACCAGGGCTCGTGTGGCTTGATGGGCGTTGATAAGGCCATCTTCACGGCTTATGCGCATTAAACGATCAAGAGGACGCAGCTCTAACAGTAGGCTGACGCTCATGTCGGCGCTGGTAATCGGTGTAATCGTGTAGTCAACGGTGGCGATCTGGGTGCTGTTGTATATGTAGACATGCGCTTCCCGCTTGGTATAGGGATGCAAGTCACGCAGGGCATGTTCCAGATCGTCCTGGGTGGACTGGTCTTTGTCATGAATCAGGGTGCTGATCGGCATACCGGCCAGCTGGGAGGCGCTGGCTGCCATAAGTTGTTCGGCAGCGGGGTTTACGAATTCTACGTGCAGGTGTTCGTTCAGCAACACCACAGCGGTGCTGAGATGATCCATCAGGCGACGGGAGAGTTCGTAATTACTTGATACCCTTGATGTATTCACTGCTGTCATGGTGCCTCGAACGGTTTGTACTAAGCCAATGCAAAAAGCAAACCATGTGTGAATCACTGGCTTGACTTTGGTGCGTGAAGTTGTCGTTAGGGCCTGAAAACCGCCGTTTTAGTGAAGGGGAATCCCCTTTTTGGCGCTGGGTATGGCAATGAATTTGCCATCAGGTAGCCCAGCCTCACTTTAGATGCCCATTTATGGGCTGACGAGTGAGGCTGAGACAGGATATTAGATGAATTTGAAATTGCAGTGAACTATTTTGGTGCAGGCATGTTACTTGGGCGACTTTTTGGGGCCTGCTGCGGAGCGCTTTACGTAAAATGTAACCGTTTCGCTCGAGCCAATCTCTTTACCTTTGTTGTCCACGACAACAACCTGAGTGGCGTATTCGCCTCGATCCAGGTTATCCAGCTTAAAGCTGGGTGAGCGCTGGAGTTTACCGTGGTTGGTGCCATTAAATTTCAACTGGAGCTTATCGTTTTTGCGCAAAGCCGGTGAAAGGGCCACCTGTACGCTGACCTGGCCGCCGTTATTGATGAAGTGCTCATCGTTGCTGGGTGTGATGATGGTGACTTTATCGTATTTAAACTCAGTGGGCGTTGTGGTGTCTGAGGTGTCCGCTGCCGGTACAGGTATGGCGGGAATGGTGGCAACCGGCTTCACGTCCATCTTTTCGGCACCTTCGGTGGGCTCGTCTGTAAATACGAGGTTTCCGCTTTCATCGGTGTATTTGTATACCGTAGCGGCCGTTGCCTGCAGGCTGAACAGGGCCAAAATCGAGAATATGGCGAACATGCGAGTCATGGTGTTTTCCCTTTGGTTGTTGTTCTACTTTCTAATTAAAAACCATTTCGCGCCTTACATACAAAAAAAGCTCCCAAAATTGGGAGCTTTTTCCGTTCTAACCGAATCGCGGAGCGATTAGCAAGAGTAGTACATTTCGAACTCAACAGGGTGAGTTGTCATGTTCAAACGCTCAACTTCGCCACGCTTCAGGTCAATGTAGCCGCCGATCATATCTTCGGTGAATACGCCGCCTTCAGTCAGGAAGTCTTTGTCGGCTTCCAGAGCATCCAGAGACTGGGTCAGGTAAGAAGACACAGTCGGGATCAGCTTGCCTTCTTCCGGTGGCAGGTCATACAGATCTTTGTCGGCAGCATCGCCAGGGTGGATCTTGTTCTTGATGCCGTCCAGACCAGCCATCAGCATGGCAGAGAATGCCAGGTATGGGTTGGCGGAAGGATCAGGGAAGCGAACTTCGATACGACGGGCTTTAGCGCTGGATACCCATGGAATACGAATAGACGCAGAACGGTTACGGGCAGAGTAAGCCAGCATAACGGGTGCTTCGAAGCCAGGAACCAGACGCTTGTAAGAGTTGGTAGAAGCGTTGGTGAAGGCGTTGATGGCACGAGCATGCTTGATGATACCGCCGATGTAGTACAGGGCTTCTTTGGACAGGCCTGCATATTCGTCGCCAGCAAACAGGTTTTTGCCGTCTTTGGACAGAGACTGGTGCACGTGCATACCGGAGCCGTTGTCACCTACCAGAGGCTTGGGCATGAAAGTAGCGGTTTTGCCGTAAGCGTGAGCAACGTTGTGTACGCAGTACTTCAGGATCTGTACTTCGTCAGCTTTGGCAACCAGGCTGTTGGGGCCTACACCGATTTCACACTGGCCGGCAGTACCCACTTCGTGGTGGTGTACTTCGATAACCAGGCCCATTTGCTCCATAGCGGCACACATGGCAGCACGCAGATCGTGCAGGGAGTCGACGGGAGGAACGGGGAAGTAACCGCCTTTCACGCCAGGACGGTGACCGATGTTGGAGCGATCGAAGTCTTCGTGAGAAACCCAAGCCGCTTCTTCGGAGTGGATGGCGTACATGGAGCCGCTCATGTCGGATTTCCAGGTCACAGAATCGAATACGAAGAATTCGGGTTCTGGGCCAAACAGTGCGCCATCGGCAATGCCGGTGGACTTCAGGTATTCTTCAGCGCGACGGCCTACAGAACGTGGATCACGCTCGTAACCTTGCATGGTGGCAGGTTCAACGATGTCGCAACGCAGGTTCAGTGTGGTTTCGTCAGTGAATGGATCGATAACAGCAGTGCTGTCGTCGGGCATAAGAATCATGTCGGATTCGTTGATGCCTTTCCAGCCAGCAATAGAAGAGCCGTCAAACATCTTGCCTTCAGAGAAGAAGTCATCTTTGATTTCGCTAACTGGCAGGGATACGTGCTGTTCTTTGCCGCGTGAATCGGTGAAACGCAGGTCAACCCAACGAACGTTGTTTTCTTTGATAAGAGAAGTAGTCTTTCCAGACATTCTGGTGTGTCCTCCAATTGGATTTAGAGATTAGGGGGTGATGACCAAGTGAAGTAGTCACTGCCGCTCCCCCTTTGGGTTTCGACAGCCCCAACCGACAGTTGCGAAGAGCTAGTTGATCCACAATGCGGGTGTTTTGGTCTTGCCTCACAAGAAGGCAAAATATATGCCATTGGATTTTGAGTTGAAAGGGGTTGGGGGCAGGAAAGGGCAGTTTTTTTTCATACAAGCCCAAATCCAGTAGTGATAGGGGCTTCAGGGAGGCATTTTTTGAGGAGCGGAAGAGCGATATCTAGAGCAGCCTGCGTTGGGCTTTGTCTTTTGTGCGTCGTTTTGGTGCGATCGTTCTGTGGCGTGCTATTTGTTGGTGCGTTGCGCCCTCGTTTGGGGCGTTAGATGTCGCAAACTTCAATAATGACCTCAATCTCTTGCTCTTGCTCTTTGCTGGAGATCAATTTGTGACCATTCACCCTGCACCAGGCAGGAATGTCGTGAAGCACGCCGGGATCGGTGGCCAGCACCCGCAAGCGGTCACCCTGAGCAAGCTGCTGTATAACATTTTGGGTTTTTATAACGGGCATAGGGCAGAGCAGCCCGCGGGCATCGAGTTCGTGTTGGGTCATGATGAATCCTCCGGCGCATATAATAACGGTCGAGCATTAGATTGGAAGCGGTTAAGCAGCGGCAGGACCAATAAAAAAGGCTCCAGAGGGGGAGCCTTTTTTGGGTCTGTGACTGGTCGATTACATCAGGACCAGTTTTTCAGAAGGTTGTTGTATTGCTTGGTCAGGGTCAGCCAGATCTTCTTTTTGTTTTTCTCGTCTGTTTTCAGTAGCTTGTTCTGATCCTTTTCGGCTTTGGTGGCCAGTTTTTTGGTTTCATAGTCTGTGATGGCGGCGTTAAGTGCGTCTGTTGCAGTGGTTACGTCAGGCTCCTGGCTTTGGGCTGAGGCAAGCAATGCAGCTGCCTGGGCGGTGTAGTCATTGTATAAAACCATGTAATCATCGTATTTGGCTTCAGCTGAGGCCTGGGTTCTGGCGTTGGATGTGGCGTTGGCTTTTGCCTGTTGAGCCTCGGCTTTCTGTAAATAGCTGGCGGCTTTTTTCGCGGCTTTCTCACTGTCTTTCAGGGTCTTGGCGTAGGCCTTGGTGACGGTGCTGGCGGCTTTCTTCAGATCTTTGATCGCGCCTTTGGCGGCTTTTTCTGCGTCTTTTTTCTCTATGTAGGCTGCGTCGCTGTCCAGTTTTGCTTGTACTGCGGTGTTGTACTCTGTTTCTGCGTCATTCATCTGGCCGTACACAATCTGCAGTTCAGATGTCACCGTAGCGTTGGGATCACCATAGAAGTTGGCTATTTGCGGCCCAGTAAGGTTGATTGCAAAGCGGGCGTCCGCGCCTTGGGATTGATTTCGATCCACGCCGCAGGGAAGGCCCATGCAAGTCACATCAGGGTTGGAGAACTTGTAGACTTTACCGGTCCAGTAATCCACGTTGAACTCGGATTGATAGGCCATAATGGTGGTGAATTGGTTGTTAACGCCGTGGCCCAAGGCATAGGAGGTGGTGCCGCCGGAGCCATCCTGTTTGCGTGAGTGTCGCAGGCCCATGTTGTGGCCCAGTTCGTGAGCGGTAACGTAGTCGCCACAGGAATTCACAGCCACGTGGCTGTATTGGTATCCTTTAATATAGGGTGCGGAGAAGTCTCCGTTGGTGCCCATGCCGCCGATCCAGGCCAGCCCGCAGCTGCCGTGATTCGCATGGTAGGGGCGAAACAGTACGACCATGTCGGCTTCGTGTACTTCGCGCAAGCCCGCTATGCTGCTGAATGCGCCGCTGCCGTTGGTGATGTCGTTGAGAGCATTTTCTGCGTTGTTAGTGTCGGTGTAATTTACCTGCACCGTGTGCTTGATGTTGAGTTCCAGATCCACTCCGCTGTCTGCGTAAATCTGATTGGTTGTTTGCACCAAATGGTTGAAGCGCGTCATGGGGTCGCCAGCGTAGAGATCATTGGTGCCACTGGTGTATACAATCAAAAGGTCGATGGTGGCTTGCGCCTGGGCTTGAGTGGAGAAAGGGATCAGCAAAGCCATTGCGGCCAGCGTTTTGATATAAGATTTACATACTACAGATTTCATTAGACATACCTCGTTTGACTTTACTTAAAATCCTCCATGATTAACAAGTAATTGCGCGCATCCATTAAAGTCGAATTGTTTTTCTATCGCAGTCAGCTATCCATCGTGTTGCCCCCCGCTGCATCAGAGTGTGTTTGATGTTGCTCTGGGATCTCCAGGAAATCTTCGTGGCCCGGTGCGGTCAATTCATGCTCGGCCGGGTTTTTATAGAGCCAGCCCACGCCGTCTATTGACTCCATGGAATAGCTGCCTTGCGGTGTTGTGATCATGGCGAAGGCAGATTTGCTGCCGTAGGTCATGATCACTGGGTAATCGTTGCCATAGCCCGCTACATGTCCGCTCCATGAGTAGTCGCCATTGCGGGTGACTTTACTGGAAATTACGTTGACCACAACGCTCGTGCCGTTAAGTAAGGGCACAACCACCTGTTCGCCTTCGCCAGGCAGGCTTGGAGTGCTGTCCATGGACACCACTTCATACTCGCGAACATCATCATGTAGCATGAATGTGGGGGTTCGGCTCTGGTTCTTTTCGGTGTGCCAGCTGGTGGTATGCGCAGCTTCGTTATGATCCAGTGTGTCCAGCGTCGATAGCTCCATGTCGTCAAGCAGGGCATCGCTGTTTGCCAGCGCGTTTTGCGCAGCCAGTAACGTCTGGTTTAAGCGTAAAGCAGGAGGAAGGTCATTGGCCATTGTGTCATGCGCTGCTTCGGCGTGTTGAGCGCGAATGCTTGAGGTAACCTCAGCGGTTGCCGCGCTTGGCGGTAACGTGAAGTTGGACTGCTGGTAAGCAAGGTAGGCCCCAGCGCCAGCAACAAGGAAATACCCTGCAGTAATGAATTTGTGACTTCCAGGCATCGAATACTCGCACAACAAAAAGCAGACTGATATGGAGTATAAAAATAGACCGGCACTGTGAAGGCTGCCACATTTTGGCAACATGACACTCAAGAAAATCTGAAAGCGGCCGGTCTAAAAACCGATTTGCATAACCAGCCGAAGCTAGTGTGGTTAGGTGTGGTTCGCTAAATCAGACGTACCAACTCTGCAGAATGTCATCGTTTGCCATGGGCGAAACATCCACCTGCCGAGCTACACCATGTTTGTCCTGAATTTCAACGGTGACCTGGTCGCAGTCTCTGCCCTGACTAAAGCGGCATGCAATACGCGCTGCAGTCAGCAAGTCCTCTTCTGATGGGTCGCCGTCCACCAGGCTCAGTGGCCCGCCGTGGCTGATGCATTTTATAGAATGGAATTGCTTGCGGTAGCCCATCAAAAAATTGTTCTCGCCTTCTTCCCGGCTGATGATCACCTTGTAGTGCTGGGCGGGGCGTATGTGACGTCCGACTTTTAGCAGCATAATGTCATCCAGCTCGTAATCCTTGCGGCCGCGAGCGGTCCAAAGGTCGGCCAGTTTGCGGGAATAGCTTTCGTCGGTCAGGAAACAGCAGCCACCGCTGGGTTGGGCGAAATCCTCTAACCCAAACTCCTGTGCCAATGCAATTTGTGGCTTACGGCTGCGGCCGTTGAAACCATAGAGCTGCTCACGATCAACCCAGCCTTCGCGTTCGGGCAGCGTGGGGGGGAGCAATTTAGCGCACAGTGGGCGTAACAGGCGATCATCAGCACCGGACTCGCGGGCAATAATCGGCATGGTCTCCTTGCGCTGAGACTTGGGCCGCTGGCCGATCACTTCCCCGGTGATAATGAAATCAAAGCCTTTCTCTTCGGCCATTTCTCGGGCTTTATTCAGCATGGTGTTGGCCTTTTCCACCATGAATATTTTGCAGTCCAGGCAGGGGTTCAGGTTGGCACCGTAGCCGTGCTGTGGATTCAGAACGATCTTTTTGTATTCCTCTGAAATATCCACAATATTCATGCGTATGCCCAGTTGCTCGGCTACCCACAAAGAATTGTTGCGTTTTTCCTTCTCTTTATCCTTTTTGCGAATGGCGTGGGTATGCCCTTCAACGCAGAAGCCTGTGTAAAAATTAACACCCTCGACAATAATGCCTTGTTTTTGAACGGCTTTTACTGCCAGCATAGAATCCAGACCGCCGGATATCAGTGCTATTGCTTTTCGTTGAATCGCCATGACCACTCACAGATAAATTTATGGGGCGCGAATTATAGCGGAAATATGGAGGAATTTAGAGCTGTTCACAGTTCAGGGTAAATGTGAGGAATACTTTTGCCATGCTAGTCATTACGGTTATAGTAGCTACACTTTATATAAGTTGACTGCTGGCTTGCAGCGACTGTGTTTATTTGTCTATAAAAAGATGAGATAAGGTTGTCCATATGAGAGCGTATCAAAAATTGCTTCCCTCACTTTTGCTTCCTTTAATTGTGTTGGTCGGTTGTGGGGGCGGCCGCAGTGTAGATGAGGGCTTTGATTCGGAGTCGGATACTACCGGGGGCGGTTCCACTACTACACCCACTACACCGACTACAAGTGGCGCCAATGGTGTCAGTTATTTGCCCCTTATGGTGTACGAGACCTACCAAGAGTATTCCGGGCTGAGTGCGGATGGTTTGTTTCGTTCGGACTTCGATGATGTGTACATAAAAACCTATTTAATTAATCCAATTAATTCGGCCAACTTACAATCAATAGCGACTGCCCAAACTTCTGATTACAAAGTCACTGTAGATGACATTGAGATTTCTCCATCAGAAAGTTTCCCGATCTTGCAGAAAGTAATTGGGGTGCCCGCGTATCTGCGTACTGCTTTGGTGTTTGACATCAGTGGCAGTATGGAGGACGCGAGTGTTCAGCAGCTGGTGAATGAGGCAAAAGACTACATTACGCTTGCCCAGGCCAGTGCAGATCCTGTGATCGCCAGTCAGCAGTATACGGTTTGGGTATTCGCGGATGAGCCTGAGGAGTTGACTGCCGGTTTTACTGCTGATATAGCAACGCTTGATGCAGCGTTGGATGAGGTTCTGACGCAGTATAACTCGGTAGCGCACGGATATGGCACTAGTATCCACGGAGCGGTCGTTCAGTCAATCGGGAGCCTCGTCAATGCAGATTATGATTTTGCGTCTGATGGTGATAACGATCTGCTGGATATTGCTAGAAAAGAAGGCGTTCTTTTGGGGCAGTTGGCTATTTTCTCATCAGGGTCGGAAACTGTATTGGAGTTTGATGTTGAGGCTCTAACCAAGGCAATCCAGTCTCAGGCTTTTGTGAAGTACACTGGGGCCTCAACTAGCAGTACCGAGTTTTTGTATAAGCCGGTGTTTTATTATGTTGTAGGAGACACCTCAATAGGGGAGACCTACAGAAATCTTAGCAATCTGGCAGAACAAACCATCAACATTACGCTGGTGGGAGGTGAGTACAATTTTGCCAATGGACTGGTGCAGAATCAGATTGCAGCTATTGAGCGCAGAGTTGATATCGATAACCAGTATATTTATCGTTTTGCCTTTATTCCCAGGATTGGTGATCACACAACGATATTTACATCCAGCTCAACCCAGAATTCATACTCATTGACGGGACAATTGGATGGGGATTTTCTTGACCCTAATCGAGGAACTCCTGGTGAAGAACTCACGAATGAACTGATTGAAATTGCGGGTCCGAACGGTGAGTACATCGCTAACGCCACAATCAGCTTCAGTGAAGCTCAAACCTTTCGCCCGGCTACCAGGTGGGTGGTTGGCTCCTATGGCCCTTCAGACTATACGTGGAGCCTGACCAATGGAACCGGCACCACCAATGCGGATGGTTCCTACACCGTTACGTCTGTGACCGGTACAGCAGTATTGCGATTGACCAATGACACCATAGGCGGTTACACCACTACGCTGACTATTAATAATTAATCGTCTGAAAACGGCGGTTGCCTGATGTTTTTACGTCAGGAAACCGCCTAAGAAGCCGATTAGGCAAGCCTTGCCATGCTTCTTCCACCCTAATTCCTGCTCCTCTCCCGCTAATGGGTAAATTTGTTGCCTATTTGTAAGAACTAGCTGCCCAGCTGACACTCAATTCCTGTATACTCCGCCGCCTTAAAGTACTGTATTGGGCTGAGGCTGTAAGTTTGTGATCGAGAAAATCCGTAATATCGCCATCATCGCGCACGTTGACCACGGTAAAACTACTTTGGTTGACAAGCTGTTACAACAATCTGGCACCTTGGGTCGTAAAGACGAAGGTGAGCGTGTGATGGATTCCAATGATTTGGAAAAAGAGCGCGGGATCACCATCCTGGCCAAAAACACTGCCATTCGCTGGAATGACTACCACATTAATATTGTGGATACCCCAGGGCACGCCGACTTCGGTGGAGAAGTAGAGCGTGTTATGTCTATGGTAGACTCCGTGCTGCTGTTGGTTGACGCAGTGGACGGCCCCATGCCGCAGACCCGCTTTGTAACCCAGAAAGCGTTTGCTCAAGGCCTCAACCCTATTGTTGTTATTAACAAAATTGATCGCCCTGGTGCTCGTCCTGACTGGGTTATGGATCAGGTATTTGATCTGTTTGATCGTTTGGGTGCAACCGATAAGCAGTTGGACTTTCCGGTTATCTACGCCTCTGCCTTGAATGGCATTGCCGGAACCGATGCCGATAACATGGCTGAAGATATGAGCCCATTGTTTGAGGCCGTGGTGGATAAGGTGTCTCCCCCTGAGGTGGATTTGGACGGCCCCTTCCAGATGCAGATCAGCTCCTTGGATTACTCCAGCTTTCTGGGTGTAATCGGTATCGGTCGCATCAAGCGCGGTAAAATCAAAGCCGGCTCCCCAGTAAAGGTTGTGGATCGCGAAGGCAAAGTCCGTAACGGTAAGATACTGAAAATTATGGGACACATGGGCTTAGATCGTGTTGACGTGCCTGAAGCTGAAGCGGGCGACATCGTTTGCATTACCGGTATTGATGAGCTGTTCATCTCCGATACCCTGTGTGCGCCGGAAAAACCAGAAGCGTTGCCACCGCTGACCGTCGACGAACCGACCGTCAGCATGATCTTCCAGGTAAACACATCACCGTTTGCCGGAAAAGAAGGTAAGTTTGTTACCTCGCGCAATATCCGTGAGCGTTTAGAGAAAGAATTGATTCATAACGTTGCATTGCGCGTTGAAGACACCGACAGTCCTGACCGTTTCCGTGTGTCTGGTCGGGGTGAGCTGCACCTGTCCGTACTGATCGAAAATATGCGTCGCGAAGGTTTTGAGATGGCTGTGGGCAGCCCTGAAGTAATCATCAAAGAAATCGATGGTGAAAAGCAGGAGCCCTTCGAGCAGTTGATGATTGACATTGAAGAGCAGCATCAGGGCTCGATCATGGAGCAGTTGGGGTTACGCAAAGCAGAAATGAACGACATGGTGCCCGATGGTAAAGGCCGTGTGCGGATGGATTTCATTGCGCCTTCCCGTGGCTTGATTGGTTTCCGCTCAGAGTTTCTTACGCTCACCTCCGGTACTGGCATCATGAACTCCACTTTCTCTCACTACGGAGAGATGAAAGAGGGTGAAGTAAGCAAGCGTCAGAACGGCGTGCTGATCTCCATGATTACCGGAAAAACCCTGGGTTACGCACTGTTCAACCTGCAGGAGCGCGGCCGCTTGATGATCGATCCTGCCGTTGAAGTGTATGAAGGGCAGGTGATTGGGATTCATTCCCGCGGCAACGATTTGGTGGTAAACCCCACTAAGGCTAAGCAGCTGACCAACATTCGTGCAGCAGGTACCGATGAGAACATCGTGCTGACACCGCCGATTCGATATTCGTTGGAGCAGGCGCTGGACTTTATCGATAAAGACGAACTGGTGGAAGTGACACCTGTGTCCATCCGCATTCGTAAGAAGTTACTTAAAGAGAACGAGCGCAAGCGTACCTCAAAGTAAGCCTTGCCTAAGAAAAGCGGCTGCGGTGAAAACCCCAGCCGCTTTTTTTTGCCCGCATTAGTCCCCTGCGGACATAATTTCCTGCCTAGAATGTATTATTTTCCAATCGAGTATTTTAGGAGCTTTGGTTTTGCGGCTCTCGACTGAAGCGCAAAATGTGGCCTTTGAATTCAGATTCGAGATACTCGGTGTGGGCTGGCTTCAGATATAAACTGCTGAAGCCGTACTCAGCCATTTTTTTGCTCAGTTTGCTTTTGCGTCCCCGTCCGGGATCGACCAAGATGATTTCACAGGCTGGGTTGGCGTGATTTTCAATAAAATCAGATATCAAATTGACGTGGTCATCTTCATATAACAGGTCGCTGCCAATAATCAGATCAAAGCGGCCCAGCGTGTCTGCCGAATCAGCCCAATCAACGCGCTCGTATTCGATGGGTTTTCCTGCGTTCAGCAGGGTGTTTCTTTCTAAAAAACTCTCTGCTTCCGGGTGATTGTCGGTGGCCGTAATATCGGCATTTTGCTTGTTCAACAACAGGCTGGATAACGCCATACCGCAGCCGATTTCTAAAATTCTCAGGCCTTCCGTTTTGTAATCAGCAACGTAATTGGCCAGTACCAGGCTGGATGGCCAGATCACCCCAAATATGGGCCAGGCAGCGGATGATATGCCAAGGCTTTCAGCGATACCGTCGGGATCGTGGAATTGTTGATTATCACGCAGGGTGCAGATATGGATGTCAATGCCGCCAAACTCGATGGTTTGGTAACGAACTCGAACAGGTGAAGTCATGCTTATCCAGTTAGTCTAGTGAGGCTCGGCCAGCTATCTGAGATAAGTGACAAAACAAAATTCAGCTCAGGCTATAGGGTTTACCGATAAGATCAAGGCATTTCACCATTTATCGGGTTTTGTTTATTTCATGATCTACATTGAGCTGTATTCTGGTACATTCGTACTGTAATGATAGGGTTTAGAATCAGGTCAACCTATTAAATGAAGATAATAGTAAATATATTTGCAATACGTATTGCAAATATATTTACTATTGGACACTATGTTTACAGTTACAGAGTGAACACCAGTAAGAGCAGTGCTCTTACTGAACAAAAATAAGAAGCGCAAAGCTGGTAGAACAACTAACACAAGAAACACTACCGGGACTGGCTGGAATGAGAGGAACAGGGGAGATCTCCTATGGCGCCCAGATGTCGCTGCCGGGGGAGGTTTAGCATGAAAGTGACCATTCGGTCGATGCGCGTTCAAGGCGCCTCATTTTCTGCTCCATGATCTATCGCTCCACGGGTTTCGCGTTAGGCCTTCTGGTGATTGGGTTGTATGCCGCCAAGGAGAGCTGATGTATCACGTGAATCACTTGATGTTGGCATGGTGTTGTCATTGGGGGCGGTCATGAAGCCTCGATGGCATGTGCAGTTATGGCTGGTTGCTTTCGGTGTGTTATCTCCAATGCTGGGATACGCGAACCCGGAAGCGCCGGGAATGTATGATGCGCGCAACATGGGTATGGGCGGGGCCGGTGTGGCGCACCTCAACAGTCCGGCCGCTGTGCTGCATAACCCGGCCAATCTGGTCGAAGCCGAGGCATCGCAAAATCAGAGTGCTTTTACGTTGCTGGCTGTAAAGTTGGGAGGCTCCTTTGCCGGGCCGGACGAATATCAGGAGTCACCTTGGATTGCGGTGCCTTTACCTTTTTGGGGATATGTGGAGAAGGCCTCGAACGATTTCTCCTACGGTGCTTCTTTTTATCTTGCTTTGGGGTTTGGTGGTGGCTACGAAGACGTCAAGCGTTATGGAACCGGTAAGCCCTGCACCTATGATCCCAGCGATGTCATTATCAATGATGGTTCCGGTGGCGTAACGCTGGACCCGGATGCAATCGATAACGATCAATGTTTATCCCAAGGCAGGGAGGAGATGGTGAACATGGCTATCTTCGAGCTGGCTTTCCCATTCAGCTATCGAGTGACTGACAAATTAAAGTTGGGTGTTTCCCTGCGTTTTCCGTTTGGTATGTTCGAGCAGCAAACCACAGAAGATTTTGCCGGTGCGTTTACCGATCCAGACTCGCCGGTTGGATCCTACGGCTTGGGATTCACTCAGGTCACTTCCAAAATGTATGGAGTGGGTAACCCGGGTGTATTGCTGGGCGTTAGTTATGACGTGACAGATTATTTCACGGTTGCCGCTTCTTATCGCACCAAAACCACGACGGTCATGAAAGGCTCCACAGATGTGGTGTTGGATTCCAATATGTTGCTGGCACCCGCCATTACAACGTTTGGCGGCCTTCCGGTAGGAGACTATGCGAACCTGGTGAACTCCATTCCTGGAGTGGCTCAGTTAGTAGCTATTCGTAATACCGATGATTTGTTGGGAGTGGCAGAGAGCATTGCAACGGATATTGATTCGCAGATTTCCTGGTCTACTGCCGAGGCTATTGAGTTTGGCATTGCGCTTCAGGTAACGCCATCAGTTTTGTTTGCCATGGATTGGCGGCGTGCCTACTACTCTGATTCGAACAAGGATTTTATCGTAGAACTAAAAGAGCCCATTTTTGAAGCTACTGGCCTGGATCGGTTAGGTCAGACCCTGAATTGGGATGATTCCGATACCATAAGTCTGGGTGTGGAATGGAATTTTACACTGCACCAGTATTTGCGTTTTGGTTACAGTGCCAGTAACAGCGCTACCCCCCCTGCCTATACAAATGCGTTTACGCCACCGCCTGCCGACTATCAAGATTCGTTTTACGTTGGATACGGTGCACAAGTGGGTAAATGGATTCTGGATATCGGATTTAATTATGCTTCGGTGGAATACACCATTGACCAACCTTACGACAGTGAGGGTAATCCAGTGGATACGCCTACGTGTCGAGCAGGTCAATTGGTGAAGTCGGGATGCCCTGGACTGCAAACTGTAGAATCCTATTTCTTGGGGTTGTCTGCCAATTATCAATACTAATTAAAAAGTACGGCATCAGGTTTGGTTGTTTAAGGAAGTACGAGTCTTATCCAATGCTGCCGAGCGGCGGTGGTTGGAATGCTTTGGGTTCGATAATGATCTGGTGATTCTGTTGTTTCCGACAAGGTGAGCAAGTGAATCTATTGAACCCAAGGGCGCCATTTGCCCGTGTTTGGCGCTGTGTGTTGTGTGCATTCATATTCAATTATACCTCTACCGTTTATGCCGTCGTGGCAGACAGTCTCACACTTGGCAATGCCAAAGCGGTGTCCCTTGGGCATGCAGTTACGGCGGATCCTCCCGGTATTGATTCAATTCATTTCAATCCAGCTGGCCTGGCCAGAATCAAAGGTCGGTCATTACAGCTCAAGATGGTGGCGGCGGATTTTTCGGTGGTGATGGAAATAGGCGACTATGTTGAGCCTCGCAAATCTCAACTGCAAGCCATGGAAGCCACAGGCCTGTTTGATGATGGCTATTTTTACGATGAGGCCCGTAACGCCACCAGCGAAACGGAAGGTGCGTCATTGATGTTGCCGATTGTGGGAATGACTGACCTGCCAGTGATTATTGCCCCGTTAGGGGGTGCCTCCTACGCGCCTGCTGGTAAGAGCTACACGGTTGGCACTAATGTATATGCACCCATGATGGTGGGCTTTTATCGAGCCGAAGACGACCCTGGGCGATTTATGGGGGAGCGCCTCTCTCTTATGCATCTCACCTACTTTTCCCCCAGTATCGGGGTGAACATCAATGATCAGTTAGCCATTGGTGCGGCGCTGACGTTCAATTATGTGGGGGTCGGAATGGATCTGCCTATTCGAGCTCCCCACGCCGGACAATTATTTTTGGGAGATTTACAGAGCCAGTGTGAGTTTGCGCTAAATGATAATTTCATAGGTTTTCAGGATGTGGCTGCCGAGCTGTGTGAGGGGGAACGCTTAGGTTTGTACAACCAATTAGCGTATCTGGAGTTTGAGGTCGAGAATGGCTTGGTGCCCGGTTTTAATTTTGGGGTGCTGTGGAGCCCAACCGACTGGCTGACCCTGGGGGCCAACTATATCGCATCTTTTCCGATGGATATGGATGGCGACTTTAGATGGACCAATGGAGAAAACTGGAACAATTTCCTGGCACCGTTTCTGGTGGAGGACGGAAATGGGGTGTCATTGGCGGGTCAAATTGACGGGTTATTGCGAGTGTTTGGATGGTCTTTCCCTCAGGGGGTAAATCAAACAGAAGGAAAGGCGCAGATATCAATGGACATGCCCGAGCAGTACATGTTCGGTGCCAGTATCCAGTTGAGCGAAAGATTTAAACTGAACCTGGATTATAAATTTGCCGGTTGGTCGGCCTGGGATGTGTTGGAGGTGGAGTTTTCGGAACCGGTGGATTTTTTGAGGTTAGCGGAAATCATTCAACCTGATCTTGCCGGTAAGACACGCATAGCGTTCCCCCTTGGGTTGGAGGACACCTGGAACTGGGCGGTTGGGGTGGAGTATCAGTATTCGGATACTACGGTGCTGCGTTTGGGTATTGAGGATCGCCCAACGTCGTTACCGTCCGATGGTTTAACACCATTATTGCCATTAGGCTCAGGTACATTCTATGGCGCGGGCATAGGTATGGAATTTGATAATGGAGCAGTAATAGATTTTGCATTGGGCTATATGAGTTCTGAACTGGACATGCCTGGCGGTACTGCTGATGTTGGTAATTCGCTCGACCCCTCGAAGTTAATCTATAGCCCCTACGCCGGATCGGATATAGAGGTCGAGCTAACGATGTATTTAATGGAGTTCAGTATTACTCAGAAATTTTGACCCATCTGATACGCTTCCTGTGCCAGTTTCAGAAAGCTTGGCGGTTCACCACCGCCATACACTTCCAGTGCTGCACCACTGATATAGGCGGCTTTGCTATCGGCCAAAAACAGGCAGGCATTGGCGATGTCTTCGGGCACAGCCATGCGCCCCATGGGCAGTGATGTTTCGATAAGTTTTACACCGGCTGCACCACCATAGTGTTCGTTAGCGGCTTCGGTTTTGATCAGGCCTGCGATAATTGCGTTTACGCGCACCTGGTCTTGCCCCCACTCTTGGGCCAGCGATCGGGTTACATTAATCAGCCCAGCTTTGGCTGCGCCATAGGCGGCAGTGCCCGGGGAGGGGCGTTCGCCGGATACGCTGGCAATGTTGATAATGCTGCCACCGTTTTTGCTCATGGCGTGATATGCCTGTTGGGCAAATATCATGGGTGCAATTAAGTTTAATCGTATGATGGACTCGGTGAGCTTGGGGGGAGCATCCGCAGCATTAATCGGTGGGCTGCCACCTGCGTTATTGATCAGTACATCCAGTCGCCCTGTGGTGTGTAAAACCGACTCAATAAAGGATTGGGTTTCTTCCGGTTTGCGCACGTCGATACGGTAAAAAATGGCTTGCTTGCCGTTGGCTTCTGGCACGGTATCAGGCTCGGTGCGGCCACAGATGAAAACATCGGCACCTGCTGCCAGAAACGCCTGGCTGATACCGAAGCCCACTCCTTTGCTGCCTCCAGTGACAATAATGCTTTTACCGGTAAAGTCGTACATGTTGATCCTTTTATGATTTTGGCTTCAAGTATTTCCAGACACCGGTAGCGCGGCCCACCAGCACATCCCCGCACCAGGCTTCCCCTTCCATAAACGCCATTGACGCGGTGGAATGGGTAACTTTACCGGTGGCTTGCAGAAATTGACCAATGTTCATGGCGGCGAAAAACTGTGTGTTCATCGAAACGGTAACGGCTGGTTGCATGTTGCGATGAAAGCAGGCGTTCATACCCAGGGCTTCATCCAGCAATGTCATCAGCAAACCGCCGTGGCCTCGATTGTTGCCGCCGATGTGATGCTCATCCAATAACACGCCTACCGTTCCTTGCAGGGTGCCATCTTCGCGGGTTTCCCGTTTGTACAGTATCGGGCCGCAGCGATCGGAATAGGGTGCATAGCCCGACTGGTTGAAACCCTCAGGTATGTTGCTCATTATGCTCAGCCTCTTTCCAGAATTGCTGCGCCAGTAGGTACGCCGGCACCGGCAGTGACCAGTACATGATTGACGTTTGCCACTTGATTCACAGACGTGCCCCGTATCTGGCGTACCGCTTCAGCAATGCCATTCATACCGTGGATGTAGGCTTCACCTAGCTGGCCACCATGGGTGTTAACCGGCAGTTTTCCGCCGCGACTGATGTGTCCATCCTTGACGAAGTCTTTGGCCTCGCCGCGATCACAGAAACCGAATGCTTCGAGCTGCGGTAGAACCCACGGTGAAAAGTGATCGTAAAGACAAGCCATGTCGATATCCGCCGGTGAAAGCCCTGCCATTGAGTATACGTCATTGGCGCAGGCATCGAATTCAGGAATGCCGGATAAGGTCTCACCATAGAAAGGTGTCATCATGCGCGATTCCTTCACGATGCTTTGTCGTGCGCTGGCAATCACGGCCGGGGTGTTGGCCAGGTCCTTGGCTTTCTCTACCGACGTTACTACAAAGGCCACGGCACCATCACTTTCCTGGCAGCAATCATACAGGCGCAGTGGGTCGGCGATCATGCGTGAATTCTGGTGATCCTCAAGCGTGATGGGGCGCTCATAGAAGAATGCATTAGGGTTAGTGGCGGCGAAGTCTCGCATCGCTACCGCAACCCGGCCGAAATCTTCGCTGGTAGCACCGTATTCGTGCATGTAACGGCGTGCACTGAACGCGATCCAGGCTGCTGGAGTCATGAATCCGTAAGGGAAATAGTGGCTGAAATTAATGATGTTAGGATCAAGCGGACTGTTATTCATCATCTGGCCGCTGCCAAAGCGTAACCCGGAGCGCTCGTTAAGGGCGCGGTAGATCACAACCGTATCACACAGGCCACTGGCAATGGCGGTAGCAGCATGCACAAAGGGGCCACAGGCCGCGCCGCCGCCAAATTCAGTACGGGAGAAAAACTTGAGCTCCTTGCCGCCTACTTGGCGGAGGATTTCGTTTTCCCAGTTGTTGTCCATGCTGAAGGTGGACATGCCATCGATGTCACTGCCTTTAATTCCGGCATCGTCCAGTGCGGCTTTTACTGCCTCGCAGGCCAGTTGCATTTCGCTGCGGCCAGAATCCTTGGAAAACTCAGTAGCGCCGATACCAACGATGGCTGCTTTGCGGGACAATGTGTTGTCTATCGGTGTGCTGCTCATTGTCCATCCTCCGCCGCCAGTTGCAATACGGCAACGCCGCTTACGTGATTACCCATGCCGTTTTTCCCTTTGAAATTAACATGAGCCAGAGTGTGTTCACCCTCTTGGCTGATGTCGATCACTTCGCCGCTCATCACCATGGTGTCCCCTGGAAAGTTAGGAGCCCCCAGTTTGAACTGTATCTTTTTGATGCGGCTGCCTGGGCCAGCCCAGTCGGTAAGGTAGCGGCCAACGAATCCGTTGGTGCTGAGGATGTTCATGAAAATATCCGGTGTGCCTTTTTCCTGCGCTGCAGCTTTATCGTGATGGACGTCTTGAAAGTCTTGCGAGGCAATGGCGGTTGATACCACCAACCGGGTGGTAATGGGTAATGCGAATTCAGGTAATGTGTCGCCCACAGACAGCTCGGAGGCGTACAGGTTTTTAAATGCAGTCATGGTGTCCTCCTTATGCTTTGTCGACAGCGTGAAACAGTGGCAATGTCATGCCTTCCTGCACTTCGGTAAGTTTCATTTCAACCGCCATGCCGATATGGATGTCATTGGGTTTAGTGCCAATCAGTTGTGACACGATGCGTACACCTTCTTCCAGGTCTACCAGTACGATGGCATTGGGGTAGTCGAACGGCGGGATTTCGGGATAGTGCATCACGGTATAGGTGTACACAGTGCCTTTGCCTTTGGATTCGATGGTGCTCCAGCGAATGGACTGGCAGTGTTCGCACATGGGTTGCGGAGGGTGGCGGAGTTCGCCACAGTCTTCACACTTTTGGATCAGCAGCTTGCCACCTCTAAGTCCTTGCCAGAAATGTTCGTGGTCGTGATTTTCCACCGGATGGATGCGATTGATTTTGCCAGGAGCAGAGGCTTGTTTGGCTGCGGGTTGTTGTTTGGGCGTTTGGTATTTGAAGTAGGTGATCTTGGCTTCGGCGAATAGCTCTTCGTTCTGATCCAGAAACTCAGCCCACTGAGTTACGAAAAAGCCTTTTCCCATGCCTGTGGTTTTCAGATCGCTTATATCCACAATGGTGCTGTAATGGTGGGCGCTATCGCCTTCTTCCAGATAACGGTGGAAGGTTTGGTCATAGCTTACGGCCATTATCCCTTCGTAACCTTCTTGTTCCAGTGCCGTCAGAATTTCGTAGAGGTTGTCAGTGGTGGAGCCAGGGCCGTCGTTGCCGTTTACATCCCGCATAGACCACATCTGCATCATGGTCGGCGGTGCTACGGCTTTTTCGCCACTGAATTCGCTGTGTTGGGCGCGGTAAGCGTCATCTTGGTAGAGTGGATTACTGTCACCCATGGCGCTGCACCATTGCCAAATGTGGGTGCGGGAAACCGGGTTCCAGCTATTGTAGGGGCCCACACGCTTGTTCAGTAAAGGCTTGATACGGCTAAGAATGTCTGCCGCTGTCGCTTCCGACATGACTGCTCCCTCTTGATCCTGGTGATATCGAAAATCTGACTTGTTGTTGGTTATTCTAAGTCAGGACGCTACATCTGATTATGAGGGTAGAGTATATTAATTATGCATTATTATTGCAATTATAATGCATAATTGTGGTGTTTTAAGGGATTGGCAGCAGTAGGAGCAATCAGGCGTCGGGGTTTAGCTTCCCTAGCGCCTCAAGTACTTGGCTTATAACTTCCCCCGGGCCGTGGCGATCGCATCTCACCGTGATGTCGGCGTATTGGCGATAAAGGGCCGCCCGTTCTTCAAACAGGTGGGCAAAGGATTGCTCTGGGCGGCGGGCAATGCCGCGGGTCTCGTAATTGTGAATGCGGCGTCGCAGCTCTTCCAGTGGCACATCAAGGTAGACGATGGGGCCGCAGGATTTCAGGTAGGCCATGCCTTTTTCGCTGTAAACTGCGCTGCCGCCGGTGGCGATCACTTTTTGATGGCAGTCTGTTTCCAGAAGTACTTGTTCTTCTACGTCACGCAGCGCCAAATACCCCCGCTCTTCAAGGATTTCCTGCAGGGTTTTTCCTTCTTTTACCTGGATGGCCACATCGGTGTCGAGAAAGCCGAGGCCGAGTTCTTTCGCCAGCAAAATGCCCATTGTACTTTTGCCTGCGCCGGGCATGCCGATGAGGATGAGGCTTTGCCTTTGCATGGGCGGTTCACTCCTGGAATTCAAGGTCAGGTGGCTGGTAAAGCAACCCAGGATTTCATTCTGCGGTAGTGAGGCCGCCAGTTCAATATGTGGGCTGAAAGTAATTCCCTGTACTTATGTGTTCGTTACCAGGCTTGCTACTTCAATGCTGGTATCCGCTAACTGTGCATCGGTTACCGTGATATTTTGAGCGATCAGTTTTTTCGCCTGCATAAATTCTTTTGAGCTGTTAATGCAGTCTGCTGCCAGCACTTTGTTGTCTTGCAGGTACCAGGCAACAAATTGGTTGCTGTCGGGGTTGCCCCGCAATACGACTCGTTCATAGCCTTTGTTGAAGCCTGCGATCTGCAGTTTGATGTCGTACTGGTCGGACCAGAACCAGGGTAGGGCATGATAGGCTTTTGGTTTGCCGCAGATGGAGGCCGCAGCGGTTTTGGCTTGCTCCATGGCATTGGGAACGGATTCAAGGCGCAAGTGAAACCCTAGCAAGTCGTTGGGGTGAAAGGTGCAATCACCGGCTGCAACTATATCGGGATCGTTGGTGCAGGCGAATTCATCCACCAGTATACCGTTTTCAACCACCAGACCGGCAGCGGCTGCCAATTCCGTGTTGGGAATAACCCCGATACCGATGATTACCAGGTCGGCATCCAGAACCAGGTCATTATTGCACTGCACTTGTTGGGCTTTGTCGTTCCCCAGGATTGCTTGGGCTTGTGCGTTAAGGATGATTTTGACGCCATGTGATTCATGCAGTTTGGTGTAATAGTCGGACAGCTCCGGCGCCGTAACCCGTTCCAGAACGCGGCTCATCATTTCCAGCACCGTCACTTCCATTCCCAGTTTGCGCAGGGAGGCGGCTGTTTCCAGGCCGATGTAGCCTCCGCCTACGATTACGGCTTTGCGGTTGGCGCTGACGTCGCGCTGAATGGCCTCGGCATCCGCCAATGTGCGTAAATAATGGACGCCTTTGAGGTCGCTGCCGGGAATATCTAATTTGCGGACACGAGCGCCAGTGCATAACGCCAGTTTGTCGTAGGTCAAGGTGTTGCCACCTTCAAGTGTGATGGTTTTGTCTGCTCGATTGATGCTGGCGACGCGGGTATTAAGCAGAAATTCGATGTTTGCTTTGTCGTACACAGTGGGCTTGAAGATTTCCAGCTGGTCGGCAGTTTTGTCACCCATCAACAGGGCTTTGGACAGGGGCGGGCGGTGGTAGGGGGCTATGGCTTCATCGCCAATCACCAGAATGCGGCCTTGCCAGCCTTCTTTGCGCACACTGTTAGCCAGTTGTGCTCCGGCGTGACTGGCGCCAATGATGATGCAGGTTTGTTGCTCGGTCATTATGAATTCCTCTACAGCCGCTTTTATTTTTATGAAGCAATATTGCAATTGTTATTGCCAAAGTATACGGTGTATACTGATTGAATCAAGAGGTGTTTGATATTTGTTGCACCCTTTATAAGGTTATTTCACCGGGCTAAGATAATAAGAAAGTAGGAGTAGAGAGATGCCAACACTTGAGATTACAGACCTTGCAGGAAACGTCAGCACTCTGGATGCCACGTCAGGCGACACTTTAATGGAAGCCTTGCGTGACAACGGCTACGACGACATTCTGGCCATTTGCGGGGGCGTTTGTTCCTGCTCTTCGTGCCATTGTTATATTGAAGGGGAGTGGGCCGACAAATTGAACAAGCCGGGCGAAGATGAGCTGCAACTGGTGAGCAGTACAGAGCATTACCAGCCTAATTCACGGCTTTCCTGCCAGGTGACCCTGAACGATGATATGGATGGCATGAAAGTTACCATTGCTCAGCAGGATTATTAACATCCATCTTTCTGGGTGGGCTGATCATCTGCGTCCACCAACGCCGCGTTTTGCGGGTGTGGCTCAGCGGTCTGCACTGAGCGGTCGGATGTGTTGCTTTACTACAAGGTCTATTTGTAGTGAAATTCAGCCATGACTTCAGATCTGGATAAAAAAACATCACACCGTACCTATGGTGGTTTGAGCGAGCCCGAACGCAAACTCGAGCGTCGAGAACGTTTCCTTGAGGCTGGGCTGGAGGTGTTTGGGCGCGCTGGAATTCGTGGGGCGACGGTGCGCAAGCTCTGTAAGGAGGCAGGTCTTACAGAGCGCTATTTTTACGAATCGTTTGAGGATAGCGAAGCGCTGTTTTGTGCGGTTTATGAAAGGCAGGTGGAATCGCTGCGTGATTTCTTTATTGCCAAATTACCTGAGCTGCCTACTGAAATGGATGCCCGGATTCGTACCTGTCTGAATGCCTATTTTACGTTTATGCAGGATGATCGCGTGGTGCGGGTTCTGTATGTGGAAAGCTTGCATGGAATTGAGCGGGTGAGTACGGTGCGTCAAGCCAATCACGATATGATGTCGCAATTCGCTGCGCAGTGGATAAAGAGCGATAACCCTGAATTGACGGTGACTCTTGAATTTGCGGCTGCCGTGGCGCAGGCCATCAATGGAGCCTGTTATTCGATGTCGACGCAGTGGATGTTGGGCGGTTATAAACTTCCTATTGATATGCTGGTGGACAGCTGTTCATTGTTGGTGCTGGGTACCATGCGGGCATTAAAAGAAGAGTTCCAGCCATCATAAAAATGGGCCCGCGAGGCGCAGGCCCATACCCAATACTCGGTCGGTCAACGACCGATGCGGCAGGTTAACTCTCTAGCGGAAACAGTTTGTTCAAATGGCTGTTGGTAAATACTCCATGAGGGTCCATTGCCCTGAACTGTGCCGCAGCAGTGTCCCAATTGTTGTCGGCCGGGTAACCTTGATTCCAGGTGCGGGGGTACACTTCGGACATAATTTCCTCATTAGTCCAGGCACCGCCGAATTCGCCGTCGTCTGAATATGCGTAACACTTGGTCCATTCGGGCCTTACCAGGCCGTAGCTTGCGTAGTTGCTGTAGAACCACTGCTCCAGTCGGGTGTTGAACTCCATTGCTGCTGGTTGATCCACGTTATTGTTGATGGCAAACCAGATGATAGTGTCTTTTTCCGGGTGATCAGGGTGAGGGCGTGCGCCGGATAACGTGGGCTCAACGGCGTTGGGTATCAAGACGTCTGCGGGGTTTTCCAAACCGTGTGCTCGCAATTCCACCGGGCCGGTATAAGGATATAGGCCTCGGGATTTGAAGTCTGCCAGCAGCTCAGTAAAGAACTCATACCATTCTGCCAGTGCCCGTTGCATGTTTGCACGGGACACCACCACACCCCAGGCTGCCACGGTCAGGCGCGGCGTTTCTGGTTGAACATACAGTGTTGTGGTGTAGGCCGATCCCCAGATGTCGTTGATTTTGGTTGTGGGGTCTTCGTCTGCCAATAATGATCTTAAGCCATCTACTGAGATTTTATTGTATTGGGGCACGATGCGTGGGAATGTGCGCAATGTTGAGCTGAGCGCATCGGCCTGCCAGGGTGCGACCTTCACACCATCGGAAAGTTGGTATGGCTCCAGCACTTCGCGGCTGGATTCTGGCTTCTCCGGTGTCACGGTCCAGCTTTTCAGCCAGACGATATTCTCTGGGTTAAACGGGTAGTAGATAATATCCATGGTGCCGTGTTGATCTGACAGGTTGGAAAACGAGTTTTCGGTTTCATTTTCCGGCATAGCCAGTACTTCGTCGGCGGTAAGATCGGTGCGGCTCAATAAGCGGATTTTTAAATTTGGACCAGCTTGTATTCTTACCGAGGTAATGAAAGCGCGGGCCAGACAGGTCAATAGCGGGCCGATGGCCGGATCGTTGCGCTGATAGGTTCTTAGTTCATACTGGCCCTGATCTTCGTTCCAGGCAACGGCAGTGATTTCCAGCACCAGGTTGCTCAATGTTCCCCAGGAGTGCCCTGGTTGCAAGGTTTCGCCTAGCTGAGGAGTAGCGGCTCCGTGAGCATTCATTGCCAATGCTCCGGCAATGGATACGCCACCGGGAGCGGTGGTGTGGTATAGCCCCAGATCGTATTGTTCCAACTCGGCGCAGATGTCTTCGATGTAAGCTCCGGCACCGCAGGATGCGGATTTCACTTCATCGTCGGCATTTACGGTGATGCTGTTCATGTAATCGTGGGTGTTAACGATAACGACCTTCTGACCGCTGTGGCCACGGGGTAATAGTGTTGGCGCAAAACCGTGGCCACTGCCCAATGGGCGCAGACGGTATCCGTGATCCTTGGCCCAGTTGGCCACAGTAACCACTTCTTCGGCGCTGCGGGGTGAGCAGAACCATACGCCAGAAATTTTTGTTTCTCGAGCCCAGTTTACAAAACTTTGCTGATACAGCTCGATACCAGTAGGAAACTCTGGTGGCATCGGGATGGTGTTGCTGCCGGAGCCAGCAACGAATTTGCATCCGGGTAACACCGTGCCTGCTGCAACGGTTGCAACGGTGCCGCCTAAAAACTTACGCCGTGATAGGGATGGTCCGTGATTGTTGTTAGAAGATGAACTCATATCCTAATTACTCTCCATTTATGGTCGATAAATCATTAGTTCAGTGCGCTGGTAGGCACTATGGGCAGCACCACGCTGGATGGATATTCCGGGCTGATGTGAATAGTGGTGATTCCGCCTTCGGCCTGTGCCTGTCTTGGATAATTCAGCATGGCTTGTGCCTGGTTACTGGGGCTGATGGATATTCGAAGTTTATTGCCGCGGCGGATGATAGCGCTGGTGGGAAAGATCTCGATTTGTAATTTCACTATTTCACCCGGTACCAGTGGTTGACTGGCCTCTTCAGTGAAGTAGTGATATGGCTGGATCATTTCTCCATCCATAAATCGTGAACGAGTCACATCATTAGCCCGGCCGGAAGCCAGCAGTTGGCCATTGGTGAGAGGCAGGGATTGACGCTGTGACACTTCTTCCACCTGCACAGATACCACCGCTTCAGTCACGGTACTATCAATCCATATGTCTGCCTGAATTGGGCCGTTGATATAGTAATCTTCGGTCATGGGTTCTGATTCAAAAATCAGGCGCTGCTGGTCTACCAGGTCACTGTTGCTGAAGCAGGGGGTTGGCAGATTCAAGCCCAGTGTCCATTGATCAAAGCTGCGCGAGCATTGGGTGCCATCGTTGATGTGCAGTTCAAACCCGAGCAAGCCGTTGGCGTTGTACGCGCGACCCGAAGGGTGTTCGGGTTGCGTCATGATGGCTTCGGCTTCTGCGCTTGGTGCTGTGCGGGAAAGTTGATGGTTGTCTTGCAGGTACCAGCGCTCTGCCTGAGCTAGTGGGTGCGGCCATTCCGTGGTAGATGAAAAGTGGTCGTTGCGGAATTCTTCCGGGGTACTTTCGGTGGGGTAGTTCTTCACGAACTGAACAACGTTAGGCATCGCCTCAATGCCGGTGTCCTGCTCTTTGAGATACTTGTCAAACCATTGCAGCATCAATAGATCCACAGGTGGAACCGCTTGATTGCCCAGATGGGTGGCGACAAAGTTTACAAAGTGACTGCCATCGTAGATAACCAGACGGCTGTCGACATTGTTGTTACGTAGAATTTCGAACAGCTGGGGTTCATCCCGCTGGAATAGATCGTGTAATGCACCCAGGATGAATGTCGGCGCGGTGATTCGATCCATATTGGTGATGGGTGAACGTAACTGCCAGAATTCACCGTCGTAATTGTAGGTGGGTGCGCCATCCAGAGCGCTGTTGATCAATGGCAAGTAGTAACTATCGATTTGATCCACGTGCTCCTGGGTGACGTTGATGATGTGATTCATGTGCTGGGGTTTCAGTAACGATATCGGCAGATTTTGGGTGGCGGTGATGTGGGTTAGCTGCATCCAGGTGCTCATGAAGAGTCCGTTCAACATGCCACCTATGCCCACGGTGCCACGCATGGCGTCTCCCATGGGGAGGCTTGCGAACACGGCATCTATGGAATCCGGGCGGCGTTGTGCGGCAAATAGTGAGCTGATGGCCATGTACGATACGCCCGCCACGCCAAGTTTGCCGTTAGACCAGGGTTGTTGATGAACCCAATCCACCGCATCGGCAAAGCCGACTTGCTCTTCCTCACCCAGCAGCTCCCATCCGCCTTGCGATATGCCGGTTCCTAATGCATCAACTGCCACCTGAGCGTAGCCTCGGCGCACGATGAACGCATCACTGACGCCAAGCAGCAAGTTACCTGGTGTGCCCATCAATAAGGTGGTGAGCAGATTGGTATTGTAGGCTGACTGAGTCAGGATAACGGGAAATGGGCCAGGAGCGGGTGTACCGTTTTCATCGGCAGGCAGTGTGACAGTGGCGGCCAATTTTTTGCCACCCTGGGTAGTAATAAACTGCAATGGCAAGGTGACGGCTTTGGGGTATATGGCTGCTGGATTGTAGATTCCGCCACCGGTAACGGTTACGAGGTCTTCTGCATCCTCATCCAGAATGGGGGCCGGGTCTTCTTCGACCAGTTCAGTTTCGGGTTCACTGGAGGTTCTGCTGTTGGTTTGCGCGCCGGGATCTGAGGAGCCACCGCCACAGGCTGACAATAACAGTGTTGAGAGTAGGGCCAGAGTGGCACCGACTTTTCCGTTGATTAGCGATGATCCGACTTCTGGTGAGGTTTCCACATGATTCATCAAGCTGTCCATCCGTTACATTTTTATTGTTTTATAGGCTCGTCAGCATCCAGTTCTGACAACAAGCCCTGTCATATTATTTTTGACAGGGCTTGTTGTCAAATTGTGATGGTTGCGTTCGGGTAAAGAAATGTAACGATGGAGGGGGTGCCCTAGGCTGTAAAAATAAAAGGCCCCGTGAGGGGCCTTTGTGGGTGCTGAAGATGTGTTGAGACGTTTAATTTAGCCTGTTTTTAGCCAAGAGCAGTGGCACTGGTCAGGCACTTTGAGCCAATTTCTCTTGGGTCAGATTGGCCGGAAAGTCCGTGTCTTCTGCGCGAACTTCTTCCACTTTTACGATCACCCCAACATCAGGTTCGGTTTGGCCACCGATTTGACGTGGTGTGGGCCAGTCGTCGCCTTCAGCGTGTACGGAGCTGAAAGTGACCCGACGAGCAAACTCAGCGAAGATAATTCGCAGCTGTTGGCGGGCCTGATTCATGCCTACACAGGCGCGACGTCCGCCACCAAAAGGAAAATACTCATTGGGGCTGAACTTATTGCCTTCCAGCCAGCGATCGGGTCGGTACTCGTTGGCGTCTTCTCCAAAGATATCTTTACGACGATGAGTCAGGTAGGTGCAGGGAAGCACTGAAGCACCACCGGGAATCACTGCGTCGCCGATCTTAGTGTCTTCCGTCAGCCAGCGAATGGTGCCCACCGCTGAGGGGGTGAGGCGCTGGGATTCATTCAGGCAGGCTGTCAGGAAGGGCAGTTCAGCGATCTTGATCGGGTCAAAGCCGCCTTCTGCGGCGATGGACTCTTTCACTTCTTCGCGGATGCGCTGCGTGATGTCGGGGTTCTTGAGTAGCCAGATCATAAACCAGGCCGATGTGGCGGCACTGGTTTCGTGACCCCCTACAAGCAGACCAACGGTCTCTGAGATCACGCGTTCTTCGTCCAGCAGATTGCCGTCTTCGTCGGTGGCGCGGGATAGAATAGAAAGCATGTGGCTTTCGTTGCTGTCCATGCGTAGACGAATGCTGCGAATGTCCTGGCGAATCATATCAGCAAGTTGAACTTTTAAGTCTATGGCCTGCTTCCAGGGGAAAAGACCTTTTTTGCCATCACCGAAATCGCCCTTTTCAGTGCGCTTTAGATAGGCTTTGTTGAGGATTCCCCGGTATTTTTTGGCACCGATCATGGAGCCCACGGCAAAGTTGGCATCGCTGCAGGCAGACAATAGCCAGCCCAGCATCAGCCTTTTGTAGGTATCCTTACGATCGCCGTGGCGTAGATTGAAAACGGTGTAACAAATCACATCCAGGGTAATGTCACCCACCAGACGAGGCACATTAAATTCGTCGCCGATGTGCCAAGAATTGATGTGATCTGTGACGATCTCATGCATAACACCCGCGCGGTCTTTCAGACGATGGGTGTTCAATGGAGGAATAATCATTTTACGAGAATCCTGATGTTTCTTGAGATTAAGAAACACAGTGTTGTTCTCGCCGACATCCATGGGGATCTGGGTGAGAGAGGCATCGTACTGTTCAGGCTTAAGCGAAAAGATGTCTTTAACCGCTTTCGGGTCGCTGATGATTACCATGGGGCCTTGGCCAGGTAGGCTCAGGGTGAAATAGTCACCGAACTTCTGTTGTTGCTTTTCCAAATACTGCCAAATGCCATACCCCATGTTCATGGCCTGTTTTATTTTCATTTCCTTAGGGCCGGGAGGCAGTTGGGCTTTTGCTGTTGCAGTCATTGTGATTCTCCGTTTTCACTCGTAGTCGGTTGGAGTATCAGCGCCGCCGGAAATGGTCTCCGGCGGGTAGGATAATTACGTTTGAATTCAGGCTAGACGATTAATCGTCGGCGTCTTGCAGTTCCTGTTGCTTCTTGAGATTGTCCCAGAAACGTTGCGGTACAAATTCATTGGGGACTTTCACAAAGCTGGCTTCGGTAGGATCACCGTTAGTATAGGATTGCTCGCCGCAACCCATACCGTCTTCGTCGAAGATGAAGAACAGTGCCATGCGTATTGTCAGCATGTATACGGCGTCTTCGTCATCGGGCTCGATTCCGAATGCCACGGGCAACATTGCACCGGGGTACATTTGATGAACGTTGCCTTCCAGAACCAGAGTGTCTTCACCGACGATGAATTTTTCCAGCTCCAGGTGAATGACAAATAAATTAAACGTAACGAGGTTGCCGTAGAATACGCACAGCTCGTCGTAGGATTGTGGCTGGATACCGTCCATCAGGCCGTCGTCACCTTGACCCCAGCGACGATAATCCTGACGTAGGCGTGAGCATGATGCCATTAACGTCTCATAGTCACCTTTACACTCGGCGGTGGCATGATCTACGAAGTTCTGGCAAATTAATTTTTGGCGCTCAGTGACACACTTGGGCAGGATGTTTTCACGCACGTAATTGGCCAGGTAGTCTGGATCGAATTGTTCAAAAGGGATGGGGCGTTCGGGTAAGGTTTTTCCGATGTACATGGTTTCCTCTCCTGCAGTATTTTTCTCGTTGTTTTTGTAATGATGTGACTATGTGGTTTACACCGTATACCGATTTGAAAACAACATCAATAGGGCGCACGGGCGCTGCAGGGAGGATCGTTATACCGATTGGTTAATATTAGATCGATAGAAATCAGGGTGAGCGCGTAACTTGCTGATAATAAAATATATTTATGGTGCAGGAGCCTGTTTTCCGGCGAACAGGAGCTGCAGTTTGGTATCGTCCATTTGGACTAAGCAGGTGGAGGTGACTCGAAACACGGTACGCTTGATTTGCCAGTGTCCATCTTGCTTTAGGTATTCGTCTTCGTAGTATCCTGCCAGCTGGGTTAAGGTCTTGTTTTGTTGGTCAATCTGATGGAAATAGAGATCCCAGGTGGCGCTGGCGGTGGTTGTTGTTTGCCACTGGATCTGAGCGTTCTGTCCGTGGTGCATATCCACTATGTGATCATGGCAGGCCAGCTCTTCGTACAGGGCTAAAAAGTCCTCCCGTGAGCTGAATACACCTAATGCGCCGTAATCGATATGTACGGCTCCCGGGCAGAAACAACGTTTGATCGCGCTGATGTTTTTACGATCGCAGTTGTGAAAGTAACGCGCTTTGAGTTGTCGTATCTGCTCTATGTCTTCCAGCCGTTGAATGCGTGCGTCGAGTTCGTTCATGAGTATGCCTTTGCGTTGTCCCTTTGGGAAATCCTGCGATAGTCTGCTTCTGCTTTTTGTTTAAGGGCGTAGGCCATCGCGTTAAACCCGTCGATCATGGGCTGGCGAAACAGCCAGCGCACTAAGGGCGCTAACAGGCCGGTTATGTGGTCTTCTGTGTGGTAGCAGCAGCGTTCGGGGGAGATAAT
Organism: Ketobacter alkanivorans; assembly: GCF_002863865.1. Classification (NCBI taxonomy): domain Bacteria; kingdom Pseudomonadati; phylum Pseudomonadota; class Gammaproteobacteria; order Pseudomonadales; family Ketobacteraceae; genus Ketobacter; species Ketobacter alkanivorans. The sequence continues at coordinate 1,903,571 of NZ_CP022684.1, read as the reverse complement.
ATCAATGGTCTGCAGGCGGCGTGCCTTCAGCCAGTGCTCAGAGATCATGTGCATGCCCCATTCCATTTGGGTTGGAGGCTTCAGCAGAGTGATGAACTCCCGTTGTAAGCGCGTGCCTCGCCTGGGAAGATGGACGTGAAGCTCAACCGCGCTGCCTGGCTTGAAATCAGTGATGACGCGTTCGGTGAATGGATTCCACTCGGGGTAGTGTCTAACGTCGTACAGAATATTCCACACCAGTTGTTGCGGAGCGTCAATTTCAACTCTGTCAGAGCAGGCAATGAAGGCAGGCATCACGCTGGGCTCATGTTGTTGGGTGAGGAGGTGCTTGTTGTAGTGTTTGTTTTTGCCTGCGGTAGGCTATCTACCCATTGTTGAGTTTCATCCCACAGTTTGCGTGACACTTCTGCGTTGCTGGCTTCGGGGTTTGGCTGAGCAACGGAGCAGCGATCAAAGTAGCGCCCACCGGGCAGCCCGGGTGCCGTTGCGCAGTAGATCTGTGTTTGCGCTCCTTGCACAGGCGTTAACATAAACCAAGCCTGCAGCGGATTGACGATCTCCAGCAGCTTCTTCATGGTTTGGTTGCTCTCCATTCCTTTCAGGGCAATATTGGTGGCGATGGAGCCTGGATGTAGTACATAGCTTTGAATATGCTGGGGTGAGTAACGCTTGTGGAGTTCAAATGCGGCATGCACCAGGCCGAGTTTTGATTGAGCGTAAGCCAGCCAAGAGTTGTAAGGTTTGTTGCGCTGGAAAAGTTCGCTGTTCTCCCCTTTCTGGTGCAGATGCGATGCAACAAATATTACGCGCGATGGTTCGGATTTGTTTCCTGCTCTTCCCAGAAAGGGCAGCAAGCGGTGAGTCAGGTGCATTGGCCCAAGGTAGTTGGTTCGCCAGTGAATTTCGAAACCGTCAGCGCTCATCATGGGCTCCTTCCAGCTTCCCATGATGTCAGAATGCACACCAGCGTTGTTTACCAGAAGATCCAGTGTGTCACCGACAGTGTTTCCATACCACGCAACGAAATCTTCCACAGTTTCGGCCTTGGTTAAATCAAGGCTGTGACCGATGATGTCGTTAGGTAAACGTTTATGTTGTAGCTCTGATGTTAATTGATGGACACATTGATCTGTGTTGTTGCGCGTGGTTACGACCACTTTGGCGCCCCAGCTGGCAAGGGTTTTTGCGGTCTCGTAACCAATTGATCCAGGGGATGCTCCGGTCACAATGGCTATCTTATTGGTTAGGTCAACCGGGGTGGCCATGGGCGGTGTGGTAAACAGTCGGCGAGCGACACTGGTCACCGCAGTTGAGATATCGCTTAGAGGCATTCCATTTTCCTCGGGTTTGAAGGCAGATGACTTTCTAGCAGTACAGCGCTCTTTTCCCACAACAGCTTGCCGTTGGTTGCGTCAACTGCCAGCGGCGACGGATGTTTTTCTTTCATCATGTGGAGATACACTCCGCTGCGCAGGCCCATGGCATCTGCGCATGCCAGATAGATAACGGGTTCTGCCGCTTTTTCGGGTGATCGAAACAGCAGTTTCATAATGGGAGATAGAATAGGCTTTATGTATGGGGGTGATTCACGGGCGATGTTGGAGGCTATCGGGCCGGGGCAGAGATGGTGAACGGCGACCTTGGGCGGCGCGCTTTCATTCAGCTGGCGGTTCAGCTCGCAAGCAAAAGTGCTTAAGTGCAATTTGCTTAGTCCATAGTATTTCATGCCATCTTTCAGGCCATAGTCGTGGAATTTGGCAAAGTGATTAAAATCAATGGGAGCAGATGATTGGTGTGCCTCAGAGGAAACAAAAACAACCCTGGGAATATTAAGGCCAGAACGATCCTGCGGTATTACGCCATCTGCAAGCCAGCGGGCTAGCATCAGCCTGTTTGCTAAAAAATGGACGGCGAACATCAGCTCATGGCCTTGCGCTGACTTGCGTGCGTTGAGTGGCATCAGGCCAGCGTTCAATACAGCAATATCCAGTTTTACATTGCGCGCACGTAGTTGATCGCACAGGTAAGAAACCGATTCCAGGTCAGACAGATCTGCCCTCATCATTTCGATGCGGGTGCTGCCCGAATCCCGAATTATCTCTTCTCTTGCAGTTGGAGTGTCGTTACGACATACCATAATGACATGACCGCCCCGGCGTGCAAGGTCAATGGCAACGGCCTTGCCCAAGCCACTATTGGCACCGGTGATCAGGCAAACCTTACCGTCGATGCGTTTGCCGGGTTCCAGCGGGGGCAGTCGATTCTGTTCGCTGAAAATATCCAGCAATGCGGTGGCTACTGCAGAGATGATTCCTTTGTGGCCTACGCCATTGGCCCCTGTTTGAGTGGTATTAGTTTTCATAGGGGATTCCGTAGCGGCGGCGATAGAAAGCGTATTGATGCTCAATGGCGTCTTGGGTGAGCCCGAAGTCTTCCAGATCATAAATATGTTTGCCGTAGCGATTCTGAACATTGCGTTTGCTGGTGGATTCGGCTGCTTCAGCGGCTGACTGATCGAATGGTATGCCTGCGAATTCGTAGATTCGGGCGACTTGGCTAATGGGATCGCTTACCAGATCATAGTAGGATACGTCGATAAAACGCTTTTGCTCACACTGTTCACGTACATTTATGGAGCGCTGCATTAAACGGTTAACTTTGCGCATCCAATGCCTGGCTACTTCTCTGGCATCGACCTCATCACTGAATACCCCGCGCCCATGGGACACCATGCTGCAGAAAGAACCTGTGGTTTTCTGTGGATCACGATGAGTTTGTACAATGGATGCTTCAGGAAAAACCTGAAGAATGACATCCAGGTATTCCATATGATGAGGCGTTTTTAATACCCAGTTTTTTGCCGGCCGCTGCCAGCTTAGAATCTTAAGCAGGGTACGCAGGTAAGTATAAGCTGGGGTGTGATCCTGTTGTTCAAGCCAGGCAGCGTAGGTGGGGACGTGTAAGGTTGCCTCGGGTGACTGGCTCATAAAGCATAAGTCCAGCAACAGAACATCTTCTTCAGGGGCGTCGTGCTCAACTGGATGAATGGCAAAAAATTCAGGTGCCAGGTAGGCCAGTCCTTTTTCCGCAGTTTTGGCTTTCGCAATACGCCTTTTTGGGTTGCCGAGGGGCTCTTTTGGCAAAGGGATAGGATTCAATGCCTCCCACGACATTAACGCCCGCATATTTGGATCAGCCGCCAATAGTCGGTGTAGTGTGGTGGTGCCTGTGCGTTGCAGCCCGGCGATAATGATTATTTTGCCAAGATCTATGTCGTGGATCTCGGGGTGCTTCTGCAGTAGTTGTTCAGCTCGAAGGCGAGCAATCAAGGCACCTTCCAGTCTGGTTTTCTGAATTAGCTTACCTGTTGGGGTAAGATTCGCCTCTCGGTTAATGGATTCCACCAGCACGGTTAATGGCTCGCGAAACCATTCATCGCCAAACTCATTCAAACCGCTCTTGCGGCGAGCATTGGTAATCAGTTGCTCTACATCAATATCCGCTAGCACGCCTAGTTTTTCGGCGACGCGCCCAGCGCGATTGAATAATGCAATAGGTAAAGGTCGATATGGTTTTGCATATTGGTTGGTGGTGTGGAGTAGTTTTTTACCCATGGTCATTCTCAAACGATACTGGTTGTTTTTGTTTTATTGCGGCCTGCAATTGTGAAAGCTTTACAACGCGAGTGTCGGGCTGAGGATGCTGTTCGGCCCGAATCCAGCGAAAGCACATGGTGCCGCTGGAGTGCCCGGTAGTGTTGATCCAGTTTGGCAGCCCCGGATCATTATGAGCCACGATAATTCGTACTCTACTGTCGGGTTCATAGTGGGCGAGGTGCTTGTTGGTATGAATCCGGTAATGGGCGTAGTCCAGTGACTCCATCCAGTAATTGTTAAGTTGAAAGTTCCAGTGTTCACATGTCGGGGGAGTAACTTCAATTACCAGTGCTTCGTCGGGGGCCAAGGCCCAGTGACTATGGTAGTACACGATGTTTGGGTCACCGCCAGCGGCGTTAGACACATTCTGATCGAACATGGGAAGCTGATTGCTATGCTGTTGAAAGTCCCGAGCCCATTTGGCAAACAACAGCGATGCACCGGCCACTAGCGTACTGGTGGATTTCAGTCCGGCATCTACGCGCCCAGGGGTGACTCTGCTGGGTTCGTTCGGTTCGTTCGGTGTAGTAATGCGTTCAATATGTAAGTCGGCGGGTGTCTCGCTTTCCCGGTCAAGAAAAGTCTGCCGTACAATCAGGTTTCCACTTTCAGGCACCATGGGTAACCAGTTTTTTGGTTGTGGTTTGGCGCTGACGATGATCTCAAATGTGCCGTCATCTTCTATCTGCAACTCGGAGGCCTCCAGGTACCCAGAAGGAGGCATGCCTCCCCCTTGCCCGTAATGACCGATCTGGGTGCCAAAGCCGAGATATTTGACGGTGTTGCGCGTGCCTGTTATGCGGTAATCGTATTCTCCGCAGATGCTTGCAGTTTGGTAGTAATTGTCAGGATTATCGGCACCCATTTTAACGGTCTCGTGCACCACTCTGTGTAATGTGGGTGCCTTGGGGTCAGAGTGTTCCATAAATGCCATTAACCCCGCGCGGGTTAGTCGGGTAAGGTAGCGATAACCTTCTGCCTGGTTGAATGCATCTTGCGGCGTGCCAGGAAAACTAAGTGAGGCTCCCGCCGCTTTCAGCGTGTCACAGAATTCTTCCCAGCTCTGCCCGGACAGAATGCGTTGTTCTGCGATGGAGTCTGCGGTTTGTCCGCGCAACCCACGCCACCATAAAGTAAGTTTGCGGAAACGATTAAGTAGAGCAATTGCGGTTTTCACAACGCGCTACCCCATGTACGCCTGACCACCATCAATGGCGATGCTCTGACCATTGATGTAGGCGCTGTTGTCGCTGCACAAGCTTGCTACAAAACGTCCGATGTCCTGTTCACAGTCCCCTACCCTTTGCATGGGAAGGGAGCGAATAAATGGTTTGGATTCACGTGGGTTTTGTTCTATCCACCGTTGCAGACCGGGAGATGAGGCCAGAGGGAGGATAACGTTGCTGCGGATACCATCCTTGGCCCATTCGCAGGCGGCAGCACGGGTCAGGGCCTTGATGGCATCTTTCGCCGCAGCGTAGGCGCCGTAACCTGAGCTGTCCCAACGCTTTGCTGAAGTAGAAGCCAGGTTCACAATGCAGCCACCCCCCTTGAGGTGTGGATAGCATAATTTCATCATGCGAAAGGTTGCTTTGGGGCCGGACTGCCAGCCAGCATCCAGAGTTTCTTCGGTTAAATCCAGTAATGTGCCCAGGCAGGTTTCCTGAGCGTTGTTTACCAGGATATCCACCGTGCCGAATGTTTCTAATGCGACATCAACGGTGTTTTGCAGTGACTCAGCAGACATCACGTTGCATTGAACGGGGACGGCTTCGCAGCCTCGCTCACGGATCAAGTCACAGGTGTGCTGCAACTTGTCCAGCGTGCGCCCTGCCACCACGATGTTTGCCCCTGCGTCCGCCATCGCCAAGGCTATCCCCTGGCCAACACCTTGCCCGGCACCGGTGATGAGGGCGACTTTGCCTTGCAGGCAGTTATTAAGGCTATTGTGGGGTGCAGTTGAGGCCATCTTGCTTCCTATCAATTATTAGTTTTTCTAGACGTTAATGTAAGGCAGCTTTAAATGCAATATATATTGCAAAAATACATTCATATATCTAGTGTGGTGTCGGTGCTTCGGTTTTAATATCGGGAAAGTGATATAAATGACAAAAAAATACGAGAAAAGTTGGTCTGGTCGATATGGGCCCTGGTGCGTCGTGGCGGGAGCGTCCACAGGCATAGGTGCCAGTTTCAGCGAACAATTGGCAGCGCAGGGGCTGAATATCCTGATGGTTTCCCTAATGGGTACTAGGCTAAAGGAGCAGGCGGACGATCTGAGTCAGCGCTACGGGGTAGATACCATAGCTATCGAGATGGATCTGGCCGATGGCGATTGTGTCGACATTCTGCGTCGCCATCTGGGTGATCGCGAAGTTGGGTTGTTGGTGTACGTGGCTTGTCACTCTGTGATTGGAGAGTTTTTGCAAACCTCGCTTGAGGATAAACTGAAAATACTGGATGTGAATGTGCGCAGCCCACTGCAGTTTGTCGCTGAGCTGGCCCCGGCAATGAAGCAGCGTGGCAGGGGCGGTATTATATTGATGTCGTCGCTGTCCGGGTTTCAGGGAACGGCGATGGTGGCAACCTATGCGGCGAGCAAGGCTTTTGATACCGTTCTTGCTGAGGGTTTATGGGCTGAACTTAACCCTCATGGGGTGGATGTGTTGGCTGCTGTTGCCGGTGCCACTCATACTCCAACATTTGATGCGCTGACACCCGCAGACAAGCGCTCGTCAGTGTTTCCTATGCAGGCCGATGATGTGGTTGTCGAGGTGTTGGGGCAGCTGGGTAAGTGCCCAACGCACATTGCAGGGCGCTTGAATCGATGGGTGAATTTTGTATTGCGCAGATTGTTGAGCAGGCGGGCAGCGATTCGCTTTATTAGTAACAACACTAAAAGGGTATACCAATAACACAATGACGGTAGTAACCACGGCGCAGGATGCCCCGCGCCTTAAACCAGACTCAACCCGCGAGCGTATCCTGGATGCGGCAGAAAAGCTGTTTGCAGACAACACTTACGATGGTACAACATTGCGGGAAATCTCTGCATTGGTGGGGATTCGTGAACCCAGCTTGTATGCGCATTTCGCCAACAAAGAAGCAATATATGAGGCGGTAATCGATCGTGCTTTGTTGCCCTTCAGCGATGCATTGCTGAGTTGGAATATGTCAGAACTGACCCTCAACACACTATTTGATATGCCAAGGAAATTATTGGAGTTACACAACGCTCATCCCTATTGCGCACAGATTCTACATCGCGAGTTCACCAGCCCTCCCCAGCGTATTAACCCGAAAGTATTGCAGTGGCAGCAGCAATTTGTTGCGCAGTCGCAACAGTTTATGGAGGGCCTGCCCGCAAGCCAAGCGATTAGTAAGGCGAAAGTGGTAGCTAATATGATCTCTTGCACTAACTTGGTGTTGGGGGTTTTCTCAACCAGGGGTATGCAGTCCTCCCTGATGGGGGAGGACTACGATCAGGATCTGATGATGGCTGAGCACTTGCGATTGGCGACAAGGATCTTCAAAAGTCTGCTGGTATGATGCATCTGGGTTTGTTGCGCATTTGCAGTCTAGTGGTTGTAGCCCACCAGCAATGGCCCAAAGCCAACCAGTATCAATGTGGTGGACATCACCATAAGCGGCAATAATAAGCGTTCATGGCGATAGTAGAAGGTGTCCCCCTCTTTGGCGGCCAATTCGCACTCTTCCTCACCCACCACTTGGCGGGTAAAAATATGGCTCAGAGCAACCGGCGGGCTTAAGTAACCCAATTCAAGAGCGACAAGGCAAGTCATCCAGAAGTGAATCGGATCGATACCCTGTTGGTACGCAATTGGCGCGATGGCGACTGACACCAGTCCGATTGCTGCCATGGATTCCATAAACATACCGATCAGAACAAACATTACCATCAATGCTGTCATTACCAGTAGTGGATTGCTGAAATCATACAGGAACGTTGCCGATACCGATTTGCCGCCCAAGCTGGTGATAATCATGAAGGTAGACATCATCATCAGTAATCCGCCAATGTGAACAGAGGCATCAGTCATGGATTTAGTGAGAGAGCCACCAAGAGAGCCAATGCGTTCTTCTTCTTCATAAAGGGGTTTTGCTTTACTGAGCTTTCGTTCGAATACGATCCACCAGAAGATGATGACCGGCAGAATAATCGGCGCAGAAAACTGATCCAGCCTGGCATCCAAAACCAGAAGATAGGACCCGGCCACCAAAATGAACACAATTAAATAAGGCAGCAAAGGCCTGGCATTGTTTGCCATGACCGGCAATGCTTCACTGGCCTTGGCCAGCTGCAGAGGATCGCGCCGGGTGATCATGGCATACACAAAGAATACGAATACAGTTAACAGAAATACCCGTATACCCCAGAAGAATAGATCGTCGGTGACGACTTCCTTGTTCAGAATGGAGATGATGACCACGATCAGGCAGGGTTTTAACACGATGCCGGAGCTACCGCTCATGGCTGTGGCGGCTAACGCTAATTGGCGACGCGTGCCGACTTTGCGTAACTCACGGTACACAACCGCACCCATCGCCAGAATTATTATGGACGATGCACCGGTATAAGCTGTGGGTAAAGCCATAACAACGATGGCGACGAATGCCAGCATTTCCGGAGGCAGCCGCCAGGGAGTAAAAAGGCTGAATACGCGCTCGCCAAGCTGTGTTTGCTTCAGCAGCATGCCGCACCATAGATAGAGAGCTACATCAATGTAGGTGCCCGAGAGATCAAAGAATGCGCTGAAATAAAGAGAAAGCCCTGCAGGATGACGCAGGCTGAAAAACACGACAACTGAAAAGATCAGCATGACGATGGTGTATAGTGGGATCGATAATAGTGCGTGGGTCAGATTGCCTTTATCAGGTAGATTTTTCGGCAGTGTGGCTAACTGATAAAGTGAAAGTAGAGCCAATGCGGTAGACCCTAGCACCAGGCCGTTGATTACATCCGGGTTGCTTGCCTCAATGCTGGATGAGAAGGCGTTGCTTCGGTAGGCCCAGGCAGAATAGGCGAGGGCGCTGTTCGCCAAGAACTGCAGTGATGTTGATACTTTGTAATCCAGTCTCGAAAGCATTGGGCGGAAGGCTATGTGGTGGCGCTGTTGAGTGGCTACGCCTGCGGCTATAAACAGCAATGCCATCAAGAAAAGGTGTTGTTTTTCAGTTGAAAATATACTGGCCTGTGAGAACAAATGTTCCGCTGCACGAAACAGTTCCAGCAGTGGCGTTATCTGGCTTTTGTATTTCTCGGCCTTTGCGTATTCTGCTTTGCAATTTGCCTGTTGTTGGATGAGTGAGGTGCGCGAGCTTTCGCGATCAAAGCCTTCGTCAAATAGATCAAAATCACCGCCGCCGGATTCTGCTTCTAACTGGTTGAGCCTTTGCTCAATATCAAAATTCGGATTGCAGGTGGGTAATGTTATTTCTGAGCGCAGGATAAAATAATCTTCCCAGAAGATTGCGCCCATCCTGGTCATCTGTCCATGGACGCTTTCCCCGGTGCGGGCGAATATAATGAAGATCAGTAGTAACAGTATGGCAATGACAGGGAGCCGTTCTGATATGCCAGCTTTAATATGTGGTTGAGTTTCTAATGACAATTCTTTCACTATGCTACCCTGTCAACTTCTGATGTGTTTCTATTCTGCGTCTGGAGCGGTGCATTCAGCACGAGTGCCGTCGATTTTACAACGAATCTTGCGTAACAGAGTCAGCATCTTAGCGTCATAGATATTGCTGTCGCGAAATGCCAGCCGCAGCTGACGGGTTTGGGCGTTGTATTCGGCACGTTTATCTTCTTGCAGCGGAATCCATAGATCCTTGGGGATGTTGTCTTCTGCGGTACGGATGAATTCAAGGCTCTGATCAAAGTTTCTGATGAAATGTTCTCGTGAGCTTTGCGCGTAGCCTTCTGGAAGTTTGTTCCAGCGTGCGACAAATTGCATATTGCCCTGCAGAATAGGCTCATTGAGGATGCCGCCGTCGGGCTCAAGTCCCTTGTGCAGCTCCATCATTTCATAGACAACGGCTGGGCCGCCGGTAATATCGATGGCTTTGTTGTTGAACTTCTGGAAGAGGTTGGTGAGTGATGAGGAAACCGGCGTCATACCCATGTCGACTACCAATTGTCGCATCTCAGGCATGCTGTCCATTACCCCCATTCTTTTGCCCGCCAAATCCGACAGGCTGCGTACGTTCTTGTCGTTTGAGAAAATATACACAGCACCGGCAGGCTGTACTCCGACCACTTCAAACTCACCGTCGCGCATGTACTTGGCGGCGGATGGTTTGGCTAAGGTTTGTAGCACAGTGCGAAGATGTTCATAAGTAGGCATGGATGCTGGTGCGTCCAGGGTGCCAGTAAATTTATTGAAGTTGCGAGCCTGCATGCTGGTCATGTTGGCGATGTCGCATACGCCTGACTTCAGTTCTTCTGCAACAATCTTTTCATTCATGTAGGATTTTATTTCAATTTTCACACCCCACTGCAGTGCTGCTGTTTGATAGTCCAGCAGAAGTTGGTGTTCCGGGCCACCTTCACCCATCAGCATGAATCCACACATGGTGATCGGAGCCGGGCCTGCTGCGAGGCACAAGGCAGATTGTCCCAGCAGGGCAGCGGCAAGCAGCGGCCTTAGTAGTTGTTTTTTGATTGTGGTGATTTTCATTCTGATTCCCTCATGATCCCTAAAGTAAGTCATCAATATCCATGGCGTCATCGGGAATGATCTGATCATCCCAGAAAGTCCCAAGCTTGCCGAAAGGCGTACGCTGGCCAGTGTGAGTGGTCCACAGTTTATCCGATACCAGACGAATGCCTCGTGTGGCCATTTCGTCGAGTAAATTCAGTTCAGGGTTGGCAGGGTATTCCTGTTTCATGGTCACATGCTTGCGAATGACTTCTTTGGTTTTTTCTTCGTTACCTTGGGACGAATACATAATGGCCTGAATCATATGCACCATGCGTACGCCCTGCTTTTCTCCCACCCGTGAGGCCAAATCAAGACGATCCAAACCAAGCTGAACAGCATCCTGGTCGCCATCCAGGTTGGCTTTGGTAACATCTACCACGGCCAGTACTGCATTGGGAATGCCCCAGAATCCGTCGCTGTCTACGCATCTGAGCCCTGCAATGGACTTGGGCATCGTATCCAGTGCTACGCCAGCAGCACCTCCGATGGATAGATCCGATTGGAATGCTTGCAGGCCGCCGAATAACCCAAACAAATAAGCCATCTCCTCATTGCGATCCGAGAAGTCAGGGCAGCCTTCAGCTGGGTCGCCAAAGTAGCGTACGGTCGCGAGGTATCCCATGTACTGACGTGATGCGGCGACGTTGGTCCAGCGCTTTTGCATGGTGCGGGCATCCTGAGCGGTAGCGACATCGTTGTGGCGCATCGCGCGGATAAAGCGTAACTCTTCTTCCTTGGCTTTCTCATCTGCGCACATACCTGAAGCTAACGTGAGCATAGGGATCATAGGATCAATGTTAGGGCCGAGCGGGAAAGTCATTGCAGACATGCCTTCCCCCATTGCGCACATGACATCGGTATCCGAAGACGCCATAAACCAGGGGCTTATGTATTCATTGCCAAATGAAACCATGCTGGATGCAGCCATATCGCGAATGGAGCAGCCTTGCAGGAAAATAGTGAGCAATGCAAATGAAAGGGTCAGACCAGTACGTGTATTCATACTTAATATCCGTTCTTGTTTTTGTGTGCGTGCTTAAATTTGGTGGTTATGATGACGACTAAATCGCCTTTTTACTGCCCAGTATTGCAACGTGTGCGGAGGCCTCTTCAACACCCCAGAATCCGCCTACGTTACACTGCAGGCCGATACGCGCTCCTTCGACCTGGCGAGCGCCTGCCTCGCCCCGTAACTGCTGTACTAAGTCAAAAATTTGTGCGATGCCGGTAGCGGCTATTGGGTGCCCCCTCGATTCCAGGCCACCGGACACATTTACAGGCATGCTGCCGCCCAGGGAGGTGTAGCCTCGCTCAGCAAATTCGCCCCCTGTACCTGGCGGGCATAACCCTAAATTTTCGGTCTCCAGCAGCTCCCCCACTGCTGTGGCATCGTGTAATTCCGCAACGTCTACATCCGCTGCTGCAACCCCGGCCATCTCATAAGCCTTATCGGCAATCCGCGTTACTAAGTGTTGATCAAGTTGCTCAGGAGCCCGTTCTCGCCCCGATCCAGTTGTAGACGCCAGCACCGGTATGGCGCGAGAGCCTGCGCCCAACTTTGGCGCTTTGTCCAGTTTACACAGAATAACTGCCGCAGCGCCATCACTTATGGGAGCGCACATAGGTAGAGTCAGAGGGTAGGTTATGGGAGCCGCATTCAAGACTTCGTCAATTGAGTAGGCTTGCTGAAATTGCGCATTGGGGTTGTGTGTGGAGTGAAGATGGTTTTTTGCGCAAATAGCAGCAACCTGGCGCACCGTGCTGTCGTAGAGTTTTTGATGCTGAATGAACTCTGCTTTGTATACGTCCATAAAAGGGCTGTAAGGTTTGTCAGACTGGCTGCCAGAGGGGATTGGTCCGGCAGCCATCTGTTCAATTATATTCATCTGCCAGTCGGTTCTTGCTATATCCCAGGCACTGGTGAATGCATTAAACATCTTGCCTTTATCGTCGCAGACCATTTTTTCTGCACCTACTGCCATGACGACATCGGCCTGACCTGAAAGCAGGCAGCGTACCGCCTGATGAAACGCCATGCTGCCGCTGGCGCAACCGCTTTCCAGATTAAAAATAGGAATGCCTTGGAACCCCTGCTCCAGAAATATGGCGTGCCCCCGTATCATATGTTGGCCATCCATATAGCCTTGCACGCAGTTTGCGAAGTGGATCTCTTCGATCTGATTGCGTTGTAGGCCTGCGTCAATCAGGGCCGCATCCACTGCTTCACAGCTTAGCTGCTTCAGGCTTTTATCTCGATGTCGGCCAAAGCGGGTCATGCCGACGCCGATGATGCAGATACCCGTCATTTAATAGCCCTTGAATTCAGGTTTTCGCTTTTCCAAAAAAGCGTTGATGCCTTCGCGATAGTCATAAGAACGAAACTGATCTCGTGCGGCCAAGCGTTCGTGGATAATGGCGTCGGCGGCGGACTTGTCCAGCGCTTCGTTAGCCACTTGTTTGGTCCTGCGTAAACCGATCGGGCTTTTCTGTGCAATGACACTGGCCACAGTAGTTGCGTGATCCAGTAACTGATCGTCATCCAGCACGGCATTGACCAAGCCATAGTGTTGCAGCTTATCGGCAGGCAGGAGTTCCCCGGTGAACAATAGATACTTGGCGATGGCAGCAGGCAGAAGGCGTGGCAGAATCGCAGCCCCACCGCCACCAGGGACAATGCCGTAATTGCAATGGGCATCGCCGATGCGCGCGCTGCGGGCGGCATAGATAAGATCACAGCACATCATCAGCTCCATGCCACCTGCTGCCGTAATGCCGTTTACAGCGGCAATCACAGGCTTGGGAAAGTTCCGTAGCTCATCAAACAGTTCAACAATGCAATCTAATACGTCCGGTTCACCGGGCGCGTAAGGGTGATTCATTGTTTTAAGGTCGGCCCCGGCACAGAACCCTTTGCCGGTGCCGGTCAGAATCAGAACCCGTATGGCGTCATCCCTGGTGGCTTCCTGTAATGACGCTCGCAAGGCTGCCACCAGTTTAAACCCCAGGGAATTGAGGTTTTCCGGTTGATTCATGGTCAACCGCAGGATGTGCTCCTGCCGATGAGTGTGCAGTACAAGTTGAGTCATGACTTTGCCTAAAGTTGTTTTTATTGTGCCTTGCGAAGCCGTTTATAGCGCGCAAATGTACATGGCAAAAGGTATTGCAGGGGCTCTGGAATGTCCTAGTCCACTTGGACGATGGGTGTGCTGGGGGTTCTCCGCATAATGATTTCTATCCTGCAAAGCACCGCATACGAACGATAACACCAAGACCAATAACGAGATCCTCACGATGTTTGAATTGACGCAAGACCAAAAAACGCTTCAGAACACAGTTAGGGAGTGGGCCCAATCAGAGTTGGCACCCATTGCTTTCGAGCTAGATAAGAAAGCCGAGTTTCCCACTGATTTATATCTGAAAATGAACCGGGATATTGGTGTTTGCGCTATTCCATTCAAGGAAGAGCATGGTGGCCTGGGTTTGGGAATACTGGAGATGTCGCTGGCTATTGAAGAGTTGGCTCGAGCAGATCAAACCTTCGCCTTGTCAGCCATGGTCGCGGTGGCCACCGGCTTAACGCTGCAATCTTTCGGCAGCGATATGCAAAAGCAAGAGTATCTGCCGGGTATTGTGGCGGGGACTGCTGTAGGGTCTATTGCAGGAACTGAGCCCCAGGCTGGCTCTTGGACGGCAGGCTTTACAACACGGGCCGACAGGAAGGGCGACAAGTGGTCCATCTCAGGCGAGAAAGCTTTTATTACCAACTCCGGTACAGACATCACGACCTATAATTTGGTGGCAGCAGTTACCAGTCCTAAAGATGCAGCTAAGTCTAAAATGAGTTTGTTCCTGGTGCCTGCTGGAACACCCGGTGTCACCATCGGTAAATCATACGATAAGCTGGGCTGGCGCTCCTCCGATACTCATCCCATTTATCTGGACGGGGCAGAAGTTGGTGATGAGATGATGGTGGGCAATGAAGGTGATGGGCGTTATATCGTGCATAAAACCTATCAATCCGCCCGCTGCTTTTTGTCTGCCTGTGCTTTGGGTTTATCACAAGCCTGTCTTGATCATTCAATTGCCTATGTAAACGAGCGTCAAGCCTTTGGCCGTAGTCTGGGCGGACTGCAGATGATCCAGAAAATGATCGCTGATATGGCCGTGAAGGTGGAAACGTCCCGGTTGCTGGCGCGTTCGGCAGCGATGAAAGCGGATGCTGGAACAGCCAGCATTTATGAGTTGGCGATGGCTAAGTACTACTGTTGTGAGTCATCCTCTGAAGTTGCCGATCTGGCAGTTCAGGTTCATGGTGGTTATGGCTTTATGAATGATTGTCCTGTGTCGCGTTATGCACGTGACACGCGCATAACGCGAATCGGCGATGGCTCCAGCCAGATCCAAACCATGATCATTGCAAAAGAACTGGGGCTGGATGTGACCTTCACTTAAGGTGTATTCAGGTGCCACATATGAGTCGGATTAATCAGTTTCTTAAAGGCATTAAGGTTGTGGATTTAAGCCGCCACCTTCCTGGTCCTTTGGCGTCCCTGATGATGGTGGATATGGGCGCTGAAATAATCAAGATCGAGCCTCCCGCAGGAGAAGAGCTGCGTACCATCGGCCCCAATGGGCCTAACGGGCACTCGGGATATTTTGATGCAGTCAATGGAGGCAAGCTTGGCATCAGGCTTGATTTGAAATCGGAGCAAGGTAAAGCGGCACTGATGGAGCTGTTGCAGGATGCTGATGTGTTGTTCGAATCCTTTCGGCCTGGTGTGCTGGATAGGCTGGGCTTGTCTATTGCCTACTTGCGCGAACAGTTTCCCCGCCTGGTAATTTGTTCTCTTAACGGATATGGCGAACAGAGCCCTCTGCAGCTTGAAGTGGGCCATGATATTAATTATTTGGCTATGAACGGTGTGTTGGAAGGCACAGGTACTCAGCAGCAGCCGGTTGCACCCTGGCCTCCACTGGCTGATTGCTCGGCCTCGTTGTTTGGTATGAGCACAGTGTTAGCGGCATTGCTGGAAAGGCAGCGTAGTGAACAAGGGTGCCATATCGAGGTGGCGCTGGCGGATTCAGTAATGCCGTTAATGGTATTTTCACTGGTAGAAGCACAACAAAACGGTGCTGGTATGCCTAGGGGCGCTGCCCTGTTGAATGGTGGTGCGGCGCGTTATCGAACTTACCAGACCAAAGACAATAAAATCGTGGCATTGGGTGCAGTGGAGCCAAAGTTCTGGGCGGCGTTCTGCACCGCTGCGGATCATCCTGAATGGATCGAACGCATGAACGACCCGCTGCCGCAGCTTGAACTACAGCGTGAGCTTGAATGTTATTTTTCAGGGCTCAATGAATCGGAATGCCAGCAACGCTTCGGTGAGGTAGATTGCTGTTTTAATGTGGTGAACAACCTGGCCGATGCACTGAGAAGTGAACACATGCAGGCGCGCAAGCTGGTGTTTCAACGCGATGGTGTGATGCAGGCATTATATCCAGCATTCGTAGATGGGAAACCTCCGATACCAAGACAAAATTTTAGATCGATGTAGCTAGCACAGCCATCGCAGTGGGAATGGCGCAAAGTAAAAAACCTCATTAACCAACAGCGTTAAAGGGAATAAAAATAAAGAGGAATCCACAATGAATATTCGAGACATGATGCGCCGTTCCGCCCAATTTCACTGGCATAGACCTGCAATCATTGCCGGCGAATCCAGGCTCACCTTTCAGGAGGCGTGGGAGCGCGGCTGTCGTATGGCAAACCTGCTGCTTTCAATGGGGCTTAAGCCCGGAGATGCGGTAGCCTCCCTGGAAGATAATACGCTGGAGGCGGTGGACTTCTTTCTAGGCGCTGCCATTGCCAATATTACCCGTGTGCCCCTGTACGCACGTAATGCCCGGAGCAGTCATCTATCGATGATGGAACACACTCACTGCCGGGCGGTGATTGTGGCTGAGCACTATGCCGATCAACTAGAGGGCATGAATGATGAGCTGGCTGAGCTGGAGCATATCATTGTCCGGCAGAAGGATGGCTATGAAAGCTGGTTGGCCGGGTTTCCTGCTACAGATCCAGACGTGCCGGTACAAGATGATGGTAATTATGTGATTCGACACACAGGTGGCACTACGGGAAAGCCCAAAGGTGTAGCCTTTACGCATCAATCATGGCTTGAAATCGGCCGTAACTGGTTTTTTACTTTGCCCCCGGTTGCCCCCGGCGATGTGTGTATGCATATTGCACCTATCTCTCATGCATCGGGCTACATGTTTGTACCTATCTGGCTAATGGGTGGCGTGAACCTGGTAGTAGAAAAGTATCAGACCGGCCCGGTAGTCGAGATGATGGAAAAAGAGAAAGTAGCCTATATGTTTGTGGCGCCCACTATGGTGAATGACATCATGCAAGTGGAGGGCGTAGAAACAAAAGACTGGTCCAATCTCAAAGTGTTGATGATTGGTGCGGCCCCCATCACAGAAGCAGCTGTGCGCAAAGCGTATTCGATTTGGGGAGATTCTCTGTGTCAGCTGTATGGCCAGTCCGAAGGTGTGCCTGTCACCATGACAATGGCTTCTGAGTGGGTCACCGATGTGGATGGCTCCAATCCGTTACGCTCGCTAGGTAAGGTGCACCCGTTTTGTGAGGTGGAAATCCGAGACCCAGAAACCCATGTTGCTCTGCCCTATGGCGAGGAAGGTGAGATTTGTTTCCGCAATGCTGGTCAGATGAGCGGTTACTGGGAGAACCCTGAGGCTAGCGCGAAAACAATCGTACGAGGCTTTATTCATACAGGTGATATCGGTTATCTGGACAGCAACGGATATCTTTACATGTTCGATCGTAAAGACGACATGATCCTGTCCGGTGGATTCAATATTTGGCCGACAGAATTGGAAAATGTATTGGCCACTCATGAGCAAGTTATCGAAGTGGTTGCCTTCGGTGTGCCTCATGAACGCTTTGGTGAATCCCCCTACGCAATTGTCATGGTAAAAGATCCGGCTGCTGTCGCCGAGCAGGAACTCATTGATATGTGTGCCAATGAGCTGGGCTCCTACAAAAAACCAATCAAGGTGGAAATTCAAACTACGCCGTTGCCTCGAACGCCAGTGGGTAAAATGAGCCGTAAATTGATCCGTGCTCCCTATTGGGAAGGCGCTGGTCGAATCAAATAAATGCCGTACCAATTGACTGAGTGAAGCATGAGCAGAATTACTTCAAAGGTAAATAAGAATTCCGAAGGATACCGTGACAACTACGCTTATCACAGTGAACTGTCGGAGCAGTTGCGTAGTCGTATGGCGGAGGCCGTTGCCGGGGGGCGTGATCACCTGATCGAACGTCATCGGAAGCGAGGCAAGTTGCTGCCCCGTGAGCGCATCGACTTGTTAGTAGATCCATGTACGCCATTTTTGGAGTTTTCTACCCTGGCGGCCTATGAACAATACGGAGGCCGTGTTCACAGTGCGGGTGTCGTCACCGGCATCGGGATCATTCATGGCATTCATTGCGTTATTGTGGCAAATGATTCAACGGTAAAAGGAGGTGCATACTATCCGGAGACCGTAAAGAAGCACATTCGCGCACAAGAGATTGCTGAAAAGCACCAGCTTCCCTGTGTTTATTTGGTGGATTGTGGTGGTGCCTATTTGCATGAATGGGATCGTGTGTTTCCAGATCGAGATCACTTCGGCAATATTTTCTTCAGGCAATGCAATATGTCCGCCAGAGGACTGCCGCAGCTGGCGGCGGTATTCGGTGTTAGTACGGCAGGCGCTGCATATATCCCTGCACTATCTGATGAGGTGGTGATGGTGCGCGGCAATGCCACTATTCATTTGGGCGGGCCGTCAATCGTTAAGGTCGCAATCAACGAGGACATCAGCCCAGAAGAACTCGGTGGTGCCGAAATGCATGCCACGGTGTCAGGGGTGTCTGATTATATTGCTGAAACAGAGCAGGAGGCTCTGGCTCGCATGCGCGATATTGTGGCGGGCCTGAATCGTAAGACTGATTGTTATCAGCGTCGTCTGGAAAGCAGGGAGCCAGCCTACGCAGTGGATGAGCTGAAAGGTATTGTCAGTAGGGATTTTGCACAGCCCTACGATATACGAGAAGTCATCGCACGCTTGGTGGATGGGAGTGAGTTTCAGGAGTTCAAGCCGCAATGGGGAACCAGCTTGATTTGTGGAACAGCACATATTGATGGATATCCGGTTGGCATATTGGGTAACAACGGTCCGCTGTTTTCTGATGCCTCGGTTAAAGGTGCTCATTTCATATCGTTATGCGAGCAGCGCAATATCCCGTTGTTGTTTCTGCAAAATGTACCTGGTTTTATGGTGGGGAAAGCGGCAGAACAGGGTGGTATATCCAAGCACAGTGCCAAACTGGTCTACGCCATGTCTTGCGCCAGAGTGCCGCGTTTTACCGTGGTGGTTGGTGGATCATACGGTGCTGGTAATTATGGTATGTGTGGGCGTGGATTCCGCCCCAACTTAATGTTTGCCTGGCCCAATTCAGTGGTGGCAACCATGAGCCCGGATATCGGTACTAACGTGGTGCTGGAACTAGCCAAATCCAGTATCAGCAATAAAGCAACACCAGAATCACTGGAGAAGCTCAATCAGGAAACTCGGGCTATGTATGCGGAGAAAAGCAATCCGTACTACGCGACATCCAGAATATGGGATGACGGCATCATAGAACCGGAACAAACTCGTGATGTGATTGCGCTATGTCTATCTATGGCGGCAAACTTGCCACCGGAAAATGAGCGCAGCTATGTTTACCGCATGTAATAAAGATCTGATAGCGAGAATTGGCGAGAATCAAATATGAATTATAACACCATCCGCGTCACCATCGATCAGCGAGGCGTGGCCACGCTGCTGCTGAACCGCCCTGAGCGTCATAATGCGATGAATGACGAACTGATCAGAGAAGTAACTGATGCTGCACGTGAGCTAGACAGAAATCCTGAAGTAAGAGCTGTGGTGCTAACTGGTGAAGGGGAATCCTTCTGTGCCGGCGGCGACCTGAAATGGATGCAGGGGATATTTGATGCCAGTCGTGCCGAAAGGGTTGCAGACAGTGCCAATCTGGCAAGTATGCTGCGCACCCTTAATGAGTTGTCTAAACCTCTGATTGGTCGCATCAACGGGCAAGCCTATGGTGGTGGCACCGGTATGATGTCGGTATGCGATATTACCATAGCTGTGGAATCCGCAAGCTTTGCCTTAACCGAGGTGCGTCTTGGTTTAACGCCCGCCAATATCTCTACATTTGTAGTGGCTAAAATGGGTCGCTCAAATGCTCGCCGCACGTTTCTGAATGCGCGACCACTTAGCGCTGCCAAGGCCAAAGATTTGAAGTTGGTAGATGAAGTGGTGCCGGATGATCAGCTTGATCAAGCCGTGGAAGAAGAACTGAAATATGTTCTTCAATGTGGGCCCGGTGCCATCGCCGCCACTAAGAAGCTGATCTTCTACGTGGACAGTCACGATACGGATACCAACCTTATATATACCGCTAATCTGTTGGCAGACACATGGGAATCAGAGGAAGGTCAGGAAGGTATTCATTGCTTCTTTGATAAGAAAGCTCCTGGCTGGAGGCGAAAATGAGTACTATAAAACGTCTTTTGATCGCTAACCGGGGGGAAATTGCTTGTCGGGTAATCCGTGCCTGCAAACGATTAGGAATAGAGTCCGTTGCCGTATACTCCGAGGCAGATCGTCATAGCTTGCACGTACAACAAGCTGATATGGCAGTGCACATTGGTGGTGCTGCGGCCAATGAGAGCTATCTTGATGCTAATGCGATCCTGGCTGCGGCACAGAAAATCAGTGCCGATGCCATCCATCCTGGCTATGGCTTTCTTTCGGAAAGTACTGCCCTTATTTCATTGTGTGAAAAAAATGGAATTATCTTTGTCGGCCCGAGCATGGAAAGTATTGCTGCTATGGGGTCAAAGATCGAGGCGAAAGCGATTGCTCAAGCTTTGGATATTCCCACCGTGCCGGGATATAACGGCGATGCCCAGGATCTTGAAACCCTGCTGACTAAAGGTAACGCAGTTGGGTTTCCTCTGCTGATCAAGGCCAGTGCCGGTGGTGGTGGCAAAGGCATGCGTATTGTTCATGAGGCCTGTGAATTCGAAGGAGCGCTTAAACAAGCCCGTCAAGAGGCGTCCAGCGCCTTTGGTGATGATCGAGTCTTGCTGGAAAAATACATTGTTCGCCCACGTCATATTGAAGTGCAACTGCTGGGTGATGGCCACGGCAACATGCTACACCTGCTGGATCGGGAATGTTCGATACAGCGCAATTATCAAAAAGTGATTGAGGAGGCCCCGGTCAGCCATCTGGATGATGATGTGCGACAGCAGCTATTCGACTGCGCAGTGAGGCTGGGCCGCCACTTGGGTTATCGTGGTGCAGGTACTGTTGAATTCATTCTTGATGCCGATAGTCGTGAAGCCTATTTTCTGGAAATGAATACTCGCCTTCAGGTGGAGCATCCTACTACTGAACTGATAACCGGTATTGACCTGGTGGAATGTCAAATTCGGGTTGCCCGAGGTGAGGCGCTGCTTTATACCCAGCAAGATATTCGTGCCAATGGCCACGCCATTGAGGCCCGTGTTAACGCGGAAGATCCGGCTAACGATTATCTGCCCGAGATCGGCACCATCACTTTGTATCGGGAACCAATAGCAGAAGGTTTGCGTATCGACAGTGGCGTGGCTCAGGGATCTGAGATAACCCCTTACTACGATTCATTGGTGGCGAAAATCATTGCTCATGGGGGCAGTCGAGGGTTAGCGGCGCAGCGCTTGTTGCAGGGTCTGAATAACTTCGCCATTGGTGGAGTGAAAACCAATCAAGAGTTCTTAACGAGTATTCTTACCCGCCCTGCGTTCCATCAGGAACTTACCACTCAGTATCTGGCACAGCAGTTTCCAAATGGCTGGCAACCATGGGGCGAATCCATGCATGCAGCCATCGCTGCAGCTGCTCTGGCTATGCAGCAGGAATCTGCAGGCTGTAATCCGGTTTCCGGCACGCCCTGGCAAACCATGGGGGGTTGGCGCTTAACTCAACTGGCCGGTACTGTCGCCACGTCACATCTGTGGTTGAAAACCGCCAATGGCCTGCAAGCAATGCAAATACAGGGGCGTCATGGCAACTACTTTGTCACGCTAGTTGAGGGCTGTGATGATGGCGCAAAATCAGTAAGCTTTCCAATCAAGCTTTATCATTCTACCGATAGTAATGGTTTGCAACGGCAATGGCGGGTAGAGCTGGAAGGCACCCACCGTAATTTGGATATCGCAATTGTCGGTAAGCAGGTGGCACTCAGCTCGCCACGCCTGCGTCGTAGCTATCAATTTGTTGGCCTGGAGGAAAGCCAGTTGGGTGAAGCCGCTGCGGGAAAAAGTGCAGGTAATGATGTGCGTGCCGCTATGCCTGGCCTGGTCACCGATGTGCTGGTGCGTGAGGGCGACAGGGTGGAAGCCGGGCAAACCGGTGCCGTTATGGAGGCGATGAAGCTGATCCACAATCTGCCTTGCCCCGTTGCGGGTGTGGTTGCTCAAGTAAGAGTGGTGGCAGGTGATAACGTCGAAGATGGTGCAATTCTTATTAGCATACAACCCGATGATGAATCCTTATGACAAGTAACATACCCAATCCGTACTTCCTCGAAGAGCATCAGATGCTGCGTGAACAAGTGCGCCGCTTTGTAGAAAAAGAAATTGTCCCTAACGGTGATGAGTGGGAACGGGAAGGCCATGTGCCCCGAGCGCTTATGCGCAAGATGGGTGAGCTGGGCTTTCTGGGCTTAACGCATGACACTGATTATGGTGGCAGCGGTTTAGATGTGCGAGCTGCCACCGTGTTGGCCGAAGAGTTGGGCCGATCTACCTTTGCAGGGGTAACTATAACTGCTCTGGTGCACACTAATATGGCGTCGCCGCATTTGGCACTGGCGGGTAATGCCGAACAAAAACAAAAATACTTGCCAGATATTATTCAAGGTAAAACCATCACCGCTGTCTGTGTTACCGAACCGGCTGCAGGTTCAGACGTGGCAGGTATCCGAACTCGCGCCGTACGTGATGGAGATGACTGGATTATCAACGGCAGCAAAATCTTCATCACCAATGGTGTTTATGGTGATCTGTATATTGTGGCTGCGAAAACTGATCCCAATGCCAAAGGTTCCCGCGGTATATCTATGTTTCTGGTAGAGAAGGGTACGTCTGGCTTTAGCGTGGGCCGTTCTCTTAAGAAACATGGTTGGCGCAGTTCTGATACAGCTGAACTGTTCTTTGATAATGTCCGTATCCCTGCTGGAAATTTGCTGGGTGAAGAGAACAAAGGCTTCTATGCTGTTATGAAGAACTTCCAGCACGAGCGCATAATGCTGGCGGCAATGGGGGTTGGTGAGGCTCAGAAAGCACTTGATCTCACGATTGAGAATGTAAAGCAAAGGCAGGCCTTTGGTGGTGCCCTGTTTGATAAGGATGTGGTGCGCTTGAAACTGGCTCAAGCGCAAACTCAGGTGGACGCTGCCCGCAACTACTTGTACTACGTATCTTGGCTGGATGCTCAAGGTGTTGAATGCATTAAAGAGGTGTCTGGCCTGAAAGCGTGGGCCTGCGAGGTGGCGAATCAGGTGATGTACGAATGTGTACAGCTACACGGCGGCATGGGCTTTATGGAAGAAAGCATCATTGAGCGTATGTACCGTGATGCGCGAGTACTCACCATCGGGGGCGGGGCCACTGAAGTGATGTACGGCGAAGTGGCGAAGCGCCTGTGAGCCTGCGCTTTCCGTTTCAACACGCTCCGGGTAAGGCGGAAGCCTTCCATATCACACCAGACATCAAATGGTTAAGAACGCCACTGCCGCTGTCTCTCGATCACATTAACTGCTATTTGCTACGGGACACGGTTAACGACTCTGGTCAGGGTTGGTGCGTGTTGGATACGGGTATGAACGGTCAAGCCGCTATGCAGCAATGGCTGGACGTGATCGAAGCGCAACTACAGGGTGATCATATCAGCCGCGTGATTGTTACCCATCATCATCCAGACCACGTGGGGCTGGCAGGCTGGCTCTGCGATACCCATAAGGTTCCTCTGTATATGACGGAGGCGGAGTACTTCTATTCTCGCGCTTTTAATAGTGAAGCGCGGCAAGAACCCTATTGGGAAGTGAAGCAGTATTTCGATCAAACGGGTATATCAGAGGCTGATCGTAACGCACTGTTGGGTAATAAACATTACAAGCACTTGGTGTCGCCTGTGCCTGCTGCATTTCATAGGATACAGGATGGCGATATCCTTACCATAGGCCTGCATCAGTGGGAGGCCATCACTACCCGTGGCCATGCCCCGGAACACTTATGCCTGTATTGTAAGCAGCAGGACATCCTTATTTCCGGTGATCAGGTGCTGCCACAAATTACCTCAAATGTCAGCGTAACGCCTACACAGCCTAAGGATAACCCTTTACGACATTGGATGAATGCTCACACGAAAATGGCTCGCCGTGTGCCCGATAGTGTGTTGATTCTACCGGCCCATCAGCTGCCATTCTATGGTCTGCATGAGCGGTTACAGGCGGTGGTAGATCATCATCATGAACGGATGCAGGCCATTATTGCATTGCTGGAGAAGCCAAGAACTGCGCAGCAACTCACCGCTGAGCTGTTTGATAAAGAACTGGAACCCTTTCAGAATTTTTTGGCGGTGGGTGAGGTTGTGGCCCATTTGCATTACCTGCTGGAAGAGGGGAGAGTAATGCGAGAACTGAGCGGTCACATGTATTACTATGAAGCCAATAATACTAATGCAGAGGGTACATCATGAATCTTGAGCAGGCGACTCTGGCTGAGTGTTTTGAGGCCGTGGTCACTCAGCGCCGATCGGTGCGTGGTTTTAAAAAGCAAGTTGTTGGTCAGGCACTGATTCAGCACGTCTTTAGCATTGCCGGCCGGGCTCCTTCTAACTGCAATACTCAGCCTTGGGCCGTACATGTGGTGAGTGGTGGCAAGCTGGAGCGTCTGCGTGACATCCTGCCGGTCAATACAATGCGTGGCATGACAACACTGGATTACCCTTATGAGCCAAAATATCATGGTATCTACCAAGAGCGTCAATTTGATGCAGCTAATCAAATGTACGGTGCGGTAGGGTTGGAGCGCAAAGACAAAGAGCAACGTATGGAAGTATTTATGCGTAATTATCGCTTCTTTGGTGCTCCCCATGTGGCATTTTTGTTTTTGCCTGAACACTTTGGACTGCGGGAAGCCGCTGATATTGGCATGTACGCACAAACCCTGATGTTGGCGCTCACCGCCCATGGCTTGGCTAGTTGTCCGCAAACTTCACTGGGGTTTCATGCTGATGCAGTACGGGAAGTGTTAGAGGTTGATGCCAGTTATAAATTGTTGTTTGGGATTTCGTTCGGATATGAGGATATCGACGACCCAATTAATAACACGCGTATGGGGCGAGCCGAATTAAGCGAAACCACGGTATTCCACGATCAATAATTTATTTAATAAGAAACACCGTATCTCATCAAAATAATATAAAGCAAGGAGAACATGTATGTCTAAAGTAATCGATTGCAGTTGGGATTTTGTTGTGAAGGCGCCTGGTGGCAAGGAAGAGAAAAGTGTTGTAACCCTTAAATCCGATGGCGCAACCCTAACGGGTACTATGAACAGTGAGGAGTATGGTGTTCAGGAAATTGAAGATGGGAAATTTGATGGAGAAACTCTAACCTGGAAGAGTAAAACCACCAAGCCAATGAAGCTGACGCTTAAGTACACTGCTACGGTTGATGACGCGAATAATATGAAGGGGTTTATCAAAGTTGCAATGGCCAAGCTAAAGTTTTCAGGTACCCCCATTCAAGCCTGAATCGCATCTAAAAGCACTGGCGCATACTAAAAACGTGGGTGGCTTGATGGTGTTCAAACTGCCCAATAATGCGCCTCTACATTATCGTTGCGACTTCTCCGCTGATACTAGGGCAAATATCGGGTTTTGGCATGCGAGTGTCAAAGCTATTTAATCTAGTGGGTTCTAATGTGGTCGCCACTCGCAGTAAGTTATATTTGAATGGTGCTGAATTAGAAGCCATGTATCCTATTTCAATTCTGTTTGATGGTTATGCCCTCAATATAACAACCGTTGGATACGCCGATCGTTTGGAAGCCTGTTTGGCTATTAACGGTGACCTGAATGGCGCGAAAGAGCAGACGCTGGCAATTCACGACACAGGTGAGCCTATTTAGTCCCCATTCAGTGCCATGTTCGCTGATTCAATGTTATCGTTTGAGATGGCATTTTTTAAAGGAAAGCGTATATGGCCATTAGCTTACAAGAACTAAAACAACAGGTTCGCTCACAGAAAGAGCGTATACCTTCGCTATATGGCGCAGTCGATTTTGACAAAACACCCACTCGGTTTGCGGAGCTAATCAGTGACCGTAGCCAGATGCCCCGTCGACTTGCGAAAAAGTTTAGGCCGGCCCTGCTGGCTGATGCTGAACGAATAGAGCGCGCTCGTGCTTATACCATGCTGGGAGATATCGTAGCAGATGCCTACGCTGCATTGATGCCTCGGTACGGATTCAGGAGCTTAATTGGCATGTTACAGAAAGCCTGTGATCAGGGCTTGGACGCAGTTCCTGATGCGCCACCAGAACTTATAGACTTTATTTTTGCCATGGAGAAGACCCCTGAATGGGTAGATATGAACCTGGTTGAAGAGGGCGCGCGCATTAGTCGTAACCAGATGGCCAACCTGACACCATTTGCGATTCGCGGTGCTTTTATTGCTACTTTTATGAACAAGTATTCGGGATTGCCAATGGCACTAACGGGTACGCTTTCCAGTGAATCTGCAGTGCAGCGAGTTAACGAAACGGCCAGCTTTTTTACAACGGCTACTTTGCCGGGGGCATTGCAGCGCTATGGCGTTGGCTTTAAGGCCGCCGCTATGGTTCGATTAATGCATTCCATGGTTAGATTTAATTTGCTTACACGATTAGATAAATGGGATGTCAATGTTTATGGCATCCCCATTCCCCAAGTAGATCAGATGCCAGCAGGCACCATACCAGGCTTTCTTGCGGCCTTTGCTGCAATGGGGAGAAAGAATAAGAAGTTCACATCGGAAGAGAGAGCTATTGTTGAGCTGTGTCGATATCAGAGCTATTTACTGGGTTTGCCAGAGGAGTTGCTCCCTGCCACGCCGAAGGCGATTGTGGATGTAATGATGGCATATTCGGGAACGCTGCGCGATGGTTATGACGATGAGACCTGTGGTGCCCTGGTGCGGGCCACCATGGCAGCCTATCGGCCCAAAGACAAACGCGTTCGCAGTCGTATTTATAATCAAGTGGAGAAAAGCTTCTCCAAAGTGTTTTTCTATCGCGTCTTTCTAAGTGAGGGCAACCGTTCTCTGGCTAAAAAAATGAATGTGAATGCGTCACCTATTGATTATCTGTTCTTTGCCATGGTGAGTGCATATGTCCTACCGCAAGTGGTTGCGACCAAAGTTGCGCAGCGCATACCTGTGATTGATGGGATCGTAGATCGAATGTTGGTCAAAAAGATCAACCGGCTATTAGTTGAATATGGCCATCCTGAATACACAACCGATGCATCCTCTTATAAAGGCTAATCTGCGGCCTGAACTGTTCCGAAGGTGACCTGCCGGTTGACACAGATCGACTTTGGCAAGGATACTGACGTCCGCTTGGAATGGAATTAGCCATGCTGCCAATCTGCGCGCGGGTGTATGGCGTGTAAACAGGAGTCTAATATGCGGATCGTAATCGGTTTTTTTGTAATCAATCTCTGTTTTCTAACCATGTTCGCTCATGCGGGTGGCATTGCATTGCCGGTGAAATTACCAGAGCTGAATGCCACTGATAATGCTGTACTAGGCTCCCGCGATGATGGTATTGGTCTGGCGAAGGGTGACAAAGTAGTCTCATTTGAAGTTAACGACCATACCGGGACGCCGGTTTCCTTCGAAAGTCTTAGGGCAAAAGGGCCGCTGCTGGTGGTGTTTTATCGTGGAGGTTGGTGCCCATATTGTAATCGCCAGATTCGCCAGCTCACAGAAGCCTGGCCTGAATTCAAAGCACGCGATGTGTTGCCTGTTTTGATTAGCGTTGACATCCCGGATGCTGCGGCAATGGTGTCCCGGACTTATGAAATTCCGTTCCCGGTATTGTCCGATCCTGAATTGGTAGTGCACGATCTATTTCGAGTCAGCATGAAATTAGACGATGCATTGATGCCCAAGTATCAGGAGTATGGCATCAATATCGAAGAATGGAGTGGCAAGCAGCACCATAAATTTGCCGTGTCATCTGCTTTTCTTATTGATAAGCATGGCACGGTAGTGTGGTCTCATACCTCTCTGGATTACAAAACACGCCCCACCGTGAACCAGTTACTGAAAGTAATTGATGACCATAAATCAGAGATTTAGACTCGGGTTATATGCCAACCAGTCTAACTGCAACCCCGTTAAGCGCTGCGTTGCCGGAAGCAGTATCCACAAACTGATCATCGGTAACATCATTTGCGCTTACGCCAGGATTACTTTGGGCCACGCGAAGGGCAATACCTTCTCGGTCATGTCCCCAGCCATGGGGCAGGCTCACTACACCCGGCATGATGTCTTCGGTAAGGGCTATGTCGACTTCAACTTCCCCCACTCTGGATATCAGCTTTGCGCGACCGCGGTCTTTCACTCCATGATGTTCTGCATCGTTGGGGTGGACTAACAGAGTGCAGCGATCCTTGCCTTTCACTAGCCTTTGACTGTTGTGCATCCAGGAATTATTGGTGCGCAGATCACGACGACCGATCAATGTCAGGGAGCCAGAATCTTTGATTTCTGAGTAGTAATGCCGTAACCGGGCCATGTCCTCCTTCATGAGCTCGGGAATCAGATTAATCATCTTGTCCTCTGTATAGAGGTGTTCTGGCAGTCGGGGGCGCATTGGTCCGAGGTCTAACCCGTGAGGGTGCTGTTTAAGTTCTTGTAGTGTGAGTTTGTAGGGGCCGCTTTGTAGACCGAAATCCACCACTTGTTCAGGGGTTGCTTCGGGTGGTTTTCCTGCTTCGTTATCTCCGGTCTTAAGGTGTCTGATGCGTTGGGTTAACCCTTGCATGATGTCCCAATCAGATCGAGTGTGGTCGTCGGGTTTAAATAACGGTTCTGCGAATTTGGCAACGTTGCGCACGGCCAACAGATTGAAGACTAGATCGTACTGCTCGTGTTCCAGTGGCCCGGTGGGGGGCAGAATGATATCTGCGTGCCTGGAGGTTTCGTTCAGATAGAAATCAAGTGAGACCATAAAGTCCAGACCTGCCAAGGCCTGATCCAATTGTCGACCATTAGGAGCAGATAGCACAGGGTTTCCTGCAATACACACAAAAGCACGTACTTGACCATCACCGGGTACCAACATTTCTTCGGCCATTGCACTGGTTGGCAGCTCTCGATTGAACTCCGGAAGGCCACGCACCCGGCTTTGATAATGGTTATAGCTGCCAGCCGTGGACGGCTTGATGGAAAGATCAACTGCTGGCTGGGTGAACATCATGCCTCCGGGGCGATCCAGATTACCGGTGATAATGTTTAAAATGTTAATCAACCAGTGATTGAGTGTGCCGAACGCCTGTGCTGATATACCCATGCGGCCATAGCAGATTGCTCGTTTGGCTCCGGAAAATTCCTCCGCAATGCGTATGATGTCCTTTTCTGGTATTCCACAGTGTGCACTGATCTGGTGTAGATCGAAGCCATCGAAAATAGTCTGCAATTGATCCCAACCCTTCAATAAGGGCTTAAGGTGATCAGGGTGGAATAGTTTGTTATTTATGATGTGTTGGATTATGCCAATCAGAAACAGTGCGTCGGTCGTTGGCCGTATGAACAGATGCTCTGATACATAGTGAGCGGATTCGTTGCGGCGCGGGTCCACCAATACTAATTTGCCGCGCTCACGGATACCTTCCAGTCGTTTAAGTACATCACCGGATGACATCAGGCTCCCGTTAGATGCTGCAGGGTTGGCTCCTAGCATGAGCATGTACTCAGTATTGTCGATGTCAGGAATCGTAAACACCTGTCCATGACCGAGCATGAGGTAAGACGTTAATTGGTGAGGCAGTTGATCTAATGACGCGGCAGTAAACAGGTTTTTTGAGCCCAATGCTTTGCGGAATTTACTGGTTGCCAACAGTAAGCCCAGATTATGGGAGGTAGGATTGCCCCAATAGGCGGCTACTGCATCGTGTCCATGATTTGATTGAATCCTCACCAAATTTTCTGCCACTTCATCCAAGGCGTCATCCCAGCTAATGGGGTGCCATTGACCATTGGCTTTTTTTAAGGGTGTTTTTAGGCGATCGGGATCATTGTGTAGATCCTGCAGTGAATAGCCCTTAGGGCAGATATGGCCTCTGCTGTGCGGGTCGTCTGGATCACCTTCGATTGATAGAATCTGATCGCCCTGGTGAGTGATTTTGACCCCGCACATAGCCTCACATAGTGTGCATGAACGGAAATGAATTTTCACCGGTAGCCTTGCTCGGGTCTGCTCGGCTTCTTCTTTCTTGGCACGGGCACTGTGAATGATCGCCAGCATTTCCGTAGTGTCGGTGATTTTTTTGCGAGGTCGTCCTTGTGCTTGGCCCAGTGCTTGTTCATGCTGATCCAGAAGACGCCAGTCTTCAAAGGTGACATATTCAACGTTGCGCTGTTTCAACAAAGTTTCGATCGTGCTGTTTTTCTCTCCAGGAATCTTTGTGTTCGGGCTTTTGATAACCAGATCATCAAGTAATGCTGAGATGCTTTCTTGTGCGCACTGTTTATTGCTGCCGATAACGCCGCTGGCTCCGCGTTTGATCCAGCCTACAGCATATTCTGAATCTGATAGGATCGCTTGATGATTTTCCACGCGGCCATGTTGATTCGAGATGACACCCTGTCGATGATCAAAGGCGACATTACCAATGGGTGAACCTTTATAGCCAATGGCATGAATAACAAGGCCTGCATTGATGATGCCCCGCGAAGTGGTGACGGAGTAGTTACCGACACCCTCAATGGCTTCCGGTACATGATTGAACAAAAAGCGGATGCGTTTGATCGGATTTGCAGTGGTGCCAGTCGGGGCTGGGTATTTGCGGTTGGCTATTTGTTGTAGCAGGGCAAGGTTCTGCCTGGTCTCACTGAACTCAGGTGTGTCGATCAACGCCTGAGTAGCAGAATCCAGAGTAAGGCTTTTGGGATCAACAATGAGCTCCAGATCAGGAATCGCCATTAGTTGTTCTAACTCTTTAGGTGTAAAGGCAGCTTGTGCGGCGCCTCTACGCGCCAGCAGGCACACTTCTCTTACCGAACTGTTATGCAGCTGCTTCAACGCGTAGTCAGCCATATCTGTAGTGCTCAGTTGTTGAGTGGGCAGCACTAGCATGCGGGCAATGTCCAATGCAACGTTGCCCATGCCGATGACCACGGCGGTTGAATGTGACAAGTCGACTTGGAGGGCCTGGTGATCGGGATGCCCGTTGTACCAACCGACGAAGGCCGATGAGCTTATTACGTTGGGTAAATCTGCACCTGGGATTGGAAGAGATTTGCTGGAGGAGCCTCCGGTAGCGTAAATAACACCACAGTAATGCTGTAATAGTTCTTCTCGACTGATATCAGTGCCAATGTTTACATTGCCCCAATAGCGCAAGCGCGAGTGATCGGCGATGCGCTCAAAACCGGCGGTGACTGATTTAATTCTGGGGTGATCCGGTGCAACGCCATAACGCACCAGACCAAAGGGTGTGGGCAGGCGCTCGAACATATCAACCTGGGCTAACGGCATCTGTTTGAGGAGTTCTTCTGCTGCATAGAACCCTGATGGCCCGGAGCCAATGATGGCGAAATGGCCTTGCAATGCGGCAGCGGCGGAATTGCCAGGTTGATGGCCGATACTTTCTTTGATTACAGGGTAAATAAGGGCCTTTTCCGCATTTAGAGCAATAAAGGGCTTCATATCCTCGGGCACAGCGCTCTGGGGGTAAATAGCGCGCTCAGGGCACTCGGCGAGGCAGGCATTACATTCAATGCACGCTTTGGGGTCGATATACAGCATATCCGGCCCTTCGCGGAAAGCGTCCACGGGGCATACATCCACGCAGTTAGTATGCTTGTTACCTATGCACGCCTGAGTTACCACGTATGCCATTATTCGCTCCAGAAGATGGTTTAAAAAAGGGGAAACAGGACATTTAGGGTAGAGCTTTGGTGCAAGTCTGTATCGACGCTTTCAGTCGCCATTGACATAATGTGCCAAGTGGTAAAAACTGCGTTGATGAACAATGACATAGCCTATCTGCCCACCAGTTTTCTTGACGTATTGTTACGCTATCTGGATGAGCGCGAGCTTGCTGCATCAGATCTTAGGCACTCCATTCATCTGTCGGCGCAAAATCAGCGTGTGGAAAGCCGTACTTTTTCGTCGTTGCTGGATGAGACTTACAGGGTTGACCCGGTGCCTGCATTAGGGCTTCGGATAGGCCGCATGGCCCAGCCTCAGCACTTTGGATTGGTGGGCTATCTGTTGGCATCCTGCAGCACTTTGGGCCAGGCATTGACCCGTTATGGCCGATTTCAGACGTTGGTATTGACTGATTTGAAGGCTGAAGTTCAGGTGCGGGGCAGTGATGTGATTCACGAGTGGTCTCTGCGCGGAAATGACAATGCGCTAAGCTGTGAATTCAGCGCGGCGATATTTATTAATCTTTATCAATCCCTCATCAAGAAACCCATTGCTCCTTCACGAGTTGGTCTTCCGATTCCAAAGCCTGCGCATGGCGATATATACCAAGCCATATTAGGCTGTCCGGTGGAGTTTAATTGCTCGTCGATCAGAGTAGACGTTCCATCCCATGTGCTGTTGATGGATATAGCAACCCGAGACCCTCATTTATTGAAGATCTTCGATCAGCAGGCAAATGCTATGCTGTTGAAAGACGCAGAGAGTTCGGGTTGTTTCGAAACATTTTTACAGGAATTGCAAGAGAACATATTAGCGGCGATGAATAATGGTGATACCCGCGCAAGTACCGTGGCGTCTCAAATGGGATACTCTCTGCGATCCTTCTATCGCAAGTTGAGTGTTAATGGTCATAGCTATCGATCAGTATTGGCTGATACCCGGCGGCGACTGGCGGTGCGTTACTTGGCTGATCCTGCACTGTCACCCTCCGAGGTGGCACTGCTTTTAGGATACTCGGAACAGAGTGCATTTATTCGTGCATTCAAACACTGGATGGGGCAAACGCCTGGTGAATATAGGCAGAACTTGTAATGGAGATTTAGGCGTTCTTGCGCAAGTTAGAATGCATAATTGAATCCGATGCTGACTTCTCTACCACGATAGGGGATTGCCGTCTTGATGCTTTCACTTTGTGGTGAAGAGGATACGGTATCATCCAGAATGTTTTTAACTTGGAGATTGATGGTGGTATGGCGATCAACCTGAAAGCCGATTTTTCCGTTCAGGGCATAAACAGCATCAATTCTATCGCCGTGCTCATCCGGAGGCATAGATCTTTCACTGTTATAATAACCACCGAGATTTACCGTAACAGAGTCATGGCTGTAGTTTAGAATAAAGGAAGCCAGGCGTTCTGACTCTCGATAGGATGCATCTGGCAGCTTCAGGAAGTGTGTATAGTTGGATCTCAGCGACCAGCGATAACCAATCGGCAGTATAGCTTCAAGCTCGATGCCGCCACTGTATTCCTCATCTTCGTTGATGTTGGCGCGTTTACCGTCGCTGAACGTTGCTGTGTCAATCCTGTTTTCTATCACGTTGTAAAAAACACCCGCCGTAAACGTAGATTGATTTTTTTGGGTGACCCAGATCAGCTCGCTGGTGCGGATGGTTTCCGCCTTCAGATCCGGGTTGCGCACTACAGTCAAATTTTCCTTAACAAACGTCTGAAGAAAAGAAGGTGTTCTATAGGCTTCTGCTAACAAAAGTTTGATGGATGAGTTTTCAGTAAGTTTACGTACTAATGCAAACCTTGGGCTGATGTGGTCATCGAAACCTGAGTAGTTGTCATAGCGGATACCTAGCACCAGATCGGTTTTACTATCCCATTGATGTTGCAGTTGAGAGTAAGCGCTTTTGGTAACTCTATCCTCTGTTTCAATTACTTCGTTATAAATATCACCCTCTGGGCTGTAATCTACCGGATATTGCCTATTGGAAAGCATGCTGGTGTCATAGTTGGCTAGCACCCGGGCGGTACGAAGATCATCCTTCGCCCACTCAAGGCCAAATTGCATGTTTGTGTTGGCGGTTATTTCCCAGTCGTTAAGCCATTGCGCCAGGGTTGTGTCTGCCTCGAACAATACATCACCAACGAGTGGGGCATTACTACTGGGATTGCTGATTGCTGCAAGGGCGCCGGGATTGGTGGCCTGAGATTGGGAATTACGGTTTTCTTCGCTATAGCTGAGCTGTACAAGGCTATGTACATTACCCAGTTCGAATGCTTGTTTTGCAGTAATCTGATTGAAATAGTGCCTCATTTCGTTAACATCATTGCTGATGGCGCTGACACTGTAATAATCTTTGGATTCAAAATTGATGTGTTCAGCGCTTAGCTGGGTGTCTTTGTAGCCGAGCCGGAAAGCGAAGTTACTAACTGCCTGTGGATCTTGTGTCGTTTTCAAGTCATCCCCGAGGCGATCATCCAATAGATACTCCTGGCCTTTGTCCTGATAGCCAGAGAGGAATGCATCAAAGTGCCAGAATCCAGCATTGTTGCTGATCTGCGCCTGAAGTTGCTGGCGGTCAGGCTGGCCCACTTGCAGTGCCAGCTCATTGTTGCTGTCCACCGTGATGATGTTTATAACACCCAGAAATGCGTTCGAGCCATAAAGCGCTGATCCGGGCCCCCGTATTACCTCGATACGCTCTATGCGAGCGATGGGCATTAAGCTTGATAGCAAACTGGCGCTTGAGGTTCGAACTTCATGCCGGGGGATGCCGTCGATGAGCAGTAAAATAGCCGAAGTCTGTTGGCCTGTATCACTGCCCCGGGAAGAGTATAGATAGGATGCGCCGGCGTCATTATCGCGGCTGGTCTGGTAGCCCGGAACAAAGTTCAACAGCTCATACAGAAAGTCGATTCCCATAGAGCGAAGCTCGCTCTGGCTGAATACGGTTGCGGCTGACGGTACGTTTTTTAGTGTTTTGGATGTGCGTGTAGAGCTGGTTATTTCGATGTTGATTAGCTCATCCAGGGATAAGTTAACCAGGTCATCGAATCTACGTGATTCGGCTTTTGCCGTACAACAAAGCAGTAGGCCAACCGCAGTGATGATAGTTGTGGCAGTGGGAAGGCTCCCCATTTTATTGTTCCACAAGCGCCCAGCTCCATAGAATGGCTCTCAGTCTCGATTGGTATCCTCGGTTTTCTGCTATCCGAGCTTTAAGTATAGAGAAAGTATAGACAATCGCTCATATTTATCCTGTGATTTACATGAATCAAGCTTGATAGGGTGGTCAGCTGGGCTAGCGGCTGTCTTGGAAGCTGGTGGTCTCGTTGTTCTCGATGTCGTTTATATCACCGAAAATGGACTGCAAAGCAGCCTTTAACTCATGGATTTTAACCGGTTTGCTGAGCATCGAATCCATGCCGGCGGCTAAGCACTCTTCGAGTTTTTGTTCTTTGCTGTGGCCGGTTAATGCGATTATGGGGATGCGCGAGTAGGCTGCGGTGGTGGCATTTCGTATGGCCCTGCTGGCGTCCAGCCCATCCATATCGGGCATTTCCACATCCATAAGCACTGCATCGAAAGCTTGTAGTTTGACCGCTTCCAGAGCTTCTCTTCCATTTTTAACACCCTGATATCGGTATCCTAACTTCTTCAAGTAGATCATTAACATCTTTAGGTTAACTTCATTATCATCGGCTACCAGAATGGCTTTGTTGCTATGGTGGAGCTCCTCTTGAGTCGGGAGGGAGGCTTGTAGTTTGTTGGGGCTGGAGTCAATAGAGCACACAAGGGATTCAGGGTTTTGGGGTAACTCGATATGAAAGCAGGTTCCACATATTGGGCTGCTGGCACACTGGATGTCGCCGTCATGAGCACTAACCAATTTTTTCACTATAGCCAATCCTAGGCCAGTGCCATTTGCTTTGCCGTGGGTTACGAATGGTTCAAACAAGTCGGCCTGGATTTGTTCTGGAATGCCCGGGCCATTGTCCTTTGCTTCTATGATTATGTTGTTTTCGACCAGATCTAAACTAAGAGTGAACTTAGGCGAGGCGATGTAGTGCGCAGACATTGCATCCCGTGAATTGGTGGCTAGATTGAGTATCACCCGACGCATTCGCTCTGCATCCAGCGACATCATTCCGTGATAGTTAATGTTGGTTTCCAGTTCTACGCCACGACTCTCAAAAATTGCCCTGAGAACTTGAGCTAGATCATAAATGTATTCAGCCGAATCTACCTGAGTGATATTGAGCTTGATATCATCGGTACTAAACTCCAGTACTTCGTGGGCCATGGACGA
The DNA here is from genome assembly GCF_002863865.1 of Ketobacter alkanivorans. NCBI lineage: Bacteria > Pseudomonadati > Pseudomonadota > Gammaproteobacteria > Pseudomonadales > Ketobacteraceae > Ketobacter > Ketobacter alkanivorans. The sequence continues at coordinate 1,867,535 of NZ_CP022684.1, read as the reverse complement.
AAGTCGGCTGGCTTCCTCGCTGATAATATCCAAATATTCATTTCGCATTGAGGCTGGTATGTGCTGATCTCTGGAAAGATCTGCGTATCCTAATATGGCTCCGATAGGATTCTTTAGATCATGAATAATGGCAGCTGCCATTGCACCAATGCTTTGTAGGCGACCGTTCTCCTCTGAATGCAGACTTTCAAGTTTCAGAGCGAGTGCATTGGTGATGCCTTGCAGCAGGTTGCTGTCAGAAAACGCTTCTGCCTCTTCTAATTGGTAGTGGTGTATCTCTAGAAAGGCGTGGGCATCTTTTTTTGGATTTAATGGGACTGTTAAGACGCCGTTGTTGAGGGTTGTGCGCTCAATGTTTTTTAACTGTTTGCACTGGGTGTTGCTGGCCACTTCGGGAGGGGCTTCTGCAGTTGGCATGCTGTTTTGATAGAGTGTGTAGCGCCCATAACCTTTACTGTTTCGATAAGGTAGGTACAGGTAAGCCTGTTGCAGGCTTATGTGTCGATCCAGTTTTTTTAGATAACTTAATGCGATGCTGCTGGCGTGATGTTCAGTGATTGCACTGGCCATGTCAGTGGTGGCCAGAAGAATTTGATTGATTATCTGGTTTTTCTCTTCCAGTTCTTTGTTGGTGCTACGTTGAATGTCGAGCACCTGAGCCTGTGCTCTGTATCGTTTATGTCGCTCCAGTTTAATTCGATAGGCCAGGGCGAAAGACAGCAGAAGGCCTTCGGCCAGCGCGCCTATTTGTTGTCCATAATCAAAGATAATAATGCTAGGTAGAATACCCATATGACTGAGCGTGATGGCAACACTGCCAGTGAGCAGTGCAGCCCAAGATAGCGTATAGAAGCGGGCTAGAATTTCACCTTTAAAGCACAGATATAAGCCTATTATGATGCCAGAAGTAGCTCCTGTGCAGGAAAATAGGGCGGCCAACTTAACCGTGATGATATAGGGTAGAAAAAGATTTAGGATGAAAACAGCTGCACCGGCAAAGCTGTGCCCCAGGATCAGTATGGGTATGGCTTTATGTAGACGTTTGAGTTCTAGAAAATGATAAGCAAAAAGGGTGGCTGAGAAAATGTTGGCGCTGATCGACCCCACCAATACGGCGTTATTGAGGTAGGGTTTGTTTGGCCAGGCAAACTGTGCGAGCACTCCGTGAAAACTCATCACCACAAAGGTGATGGATGTCATGCTCAATACATACCATAGGTAATTTTGGTCGCGAGTCGATACTAGTAGAAAGAGGTTGTAGATGATTAGGGCGATCATTGCTCCCACAAAAACCAGTTGGGCAGCAAATGCGAGTTGATCGGTTTTAAAAAATGCTTCCGTGCTCCACAGCTCAAGCGGTAACTGCATTGCGCCGTAAGATTCGCCGCGAATGATTAACTGAATGCTTTGTCCGGCAGGAATGTCAATCGGTATTAGGAAATTTCGGTGGGCCAGAGGTCGAGTCGAGAACAGCCGTTGATCCCCGGTCTGTGCGACAGCAATGATGGTGTCTCCTGTCACCAGATAGATATCCAGATAGTCCATCATGGTGTAGGGCATATCCAGGATAGCGTTTAATGATTCGCCACGATTATTATTGAGTATGACGCTGAACCAATGTGGGCTTACTCCCAGGCCCAAATTGGGGATTTCTTGTGTGCTTGATTGCCATTGAAGGGGAGAGGTAGGGTTTAAGACTTCCTCGGGTGTCAGATTTCCTTTGTTGTCTTGTAGAATCAGTAGGTGTTGGCCCAAAGAAAGATGACCTTCAAAATCACTTACATCGACGTTGTTGTTGAATGCGACTGCCTGACTAGAAAACAGTGCGATGAATGTCAGTGAACATAAATACCCGATCAGCTTGTCAACCATACAACGGCTCCGGAATCGATCAGGCAAAAACCTAATTTCGTTTCTTAATCTTTGTTCATATATATATTCAGAGTAGCACAGCCGTGCAAAATAACCGTTCTAGCGGTGGCTTTGCAGGCAAAGCTAATGAGCTAAGGCGGCGCGATGAGCGTTCAGTGTTGTAGCCTGTCGTACAGCAATACCAGTACGACGATACAGAGCATAAAAGATGTGCTTTTCCAGAACAGTAGAGGATCTCGTTCAATGAGGGGTGGGCGTGTTTGGTTTAAGAACGCCCGGCTGGGTTGACGTAATTCGTGTACAAATTCAGATAGATCTTCATGTCGTTTGAAACGATCAGGATGCACGGCCTTTTTGATGGCGTGATCTATCCATGCCGGAATTTCCCGGTCATCCTCCAATACGGTTTGATAGTGCATGTTGCGCTGCCCCGCCTTGGTGGTGATTTTAGCAACTTGGGCGCCATACGGGAGTCGCCCCGATAACATTTGATAGGTAATTACTCCTAGTGAAAACAAATCTGATTCTTCTGAGCCGGGTTCACCTAGAAAATATTCCGGGGCGGCAAACTGGATGGCTCCTGGGACTGCAGCTCTGTTTAACGCCGTGGTGATTTCCAGCAGGCCAGCTACTTGTGTGGAACCAAAGTCAATGATTTTAACGGTGCCGTTCTGATCAATTAGAACATTTTCAGGGCGCAGATCCTGATGCAGCATTTCCATTCTATGAAACGCGCGCAGGCCTTTGGCAATTTGCTCCACGATTTGGCGCACGGCTTCTACGTCCGGCTTTGGGTGATCAGTCATCCATTGCGCTAGGCTCTGTCCTTCAATATATTCCATGGCGATATAGAGATATTGGCGTTTACGGATTTGTTGGCAAGCCTTTAGAACGTGCACATTATTAATGCGACGGGCGATCCATTCTTCCATCAGAAATTGTTCGAGATAGGCCGGGTCTTCGCGCAGATCAGTGGAGGGTGTTTTTAACACAACCTGTTGTTGGGTGTCATTATCCAAGGCAAGATAGACGTGACTGCGGCTGCTGGAATGCAATTCCCGTACAATGGTGTAACCGTCGAATATCTTGCCGGGTTCGAGTTCCGGAGGGAATGGAAGTTCTGTGAGTTGTTGATAGATCTCACCGGCAGTTTGTTCTGGTACCGTATCGATGCGCACGATCTGTACAGTGAGGTTGTCAGTACTTCCCTGTGCCAACGCATGAGCTACGATCTGTTGCGCCGCAGTATTTAAATCGTGACTATGTTGTTGGACCGCTTCAGCAATATAGTGACCATCTACATACTCATATACGCCATCGGTTGCTAGAACAAAAAGGTCTCCAGGTGCAATAGGATGTGCGTGGTAGTCAATCTCTACCTGTGGATTGATGCCGAGGGCACGGCTTAAATAACTTTGATTTTGCGAAACCCAGAAGCGATGATCTTCGGTTAGCAGTTGTAGGTTTTCTTGCTGCAGGCGATAGATTCGGCTGTCACCTACATGGAATATATGGGCAGTGTTGGATTTGAATACCATGCCGCAGAAGGTGCACACGTAACCCTTGTCGCGCTCGTAGGCGTACTGGCTTTGCCGGGTTTGTGTGTTTAGCCATGAGTTGCTGGCCAAGAGAACACTTTGTGCTGATTTGGAAACGGACCACGCCTCTGACGTACAGTAGTAATCAGAAAGAAAGCCGCTAACGGCGGATTCGCTGGCGATCTGGCTGACATCACTGGAGCTGATGCCATCTGCCAGGGCGACGGCAATGCCCTTAGTGGTCAGTAATGGCTCTTTGGGTACGAATGCACCATGAAAATCTTGATTGGACGATTTACGGCCCTTGTCTGAATGCTGACCGATGGAAAGTTTTAAATGATTGTTCATGGTTCCCGCCGCTGTAAGTAAAACGCCCCGGCGGAATGATCAGCCGGGGCGTACAGGTTACTAGAACCGCGTTGGTTATGCAGCCGCGCTGGGAGCCGCAGCTGGTGCTACCGGCAGTTTGCGCTTGGGTGCAGTACGAGCGTGGGTGCTGTACAGAGTCAGGCCGGTAAATGCCAGACCGCCTACCAGGTTACCCAGTGCTGTGGGGATTTCGTTCCAGATGAAGTAGTCCGCAATGGAGAAATCGCCGCCCATGATCAGGCCAAAGGGGAACAGGAACATGTTTACTACAGAGTGTTCGAAACCCATGAAAAAGAACAGGAAGATGGGCATCCACATGGCGATGACTTTGCCGCTGACGTTGGTGGAAATCATGGCTCCTACAACACCCATGGAAACCATCCAATTACACAACATGCCACGCAGGAAAATAGTAAACCAGCCCGCTGCACCGTACTCGGCATAGCCTAATGTACGCGATTCACCGATGCTTGCTACTTTCGTGGCAATGGCGCCACCGTCGGTGTTGAAACCGTAGGTGAACACGAATGACATCATGGCTGCGACGGTCAGGGCGCCGGCGAAGTTGCCCAGAAAAACCAGACCCCAATTACGCAGTATCTGTGGGATGGTCACGCCGGGGCGTTTATCCAGCCACGCAAGCGGAGTGAGTACGAATACCCCGGTAAGCAAATCAAAGCCCATCAGGTAAAGCATACAAAATCCGACAGGGAACAGAATCGCGCCGATCAGGAAGACGCCAGTCTGTACAGCGATGGTGATGGCGAAAACTGCTGCCAGAGCCAGGATGGCACCTGCCATAAAGGCTCGGATCAGGGTGTCGCGTGTGGACATGTAAATCTTGGATTCACCTGCGTCCACCATTTTGGTGACGAACTCAGTTGGTAATAAATAGGCCATTGGTCTCAATCCCATAGTTAAGTGATACAGGGGATGTCCCCAAGAACATCCAGGACTTTGCATCCATGCTGGGGATTTAGCAAAGACCGAGCCAATATTGTTTTTGCTGCTATCTCAAGGGTTGGAGACGTGTTTGAAAGCGGATCGGGGGGAGTGGCGCGCATTCGTGGTGCGCCAGATGGAGTGTTGTGTAACTTCGTGGTGCTTATGTTGTTTGCGTGCAGAAAAAACACTGTTTGCAGGGTGCCACTGCATTGTGCGCAGGCGCTTTGCTTTGGTGCGGCTATGGTTTGGCTCTCAACTATCGTACCGATAGCAGCGCTTTGATCAGGGCGGAAACATTTTCGGTTTCCTGGTCGATATCGATTTTGCGCTGAGTATTGAGTATCAACATTAGCCAGTAGCCGTTTCCGGCACGGGTGGCCGTGAGCATTTTTTCCAATAACGCTGCATTTTCAGGGCGCTCCATCTGCGGGCCGAAAGCGCGGCGAATCCAGCCTCGACTTTTTTCTTCAACCTGCTCTATCAGCAGCGATGAAACCAAGCCCATGCCATTCACCAAACGACTCAGCGTTTGTCGGTGCAGTACGATCTGTTCCAGCGAGTAGCGAGCGCTCATCTCAATGCGTGCGCTGAGATCCTGTTCACTGGTTTGGTTAATCCGGCCTGCCAGTTCAAAGATGGTGCTGTCCATAAAGCGTTCCAGCCAGGCCAGATAGACATCTTCTTTGCCGCCGAAGTATTGGTAGATGGTGGCGTAGGGATGGCCGCTTTCCAGGTGGATTTCGCTCATGGTGGCGTGCCGATAGCCGCAGTGCTCCAAAACGCGAGCACTGGCATCCAAAATTTGATTGTACTTGGCTATCGCGCGTGCTTGCTTTGGCCTACGTCTTTGTTTTTTCAAGGTTTTATTCATTTTTGTGGAGGTGATTTAGTCAGCCATAAACATGAGAGACTGCCGATATTTCTCGCATTAGAATGTAGCCATAAGACATCGAATGACGATACGAGTCAACCAAAAAGCCCATTTCGGGTCAGATACAGCGTCTGGAGGAAGCAGGCATGGCACAATTGAAAGCCGTTAAGACAACGGGCGTTCCCCGTGGACGAGTGCCCCAGGGCCGGGCGCCGGGGGTTGGCTCAATCATGTGGGATACCTTGACGGATATGGCGGCGTTGCCGTTGATGATTCCCATTGCCACCATGCAGTCTGCGTTGCCTGCTGTGGGTACTGCGGTGAACAAATACGGCATTTATAAATCTGATCCGCAGGGGCGTGGCCGTCGCACTAACTGGTCTATGATTCGTTTCTTGTACGATGGAGGCGACTTTGCTCACAGTGAAGCATCACAGTTGCGGGCATTGCACGCGAACATCAAGGGCACGCATGAGGATGGCTCCAAGTATTATGCGTTGCATCCGAAGACATTTCGTATTGTACCGGATACCTTTTTGGATGGTGTTATTCGTATCCGGCGGGATCTGGGTAAACCGCTGACCGCCGAAGAAGAGATCACGCTTTATGAAGAATACGTGCAGTTGTGCTTGTTGTTTGGCATTGCGGAAAAAGACATCGAGCCGGATATGCAGGCATTCTACGTGTATTACGAGGCATTGATGCGAAATACAATGACCTATAACGAAACGGTGCAATACCTGACCGGGCGAGCGATAGAATTGCCTGCCAGGATGAAGCAATTTAAATCGTTGCAGCCGCTGGCCGATGCATTTCATCGACGGTTTGTGTATCCCACTATGAAACTGTGTGCCATCGGTGCGTTGCATCCCATTTATCGTGAACGCTTTAACCTGCCTTGGAGTGATCATGACAAGGCACGCTATAAAAAGTTGTGCGGCCGCTTGAATCGCTACAGCCGTATGGTGCCACGGGCATTACGTTATAACCCGATTGCCTATTTGGTTAGGTTGGGTTTTCACGGGCCGGGTCTGGTGACTTTGCAGGAGCTGGACAGAATTGAGGCGAAGAAGAAAGAACGGGCTGCCGCTTATAAAAAGGCAGCAGGGGAATAGAGCTGGGGGAGTTAATGCCCCGACCTGAATATGGCCGGGGCAAAGATGCTTTAGATTACCGCCTCGGGGCAGCTTTGAATCAACTTGCCCAATTCTGCGGCATGCTGATCAGCACCGCCCAGGTAGATTTCGTTCTTTTTGGCCCAGCTGAAAAAACGGTGTACCGGATAATCCAGATCCTGACCGATGCCGCCATGAATGTGCAAAAACACATGAGCTGCAATATGGCCAGATTCGCAGATCCAGTATTTCACGCTGTGTGCTGCCAGGCTGGTTTGCAACTCGTCCGCGCCGCCGTTATCCAGGATATCCAGCAAGCGCCAGGTGACTCCGCGCAGGGCTTCGATGGCCATATAGCCATCGGCAGCTTGTTGCGAAACCGCTTGAAAGGACGCCAGTGGCCGACCGAACTGGGTGCGTTCGGTGGTGTATTGTGCCGCGCGTTGCAAACCCTCTTTCAGCACGCCCAATTGAATAGACGCCATGGCCGCATAGGTACGTTGGCGCTGCCATTGCAACAAGGCGTCCGCCTCTCCGTGGGTGGCGATCAGATGTTCAGCGTTTACTGTTACCCTGTTAAATTGTAAGTGGCCGCTGCTTTCACCATTGGTGGCTCGTTGCCCGGTAATCGATACACCATCGCAGTCTGCCGCAACGTAGCCCACCCAGTGCCCGCCATCGGCCAGCAGGGCAGTAACCAGAAAGCCGCTGGCCACTTTTGCGTAGCCCACCAGATTGCTGTATCCCTGCAAAATCCATTGGTCGCCCTGTTGGGTTGCCGATAGTGGAGCGTGATCCTGTAGGCCGGAATAGGGCCGTACTGCGCTGAGAATGTTTTTACCGCTGATGACGCCGGGCAGTACGCTTTGCTTTAACGCCGCCGGTGCAAATTGGGCGATGGGCATGGCGGCCTCTACCACGCTTTCCAGCACGGGAATCGGTGCAACGGCTTTACCTTGCTCTTCTAATACCAGGCATAACTCGGTCATACCCATTTCTGAGCCGCCATATTCGGCTGGCAGTGGCGTGCCTAACAGGCCGCTTTGAGCAACTTGTTGCCACAGGTCGCTGTGCAGTGGCAGCTCGGCTTTGTAGATGTTCTTGATGTCTTCATCGCCACACAGATCGCGGAACATACGCACCGCTACGTCTTGAATGGCCTGTTGATCTTCGTTGTAACTGAAATTCACGGTTCGAGTCCTCGAAAGCGGCTAGACGATGGTGTTGGGCATACGCAGAGCGAAGGAGGCGGTCATGGAGCGCATTACTTCCAGCACTCCGCCACCCACCGTCATGATTTGCGCGGCACGGTAGTCGTATTCCAGATGGCCACTGAACAGGGCGTCGGGGCTTTGGTATTGGACTGCAGTGTCTTCACCGGCAATTTCGGTGAGTTCCCGCAGAATGCGAATCTGCTCCAGGGTATTGAATACCTTACTGCCGGAGGCGAGCCCCACATCCATCTTGTTTTCATCCACCATATTCGCATTACGCAGATTGAGAACTTCCATGGCTTGCAGGCGGGCATACAGTGCGCCCATTTTGCTGGCAGTTAATGGGTCATCGATACGGCGTTTGCCACTGCTATCCGCTTTGGCCAAGGCATTCATCACATAACCAAACTGCTTGCGAGAGATAATGGACATGGCTGCCAGCACAACACGTTCATGGTTGAGCTGTGAGGTAATCACTTTCCAGCCGCCGTTGACCTGGCCGACTACCCGATTGGCGGGTACTTTGACGTTTTCGTAATAGGTCATGTTGGTATCCACACCGGCCAGGGTGTGAATGGGGGCGTGGCTGAAGCCGGGATCTTTGGCATCGACGATGAACAGGGTGATGCCATCGGATGGGCGCTTGCCTTCGTTGCTGGTGCGTGCGGCCAGCCAGATGTATTCGCAGTCGTGGGCCGCGCTGGTCCACACTTTGGTGCCGTTTATGATCCAGTTTTCACCGTCGAACTCGGCTTTGGTTTTGAGTGAGGCCAGGTCGGTGCCGGAGCCCGGCTCGGTATAGCCAATGGCGAAAATGCACTTACCGGCGGAAATCTGCGGCAGGAAGTACTCTTTTTGCTCGTCGGTGCCGAACGCCATTAGGGAGGGGGCGACGGAGTTAAGGGTGATCAGCGGAAACGGAGTGTGGGTTTTCCACGCCTCCTCGAACAGGATCAGCTGCTCAATGGCGGTGTAGTTCTTGCCACCATACTGTTCCGGCCAGCCCAGGGTCAGCATCCCATCTTTGCCCAGTTGCTCTACCAGATTGCGGAATATAGGGCCACCTTCCTTGCCCATACAGGCTTCTACTTTCTCGGGGCTCATCAGGCTGGTGAAGTAGTCACGCAGTTCCTGTCGCAATGCCAGTTGGTCTTGACTGAATCGGGTATCCATAAAGCTTCATTCTTGTAAGTGGATTAGGACGCTTTCTGAATAGATGTTATCTATTTTGCAATGTTATTGCAAATATAATGCATATTTGGTCTGAATCATTCAACAGGCTCCTGTATTTGTTAGTTTGTGAGCATCAGACACAAAGGCGGCATATATAAGTTGTTGTGGGGCTAACACGGCAGACTGACAAGGTTAACCCGCTAATTAGTATCATAAACAGGCCGCTTAATTGCGTTATAAATGAAGAATGCAATGCCAGTCGGCGTTCTAGGTTTTATTAATACGCATCTTAAAATGGAATGGCTCGGGTGCCTGCATTAACCGAATTGTTGTCATATGTACTTTTAGCGGCAGGAAATTCGCGTTTACATATTCAATCATTTGATTGGCTTTGCACTTGGCGATATTCCACGTAGAATCATTGAATAATTAAAAATAAATTTTTTTATCTATAAGCGAATGATGGTTTTCCCGGAACAAAATCATCATTCGCCCGATTAAAATAACAACAATAATTTATATTTTTTGAACTACACAGTAGGGGACAGGGAATGACTCCAATCACTACCGAGGCGTGGGTACTCTATGCCGGAAAAAATCGGTTGCGGCCTGAGCCAGGCCAACTAGTCTGCGAAACCATATCAATTCCTGCATTAACCGATGAAGAAATCCTGGTGGAGCCTTTGTTTGGGTGCTGGGAAGGCAATATGGGTCATGCCATACAGCGTTCGCCAGTGGATGTTGCCATTCAGCGTAACGAAGAAAAAGTCGTGTTGGGTAATTCGGGTGTAGTGAGAATCCTGCAGGTGGGGAATTCCGTCCCTGGGTTGAAAGAGGGTGACGTATGCATGCTGTATGCGACCCATTTCGATAAATGGGGTTACATGCCGCTGGCCTTTGCTTACGATGCACCGAACACCATCGGCACGCTGGCTAAAAAATTCAAAATGCACTTCAAGTCCGTGCTGCCTTTGCCGCAAAATACACAATATTCCTATGCGCAGTGGGCCGCGTTTTCGTTGCGCTACATAACAGCGTGGAGCAACTGGAAGGTGGCCATAGGCGCCTACCGTTTGCAAATGGATGAAAGTGACAACCCTGTCCCGTCGGTGTGGGGCTGGGGCGGTGGAACCACTCTTGCCGAGCTGGATTTGGCACGCTTGCAAGGTTGTTCAACGGTGATGATTACTTCCAGGAAAAGCCAGCTGGATAGGCTCGATCGTATGGGCATACAGGGGATTGATTTCAATCAATTCGCTGATTTGAACTACGATCAGCGGTGTTATCAATCGGATGCGGATTATCGTCAGCGCTATCTTGAGGCCGAGAAAACCTTTCTAAATTATGTAAGAGAGTTTGCTGGAGAAGACGGCGTTTCGATATTTGTTGACTACATCGGCTCGCCGGTATTTCGCGCAACACTGCAGGCATTGGGGCGACAGGGAGTCATCACCACTGCGGGCTGGAAAAAAGGAATGGAATCTCGCCATCTGCGTGCATCTGCATGCGTCAACCGCCACATTCATGTGCATACGCATTATGCCCGTTACTCAGAGGGGCCTGAAGCCATGGCGTTTGCCGAAGAGCGTGGTTGGATGCCCGAGCTGAGTGATGATATTACTCCTTGGGAAAATATACCGGACCTGGCAGTTGCCTATGAGCAGGGAAAGGTCGACTCTTACTTTCCAATCTTTTCTATAAACCCGGTGTAAATGTACCTTGGATGTCGAAAGTATGCGTAGCAGCATGGTCAATGTAGCCATTAAGGATATGGGAATTTATCTCCCTAGTCAGGTTCTCGATAATAAAACGGTTATTGAGACCTTTGGGCTGGATGTGGATGAAGCCTGGATAGAATCCCGCACAGGGATCAAGCAACGCCATTGGCTTGAGGAGGATAAAACCACCTCGGATATGGCGGTGCAGGTGGCGAAGGATATTCTGGCCCGTAGAAACCTGCAGCCGAACCAATTGGATCGGATTATTCTGGCAACCTGTTCCGGGGATTATCCGTCACCTGCGACGGCGGCCGTTATTGCGCAAAAGCTGCACACCCGCTGTTCTGCATTCGATATATCAGCGGCATGTTCGGGATTTTTGTTTGCGCTTGAGGCGGGAGTTGCTGCTATCCGAAATGGGGATGAGCGTGTTCTGGTGTTGGCTGCTGATACACGCAGTCGTTTCATCAATAAGCAGGATCACCGCAGCGTGGTTTTGTTTGCAGATGGTGCTGCCGGTGCGTTGCTGGAACCTGTGGAATCAGGCGGTTTTTTGGGTATGTTTACCGGTACAGATGGAACCTTGCCTTCTTTGGGGGCTTGGATTCCTGCTGGTGGTGCTATAAACCCAACGTCAGCTGAAACGGTGGCGCAAGGTGAGCATTATCTGAAAGTAGATACGCTTCCGCAAATTTTTCCTCTTTTTGTCGGGCATGTAAAAGAAGCGGTGGATATCGCGTTAACCAAATCGGGATTGTCCCTGGATGACATCGATGTATTCGTGCCGCACCAGGGTAATGCCCATCTAATCGATTACATCATCGAGGCCTTAGACTTTCCTCGGCAGCGAACAGTGAATGTGGTGTATCGGCATGGAAATTCGTCTGGGGCGTCACTGCCCATTGCACTTGCAGAGGCAATGGCAGAGGGAATAATAAAACCGGGCGACAGGGTGTTGTTGGCGTCATGTGGTGCTGGTAATACCTACGGCGCAGTGGTGCATCAGTTTTGAATTCTACCGCATTTTTGGCTGGGCGTACTGCCCTGGTAACCGGTGCCGGTCGTGGCATTGGAATGGCGGTGGCCAAGGAGCTTGCATCGCTCGGTGCCCGTGTTTATCTGGTAGGGCGCACAGCAAGCCGGTTGTACACACTGCAGGATGAAATAGAAACTGCAGGCGGCGATGCGGTTGCGATACCTGCAGACGTTAATGATGGCGACTGGATTGCCTCCTTAAAAGCAGGCTCTCTGGAGGTGGATATATTGGTGCATACGGCTGCGGCATTTGCACCTTACGGGCCTCTGGAACAGTGTGCTGATGAAGACATTCTGACTGTGATCAATACCAACTTGATTTCCGCTTTGCGTTTATCCGCAGCGCTGTTGCCGAATATGAAGCGGCGCAACTATGGGATGTTGTTATTCCTCGGGTCAAAAGCGGCCGCACTGGGGGCAGCCAATCAGACAGCCTACGCTGCCGCAAAATCGGGGTTGGAAGGCCTGGTAAAAAGTGTCGTTGCAGAAAACGCCTTCACCGGTGTTAATGCTCACCTAATCGAATTGGGCCTGATTGATACGGAACGCACCCGCGAGGCTATGACTACGAAAGCAAGAGATGCCTTGTGCGCACGTACCCCGGCAGGACGTATGGGAACGCCGGAGGAAGTAGCGGCTGCTGTGAAGTATTTGCTATCACCGGATGCTGGCTTTCTGCGCGGTATCACGCTTCCCTTGGCCGGTGGCGCCGGGCTTGGGCTGATTCTGCCCAGAAAGCCTGTCGTGACACTTGAGAATAAAACGGATGATAACTAAAAAAGGATGCAACCATGTTGATTCACGATATTCTGCGCCGTAGCGCCAAGCTGTATCCAACCACCATAGCCATTGACGATGGGCGTGAGCAGTTGACGTATCAGCAGTTGGCAGAGCGCGTTGATCACTGTTGTGAGGGTTTTCGATCCAGGGAGCTTCTCTCTGGCAGTCGTGTCGTTGTACTGGGGCACAATAGTGTCGACTATGCAGTGATGTTTTTTGCCTGCGCCAGGCTCGGGTTGGTGTTAGTGCCTGTAAATGCCTATTTGCAGGGCGCTGAAATCGAGTGGATTTTAAAGGATTGCGGTGCCGTCGCAGTTATGGCTGGCACTGATTATATTGCGCGGTTGCAGCAGGATTGCAGCGAGGTGTTGAAGGGGCTGCAATGTTTTGTGTTGGGCGCCGCAGATGAGGATCACATGCAAGGCTGGTCATCGCTGAGCGGCCATAGCAGAGTGCGTGATTATGATCCCTCAACGAATGAGAGTCACCAGGAGTATACTCAGCCTGTTCGCTCTGTGGTGGTGCAGTTGTACACCAGCGGCACCACCGGTACACCAAAGGGTGTGCTGCTGTCCCATCTGAATATTGTCTCCGTTGTTCAGGCCTGGTTGCACGAAATGCCACTAAAGCCTGCCAGTAGCCGTTTAATGCAGGCAACGCCGTTGTTTCACGTTGGTGGCATGCTGATATGTATGTGTGCTCTGGCCAGTGGCTCAACACTTTATCTCTTGCCACGCTTTGATGCAGGGCTGGCACTGGATACGTTAATTACGAAGCGCATCACTCATACCTTATTGGTGCCTGCGATGATCCAGCAAATAATGATGGCACCGGATATCGATAGCCGTGATTTTTCTGCGCTGGAATTTATGGTGTACGGTGCATCAAGCATGCCGGAAACCGTCATCAATCGCGCCATGGAGGTGTTCGGCTGCGGCTTTCTGCAAGGCTATGGTCTTACCGAAACAGCTGGCCTCGCATTAAGCCTGCGCCCGGAAGATCATTGTCATGGGGCTGCCTCCGCGCTGCACAAGCGAATCCGATCAGCCGGGCGTGAGATGCTGTGTTGTGAAGTGAGCGTTGTCAACGATCAGGGCAAGCCGGTTTCACCCGATGAAGTAGGTGAAATCGTGATACGCGGTGACAATGTGTGCGAAGGCTATTGGAACAATGTAGAGGCTACGCAAGAGACCATAGTGTCGGGCTGGTTGAAAACCGGGGACTTGGGGCGAGTCGATGAGGACGGATACATCTATGTAGTGGATCGCCTTAAGGATATGATCATTGTGAGTGGATCCAATGTTTATCCTGCCGAGGTTGAAGACGCAATGCGCCGACACCCTTGGATTGCTGATGTAGCAGTAATAGGGGTACCCAATGCGATGCTGGGTGAAGAAGTGGTTGCCGTTATCATACTGACAGTTGAAGGGCAGCGAGAGCTCGAAGCAGGCAGCCAAAGAACGCTCAGCCAGCAATTGAAATTGCATGGGCAACAGCATCTTGCTGCATACAAATGTCCGGTAAGGATTAAGTATGTCCCCGCATTACCGCGCACACCAGCGGGCAAAGTGCAAAAGACTATTCTGCGAGATCAACTCGTTAACAGACAAGGTGCCCTGCAATGATCGTGAATTCAATTACCGGAGTTCGAATTGCTGGCGCAGGCAATGGCTGGCCTGAGGATTTGCTTGGCCCAAGTGCCAGACTTAATAATGCTCAGATTTATGAGTTTTTCTATGGGGCGGACTGGCGTGAGCACCTGGCTCAGCGACAATGGGATGAGGATCGCCCCCAACAGGAATTTGGACTGCGTTCCAGAAGCTGGTTGCGCGGGAGTTCATTTACTGTCCTTGATCTTGCTATCGTGGCGGCAGAAAAAGCGTTGCATCGGGCTGGTATTAAGCCTCAGGATTTGGACTGCATCTTTGTTGCCACCTGCACCCCGTTTCAAATTTCCAGTACGCTTGCGGGCAAAGTCGCCCGACACCTTAATACCAATGCGGTGGCCATTGATATTCGTGCGGGTGGCGCCGGAGGCCTCGACAGCATGATCACCGCCGCGATGTACCATTCCCACGGCTGTAAGGCTTCGTTGATTATAGCTGCTGAGGCGTCTTCCCTGTTCGTGTCGAAGGAGGATTCAGCTAATGGGATGTTGTTTGGTGATGGCGCATCTGCCATGGTTTTTGTGTCCGATGAAAACGCCCATCAGCAAGGGCTGGTGGGCGGTGTGTTGGGCAGCGCCCCATGGCAAGGAAAACCATTCACCGTCACTGGGCGTTTACCACCAACTCCAGATTTCAAAGCCGAAGACTATTTGTTTCAGGCACCCGACGATACTTACCGGGCGTGTCTTGCCAATGTGTGGGAACAAACGTCGCTGAAGCTCAAGGATGCATTCCCTGCTGCATGCGCAGACATGTCAGTCATTTTACCTTACGCATTGACCCGACCACAGGTGCTGAAAGTGGCCGCGTCGTTCGATACGACAGCCGACGCTGCACTTAACTTGCTCGCTGAGCATGGCTGTATCGGATGCGTGAGCCCGCTTGCTGCGATAGTGCAATATATTGAAGAAAAACAAGCAGCAGGTGAGAGCGCAACAGGGGATTTACTCGGCTCAATGGCTGTTGCAGGCGGCATTGCCTGGACAGGATTATTGTGGCAGATGTGAGCGTCGTTAATACTTGTTTTACGCGCCCTATTTCGTTGCCGGATTTGAGCTACGCGCTTGGTGGTAGCCGACACCGCCATAAGCAACAAGTTGTCAATCAGTGTGTGATCGAAGGGAGCGGGGTTCTCAGTGAAACGACCTTGCAGTCGGCTATAGAGAAAGTCGCCAAAACAACGCCAGTCTGTCGCATGGTGATACGCAACCACTGGGGCTTTAAGCATTGGCGGGGGGATGGTCCACTACCGAGACTGAAAACAATTCACTATCCGTGGGATGGTTATGCTTCTGATGGGCTGCCGTTCCTTGACGGCCCGCTGGATCTGTTTGAAGGCCCTGTCGTGGAAGTCATACAGGTCATTTCGCAAAAAACCTTTCTGGTGTTCCGAATTCATCATGCGGTCATGGATGGTGTCGCGTCGAACGAGTTTATACGAAATGTCTTCAGAGCTTTGCGTAATGAAACGCCTGATGAATGTTGTTTTACCGACAGCGATGAGGTGTTCATTCAACAAAAACGGAACTCGCCAGTAGCGATGAAGCTTGAGCCTGCCTTGTCACCTTTAGGTGATTTGGGTCATGCTGGCGAAATCAGCCGCCCCTCTCTCATCTGGAGACGCATCACTCTACCAAGCAGCAGTTTGGTGATCATGCCGAAGACCATGCTGGCGCTCGCCGAAATTGCCCGAAAGTACGGTTCTGGATTGGTACGCTTTCGAATGCCTGTGGATTTACGAAGGCACCAACCTGGCTCGAACGCAGCAGGCAACCTGATTGGTGTTATGTTGCTGGATGTTGATGAGCAGGATTCTGTGCGTAGCCTGGTTAAGAAGCTGAATCGCCAATTGTCAGAACGTCGAGATATTCCTAAAGTTCAACCAAGGTGGGTAAGGGTGTTGGCACGCTGGATTCCTTTTTTTGTGCTTGAAGTGTTAGCAAAGTACGTTACCTACCAATATCTGCGCACACAACAATACCATTACAGTGCCACGCTTTCCTCGGTGGCCGCCACAAGCCTGGCGGATTACTCTACCGAACAATTTACAGCGAAGACCATGTTCGGTGTGCCTATCGCCCCCATGACATCGGCTGTATTTGTCGCCATTTGCAGTAATCCTCAGACTACAGAAATTACCATAGGTGCAAATAGCCAACGGGTTAGTCAGGAGAGCCTAATCAAGCTGTGTGATGAACTAGAGGAGCTGCTTTTAAAACAGGTGTAATGTTTCAGCCCACTTCTTGTTCGAGGTTTTCTAAGCATTCTGCTACATAGTTTGCAAGATGACTGAGGCTTGTCAGGGGATTGCTCGCTCTTGACATGACCTCTTCGTTTATCAGCGAGATATCATTGCCTGTCACATCAAGAATCACTTCTTCAATCGCCACAATAAAAGATACGACCTGTATTGAGTCCAACAACACGTCTTTGCCCATCAGGCAATAATCAGCGGATTTTCTTATTTTCCTATCAGCGGGTAATGTTTCGTTAATGTCATCAATTGCTGGGTAGATGATGTGTTGCATGATATCCATTTCATATGGCTCCGGCCTTTATGGGTTGCCTGTATTGTGAATGAAAATGGAACCCAAAACCATGCCGTAACCTGACTGGGCGATCAGGACGGGTAACCGCGCACCGCTGCAATCTGTTCGAATGGGACGCCCGTTTGCTCGGTGACATAGGCTTTTACTTCTGCGCTGGCCCCCCATTCGGTCGAGCCCATGGGTTTTTTGCTTTTGTTAGTAGCTTCGCCTGCGTCGATGTCCAGTAACCCTAATATTACTGAGCATTGAAAGCAGCAGGGCTTTTCGGTGCAGGTCAGAGTCCTGCTGGACGCGGATTCGAATAATGCGCGATGTGTGGTGAGGGCTTGATGCAGTGCGTGCATTTCTGCGTGCCCACAGCCGGAGCCGGTTGTACCGGCTATATCCACGGTTTTGTCTCCACCAACCAAGCGCAGTCTTACGCTGGTGCTTTGGCTTCCATCCCCCCCTTCATCAGAGACGGGCGCGTCGAAGTCGTCGAATCCTTGTTTTGCCGTGTCTGGGTCAGTGGCACCAAATTTGGCGGGTGGTTTGCTGACTCTTCCTGACGAGCGTGGGCACATAAGTTGATCCTTGCATGGGTGCGTGTGTGAGTTGCAACTCAGGTATGTGCATCATAGCGCGGCTATCCATGAAAACCGATCAACTTTAGTAGGATTGTATTGGTCGCTATAAGCAAGCTTCCAAAATCTGTTGGCTCGCCTCTGGGGTAATGTCGCGATGCTCCCCCAGTTTTTTCATGCCGTGCGCTTCGAGTTGTGCGATTAATGGCGCGATGGTATCGTGCTGTAATTGGTAATCGCCCAGGCGTGTCCGTACACCCAATGATTCAAAAAATTCACGGGTTTTGCTGATGGCAGCGCTGATGCGTTGTTCCTCAGTGCCATCATTAATGCCCCAGACCCGGGAGCCATATTGCAGCAGCTTTTTACCCTTGGCTTCGCGTTGGTGCTCCAATACTGCAGGCAGCACGATGGCCAGGGTTTGTGCATGGTCTAAACCGTAAAGGGCTGTGATCTCGTGCCCAATCATATGGGTGGCCCAATCCTGAGGTACACCTGCGCCGATCAGTCCATTGAGGGCAAGTGACGCAACCCACATCAGGTTGGCCCTTACATCGTAGTCGTCTGGCTTTTTCAGGGCGTCGGGGCCGATTTCAATCAGGGTTTGCAGCAGGCCTTCGGCAAAGCGATCCTGTACGCGGGCGTTGACAGGGTACGTAAGGTATTGTTCAACGATATGCACGAATGCATCAACGACGCCATTGGCTACCTGGCGTTCCGGCAAGGTGTAGCTTTTGGTTGGGTCCAGCACGGAAAACTGCGGGAACAGCAGCTTACTGCGGAAAGGCAATTTCGCATGGATTGACTGTCGGGTGACCACTCCACCATTGTTCATCTCTGAACCGGTGGCGGGCAGTGTCAGTACTGTACCAAATGGCAGGGCGCTCTTGATCTTGGCGCCGTTGGTGGTGAGTATTTCCCAGGGATCGCTGTCGTAGCAGGCGGCTGCCGCAACGAATTTGGTGCCGTCGATGACAGATCCGCCGCCTACCGCCAGCAGAAAATCCACGCCCTCGTTGCGCACCACTTCTACCGCCTTGCTTAGGGTTTCAAAGGTGGGGTTGGGTTCAATACCACCAAATTGGAGCGCATCTCGATCACCCAGACCAGCTTTCACTTCGGCAAGTGTTCCGGTGCGTTCAGCGCTGCTGCCACCGTAGAGAATCAATGGCCGTGCGTTCGCTGGCACCAGTTTGTCCAGATCCTTGATACGGCCTTCGCCAAAGCAGATTCGGGTAGGGTTATAGAAATCGAAATTCAACATGGGGGCATTCTCCTTGGGTATGCGTTAACTTGTATCACAATTTTCAGTAATGCATGGATAGCAAGCAGCCGATTTTGCCCGATGTCTATGTTCGTTGGCCGATGTTGCCCCCCCACTGGTGGATGCTCGGGAGTGTTAGCGGCGTTTTACGATGTCCGCCCATGTGCGTTGGGCTGGGCCTTGAACAGCAGGAGCAGGAGCAGGCTCAACTGGCGCGGGTGCCGGTGCCACCGCCGCAGGTACGGGGGCAGGGATATGGGCAGCTACGCGGTAAGTGTTAGCGGGGAATCCGATATCGAAAGGGTTGTCATAGTCATGGCCAGAACAACGTGCAGCCGCGCATAGGTCGAAACCACCGGTGTTGTTGCGTTTGAAACGGTAAAGATAGCGCGTGCCGCTTAAAGCAGTGCCACTGCCCCCGGCTGCGATACATACATACTCCCCTCCGGTGTGGCGATTGAACTGATGCAGGTTGTATTTCAGCGTGGAATCCGCAGAACGATCGGTTGCTCTGCACTGTCGCCAGTTCCCTTTAATGGTTTCCAGATGGCCGTGATTGATCGCTTTCCAGTCGCTGGGCCATACCGCTTGAAATCCGTCATTTTCTCCGCACATAGTGTCCGATTCCTTGTTGATGTGATGAGTGAGAGCTTTATACGTCCACGTGTTTTGCTAACTTATACTGTCACAAAGGAATACTGGGGGACAATTATATTCAGTCAGATGTCAGAGAATGCTTGGTTGAATAATGATCAGGGCAGGCCGATGCTGGTTTTGCAGTTTGTCAGCGCTTTGCACTGAACATTTTACGCCAGATGTTTTGAACGTGTTGCCTTGGTAACAGCCTGTGCAGCCAGGGTAGCGGTGCTACGCCCGGACCGATCAGGTAGCTGGTTTTCAATGTAGGGGCCGTAATGACTTTTTGGTATACCTGATCGGCGAAATGTTGCGGCGAGTAGAGTTTAAAATTATCTGCAACAGCGCTGGCACCGTCTAAAAAATATTGTCGATATTCACTGCGCAAGGGCTCGGGTATGGAGTGCCATTGTTTGTCACTCACATCCGGGCCCAGCTCTGTCATGGGGGTTTCCACGCCACCGGGCTCCAGTGAGGTGACTTCCACTCCAAACGGAGCCATTTCCATTCTCAAATGCAGGGTAAGGGATTTCAGCGCCGATTTTGAAACAGGGTAAGAAGATCCCATGGGAATAGTCAGGTAAACCGAGGCCGAGGTAGTGTTGATGATGCGTCCCTGGGCGTTGCGCAGCAGAGGCATCAACGTCTTGCACATTTGCAGTGGTGCCCAGAAATTTGCCTCGAATGTTTTGCGGTAATCATCCAGATCAGCTGCCTCGATGACGCCAGAGTTCCCTGCGTAAGCGGCGTTGTTGATCAGCAGGTCAAGTTGCTCGTGGTTTTCTCTGGCGATTACGTCTCTGGCATGGTTGATATGTTGTGGGTCGGTGACATCACATTGCAATGGATAGATGTTCTCTTTTCCATACCAGCTGGACAGGGTCGGATCGGTGCTACGGTAGCCCGCGAAAACGCGCCAGCCCTCTTGCTGTAATTTGTTTACAAGTCCTTCGCCGATGCCGCTTGCTGCACCGGTAACAAAGGCTGTTTTCATGGCGTGTTGGCTCATCCTGGTGATGGGCTCAAGCAGGTTGCGATTGTTGGGTTGTTTTAGGCGTAACCGTGAGGATGTCTCGCCCTTGGGCAAGGCGGGCGGCATTGGCTCCGGCGCGCCGACCAGAAAATACGCCGTCAGCGATAGAGAGCCCACTGACATACGCGTTAGAAGCGACGCCGATGGCGCTGCGACCGGCGGCGAACAGGCCTCTAATATGGGCACCATTTTGATCCACCACACAGCCGGTTTCCTCGCATACTTTCAGGCCACCTAACGAGATCACGGAGGTTATATCGCCTTTGCCTGCGGACATGTTAATGGCGTAGAACGGCCCTTGCTTTATTTCTCTCATGTCGGCAGGCTTTTTGCCAAACGGATCATTCTGATCACCGCGCGCTGCCGCATTATAGTCATCAATAGTGGCCCTGAGAGCGGCTGGCTCGATCTTCATGCGCTGTGCCAGAGCCTCCAGGGTTTCGGCTGATTTTGCCATGCGTACAGCACCTTTGGCCTGGAGCCAGGTGACAAAACGGGAGGTTTTAAGATTGAGATTGGCGATGCTGGCATCGAATAGAGGTTTATCCATAATCAGGATGCACTCGCCGTTGTTTTCAGCCATCATCCTGGTGCCAATAACGGCACCGTACATGGCCTCATTCACATAGCGCTGGCCTTTGAGATTGACCAAGGCTGCCTTAGGCCAGTCGGCAGGAGGATTGATAAAGCGCCAGGCAGTGGCGGTACCCAGGCGCTCAGCAACGCCCCCTGCGCTGACTCCCAGAGCGATGCCAGAGCCAGTATCACCGGTTGTGCCCAACTTCAAAGCGCGCTGAAAATTAGGCAGATACTTTTCGGTCATCTCTTTATTGAGAATGAAACCTCCGGCGGAGAGGATGACGCCACCCTTGGCACGCAAGTGAATCGGTTTGGCGCAGTGCCGTTCTATGGCGAACAGTTTTTTACGGTAGCCCTTGGCAGCAGGCGCAAAATAGATTTGCGCGTAGGAGGCGAGGGTAGAGAGTATCTTATGCTTGAAGCCTGTCCAGCCGCCCGGCACCTGCATGGCTTCTACGCCAATGATAGTGCCCTCGCTGTTTTGGATGAGCCGTGTTACGCGGGCTTTGCGAATGGGGGTGACGCCCTTCTTGATCGCGCTTTTGATCAGTGGTGCGATGAAGGCGGGGCCGAAAGCGGTAAAGCGCTTGATGCCATCGGCCAAGTGGCCGCGGGGTGCCGGTTTGGCATCATCGGTATAGATTAGCTCATTGCCGGAATAATAAAGGCTGTGACCGTGTACGGGATAACTGGTTTTGTTGGGAAACAGCTTGCCGCTGTAGCGGGTGCCATTATCTGTAACGAAGTCATAATTGCTTGGGCTGTCTTCGCAAAACTTGCGCAGGGTTGCTTCACTGACGGCATCTTTAACTTCGTGGCGCAAACAGTTGAACATATTGTCTGGCGTGTCTTCTACGCCGAGTTTCTTTTGCAGGGCTGTGCCGCCACCGGCATACATCACGCTGCCGCTGCGGGCGGTAGTGCCGCCACCTTCAAAACGGTCAATAAAGGCAACGCTGGCGCCCCGGTCTGCGGCCTCAATGGCGGCGCTGACTCCGGCGGCACCCAGGCCTACCACCAATACATCGAAGGCACTGTGCCACTGGAGGCTGTTTTCCTCGGCAATCAGGGCCGGTTCTACGCCGGTGCCCGGTAGCTGGTGCAGTTGGGTTGCAGTGGTTTCACTTGCCATTGATCTAGCCTTCGTTATTGTTGTGGAGGGCCTCAGCCAAGCAGAGGCAGAGCCCTTGGCGGTTGCGCCAGTTTACCATTATGCTACTATATTGCAAAAATAATTGCATAATTGGCAGTCATAGGGAATCATGGCTGTGAATGACTCATAACAACAACGCATACCAATACCGTGAGGTGCCCGTGAATAAGCTCGATTTGACCGATAATCGCAATCGTATCCTGCCGAAGATGCTGGCCATGCAGGCTGAGCAAGCGGGTAATGCGGAATACCTGATCACGGATGAGCGTAGGCTCACCTTTGCGCAGGTGGATGAGGAATCTAATCGCATAGCGGCGGGCTTGCGCCTGCTGGGGGTGGAACGCGGTGATCGGGTTTGTTTCTATCTGGACAGCGGTATTGAGACTGTACTGTTGGCCATGGCCACTAACAAACTGGGTGCCATTTGGGTGCCAATCAATGCTGATTATAAAGGCTCCTGGCTCAGCGAAACCATCGAACGCAGCCGTGCCAAGGTGTTGGTAACGGAAGTCAGCATGCAGGATCGCGTGCAAGCAGTTCAGGATTCTCTCCACGGTGAAAAGCTGGTGGTGTTGGGCCCCGATGAGCAGATTACCCTGCCCGGTGCTATCAGCTTTGCCGCGCTGGAAGATCATGAACCGATTACACCTAACTATGATGACATGGATTATGGCGATACCTGTGCAGTGCTGTGGACTTCGGGCACTACTGGCAAATCCAAAGGTGTACTGCAGAGCCACAACTGTTGGGTACGCCCTATCGCGCAGGCCGCTTCCATTTATTTTAATTCCCGCGATGGGGATGTCATCTATAACGTATTGCCGTTATATAACTCCGGTGCCTGGATAACGGCAGTGATTAGAGCTTTGTATGAAGGCCTGCCGGTGGTGCTTGAAAAACGCTTTTCGGTAACGACCTTTTGGGATCGCATCCGTCACTTTGGTGCTACCCAGACATTTACACTTGGCGCAATGCACCACTTTTTATGGAATGCGCCACCTAGCGACAACGACAGAGATAACCCATTGCGCATTGCCCAGATGGTGCCCATGCCAGAGCAGCTGTTAAAACCGTTCTCGGAACGCTTTGATGTTGAGTTGCTGCCCATGGGGTTAGGTCAGAGTGAAGCCATGTTGATATTCACGCCAGTGAATTGCATGGGCAAAGTACCCTTCAGTTCCTTGGGATTACCATTGGATGATACTGAGGTTGTACTGTTGGGTGATGATGGCAACCCTGTGAAGGATGGTGAGGTGGGTGAAATCTGTATGAAGTGCCTGCAGCCAAACTTAATCTTTAACGGATATTTTGATGATGCTGATGCAACCGCGGAAGCGTTCAAAGATGGTTGGTATCACACCGGCGACATGGGCAAGCGAGACCCTGAGAGCGGTGCTTATTGGTTTGTGGATCGCAAGAAAGATGCATTGCGTTATGCTGGGCGAAATATATCCACAATGGAAGTGGAAATGGTATTGCGTAGGCACCCTATGGTGAAGGATGTGGCTGCTTTTGGCATTCCATCAGAAGATGTGAAAGGAGAGTCGCTATTGAAGCTTAACGTGGTGCTAAAACCGGATGCGAACATCACCTACGAGCAAATGGCGGAGTATATCAATGATAATGCGCCCTACTATTTTGTGCCGCAGTACATGGAATTCGTAGAGGCACTGCCCTACACCCCTACGAATAAAGTGCAGAAATTCAAGTTGCGTGAGGAAGGGGTGACAGATAAGGCCTGGGTGTTGAAAGAATCTGGCTACAAGGTGAAGCGTTGATATTTGCGGCCGTGTCATGGCAGTAATATAAAGAAAAAGCAGCGTCAATTTTCGGGGATTGAACCGAAATTGACGCTAGACTCTCGTTGTAGATGTAAGTTCCTTGTTACCCCTCCCGAATTGTATTGTCAATAGCTGAAAGTATACCTCTAAATAATTTCATGCCTTTTATACTCGAACGGATTCAATGGGATCATCTCATTGGTTAACCATCCGCTCGGCGCTCAATTTCTTATTACAAAATACAATATTCGCTGAGCACAGGGAATCAGAAAGGGACATCTATGAAATTCAAACAGCTTATACCCGCTGTGCTTGGTGCAGTGATTAGCGTTCAGGCGTTTGCTGTCACGCATATTGATATCGACAGCGATACCGAAACCGCTCTGCAGGTGGGCGCTTATGGCATTGCAGGATTTGCTCCGCCTCCGTTAAATTCAATTGGTCTTGCTCTGATCACAAAATTCTGGAATGTGGATGATGGAGGCTACGATGTTGAGCAGGCAATTAATCAGCTTAATGGAAGGCTCGATACTATACAGAGTAATCAGGCTACCATTCTTGATGCAATAGTACAGTTGAGATCAGATATACGCAGCGATTTCGAAATCTATTTTTCAAATCGTGATCATGCAACTGTAATAGGCACGATGAATTACGTGATTGATCGCATGGAGATAAATTACACCAATGCGAAAAATTCCGGAGCCGACTCCTATGATTTGTTGATGGAGCTGGAGGGCTTGGAGCAGATGCTGTCGCAGTCATTGAACTGGTATCTGCAAATCACCACCACATCCGATGCTCACAAAATGGCAGCGTTAGCTGATTTTATTGCAATGGCCGAATTGCATTTGATGATTATTCAGGAAGGCATTCAAATATACAGCACTGATTATCTGCCATGTGACGTGAGCCGGCCTGTGTGTACTCAAAAATCTGTCGAGCTAGAGACGCTCATTAATAACTATCACGATTCTGTAGACCGTTATGCCGAATATCTCTATAGGCACACTATCGATTTCAAAGTAACGAATCTAAGCAATATCGGTGGGATCTACGAGCGTGAAGATTACTATACGTACAATATACCGTATTGTTATTCGTTATATCTTGGCGCTTATTATTGTCAGGATAATATATATACTGTTTATACAGGGGATTGGTTGTATCAAGTAAAAGATCATAGAACCGGTGCATGGATTTTCAACAAGTATTTGGCGGGCAGGAATCGTTCCTACGTGGAACGTGAGATTGTGAACTACAAAAATAACCGTGCCGCGTCCATTACAGAGCAACTCCAAGCAGAAATCTATCCTCTGATTGATAATCTTATTTCATCCAAACATCAATTTCAGTATGTGGACGGAGTTGTGGCGCAGAACTGCGCTGTACTGTATTCCGCGCCAGAGTTTGATGATGGTCAGAACTATAGCGTAATCTGCGACAATCAGTCGCTTGATAGCATCACTTCCAGCACTGGGTTGTCGAATGTGTCTTCAGTGCAGCTGGGACAGGATGTAGTGGTTGAGTTATTCAGTGATGACGAATGCGAAGGTTTTACCCCGGGCGCTTTTTATAGAGATAACCGAGGGAATGATCGCTATTACGAATTGTCTGATTATGCTTTTGATGGTGTTGCTCGATCTGCCAGGATGGAGGTGTACACTGATGAAAACTTTATCGTTAGCAGCTGGACTGCGTACCCCTTCAATCAAAATGCCCGCGATATAGGAGGATCTAACGGCAAGTGTGCGATAGCTGATCCCTATGTATTTGGGCAGGTAGTCTCCAATAACGGTCGCGACCCTGGTGCTCTGAAGATTGTTGACAGTTACGGTGTGTTTGAAGCTTTCTTTAAAGAGGATACATCGCAGGATTCGGAGGTGGATCATATAAATGAGACTGTAGACTTTATACTGTTTGACGGTTTCAATGATGTGATGCGTCCGGTTAGAACAGATAGCGGTGATACCTATAAGCACTTTGCTGAGGTGGGATCTGTGCAGGCCGATGACGAGTTGGTGCGAGTTAACCTTAAGTCAGATTATGTTAACCCGGTCATATTTCTACAAACTACCACCTATAATGGATCAGATTCGTTTTATACCGAAATTCTCAATATTGGAAAAAACCGATTCGATGTAAGGGTGCGGGAGCTGGAGAATCATGATGGCCCCCATGTGGTAGAGACGATTAATTATCTTGTGGTGGAGCAGGGCACCTATCCACTGGCCAACGGTAAGGAGTTGCATGTTGGCACGATTGACATTGCCAGGCCACTGAATAAGCTGGCCAGTGATTACACCACTATTCATCACAATTATGGTGCGTATCAGGTTATCTCTCACGTGCAACGGCTTAATCGCTCACGTTTGGTGTTGGGGGAGTCAAGCCCATATGTTAATCATGCGTCTTACAATGTGATTACCGATTCCTATGATGTGTTGGCCACGCGCATTGGCAACAAACAGTCTCAGGCCTTTGATCTGGGTTTGATCACTCAGGAGGCAGCCATGACATCTGGTCGTACGGTTCGAGCCAATGTGGGTTACTTGATTGTCGGTGAACGTCAGCAGAACTATTTGCAATCTATGACGGAAGATGACGTGCTTGGCAATTTTACACGTTTGCCCATTACTAACTCTTGGCACCCCGGTGTGATCGAGAGCACGGGCAGCGGCTTGCAGTGGCGAAACGAGGCTGGTGTCAGTTGGGCGCTAACACCTGATTTTGAAAATGGTGTGCTCTTAACGGGGCCGGATTGTCCGTACTTTAATAATGCCAGTGGCAATGGTAAATCATTCATTCTGGTGATCGAGAATAATCAGGTAACAGGCTTCACTTTTCAGGGTGAGCTTTACTCCCGTGATTAAATAGAACCAGGCAAGACACCATTAAAGTGATGCCTGCTGGCGACTTTAATGGTGCCCTGCCCATTGGGTAGGGATGGTTATGAGGCAGGCTTATTTGGCTTCAATTGTTTTTAAGGCCGCCTCAAGATTGTTTACGGTACGTTCGATGTTCTGCAGTTTATCCAGGCCAAACAAGCCGATACGGAAGGTTCGGAAATCGGCAGGCTCATCACATTGTAATGGTACGCCAGCTGCAACCTGTAAGCCCAATTCAAGAAACGGTTTGCCTGTTTGCATGGCAGCATCACCGGTGTAAAACACAGCGACACCTGGAGCGCCAAAGCCATCGGCTGCCACGCTTTTAATGCCGTGTTCTGCGAACAGAGCACGCACGCGGTCGCCCAGCTCCTGCTGCTGCTTACATACAAGATCAAAGCCCAGGGCTTCGGTTTCTTTCATGGTGTCGCGGAATTTCTTCAGGGCATCGGTAGGCATGGTGGCATGATAGGCGTGGCCACCGTTTTCGTAGGCTTCCATGATCTGCAACCATTTTTTCAAATCACACGCAAAGCTACTGCTTTGGGTGTCATCTATTCGGCTCCGAGCCTCTGGGCTTAGCATGACCAATGCGCTACAGGGAGAAGAGCTCCAGCCCTTTTGGGGCGCTGAGATCAGTACATCGACATTGCATTCCTTCATGTCTACCCAGATGGTGCCGGAGGCAATACAATCCAGTACGAACAGGCCGCCAACCTTGTGTACCGCTTCGCCTACTGCCTTGATGTAGTCATTGGGCAGGATGATGCCAGAGGAGGTTTCCACGTGAGGGGCAAACACCATATCCGGTTTTTCGGTGAGGATGGTGTTTACAACTTCATCAATTGCTGCCGGTGCAAAGGGTGATTCGGGCGTGTTGCTGATGGTGCGGGCTTTTAATACGTTACAGCTGGCCGGGATCTTGCCGGCGTCAAAGATCTGGGTCCAGCGGAAGCTGAACCAGCCGTTACGCAATACCATGCACTTTTTGTCGTGGGCAAATTGGCGGGCTACTGCCTCCATGCCATAGGTGCCGCCGCCGGGCACCACCACGACGGCTTCAGCGTTGTAGACGCCCTTTAAGGTATCGGATATATCACGCATCACCTGCTGAAACTGCTGAGACATGTGATTGAGAGATCGGTCGGTAAATACAACGGAATATTCCAGTAGGCCGTTGGGGTCTAGGTCGGGCAACAATCCGGGCACGGGTGTCTCCTTGGTACTCATGGGTTTGTCTGAATTTACTGAGGGCGAAGCTTCTCACAAAATCGCCCGCGTATAAACGTTCAGTAGGGTTCATAGCCGGGTGCCGCTGGCCCTGCAGCTTGGAAACCCTCTACTATAATCAGGTACATGTACTGAATACTAACGTAATGGGTTGGAGCCTTGATTCGCTATCTAATTGATTTACCGTTGAAATATAAATTCTGGTTGCTCATGGCGTGAGCTTTGTGGGTATGCTGGTTCTGGTATTGTTCGCGCTACTGGATCAGCGCATTGATGCATTGGCGCAGGCACGGTTGCAGGCCGCAACCACCTTGCAATTAGTGCAGGTTCATCCGCAGAGTGCGCAAGGTATGACAGGCTTGTTTCAGGTGGTGGGGGGCGAGGCCCAATGGATGGACAGCCATCGCAGCAGCACTGCTCTACAGCTGCGTTGGGGAGCGGTAAAGCCCGGCAGCAATGGGTTCAGTGACGTTGTTTCGAGCGATGGGTTTGCCAGTCGTTGGTGGCATGATGTGTTCGCAAGTGATGATCTGCGTTATCTGGCCTACAGCGGTACTGCGCAGGAGGCAGTGGGCATGGCGCTGGTAATGCCCTCCCTGCTGGACGTTGCGTTAAGTAAACTCTGGTATTACGGTGTGGCCGTATTCCTGTTGATGATGGTGGTGCTGTTTTGTTCGCAAATGCTGATTCAGTTTGTTTCCAAGCCGATGCAGGCGTTGCGGGATACCATGCGCCAAGTGCAACAGAATGGGGATCTTCGAGTAAAGGTGGAATCACGATCCGGTGATGAAGTCGGCGAGATGACAGAAGCGTTCAATAACATGGTGCAGGATCTGGCTCGTATCGTAACGGAGATCCGTTCAGCTGCGATGACTATGGATGTCATGTCCAAGAACCTGGTCAAAGAAGTGGATGGCAATGCGCGCAGCATAGAGGTACAAAAAAGTGAAGCCACGCAATTGGTGGAAGCCATCAGTTACATGGTGGCGAATAATCAGCATGTACACAGTAATGCTTCGGATAATACTCAGCGTTCATTAAGTTCTGTCAGTGTGGCAAAAGAAGGCAATGTGCAGGTGGAGTCGGTAGTGGAATCCATCACCCGGCTGGCGGCGGACATTCGTGATGGGGCGGATGTTGTGCAGCAGCTGGCGAAGGAAACCGGTGCCATCAGTTCGGCTCTTGATGTGATTAACTCTATTGCCGAGCAAACCAATCTACTGGCGTTGAATGCGGCTATCGAAGCGGCGCGGGCTGGGGAGCAGGGGCGTGGTTTTGCAGTTGTAGCGGACGAAGTGCGTAACTTGGCTAAGCGTGTTCAGGAATCTACGGAGGAAATCAAAGCGATGTTACAGCGCCTGGAGCACAGTTCTAAAGCTGCGGTAGAGGTTATGAATGCGCGCTCTGATGAGGCGCGGAAATGTGTGGATCAGGCCGATAACGCAGGCAAGTTGATCCACGAAATTGCCAGCAACGTGCAGGCGATGAATGATGCTAATGGCCAGATCGCCCATCGAATCAACGAGCAAACAGACACCGTCACCGGGGTGAATCGCAGCGTCACTATGCTTAGCGAAGAGATGGATGCGGTTTCAGAGAGCGTGAAACGCAATGCCGGGGCTGCTCAGATTCTGGCAGAGTTATCCAGCCGTATGACAAAGGTGATTGCCCATCTTAAATTGTAATGCTCAGAACAGTCTCTTAACCAAGCGAACCAGGGCACCGAACACAGGTAGCTTTTCGTAGACTCCTTCTGCAGCATCCCAGTAATCCACATGACTTTTAACTCGGCCATCGTCGGCGAATGTCATCAAGCTGCCGCCGTGGATGCATTGAGCTTTACCCATGATTTTGAAGTGGAAATCCCAAGTGATGAAGGCCTTTTGGTCTTGCTGTATGCGTTCCAGAATCACAAAGCGCAGATCCTGAAGTTTTAGCATATCGGTGAACAGGGCATGAAGTTGTTCACGGTTGTGTGCTTCGTTGAACGGGTCACGGAAGTAACAGTCTTCCGTGTAGAAGTCCTGCATCTTTTGCAGTGAACCAGCATTGAAGTTTTGAAACCAGTCGAGTAGTGCGTCCATATAGAGTTCCACGTCAGGTTGAGCGATTGCGTTAGAATATTTTACCCGGATTGAGCAAATTTAAAGGATCGAACGTTTGTTTGATGCCCTTCATGATGGTTATAGTCGATTCGCCTTTTTCTTGCTGCAGATAGTGCTTTTTTCCCAGGCCGATTCCATGTTCACCTGTGCAGGTGCCTCCTGCCGCCAGGGCCCGTTGGATGAGTCGCTGGTTTATATCCAGTGCTTGCCGGAGCAGGGTGTGGTTGTCGGGTGGGATACTAAACAGCAAGTGAAAGTTACCGTCACCAACATGCCCTACTATGGGAATGTCGAGGCCTTGGTCGCTAAGATCTTGCCGTGTATCTTCAATGCATTGTGCCAGATGTGAGATGGGCACACAGACATCAGTTACCCATCCTTGTCCGTTGGGAACCTGTGCCAGAGCGGCATAATATGCATTATGACGGGCATGCCACATCCGCTTTTTATCGGCTTCTGTGCTGGCCCAGGCGAAATCGCTACCACCGTACTCCTGGCATATGTATTGTGCCTGCTGTGCGTGTTCCTGGGTGCTGGTAGAGCTACCATGAAATTCTATGAATAAAGTAGGCTGTTGTGGATACTGGCTGCCACAATATTGGTTCACGGCTTTTAGCGCGAATTCGTCCAGCAACTCCAGGCGCGCTACCGGAAGCCCGTGTTGCATCATGTCCATTACGCTGCTTACGGCTTGATGCACAGAGGGAAACTGAATCCGTGCGGCAAGTACATGTTCTGGAATGCCGTATAATTTGAGACGAATTTCAGTGATCAGAGCTAGAGTGCCCTCAGAGCCTATAATCAACTCTGTCAGGTTGTAGCCGGCACTAGATTTGCGGGCGGCAGTGCCGGTAACGATGGGTTCTCCGTTGGCCAGTACGGCATTCAGTGAAAGCACGTTGTGTTTCATACCGCCATAGCGCACGGTGGTCGTGCCGGAGGCGCCGGTGGCTACCATGCCTCCCAGTGTTGCGTTGGCCCCTGGGTCCACTGGAAAGAATAAACCTTTATCCCGCAGATGAAGATTGAGTTGTTCGCGGGTCACCCCTGGTTCCACTGCGCAATTCAGATCGGCTTCGTTTACTTCAATGATTCGATTCATCTGAGAAAAATCGATACATAAACCTCCAGCAACGCATTGAAGCTGACCTTCTACACTGGTGCCTGCGCCGAAAGCAGTCATCGGTGTTCGATGTTGATGGCAAAGCCGTGCAATTTCAGTCAGTTCGTCTGCAGAGTTCACGTAGGCAATGGCTGCGGGGGGTGCTGGTTGATGGTGGCTTTCACCATGGCCGTGTTGCAGCAGCACAGTATGGTGAGTGCAAAGGCGCTGACCCAGCAGAATGTTCAGGGCATCCAGTAACGAAGGGGCGAGAGGTTGAGGCTGGATCTGTGTAGTCATACTGGGCCCGTCACGATAGTTCTAGCGCATCATAACCCAGAGATCAGGCATTTTCTCGTTACCGCTTTTCTCGTCGAGCTTTCGTTGATATGATTTGACCAGTCAGTCAGAACCTGATGGTTCTTTGTTTTTGGTGGAATTCATTTTTATTTCAATAGGTTATCGTCGAGGCATCCTATGGCACAACGTATTTTGGTGACTGGGGCAACCGGCGCTCAGGGTGGTGCGCTGATTCCCTTGTTGCTGCAAAAAGGCTTTGCGGTGCGGGCGTTAACCCGCGATTCGACGAAAGCTGCTGCGCGAACCCTGCTGGATAATGGTGTGGAGGTGGTTACCGGTGATCTGGATGATGAGGCGTCGCTCGATCGCGCCTGCGCTGGTTGTTATGGTGTTTTCTCGGTGCAGAATTTCTGGGAGAAAGGTGTTGGTCATGACCGGGAGGTGGAGCAGGGGTGCAAGCTGGCGCGTGCGGCCAAGCAAGCCGGCGTACAGCATTTTGTGCAAACATCAGTAGTCAATTGTGATCAGGCCGAGGGGGTGTTGCATTTCGAAAGCAAATATAAGATCGAGCAATACATTGATTCCCTGCAGTTGCCCCGCACGTTTTTACGTGAAGTGTTTTTTATGGAAAATTTCACGCAGCCGGTGATGACCTCGGGTGCTAAAAAGGATATTGATCCATTTTGGGTGTTGCCCACCATAATTGGTTTGTTGGACAAAGATACTGGGTTCCACATGATTTCTGTAGAGGATATTGCCTGGTTTGCAGCGGATATCTTTGCACACCCGGAACTGTACTTGGATAAAGAGTTGGATGTGGCAGGGGATGTACTCACCGCAGCCCAGTTGAAGGCAGTGTTTCGCAAAGTCACGGGGCGTAGTTTACTGCCGACCTCTCGGTTTCTGACACGCCTTATGGTGCGCTTGATCAACCCTGAATCTGCCCGTCAGTTCCGCTGGAACAATCAACAGGGCTGGCACTTTGATATCGCACCTCTGCGTCAGCGTAATTCAGCGCTAACCAGTTTTGAAGGGTTCTTGCGTAAACATTACGAGGAGGCGGTGTAACGATGGAAGAAGTAACTGTTCGACAAACATTCCCCCACGCTGCGGCAAAAGTCTGGCAGATCACGGGGGATTTCGGTGGTTTAAAAAACTGGCTGCCGGGAGTGGTGAGTTGCACGGTTCAGGGTGAAGGTGCCCGTGATCAGGGCGGCAATGCCCTGCGAGTAGTGCAGTTGTTGGATGGCAGTGTTGCTAGGGAATCATTGGAAAGCTTTGATGCGACACGGATGCATTATGTTTACGCAATAAAGGAAGCCAAGGGTTTTAGTCCAGAACAACAGTTTTCTGCCAGCTTTCAGGTGTCACCTCTAGCGCCCGATGGCTGTGAAGTCATTTGGATTGCTCGTTTCAGTGTGCCGGGCGATCTATCTCAAGAAAAAATCGATAAAGCCCGGCAGCGGGTTGTTCAGATGTATCAGTTCTTCCTTGGCCATTTGGCCACGGTGCTTTAGCCGCTATCGGCACTATTTGTTCTTTGAGGGAAACCAACATGCCTTACTATCCGCAAATACAAACACTGGGCGATATTGCCCGTTATCATGGTAGCCACCGGCCCGATGCCACGGCATTCGTTTTTCAGGATCGTGTTACTGATTATGCGACTTACAACCGCTATACCAACCAAATAGCCAATGGCCTGATCGCCGAGGGCCTGAAGCCGCAAGCGCGTATAGCCGTAATGGGAAAAAACTCCGATTGGTACTATGAGTTACTGGTTGGTTGTGCCAAAGCTGACATGGTGACTGTTGGAATAAACTGGCGTTTGGCACCGCCGGAAGTGTCTTATATTCTCAACGATGCAGAGGCTTCTGTATTGTTTCTGGCGCGTGAGTTTCTGCCTTTATATGAGCAGATCAAGGGCGATCTCACTTGTGTTAAGAAAGTAATTCTGTTGGAAGACAGCGATGATGCTCTCCCTTGTTTTGCGCAGTGGCGTGATGCACAACCTGATACCGATCCCGATGTAGAGGTTAAGCCGGAAGACGTTGCCGTGCAGATGTACACCAGCGGTACAACGGGGCACCCTAAAGGGGTTATGGTATCCCACCGGGCATTTTATGCGGCCAATGAGGTTTTGGATCGCTCCGGTGAGCCGGAAGAAGAGTGGTCCACCTGGACCGATCAAGATGTCAGCCTCAATATTATGCCTAACTTCCACATTGGTGGAACCGGCTGGGCCTTGATTGGCTTGTATGCCGGGGCCAAGAATGTGGTGCTTGGCGAATTTACACCTGCAGGGTGTTTGCAGGCGATTCGGGATTATGGCATCAGTAAGTTGTTTATTGTGCCTGCAGCCATGCAGTTTGTACTGGCGGATCCTTCTTGTGCCACCACTGACTTTTCTGCCCTCAAGTACATTGTCTATGGAGCTTCCCCTATTCCACTGCCGTTGCTTAAGCAGGCTATGGAAGTATTCCAGTGTGGGTTTATTCAGCTTTACGGTATGACCGAGACTATTGGTTACGGAACCTATCTGCCAGCGGAGGATCATGACCCGAATGGCAACCCGCGCATGCGCTCGGCAGGAAAAACCCGCCCTGGTATTGAGGTGGCGATCAAAGATGCGGAGGGCCGAACGGTTCCTAATGGTACCATTGGAGAAATCTGCATCAGCTCACCGTCCAATATGTTGGGTTATTGGAAACGTCCCCAAGCCACTCAGGCAACGCTGATTGATGGTTGGGTTCATACCGGAGACGCTGGTTACAAGGATGCTGACGGTTATGTATTTGTGCAGGATCGCATCAAGGACATGATCGTTTCCGGCGGTGAGAACGTATACCCGGCAGAGGTGGAGAGCGCCTTGTTTGGATTGCCGGGTATTGCCGATGTAGCGGTGATCGGAGTGCCCGATGACAAATGGGGTGAGGCTGTTAAAGCGTGCGTGGTGTTGAAGCCTCAGGTGCAGCTGAGCCCTGAGGAGATCATTGCCTTCGCCAAGGAGCAGATCGCCAGTTACAAGGTGCCTAAATCCATCGATTTTCTGGAAATGCTGCCTCGTAACCCCTCTGGCAAAATTCTCAAACGGGAGCTAAGGGCGCCTTATTGGGCAGGCCGGGAGCGGCAGGTCAACTGAGACATCGCTATACATCTTGTATCATGGGTGATGCCTTGCTAAGCTGTGAGAACTGGCGGGTTCTGTTTGGGCTCGTCAGCTCTGCCTGCTTCTAATAAACGATACACGCTAATAACAATGAACCTACCGCTGCGAGGGAACTCCATGAACATGAGCGTCAGCCATCATATTCGCCATCTTACCCGAGTGGGAGATCCCAATCGCCCAGCCTTGAAATCCATGCGAAGGGTGTTTCGCCTGCTGTATGGCTCCGACCCTCATCCAACACCGGGGCAGATGGCGGACATCAAACGCCATATGCTGATGGGGGATCGGTTGGCGGATGCCGTGGTCGAGATGTATAAAGATTTGCCCGTGGGTCAGGGCCGAAAGTTGGTGGATCAGGCGCTGGAGCACGGCATCGACAGTATCGATAACCCACCGCAGGCGTTGATTGCATTGTTTGAGCAGGTAGACGATGAACCCATCTGGCTGGACCACGATAAACTTCGGTTAGCCTGTGATGTGTCCCGCCGCGTGGGGCCTTCCGGTGAGCTGGTGTTGCGCAATCTAGCGCTTATGGGGGGCTACTTAGGGGCTGCGGCGGCTAAGCCGCTGGTGTTCACTGGTCAGCTGGATCGTATGACGCCACGGCGCTTGGTAGAAACCGGAAAATTCTGGATGGACGTCACCACCGTTGGAGGCCTTGGTCGTAAGCAGGAAGGTTTCAAAAGTGCAGTGCGTGTACGTATCATGCACGCGCAGGTCAGAAAGATGCTGCTTGATTCCGGCAAATGGAATATGGAGTGGGGTCATCCGCTTAACCAGTGGGACAGTATGGCTACCATTCTTGAGTTCTCGTCAATTTTCCTCACAGGCCTTCGTTCCATCGGGTTCATCTTCTCCAAGAAAGAGCGAGAGGCGGTGATTCATTTGTGGCGCTATATCGGCTTTTTAATGGGGGTGGAAGAACGGATTCTACCAGCGAGTGAAGCAGATTCCATGCGCGCCCTATATCAAGTGGTGGCCACCATTTGCGATCCAGATGAGGATACCAAAGTGCTTGGTTTGTCGCTTGCCAATGCGCCGACCAACATCGATGGCGATCGCTGGTGGGAGAAACAGTTGGGCCAGCTGGAACGTACTTTACGTGTTGGCTATACGCGATTTATTCTCGGTGACAAAGCCGGTGATGAGTTGGGATTGCCAAAAACCGCCGCCAAATATTTCTGGCCCGCACAGGCTCCGCTGCGTTTTGGCAGTGAGCTGGTGCGGTTATCTGTGCCTGGTGCTACACAATTGCTGGTGAAATTCAATGAACGCGTGGCGCGCCAGCAGTTCCCACAAAAAGTTAAGCAAACCCAGGCCGATACAACCTTTACGCCGGTATCTGCGTTGGCCCGTTAGTATTTCTTGCAGCGATTATAAGTGCATCGGATTTTCTAAATGGCGCGGAATGCGATAGATTGTGTCATTAGCCAGTAAAAGAAAGGGGATGTAAATGGTTCGTCGCACCAAAATCGTTGCTACTGTGGGGCCGGCCTGCGATAGCGAGGCCATGCTGAAGAGTTTGATTGAGTGCGGGGTCAATGTATTTCGCCTCAACTTTTCACATGGATCGGCACAGCACCATATGGAAGTAGGCGAGCGTATTCGTAAGGTCTCCAGTGAAATTGGCACCAGCGTGGCGACACTGGTGGATCTGCAAGGCCCCAAAATCCGTATTGCCCGTTTTCAAGCAGGCGAGATCACGCTTAAAAACGGTGCATCCTTTATTCTCGATGCCGAAATGGATGAGTCTGCCGGTGATCAGCACGCCGTAGGTTTAGCGTATAAAGAACTGCCCAATGACTGCATGGCTGGCGATACTTTGTTGTTAAATGACGGGTTGATTGAGTTGTTGGTTGAACGGGTAGAGGGCAGCGCCGTGCATTGTCGCGTGGTGTTGGGTGGCGTGCTGAGTGATAAGAAGGGCCTCAATCGCAAAGGTGGTGGACTCACTGCGAAGGCACTCACCGATAAGGATATCGAGGATATTCGAACCGCAGCCGAAATGGATGTGGATTATGTCGCGCTTTCTTTCCCGCGGGATGCCGCCGATGTAGAAGAAGCCCGTAATCTATATCGCAGTGCTGGCGGTAATGGTGGCATCGTCGCCAAGATAGAGCGGGCCGAAGCGGTTGCAGATGATGCGACACTGGACGCCATAATCCTGGCTTCTGATGGTGTCATGGTGGCGCGGGGTGATTTGGCTGTGGAAATCGGTGACGCTGAGTTGGTGGGCGTGCAGAAACATATCACCTGGCGCGCCCGGCACCTGAATCGATTTGTGATCACCGCAACCCAGATGATGGAATCCATGATTAATAACCCGCAACCGACGCGGGCCGAGATCTCGGACGTAGCTAACGCGGTGTTGGATGGCACGGATGCGGTAATGTTGTCGGCTGAAACGGCAACGGGTCAGTTCCCCGAGGCAACCGTGCAGGCTATGCATCGGATCATCATGGGTGCCGAGCGCTCTCCTCAGATGCGTGATTTGTTCAAGCAGGATGATCATGCCCCGGTTAAAATCGACGAATCCATTGCCGCAGCTGCCATGTACGTGGCCAATCGCTTGCCCGGTGTGAAGGCCATCATTGCCATGACTGAAACCGGTGCTACGCCCATGATGATGTCCCGCATTCGTTCCGGCTTACCCATATTTGCCTTCACACCCCATGCTGCTTGTCAGCGCAGGCTGGCGGTGTACCGAGGGATAAGAACCGTCAATTTTGATAGCGCGAGCATTCCCCCGATCAAGGTGAATCAGCAGGTGGTGGATGCACTGGTTGAGCAGAGCGTATTGGTGAATGGCGATAAAGTTATATTGACCAAAGGCGATTTTGTGAACGTCAATGGTGGCACCAACACGCTGAAAATTGTTGAGGTGGGGCGAGAAATTCTATAGTTGTATGTGGCGTTGCATAACGCTGGCTAGAGTGAAGCCAGCGTTAGACCGCTTACAAATATGCCAGCACCGGCAACACGGTTTACCAATGTAGCATTATGTGTGCTGATCTTAGCGTAACAGATGAGCGCGCTGGACTGAATCAGCAGGCTGGCCAGCAAAAATCCGGAAACGTAAGAGAAAGCCGATGCGCCCGCCGGTATCTCTGCGCCGTGTGCCTGACCATGCAGTAATGCAAAGAGACTGATTACAACAGTGCTAATTGTGGCAGAAAGAGTCGCAGAAGCACTGATCATCAAACCTAAAATCATCACCGAAGCCAGAATCCCCGCTTCAACTTGTGGTACGACCATGCCCGCCAAGCCTGCCGTTGCACCTACTAGCATAAAAGTCAAAAATGCTGCCGGTATCAACACGCGAGCTTTTCCTGATTGGCGGGCAGCTACTATGCCAACGGCTAACAACGCCAGCAGGTGATCAAGCCCTGCGAATGGATGTAAAACTCCGCTGACAAAACCGCTGATGGCGTGTTCGCCGTTATGGGCAAAAGCGGCAGAGGAGGCTAAAAGTATGGTTGGAATGATCACTTGCTTGAACAGTTTGGCTAGCATGGGGCGTGGCTCCTTTGGAATCAAAAGCGTTGATGGTATGAGCCTAATTAATCTGCGGCCTTGATACAACCGATAATAACGCACCGCTTTCGTTCGCTATGGGTGATGATGGTGCAATTTCAAATGTTCAGGTGCCAGTGTTCATATGCCTGACGACTCAAGGTTTCACGAAAATCAGGGTGAGCAATACCGATGAGTGCTCGGGCTCGTTCGCGCAGGGATTTCCCTCGCAGATTTGCTACACCGAATTCAGTCACTACATGATGCACGCTGCCTCGGGGGGTGACGACTCCTGACCCCAGTGCCAGTACGGGAACGATGCGTGAATACTTGCCGCTTGCGGCGGTTGATGGAAACGCCAGAATTGATCGGCCATGTTCTGAAAGGCTGGAGCCCAGTACAAAATCCAGCTGGCCGCCAACCCCTGAGTAAATATGGGTGCCCAGTGAGTCTGAGCACACCTGGCCCGACAGATCCACCTGCAACGCGCTATTGATGCTCACCATATTGGGGTTTCGGCAAATTGTCTCGATGCTGTTGATGTACTCAATATCCAGAAACGCCACCTCTGAATTATCATCAACAAATTCGTAGAGCTTGCGGCTGCCCAGTACAAACCCTGTTACCAGTTTGCCTCGATGTTTACGTTTTCGGCTGTTATCAATCACGCCTGCTTCACACAGGGGGATCACCCCATCGGAAAACATCTCAGTATGAATGCCCAAGTGTTGATGTTGATCCAGGCAGGCCAGGGTTGCGTCCGGGATATCACCGATACCCATTTGTAAACAGTCGCCATTTTCGATAAGGCTTGCCACCTGTTCGCCGATCTGACGGTTAACTTCACTCAGAATTGAGGGGCTGTGTTCGGGCAATGGTAGATCCTGCTCGTAAGCGACATCGATCTGATTCAAGTGAATAAAGGCATCGCCATGGGTGCGCGGCATTTGTGGATTGATATGCGCGATGACAAGGTCGGCGACTTCGCATGCCGCGCGAGTGGCTTCAACCGATACCCCGAGAGAGCAGATACCATGTTTGTCGGGTGGTGCTACCTGAATCAGCACTACATCAATGCGTTGCTCGCCTCTGCGAAACAGGCGCGGAATTTCCGACAGGGATATGGGGATGTAATCTGCTTTACCTTCTTGTATCAACTGCCGATTGTACTGGCTCGCAAAATAGGCTTTGGGGGCGATGTGTCCGCCATCAACCGCTCTTGCCAACCCTTCGGCGTGTTCCAGATGCAGTTGATACAAGGCAATATTGCTGTGTTGCAGGGCGTGTTCCGCCAGAGCATCCAGTAAAACCCATGGAGTTGCCGCCATGGAGTGAACCCACACATTATGATTGGACTGGATGCCTGCAACTGCGTTCAGTGCTGAGGTAACGTACTGGGTCATCTCATCTACCTGTGTGCGATATGTGGAAATTTTATGTAAATTACTTCAAATATAGCCAAACACCGGTTGCTACTGTCACCGCGCCCAGGGCCAGCAAACCCAGCACATCATAGGTCTTGAGTGCGACATTTGTGTTGCTGCTGATCGCAGCCAGATGTTTTTCTCGCATGGCCAGGAACAAGGGGAATCCGAAGCTGATACCAATGAAAGTACCTATGGCTACGTAAACCCAAACGAATTTCATTTGAAGTCGTCGGCTTTCAATGACCATCCAAATGTTACCAACCAGGGCAAAGAACAGTATATCTACCGCCAGGAACGTACTGGCCGGGTTGGCATTGAACAATGCGTCTTTCCAGAACAGGATATTGGCATCAACGATGCCTTTGCCCATATAGCTGCCCAGATGAACCCAAGTTAACACCAGTGCCATCACACCCAGTGCCAGATACAGGTAGAACAGTTTGCCAGTTGCTTGTTGCATGTTATGTAGCCTTACCAGGTGAATGTAGTTGGAAGTAGGTGAGGAGCTTGTCCACAACCGTGAGATGCTGTAAGGCATTCTGAGCCAAAGCATACTCTAGATCAAATGGATGCAGGCTTATGCGCAGGGGGCGGTGTGGGTCAGATTGATGACAGGCAGGTTAGCCCAGTTTGATGCCTGATAAGTAAGGGTGTACAAATATCAGGCCTGAGAACAGCGCAGCCCCCAGCGCGAGCACAATCAAATCGTACAATAGTCCGCTGGGTGGTGGTTTTATCCACGGCCCTTCCCGCCGATTGATCAGCGCGATCTCCACGATCGACCACAGCAGTAAACCGCCGAACAGGGTGACGGAGCGGGAATCACCGTTGGCAAGAAGGTGGGCCAGTGCCCAAAAAGCGACACCCGTCAGTTGCGGATGGCGGATGATTCTTTTGATCCGAGTTGGAAGCTTGGCCGCAACGAATAACACGGCGGCAAATGCCATGATGCCAATGGTGGTGCGATCTATAGTGTCAGAGAGGGTGTACAGATAGATAGGCAACGAATGCCGCCAACCCATTACCATCAGTACAACCGCTCCGATAATCAGGAGTGAAAAGCTGCCTTTATAGCCGTATGGCCCCAGCGCCTGAAGCCATTTGGCTTTCAAGCCGGGTGCAGCGGCGGGGATCAGGTGAACAGCTGACCAGATAACCAGTCCAAGAACGATCAGTACCACAATGCTGTCCTTTGTCGGATGAATGGAGCTTATTTAGGTAGCTTAGGTTATTGCGCCGACGCCAGGCTAGTCAACACCAGTGTTACCAGCATGGATTGCTGGGTTACGCCCATCTTTACGAACATGGAGCGTAAGTGGGCCCGTACGGTATTTTTCTTGATGTCCAGTTCGGTGGCTACTTCATCGGTGGTATGGCCTTCTGCCAGCAGAATCGCGATGGTGGCTTCGGACATGGTGAGCTGATACAAATCCATTAGCGTACGTACGGAT
This sequence comes from Ketobacter alkanivorans, assembly GCF_002863865.1. NCBI lineage: Bacteria > Pseudomonadati > Pseudomonadota > Gammaproteobacteria > Pseudomonadales > Ketobacteraceae > Ketobacter > Ketobacter alkanivorans. Next base: position 1,826,495 of record NZ_CP022684.1, on the reverse strand, counting down.
ATCTCCAGGTTTTTTTCAGGGTCCTGAATCAAGATGGTCACATAGGGAGTCACATCCGATTCGTCGTGGTGAGCCACTGGCATGGGTTTGATTAATAACTGATAGGGTTGCTTGCCATTGTCACGGGGCACCGAAAACGCGTAGACCTGGGCTCGCTCATTGCGGCGTACCAAATCGATGGCCTCGTGGATCTGCTTGTTGAAGGATTCGTTTAAGGAGCTGTTGTTGAGCTTGATGCGATTCTGGGCCTGGTGGAAACCATCAGAGCTTTTGAGGAATTGCTCGGCCTTGGTATTGGATTGCAGAATGTTGCCTTGCTTGTCTAACGTGAAGATACCAATGGATCTGCGTGAGATGGAGTCAGCGTAGATTTGCCGCTCCGAATCCAATTGTCGCAGTTGAATCCCAAGGGCGACTGATTGCTCCAGGTGGGGGATCAACAGGCGCAGAAAGGCTTTTTCTTCTTCGGTAAAGTTGCCTTGCTTCTTCTCCCGGGTGAAACGAATGGATATGCGGGAGTTTTTGTCATACTGCCAATCGATACCAGCGATGTAGTAGATATTAAAAGGCTTCAGGAACAGATCATAATAATCGCTTTTCAGCAGTTGCGCCCGCGGCGTGTGCTCATCCAGGGTAACCACTTCTTTCAGCGGTAGATTGACGAGAGGGTCCTGCGTGTAGAGGCTGGTATAGCTGCCTTCTTCGCTGCCCATAAGGGCGATATCGCCTTCGGTACCACTGGTGTATATCAGGCCTGCGTCATGGGCAGTAGGGGGGCGCACAATCAGGGTGGCGTGTTGCAAGTTCATCAGCCGCTTGAGCTGAGTCAAAAAATGTTTGTTGGTGGGCAGAGATGACGTTGCGGAGCCGTACAATGCACAAAGCAAGTCAGACAGGGCAACATTGTCGATGTTCAGGGGCATGGGCACATCTCAATCATGCTTGCTGTGGCAAGTCTTATCGTTTTGGGAGCCTAGAATTCATTGTAAACCCGATACTACCTGATTTACTTCTAAACTCCCAAAACTTTCCCGACTTCTAGTCGAAACATTGAGCAATATCAGTGCGTTAGCCAACCTTTGCTTTGGCCAGCTGCATGGCCACATCTTCGATCAAATCTTCTTGCCCACCGATGGCCTTGCGCTTCGCCATTTCCAGCAGAATATCCTGGGATGGTACGCCGTACTTGGCTCCGGCGCGTTTGGCAAACAGCAGAAACGATGAATACACCCCGGCGTAGCCTAGAATCAGGGAATCCCTGTCTACTCGCACCAGATGATCCATCATGGGGATGACCTTTTCTTCGGCGACCGCCATTAGCTTGAAGATGTCCACACCGGTTTCGGCTTCCATGCGATCCATAACGGCAGCAAAGATTTCCAGGGGGGTGTTGCCAGCACCTGCACCCAAGCCAGCCGCAGAGCCGTCAATGCGATTTGCTCCGGCTTCGACTGCAGCCATGGAATTGGCTACTCCAAGGCCAAGATTATGATGACCGTGGAACCCCAGTTCAGTCTCAGGTTTCAAGCGGGCGCGTAGCAGGCCGATGCGCTCAGTTACTTGGTGAGGCAGCATGTAGCCCGCCGAGTCAGTGCAATAGATGCAATTGGCACCGTAGCTTTCCATTAGCAAGGCTTGTTGCAACAGTTCATCGGGACTGATCATGTGCGCCATCATCAGAAACCCGACGGTATCCAACCCCATATCACGAGCCATGCCTATGTGTTGCTCGGACACGTCGGCTTCGGTGCAGTGGGTGGCCACGCGAATGGTACCTACACCCATGTCTGCCGCCATTTTTAGATGATCGACAGTGCCAATGCCCGGCAGCAGCAGTGCTGAAACCTTAGCGTTTTTTAATTTGGGAATCACAGCATCCAGATAGGCTTCGTCGGTTGCCGCCGGGAATCCGTAGTTTACCGAAGCACCACCAAGGCCGTCACCGTGGGTGACTTCGATCAAGGGAACGCCGGCATCGTCCAGTGCACATGCGATGTCTATCATCTGGTCGATGCTGATTTGGTGGCGTTTAGGATGCATGCCATCCCGCAGACACATATCGTGCAGGGTGATTTTTTTGCCTTTAAAATTCATTACAGTGCTCCTTTTGCCATGGCTTCAGCGTACATTTCGGCGGTGCGCAATGCGGCGGCGGTCATGATGTCCAGATTGCCGGAATATTTCGGCAGAAAATCTCCCAGCCCTTCAACTTCCAGGAATACAGTAACGCGGTTGCCATCGAATACCGGATCATTGGTAAGCCGGTATCCGGGCACGTATTGTTGCACGTCTTCTACCATGGCGTGGATGGATGCAAGAATCTTGTCTTGATCTGGCTCATCTGCTGTAAGGCAATGTACGGTATCTCGCATAATCAGGGGTGGTTCCGCCGGATTCACGATAATGATGGCTTTACCTTTTTTTGCGCCGCCAATTTTCTCGATAGCGCCGGATGTAGTGCGGGTGAATTCATCGATGTTTTTTCGCGTGCCGGGGCCCACGGACTTGGAGGCAACGGTGGCAACGATCTCGCCGTATTCGACGGTCTGCACGCGACTAACGGCAGCCACCATGGGAATCGTGGCTTGTCCGCCGCAGGTCACCATGTTGACGTTTTCCTTGCGGCCTTCTTTCAATAAGCTTTGCAGATTGACCGGTGGGATACAGTAAGGGCCGATGGCTGCCGGGGTCAGGTCGATCATAATGGCGCCCTGTTCGTTCACCTTGCGGGAGTTTTCCGCATGCACATAGGCGGAGGTGGCATCAAAGGCGATCTGGATGTTGTCGTCTTTCATGTGAGGCAGCATACCGTCTACCCCACTGGTTGAGACTTTCATGCCAAAGTCCCGTGCTCGTTTTATGCCTTCGGATTCTTCTATGCCTACCATCCACACTGGCTCGATCCAGTCACTGCGCATGGCTTTCATGAGCAGGTCTGTGCCAATGTTGCCAGGGCCAATGATGGCGGCCCGTAATTTTTGCGACATGATGTTGTTCCCCATGTTGTTCCCGACGTTGTTCTTGGTGGAGTTGCTGAATTTGTGTTTAGAGAGTTCGTATATAAGAAATGCTTTTCGATGCGTTAGGCAATCAACAAAAACGAACGGTGGCGCTGCCAATACCGGACAGCTCCATATGCATTTCATCGCCAGCCACCACCGGCTCCAACGGCACCAGTGAGCCAGATAAGATCACTTCCCCAGCTTTAAACGGAATTCCAAACTCACCTAAGGTGTTGGCCAGCCAGGCAACGGCAGTCAGTGGGTTGCCTTGCACAGCAGAACCTTTTCCGTTGCTGATGGGTGCGCCATTTTTGAATACCGTGACTTCTAGGTTTGGTAGATCAACCTCGTGAGGGCTCACCCGTTCATCGCCGATCACAAATACACCGCAGGAGGCGTTGTCGGCGATGGTGTCCTGAATCTTGATCTTCCAATCCTTGATGCGTGAATCCACAATTTCAAAGCAGGGCATGATGCATTCTGTGGCATTCAATACATCCTGTTCTGTTACGCCCGGCCCCTGCAAATCCTGCTTTAACAGAAAGGCGATTTCTGCTTCGGCCCTGGGTTGAATCAGGTTGCCTTCGATCGGGCAATCTGCTTTGTTGTTCACTGCCATATTGGATGTGAGAAAGCCAAAGTCAGGCTGATAGACACCAAGCATCTCTTGCACCGCCAACGAGGTGACCCCGATCTTTTTACCTACTATTCTTTCTTTGGTGTGATCCAGACGGGCTTTCAGCATGGCTTGGGAAATATAATAGGCATCTTCAATATCAATGTTGTCGAAGCGCTCAGTAAGAGGTGCCAGGGTTTGGCACGAACTTAATGCACGAAATAACTCTTCACCTAAATGTTGGCGTTGTTCGGATGACAGGCTCATACAGGGTTAGCTTCCAGAAATTCAAGGCTGCGTTGGTTAAACAGATCAGCGTGCTCAATCATGGCCCAGTGGCCGCATTGGCTTAGGGTAATCATCTGAGCGTTGGGGCAGTACCGCACAATTTTCTCGGCACCTGTGATCGGACAGAAGTTATCCTGGCCACCCCAGAACCCCAGCACCGGTTGCTTCACGTCGGATAAGCGATCAGTCAGATTAGGAATGACCATGCGTTTGAAGACACTGCTGTTCTGGGTTTCCAGAATGCGGAAGCGCTCTTCTATAAGCTCGTCGGTAATAAACCGAGGATCATGAACGATCAGCTGCAATACCTGCTTAAGGTAGGCGGGGGTGAATTCAGGGGAGTCCAGCGGTATCTTGGTCATGGCCTGAATACCAGGCATGGTTTGGAAATACGTTATTTGATCCTCCAGGCCACCGCACCCCATAAGAATCAAATGACTGATGCGAGTTGGATGGGCCAATGCCAGGCCAATACTGATCGCGCCACCTAATGAGTTACCAACAAGCGCGAACTGTTGCAAGTCCAGTTGATCTGCAAACTCAGTTACACACTGCACAAAGAAATCCAGCGTGTAGTCGGTGTCCGGTTTGTCGCTGTCGCCAAAACCGGGCAGATCCGGAATGATTACCCGATAGCCGCCCTGTGCGAATGCTTGGGCATTGTACCTGAAGTTCGACCAGCCGCTGGCACCGGGGCCGCTGCCTTGAAGGAATAGAACAGGGTGGCCTTGTTGTGGCCCCAGTTCACAGTAGCTTATGGTAATGCCATCGCAGACTTGCAGAGTATGGCATGGCGGTTTGGCTGGTATAGTCATGATGTGGCCACTCTAAAAGTTATTGCACAACGGCTGGGTTGTAGGGCAGAGGACCACCCAAGGCTTCACGATGAGAGTGGGGTTGGGAGCCATCCAGATCGCAGACGCCCAACTCCATTCCGATTTCTGCGCCAATGAAGGCGCGGCCGGTTTTATCCAAAAGGTTTTCATCACGGTACAGCGCATCAATGACACGGCCGGTAAATTCAGGCGATTCCGCCATCTGGAAAAAAGCGGCGTATTTTTCCGGGTCGGCCGCCATCACAGCATCCAGGCGCTCGGTTTTCAGTACACCCATCCAGATGGAGGCACAACCAACATTGAACGGTTTAAGATCCTGTGCCATATCCCAGATCATTTTATCGCTGCCGGCCTTCTGTGCACCGTAGGCTGGGCCGTGCATATAGCAGGCAGCGCCGGGCGAGCTGGTGTTCACGATCAATCCGCTTTTCTGTTGCGCCATAATACGTGCGGCGTAATAGCTGGCAACATAACTGGAGCGTAAGCCCACATTGAGAATGTCGACTAAATCCAGAGATTTCTCCCAGAATGGGCCGGGCATGACTAAATCGTCGTGCAGAGCGGTGGCATTGTTGACCAAAATATCCAGCTGGCCACGTTCTTCCATGATCTGCTGAAAGAGTTGTTTAACTTGGGCATCATCACTGTGATCACATACCACCGGCACGCCCACACCACCCATGCGGGTAATCGCGTTGGCAGTTGCAAACACGGTGCCTGGCAACGGAGCGTCACCTTCTTTCTGACTGCGGCCAGTGATATAGACGATATCGCCTAAACGGCCGAACGCTTGAGCGATACCTTTGCCGGCACCACGACTGGCACCGGTAACCAAGATAACTCGCGGGGAAAGGTTCATTGCTGTGCCCCGCAGTTATAGGAAGAAGTCAGTGTTATCCAAGCCCAATTGCACGGCGCCGTAATTGCGGCCGTACTGGTATGGGTTATTGGCAACATGGGCTCGGCCAGCAAGAATATCCAGCACAAAGCGTTGCAGTGGGCTGCTGGTGAAAATGGCACGGCCACCACACATTTTTTGCAGTTCCAGCACCTCAGCCAGGCATGCCTCGGGCACGGCTGCAGATTCATAGCGGTACTGAATACGCAGGTTAATATCGGTAGGCTCACCGCGGCGCGCATCAGCCATCAATTGATCGAAGATCTGAGTCAACCTCAGTTTGAGCTGATCAACCAGAGATTGAGCGCGAGACACCGCCATTTGAGCATGAGGGTCTTCAGCTGTTTTGGCACCGGAGTTGCTGCCAACGCGTTTTGAGGCAACTTCTCGATAGGCATTGATGGCACCTTGGGTAGCGCCGATGGTGGAACCTGAAACCGCTCGCGGGAACAGTTGCCCAAAAGGAATTTTGTATAGTGGAATTGTTTTGGAATCAATGCCCGGGTTGGTGCCACGGAATCCGTCCAGTGAGCTGTGGGTGCGATGCTCTGGTACAAAGACATTCTCTACAACGATGTCGTTGGAGCCGGTACCTTGCAGGCCAAAGGTATGCCATGTGTCAACCACTTTAAAATCACCTCGTGGTACCAGAAACGTCCGATAATTAGGTTCCGGATTGTCGGCAGTCGGTGGCACAACACCACCCAGAAATACCCATTCGCAGTGGTCGCAGCCGCTGGAGAAGGCCCAGCGGCCACTGAAGTTAAAGCCGCCTTCCACTGGTTCGACTTTGCCTACGGGCATGTAGGATGAAGCAATAAGAATACTGGTATCGTCTTTCCAGACATCTTCCTGAGCTTTTAGATCGAATAAGGCAATTTGCCAGTTATGAACGGCAATAACGCCGTAGATCCAGGCAGTAGACATGCAGCCTTCGGCCAGCGCCATCTGTACTTCGAAAAAAACCTGTGGATCCATTTCGTAGCCACCCCAGCGCTTGGGCTGAAGCACGCGGAAGAATCCTGCCTCCTGCATTTTAGCGATGGTGTCTTCGGGGACTTTTCGCTCCGCCTGCGCGCGAGGGGCCTGTTCCTTTAGGAAGGGAATCATGTCTTTTGCCCGCTGAATGATCAGTTCGGGGGTCACGTCCTGCAGGCTCTTTTCTTGTGCTGTCATGATGATTCTCGCTCTTGTTTTTATACGGCTACGGGCAGATCCAGATCGGCGTAGCGACCGGCGTGGAAAATGAGAGGTGGCTGTTCTCGGTTTTCGAATGCGACAACGCGCCCAACGATGATGATGTGGTCACCGCCATCATATTGATGTTCGGTTTGGCACTGGAATACAGCACTATAATCGTTTAGCAGTGGAACCCCGCCCAAACCATCGCTATGGCTTACGTTATAGAATCTATCATCGCAGCTGGATGCAAATTGATTGGACAGCGTTTGCTGGTTGGCATGCAGAACGTGGATGGCGAAACGGTCGGCGTTAACAAATTCATTAAAGGAATTTGATGAGCGGGCAATGCTCCACAATACCAGCATCGGGTCGAGTGAGACTGAGCTAAAGCTGTTAGCTGTCATACCCACTTTGTTGCCTTGTGCATCCACGGTCGTAATTACCGTTACCCCGGTGGCGAACTGGCCAAGGGCGCTGCGAAACGCTTTCTGATCAATTTGAGACATAGTGCTTTTCTCTTGTTATCCTGATGCTATCGTCTCAACAGGCCATTTAAATTTCCTACCTCAAATGGCCTACTCCATAGAGACTGAATGGGGCAACCGCCGTTACTCCATGCCTACGCTGAAGTCGTGCCCCCAGAAGCTGTTCACGGTGCTTTGAAACGGTGAGTAGCGGCTCCAGTCCTCAACGGTACGGCCTTCGGCACCGTATTCCAGCATGAACCCTGATGGCGTGGCCATGTAGAAACTCACCATGTGATCATTGGCGTGTCGGCCTAGGGTGCCCGTAAGCTTCACGTTATGTGCTTTCATCCTATCCATGGCGCGCCCGACTTCATCAACCCGGTCGGTTTCCACCATTACATGCACACAACCGGCAGGCATGGGGCACTCGAAAATAGCCAGGCTGTGATGGCGCTCATTACAATGCATGAAGTACAGGCGTTTTTCAGGTTCGTTCGGATCTGGGGTGAAACGCACTTTCATTAAGTCGGATAGGTCAAAACCCATCACGTCTTTATAGAATTGCAGACAGCCATCGAAACTGGGGGTGGGCAGTACAACATGACCAAACCCCTGATCGCCGGTGATAAACTGCTTGATGCCGACCGGAGAGGCAAACTGTCCGAAATCTGAAATCGGCCCCCAGTACAATTCATGTCGGTTGCCATCCGGGTCAGAAAAACTCACCAGATCCTGAACTCTGCGTTGGGCCAGTAGATCGGCACTAGCGCGCTCGAAATTGATGCTGTGCCGTTCCAGCGTATTCAATGCTTCATTGAAATTATCCTCTCCCGCAACTTCCCAACCGCTGAAGGCATAGCCATCGCTATCGGATTTATTAACCACGATTCGCCAGGGCCTGTCGTCCATCTTCAGGTAAACACTGTCATCATTTGGGCTAAGTTGCTCCGAAACATCCATCATCCCCAACACTTGGGTTCCGTAGTGCGCCCAGCGTGCCGGGTCAGTACAATTGACGCCAATGTATCCAAGACTGTGTATTTTCATTGTTATAATCCTTGTGGGTGCACTAAAGGCTGAGCTTTCTCAGTTCGGGTTTTAACACTTTGCCAGACGCATTGAGAGGCAGGTGCTCCATAAACTCTACCTGTCGCGGAACTTTATAGTTCGCCATGTGCTCGCGGCACCAGGCGATTAGTTCATCTGCTGTCAAACTGCTGTCGGGTTTAAGTACGGCAAAAACCTTTGCTACTTCTCCCATGCGCTCGTCGGTAACACCAATAACGGCGTTCATGGCGATATCCGGGTGGTTGGCAATGGTCTTTTCGATCTCGGCGGGATAGCAATTGAAACCGCCGGTAATAAACATATCTTTCAGGCGGTCTGTTATTTTCAGATTTCCATCGGCATCCATGATCCCAATGTCGCCGGTGTGCAGCCAGTTGTCAGCATCTATCGCTTCGTGGGTGGCCGGTTCGTTCTCAAAGTAGCCCTGCATGACGTTAAATCCGCGAACCACAATTTCGCCTGGCTCGCCTCTGGGAACCTCCTGATTATTGCTGTCAACACAGCGAAGCTCTACACCGGGGATCGCGCGGCCGGATGTGGTTGCGATGGTTTCGTCGCTATCGCCCTGTCGGCAAGCGGTGACCAAGCCGCAAGTTTCAGTAAGCCCATAGGCTGTAATAACGGTATTTAGGCCTAAAACGGATTTCATTTTTCGAATCATCTCTACCGGTATGACAGCTGCGCCGGTAGTGGCTTTTTGCAGTGTTGAAAGATCGTGTTGGCCCAAATTTGGATGTGCCAGTAACGATTGAAAAAGAGTCGGAGGCCCCGGCAGTACAGAGATGCGATCACGGCTGATTCGCTGCAGAATGTCCTCTGTGTCGAATACTGCGTGGGGTAGCAAGGTAACGCCTTTCAGCAGGCACGCCAGAATTCCGGCTTTGTAGCCAAAGCTGTGAAAGAAAGGGTTGATCACCAGATAGCGGTCCCCTTGGGTAAGACCGACTATTTCGGAGAAATGGGTAAAGGCGCGAAGATTTTGCTCGTGACTCGTCATCACGCCTTTGGGGTGTCCGGTTGTTCCGGACGTAAACAGAATGTCTGAAATATCAGTGTCGCTAATGCTTGCAAGGCGTTGTTGAATATCCTGCTCAGTGATATTGCCGCTATCGTCTAGGAACGCTTCCCAGCGGGTATGCGGGCTGTCGTCATCACCGCGAAAGACTATGATTTTTTCCAGATCAGGAAGGGCTTCGTCTTTTAGTTGCGCAGGATAGTCTGTTCCCAGAAAGCTGCTTATAGAAAATAGAATCCTGGCACGACTTTGCCTAAGAATGTAGGCGGCTTCGCTACCTTTGTAACGAGTGTTTAGCGTAACCAGAACTGCACCTGCGCATTGTGCGCCAATCGCTGCAATCACCCACTCGCTGATATTGGGGGCCCAAACGGCGATTCTGTCACCCTTACGTATCCCGCTTGCCAGCAATGACCCCACTACGGAATTTACTTGCACGGCAAAATCATCGAATCCGATGCGGGTTCGATGCTCTTCTAAAAACAGGTCGTTGCCGTAGGTTCTGGCTGCTTGCTCCACCAATTGAGGGATGGTGGTAACGGGTATCTGCATGTTGGTTTTTACCTGTGAAAAGGACTGTATTTCCTTGTTGAAAAAAGTATCGGAATGGCCCCTGAGTGTCCTAGTCCACTTGGACGATTTTAGTGGCGAGTAAAGTTCCCATAATGCCCAATAAGCACTCAGGCTTGCATTTTGGTAATCAAGCGATCTGCCTAACTATGCGTTTTTTAAAGGAAAGTAGTTTAGGTCGCAACGTCTGAGGTGGTGGGCTAACAGAACAAGAAAGAGAGCCAGTAGATGAATAAAGTGATGTCGGCACAGCAGGCCGTTGGTCAGATTGAAAGCGGTATGACCATTGGTGTCGGTGGTTGGGGCCCTCGCCGTAAACCGATGGCGTTAGTGCGTGAGCTGATGCGTACCGATGTAAAAGATCTGACGGTAGTCTCCTACGGCGGTGCTGATGTCGGAATGTTGTGTGCTGCTGGAAAAGTCAGGAAAGTGATATTTGCCTTCGTGTCTTTGGATTTCATACCGCTTGAGCCCTATTTTCGCGAAGCTCGTCAGAATGGCAGCATTGATGTGATGGAGATTGACGAGGGGTTGATGTTGTTAGGATTAAGAGCTGCAGCCTGGCGCCTGCCCTACATTCCCACCGCTGTTGGCTTGGGCACGGATGTTGTCAAAAATAATCCAGATTTAAAGGTGATTGACAGCCCCTATGATGACAAAGAGTGGCTGGCCATGCCTGCCCTGAATTTGGATATTGCCTTGATTCACGTGGATCGAGCCGACGAGCGCGGTGTTTGTCAGATTAAGGGCCCCGATCTATACATGGACGACTGGTTTGCTCGCGCGGCGCAAAACACCATTGTGAGTTGTGAAGAATTGGTAGACACCGCGCACTTTCATCAAGGAGATGAGGCGCGCTATGTGCATTGGGAGCGCGCTCAAACCCAGGCGGTGGTGCCCATTCCCGGTGGTGCGCATCCATCCTCATGTAATCCTTTTTATGGTTTTGATACCAAGCATTTCAAGGAATACAACGTTTCGGCCAAAGAGGGTGGTTTTGACGGTTACCGTGCAAAATATCTGAGTGGAACCACTGAACAGGATTACCAGCAAGCCGTTGGCGGGCTGGATGCCATTCGCAAACTACCTCTACCTGTTTATTAATCACGCCGGACTGTAACGGGAACTAACAATGAATCAGACAGTACAAGAATACAGCCTGGCGGAATTGATGATCTGCGCGGCTGCCGAAGCCTTTCGTCATGATGGTGAAATACTGGCAACAGGCATTGGCCTGCTGCCACGGCTGGCGGCTAGCCTGGCCATGAAAACAATCAACCCCGATATGATGATGACGGATTCCGAATCCTACATGTTGAGTGATCCCAATCCAGTCAGTGGTCGCACCTCTCATGAAGGGCAAGCGCAAGAAAGTTGGATGGGCTTCTCCCGCATATTTGACAACGTGTGGAGCGGTAAGCGTCATGCCATGGTAGGGCCATCGCAGATAGATCGTTATGGTCAAACCAATATCTCAGCATTGGGTGGCAGCTATCAGCAACCTAAAGTGCAGATGCTAGGTGCCCGTGGTTTTCCGGGCAATTCCATCAGTCATGCCAATTCCTTTTTCGTACCGGCCCACAGCAAGCGGGTTTTTGTGCAGGATGAATGTGATGTGGTGTGCTCCATTGGTTACAACCCGGAGCGTCTACCCAAGGGCTACAGTCTGGATGATATTGATATTCGGATGGTGATCACGGATCTGTGTGTGATGGATTGGAATGGGCCTAATCACATGCTGCAACTGTTAAGCCTGCATCCTGGGGTTACGGTTGAGCAGGTATTGGAAAACACCGGTTTTGAGATTTATGTGCCAACTGATGTGCCGGTGACTGCTGCGCCAACTCAACAGCAGTTGCAAACAATTGCGCAGCTTGACCCTCTCAACTGGCGTTCCAAACAACTTAAGGATAATCCGCCCGGCGATCGACGCTGACCCTAGGCATAAAAAATTTAAATACAGCGGTGACGACATGAGTGAAGAAACTAACGCGGCAGCTGGCAAGAAAAACAGGCAACCGGCTTTGGAAGGCTGGTTTACCCTGGATCAGGAAAAGCCCCACCTGATTGGCAATCAGTGCGCTGGTTGTGGCTCGTACTATTTTCCCAAGGCTAAACATTTCTGTAAAAATCCAGCCTGCAATAGTGATCAATTCAACGATGTGCCTTTAAGTCGCACCGGCAAGGTGTGGTCGTTCACCAATGCGGAATATCAACCCCCAGAGCCCTATGTGGCAGCCGATCCCTACGTTCCTTTTACCATTGCTGCGGTTGAGCTGGAAAAAGAAAAAATGATTGTGCTGGGCCAGGTCGTATCCGGTGTCAATCCTTCCGACCTCAAGGCCGGTATGGAAATGGAACTGGTACTCGACACACTCTTTGAAGACGAGTCGACTGAGCATGTCACCTGGAAGTGGAAACCACTATGAGTAATGGCAGCATGAATAATGACATCGCAATATTGGGGGTGGGGATGCACCCCTGGGGAAAATGGGGCAAAAACTTCGTCGAATATGGTGTTAAGGCAGCCCGTGATGCGCTGACGGATTCTGGCGTAGCCTGGCAGGATATCGGTTTTGTTTCCGGTGCGGCCACCATGCGCTGTGGCTATCCTGGGTATGTGGCCGGAGCCACCTTTGCGCAGGCGTTGGGATGGCAGGGAGCAGAGGTGAACACCAGTTACGCCGCGTGTGCTTCCGGTTCTCAGGCCCTGGCTGCGGCACGTGCGAAAATACTGTCCGGTGCCTGTGATGTTGCTTTGGTGGTGGGAGCAGATACTACCCCTAAGGGGTTTCTGGCACCCCAAAAAGGCGAGCGGCCCGATGATCCGGACTGGGTGCGCTTTCGTTTGGGCATCACCAATCCTACCTACTTTGCGCTCTATGCCCGTCGGCGTATGGAAATGTATGGTGATACCCAGGATGATTTCGCCCTGGTCAAAGTGAAGAATGCAGAACACGGATTCCAGAATGAATACGCTCGATATCGCAAGCGCTTCACGGCTGAAGATGTTGCCGCGTCCAACATGGTGGCAGATCCCTTACGTTTGATGGACATTTGTGCCACCTCTGATGGCGGTGCCGCACTGGTGGTTTCCAGTTTGGAATATGCAAAAAAAATTGGCCGAGGTGATGCAGTGAAGGTGGCGGCGATTTCCACCGTTACCCCCACCTACGCATCCTCAATTATTGAAATGCCCGACATTGCCACGGATTCGGCTGCGGTGGTGGATGCGCACAGCTTCCGTGCGGCATTACCCATCAAGGCCTATGAAGAGGCTGGCATCTCTCCTGCTGATGTTAATGTGGCCGAAGTTTATGACTTGTCCACCGCACTGGAACTGGATTGGATGGAAGATCTGCAATTGTGTGAGCGCGGTCAGGCAGCGCAATGGGTGCGTGACGGTGCCACCCGAATCGGAGGCCGCTTGCCAGTGAACCCATCGGGTGGTTTAGCCTGCTTTGGGGAGGCTGTGCCAGCTCAAGCGTTGGCTCAGGTCTGTGAGCTGACCCGGCAACTAAGAGGTGAAGCCGGAGCACGGCAAGTAGAAGGTGCCCGAGTTGGTATTACTGCAAATCAGGGTCTGTTTGGTCATGGCTCTTCCGTAATCGTGAAACGATAGGGGCTGATCATGGGTAGCGCAGAACCGAAGAAAACAGTTCTGAATACAAAGTTATGTCAGTTGTTGGGGTGTGAATATCCCATTATTCAAACTGCCATGGGCTGGGTGGCCGATCCCACTTTAGTGGCCGCTACCTGTAATGCAGGTGGCTTTGGTTTTTTGGCAGGCGCGGTTATGACCCCAGCAGAAGTAGAGCAGGGCATATTGGCGATCAAACAAAAAACCGATCGGCCTTTTGGTGTCAACTTCCACATGTATTCACCGGGTGCTGCCCAGATTATTGATCTGTGCATTAAGCACCGGGTGAAAGCGGTGAGCTATAGCCGTTCCCCTGCCAAAGCGATGGTGAATAAACTTAAGCAGGCTGGTGTGGTATGTATCCCCACAGTGGGAGCGTTGAAACACGCTGTTAAGGCAGTGGAAATGGGTGCCGATGCGGTAGTCGTGCAAGGCGGTGAAGGCGGCGGACATACCGGTGCAGTATCCTCCAATATTCTATTGCCACAGGTGGTGGATGCGTTGACGGTGCCGGTTATTGCCGCCGGTGGCTTTAAAGATGGTCGAGGTTTGGTGGCTGCGTTGTCCTACGGTGCCGAAGGGATCGCGATGGGAACTCGCTTTTTACTCACGCAGGAATGCCCTGTGCCGGATGTCACCAAGCAGGAATATTTAAAGTCGGTTACCGAGCAGATCATTGTTAGTAAAAAGCTTGATGGCATGCCTCAGCGCATGATCATGAATGATTGTTTGCAACAGCTGGAAACCAAATCAACCTTAGGCATGTTATGGATGGCCATAACCAACGGTCTGGCCTTCACCAAGCTCACCGGCGGATCGCTGTTTGCCATGCTGAATTCCGCCTGGAAGATGAAAAAATCAAACGGTATGACTCTGGGCCAGACCATGATGGCGGCCAATGCGCCCATGATGATTCAGGAAGCGATGGTAAAAGGCCATCCGCAACAGGGTATTCTGCCCAGTGGCCAGATAGCAGGTGTTATCACCGATCTGCCGACGGTATCAGAGCTGATAAATAATATCGTTCACGAAGCCGAAACAGTATTGAAGCGCTTATCTGCAGGTTCCACTACAGATCAAAGCGGAGCTACTCATAACAATACAGTACAAACCGAATCAGTATCCGGTCTGGCGACCCACAACTGAGAATATTGGGGAACACGCATGGCGTTTGAAACCGTAATTGAAAATGGCATTGCCGAACTGATTTTCTGCAAGCCCCCTGTGAATGCCTTTAACAGTCAGGAGTGGTCGGCTATTTCCAGGCAGTTGGATCAGCTGGGTGTGGATCCTCAGGTAAAAGTGATTGTTATCCGTGCAGAAGGCAAAGGATTCTGCGCCGGGGTGGATATCAAGGAATTGGCAGCAGACAGCTCTCGAATTGTTGCAGTAAACAAAGGCAACTACGATACCTTCAAGTCCATTCACTTGAATCCCAAGCCGGTTATTGTCGCTCTGCATGGTTTTGTGTTGGGTGGTGGTATTGGTATTTCTGGTGCTGCGGACATCATCGTTGCCTCTGAATGTGCACGTTTTGGTGTGCCCGAAGTAGATCGTGGTGCGATGGGCGGTGGTGCTCATTTACAACGTATGTTCCCGGTGCAAAAAGTGCGATACATGTATTACACCGGTGAGTTTATTGATGCTCAGGAAGCGTATCGGCTGGGGGCAGTAGAGCGGGTGGTTCCGAAAGCAGAACTGCGTGACGTGGTATTGAAGATGGCAGCAAAGATTGCCGAAAAAAGCTCCCCCATGATTCAACTGGCCAAAGAAGCGCTCACCGGCATCGAAGATGGAAACCTGGAAGACAAATATCGCTGGGAGCAGGGATTCACCCTGCAAGCCTACACCGATGATGATTCACAAGAAGCCCGCGACGCCTTTGTGGAAAAACGCGATGCCACTTTCAACCAGACCAAAGCCTGAAGCGGGAGCAATACTGGATGGATTTGAATTATACCCCTGAACAAATAGCGTTTCGTCATGAGGTGCGCGACTGGCTGCAAGCCAACGTGCCTCGGACTGCGTTGAAATCGTTCGATACAGCCGAGGGTTTTGAACAGCATCGTCAATGGGAGCAAACCCTGGCGCAGGGCAATTGGGGCATGGTGACCTGGCCCAAAGAATACGGTGGCCGTGGTTGCAATCTGATTGAGTGGCTGATTTTTGAAGAAGAATACTACCGTGCCCAAGCGCCACTGCGGGTCAATCAGAATGGTATCTTTTTGCTGGGGCCAACCTTAATGGAATATGGCACCCCAGAGCAGAAAGAGCGCTTCATTACCAAGATGGCCAGCGGTGAAGAAATGTGGGCTCAGGGTTGGTCAGAGCCGGGCGCCGGCAGTGATATGGCAGCTATACGCTCCAAGGCAGTACGTGAAGGGGATGAATACGTTCTTAATGGGCAAAAAGTATGGTCCACCCGCGCAGTGTTTGCCGATTGGGTATTCTGTATTTTTCGTACGGATCCCACCTCTGAGCGTCATCATGGATTGTCTTTCATATTGGTGCCCCTGGATGCCCCCGGCATTACAGTACGGCCCATTCCCCAGTTAAACGGCTTGCCCGGTTTTGCTGAAATATTCTTTGATGATGTACGGGTGCCGGTGGCGAATTGTTTAGGGGGTGAGGGTGAAGGCTGGAACATCGCCATGGCCACTGCTGGCTTTGAACGTGGTTTGATGCTGCGTAGCCCTGCCCGGTTTCAGGAGACAGCAAAGCGTTTGGTTGCACTCTATCGTGAGCACGCCAACGATATCGTTGATCTAAGTGTTGAAGATGCAGTGGTGAAATCCTTTATGGATGCAGAGGCCTATGCGCTTTCTACTTATCAAACTGCATCGCGTTTGATGAAGGGCGGAAAAATCGGCTCTGAGGCTTCGGTTAACAAAATTTCCTGGTCGGAGCTGGATCAACACATGCACGAAACGGCCATGCGCATCCTGGCTAACAATGCAGAACTGCTGCCTGATGCTAATACCGAAGCCACAGTGGGTAACTGGCTTGAAGGGTTTTTGTTTGCACAGTCTGGCCCTATCTATGCGGGTACCAATGAAATTCAACGCAACATCATCGCCGAGCGTTTGCTTGGCATGCCGCGTAAATAGGCGAGGGGCAGATCATGGATTTTACATTCAGTGAAGATCAGTTGGTGTTTTGCGACAGCGTAAAACAGTTTCTGCAGAAAGAAGTGACTGCTGATAGCTTGCGCACCGGTTGGGATTCACAAACCGGCCGAGACGAGGCTTTATGGCAGCAGATGGTAGAGCTGGGTCTTACTGCAATGCTGGTGCCGGAACAGTTCGGTGGTTTGGGTATGAGCGAGCTGGACTTTGTTCTGTTGGCTCAGGAATGCGGTCGGGTTGCGTTGGCAGAGCCTTTAGTTGAAACCGCATTGGTAGCCACGCCGTTGCTGGCTTGTCAGGCAGACAGAGATGCCCGTTGTGCCACCTTGCTTGAAAAAATTGCTACCGGTGAACGTCGTGTAGCCGTTGGACATGCAGTGAATCCAACGGTGAGTGATGCTCATATTGCAGATTATCTGATATTACCCAGCGGTAATGAGATCCACCTGCTTGAGCGCGAGCGCGTCAGTCTTATTCCCCTGCAAAGTGTGGATCCCAGCCGCCGTCTGTTTAAAGTGGAATGGCGCCCGGAAGAGGAAACCCTGCTGGTGAATGGTGCCAGGGGTGTGTCTGCGATGGCAGCAACGTTGAATCGTGGAGCGTTGGGTGCCGCCGCCCAGTTAATCGGGTTGGCTGAGGCGATGGTGGATATGACCGTTCAATACACCACGGATCGTTTTCAGTTTGGCCGTGCTATCGGTTCCAATCAGGCTCTGAAACATCATATGGCCAACTGCGCGGTAAAAACCGAGTTTGCCAAGCCCGCGCTGTATCGTGCCGCCTATACCGTAAGCCAGCGTCCGGTGCATGCAGACTTTGCGGTATCTCACGCCAAGGTTGCTGCCGGTGAAGCGGCTTTGCTGGCAGCAAAGAATGGCATTCAATCCCATGGCGCAATGGGTTACACCTGGGAATGCAACCTCCATATCTGGATGAAGCGAGCTTGGGCGTTGGACAAATTCTGGGGCCACTCCGGTTTTCATAAAAATCGTCTGCATCAATGGTTGATGAACCCCAATGCCAAAATAGGGGCAGATAAAACCTTTGGTGAACAGCACAAAATTTAACGAGTGAGAGAGAATTAACATGGCTGAAGCCTATATTGTAGATGCGTTGCGCAGCCCTACCGGCCGCCGCAAAGGGGGGCTGGCTCACGTTCACGGAGCAGACCTGGGTGCCCATGTGTTGCGCCAATTGGTTGAGCGCAATGGTATTCCGGATAACGAATACGATGACGTCCTCTTCGGTTGTGTCGACACCATCGGGCCATTGGCCGGTGATATCGCCCGCACTTGCTGGCTTGCCGCCGGGTTAAGTGATGAGGTGCCAGGCACCACTATTGATCGTCAGTGCGGATCATCCCAGCAATCAGTGCATTTTGCTGCCCAGGCGATTATGTCCGGCACCATGGATGTGGTGGTTGCCGGTGGCGTGCAGACCATGACTCAAATTCCAATTTCATCCGCTATGATGGCAGCGGAGCCGTTGGGTTTCAGCGATCCTTTTACTGGTTCCAAGGGCTGGGTTGCCCGCTATGGTGATCAGCCGCCCACACAATTCCGTTCGGCCCAAATGATTGCCGACAAATGGAATCTTTCCCGTCGTGAGTTGGAGGAATTCTCTTACGATTCTCATCAGCGTGCCTTGCGTGCCATTGCAGAAGGTCGTTTCGATCGTGAGATCGTGCCACTGGAAGGCGTCACCATGGATGAAACGCCACGGGATACCTCGCTGGAAAAAATGGCAGAGCTGGATTTTCTGTTCGGTTGTGACAAGGTAACGGCGGGCGTTTCATCGCAAACCTGTGATGCTTCTTCTGCCATGTTGATCGTGTCAGAACAAGCCTTGAAACGCTACAACCTGACACCGAGGGCCCGTATTCATCATATCTCAGTGCGCGCAGAAGATCCGATCTGGATGTTAACGGCCCCTATCCCTGCCACCCGTTATGCGCTGAAAAAAGCCGGCATGACCATGAATGACATCGATCTGGTGGAAATCAATGAGGCCTTTGCCTCGGTACCCTTGGCGTGGTTAAAGGAATTGGATTATGACCATGCCAAAACCAATGTGAATGGAGGGGCCATTGCACTGGGCCATCCACTGGGGGCTACTGGTACCAAGCTAATGACGACATTGCTGCATGAACTGGAACGCACCGGCGGTCGCTATGGTTTACAGACCATGTGCGAAGGCGGTGGCCAGGCCAACGTAACGATCATCGAGAAATTATAAGAGCAAGATTCTGGAGCAAATAACAATGCCAAGCTCAGCTATCTGTAAAGATCGAGTAGTCATCATCACCGGCGCAGGCGGTGGCCTGGGAGCCTCCTACGCCAAAGCCCTGGCTGCAGAAGGTGCCAAGGTTGTGGTTAACGATATCAATGCCCAAGCCGCCCAGTCTACGGTGGATGCCATAAAGGCGGCCGGTGGAGAGGCGATTGCTAACACATCGGATATCACGAATTACGAAGATTCTGCCAACGCAGTTAAACAGGCGGTGGACACCTTTGGAGCGTTGCACGCCGTGGTGAACAATGCAGGTATTTGCCGCGATCGTATGTTCGCATCCCTCAGCGAAGCCGATTGGGATGCCGTCATTGCCGTTCACCTTAAAGGCCATTTCTGTATCAGCAGCCACGCTGTGCACTATTGGCGTGATCGTAGCAAACAGGGCGAGAAAGTGGATGCGCGCATCGTCAATACTTCCTCAGGGGCTGGCTTGAATGGATCGGTAGGCCAATCCAATTATGCCGCTGCAAAAGGTGGCATTGCCTCCCTCACATTAAATCAGGCGGCGGAGCTGCGCCGTTATGGTGTAACAGCTAATGCGCTGGCACCGGCAGCGCGTACCGGCATGACCGAAGATGTGTTTGCCGACATGATGCGCAAGCCAGACGATGGCTTTGATTTCTACGATCCTGCCAACGTAGCACCCATTGTGGTGTGGTTGTGCAGTGAAGAATCCAGCTCGGTCAGTGGCCGAGTATTCGAAGTGGCCGGTGGCAAAATTTCAATCGCTGATGGTTGGCGGACCACAGCAGGCGTGGACAAAGGCGCACGCTGGGAGCCAACAGAAATTTCCGCAGCGATGGACGAGTTGCTAAGCAAAGAAACACCCGCACAAAAAGTTTACGGTGCGTAAACGGTTTGGGTTTGGGGAGTTCATGACACATCCCTCGTTATGACACTCCCTTTTTTTATTCGAGTTCAGGAGTAAAGAACCGCTATGGAGTTTGTGTTTACTGACGAGCAGAACATGATTCGCGACACCGCGGAATCCTTTCTGCAGGAAGTCTCCACCAGCGCGGCCATACGTGATGTTATGGTTACCGATCGCGGCTACGATCCTGCCCTATGGCAGACCGTGTGCTCAGATCTGTATTGGCAAGCCATTCACACTCCTGAGGACTACGGTGGCATGGGGCTGGGCTATGTAGAGCTCGTTGCCATGCAAGAGCAGATGGGGCGTTATCTTTTCTGCTCCCCTTATTATGCTTCCGTATGCATGGCGATCAATGCCGTATTGGTGGCTGGCACTGCTGAACAGAAACAACGACTGTTACCTCAATTCTGCGCTGGCAAAACCGCCACGCTGGCGTTTGCCGGTGAGGCAGCAGCTGGTTACGGTGGCCGCTGGGATGTGGCCACCGTGGATGCTACTTTTGAAGCCAAAGGCGATGGATATCTGCTTAACGGACACTATGAATTTGTCATTGATGGTGCTTCTGCTGATTATCTGATATTGGCCGCGCGCGATGCAGCAACTAAGGGCGCTGCAAGCCAGGGGCATCACGGCATCAGCCTGTTTGTTGCTGACGCCAACAGCCCTGGCATCAAACGTGAATTGCTTCCCACCATGGATCAAACCAGAAAGTGGGCGCGTATCAGTGTCACCGACGTGGTAGTGCCGAATTCAGCCCTGCTGGGTGCGCAGTCGCAGTCTGGCGACGCGCTGGCTATGGTGTTAGATCTGGCTACCGTTGCTTTGGCTGCAGAGCAGATGGGCGGCGCGCAACAATTGTTGGATATGACAGTTGCCTACACTAAAGAGCGCAACCAGTTCGGCCGCGCCATTGCGGGGTTTCAAGCCATCAAACACAAAGCGGCGGACATGATGCTAAGGGTAGAAGTGGCCCGCTCCGGTGTGTACTACGCCGCCTGTGTAGCCGAAGAAGCATTACAGGCCATTCAGGCCGGTACGGCGGTGGACTTAGTGGCATTGCAGGAGGCCGCCAGCGTAGCCAAGGCCTATTGCTCTGATGCGTTTTTTAAAAATGCGGGGGAGGCCATTCAAATCCATGGCGGCGTGGGCTTTACCTGGGAGTACGACGTGCACCTTTATTTCAAACGCGCGAAAGCTTCAGAACAGTACTTGGGAACCGGTGCCTGGCATCGGGAGCGGTTGGCAGCGTTGCTGCTGGACGGGGAGGGCGTGTTATGAAATTAAGTTTCAGCGCCGCAGACGAGCAGTTTCGTGAGGAAGTCGCAAGTTGGTTGCAGCAGAACCTGCAAGGCGAATTTGAAGCCATCCGCTATCGGGGCGGCCCCGGTGATGAACACATGTACCATCATGAACGTCACGCCTGGGAACAGCGCATGGCCCAAGGCGGTTGGACCTGTGTAGGCTGGCCCAAACAATATGGTGGCCGTGGCTGCTCCATCGAACAGCAGGTAATCTTTTTCGAGGAATATGCCCGCGCCGGTGGCCCCGGTCGGGTGGGGCATATCGGTGAAGGTCTGGCGGGGCCTACCATCATGGCCTTTGGCAGCGATGCACAAAAGCAAAAGTATCTGCCGGGCATTGTGAGTGGCAAAGAACTGTGGTGCCAGGGTTATTCCGAACCCGGTGCCGGTTCTGATCTGGCTAACGTTAAAACCAAAGCCCGTTTTGATGAATCCAAGCAACAGTGGGTGATCAACGGCCAAAAAGTCTGGACCTCGCTGGCGCAGGAGGCGGACTACTGTTTTGTGCTGGCCCGCACCGATCCTGAATCCAAAGCCCACAAAGGCTTGGGCTTTTTTCTGGTGAAGATGGTTCAGCCCGGTATAGAAGTGCGCCCGATCCAGCAAATGACCGGCACCAGTGAATTCAACGAAGTGTTTTTTGACGATGCAGTTTGTGCAGCCGATGACATCGTAGGTGCCCCCGGTGATGGCTGGAAGGTGGCCATGGGATTGCTGGGCTTTGAGCGGGGAGTCTCCACGCTTGGCCAACAAATGCAGTTCCAGAATGAGTTTAATGAGATTTTAAAAATCGCTAAAGGCAATGGAGCGGCACAGGATCCAGCATTACGCCAGCGCATTGCCAAGGCCCATACCGAACTGAAGATTATGCGCTACAACGCCATGCGCATGCTGTCAGGCCAGTCCGGTGGCGATGGATCGCTGCAAAAAGAGGCCCTAATCTACAAATTATTCTGGGCCAGTTGGCACCGGGAGCTGGGTGAACTGGCCATGGATGTGTTGGGCCCACAAAGCCAGATATTGGAAGCGGCACCCTATCAACTGAGCCGCCTGCAGGCCATGTACCTGTTTGTGCGCTCGGATACCATTTACGGCGGCACCAATCAGATCCAGCGCAACATCATTGCCGAGCGCGGTTTGGGTATGCCCAAAGAGCCGCGCCCTTAACAACGCGCTTATAAAAACAGGAATTCAGTAGGAGAACCCATGGACATTCATAACCCAAGTTACGTGCCAGGCCACCAATTACTGGCGGGCAAATCCGTACTGATTACTGCCGCCGCCGGTGCCGGTATCGGTTTTGCGGCCGCTAAAAAGGCCGTGGAGGAAGGTTGCCGCGGCATCGTGCTGAGTGATATCCACGAAGGCCGCCTGCAACAATCCGTGCAAAAGCTAAAAGACGAAACCGGCCTGGATGCCGTGTATGGCAAAGTGGGCAACGTGGCCCACGAAGAAGACGTGCAGGCACTGATTGCCTTTGCCGAACAGCAATTAAATGGCGTGGATGTGCTGATCAACAACGCCGGGCTGGGCACCAGCTGCACCCTGGTGGACATGGACGACGATGAGTGGTTCAAGGTGATCGATGTTACCTTAAACGGCACCATGCGCATGACCCGCGCCATGATGCGCACCATGAAGGCAAGAGGGCAGGGCGGCGTGATTGTTAACAACGCCTCAGTGTTGGGTTGGCGTGCGCAGAAAGAACAAAGCCACTACGCGGCTGCCAAAGCCGGGGTAATGGCCCTGACCCGATGTGCCGCGTTGGAGGCCGCCGAATTCGGTGTGCGCATCAATGCCGTATCGCCCTCGCTGGCGGTACACCCCATGCTGAAAAAATCCGCGCCGCCGGAACTATTGGCAGAACTGGAAGGGCGTGAAGCCTATGGCCGTGGTGCCGAAACCTGGGAGATCGCCAACATCATGATGTTCCTGGCATCGGATTATTCCAGTTACATGACCGGGGAAATCCTGTCCTGCTCCAGCCAGCACGCTTAAGCACGGCAACCGATAAACAGTAGGAGAGATCATTGTGACCACCGTATTTAAATCCCCCCTCGATCTGGAAGCCGCCGTGGGCCAGAACCTGGGTAGCAGTGAATGGCTTACCATCGATCAGGCACGCATCAACCTGTTTGCCGATGCCACCGGTGATCATCAGTGGATTCATGTGGATCCAGAAAAAGCCAAGCAGGGTAGCTTTGGCTGCACCATTGCCCACGGTTATCTCACCCTGTCATTAGTAAATATGTTCTTGCCTCAGATTGTGGATGTGCAAGGCATCAGCATGGGCGTGAACTACGGCTCGGACAAACTGCGCTTTCCCGCCCCGGTTAAAGTGAACTCCCGAGTGCGCGGTGTGGGCGAACTGATTGCCGTAGAACAGATAAAAAATGCGGTGCAGGCGGTGATCCGCGTCACCGTGGAAATCGAAGGGGAAGACCGGCCCGCCTGTGTGGTGGATACCATTTCCCGCTACTACCCTGCTTAAACAGAATCCCATTTAACATAAACACAGGAATTTCCCATGCGTGAAGCTGTTATCGTCTCAACCGCCCGAACTGCCCTGGCCAAATCATTCCGCGGCGCCTTTAATGATACCGAAGCCCCCGCATTGGGTGGTGCCACCGTGAATGCCGTGGTGGCCAAAGCCGGTATCGATCCTGCCCTGGTGGAAGATTGCGTGTTCGGCGCGGCAGCCCAACAAGGCACCCAAGCCTATAACCTTGGCCGCCTGTGCGCCGTGGCTGGTGGCTTGCCAGAAACCACTGCAGGCATGGCCATTGAGCGCCAGTGCTCCTCAGGTTTGATGTCCATTGCCACGGTGGCCAAAGCCATCATGTGCAACGAATACGATGTTGGCATTGGCGGCGGTGTGGAATCCATCTCCCTCACCCAGAACAAACACAAAAACACCTATCGCAGCGTATCTAAAACCGTACTGGGTATCGATCCAACGGCCTACATTCCCATGATCGAAACCGCCGAAATCGTGGCGGAGCGTTATGACATCTCGCGCCAGGCGCAGGATGAATATTCACTGCTGAGCCAGCAGCGCACCGCAGCGGCACAACAAAACAACCTGTTTGCCGATGAAATCATTGCCATGACCGTGAACAAGGCCAACTTCAACAAAGAAACCAAAGAAACCAGCTTTGAAGAAGTGACCATCACTCAGGATGAATGCAATCGCCCCGGCACCACACTGGAAAGCCTCACCGCACTGGAACCAGTATGGAAGGATGGAAACTGGGTTAAGCAAGGCAAATTCATAACCGCCGGTAATGCATCTCAGCTATCCGATGGTGCGTCGGCATCCTTGCTGATGGACAGTAAAATGGCTGAGCAACTGGGCTTGCAACCCCTGGGTGCCTACCGTGGTGTGGCCGTAGCCGGTTGCAAGGCGGATGAGATGGGCATCGGGCCGGTGTTTGCCGTGCCAAAACTGCTGGCGCGCCACGGCCTGACTGTGGACGACATAGGCCTGTGGGAGCTGAACGAAGCCTTTGCCTCACAGGTGCTGTACTGCCAACAGAAACTGGAAATCGATCCGGCCAAAATGAACGTTAACGGTGGCGCCATCTCCATCGGCCATCCCTTTGGCATGAGCGGTGCCCGCATGGTGGGCCATGCCCTGCTGGAAGGTAAGCGCCAGGGCGCGAAATATGTGGTGATCACCATGTGTATTGGTGGTGGTATGGGTGCTGCGGGGTTATTTGAGGTCTATTGATTGGGGCTGAGCCCACTGGATATCTAGGTTGATACCTCTCTAATCCAGCGGGCTCGTTTACCTCCTCAACGATCGAGCACAACCTTATTCTGCCGCCGCCGAACACGTTGAGGTATGGGGTAGTTCAACAATTCCTGCAGGCCCTCTATTTTCGTTATGACTGCATTCACATCGTTTTGCGCCGTTACACCTAAGCCCTGATAGAAATCCACTGCTCGCTGCCACATCCACTGCATATAGGGGAATGTAAGGCGCGTCGACTGAACCCCTTCGATATCGAATGTCACTTTGCCGATAGCACGATGTATTTCATTGTCGTCATGTGTATCTGCCCAGGCTTTGACTTGATCGATTGTCTGCATTATCACGCTACCTTGTTCTTTAATCATGCGCGCCAGCACAGGTAAGAGTGTTTCAGGTATTTGATCGTCTGCCAGAAATGCACCGGTATTCGGCGCAGGGTTGATCATGCGCTCGATCCAGGTGACAACGTTTGGTGCGTTATCTTGCATTAAGCGGCCCGAGTAAGGGTCTCGATACAAATGCGCATAAAGAGGCCCGACAAGGCCGAAGTCGCCAATGCTTGGGCGCGGGCCCAGCAAATAATCATAGTTAGAGAAGTGTGCATCCAGATCGGAAAGTAAGGCTAGATAGCTGGCCTCAATCGCTGGTATGGTTGCCTCGCATATGCCTAAGCGAGGTAAGGCACCCTTAAAAGGTTCGGCCATTTTCTTGCCCACCTCAAACTGTTGCTCTGCACTTAGATCAGGCACCGCCGTGCGGCCAAACTCCTGCCAGGCAAACTGCACATTCTCGTCAAAACTCCAGCGATAATGCATGGCCGGGATCACCAGCCACTCATCGCCATAGATTTCAAGCAGCAACGCCACAAGCTTCTGAATCGGCGTTTCAGGGTAGATCGAAGCGTCAGGATACTGTGATTCTAAATAGTCAATGATTTCGGTGGTATCCTGAAGCGCCACGTCATCATCGGTGATCAGAACCGGTATATACTGTACTCCTGTTCGGGGAATAATGATGTTCTTGTAAACATTGTTGGTCGAGAGCACATCTTCGAAAGGGATGTTTTTGTATTTGAGGTAGCAACGAAGCTTGCCGGTATAGAGAGAAACTTCGGTGCCGATTAGTTTGTTCATTCGCTCAGCCTATCAATCGATTGGTTAAGTTAAGCATGCATCTTTACGCACTTGGTTTTGTCTGCGTCTTCGTTTCTATATAAATGGCAAGAAGCAACGTGATAACGATTGAAGATGAAACCAGCAAACCAAAATTAATGCCAAAAACCAAGTTTTCACTTCCGTTCAAAAATTTCATGCTACCGCCATAAAGATCCTGTAATGCGTACGCTACTATAAAACTACCCATCACTGCCAGGCTGATTGCTGCCCCAAGCACAACTCTTTTCTCTATCCAGATAAGCCACAAAACAATGAAACCGATGCTGGAATTTGTAATCAATTGCCAAACTTCATGAATGCGTACGTGTGGAGTCCAGTCTGGATTAAAGACGTGGGAGCTGTTTACCTCAACTATAGGGCTGCCCACTGCGTAAAATAGAACACATACAGTAATGAGTGCTTTAGATAGCATCAGAAAATTCCTTGTTCATGACAGAGGATTAGAAATTGAAATTTAGGAGCCAGAATTCATGGGTGAATTTACCTCTTTCTATCCCCTAAAGCGAAAGCCAGACCCAATACAAGTAAGACAATACCCAAAAGATTAAGCTGCCAGGGCGAAGATGCTGGCGTAGCTAGTGATGTGTAGTAAGCCCCCAGCATGCTTGGAACATTTTCTACCACTCCAATTAAAGTCATTGCCCAGTAGCTCCAAACCTCTCGCTTTCTAAATGGGAACATCAATAGAGCCGCAATGGCTATTGCTGAAGCAAGCAGGCCTGCGCCTTCTGTTCGCATCATGCCAAGATAAAGCGTTTGCTGAGGTGAGCTAAGGTCATCCCACGACATCTGGATGGCATCTGAGTGAAACGGCAGAAATTCGCCGCTGAAGGTATAAATCAAACCGAATATGAAAAGTCCGATTACGTTAAAACTATAACAAAACAACGCCAGTTTCATTTTCATCTTAATATTACTTCCATGTGAGTTTGTACCGTTAATCTACCCAAAAAAATGTCATAGTCACCGCTTGGGTAATGGTTATAAGCTTAATTTCTTGCTGTTGGCTCATTTCCCAGGCTTATGAAATTCAATAACATTGCGATCAGGGTCTCTAACAAAGATAAACGTTGCACCATCAGGTAAAACAATTGGGCCACCTGTGATCTCAATGCCGTGTTGTTCTAATTGAGTTTTTACCTTATCTAGGCAGGTTACCTCCAGGGCCATGTGAGTATAGCCTGAATGCTTTACTGGTATATCCATCAATACGTTTTCGGTTTTGTCAGAGTTTGTATTGAGTATGAAATTTATATTAATCCCTGTTGGGTGCTCCATGATCGCCACCGGCTCGGGCCCGAGTGGCCCTGCAATGAATTCGAAGCCAAGCTTCTCATAGAACTTACGAGAAGCCTCGAGACTGGCTACGCGAATGCCAACGTGATTTATTCTGGTAATTTCTTTCACTTTAGTTCCTTCTATCTGATGATCTCTAAGACTTCTACATAAAGGTCCAACTTTTGTAAGAAAAGTTTTCTAGAATGATTCCCTGTCCTAACTTAATTTACAAACCAAAAAAGTCAATTATCGCGCCGTTCACGATCCTGGGGTTCTCAATGTTAACCCAGTGGGCTGCATCCTCAACTTCGATCAGCTTTGTGTTCGGCACAAGTAGCTTAGCCTTAATGGAATTTTCAACTGGAAAGCTTATATCTTGTTTGCCCCAGATGAAAATATTAGGCTTATTTAGGCTTCCGAAAGCCGACCAGCCCTCCGTGTAATCTCTAACGGGAGAGTTACGCATTGTAAGAAGTGCAACCCTTCCGAAAGACGGGAGAGATGCATATTCAGACCAGCGATCGATAGCCCATTGGTGAGCTTTTGGATCATGCAGATACGCTTCAACAATCGGCTCAATTATTTGCCTGCCAAAAAGGCCAAAAATCATATCTGGAAAAAATGGCAGTGCCAAAAAAGCATCCTCATTTCCAGTGTCCCCAGGCCAACCAGCAGGGCCGATGAATACGACTTTCTTAACCTGATCCGGATAATGTAATGCATAATCAGCAGCGACGACGCTACCGAATGACGCACCGACCAGATATACAGAACCGCCACCGGATAGTTCTACAATTTCACGAAGCTGAATTCTAAAGTCTGCCAATTCGTAGTTGATCAGCGGCCTATCAGATAAGCCCCGCCCCCAAAGATCATAAGTTACCACTTTAAACCCAGCTTTCACCAGTTCAGATACATTAGGATCCCATGATTCTAAATATCCGTTAAATGCATGAATTAGAATGACTGTTTTGCCTTCACCAGACACGCGATAACGGGTAATCCCTGTTTGACCTTCGTGAAAGCGATCAGCTGGGTCTGCTCGGTGATGTTCTTTCACAGAAACATGTTTGTCAGACTCAACAAAAAATATCGCTATTCCGACTATTGCTGTAACAAATATAGAAAAAATCCATTTCTTCATATGTAGTACCTACTGCGTTCCAGTATAAGGCTTAGTCTATAGGTGAGATGGCCAAGCGCATCGATGTCATGTATCTCTCATTACTTGAATGTTTTCCATAACCACTTACTAGGTATGGTTGAAAGCACAATGCTTGCAGCACAGTCGCTGGCTATGAATCCAGCCTCGCAACTGCCAATATGGGTGAGATCAGGAAAAACCACATGCCCGCTAAAACGAAATTACTTAATGCAAACGCTATTAAACGATGCATGACATTATTGTATGAAAGATGTATTGCGCTATGCAGGATGCGTAGGATTACATAAGTCCATGCCAACACAAGCACTTTCATGTCAACTGATTCAAGCAAATAATGGAGAGTGCATGCAAAGTAAAATATTACTGGCAGCTCCAACAGATTCATATAGTTCCTGTTAGCAAGAGCGGCAAATTCTGGTACACGATCGGATTCACCCAGCTCGAAATCCTTGGGCGTTACCTTGCCTTCCAAAGCAGCCTTGAACCTTCTAAATGGAATTTGCGACAAAACTATGAACGTCAAGCCAACCAATGTCAGCGCTGGCAATAGTATTTCGCCTTGAGTGATTTCACTCATCACTTGTTCCTCTGTATGATGCCTGCATAACCATGCAGCGCAGTCCAGTGAAGGCTAGGTATTCTTAGCATTTTTATACCGAGCGATTGCGTCTTGAGGCCAATACTCACTGCGGCTGTAGAATGCCTCGACTGCGGCATCCCCATCCTTCAGCACAACCCACTTCTGCTTTGACGAGGTGTAAATATGAATATCAGGTGGACATAAATCGGGTTGATCCAAGGTTCCGACCCTTACAAATGACACCTTCTCCCTTGCGGCCCCATAGTAACTCCATAAGGCTTCCTGGCATGTCTTGCAACGAATAACCTTTTGACCCGAACCACTGTTGGTCGGAAGCTCTATCTCATTCACCTCACCTTTGACCAAAGACACGTATGAGGATTCAATCAACGCATTAACCGCAAACGCAGAACCTGTCTCCTTTTGGCACCATGTACAGTGACAACAGTGTACAAACATCGGCATACGCTTTAGTTCGTATTCAGACTCGCCGCAAGAACACCTCCCTTTTAAAGTAACCGGTACACTGTCCGTCATGAGACACCCTCCA
Source organism: Ketobacter alkanivorans (assembly GCF_002863865.1). Taxonomy (NCBI): domain Bacteria; kingdom Pseudomonadati; phylum Pseudomonadota; class Gammaproteobacteria; order Pseudomonadales; family Ketobacteraceae; genus Ketobacter; species Ketobacter alkanivorans. The sequence continues at coordinate 1,796,819 of NZ_CP022684.1, read as the reverse complement.
CACTAATATTCAATTATAAACACCCGGCTCGTGATTTATACTGGTGTTCCCCACAAAAAGTAGACACTCTAACTATGCAGCCATAGCAGCTGCTTCCTCATATTCAACGGGGCTTACCCCATCGTTTGCTGAGTGCCTTCTCTTACGGTTATAGAATATCTCGATATAGGCAAATATACCCGATCGAGCCTCATCTATCGTCCGGTAATTCTTCGGGTAGATCAATTCAACCTTGAGCCGACTAAAGAACGACTCCATTGGTGCATTGTCCCAGCAGTTTCCCTTTCGACTCATGCTGATGCTAATTTCGTTAGCGCGTAGATAATCAATGTACGCCTGCGAACGGTATTGGGTGCCTCGATCGGAATGCACGATCAGACCTGGTGTGGTCTCCCTTTGCCGCAGGGCCATATCCATGGCTTTGGATATCAGGGCCTCTGTCATTGAGGTATCCAGGCTCCAGCCCACAATTCGGCGCGAGAACAGATCCATCACCACCGCCAAGTACAACCAACGATCCTTGACCCAGATATAGGTGATATCGGTCGTCCATTTCTCGTTTGGCTGGCAGGCAGAGAAGTCACGCCACAGCAGGTTGTCCGAAACATTATGCATCGTCAGGCTATGTCTGGGATACTTGAAGCCTTTACCATTCAAGGCCCTTATTCCCTGCTCAAACATGATCTGAGCGACATAATTGACGGAACAGGGATGACCAAGCTCCGCCAGCTCTTTAGCCAATCTAGGCGCTCCGTATATGGCCTCAAAAGCCTCGTAGGTGTCTTTGATCAGCTCTTCCATCTCCAGCCGGCGCTGAGCTTGATCACTAATAGGGCGTTCCAGCCACCGATAATAACCGGATCTGGATACCTTCAGAACACGGCACATGAGAGTGACCGGATACTGATCCGTATACTCACTGATCAAGGCGTACTTCACTTTTGGTCGTTCGCGAAGTACGCAGCTGCCTTTTTTAGGAATTCCAACTCCTCTTTGAGCTTCTTGTTTTCCCGACGTAGCCTACGCGTTTCTTCACTCTCCTGCTTAGAATAATCAACACCATCTACCGTATTGAACTGCTTATCAGAAAGACGGGTGAACTGACGACGCCAGTTATAGATCTGCTGGGCACTCACTCCTAGCTCTTTTGCAACCTGAGCAGTAGTAATGCCGTCTTTCGAGGCTCTGTTTACCGCTTCTCGGCGGAATTCTTCGGTATAAGCTTGGGTCTTCTTGCGTGCCATCTCGGACACCTCCATAGTGGTTAGTCTAACTATAAAGGATGTCTACTAATTGTGGGTAACACGGATACATAACGCCTAAGCCAATACAGCCTATTATTCACTCCCAGTATGCCACTCGATCCCACACGATTTGCAAATAAACAACTTATTGTTATCGTCATCAATCGAGCTGCTATGTTTGGTTGGCCACGCTCCACAGGTAATGCACCTACACTTACAATCGACAAAGAAAGCAACCACAAAAAACAGCAGGAGCAAAGATAGAAATGAGACCGTCAGTGCGTTTTCCAGTGAGGGAGTTCTATTATAAATGTTAAGCAAAACCAAGCCGCATGCCAAAAATGTAGCAAGCAACACACTTGATGCTAAGAAAAATACTCGCCTATTTCTGGCGTAGGTTGGGTGTCGTAGTCGCTCCATTTGGATACCTAAATTCTGATCATTTTTGCAGTGCTACAAGTTCGGGCGTACAAAGCATTTGTAACCGAAACCGAATGTCGGAGCGGCTTTGTATCGTAAGCGCATTGAACACAAACCCCAAACGGTAATTGCATCCAGGTTGATAAACTTGCTATGTGCTTTGAATATTAATGTTTAGCCTGCCGAGCGCATCATAAAGATTCCAATATTTGGGGGTTGCTTTAATTCGAAACTAGATTTCTACACATAAAATTAGACAGTTCAGCATCCTATTGACCAACGCAAACCACACTTGAAATGGTATTACGTTTAAATGTGCCTGTTGTGGTTGATACAGTATAGCTAACCGCTCTTTGATACCCAGACCCTATATTTTTGCAGGCTTTGTCAGCATAGACTTGTCCACTTTCATTGGTGTTGAAATGCTCGGCACCACTAATAGAGATAGATAAAGGGGCCCGAATTCTATTGGCTTTAACTATACCTTTATTTAGATCCTCTAACTTGCTCGCCAATTTTGAAGATTCGCTTACAATAATCTTTGTCACTTCATCGGTGAAGTTCTTCTTAAACTCATCCATTGATACGTCATAATAGTTGGGTTTCGGTGGGGTCTTTATGGCAGGAATTTTCCAAAACTGCAGATATCTCCCACCCTTGATAGTTACAGTCGATTGATTGAAATTTAATAGATTCAACACGTTGTTTTCGGAAACAATGTACATATCTACGGAAGTCGGAATCCAGCTTTTTGACGAATCTTGCGTGAACTTGATTCCGCGACCATCTGTAATCGTGACGTCACCAGAATTATCTTTCTTAATCGTTACATTTTTACCTTTTATAGGAATAGTCGCTTCGTTCTTGGAATTGAAATTAGCGCTCGCTATTAACGAACCGAAATTATCCAATGTTATTTTCTCATCATTACTAAGCGTTCTACTCTGCTCACCAAGAAACATTTTTCCATCTTGAATTTTTACGGGGGTTAGCGAAGAAACACTTTCAAGCTGTCCTTTTATATACGCAATAACTTTTTCTATAGAATAAAGGCCCGACAAATCACCGTATTGCTGTATGGATAAGTTTTGAACAGATTTGGATATCGCTTCATTTAACGCGTGACTATTAACAAGACGCTTTCGACTGTCTGCATACTGATTATCAATTTTAGACGTCGATTTTCCTGTGCCACCGTTAAGCTTATCAAGCGAGAAGGTTACTGAGCCTGAATCACTTATAGATTTTGTTGTTGTTTTGATTGAGCCATCTTGGTTTTCAACACGAAATAAATCCGAAATCTCTTTTGAAGACATGATGCCATCGAATATGGCCTCAATTCTGGCTGTAGTAGTCAGTTGGGTGGGAGTGAATACCCTTAGTTGGAATTCATTTGTTTTTATAATGCTGTCTAACTCATTACACGTCACAAAGAGTCGAGATTCACTAAAAGATTGTGGAAAATTACGAGAAGCTGCACCATTGCTTAGATCACCGATGGATCCGCTAGTTGGATAGTAACTAATGATCTTTTGCTTAGGGAATGCATCATCAGAACTCTCATAGTGCCAGGCCGACAACTCGATATACAAATAAGGCCATGAATGAACAGATTTGAAATTACGATTAGGATGAAGCTTATTTATCTCCGTTAATACATCGTTAACAATATCCTTTTGCGCTGTATGATATAACAGCTTAAATTCCTTCTTCTTGGTTGCGTTGGAAGCAGTCGCACATTCAGCTTTCCTTTGGTTTATAAGATGATTGGTATCGACAATCAAATATGGTTGAATGTAAATAATGTTTGACTTAGCGCTTTGTTGGTATACCGCGATGTGTTGGCCCAATCGGGGTATATAAATAGTTTCAAATTGAGTTGGAACTATTTGGACAATCTCGTCACCATCAGGCACAGCAGACGTTATAGGCTGGCTTACTTCAGCATAACATCTAGAAAATGTAAGCATTAAAATGAAACCACATATAATTACTTGTGCCATCGAGCTCTTCGTCAGCAGATGTTCATTAACGTAAGCCATGATCCCCCCCCGACTTATATTACTTGGCATTGAATAAAAACACAGTGATCTTCACAGTTGTCTGACTTTCCACAATCATAGATGCCAATATTTGGAGCACCTAGATCATTCAGTCCACACCGTACGGGTGATGGTTTAAGTTCTCTCTTTGGGTTCCATTCACATGCCGTAGATTCTTTAGGTACTATTATTAAATCCTGATTCCCATCCTGAACGGGTTGGGCATTGGTACTAACATTAACAAGGAATATTAGCAGTAGACTATATATAAGATATTTCATGTTTCCCCCATGCGTATTGCATACTCAAGTGGTGCTCCCCACGAAAAGTAGACACCTTAACTTTGCGGCCAAGGCTGCTTACTCTTCAAATGCGACAGGGCTCATGCCATCATTCGTTGAAAGCTGGCTCTTGCGGTTATAAAAGACTTCGACATAGGCAAATATGCCCGACCTAGTTTCCTCAATCGTCCGATAATTCATTGGATAAATCAATTCAACCTTAAGCCGACTGAAGAATGATTCCATCGGTGCATTATACCTGCGGTGACCCTTTAGGCATCATATTGATGCTGATATCACTGGTTCGTAGATAGTCAATGTACACCTGTGAACGATACTGTGCCCCGCGATCTGAATGAGCTATCAGGCCTGGCGCTGCGGTTCGCTGGCTCAATGCCATGTCCATTACCATCGCCAAATGCAACCATCGGCCTTTAACCCAAATGTAGGTGAACTCAGTCGTCCATTTCTCATTAGGCCGGTCGGAAGCAAAGTCACGCCATAATAGGTCATTCGCGACGTTATGCTTGGTCAGGCTATGGTGCAGGTAATCAACTCCTTCTATGGAGTTGAATTGCATATCGGAACCCCCATAAACCGACGACGCCGATTGTAGATTTGCTGGGCACTCATAACCGCGTACCAAGCGGAGCTTTGGGCGTCCTAAGGCGTGAACGGTGTCAGAGAAGCTTTGTCGGTTGCTGTCCCTTGTTAAATTCAATTTACTCCATACCTACATACTTAGGGTTAGATGCAATTCTACCAAGCCATGATTGAATAGCTGGGTATTTGGAAAGATCAAATCCGCCTTCATGTGCTACGTGGGTGTAACCATATAGGGTTATGTCAGCGGTAGTTAATTTGTCACCGACTAAATATGGCGTTTTCATTAGTTGAGTTTCCATAACAGAAAGAGCCCTATTGCCACCTTCTTGTTTTGATTCAAAATCTGCACGACGAGCCTCTGGCAGCCCAAGATATTTAGCAATAAAACGTGCCACTGCAACAAAAGGCTCATGGCTGTATTGCTCAAAGAACTGCCATTGATGAACTTTGGCAAGTTGAAAGTTGTCCTTTGGAAGTAAATCACTATCAGAGGCCAAAAAGTTTAGAATGGCGTTGGATTCAGAAAGGCAACGACCATCGGGTAACTCAAGCAATGGGATTTTACCGTTCGGGTTTTTAGCCAGAAATTCAGGATTTCTAGTTTCACCGGCAAGAATATCTACATGAATCCATTGATGCTCAATATCCAATAAGGCGCATAGCAATTTAACTTTGTAACAATTTCCAGACTGTATATCACCGTAGATTTTCACAGAACCCCCTATTGCATCTAACACCGTACACTACCTTGTTGAGTGACCGGAAAGCACATTTTAAAACATCAGTTTCAACCATCGACTATCTCAGTACCTATGCACTATTTTGTTGTGAACTCAAAAGAATTAAATTGCACCAAACCGCCATTCGAAGAAGTCTGCAACTTTACCACCTGCGTTTCGATGTTAGTCCATTTGACTACCCCTGATGACCAAGGAGGTAATAAAATTCCTTTCCCATCCTCGACAGTGATCTTGGAGTTGTAGGTTTTATCGGGAAACCCTATGTTGCTATCTATTATGGACTCATTGGTATAAAACGGATTTTGTATAGCCATTTTGATGCTTGTAATAGGCTTTGAAAAACGCAATTCTAGGTTTGCCGATTGATTAATTTGATTTCTTAAAGATGCTCCAGATACTACTGAGTTTGTGGTTTTTAACTCAACTTTTACGTCATCTATTTCAACGGTCCCTTTAGCTGGGCTCCCAGAAGCAAAGGAGTAATCTGTCGTGCTGGGTTCAGGGCTCTTAAGGTGCACAAGGTCATCCTGTGAAACCGCTTCGGAACCAATATAAGAGGATGTTTCCTCCCTGGCGGAATCACCACCATTAACAATAGAAGTTATCACATCATTGATATTTCCAGCTGATTCCAATACCGTGCTAACCCCTACAATGATAATGCTTAACATAATCAATATAGCAACCACTGGATGGTTCTTTAACTTAATCAACCAGCGACCTACTAACGTAGTTTGTTCTTCTGCATCCATTTTTATATTTCCTCAAAGATATCCGATGCGATATTATTACTATGATGCCCAGCGTAGCGGAAAAGCGGGCCAGAAATTGGCGGTACGTAGTTATGCTGCTGATTGCTAGCTGCCACTAAACGTACGGATCACACCACAAGGTTTTGGCCCTTTAAGTTCGCCTAAGCTAGATAATTCACCATTGATCGAAACTAACTCTGTACGATGTGGTAAATCCGTTGGCAGGACGATATCCCAAACCAGCCCTAAATTTCGCAGGGCGTTCAGTACCCACCACCCAGGATCAGCTTGATATTCATAAATTCCAAGAACGGCGGAACCAGGGTATGCGTGATGATTGTTGTGCCAAGATTCACCCATCGTAAGTATCGCAGCGAAAGGTACGTTGTGTCCTTGAACAGCAGCACCCGAAACATGCCAGTCTCGATGCCCTTGATTATGCGCGAAGTATCCCACTAACCAGTGCCCTGCAACAGATATCGTTACACGTGCGCAAACTCCCCAAACAATCCAGGAAAGCCCCCCAATGGCAAAGAACAGAAGAGCCCATGGCAGTTGCTGTAACATCCATGTCCGTTCCATGAAAGAGAGCACTGCATCTCGCTTAATCCGATCCTCTGGGTTGAAAATCGGTGGGTTACTTAATTGCAAATTGCAATTAAGTTGCCACCAACCATCTTTAATAAATCCTTCCCCATGCCTGAGATAAGAGTGACAGGATTTCTTTCTTTGGGCCCAGTCGCGCAGGTCATGTTGATGCACCATACCGAAGGGTCCAGCCATGCCGACTAGAACACCCAAATGCACGAAGATATATTCAAGCCACAAAGGACATTTGTAACTATTGTGGATCAGTCTCCGATGCATCCCCAAAGAATGACCTAAACATAAGGTTATACCTGTAAACACGAAAAAAAGTGCCAATGCAGACCACGAAAAGTAGAAATAACCTCCAATCAATGCGATCACCGCATTTGATATGAACCATACCGATTTCGCTGGCGCCCATACCACGTTTCCGTTGTCAGCATCGGTCAGGACGTCCTCAACTATTCTTGGAACTCCGCTGTCATTCTCCATAAGGCTTCCTGTTTGGTAGGGGCGCTATCAGCAACTTGTTAAGCACTTTCGCTAACTTCTACCCAAATGTTAAAGAAGCCAGTGGATTTCATGTATGAAGATATTTCGTACTCAAGATCAGGGATCATCTCGATGTTGTCTGTGCTGCCAAGCACAGAGATATTATTCTCTTCATCTTCATGCATAGCATCAACGACCTGCCAGACGAATACTGAAAATTCTTTGGCTTCTTGCTTGTTGCTTACTCCATTTTCAAGTATATGTTCGGCCCTTTGGTTGTTTAGGCTTTCTGCATAATGTGAAAGGAGGTCATTGATATGGGGGTATCTTTCAAACTTAATCATAATACGACGCCTCCTACTTTGATAACAGATAATCTGTCTGCCACCCATTTTAATGTGTATACCATGTCTTCTCTTGCGGATATAAAAGATTTCGATATAGGCAGATATACCCGATCTGGCTCCCCTCAGGTAGTCAACGTATGCCTGTGTTCAATTCTGGGTGCCTCTGTCATCGAGGTATCCAGGCTCCTGCCAACAATCCGGCGTGAAAACAGATCCATCACCACCGCCAAGTACAACCAACGTATTCGGCCGCAAACAAACCGGTAAAATTCTGCATGAGAAAGAAAGGTGTAGAAACATTTACTTTGAAGCGCTTATCCTGCCCACCTCGTACTCAAACGACTATAGCCTTAGGGCATCTGCTAACCCACGCTGGAGTAAGAATTCCTACTCATTGGGGTCGGCCTTGGTACGCCCAAAAAATCGATACAGGCTATAAAGCAACAAAATGCCAACAAATACCGCATAAACGGGCGTCGCTGTACTCAACACATTCAAATATCCCGTTGTATTAGCATTGTTGTGGCCAATTGACGCCAGCGTTGCAACCACAAAAATCATTCCCGCGAGGAAGGAGCCACCCAACACGATAGAAACCGCTGCCCCCCCTTTCGGCAAAGGCCTTGGCGCCAGGTAAAGCATGCCCGCCACCACGCTTAAACCCCAAGACACCAACAAAAGCGTTGTATAAATTTTAATGAGCGGTGCTACCCGCCAACCCTCCATTTTCAGCGCTTCCATCATTGGCATGCTATCTTTATACAGTCTTATTCGAATCCACCACGCCATATCACGGATTGTGCTGATACCATCCGGTGCCGACTTCGTTCCGGGCAAACCCTCATTTGAGAGCCTGACCAGTTTTTGGTATGCAGCGTCCGACCAGATCTGTTTTATGCCAAACTTCGCCTGCAGCAAGCAACTCATTATGCTCGAAAACAGATACTGAGTTTTTTCAGGATCATTCGAGGAGACTCTTTCCATTTCCATAAATAAAACTTCATACGCTGGGGCGTCCAGAAACTTTTCCGAAGGGCACATTATCTCACGCCAAAGTTCTTTGTATTGTTCAGCGTCCAATACTGACAACGGCGGCATAGCCTTTTGATCGATGGCATCCAACAAAGCCTGCAGCGCTCCTTCCCGACTGGGGGCCAGATACAGATACGCACTCAATGCTCGAGCGATCAGCTCCCTTTGCCCGTTTGCCCCAACTTCTTTCTCTGCTTCGCCTACCATCGCCAACGCAGCGTTCAACCACTCCATTAGAGGGGCCTCAAACGGCTTGCCTGACTGTGCCAGCGCCCATGCCACATAGCTCCAATGCAACGCTCGCACATAATCTTCGTACGTCACTATAGAGGTGGGAAAATAAGGGCTCAGATCTGTCACCATCAGGTCCTGCTCGATGCCATCCAGCCAGGATAGATAGTCCTCCCTTGAGCCATTATTCACTGCCATTAAGGTAAAATCTCTGGCATTGATACGATACAGCATACGTTCCGGCGGAACAGCTAACCCCACCAACCTATGGGTGGAACGCTTACCCTTTTCACTCAACATCAGCAGTGCCAATGTTTTAGTATTTTTGAATACTTTCGTTGGCCCATAGACCGGTGGATAGATGATGTCATTCCATATCTGGTCATACATTACCGGAGAAAATTGGTTTACCTCCCCCAGATAGCTCAATATGGTTTGTGCACTCTCTATATCATCTGGGTGGCGGTGCATATAGGCACACAGAAGAATACTGGCGATTTCCGCGAATCCACGCTCATACCCAGGATGATGCGGATCGACTTGTGAAATGGTTTTGAAGAAATTCAACCAAGAGGCAACAGGGTAACGAGTGGAACCATTTTTCTTGGCTAACGCCCACGCCAGATAACTGGCATGCAATGCTTGAGCGTAATCGTCGTTGGAAACCAGCTTTGAAGGAAATGACAGAAATTCGGGCTCATCTTCTTGCTTTAAATTGCGAACCACCCTTTCGTAATCGTGATATGACCGTGTCGGGAAAAGGCCTGCCTGTATACTCTTTAGCAACGAATCGATCGGTTGATCAGCAACATTATCAGCTGCCTGCAGTTGAGCGCAGATAACCCACAACAACGCAGCTAAACAGGTCATTAATATTTTGTGATCTAATTTTAACACAACACTGACAGGCCTCGGCTTTCAACTAAGCACTGATTACCACTAAACCATCCTGCCTGTCAAACGAATGCAGCTTCTGTGAATGCTAGATGGCTGTCGGGGCTGGAGGACTAATAATCACTGAGCAGAAGGCCAGCTAACGCCTTTGTTAACCCATTCATAGCGACGAGGCCAAATACTTCGCTGTATACGCACCAGTCTTCGCTATTCGTTCTACGACCCCAAACAGGGCGTAATTGTTACCTGCTAATTCTTTTCCTGAGTCTCTATGTTGTTGTTCTTCTAATTGTATTGCCCTTATCTTTGTGCAAATAGAGCTATCACTTTCAAGCTTAATAAGCGCTAGCTCGAATTCACCATTTACTATTTCTTCAATAGTGTAAGTGCTCGTACCAATCGCCTTAAGCCCAAGTAGCCCTATGATAACACCATAAAAAAGGCCACCTATAAAAAACAATTGGTGCGCAAAACAAAGCCGGGCATCGCGCTCTTTTAGTAAGTTGCGAAAAATAGACGCATGATCCTTTTCATGAAACCGCATATTATCTAAATTGGAAAGGTTAGCCCTGAAGAAGTAGCGTGCAACGCATTTATGCCCTCTATAAACCCCAGCAGCGCCTAATTCACATGCATGCATTATTCTTAATTCTTTCTCAATGCTCATCAGCTATTTTCTGCTCGCAGTAGCCCATGATAGGAGACCAAAGAACCAATAATCGGCAATGAAAATTCAACATGAAAACGATACTTGCCATTTTCAATAATTTTATAAGCATTGGCTTTCGGAATTAACCAACGGGGTATTGGAACACCTAGGAAATTCACATTCAGGCACCGCCAAAACCATCCACCGTTATTAATATCTACAGTCAATTTCATTGATAGCGGCCCTGTGGTTTCAATCCAATAACCTTGCTCTATATGCCCTACAGGTTTGAATAATGACTTAACCAATGCCTGATTATCGAAACAACGGCCCCAATGCAAGCCATCATTATCATGCGAGATACTCACTACCAGTTGATGGGTGCCTTCGCTAGGCAAATTCATTTTCTTCGCTAGCCTACCACCAATAACCCCAGCCAGCCCTTTCCCGTAATATATCTCAACATCACCAGTAAGCCTGCCGCCTTCTGTATGCAGTTTCTGAAGTAAAGGGTGAAGATTGTTAAACTTATCTCCGAACCAATTTTTGGCTAATACACTTGGCATATTAATTACGCTTTTGTGGTGTTCCCCACAAAAAGTAGACACTCTAACTATGCAGCCATCGCTGCTTGCTCTTCAAATGCGACAGGGTTCATGCCATCATTCGCAGAATCTCTTCTCTTGCGGTTATAGAAGATTTCAATATAGGCAAATATGCCCGACCTAGCTTCCTCAATCGTCCGATAATTCTTCGGGTAAATCAATTCAACTTTAAGTCGACTGAAGAAAGATTCCATTGGTGCATTGTGCCCAAAGCACTCCGTGGGGCAGGCGCTCCCAGCAATTACCTTTGCGACTCATGCTGATTCGCTGGCTCAATGTTTAGCCCATTGTCTTGGAAATCGAGGCCCCTGTAATCGAGGTGTCCAGGCTGCAGCCAAAAATCCGTCGTGAAAACAGATCTATCACCACCGCCAAGTGAAACCAAGGATCTTTAACCAATATTTAAGAGATGTCGGTAGTCAATTTCTCGTTAGAGACTTATATGTATGTCCGTCACCAACTAAACCTTAAAAATTCCGGGCTTACATATCAGCTGAACAATGTTGACTGATGTGTAACGCTCAAGATAATCACCAAATTGACTAGTTATAGAGCCATATGCCTTATCACTTGAGAAATACTGGTGAAAACGCCATAGAAAATACACCTCAGATATTCTGATTGTCATTTTCTCACTATTGTTACGTTTATATTGTTAAAATGCGGAACGTAGCTTGGATCACTTAATATGATTGTTATGCATTGCGCGGCGCAAACATGATAATAGCCATCCCTACTAGTGCAACACAAGAGCCCAGGATATCCCACGTTGTTGGACGAACACCATCAACCGCCCATAACCAAAAAATAGCCACGAACACATAGACGCCCCCATAGGCAGCGTAAACTCTACCTGCAGCGGTGGGGTGAATCGACAAGAGCCACGCAAACATTGCTAGGCTTAAAGCCGCTGGGAAAAGCAACCAGATAGACTTGCCTTCACGAAGCCATAGATAGGGCAAGTAACACCCTACTATTTCAGCGAATGCAGTGACGATAAACAGTAAAGCTGTTTTTACTTCTGGCAATTAGGGCCACCTATTGTGTTGCTGGAAATCTAAACCTAAACTCGCGAGATATTAGTCTAAATCTACATATCAAATCTAGACAGGGCTCGACAATCATCCAGGTGCATAACGTTGCTAACGGGGGGCGCGTAGCAGGCCAGCCCGCTTGCTTAACTCGTTAACCCTTTTCTGCTGACTGAGGTTTAAATGAATAATAAAATGCTAACAGCAAAGTTATTGATGCAGCAGCGGGTAAAATAGTAACTTGAATGTTATCAACGTTAAAAGTTGATATTAGGGTTTCTATATCTGCTAGGTAATATGCCAAGGAAACAAGTATTGGAAAGGTATAAAAAAACACCCCTACAACTTTATCCTTCTTCTTGTCACTTTTGATTAACTGTATCGAAAAGAAAAGATAAACGGCTGATAGAATACCGATAGAGTATTTGGTGATGCTATTTGATGAAAGGTTGTCTTGAGCTATTGCTATTAGAATAGATGAAATTATTGCTAGTACCTCTGATGCAAGATTGTTTGTGACTTTGTTAATCGATCTTCTAAGAGAGGCAATTTGCTCATTAAAATCAGATTCAAATTTAGACAATATAGACAACACAGCTTGTATGACTAATATCGCAATTGCTCCTATAGCTAGCACTGCTCCAACAAGTGTTACAATCTGCAAAATTAGGAAAAAAATGCCTGTCATTAGTAGAGCAGGAAGCATTTCTGCAAAAGATATGAGTACCTGAAGTATCCCGTAGAAAAGCATCAGTACAGCAATTGCACCCGTTATATAGATAATCCATTCTTTAGCTTTGTCATCCATCGTTGCTTCTCTTTAGGCGGTGTTCCCCACCAAAAGTAGACACCCTAACTATGCAGCCATCGCTGCTTGCTATTCGAATTCGACAGGACCCATGCCATCATTCGCAGAATGTCTTCTCTTGCGGTTATATAACGTTTCAATATAGGCAAATATGCCCGGCCAAGCTTCCTCAACATCTGGTTTATACTTGCATCAAAATCGCATTTCATCACCTCTAAAGCTCACCCGAACGCAAGCTCTTTATCCTTGACTACCTTGCTAAATGCTAGGGCTGTTCTTTGACAATGTGCCTGTGCCAGGGGAACCTGATAGACTACAAGGGGGGTCATTTCTAACTGGCGGAACCCAGGTCATCTCTAACTTGCGATAACTGATAGTATGTTGGTGACTTTATAAAGAAGATTTTAATATAGGAACAATAAAACGCTCAGGAAAATCCGCATAGGTAACAGATCCATTGCTTCTAATTTCTAAATCCCCAGAAAATTCGGCATTATCAAATTTTGCTTTTAGCTTATTTACTTTATAGTATGAATCCTTAATAAAGGATTTGAGGCTTTTTCTGGAATCTTCTTCTGAATTAAGAACTACCTTAGCTGTAGCTTTATTATCCACATTTATTCCAGAACACTCGATATATGTTATTTTAGAATATCCTAACTTATGCTCTAATTCTTTTATAAGTTTGAGTGGCTCAATACTTAACGATGAAATCCCAAAGCCAAGACCACATATTCCAGACATTGCATCAATAAAAGGTCTAATTTTTCTTGGTGGGTTATATAGGTGGATGAACAAACCAGGATCACTACTGATACTGAAAGTAACCGTGATGTATTCAATTCGCTTAAATACTTGGGTGTTTCCAAAAGGATCGTTTATTTCTTGATTGATGATGTCCTTAACAACATATTTTCCTTCGATTTTTCTATTCCCTTTTCGAGACAATATAAAACCGTTACCAGCACTCTCATTGTACTGATTTTCGTTCATTCGATCCCCTAACTCTCTAATCGAGACCGGTAGTTGAAGATTAAACCATCTAATCGTCTTCATCTGAATCATTTTGCCCGTATTTGTTAACTACTTTTTCGTAGGCTAAAAAGGAAGCTGCCTCTAATTTTTTAAGTAATACCTTTTTTTCAATAGCACTGGGTGAGCGACCTGTTACATTGTATTCGTCTAACTTCTTATACCCATATATAGAACATACTTTATATTTGTAGTCTGAGCATATATCTGGATTGCCAAATTCAGCAGAGAATTCCACTTTGTCTCCGCCAGGTAAGGTATCAACACTCACCCAAGTAATCTTCGTAATATAAAACCCGGATCCATGAAGTTGGTTGAACTCGGCAGATTGTAGAACTCCATCACCATTGAGGACTGCTTTTTGAATATGCCCAAGTAGAACCCCATTGTCGTCATCCTCGTCACTATCTTCGCCATCATCACTTTCAGAAAACTTAACATTAACTTGTTTTACATCAACTAATTTGAATCCATCAATCAATTTAATTAGCTTATCAAAAAAATAGCTTCTTGCTTCTGCTTGAACTATTGCTTCGAGAGAGATAATCCGCTCTGGAACCTCTTCTTTTACGGATTTTTTTAGTTCATTTGTAAACTGATCAACGATCTCAGCTGCACGATTGTTCGCGGGTCTACGAATTGAAAGCGCACCATTGTTATTCTCGATTTCGATCACTGCATGCTTGGTCGTTCTTTGGCGAATTTCAGTTTTTGAAAAATCCACATCGGTATAAGTCACAGTAACTGTAGTGCTGTCACCGCTCTGACTTATCTTCAATACTTCCCCCGAACCTTTCCTGGTTTTGACAACTTCATCACAGTAAGACTTAATATCACCATTCTTTAATTGCACATCTAATACGGTGTTTGTTGATGGTTCCTTTCTATTTGAATTCTCTATTAGCCCCGCAATAAACTGATAATGATGGTAGTCGTGTGGAAGGCTGGCCACGTATTCGGTTATTTCTGACTTGCCTGTTTCATCAGACAGAAATATTCCTCTTTCAAGTAGATGATCATTCAACGCATTCAATGTCACCTTCTTATGTTGCAATGCATCGAAAATATTTTTGTCTGTCATATGATATAGAGAAGGGCCGTTTTTTCTAGACATCACGCATTCCTATTTCCATTGGATTAAATTCAGTAACTACAGTTGTTACTGATGACGCTTCTATCCTATTTAATTGCTGTTCCCTGCCAGGATCAGCACCCCAACTCTGAAGGTATTGAATTTTAGCTTTATTAAAATTTTGCATTGCTACTTTCGAAGATCCGACAAAACGTAACTTGATCGGCGCATTGTGCAGTAATAGTTGGTAGTGAGACAGAGTATCTAAAAAATATATAAACTCATCTACCGTTTCACCTAGCCTACGGTAATAGATAACATATCCTTCCTCTCCGCACTTCTCTGAAGGCTTATGCTTTATAATCATCCAAGGTGAAGTAAGAAGCTCTATTGTTGCAGGCTGATCCCACTCACTCCCATGGCGTTTACTCATCACCAAGTCAGGGTAGTAAAAGGTTAGTTCATTCTTTTTTGGAAGATGTTCATCAGCTATCAACACCTTAATATCATTGACAACATTAACTAGGTAATCTATCGTTTGGGGCCCAATTACTGCTATAGTGTTTCCGGGTGCAATTCTCAGGTTCTTTCTGTCCATTTGTGACAAAAAACTGAAAAAATTCCTGTCAAATTTGTTGTCGTGATTATATATAAAAAGCAACCCAACTACCTCGTTGGTATACTCATCGTCAGGAATGTACTTCTCTTGCCAATCTGAACTCACATTCGCACATTCTACTGACATAGCTAACGATTGAATGGCTTTTCTAATCGCAGCGGGTTTTATCGTACCTTCTGCGTAGCTTTTTAAATCGGTATTTAGAAAAATCCTGTCCCCGGTGTAAGGATGAATATAGCTAAACACCGTATCACTAGGGTGCGTACTCTTTTTGTGATGATCTTGAACACAACTCCAGTTCACATCCTTCAATTCGGCTTGCCGCCATTTGAACCAAGAAAAGACATCTTTAGCTACAATCTTGGCTAGGTCTTCTATATTCCCCGTTTCAGACATCAATAAATCCTTTCTTAGTCCGCTGCAACCCCAACGCCATATGTTTCGAAAAATACGACTTGGTACTTAGTAAATTGTGTACGAGATGTTAGATGAACAATTACATAGGCTATCAAGCTCTACTCCCTTCTGCCCCA
The DNA here is from genome assembly GCF_002863865.1 of Ketobacter alkanivorans. NCBI lineage: Bacteria > Pseudomonadati > Pseudomonadota > Gammaproteobacteria > Pseudomonadales > Ketobacteraceae > Ketobacter > Ketobacter alkanivorans. The sequence goes on along the minus strand of NZ_CP022684.1, from coordinate 1,780,801 downwards.
TCCGGCCCCGTAACCGCAGAGCTGAAGTTCATGAACTATGATCCTCACTTTCTCGGATGCATAACGCCGCAAACAACAGCAAGTCTGTCCAAGGAGCGTAGCGACTGAGGCTGCTTTGCCTTGTTAAGCTTCACCGAGCCTACCATGCAAATGTAACTGTGTAATTTCAATTTCTGCTGGCCACATAGACATATGACCACAACCACCCAAATTTTCACTTGGGCCTCGAATAGTACCGCCCATAACTACACGTTTACTAGACCACTTCTTCAACGTGTGATCCTCTAGGCTAAAATTAAACGCAGGGCCGTACCAAATGCTAGAGTTATAATCACTGTGTTTATCCCATTCGGATTTTGGCCGGTGGTATAAGCAACAGCATTCAAATTGGTAACATAGAGTTCCTTCGACGTGAACATATTTGCCCACATAGATTTCTAGGTTTTGGATTAATTCATTAACGCTCAATATTTTCATAAGAGTTTAACACCTTGCAGCACCTTGTTATGCCCTCGACTTAATTAATTCTGCTATTTCAGCAGCGATCTCTTCGATTGTATGGGTTGCTGTGCTGCGCGCAACTTTATCAGCCAATGATGGGCTCAAATCTACGACTTGTTGCTTTGTAATGTTGTGCCATATGGGTAGCAATACCTGCTCACCTGAAACTGCTCGTGTTACGATTCCATCAAGCTCGTAGTTGGTCCAGCCTTTTTTGATGAATGACGGCGAGAGGACAACTAAGCCAACACGGCTATTCGCAAGACCTTTATCAATTTTTTGTCTCAGGCTGTCTCCTATTCGAAGTGTCATTTCGTCATACCACACATTCAAGCCTTCACTTGATAAGGCATTTGCCAATGGCCTAACAAAATTGTCTTTATCTTCTGAAGCGTGAGAAATAAAAACATCGTGCGTTTCCCCGCCAGTTTCTGTAGTTGGGGGAACATTATCTCTCACCAAGCTAGGGACTTCAGACAATGCACGCTCTTGAATTTCCGGCAATACTCCTGGTAGCACACGAACAGATGCGTTAGTGCTACCTCGGAGACCTTGCATGTCTACTGCTACATACCAGTGGCCTGAATTGGGAACCTGAAGCCTTATGGGCGATTTCTTTGCGAGACCGCCATAATATCGATGCTTCCTTCCGTTTTTATAGCTGTTAAAGTTAGATCTATCCATTAATCGCACGTTTACACCGCTTGTGAGCGTAACCTCGACAATCTCTCCCCGCTTTAAATTACCTAAATCATATTTAAGAAAATTCAATCAGAACTCCTTTCAAGGCATAACGCCCCAATCACCGGGCCAGCGTAGTGGAACAATTATTGTGGTAAAAGAGCGCAGCGATACCACAATAACTGTGGAGCGTAGCTGGCTCCGTGTGCATCGGATTGTTAGCACTTTTGATGCTACTTTAACTTTGAAGCAGTACTTACAATTTCCCCAACACTTGGCATGGTTGGCCCGTGCTCAGCGGCTAGCAATCCTGTTTCACTCCGACTAAATAGAGCCTGTAAGACTATCCTCCGATCCGCCTCACTTACATCGCTATCTTTCATCAAGGACAAATACAGATAGGTTAATTGTTCGCGTTCTTCTGCATCACGCATCAGGTGCAGTGAGCTAAATGTCAATTTAGACAACACTCGGACTAAAAATGCATATGCAGTGGCTATACTCCCAAAGATTACAACGCCTTGAATAGTATGCAATCCTAAAGGTATAGGCTTGCCTTCAAGCCAACCTAGAAAGAAGTTTGAAAAATACACCAAGCCTAATAGCACTGCTGCGATAAGTGCCAAAGCCCACAACCCACCTTGAACCCCATACTTCCTTGCTGCTATGTTCCAATATGTGGCAGGTTTTTCTAAGCGCAATTTTTCTTGGTAAGTATTTTCAAGATCTTGGATTCTAGTGTTGCAGCCATCCATAAAGCTAACGAACTCGTCTTTCGTGCTTTTTTGTAGATTTGAATTTTGCTCATTAGAATCGACCAGCCATGTATTCCAATTTTCTTTAACCGTGGCATCCCACTCATTAAAGGTTTTCTTAAAAGCCTCAATCTCCCCAAATAGCGCTTTATGAGCACTTTCAAGCTCACATCGCAAAAGCTCAATTGATTCCCTTTCAGCCTTTCCTCTTTTAACCAAATCAGCGCCCTGATTTAGATAATCATATCCAATCATGACACCTAGAAAGGATTCTGGTGAATTGAGGTTTCCAACTTGGTTCTTTGTTACATATTCAAGAAAGGCGGCCGCTGTAGCCAAACCATGATTCTTGTGGCAATCAATAAAAATATTCGTGTATGAATGACCGCTCCAAAGCCACTGAGTGTTTGTGTGACGAAAGAGGTTTTGCTTAAGCCCATTCAGTTTATCTTGGTATATTTCGGTAGTTATATCTTCTTGCTCATCCCAGCTCTGCATTTTTTGCAGAACATCCTTAAAATTGGAACAATAATTTATAGATGGATGGAGCTGCCTCTGGTTGCCAATGTACTTATTTTTTTCTGCCCAAAAATTAACCTCAAACTCCAAAAATTCGGCCAATGCTCTTGAATCCTGAAACTTGAAGTTTTTTCCTGACAAATCAGAAAAATCAAAATTTACGTTAACGTTCAAGGTAGTCTCTCTTTTTTACGGGGTGCTAACAACTTAGTGAACCGAACCTTTCGTGATATCCAAGCCCCATTTCCCTAAGTCTTTGTTTTAAATGACGTGTTGGTCGGTATAGGTTGTAAATTCATCTGGCAAAAGCCGAAGGCTCCGAGATATCCAAATTCAAGGGCTTGCTCAGCACAGCGCACATCCCCCATCCCCAGTAGCGTCCTGCTACTATAAAGTCTGTTTAAACATGCATCAATCACTTAACAATTTCCGTATTTTTACGTGCCTGCCGTCTTTATAGTCGGAACCTCGTTCCGGCCCCGGTCGCGTTCCATTCTTGCACGCTGGGGCATTTCACTTTCAACGCTATAAACCAAAAGGATTTATATAATGAGTAGCACGGATTACGCTGCCAAGTTGGCGGCTATCGAGGCCATCAGTACCGATAGCATCAAAAAGCCTAACCTTCCTATCAAGATCTACATTCAAGAGGCAGAGAACCTGTATCAGTGGGTGCAGCCGGATCAGCAGGCGCTGCAGTCGGCGGGTTTGGATTGGGCTTGGGTGCAGGGTTTGCCTCAGCGCATAGGTGCTTTGCGTGAAGCGGAATCACGCTGGTTTAAGGAGCGCTTCGGCCGCGAGGAGGCTCAGGTGCGCTGGGATCAGGAGGCTCCGGCTGCCTATGCGTTGCGCGATCAGATGCTGCGCACGATGCGCTATGCTTATCGTCGTGATGAGGTGTTGTTGAAGCGGGTGGCGCAAATTGCTGAGGGCACGGGCCACGCGGATATGATTCAGGATCTGAACGACATCGCGATTCTGGGCCGCGCTCACCCAGAGCCGTTGCAGGTAGTGGGTGTGGGGCCCGAGCAGTTGGAGCTGGCCGCCACCACTGCAGAGGGTATGGCGGAGTTGTTGGCTCAGGTGAATGGTGAGCGGGCAGGGGGCAACAGTGCCCGTGTGATCCGTGATCAGGCTTATACGCACCTGAAGGAGGCCGTGGATGAGATCCGTGCCTGCGGCCAGTTTGTGTTCTGGGATGCTGAGGGCCGGTTGGAGGGTTACCACAGTCAGTATCGGCGCTCCCAGCGTCGCAGCACTCCTTCCCCCGAGCCTATGATCGAAGCAACACCGGCTTAAACGCATCCCCCGGGGTAAGTTGGTTGTCTGGCGACCAGTTCGGCGCTTCCTCGGGGTTTATTGGTTATCCTCTAACCAGTTAGGGTCTTCCCCCGCAGGTTTATCCCCTCCCGCATGGTCTGATTCAAAGATTTCGCTGCGCTCTTGTTGTTGGTAGCCAGGGATTGTATATCCTGCATCTTCTGCTTAAATGTTCTTTTTCACGGAGGATTTCTTATGCAACTTCTTGGTCAAAACTATTGGGGCGGCGTTTGCGGCTTCGTATCGGTGATTCATGGAATTCTGTTATCCAAAAACGATGGCGATGCTCTGGATGGCTTGAGTCAGAATGAGTTGGAATACAATTTGGGGCTGTCTATCTTGGCTTTTCTTAGGTATGCCAAGGTGAGTAAGCCAGAGGTGGCCAGTGAGCTGGTTCGCTTCACGCAGGCGTTTGGCGGTGTTCATGCCCACAAGACCATTGATTCACTGATTCAGGAATGCCAGAGATCCGTTGAGGCAATCAAAGGTGGCACTAATGGTGCCAAGGCTACTGAATCCGGGTGGGGTGTGGCGATGACAAAGAATGCGTTGATCGCTTATATCAACTGGATAGGAGCCAGGGCAACTGAGGTGCCACACAATGGTGTTTGGAGTAAACAGAACCTTAGCTCTTTTAGAAATTGTGTTTGTGGTGTGGGTGATACCGCGCAGCGAAACAGCGAGTTTTTGGGGTTGCGCCATTGGGTATACATTAACGATGCAGGCTACATGTATAACTGGGGTGCCAAGACTGAAATGAATAATAGTGCTGAGCGCCCTTATGCCGGTATGGCCCATCATAATTATCTGGTTCATGTGTTGCAGCTTGGGTGATGGCATGTGGCTATGAGAATATGATTAGACGCGTTAGTAATGGAGTGTTTTTGCCAGGCAGGTGTGCAGTATGGGTGCGGTTGATTATTTCGAAAGTATGTGGGGGTTAGCCCTTAATGGGCAGGCGCAAGGTGTTTTCTTTTTTGCTTCGCTTTATGCTTTGGTTATGCTTTTGTACTCACTCCGATTCCAGGTTAGGGTTTCATCTTTGCCTGGGGTTGAAGGTGAACTTGAGGATGAGCGCATTCGCGAATTTGGGTACGCCTATGCAATGTCTCAAAAGGAATATGTGGTATCCGTATCCTATAAGTATGTGGTGGAGGGCAAAGAATACGTCGGTAACAGGTTGTCCCCCTGGGCTTTTGTGACGAACAATAACGCAAGATTCATTCTGAAAAGCCAGTTGAACTCTATATGTCGAGGCTCAAGTGGAAAAATCACGGTTTATTATGATCCTGAAAAACCACATAAGAGTTTTCTGATTAAACCCGGGTTGTTTGGAAAGTCCGTTACCGGATTGTTAGCTATAATGCCGTTGGCTATGTATTGGTTAAAATACTATTCGTAATTCCCCTTGACCGTGGCATGTTGAATCCCGATAAATTCATTCAATTGGGCGCTTGTTGTTAGATTTAAACTTGGATTCTATTTGCGGATGGAGCCCTAGTCATGAATTTCGCCCAAGCTGGACGCAAGCGCCTAAAGGATACTTGGCATTACTCTGTTACCCGTACGATCAAGCATGTAGGCTGTCACTTGGCTGGGTTTGAGCGCAAGATGATTGATCTTGGTGACGGGCGACAATATTCCTATTACGATAATAATCGTAGCGGGAAAGAGGTGCTGCTACTGATTCATGGTTTTAATGCGGATAAGGATCACTGGTTATCTCTTTCTCATAGATTGAAACAATACCGCATTATTGCACCCGATTTGTGTGGCCATGGTGAGTCGTGGTATGAGGCATCGTATAAGCACGACATTCCCTTTTATGTAGATGAGTTGAAAAGATTTGCCGATGCAATGGGCTTGAATCGGTTCCATATGGTCGGGAACTCAATGGGAGGGTGGATCACCTCTCTTTACTCTGTCACTTATCCTGATGATGTGTGCAGCATTGTGCTGCTGAACGCTGTTGGTGTAAAGCCGCCGCTGATTAGCCCGTTCTTTGAGGCGCTGTCCGGGGATAAAAATCCATTCTTTTTCTCCAATCAAGAAGATTTTGATCAGCTTATGAAAATATCTGTAGCTGACGCGTCGTCTATTCCAAAATCGTTCAGATGCGTTTCCTTTCAGGAAGGGCTGGCTCGCATGGCAAGGGCTAAGAAGCTATTTGCCGATATAATGGATCAAGATCAGAAGCAGACTCATCCAGCTCAAATGGTTGATGGCGTACTGAATCGGATCGTGCAGCCTGCGCTAATTGTTTGGGGCGATAAAGACGGCATTATGGATTCGTCGATGGCTGAGGTGTTTCAGCGTGGAATTCCAAACAGTCAGGTCGTGATTATGAAGAATATTGGCCACCTGCCCATGCTGGAATGCCCGAATGAAACCAGTCGATATATTAAGGGCTTTCTGAAAGGGTTGGGGGCTCTGCCGGTGCAATGATGTGTGCACGAATGGTTTTGTTGAAAAGAGAGCTGGGGCCGATGCCCCACATGTTCTGAAAGGTTCTGGTGTAATGGGCCGAGTCGGCAAATCCGGCACTGTAGGCAGCATCTGTTAGATTTTGGCCGCTGCTGATAAAAATCATGGATTCATACATGCGATGCCACAGGCGCAGTCGGCGTATTGGCATGCCGGTTTGTTGTTTGAAGCGTCTCATCAAAGTGGGCACCGACATGTTGATCATATTAGCCAAATCGGTGATGGGAATATTATCCTCGAAGCGCCTCTTGATGGTGTCAACTGCAATGGCGATCTCTGGATCGGTTATCATTAAATCGTTCTGGTTGGAAAATGTGTAATCCAATAGTGCGCTCAGTTGGTTGTACGTGGGTGATGAATCCGATGGCTGTTGGTACAGGGTGGTTAGCAGTGATCGATAGTCTGCTTCTTCATTTAGATTGCAGTAGGCACCATCTTCTGTATGTGGGGTGGCGAAATGATGAGTAAACATTTTGTAGTCTTCCCCTAATACATCAAGGTGGAAAACCGCAACCGTTTGAATGCCGGTATTAATGATGACATCTGCATTCGGTGGAATGAGAAAGCTGTAGCCTTCCAGTGTTCTTTTTGGAAACTTTGCGTGAATGGGCTTTCCAAGACTGATTACGAGTGTCGCTGCTCCGTAAGCCACCCTGAGAGGTTGTGGTAGTTTGCCAAGAAACAGGGTTCTCTTCTCCCATGGGTACATATAAGCGGGTGGTTTGACCGAAGTGGTATTCATAATCTTTCGATAGCCATTTGCGTCAGGGTTCTTGTTATTTAATCACACACTGAATATTTTTTTAGATCATTTTCTTATCTTGTGTCTGCGCAGTTAATCTAGATGTAATAACGATGCAGGCTGCCGGTTTTCCGTCATTATTGCAGCCGTTTAAATGATTGCGGCTATCCTGTTTGTTTTCAAGGAATATTCACAGTTGTTTTAATGTGGCTTTGCAATATTTTTGTGTCGGTTTTTATGGATGATAGGTTTGTACAATTTGGTGTCTTTTTGCTGCTTTATAATGTGTTTTGGCGTATCTGTTTCTTGCTATAAATCCCTTAATTAACAGTGATTTGCCGGTTTGTTGACGGCTAATCCGTCTGCTAGATTTTGATCTCAATGTAGGTATGAAGTTCCGAGCTTTATACCTCATTCGGTCCCGACGAGGTTGCGGTACCTGTTGGTCATAGCGGAGTGATTAAGATGAGAACACATTTACTAGTTGTACTTGCCATCGGTGCCTTATGCCAGTCGGCATACGCCGATTTAAATATCGAGGAAAGGATTCGAATATCAGGGTTTGGAACCGTAGCGTTTGCGTTGAGTGATGATCAGGATGCGGATTATCGTGCCAACATAGAACAGAGTACGGGTGTTGGCAGCAGCAATAACCCAGATGGTGGTTTGGATAGTATTTTTGGTACGCAGATTGATGTTGTGTTAACACCAAAACTCACCGCCACTGCCCAAATAATTTCCAGAAGACTTTCGGATTACAACAGCACGCAGCCCTACTTTGAATGGGCGAATCTCAAATACGATGTCAGTGAACAGCTATATCTGCGGGCGGGACGTTTTGTTGCGCCGACGTTTTTAGTGTCAGAGTCACGCATGGTTGGTTACGCGCAGCCAGCAGTGCGCCCCGTTGCTGAAGTCTATTTGCTGAGCCCAATATCGTATATGAACGGTTTTGATGCCGGTTATAAATTTCTATGGGGGGATTCATTGGTGAAGCTGCGCGCAGGCATTGGTGCGCTGAATCAGGAAATTAATCAGGTTAATGGAACTCTGGATTTCACCTTCGATATCAAGTCGATTGATGCAACGATTGAAAATGGAGGATCAAAGTTTAGGATCGGCTATCAGAACTTCAAAATGGATGTGAAGAATGATGCATTGGAGTTGTACGACGTGGCGATGGATATGCTGGAGGCCAATGGCGTAGCCAATGCTTCGTTGATTCACGATCGGATGCAGCGGTTGGATGTGCCGACAGATTTTATCAGTATTGGCTATATGTATGATGAGGGTGGGTTGTTTGTTCAGACCGAGTATGCCCGAAGAGAGTTCGATTCCGATTTTGCACAGAGCCTGGATGGTGTGTACTTTTTGGGTGGATACCATTTTGGTGACATCTCTCCCTACTTTTCTATAAGCAAGTTGATTCATCGTAATCAGGCTGAGTTTCCGGATCTTGATACGTCCTCAATTGATCCCGGTTTAGGCGGCTTGGTGACGGCGGTTAATGCTGGTTCTGAGTTTCTCATTGAGCGCGATGCGATTGGTGCTGGTGTGCGTTGGGATATTTCGGGTGGGTTTGCTTTAAAGGCGCAGTGGGATTACGTCATGAAGCCCAAGAATACTGCGGCGGAGTTTGTTAACTACACACCTGAATTCTTTTCTGAGTCACGTGATGTCAATATTATTTCAGCAGCGCTGGATTTCACTTTCTAAGGGGAGGGTAAGATTATGAAACGTATTATCAGTCTAGTTTGCCCGCTCATCATGATGATGGCGTTAAATTTAGCGTACGCCGAGGTGGTTGTTGTCGTCAGTAAAGATAATCCAACCTCTGCGCTCACAACTAATCAGGTGAGTTTAATCTTTCTCGGTAAGTTAAAGCAGTTCCCCGATGGTCGCAGTGCTATTCCATTGGATATGCCCAATGACATTCCTGTTCGAGATGAATTCTATCTGCAATCAACGGGTAAGTCGGATTCCCAGGTACGTTCTTATTGGTCAAGATTGATTTTTACCGGTGGTGGTGTTCCGCCTAAAGTCGCCATGTCGGAGGAGGATATGTTGCGTCTGGTGGCAGATAACCCTAACACGGTCGGATATGTCAATGCAGATCAAGTTGGGGATGGCGTTAAGGTGGTCTGGTCGACCAAATAGAATGGGTAGAGGTATAGCCCAGAAGGACCTGGGCATGCTTCATTACTTGCTTTTTATGCTTCTTTCGAAACCCCATTGCAAAGGCCGATGTATCGCTCTGGGTAAAAGTCGTTTCAACCAGTCACCTAGATATGAATCTATTCCAACACGAATCTGCATTTTGTTTTTCAATACGGCAGTGACTACTTTTTTTGCCAACTTTTCCGGCGGCATACCAAAGCGCTCCATGAATCCGGCCAGCTTATTCGTTGTAGCCTGATTTGATCCAGATTTTGTGGCGGCGGCGCGTAATATATTAGTGCTTATTGTGCCGGGGTGTATGCTTGTGACGCCTATATTATAGTGTGCTAATTCTACCCGCAGGGTTTCACTGAGTGATTTTACTGCCGCCTTGGTCAGGCAATAGGTGCTTTGATTGGGCAACCCGAAAAAGCCAGCCAGGCTTGATGTGTTGATAATATGGGCTTCCTCTTGCTTTTTAAGGTAGGGGAGGAAGTAGTAACACCCATACAGTACACCCCACAAATTGATGCCCATGACAAAATCGATATCTTCGATACTGTGGTCTTCGAAGGTTTTGTTAATGGTCACACCAGCATTGTTAAATAGGATGTGAATGGCGCCGTGCTGTTGTTCGATCAACTCGGGCAATGCTTGCATGGCAGCACGATCTGCAACGTCGCATACATGCGTAGTTATACGGCGAGTGCTGCCTCGGCTCAGCTGGGCAGCGGTTTCGTTTAGGTTTCCTTCGTGGATATCCAGCAATGCTAAATGGCATCCCTGTTGCGCGAATGCAGTGGCCAGTGCGCGGCCGATGCCACTGCCAGCGCCTGTAATCACCGCCACTTTGTTATCGAGTGCTTTCATGAAAGGTTAAAATTCCGCAGGCATAGTGTTGTATGTGGAGGATGTTAATGGTCTGACTATATGGTATTTGCATGATTTATGCAATGGCATTGCATAAGTTGCCGCGATACCGGCTGCCCGATGTTTCTTTATGGGTAGGGCAGTCGGAATGTTGGCTAAACAGTAGGTCTGACTTACTTCATCTTTTATGTCAATCATTCCTAAGATGGATATCCATTCATTCGGACTGTGTTTAAATGCGTGCCGAAACTAAACCGTTTCTGTTGACACTAATTAGCGTTGTTGTGGGTTTTGGTGTGTATCAGTGTTGGTTGTTATATGCAGAAAATATGTTTTAGCGAATTAATTAAAGGCGGTGGGTGCTGTATGTATCTACTCGTTCAAAGGAAGTGGAACTTATTATGTAACTTAATGCAGGTAATATGTTCTCCATTTTTCATGGATGAATAAATTTTTAGCAACTAGTCTACGCAGCATGAAAACTTGGACACCAAACAAGCGGTTGGCTTGAAGTTGGGTGTCACTCTGGATCGCCGAGCAGATCGAATCAAGCGAAGTCGATTTCGTCGTGATTTATTTTTGGTTGAGAAGAATCCCATTTCAGCACTGGCTGATGTGGCAAGGCCTCTTTTTGCCTGAAAAAAGTGCGCTACTGACTGATGGGTAGCTTGATGTTTTTGCGTATACCAGTGGTAGACAGGTTTATCCACCTTGCTGGCTTTTTTACATCGAATATAAATGGAGTTTGGACATGAAAGTAAGTGATACCACTGTGATTGATCGGGCTGAGCCCAGCGTCGCGATTATCGGCAGCGCATGTAAGTTTCCTGGAGGTTCCAATACACCAGAGCAGTTCTTTCAGAATCTGCTGTCGGGTAGAAACTATGTCAGCAAAATTCCGATGGATAGGTGGTCGTTGGATAAGTTCTACAACCCGGAGGAGGCAACAGGTAAAGCTTATGTTCAGAATGGACACTTCCTGCATGATTACGACTACCGTGGGTTTGACGCTGAATTCTTCAACTTTTCGCCACGAGAAGTAGAGTTTCTCGATCCGCAGCAACGAATGTTGCTGGAGCTGAGTTGGGAGGCTATGGAGTCAGCGGGTCTGAATCCAGAGGAGCTGGCAGGCTCTGATACCGGTGTGTTCGTGGGTGGTTTTACAGTGGATCACCTGCTTAATCAGTTTGGTATTGGTGCCCGTGAAGCCATTGGGTCACATAGTGCGGCCGGTGCCACTCTCACGATGCTATCCAATCGTGTTTCTTATGCCTTTGACTTTCGTGGCCCGAGTTTTTCGGTGGATACAGCGTGTTCTTCGTCGCTGGTTGCTTTTGCGCAGGCTGTTTCGGCGATTAAGTCTAATCAATGTGAGGCTGCACTGGTAGGTGGTGTCAATTTCATGTTGCGCCCCGAGTACACCATAGCGATGTCTAAAGGGCGATTTCTGGCGAAGGATGGCCGCTCTAAAAGCTTCGATGCGCGTGCCGATGGTTATGGCCGTGGTGAAGGTGGTGGCATTGTGGTTTTGAAGAGTCTTGCTGCCGCTGAAAGGGATGGCGACCCCATTTTGGCGGTCGTGGCTGGCGTAGGGGTTAATCAGGATGGTCGAACCAGTGGCATCACGGTGCCAAACCCCCAGGCTCAACGTGAATTAATGACCAAAGTGTTGACCGAAAGCTGCCGTACTCCCGATGAGATTTCCTATGTCGAAGCTCACGGTACGGGTACGGCAGTAGGCGACCCGCTGGAGACCAAGGCTATATCCGAGGTTTACGGTCAACATAGAAACTGTCAGGTAGGGTCCGTCAAGGCGAGTATTGGTCATCTGGAAGCCGCTGCAGGCATGGCCAGTGTGATCAAATCGGTGATGATGTTTCAATATAACACTATCCCGCCTGTTGCCGGTTTGAAAGAGGTGAACCCCGCGATTCCGGCCACTGTGTCATTGACCCGAGAACCTATTCCTTTGGAGTCAGGCAACAAGCCAGCCCTGATTGCGATCAACTCTTTTGGTTATGGCGGCACTAATGCCCATCTTATTCTCGGTGCACCCTGCGTCGACAGCCTTAACCTCCAGCCTGCGGAGCCCCGCACACAAAGTGGTAGGATGCTGCCGGTGTCAGCGCGTGATTCGGATGCGCTGAGAGCACGGGCACTGCAATTTCTCAATCTGTTGGAATCAGATGCAACCTGTTTGGATGACGTTCTTTATACCGCAGGCAATCGACGGGCGCATTTGTCGCATCGTTTGGCCGTGTGGGGTGATAGTAAGGAAGCTCTGCAAACAGCATTGCGTCAACATCTGGATGGCGAAACGCCAGCGGGTTGCGCTCAGGGGGAGCGCAATGGCAAGGGCGATACCAAGGTGGTTTTCATCTATACGGGAATGGGCCCCCAGTGGCATGGTATGGGGTGTGAGCTTTTCCAGTCTAATGAAGTCTTCCGTAACGCGTTGTTGGATGCTGATCGAGTGTTTAAAGACATTTCCGGATTCTCGATTCTGGCGGAAATGCTGAAGAGTGAAGAACATTCTGAAATCAAGCGCACTGAGTTGGCTCAACCTGGCAATCTGATGGTTCAGATAGGGCTTACCGCCGTGCTGCGTGCTGAGGGTGTTCACCCTGCTGCGGTGGTTGGCCACTCCGTCGGCGAAGTCGCATCCGCCTGGGCTTCCGGTATGTTGACATTGGAAGATGCACTGCGCGTCAGTTACCAGCGCAGCAGGATTCAGGCAACCACTGCCGGTGAGGGCAAAATGCTGGCATTGGGTGTCTCCGAAGCTGAGGCTGCCGAGCTGATCGCGCCCTACGCTGGTGAGGTGTCACTTGCGGCGATCAATTCACCCTCCAGCGTGACGGTTGCGGGGGATGCTGCCAGTCTTGATGCCATCTGCACGCTGGCGACCGAGCGTAAATTGTTTGCTCGTATGCTGGACGTAGAGGTTCCCTATCACAGTCCGGTTATGGAAAAGCTGAAACCTGAATTACGTGCGCAGCTGGCAAGCCTTAAGCCAGTTGCACCAATTACTCCACTTTATTCAACGGTTACTGGCGCGCGCACTGGACACCAGTCCGACACCCGCTTCTACGATGCGGAGTACTGGTGTGACAACGTTCGTGATCCTGTGCATTTCGCCACGGCGGTGCGCAGCCTGCTTGGCGACGGTTATACGCTGTTTGTTGAGGTGGGGCCTCATCCGGTTCTGCGTCGATCAATAGAAGAGGTGGTAAAAGAACAAGGTGTCAGCGCCAATGTTATTGCTACTCTGTGGATGAACAAGCCTGAACAATCTGCGGTTCAACAGGCAGTTGCGGACATTTATACAAGCGGTGGTATCGTTGATTGGAAGCAGCGGGAACCCTGTGGCCGGTTGCTGCAATTCCCCGCTTATCCCTGGCAGCGCAAAGCCCTTTGGCGCGAATCCTTGTGGCAGTCGCAGGATCGTCTTGAATCGCAAATCGATCCGCTTTGCGCTACACAAGGAGCGGATCTAAACCTGAATCGCCTTAATTATTTATTCGATCACAAGGTAGATGGGGCAGCTATTATGCCAGCGGCAGGCTATCTCGAAGCGTTGTGCCAGAATGCCCGCCAGCGCTGGCCCCAAACCGATGAGGTTAGTGGTTGGAGCCTGCGTAATATCGGTATCCATGAAGCTCTGATTCTGGATCGTGAACGTGCAACCTTACTGCAAGTGGAGTTTGACGAATTCACCAATAAGGCGCAACTGGTGGCAATGAACGCACAAAGTGATAAGGCACCAGTGGTGCATGCAGATGCACAAATGTATCCGTTAACCACCAAGCGACCACGCCAGTTAGGCAGCGACATTATTCGAGAGTTTACCGGCGAGACCGTCCCTGTTGATGCGCTATATGAAGAGCTGCGCGATGTATCCTTGCAATACGGGCCGGCGTTCCAGTCAATCGTAAAGCTTACCCGTAATCGGCAACGGGGCGAAGTGCTGGCGATATTACAGCGCCCAGACTGTGCAGGTGAGGATACCGGCGCGTACATACTGCACCCATCGTTACTTGACGGATGTTTCCAATCTGCCTTGAGTTTGATGGAAGCTCGCGATGGTGCTTATCTGCCAGTTGCGCTGGACGCAATCCAGGTATTTGATTCGGCGCAGGAAAGAATAGTTTGTTATACCCGGATCGTGTCTAAAGATCCTGCGCGTATTGTCTGCGATTTTGATCTGGCGGATGAAGAAGGCAATGTTTTTGCAGCCATCAGAGGCTTGTCTTGTGTTGCCCTGCGCGGCAAGTCGGATGCGGGTAGTTTTCCGAAGGGAGATTATCAGCGGGTATGGAATGCCCTTCAGCCACTTGAAAAGGTCGACCAGAATGTGGGGCTGTTGGGGGTTGTGGCGAATCCAGCAGACCTGCTGGCGGACGCGTTGGTGGAAGTCTGTCTCAGTATGAACATACCGCACCAGCGTTTTTGCATGAGCGAGGTGCGTGATAACCCGGCGCTGAAAAAGACCACACATCTAGCCGTGATAGCAGATGCAGGGTTACGTGGGGAATCCGATCCTACTGGGCAGGATGTGGTTGAGGATCTATTGATGACGGTGCAGGAGCTTGATCGTCACCAGCAGCGTTGTAAGTTGCGTGTCATTACTCGACAGGCTGCTGCGATCGGTTCAGATGATCAGGTGATTCCCGCACAAACTGCGGTTGCTGGATTCATGCGCGTTGTGCGTAACGAATGCGAACAGCTGGATGCGGCACTCATCGATGTTGCTGTTGAAGAAGAGCTATACCTTCAGGCTCAATGCCTGTTTGTGGAGCTTCTGAATTCTGAAACAATTGATGAGATTGCGATTCGTAATGGGCAGCGTTACGGCGTTGAGCTGGTGCGTTCCGCGACACTGGAACAGGAACAATCCATGCAGGTGGCCGATATCGAGCAGACACCGGTTCTGTTCAGGAAGAAAGGCACCGAATATCAAGCATTGATCTCGTCGGATAACACAACGGTTGCACCCAATCAGTATCAGATCAGGCTAACCCGGCTAGCGTTCAAGCCCGGTGATGAACATGTTATGGGAGCGTGTGGCGTTATTGTACAGGCAGGAGAAGATACTGCTCTGTTTAAGCCAGGTGATACCGTGTGCGGCATATTGCCCCAGCAGCTGTCGACACAGGTTGTCGTTTCAGAGCAGCAAGCGATCCTGGTGAAAGTCGCCAATTCATCAGCGCTTTCGCTGCAGGCAAGTGTGGCAGTGATTGAAGCACAGGCTGCATACATCGCACAGTGCTGTGGCGAGCTTGAGGCTGCCCGTGTGCTGACGGACAACACCGCACTGGGTGAAGCGCTTGGCCGTCATCTGGCACGCAAGGGTGCTGAGGTGGTTGCGTTTGATCAATATGATCCTGCATCGGACCATGATTTTGACCTGATCGCTGGGCCACTGGCCCTTTGGAGTCGGAGTGTTGGTTTCAGCAGCCTGCGTCGCGGTGGGTGCCTGGTGGATTTAAGTGATGCACAAACACCCTTTGCTATTCCCCCATATTGCGAGCAGTTCATCCGAGTTCCTCAGGATATGGCAGGTTTGCAGAAGAGCAGCCAATTCCGCTCTGTGTTGGCAGAAGTAATTGAAGCTGCTGCGGAGGGAATGGTTCCTGTGCGCACGGAAATGACAGTACAGAGTTTCCTTGAGCCGGGTGCTCTGCTTAGCACTGATGAATGGCAAGAGCTAACGCTGCACCCACAGCAGACGCCGTTCTCTGCGATCATTCCCGAAGCGCCGCGTTTCTACAAAGATGGAGCTTATTTGGTTACCGGTGGTTTTGGTGGGCTTGGTGCAGCGCTGGCCTTGTGGTTGGCAGACAACGGTGCTGGTCAGATCGCGCTGGTCAGTCGACGTGGCCTTGCGTCACCCGATGCAGAAGCACTGATACAGAAACTTAAGGATAAAGGCGCAGATGTCAGCGGTTATGCGGTGGACATGGCGGATGCCACAGCCGTTCATCAGCTGGTAAAAACCCTCAGTCAGGGCGAGCGTCCATTGAAAGGCATCTTTCATGCTGCTGGCGTGCTTGAAGATCAACTGATCAAAGACATGCAGCAGGCCGATATTGCCAAGGTGATGCAGGTGAAAGCGGGCGGTGCATTGGCGATTCATAACGGCCTGCAGGATATGGGCGTTGACGTGGATCACTTCGTACTTTTCTCCTCTATCGCGAACCTGGTGGGCAACAGTCGACAAGCCAATTATTGCGCTGCCAACGGGTTTTTGGATGGGCTTGCCCATCAACGGCGGGCGCTGGGTCTGAACGCATTGAGTGTCAATTTCGGTGCTATAGCCGAAGTCGGCATGCTCGATGGTGATGCGAGGGTTGAACAACACCTGACCCAAATTGGATTGGCGCCTCTTAGCGTTGCCATTGCCTTGCGTGGTGTGGGCAGAGCCATGATGCAGAATCAAACCCAGATAGCAGTGGCAGAGAAGATTGCCTGGGAGCGTTGGGCGGCTTATGAGGTTGTTGGTGGAGAGTCGCCCACATTCCGTAAGTTGGTTGCTGAGAGTCGTGAAGCTAACAGTGGCGATGCATCGCTAATCGAGCAACTGCATCGGGCAATCCTATCTCTGCCGGAGGAGGAGGCTCGTCAAGTGCTTGGTTCTTTGATCGCGGATGTTATTGCTGTCGCACTGAAGACATCCGCAGACAGGCTCAAGGCGGACCAGGCCTTTGACACCTTTGGTGTGGATTCTCTTATGTCTACCGAAATTCAGATTCAGCTAGTGCAGGCGATTGGTATTAACTTTTCGGTGGTCGAACTGCTGGGCCACTCAACCATTAATAGTTTGGTTGACAAAGCAATGGGCGAGATCTGTAACGGTCTGGCCAATTAATCAAAATTCAGTTCAACCTTTTGCTGTGAGTATATGGATATGACAACACAAAATACCTCTATCAATAATCTTTTGAGTGAGATTAGATCGAAATTGGTTTCTGCCCAGCCGCAGATGCAGAAAAGTGAAACGCTCTCTGCTGAAGACTATGCAGAATACGCGCTTCTGCAACGGATACATTCACTCTATAACTCGGAATCATCACTAAAGAATCCGTATTTTCAGCCACGCAGCGGCACGGTGTCTAGCGTGTTGCAAATTGCTGAAAAAGATTATGTGACGTTTTCGAATTACAACTATCTTGGCCTTTCCCATGATCCCCGCGTTAAAGCCGCTGCCTGCGATGCTATTCACAAGTACGGTACTCACGCTGGGGCCGCGCGAATGGTTGGAGGAGAGATTGAGTTACATCGGGATTTGGAACACGCCTTAGCTGAATTCAGCGGATTTGAGGCAGCAACGGTTGGCGTAGGTGGTTACAGCGCTAACGTATCGGCTATAGGCTACCTGCTCGACAAACGTGATCTGATACTGCACGACGAGTATATGCATAACAGCGCCATTAAGGGTGCTGTTATGTCCGGTGCCAGACGTATCGCGTTCCCGCACAATAATATGGAAGCGCTCAAGCGCTTATTGGAAGAAAACCGCAGCCAATACCGAAAAACGCTCATACTGGTAGAAGGGGCCTACAGTATGGACGGTGACCTAGTTGATTTGCCTGCGGTAATTGAGTTGAAGAATCAGTTCGGGGCATGGCTGATGATTGACGAGGCTCATTCCTGCGGTACCGTTGGCGCGACGGGTCGAGGGGTGTGCGAACATTTTAATATCCCCACTTCCGAAGTTGAATTGATCGTCGGTACTCTGTCCAAGAGCTTTGCCAGCTGTGGCGGGTTTCTAGCGGGATCCAAAAAACTGATTGAGCTGTTGCATCATTTTTGCCCCGGCTTGCTGCTTTACAGTACGGGTATAAGCCCAGCCAATACGGCTGCCGCATTAGCTGCTGTGCAATTGGCGCAAGCAGAGCCCGAGCGAGTAACCCGGCTGCAGAACAATTCAATCCTGTTCAAACAGCTCGCTGAAACCAAGGGCTTGGATTGCCGCACCAGCGTGCCTGGCGTACCGATTGTGCCAATGATGATCGAGGACGAAAAAGCACTTCAGCTCATGTCTCTGTTGCTGGAAAACCAGTTTATTTCACACGCTGTAATGCATCCTGTAGTGCCCCGTGATGCGGCGCGTCTACGCTGCTTCATCAGTGCCGATCACACCGAAACTCAGATGTCCTCAATGCTCGATATTATCGCGCGCGAATCCAACACAACCAATCACACAGTAGCAGGCCAATAACATGTTAAAGATCGCTTACTATTCCGCTGTTCTATTTTCATTGGCCGCAGCTCAAATGGCCTCTGCCAATACTGGCACTGACGATATCGGTGCTCGTGGTCGCGAAATCGCCCAGACTGTCGATAGCAATGATGCTGGCTTTGATGATTATGTCGTTGTGGGAAAAATGACAGTGAGACGACGCGGCGGCATCACCGCAACGCGACAGTTTGAGATGAACACGCTTGAATTGCGTGATGACGGTGACAAACGCCTTGTTGTGTTTTCCCAGCCTCGGGATTTGGCGGGTTTTGTATCACTTACCCATACACATCCTAGTGCGCCTGACGATCAATGGATCTTTTTGCCAGCGACTAATCGTTCCAAACGCTTAGCGTCACGGGATAAAACCGGTTCATTTGCCGGGTCAGAGTTTGCTTATGAAGACATCGCTACTTGGGAGCTTTCAAACTATAACTATGAATTTGTTCGTGATGAACCCTGCGGTGAACCGGCAACTACCTGTCATACCATCGCCAACATTCCCAAGTACACCTATTCAGGTTATGAAAAATTAGTGGAAACCATTGATCCGCGAATTTGGCAACCTCGGCGTATCGTCTATTTTGATCGCCAGGGGCGGGAACTGAAGCGGCTCGAGTTTTTTGACTATCAGCTGTACGCGGGTAAGCACTGGCGTCCGGGGCGAATAGTCATGACAAATGTCAATGACGGCTCTGAGTCAGAGATCATTTGGGAGAACTACCGCTTCAAGACTGGTTTGCGTGAATCGGATCTGACCGAGGCGCGGTTGGAGTATTGGTCACGATGAGATTGCGTATGGTATCAACAGTGCTGCCGTGTGCAGTGCTGTTGTTTTCTATAAACGCTGTCGCTAAGGCGCCCAGGGGCTATGTGGGAATCGATGCGGTGTTGTTTCCGGATGCTCCTCTCTATCCGGAACAAAGTAGCGCGACGTTGCATCCCAGCGTGCAGGGTAGTCTCGATTGGTCGGCATACCTGAATCAGGATATTCGCTTTGATCTTAGCGCTTATCTGCGAGCAGCGACCCAGGATCACGACGACTTATCTGGGGATATTAGAGAAGCAGTTTTCCGTAGTAGGATAGATGACATTGATTTGAAAATGGGTATCTTGCAAGAAAACTGGAGCATTCTGGAGGCCTGGAACCAAGTCGACTTTGTCAATCAGCGCGATATGGTTGAAGACTTCCAGGGCAAAGTCAAACTCGGCCAACCGGGTGTTTCGGCAACCACCTATTATCATGACTTGGTTCTGACTGCATTGATCCTGCCGTACACTCGAGAGCGCAGAATAGCCGAGCAGGAAGACAGGCTCAGAACTCTGCCAGCACCGATTGTACACAGCACGTTTGAAAACGGACAAACTGATAGTAGTTATGCATTGCGGATGCAATATCGTCTCGGTGATTTCGACCTGTCGCTATCGCAATTCTGGGGGCATTCAAGAGAGCCAATCTACATGCCGGTTATTGAGTCGCAATCTCTAATTGGATTTGATGAGCTTTATGAAGATGTCGCCCAGACCGGTGCAACGATGCAGTATGTATTTGGTGACACCGTGTTCAAAGCTGAGGTGATTAATCAAACCGGCGGAGCGGACAGTTTTGTTGGCAGCAGTATTGGGTCCGAAACGATCTTCAATCAGATTAGTGATGGGTTTGATTCTGTCACAGTTTATCTAGAGGGTTACTACGATACTCGCAATGAGCGGGCTCCGCTGACACCCTTCCAGAAAGACGTATTTCTTGGGTTTCGCTACAACACCAACAGCGTGAACAACGAATTGCTGGATATTCGCTACACCCATGACCTTGAATATCACTCCGATTTGATCGATGTGCGTGCGTCCAGGCGCTTGGGTGATTCACAAATAGTGTCACTGCAGTTTCTATTGCCACAGTCGGTAGTCGACGATCCTGCCTTGCAAGGATTCAGGCAGGATAAGTATTTTAAGCTCAGTTGGGCTTTGTATTTGTAACCAATTCCATATAAGTCGGGAGACAAAAAAATGAGTAACACCCGTTCAGTTAAAGGAATAACACAGACCACAATCGCACAGGCGACTGTGGCGCGCTATGCCAATTGGTTGGTGGGTAACCCTTGGTTGGTGCTGGTGGGATCGCTTCTATTGGCATGTGTCTTTATGTCTGGTATGTCTCAGCTCACATTCAGAAGTGATAACCGGGTGTTCTTTGCTGACAACAATCCTGATTTGATTCAGCTTGAAAAGTTCGAACAGCTTTATGGCCGTGATGACAATCTTGTCTTTGTCATTAAAGCGTTGGAGGGCGATCTATTCACTCCCAAGCGCCTGGACGCCATCAATCAAGTGACAGAGGGTGCGTGGACTCTGCCCGACGTTAAGCGGGTGGATTCTGTAACCAACTTTCAGCGGGTTCAGGCGGTGGGCGATGATATTGAAATTGATCATCTGGCCCGTGTCGGGGATCCATTAACAGATTCTCAGGCGGCCCAGCTCAAAGTCGATGCTGTATTGGAACCTCTTCTTACCGATCGACTACTGTCTCGCGATGGTACACTTGGCCTGGTTGCAGTTCAGTTTCGCTTCAAAGCCGAAACGGCCTCAGATCAGTCGGAAGCTGCCATGGCAGCCGGTCAGGTTTTATTGCAGCAGTATCGGGAAGCGTATCCCGATTTAGAGATAGGCTTGTCCGGTTCGGTGGCGCTCGATCATGCGTTTGTAGAAGCCAGTATATTTGATAGTTCGGTATTGCTGCCCATTATGGTGATTGCGCTATTGGTGATCATAGCTGTTTTACTCCGCTCGGCGGCGGGTGCGGCGGCGACCTTTCTGGTGATAGTGTTGAGTACGCTTTGTGCTTTAGGGCTGGCTGCCTTCTGTGGAGTACCTCTATCTTCGCCCAGCGTGATTGCACCCAATATTATCCTGACTCTGGCGACTTGTGACTGTATCCACATGTGTGCCGGTATGATGCGGCTGTGTCGTGCTGGTCTTGGCAAGCGCGATGCAGTAAAAGAATCATTGTTGGAGTGCTGGTGGCCCGTTACCCTTACCACCATTACTACAGCCGTGGGTTTCCTGACTTTGGTTTTCAGTGCGGTGCCCCCTTTTGCACACCTTGGCATCATTGTGGCAATCGGCTCTTTAATGGCATGGTTTATTTCCGTTACGTTTTTCCCTGCGCTTTTATGCTTGTTGCCTTGGAGTGTTAAGACTGCATCCACCATGCCTGCTGATCGCGTGAGCATGATCATCGCAAACGCAGTAACACGCAGGCCCTATTTCTTTGTTGTTACCCTGAGTATTGCCACGGTTGTACTGTCTGCCTTGGCATTCACCAATGTGCTTGATGATCGTTATGTGCGCTACTTTGATCAAAGTTACAGTTTTCGTGTCGCTACCGACCGTATGAATGAAGACCTAGGTGGATTCTATATCCTCGAGTTTTCGTTAGACTCCCTAGAAGCC
Source organism: Ketobacter alkanivorans (assembly GCF_002863865.1). Taxonomy (NCBI): domain Bacteria; kingdom Pseudomonadati; phylum Pseudomonadota; class Gammaproteobacteria; order Pseudomonadales; family Ketobacteraceae; genus Ketobacter; species Ketobacter alkanivorans. Next base: position 1,759,077 of record NZ_CP022684.1, on the reverse strand, counting down.
GATGGGGTTTCCAACCCTCAGTATTTGCGAGAAGTTGATGCGTTTGCGCAATGGCTGCGGGAACAGCCAGGGGTCACCCATGTTCACGGGCTACCCGATATAATGAAAACCATCAATCGAGCTATGCAGGGTGGCTCGGTGAACGAATTTCATCTGCCGGAAAACCGCAATTTGGCGGCGCAGTATTTAGCGCTTTACGAGATGTCATTGCCATTTGGCATGGATCTTCGTAATCAGTTAACGGCAGATAAACGCTACAGTCGGCTATCGGTTAGCCTCAATGATATTTCCACAGGTGACATGACCGATCTGCAAGCGCGAGCGGAATCATGGGCTGGCCACAATACTGACCTGATAGCGGCGTCGGCAAAGGCCACAGGCACTTCACTACTGTTCGCCCATATTGGTAATAGAAATATTCAGGAAATGCTGCGGGGAATGGCAGTGGGGGTGATAGTGGTTTGGGGTATTTTCATCCTCGCTTTCCGCTCGTTTCCCCTTAGTTTGTTGGGCACCGTTGCCAACTTTGCTCCGTGCATGGCAACCCTCGGTATTTGGGCCTTAATTAATGGTGAAGTTGGGATGGCTGTGGCAACAGTAGCGTCGGTTACCTTCGGTATAGTGGTGGATGCGACAATCCATATGATTACGTGCTATCTACGCCTGCAGCGTGAGGAGAATCTAGGGGTGGTGGATGCCGTGAATGGTGCGTTCAAGTCGGTTGGCCCTGGCTTGATAGCCATGACGCTCTCCCTTGCCACAGGATTTATCTGTCTGGCGTTCTCCGGATTTCAGATCAATGCATGGATGGGCCTGATGGCTGCGTTGACCATTATAGTGGCGCTGCTGTTCGATCTGCTGCTTATTCCTTCTATCCTGCTAGCACTAAGGCTGGGCGAGAAATCCGAAATTGCAGTAGTGACGGAAGCCCAGTAGCATGAATGCATCCAGTTTTTTTGTTACCCCGCAGAGCAGGCCTGCTGCGAAAATTCGGTTGATTTGTTTTCCGTTTGCCGGAGGTGATATCACCACCTATTTGCCCTGGCTTCCACTGCTTGATCAGCGTATTGAATTGGTCATCGTGCAATTGCCAGGACGTGGCAGAAGAAGCGCTGAGAAGCCTTTTTCACGTATGGATCTATTGGTTGAAGAGCTTTTCGGCGCTATGTTTTCTTTGGTCGATAAGCCATTTGCCTTTTTTGGCCACAGTATGGGCAGTAAGATTGCATTTGAGCTTGCGAAACTTCTGTATAACAAAGGGTTTCCGACACCTGATCACTTCTTTGCTTCAGGCAGTGCATCTCCTTGTGTGCCGCGTCGTACAGCGCCGATTCATCGCCTGCCTGATGCTGCGTTTATCGAACGCATTACCAAGCTTTCTGGTGTTCCTCAAGCTGTACTTGATAATCAGGAATTAATGAGTTTTCTGTTGCCGATGCTGCGGGCCGACTTCAAGTTGATCGAGACATATGTAGGCAAGCGGGACTGCGTCATTCCTGGCTCTCTCACTATGCTGGGTGGCGTTGATGATGTGGTGGTTTCCACGGATGAACTATCCAAATGGTCGCAGCATTTTGAGCACTCAACTCCAACACGGTTGTTCCAGGGGGGGCATTTTTATATACACCCGTTTGTCGACGATCTGGTTGAGGCTGTAAATGCAACGCTGTTTGCTGCCGATGCGCGCCAGTGTGCCTGATCACGCGCTCTTCAAAAGCAATGCCAGCATGCCGATCGTAAAACAGTATTCACTCAGTATGATGGTTGTGGGTTGCTGTTAGGTCGGCATGTTTACTGAAGAATTGTCGGTGCTTCTGGCGAAAAACGCGTGCAATGAATACCCGCAGGGTGCTCAATGGTGGCAACGCATTCGTTGCAGTGATTGCAGCGGCTAGTGTAGGTTTGTTGCCGTTGTGCTTGTAGGGGGAGATCCGGGTCGCTCAGTAATGTGCGGCCTAGTTGGATAAAGTCGAATCCATGCTGCATTAATGTTTCGAAACTTGCGTTGCTGCTGGCTCCCCCCACATAGATCAGGTTGCAGTCCACGGCGTCCCGTATCCGTTTTGCCTGTTCCAGAAAATACAGTTCTTCATAGGGGTAATCTTTAAACAGTTTGGGGCCTGCCAGGTGCAGCATTAATCGCATCAAGGCGCTTTTTTCTGCCTTTAACATGGGTTGCAGAATGTTGCCGCCGCGAAACATAATCATGGGGTTCATGGTGCTGGTGCCACCGCTGGTAATGATGCCATCAATGCCGCCTTTTTCGAGAAGCTTGGCAATTTCTATGGCATCGTCATAATCCAGGCCACCTTTGACGCCTTCGGTCAAACTGATTTTACCGATAATCGGAAAATGCTCTCCAACGGAATGCCTTACGCCCTCTAGAATCTGTAACGGGAGTCGCATGCGGTTGTTGAGGCTGCCGCCATATTCATCTTTGCGCCGGTTGGTTTTTGGGCTCATGAATTGACACAGACCATATCCGTGACCGAAATGAATTTCCAGACAGTCAAATCCTACCGACTTCATGAACACGGCTGACCGTTGGTAGGTTTTGATCAGGGCTTTGATATCGCTATGGCTCATTGCATCACAGAACAGCATGCCTTGCGTTACGCCCAGCATGTTGATGCCAAAACTCGGCCCTAATGGACGCTTGCGTTCCAGGTGACGGTTTTTCGAAAAGCCACCACCATGCCCCATTTGCCCACTTACTTTAGTGCCAAGTGAATGCAGGCTCTCGATCATGGCCGCCAGTGGCCGACGGATGCCTTCATGCATGTACATCATGTTTTCATTGAGGCGGCCGTCGTTCTCCACGGCGCAATAGCCAATAGTCGTCATGGCTATGCCGCCCTGAGCAATGCGTTCGTGAAATTGCTGTAAGCGAGGGCTGATTTTTCCCTCGGGTGTCATCCCTTCGAAGGTGCCCGCTTTGATCAGACGGTTTTTGAGCTGCAATCCGTTGAGTTGTGCAGAAGAAAAGCAACGTTGTAGTTGTTCGTTCATGTTCTTGTCCCGTTGACGTGCCCGAACAACAATAATGCAGGCTTGCTTGTGTATTTACGCCTTCTTGGCCTGTTTTTTATTCTGTGCAATTTGATTGGCTACGCTATCCAACATCATTTCCAGTTCATTCTCAAAGGCGCGCCGACTGTCTTGCATGTCTTCCATCATGGCCTGACCACACATGACCAGCCAAGGGTAATCCTGTACGGTAGAGTGAACATTGGTCATGTCTTCCGGTGTTGGCACTTTGCCTGTTTTGATGGCATCCCAGATGCTGGGAAATACTTTTTCCACCCCTTGTTCCCTTACTGGAATAAGTATGTTGCTGCCGGTCGCCAGCTCTGACATAGCTGCATGGGATGTGAGTGCCTGTTTAGGCGTAAGCCCGGCATTGATCAATACGCCCAGGGTCTCGTTTTGCCAGCTTAATACGGCAGGGCCGAAACTGGTTGCGTGGGTCATATACTGGATCATGTTGGGCGCACTGGCGTAGCCATCCCACATACGTAGAAATGAAGTGCGAATCCATTCCTTCCAGTTTTTGGGGTCGATTTCTTCAGGGATCAATCGACTTTCCATCATTTGCTTATCAATAACGGCCGCAGTCAATTCGTTCTTGTCTGCAAAGTATTTGTAGATGGCCATCGGGGTGACCTTCAGCACGGATGCAATTTTTCGCATGCTTAGGGCATTGAGGGGGTCCTTTTTCGCCAGTTTATATGCTGCGCTGACGATCTTGTCGCGGGACAAGGTGCTTTTGCGTGGAGCGCTGTTGGCTGCCATGGTGTAGTGATTCTCTACTGCAATGGTGTTGGATTCATGTATTGATATTACAACACTTTGTCTGGATCTTTGGGCGCGCCTTTCTGGCAGGCGATACCGGCGATGGCATAATGGATGATGGATTTGAAGTTCACATCCCGGTCCAGATCCCTTTGGCTTAGATTTACCTTGCTGAGGGTCGGTAATCGATCTGGGTGGGCATCAAGGTTTTGAAACAGACGGCTGTAATAGGGTGCGTAGCCGTTGCGGGCTTCTTCGATGGTTTGCAGTTCCTGTTGCACGTATCCCGTGATGGTGGTGATCAGAAAGCTGTGAGCCAGCAGCGCCGCGCGAGGCTCAAAACCGAAATTCACCAGTATGCTGGCTTCCTGTTCCAGGTTGAGGAAGTCAGGATCCAGTGCGGCCTGCACAAAATCCAGCAGGTCAGGATGTTGTAGCAAAGCGCTGCGATAGTATTCTGCCAACACCTTCAGCCAAGATTGCCAGGTATGGCCGTGCGGTGCAGGCAGATCAGCCAGGTCGCTGCGAGACAGGGATGCCCTGATACGGCGCAAGCCATCAATCCCACCTACGTGACGATACAGGGTGGTGACGTTAACCCCCAGGTAATCGGCCACGTCTTTCATGGAGATATCGTCCATTTTGGCGCCCACTTCCCGCACGGCGTTCTCGATTTTCTGCATATCGATAGATGGGGTGCGCCCCCGTCGGGATTTGCCTCGGGTGCCGGCCTGCATGAAACTGTTGGGTTTTGTGACGCTCATTAAGATTCCTGTGGTTGGATTCGGTGTTGCTGGCCGCTATTGTAACGAAATTTGCAAAATAACAGCAAAAAAGCATTCAGGTTTTTGTCATGAGTCACTTTAGGCGGATTCCAGCGCACTTGCCTGAAGTGATTCGACCATGGTTTCACGCATTTTAAACTTTTGTATTTTGCCTGTTACGGTCATCGGGTAGTCATCCACAAAGCGGATATGGCGGGGCACTTTGAAGTGGGTTATCTGTTCTCGGCAGAAATCTTTTATGGTTTGATCAGTCAGGTTGCTGCCGGGGCGAGCCTTCACCCATGCGCAGATTTCTTCGCCATATTTCTCGTCAGGGATGCCGAATACTTGCACATCGAGAATGTCTGGATGGGTGTATAGGAACTCTTCTACCTCCCGTGGGTATACGTTTTCGCCACCCCGGATGATCATATCCTTGATGCGGCCCACGATCTGCACGTAGCCCTCTTGATCCATAACGGCCAAATCACCGGAGTGTAGCCACTGTTCTGCATCGATGGTTTCGGCGGTTTTTTCGGCATCATTCCAGTAGCCCTGCATAACCGAGTAACCCCGACAGCACAGCTCACCTTTCTCGCCCAATGGCACGGTGTTGCCTTCTGCATCGATGACTTTTATTTCCTGGTGGGGGCCAACCTTGCCAACGGTTTCGCAACGTTTATCCAGTGGATCATCAATTGCGGTCATGTGGTTGACTGGGCTGGTTTCGGTCTGGCCATACATAATGGTGACGTCTTTCATGTGCATCTTTGCGATCACTTTGCGCATGATTTCGGCTGGGCAGGGGCTGCCGGCCATGATGCCGGTGCGCAGAGTAGACAGGTCATACTTATCGAAGTCTGGAGTGTCCAGTTCGGCAATAAACATGGTGGGCACACCGTGCAGCGCGGTGCATCTCTCTGCCTGAACGGTTTCCAGCACGGCCATGGGTTCGAATGCATCGCTGGGAAACACTGCCGTGGCTCCATGGGTGAGGCAGGCCAGGTTGCCCATTACCATGCCGAAGCAGTGGTACAGAGGAACCGGGATGCACAGGCGATCCTGCTCGGTCAAGTGCATGCCCTGGCCTACTTGGTACCCGTTATTGAGGATATTGAAATGGGTCAGGGTGGCGCCTTTGGGGCTGCCGGTGGTGCCACTGGTAAACTGGATGTTTATGGCATCGGTTGGTTTTAGTTGCTGGCTAATGGCCTGCATTTTCACGTAGTCAGATTCGGTGCCCAGCTTGCTGACCTGGTCAAAATTGTACATGCCGGGCGTGACTTCATTCCCCATACGAACCACAGTCTTTAGATGTGGCAGTTTGGCTGAGTGCAATTGACCCGGGGGGCAGGTGTTCAATTCCGGCGCCAGCTCGGTCAGCATTTTCAGGTACTGGCTGGTTTTAAAGCTCTCGGCAGCGATGATGAGGTTGCATTCAACCTTGTTGAGGGCGTACTCCAGTTCGTAGAGACGGTATGCCGGGTTGATGCACACCATTATGGCTCCGATTTTTGCGGTGGCGAACTGGGTTAGGCACCATTCCACTCGGTTGGGTGACCAGATGCCCACGCGATCTCCGGGTTTTACGCCAAGATTCAGCAGGCCGGTGGCAAGTGCGTTGATTTCTCTTAAGTACTGAGTATAAGTCCAGCGAATGTTCTGATGCCGTACCACCAATGCCTCTTGCTGTGGATGTTGGCTGACTATTCGATCCAGGCATTGGCCTATGGTTTCCTGCAGTAAAGGCTGGTGGGTGGAGCCTTTCAGGTAGCTGCTTCCTTGGGGTGTCATGGCGTGATTCCTTGTTATTATGGGTTCGCATGGCTATAGAAAACCAAATATACAATTAATTTGCAATATTATTGCATAAATGTTCTGAAAACTTATAATGACTGCCATGGAGAATAATAAAAAACCCACATAAATACTGAAAAAGAGGTGAAAAGCCCATGGCAGGCAACCCCCAGGCATCTCAGGCAAATGGCCCATTTGATCAGGAAGTCGATCTGTTGGTGGTTGGTTCCGGAGCCGGGGCTCTTACCTCTGCGGTGGTAGCCAGTATTGAAGGCTGTAAGCAGGTGCTGGTTGTCGAAAAAAGTGACCGTTACGGCGGCACCTCGGCTATGTCCGGAGGTGGTATCTGGATTCCGAATAGCCATTACGCTCGACAGGAGGGCGTTAAGGACTCACCGGAAGAAGCACTGCAGTACCTCAAAGCGGTCATTGGTGATGAGGTGTCGGAAGAGCGCCTCACCACCTACGTGGAGAAGGCCGCTGAGATGTTGGAGTATTTGGCTCGTAACAGTCGCGTTGCTTTCGAATCGGTGCCGTATTCCGATTACTATCCGGAGATGCCTGGTGGTAAAGAAGGCCATCGGACTCATCAGCCGCTACCTATCAGCGCCAAGCACTTGAAAGAACATTTTTTGCAGTTGCGTGAGCCGCCACCGCAGGTGTTGGTTGCCGGTAAACTCACCATGACCATGAAAGAAGGCCGGGCGTTTCTTACTCAAGCCAAGGGCTGGATGTTCACCGCCGTCATGATGGCCTTGCGTTATTATCTGGATATTCCTGGCCGCCTTAAAGGGAAACGTTCCCGCCGCCTGACAATGGGGAATGCGTTGGTGGGACAGTTGCGCTGGTCGATGCTGGATCGGGGCATTGATCTTTGGCTGCAATCACCGCTTGAATCCTTAATCGAAGAAAATGGCGTAGTACTGGGAGCCGTCATTAACAGAAACGGCAAGTCTCTGCGGGTGCGTGCGCGCAAAGGGGTAGTCATTGGTGCAGGCGGGTTCGAGCATAACCTTGAAATGCGCAAGAAATATTTGCCGCAGCCAACCAATCCGGATTGGAGTGGTTCGCAAATCAATAACACCGGCGATGGTATTCAGGCGGCGATGGCGATTGGTGCTAAAACCGATATGATGCAACATGCCTGGTGGGCGCCTTCGGTGAAAATTCCCAAGTGGGATCGACCCTACGTCATTTTTGCAGAAAGATCCTTGCCCGGATTGGTGATTGTAAATAAAGCCGGTAAGCGTTTTCAGAACGAAGCTGCACCTTATTTGGAATCAGGGTTGGCTTTTTATACGGCCAATAAACCGGATGAGCCTACTTTCCCCTCTTTTGTTGTGTTCGATGCTACGTTCCGCAAGAAGTTTCCGTTTGGGCCCATAGCGCCAGGCTATTCCATGCCCGACAATCGTATAGGCAAACGTATCTGGGATGTGCTGGTGAAGGCAGACAGCATTGAAGCGCTGGCCGAAAAAATCGGCGTGGATGCAAAGGGGCTTAAAGAAACTGTGCGTAAGAATAATGAATACGCAAAAACAGGGACGGACCCGGAATTTCATCGTGGCGAAAGCTTTTATGATCGTTACTATGGCGATGCCCGCACCAGCCCCAACCCCTGCATAGCGCCAATTTCAGAGGCACCGTATTATGCATTGCCCATTCACCCAGGCGATATCGGCACCAAAGGTGGTGTGCTCACTGATGTAAATGGCCGTGCAGTGGACGAGCAGGGTGAAGTGATAGCTGGCTTGTATGTTATTGGAAATTCCGCCGCCTCAGTAATGGGCAGCAAGTATCCTGGTGCAGGAGCCACGTTGGGCCCGGCTATGACGTTTGGGTACCTGGCCGCAAAGCATGCAGCTAAACAACAAGATCTTGCCTTGGCGGGTAAAAAGAATCATAACGCCCAAGCGTCAGAGCAGGCCGTGCAGGCTTGAAAAACGAGGACAAGGATATGACCCGATCTGCAGAATTTAACGAAGGTGCAAGCCTGGTGTTTGGTGGCAGCGGCGGCATTGGTGCCGCTATCGCAACGCGCATTGCACAGGGCGGCAGTGATGTAGCCATCACCTACTGCTCCAATCGGGAGCGGGCAGAACAGGCGGCGGCAACGATTGCGGAGCTGGGGGTGGTCTGCACGATTCACCAAGTGGATATTTCCAATAAGGATCAGATCCATGGGGCGATTGAAGAGGCTGCGGTGCGCCATGGTCGCTTGCACAGCGTGGTGGTGGCGGCGGGCTCTGATATTAAGCAGCCGTTTCTGGCAGAGGTGACGGATGAGCAGTGGGAAGAGGTGATAGAGGGAGATCTGAACGGCTTCTTTCGAATTGTTAAAAATATTATTCCCCACTTTCGCACCCATGGCGGTGGTTCGTTGGTGCATATATCCTCGGCCGGGTTAGGGCGCACACCACCGCGAGACGTATTGTCGGTAGCACCGAAAGCGGCGAATGAAGCCCTGGTGCAGTATGTAGCCAAGGAAGAGGGCGTGTACGGTATCCGCGCCAATAGTGTTGCTGTGGGCGTTATTGAAACTGGAATTTTCAAGCGGCTGGAGGCGGAGGGTGTGTTCGATGCTGCCTGGAAAGAAGCTGTGTTGGCAAATTTGCCAATTAAGCACTTCGGCCAGCCTGAAGATATTGCGGAAGCTGCGGCATTTTTTGCGTCGAATCGATCCAAGTACGTGACCGGCCAGTTGTTGTTTGTTGACGGCGGTTACGCAGTTTAAATCCGCACATTGAAGAATTTGCATAACCAATTTTTGGAGCACAATAACAATGAAACGATATGAGAACAAAGTGGCCATTGTAACCGGATCAGCATCTGGTATGGGGAAAGCTGCGGCATTGCGTTTGGCTGAAGAAGGCGCCAAAGTGATTCTGGGTGATGTGAATGAAGAAGGTAATCAGGCGACTGCCGCAGAGATCGATGCGGCAGGCGGTGTCTGTCGGGCTATCACTTTTAATGCAATGGAAGAAGAATCCTGCAAAGCTTTGGTGCAAAGTGCTGTTGATACGTTCGGTCAAATTGATGTGGTGGTCAATGTGGCTGGTGTGGCCGGGTTCTATCATTTAGAAGAGCTCACCTCTGACATTTTTAACCGCTTCATGAGTATTAACTTAAACAGTACTTTTATTATTTGTCGTGAAGCCATTCCACACCTGCGTAAAACCAAAGGCAACATTATCAATTTCGCCTCTTTGAACGCGAAAGTGATGACCGCATATCAAACGGCTTATTGTGCTTCCAAGGCTGCGGTGGCAGCAATCACCAAGTGTATGGCGCAGGAGTTTGAGGCAGACGGTATTCGTGCCAATGTTATCTGTCCTGGTGGTATCGAGACGCCGTTGGTGCAAGGCATTCGTTTTCCTGACAACATTAATCGTCGCCTGTTGGCCCCGATTCATCCGTTGAGCCGTCGCGGAACGCCAGAAGAGGTGGCGGCATTGGTTGCGTTTTTGGGGTCAGATGAAGCCAGCTATATCAGTGGTGAGGACATATTTATTGATGGCGGTTCGCGCTCAGCGATGTAGGGTTCTACCCAGCTGTTCTGCTGCAATCAAGAGAGAAGTGTTTTACTTCCCTCTTGATTACGCAGTGAATTAATAGCGGTTTTCCGCGCCCCAATAGGCACGCATCGACGTCACTTTTCCTGCCTCATTGAACTCAAACACATCGATTACTTCCATGGTGGTCGGCCCAATTTTTGCCTTGAAAGGAAACGCCGCAGCGTTACCGGCGCAGCGCACAGCGCCAGTCAACTCCAGTTTCACGCCTAAACCTTTGATAGCACCATAGAATTTTAGAATTGCATCAATGCCTTCGTGTTGTGGTGTGCCAACCGGGTCTTCCACGGTGCCGTTGTCTGCATAGATTTCACGGATCATGTCCAGGTTTTCTGTGCTAATGGCTTTTATATAATTTTCAACCACTTGCTTCATGTGGGCTGCATCGGTCATGGCCTTTCCTCGCCGTTTGTTTGTTATTTATGAACTATATTTGCATTATGCTTGCAAAATTACAAGGGCATTGCTAGCGTAGTCAGTCGGTAATGTTTGCTCATTTTTTTAAGTGTTAGGTATACGCCGTATACTTGATATTGGAATGGGGTTATAGTGGCCTCTGCGACGAGCAAATCACAATAAAAAGATCGATGCCCCAGAGGAGAGAGTCATGAGCAAGTACGCAAAAATCGAAGCCGCACCGGTGGAAGAACGATACGCCCGAGGTTGGCATTGTCTGGGTAAGGCAGAGGACTACACAAGCAAGCCGGTATCGTTAAACTATTTTGGGACTAAGTTGGTTGCCTACCGCGGCACCGACAATCATTTGATTGTGCTGGATGGCTATTGCCCACATATGGGGGCAGATCTTTCTCAAGGTTATGTAGAAGGCAATTCCATTCGCTGTGCCATGCATGCCTGGCGTTGGGGTGAGGATGGCGTTTGTGATGATATTCCTTATGCAAAAAAAATCCCTGCCAAAGCCTGCATCAAACCCTGGCCAACGCTGGAACGCAACGGTCTTGCTTATGTGTACCATGATCCTGAAAATAATCTTCCCATACAAGATCAATTGCCGCCGGTGATTGAAGAGTGTGGTGATCCGGGTTGGTCGGATTGGGAAGTGGTGTTGATTCCTATTGAAACCAATTGTCGTGAGCTGGTAGACAACATGGCCGATAAAGCTCACTTTGGGCCTGTTCATGCCTCTGCTGCGTTAAAGTTCGAAAACACCTTTCACAAACATATTGCGGTGCAGCATATGGAGGGCAAAAGCCCGCGCTTGGCAGGTGATTCTATTCTTACCACCACGGCTACTTACTATGGCCCAGCCTACATGATTACCGAAATGAGCGGCGAGATGAATGGCGTGCCTGTTCACTCCAAGTTGTTGGTAAGCCATATCCCCACCTCCACTGAAAGTTTTGATCTGCGTTTTGGTGTAATGGTAAAGCTGTTCCCTGGCATGAGCAAAGAAGACAGCGATGCGATGGTAAAGGGGTACGTGGAATTGACCCAGCAGGCGTTCTTTGAAGATGTTGCGTTCTGGCATACCAAGGTAAGAGTGGATAATCCTGTATTGTGCGATGGTGATGGCCCGATTCATCGCCTGCGCCAGTGGTATAACCAATTTTATGTAGACATTGCCGATGTTCCAGATGTTTGGAATGAAGCCAGAACCTATCAAGTGGATGCATTTAACCCGATACCAGAGCAGAAGCTGGCTGAACCTGTAGTGCAGCAGCAAGAAGAAACAGCGGAAGCCTGATGAGCACTGCAGTTTCATCGGATGGGCGCGACTCAGGTCGCGCTGCTTCCCCTTGGCTTTTGCTGTTTTCATCCGTGTTGATGGTTCTTGGTGTGGGTTTGTTGGCCCTGTATTTTGTTTATTTGCCGATGCCACATTGGTTTCAGTCGGAAATAGCGATGCAGCAGGCTGGCGTGAGCGATCCGGGCATGATTTTCTATTGCCTTGCCACGGCTGGTTCTGCTTTCGTGGTGTGGGGAAGGTTAATGGGCTGTTTGAGAGGCGATGTAATCAATCGTAGCGCTTTGATGAAGGCTGCGGCATTGGGTATGTTGTTGCTGGGTGTGATGCGTTTGGGTACGGCTTTGTTTCCTCACGGGGCCTTTCAACAGATGGTAGCCCTACCTGTCACCGAATTCATCCTGTTCAGCTTTATCGCTTGGCGTTTATATAAATCTGCGTAACTTTCTATGACTGACGATACTCTGTTTAATGGTGTGCTGTTGGCGGTGTTTGCATCCGCCCTTGCTACCGTGCTGTTACTTTCCTGGGTTAATGCACCTTACGGGCGACATCAGAGTAGTGGGTGGGGGCCGACTATTCCGGTTCGGCTGGGCTGGGTTTTGATGGAATCACCGGCGAGCCTGGTATTCTTTTATTTTTACTTCACCGGCCAGCAGGCGTTTCAATTAGTGCCTTTGCTTTTGATGGTTGTGTGGCAGCTGCACTATATGCATCGTTCGTTTATCTATCCATTTCAGATTCGGGTTAAGCCGGGCGCTCGTACTACTATGCTGGTGATCGCATTGGGAAGTTTCTATTGTGGTATCAACGGTTATTTGAATGGAACCTATTTGTCCCACTATGCTAATCATTTGACGGTTGACTGGCTGACAGATCCGCGCTTTATCCTGGGCGTGATGCTGTTTGGGTTCGGCTATTACTTAAACAAGCGCTCTGATCGCATGCTGCGGGAGTTGCGAGAGCAGAATCCAGGAGCATATCAGATACCAAGGGGGTTCGGTTTTAACTGGGTGTCGATGCCGAATTATCTGGGGGAGATAATCACATGGAGCGGTTTCGCATTGGCGAGCTGGTCATTGGCGGGGTTGTCTTTTGTGCTGTTTACCATGGCGAACCTGGTGCCAAGAGCGTTGGCAAATCATCGTTGGTATCGAGAAACGTTTTCTGATTATCCCAGAGACCGTAAAGCAATCATTCCTTATATATTATGATTGCCAAGTCTAAGCCTCAGTCTTGCTAATGGATTAATCCCAGTTCGCGGCCTCGAGCCACCGCCTGCGTGCGGCTAGCCACGGACATTTTCTCATAGATGTTACGTATATGCGCTTTGGTGGTGGTCAGAGCAATGTGTAATGTGTCGGCTATGGCCTGGTTACGATGGCCAATGGCGATGAGATTCAGTACTTCCAGTTCGCGACTGGTGAGGGGCTCCACCATTTGCTCGTTGGGTTCATCGGTTGCGTAATCGATCACTGTTTCCCACCAACCGGTATGCCCGCGCTGTTTAAGTAACAGCAACGCCGGTTGAATAAAGGGGCTTTCGTCAAAAAACATTTGTTGCAGGCCCGCTGGTTCGGCGCAGCTAAGAGCTAACTGCAGGGCGTCGGTAGCCGCATCTAAGCGTCCGTGATGACAATACACTATTGCCTGGGTCAGCAGTGAGCGGGCTTTATTGAGCTGGCGGCCTTGGCAAGTGCTTTCTTCAATGATGGATTCCAACAGTTGTAGTGCTTCATCTGATCGCCCTTGTAGACTCAAGCAGCGCGCTAACACCATGCGCTCCTCTTCTGTATTAAAGTGTTGGTTTTCTAACAAGCGTTTTTCGTTATTCTTGGCCCACTGTAAAGCAGGCTCCGGGTTTGCTTTTTGCAGATAATAGACCGCTCTCATCATGGAGGCATCAGGTGACATGGCGGACCAATGGCTTTGATCCTGAGCCATTAACCCGGCTGCAAATTCGGTGGCAGTGAGGGCTAGATCCCAGTTGCGATCACATGCGTGTAATGCTGATTGAATCAGGCTGATCAATGCACTGTGTCCGTTTTCGACGCCTTGTTGTTGCAATTCCAGTAGAGGCTGCATGAATTGGCGAGCCTGATCGAGTTTGCGCGTTTCGCGATAGATGCTGACATATAGGATGTTTTGCCAATGCTCTATATAGTCCCCGGCCTGTTGTTGATTCATCAGCCAGTGGCGAGTGTCTTCCAATATGGCAAGGGCCTGCTGGGTAAAGCCAGCATGGAAGTACACATGGGATAACAGTACAGAGACTGATAATGCGCAGAAATAATTGAGTTCCTCATGAGCGGCTTTAAGCGCCTGCTCCAAAGTCACCCGTGCCGATTGATGTTGACCATTTTGGTATAGTTCAAGCCCCATGGCGAACTGGGTGACGGCGTTGTGTTGGTGGGGTGTATCCTGAGACTGCTGCATGGCCAGCGCAGACCAGTGTGCAGATTGTTCTGTATCGCCTCGAAAGCGCGCAATATGCGCCCGGAACAGGAGGATCTGGGTATGCAATGCGGTGTGATCTGCCCCTTGCAGCATGCGATCGGCCTGATCCAGATAAGGTTCTGCTTCTATAACCCGCTCTGTGCAAAACAGAGTCCAGGCCTTGATGAGCGCCAGCTTTGGGCGTTCCGCAATGGTTGTTTCAGGTAGGCGATTGAGCCACCAGTTGAGGGAATCATTCTGACCGGCGAGCATGCGAGTGACGCCCAGTTCTTCGATTAAATTTGCTGCATCGTGCCACAGCTCGGCCTGCATCAGGCAGAAGATAGCCTCCTCTTTTTCTGCGTTGGCTAAAAACCAGTTAGCTGCATTGCGTAGAAAAATTCTCAGGGAGTCTGGGATGGCTTTGCGTGCGAGGCTCTGGATGTTCTCACGAAACAGGTCGTGAAAACGAAACCAATTACTGTCTTCATCCAGCGGGATCAGGAACAGGTTGTTTTCCTGTAATTGGAGCAGACAGGCGCGGGCCTCGCAATCCGGTAAATCTGAAAGCGCGAATTCGCACAGTGGGAGATTGAAGCGACGCATCAGAGTTACGTGCAATAAAAATTGCTGCACGGCTTCTGTCTGACTGGCAAGCACCTCTTCTGCAAGATAATCCACCATCGAGTTGTTGCTTTTGCGTTCCAGCCACTGATCGGCGCTGGCTTCATCGCCCTGAAGATACAGCCCCGCCAGTTGCAGCGCGGCGGCCCAGCCTTCAGTTTGATTGTGGAGCGCACTCACCATGTCGGGCTTGAGGTGCAGGCTCAGCGTTTGTTCCAGAAATTGTTGGGTTTCGGTGGACTGAAAACAGAGATCCTGCGCTTTCAGCTCGACGACGGTATTGCGTACTCGGCGGCGGGGAATATGCAGCTGCGGCAGGGTGCGGGAAGTAATCACCAAGTGCAGGCTGTGAGGTAAACGATCCAGAAACCAACTCAGTTGATCAAGGATGGCCTGATCTTGAATGCAGTGGAAATCGTCCAGCACCAAAACGTGTAAAAAGTCCGGGGCCGCTGCCTGCCAGTGGTTAAGCAGCCTAATCAGGTGATCTTCGTTGATTGCGGTATCCCGTTCTGCGCGGGGCATAGGCAGTGCCAGCGCGCTACTCAGGTATTGCCAAAAGCGACTCGGTTCGTTGTCTTGTTGATCCAGAGATAGCCACGAATAATGGCCGCGCAAGCTATCCAGCCATTGTTTGATCAGGGTGGTTTTGCCGTACCCTGCGGGGGCATGGATCAGGGACAGGCGGCCAGGCGCAGGTGACCCCAAGCGTCTTAGCAGGCGCTCTCTGGGAATGGCATCGTCCCGTATAGGGGGAGCAAAAAACTTAGTCTTCAATAACATAACAAGACTACTTCGGGGCGGATCGTCGCTTTTGTTGTTATGGGTTAGGTCTGACAGGCGCTCAATTGTCTATAGCTGGCCGCTTATAACCTGCTGCGGCCTAATGGGAGAATACCCGAAAACTATGTGAAGATGTGAAACGAAATATTACCAAAGTAAGGTGAGGCCTTACTCTTTGAAGGCCTCAATCAAGTCGGCAATCACCGTGGCGTTCACCATATTAAGCATGTTATCCATGATGTCAGTGGAACTGGGCACCCAGGGTTTCATGCCGGTGAGGAATTCATTGCGCTCCGATAGGTAGCGGAGCACATCCTTCTCTGCCTGCTGGGTGTTTTCCTGATCCAGGGCGTTAAATATCGGCTCCAGATGTTCCAGCATGATCCGGCCATACAGGGCGCTTTCGCCGAAGATTCGCATGGCGTCCACCAGGCCACCCTTCAGATCCAGCTCCGTCTGAAATTTGGACACGGCTTTTCGGGCTTGGCGACGCAGGCTTTCCGCTATATCCAGTATTTCCTTGTGTTCCATTGTAACGGCTCCCCACGGGTCTAAGTGCTTGATAGGCAGGTGTATCTAATCTAAGCATAGACCACTCCGGCGGTTACGCTGCCTGCTGGCATCTCCAGAGGGGTTGCTATACTGATTTTGTGTCAATCATCAAATAGTTATCGAGGATCAGTTAAATGAAGTCTCTGCTGGCGCCAGGCATTGCCCTGATATCCAGGGTCAGTTTTGCCAAAAAGTTCGTTCTGATCAGCCTGCTGTTCTACGTCCCACTACTGATTTTCAGCGGCATGATCGTGCGTGATTCTGTTACCCAGATACGTAACGCGGAGCTGGAACAGCAAGGCCTGCAGTTGTCCGTGGAGTTGATGAAGGTAAAGCGGCTGCTGGAGCAACAGCGTGACATTCGAGTTGTGAGCAACGTTTACCGGAAAGAGGATGCTCAGTCCAAGGAGAGAGAGATAACCCGGAAAGCCTTGGCGAACATAGATGCCATTGTTGCTCTGCCCAATCCGTTGGTGGCAGATGCGGCGTTTAAGCAGCAGATGGCGAGTTTGCGCCAAGAGGTTGAGGCCTTGGCCAGTTTGGGGGTGAACAACGAGGAAGGCCCGGAACTTACCTTCAGTGCAATGAACGGCCCCTCTACGAAAATTCAGGCCAGCCTTAAGTACGTCTACGAGCAGAGCCGGTTGACGTTGGAAAGCTCTAAAGATGTGGCGGGTATGCTCGATTTGTTGTCACGGTCGTTGACGGGGTTGGGCCTTTCCAGTGGCCGCTTGCGCGCCATCGGTTCTTATGGATTGACGTATGCTTATCTGGATGGCTTTACATTGGATGCGCTGGAGAAAAGCCTGTTTGCTTTAGAGCGCTTTGAAAATGAGTTCCCGGTTACTTTCGAGAATACGCTGCAGGGTGAATCGCAGGTTGTGTTAACGCCATCATTGAACAGCCTGATGGATGATGTAGCAACATTGCGCCGTTTGGCGGATGAGAAAGTGGTGACTGCGGTCTCGTTTGAATTGAGCTGGTCTGAGTATTTTGATCGGGTCAGTGAGTTGATGGATAAGCAGGTTGCATTCAGCAATGGATTGTTGGGGCATGCCGAAAAGATCATCGCTCAGAAGAAGGATGCGGAGTTAACCAGTACAGTGCAGGTCGTTTCCGCTCTGGTGGCATTGTTGCTGATCACTGCTTATGTCTATGTGGCATTTTATGTGTCTTTGAATGATTCTATTGAGCAGGTGCGTGGCGGTGCTGCCCGTATGGCCGATGGTGATATGACCGTGCGGCTGGAACAACGCAGCAATGATGAAATGGGTCGCTTGATCATGCGTTTTAACCTCAGTACTGAGCGGGTGCGGGAGCTGGTGACTCATGTGGCGGCCAGCGCTGATAAAGTGACGGCACTGGCTGAGAGCGTTAAAGGGTACTCGGTAGAAAGCAGCACCGGCATGAAGACGCAGATGGATCGAACGCAACAGGTTGCCGCTGCCATCAGTGAATTGACCAACACGGTGCAGGGGGTGGCGGATTACTCCAAGCGGGCCCAGGATGTGGTGAACCTAACCAGCGGCAAGGCTCAACAAGGTAGTCAGCAAGTAACGTTGTCGCTGCAGCAGGTGAGTTCTTTGTCTCAGGACATTAATTTAACCAGCACTACCATTAACGAATTGGCCCAGGACAGTCAGAAAATTTCTCAGGTAATCGAAGAGATCAAATCCATTGCCGCTCAGACTAACCTGTTGGCCTTGAATGCAGCCATCGAGGCAGCGCGAGCCGGCGAGCAAGGCCGAGGTTTTGCTGTGGTGGCGGATGAAGTGCGCTCCCTGTCCCAGCGGACCCAGGATTCCACCGGGAATATCGAGTCCATCATCGATAATTTTCTCAAGAAGATCGATCAGGCTGTGCATGCTATGCAGCACAGTAGTGAAGTGGCTAACAGCACCGTGGAGGATTCGCGTTCCCTTGGTGTGGTGTTCGATGAGATCAGTCAGGATCTGAAAGATGTTGTAGAGATGACCGGGCAAATTGCTGTTTCGGTAGGTCAGCAGGCGCAGGTGGCCCATGAAATTGACCAGAACATTCATGATATTCGTGACTCTGGCGAGCAGGCTTCGCGTCAGGCTGAGTCGACGGCTCAGGCGAGCCAGGATATGGCACAGGAGGCAGTGCAGTTGAAGTCTATTTTGGGTGCTTTTAAGGTATAGCCGTTAAGGTAAGGGTGCCCCTCTACAGAAACAGCTTGCTCAACAGTGCAGGGAGGGCTGTTTCCACTTTTAGGATGCGGGGCCCCAGGCTGATGGTCTGGAACCCCGCTTCAGCCAGTTTATCCACTTCGTAAGTAATAAAGCCGCCTTCTGGCCCTATTGCCAGTAAGGACGGGGCAGTAATGTTGCCAGGACAGGGTACGGATTCCGGCATCGGGTGTGCGGTCCAGGCCTGCTTGCCCTCGGTCAGTTGCGGTAATTCATCTTCCACAAATGGTTTGAAACGTTTGCGTAAATGCACGTCAGGCATCAGGGTGTCCCGCCCTTGCTCCAGTCCTGACAGCAGGGTTTCCCGCAGTGCATCGGCTTCCAGAAACGGTGTTTGCCAATAGCTTTTTTCCACCCGGTAACTGTTGATAAGGTAAATTTGCTTTACCCCCAGAGTGGCGCAGGCTTGCAGCGTGCGGCGCAGTACCTTTGGGCGAGGCAACGCCAACAGCAAAGTGACCGGCAACGGCGGCGGCGGCGGTGTATCCAGGGTGACGTCCAACGTTATGCTTTGATTGTCTATTTGGCTGACAGTGGCCATGCCCAGTTGCCCACCGATTAAGCCCACTCGCAACTGATCCCCCGATTTCGGTTGGATGACGGAAGCGATGTGCACAAAGCGATGATCGTTCAGAGTCAGAGTGCCCTGGCTGGCTTTGCTGCCCCACTCATGGGGGTGAATCAAGATGACATTCATGGCGCGCATTATGGGGCCAGATGGGCCTAAAATCCAAAGCTGAAAATGGCCAGCAACTGTGGGATAATGGCCACCCTTTTTGTCCTTGGGGGTGGGGGCATTTTGAAAATACCCGCAAATTTAGCTGGGTAATCACCTTCCTGATGGCCAGAGCGCCTGTAGCGTCGTTGTTGTTTTTCATCAATTTGAATGAGCGTTACGGTAATTGACTCTGCGGTCAGGCGGTTTAATAATGCAGCACCCTCAAGATACAGATTTTTAATATCGGCATAACTCGCTGATCTTAAATAGGTTTTCTGCAGTTTCGTTGTTGGCTTGAGGTGATTTCCTCCCAAGACTGTTGCAAAACCGCCCACATTTCAGAGTTCCAGCGATTCAACTAAGAGCGTTTAACAGCATGGGAATACATAAAAAGCTTGTTCCATCCTTGGAAAACCCCTTCCACGAGCCGGAAACCAAACAATTTAAGATCCCCGGTGAAATTGTCCGGCAGCCTGGCATTTACGAAGAGTCTCTGAAAGAAGGCTGGGAGATCATGCAGCGTCCTGAAAACGCGGCGGGCGTGGTGGCAACTGAAAAGCAGCATTTGAAGAAACGCATGACCGTATGGGAGCGTATTCGGGTTCTGACCGATAAAGACCCCATCGTGCTGTATCAGAATTGGGGCAAGAATCTGGATGGTGCGTCCATCGTGACGGCCATTGTTAATATAGAAGGGCGTGATGTGGCCCTGTATGGACATGACTTTACTGTTCGTGCCGGTTCCATGGATGCCACTAACGGCCGCAAGCTGGCCAGCCTGATTAAAATGGCCGGTGAGCGCGGTATTCCTCTGATTGGTATGAATGACTCTGCCGGTGCGTTTGTGCCTGCCGGTGTGGGCGGTCTGGATGGTTATGCCGAAGCCTTTGCGGCTTTGCGTCGTATCAGCGGTGTCGTACCCAGCATTATGTGTATGTTCGGCTATAACGCCGGTGGTGGTGCGTACCTGCCCCGTCAAGGCAGCTTTATGATCCAGCCGCAGGATACTTTCTTTGGTTTGACCGGCCCCGGTGTGGTGAAGTCTGTTCTGGGTGAAGACGTGACAGCAGACGAACTGGGAGGCCCCGGCGTGCATGGTCAGTCCGGTGTGACCGATTTTGTGGTGCCCGACGAAGTGTCTGCTCTGCGCAAAGCCAAAGAGCTGCTGCGCTATTTCCCAGACAACAACAGCACCATGGCACCGTTTCAGGAAACCTCTGATCCAGTCACTCGCAAAACCTGGGATGCCGACATCCTGTTCAAGAAGGCGTTTAACTCGCCCTCTGGTTACAACACGCCGTTGGATATCCGAATCTTGATTCAGCAGATTTGTGATCACGGTGATTACACTGAATTTCAGCCAGATCGTGCTCAAAACACCATTTGCGCATTCAGCCGGTTGGGTGGCAACGTAGTGGGTATCGTCGCCAACAACAGTGCGGTGTCCTCTGGTCAGATCGACATTGCGGCTTCCTACAAGAATGCCCGTTTCATCCGTTTCTGTAACGTCTACAACATCCCGGTTGTGTTTATTGAAGACACCACCGGCTTCCTGCCGGGCACCGATCAGGAGCGTAACGGTATTGTGCAGGCTGGCCGCGCCATGCTGGATTCCATAATTGATCTGCGTACGCCGCGTATTCTGTTGATTGTACGTAACGCTTTTGGTGGTGCGTACGCCGCGTTCAACAGCTATGCCACCGGTGCCGATGTGGTACTGGCGCTGCCTACTACCCGTTTGGCGGTAATGGGTAATGCCGGTAAAGAATTTGTTTTCAAGAAAGAGCTGGCCGCGGTGCGTGCCTCGGTGAATGGCAAGGTTGCCGAGCGCACAACACAATTGCTGGCTGCCGGTGGTAGCGAAGCGCAAGCCAAGGCGCAGGCCGAAGCAGAAGTAGCCGAGTGGGTGAAGCAGCAAGAGGCTATGTACTCTGCGCAGTATGAAAAAGAGCTGATGAACCCGAAAGAGGCGTTAAGCCTGGGCTCGATTTCCCAGCTGGTCATGCCCTACGATCTGCGTTCCAGCCTGGCACAAAATCTCACCTTCCTGTTGCGTCATTACGAGGCGTCCCCCATGGGCGGCGTGCAACGCGAATTCCACTAATCGGTTTCCTGGTAGCTCCTGGTAGCAACAGGCAGAAGAGAATTTATAGGATTTAGAAGATGAGCAACGAAAACTACACAAACAATCCACTGGTGAACAAAGATCGCCGCCGCCAATCTACCGATTCGGCATGGGTTAGCCAGTTCGATTGCAGCGACATGAAACCACTGATTATTTGTCGCGGCCCGATCCGTAAAGAAGTGATGGATGTATGGGAAGAAATGGGCATTACTGACTACGGCATTTTGTTGTCAGAAAAGGATTCCATTACTTATAACAACGCGTTGGCACCTGAGCTGCGCCAAATTGCTAATCCTGATCGTATTCACCGTGTGCCTGACTATACCGGTATGGATAAGGATGAGCGTACACAGCGTATTCAGCAAATCATTACCATGGCCAAAGAAAACGGCCACGACTCAGTGTTTGCCGGTTATGGTTTCATGGCCGAGGACGAAGCGCTGGTGAGTGCGCTGGAAAAGGCCGGTCTGAACTTTATTGGCCCGTGTTCTGCCACTGTGCGTGGTGCGGGCGCGAAAGACGAAGCCAAGCGTACAGCGCTGGCAAACGATGTATCCACGACCCCGGGCATTGATAACCTCACCAGCCTTACCCTGATTCGTAAAGTAGGTGATCGCGCTGGTTTGAAATCACTGGCAGACGAAAAAGGCCTGAGCGTAGATGCGGCGAACTGGGATGAGACGGTCGCCCTGGAAGATGCTGCGGATGCAGTGTTGAATGCTTCCTATGCCAAGTCCTTGGATATCATCAGCACCGACGAAATATGCGCGGAAGCCATCGTGCGTGTTGCTGAAGTGTTTGGGCGTTACCCTGAAAACCGTGTACGCCTGAAAGCCATCGGCGGTGGCGGCGGTAAAGGGCAGCGTATCCTGCAATCGCCAGCTGCCTTTGAAGGTGATCTGGATGTCCGTATTAAAGCGGCGTCTGAAGTGGCGGCTGAGAAACTGATTGAAATTCTTCAGGAAGTGAAAACCACCGGTGTGGGCGACAACAAAAACGTGTTGATCGAACTGAACATCGAAACCACCCGCCACCAGGAAATTCAGGTGATCGGTAATGGTGAATGGTGTACCACTTTGGGTGCCCGTGACTGCTCACTGCAGATGCATGAGCAAAAATTATTGGAGATCTCCAACACCAGTGAAATGCTGGAAGAGGCCATTGCCCGCGCTGAAGCAGAAGGCAAGGCCGCTGAGGTTGAAGCCTTGAAAACCGACCTGGACATCCTGAAGAACATGGAGCTGGAATCAGAGCGTTTCGGTGCTGCCGTTGGCCTGGATTCTGTGTCTACGTTTGAGTGTATTGTCGATAAGGGCAGCCACTTCTTCATGGAAATGAACACTCGTATTCAGGTGGAGCACAGGGTATCTGAACTGTGTTATTCCCTGAAGTTCGTTAACCCTGAAGATCCCAACGATTTCCTGATAGTGGATTCGCTGGTTGAAGCCATGACTTTGCTGGCTCGCCACGGTAAGAAATTGCCCAAGCCAGAGCGTATTCCCCGTGAGCGTGCCTCGGTAGAAGCCCGTTTGAACGCCACCAATGATGCGTTGAAGCCTCATGCTGGCGGTGTGATCGAATACTGGTCCAGCCCAATTGCCAACGAAATACGTGATGACCAGGGCATCAGTGCCCGTAACCCCGACACCGGACAGTTCATTAAGTATCATCTGGCGGGAGCCTACGACAGTAACATCGCGTTGCTGCTGTCTGTGGGGCAGAATCGTAAACACAGCTATGAAGAAATGGCAGAGTTGTTACGTCGCACCCGGATGAGTGGTGAGAATCTGGCAACCAACCTGCAGTTCCATTATGGGTTGGTGCATTGGTTCCTGGCGGAGAATGTTCACGCCAAGTCCACTACCAAGTTTGTGATGCCCTATTTGACACTGGTCGGTTTGGTGAAAGAGGCGGCGGCGGATTTCGATCTGGAGTACGCTTTTAATCAAGCTAAAGGTATTTACAAGAAACAGATCGCGGCTGCCCATGGAGCAGAAGAATCGCTGCAGGCAGCCATGCAGGCTATTGATGCCTCCATGGAGCGCAAGCACACATTGTTGTTACGCGCTTTGGATATTCTGACGCGTGATCCCCACGTGTTCTCCGGTTGGCTGAGTTTGAACAAAGCCAATGTGCAGTTCGACAGTGATAGTGTGGTGTGGACCCGTAACCCGGTGCAGGTTCTGGATGACACCTACCACTACCTGAATATGGATTACCGTGCTGATTTGCCTGCTGCCGAGTGCATTTGGAAACACGATAACGAAATTCTGCAGAAAGGGTTGCAGTTCTATCGTGAACTGGAAGAAAAGCTGGGTGAAAGCGATTGGCTGAAACTCAACGCGCTGTTGGCGGAAGATGCGCCGCAAGCGGGTATGGATGAAGCTACCTGGACTCAGGTGCAGGCGGCTCACTTGGGCTTCCAGTCCGGTATGGAAGTGGTCAGTGCCTTACCTAAGCTGGCGAGCGAAGCTGGTTTTTACGACCTGAAAGTAAACGAAGACCTTACTGTGTTCATTCCAGAATCTTTGCACAACGAAGAGCTGCAGGCGCGCATGATGAAGGTGTTGGTTCCACCACCTGCCACTAAAGCGGACGAGATCGTGGCAGTAAGCGGCGGTATGTTCTACGGGCGTGAAGTGCCGGGAGCACCTACATTTGTTGAGGTTGGCGATCATGTAGAAGCGGGTCAGCCGATCTACATTATCGAAGTCATGAAGATGTTCAACAAAGTGGTTGCACCATTCGCCTGTACTATCGACAAAGTCCTGCTGGAAAACGTCGATGGTGCCATCGTTAAGCAGGGTCAGCCCTTGTTCAAGGTCACCCCAGACGAGAAGATGGTGGAAGTGGATCCGGCCGAGGTGAAAGCCCGCCGCCGCGCCCGTACTGAAGCATTGATGACGGGTTTGATCTGATGGACAAACTGGATCACGTCCGCACCAAGCTCAAAGAGCAGGTGCCTTTGATTACCCATATGGGGATTGACGTGATTTCCTGGGACGGCTCCACCGTTGTGGTGGAGGCGCCCCTGGAGCCTAATCTGAATACCCACGGCACCGCTTTCGGTGGCAGCCTATATTGTGTAGGTGCTATGACCGGGTGGAGCGCATTGCATCTCACTTTGCTGGACGCAGGGCATATGCCGAGTGTATGGCTGGCCAAAGGCGAGGTCGCTTACCTGAAGCCAGTGCGTGGCGTGTTGCGGGCGCAAACCACCATTACTGAAGAACAGCGTCAGCACATCCTGCGCGGCTACGAGGCAAAGGGCCGGGTTAAAACCACTATTGATATCCTTATCAAAGAAGGCGATGAGGATGCGGTGTCCATGAGTGCGGTATACGCTGCCATGAAGCACGATCCTGTACCTGAGTCATAACAGGAACCTTCTGATACAAAAACAAACATTTTGTTCGCTAGTGGTGATTCCCAGGAAGCGCTAGACTGATCTTATGGGCTTTTTTGTGTCTGATATAAACACTCACTACCACAACAATAAGATGTGAAGTCGATGAATAAACCTTTGTTGAAATCTGTAGTTCCTGTCTTGTTTGCCTCTGTGCTATTGGGCTGTGTCGCTACTGCTGCGCAGTGGATGGCTACGGTAGCCGTTAACCCTGATAACTTGAACGAAGCTCTGCTGGATGGGGATGGCAATGTCGTGCATGTATCCAATCAGGCCGACGGGCTGCACATTACCCGCTACGACGCAGACGGTAACGTTGCTGTAGACGCACTGGCTGGTGTTGCTGCGGACGATACTAATGGTGCGATTGATCTGCCTGGCCAGCGATTACTGGTTGTAGGAGCCACCCTCGCCACTTCCACTGTGGTGGACGCAAGTGCGCAGCAGGTGCTGCCGATAGACAGTGCGATGGTGCCGGTCGGTGTGGCGGAAAGGCCACTAGCGGGCGCGGTTGCGGTGCTGGGGCAAACTGTCGCGGCCTTTGGTAATGCCAGTGATCAAGGCTGGATTCTGGTCATGGATTTTGCTGCGGGCTCCAGTCAATTGTTGGAGGTTAGCGGTGCGGTTTCAATTACTTCTGTGTCTGGCCACAACCAGTTAATGACAGAGGTTGCAACGGCATCCGGACGTCAGGTTGTCAGTTTCGATACGGATTTGAATGAGTTGGGTCGATACGATCTGACCAATAGTCGAGAGAGCCTGATTGGTGAATCATTAGGGCGGCCGGCCTTGTACAACAGCAGCAATCATAATGTACGGTTGACCGATGTCGTAGGCGTCACGCAATGGGAATATGAAAACGCGGAGTTTGAATACATCAAGGGTCAGTCTGTCGGCCCCGATGGTCGTGTGTTGTTATGGGGTGATAACAGCCGCTTTAACCCATTGAGCAGCGTGGCAGAAGACAAAGCGCATTTTCTATTGATCGACACCGATGGCCAACTGTTGTACCACTATCTTGGTGGTTCGGCGATGGCGAGGACCCTCTACACCCATGTTAAGCAATTCGAAAACGGTGTGGTGCAAGTCAGTTATCAGGGTTGGAGTGGGGAATTGTCCGGTTTTATTTTGGGATCTAACCTGGCCACGCCCTTCACGGTGACACGTAAGGTGTTTCATGATTACATCACCCTGGCGGGTAACAAGTCCCGTTGGATGCGTGAGCCTACACGGGTTGAGACCTACTCTCAATGCGGGTCGTTCTGTATCAATCTGGTGCTGCATGAAGAAGGCCACTGCGATAATTTGGATGTCTTTAATATCGGCACTGACTCGCTGATCTCTGTCAGCCAGGTGTGTGGTGCGGTAAGCGAGGGCGGTGCTCTTTTACCGAACACCGTAAAGGTCTCCTTGTACTAAGCCATGTTTGTGCTGTCGCCACTTGTAAGAGTGGCGACGCATGCCCCTCTTGCAGTGCCACTCTTACCGATTTGTCAGGCTCACAAAATACACCAAATAACGCAGCGTTTTCGTCATTCCGTCCAGTAGGTTTAGTTGCTATGGTGCTTGAAGCTCAGGTGGCTTCACATTCATTGTCAGCGATAAATCGAGACCGACATGACCAATAGCGTTACTAATGCCCAATCCAGTGTGTTTCAATCCAATTTGCTTGCCGGTAAAACGGCTTTAATTACCGGGGCCGGCAGTGGTATCAATAAAGGTATTGCCCTGCACTTTGCCCGCCACGGTGCCAATATTGTTATGGTGGGCCGCCGTCAGGAAAAGCTGGATGAGACCCAGGCAGAGATCGAAGCCTTGGGCGCAAAAGCACTGGGCTGTTCTGCGGATGTGCGGGATTACGCTGCTTTGGCGGAAGCGGCAGCCAAGGGGGTTGCAGCGTTTGGCCCCTATAGTGTTGTGATCGCCGGGGCTGCCGGTAACTTTATTGCCCCGGCGGATAAGCTCAGCGCTAATGGTTTCGGTGCAGTCATCGACATCGATTTGAAAGGCACCTTTAATACGTTTCGCGCCTGCAGTGAGCATTTTGCAGCTGCGGATGTAAGCTTGATTGCCATCTCTGCACCCCAGGCGAATAACCCGATGCCCATGCAATCGCACGCCTGCGCAGCCAAAGCAGGTATTGAAATGTTGATCAAAACGCTGGCCATTGAGTGGGGCCCACGTGGTGTAAGGGTGAACGGGCTGTCCCCTGGTTATGTTGCGGATACCGTTGGTGGTGAACTGTTTATGTCGGCAGATGATGGTGCTGCACTGAAACAGAAAATCCCTCTGCAGAGGGTGACTAATGTTGCTGAGATGGCCGAAATGGCGTTGGTGTTGTCGACACCGGTAAGCGCCTATATGACAGGGCATATCATCGCGCTGGACGGCGGCATATCACTGGTGGGTGGTGGTGCCTGGTAGTGGCCGTGATGGTATCAGGCGTTTTTTAATGACCTCCGCTCACTCACACCGGCATTGACCAGGGTCAGCAACAATAGCAACGACATTATCACCACAGCCAGCCATCCTTGTCGGCTGTAGGCCACACCGGCAATGGTGATACCGATCCAGCCGCCGACGTAATAGAACAGAACGTAAAGCGCGTTGGCGCGCCCCTGGCCGCTGGAAAGTTTGCCGTTAATCGCCCCCACGGCACCGGCGTGCACAGTGAAAAACCCGGCACACACCAGCACCAGCCCTACGACAACTGCCCACACGGCGGGTATTAATAAGCACAGTAAGGCCAGCGCGAGAACCCCGGTACCCATCAACAGAGTGGAGCCGCTGCCTATTCGATTACCTATGCGCCCCGCTATAGGCCCCATGAAAATGCCCATCACATACACCAGGTACATCAGGGTGATCTGCTCGGTCGAGAAGTCGAAGGCGGGTTCACTCAAGCGAAACGGCAGGTAATTAAAAATTGATGAGAAAATGCCGAAGCCACCTGCACCGCACAGAAACAGAGCCAGCAAGTCGCGGTGTCGCAGCAGTTCCAAAAAACCAGTCTTGGTGTGCGTGGTGGGTTGGATGGTGCGCTGGGGCAAAGTACGCAATGACATTACCGTGGCGATCAACAAAAACACGCCAGCACTGACGAAGGCATAACGCCAATGCAGGGGCGGATGAATCCAGCCTCCCAGTAGGCGTCCGCCCAGGCCACCCACTACTGTGGCTGATACGTAATAGCCCATGACCATATTGAGGCGAGCGGGGGGTAATGATTTGGCCAGAAACGCCGCCAGGCAAGTGGTGAGGGCAGGTACAAACAAGCCCTGCAGAAAGCGCCCCCCAATCAATGACCATAAATCATCGGAGAAAATACAGATCAGGCTGCCAATCAGCATACAGCCTGAGCCAGTGAGAATAATGGGTCGTATGGGCAGTCGATCTGCCAGTACGCCAAAGGGCAGGTTAGCCAGGGCAATGCCCAGCACCACGGCAGAAATGGTGAAGGAAACCTCAACGCTGCTGGCTTGAAACTCCTGCTGCAACACCGGCAACACTGGCTGAGTGATATAAATATTGGTAAAACACGCCGATACCAGCGCAAAAACGGCCAGCTGCAGGCGTAGCTGAGCTGCATCAGTCATGGTGAGGTATGGGAACCGTTGCTAATGAATATTCAATCAAAACGACATTTATCCTAACGCATAATCGGGTAACTGGAAAAGAGTAAGTGCTTGATTTAACGGTATCTGCTTTCAGGTGAACGCCGTTTAGGCTAAAGTTACCGAATGGCCCGGCGGGAGTGAACTGAATGCAGGTACTGTACCCTGACATAAAACCTTACAAAGAACACAGCATCATC
The DNA here is from genome assembly GCF_002863865.1 of Ketobacter alkanivorans. Lineage (NCBI taxonomy): Bacteria > Pseudomonadati > Pseudomonadota > Gammaproteobacteria > Pseudomonadales > Ketobacteraceae > Ketobacter > Ketobacter alkanivorans. Next base: position 1,730,779 of record NZ_CP022684.1, on the reverse strand, counting down.
GTCGATATGCCGCATCGCATCTACGTGGAAGAGTGTGGTAACCCCAACGGCATTCCGGTGCTGTTCCTTCATGGCGGCCCTGGTGCCGGTTGTGAGCCTTTTCATCGCCGCTTTTTCGACCCTGAGAAGTATCGCATCGTGTTGTTTGATCAGCGCGGCTGCGGTCGATCTGTGCCCCATGCCAGCCTGAAGAACAATTGCACCCAGGATCTGCTCAACGATATGGAAACCATTCGTGAAACCCTGGGGATTGAACAGTGGGTATTGTTTGGCGGATCCTGGGGCTCGACGCTGGCGTTGCTATATTCTCAGGCACACCCTGAACGAGTGCTGGGAATGATACTGCGGGGTGTGTTTCTGTGTCGGCAGAAGGATATGGACTGGTTTTATAAAGAAGGCGCTAATCGGATTTTTCCGGATCAGTGGCAGGAGCTGTTGCGACCATTGCGGGGCCAACAGGTGGCTGACATCCTGCCGGCCTACCACGCTATATTGAATAACGACAACGAGCTGCAGCGAATGGCTGCTGCCAAAGCCTGGTCAGCCTGGGAAGGCAACTGCGCCACCCTGCGCCCCAATCAAAGCGTGATGGGGCATTTCACCGATGGCCACACAGCACTGAGCCTGGCGAAAATGGAGGTACACTATTTCCTCAACAAGGGCTTTATTGAAGAAAACCAGATTCTGAACAATATGGATAAGATCAAAGATATTCCGGGGTTTATTGTGCATGGTCGCTACGACATGATCTGCCCAATGGATCAGGCAATTGAGCTGCATCAGAACTGGTTGAATTCCGAACTCAGCATCATTCGCGATGCCGGGCACTCCAGTATGGAGCCCGGTACCGTCAACGCGCTCATCAAAGCCACCGATGAAATGGCTCGCAAGCAGGACAGTCGCGCCTGAGATAGTTGACCCATTTCAATTTTGTGCTTGCAAAGCCGGTTCTCGTTTTTCCTGATAACCCAATCACATCGACGCTGATTGCCGTTGTGTTCTCCGGTTTCCCGATCTTAACTCAAGGTTGAAAGGAAACCGGGCGCACCTAGACAAATTCGTGTTGGCAGTATAATTGCTAGTTGCTCCCTTTATGTGCAGTTTCAATAAAAAGGAAGTACGCCATGCCTCGCAAGTTGTTCTTAAACACCATTCTCGCCGTATTCTTATGCGTTTTTTCAGTGCAGATTTTTGCCGAAGTGCTCACTATGGGGTCGGCCCTGAACAAAGCCGGTCGCCAGCGCATGCTGACTCAAAATATTATGAAGAACTATCTGGCGTTAGGGCTCGAAGTGGATGTAGTTCGGGCTCGTGATGAATTGGATAAGAGTGTTGCTCTGTTTGAAGAGCAGTATCAGGAGCTGACAGAATACGCGCCCTCAGACACCATTCGCCAGTCACTGTCAAAAGTCGAAGACCTTTGGTTTGAATATCGCACCCTGGCCATCGGTAAAGTGAGCCGTGAGAACGCGGCAAAAATACTGGATCGTAATAATGCCATCCTGGCTGCTTGCCACCAGGTAGTGCTGGATCTGGAAGCCTTTGCAGGCCGTAAGTCTGCCCAAATGGTGAATACCTCCGGACGTCAGCGCATGTTGTCACAGCGTATTGCGGCTTATTATTTTGCTCAGGCTTGGGGCTTCCGTGATCAGGAGTTTGTGGTTGAATTTGAAAATGCCAAGGCTCAATACGGTGCTGGTTTGCAGGCATTGGTGGGTTTCGATAAAAACACCGTCGACCTGCGTCAGGCCTTGAAAAAAGTGGAGGCCCAATGGCAATTTTCCAATACCGGCTTTGAGCAACTGGAAGATGGAAACTATGTACCTCATGTGATTTCGGTTACCACCACAGGGATGCTGAAGCGAATGGATGCCATCACCCACTTATACGAAGATCTGGATGTGACGCTCTCTGCTGAAGCGGTGGCCGCTAATCTGGAACGTTGATAAGCCTTGATTAACACTGCATAAATCTTCTACGCTTTGCATCCATAGCTAATTGAATGGATGCAAAGCGAATGTCGTGGATCAAACCTTTTTATGTGTTTCTTATGGCTGCCTGTGTGCCTTCTGCGTTGTGGGCCGCCGACCGGGGTTGGGATCATCTAACCTTTACCAGTCCAGACGAAGTGGTCGCCTACTTTCACGGAATCAATTATTCACTGGAAAATTGGCAGGCTGGTGATCGCAGTGTGCCACGGGTTTATCTGAATAATGTCCCTGAGCGCTGGCGAACGCACACTGCTGGTGAGTTATCAACGGCGGAGAAGAAACGTTATTTCTTTTTTATGCTGGCACCGATGGTGCTGCGGGCCAATGAGACAATTGCCAGCCAGAGAGCCTTTATCGAAGGCATGTTACAAACTTCTAACTGGGCCGAGTTGGATCGCGCCCGCCTGAGCGATATCGCCAATGAGTACCGGGTTCAGGTGCCACAAAATTCTAAGGATGAGGCTGCGTTTCAGCGGTTGTTGCGGCGCGTAGATATTGTGCCTGCATCACTGGCCCTGTCCCAGGCGGCTATCGAGAGTGGTTGGGGCACGTCGCGCTTTGCGGCCGAGGGTAATGCGTTGTTTGGGCAGTGGAGCTGGAGTGACGATGCTATTACCCCTGAACGCGTGCGTACCGAGTTGGGGAACTATGGCATTCGCACGTTCAAAACCCCCTTTGAATCCATCGCAGCCTATATGCATAACCTTAACACCCATAATGCCTATAAGCCTTTGCGCAAGCTGCGGGAGCAGGCCAGAAAGAGCGATCAACCCCTGTCAGGCGAAGGGCTGGCGGCAGGCCTGCTGAAATACTCTGAGCGCGGGCAAGCCTACGTAGAAGAAATTCGGGCCCTGATTCGGGTGAATCAATTGGCTGAGGTAGATAAGGCATACCTCAGGGAAGGCAAAGCGGTGGTGTTGGAGCCTGTCGGAGACGGTGTGTGAAAGGTTTAATCCAGAGAGTCGCTTCTGCATCGGTATCGGTGGATGAGGAAGTAACGGGAGCCATTGATGGTGGCATTTTGTTGCTGCTCGGAGTGGAAAAAGGCGATGACCGTCACCGTGCCGACAAACTGTTGCACAAGGTGGTGAACTACCGAATCTTTGAAGATGACGCGGGCAAAATGAATCGCTCTTTGCTGGATGCCGGTGGTGGCTTGTTAGTGGTGTCCCAGTTCACTCTGGTGGCAGACACCGCCAAAGGCATGCGCCCCAGCTTTTCAGCGGGGGCGACACCGGAACTTGGATGCGAGTTGTACGAGTATTTTGTAGATCAGGCTCGCTGGAAACTTGCATCAGTTCAAACCGGCAAATTCGGGGCTGATATGAAGGTGAGCCTTGTGAATGATGGGCCGGTGACCTTTTTGCTGCAGAGTTAAGCCACAATCTTATCAGGATGGATCTGCAGCCGATTTCTCTTCGTCGTCTTCTGGCTTGTTACGCTTAATCAGTCGGCCAATCAACAACCCTACTTCAAACAGCATCCACATGGGAAGCGCCAGCATGGACTGTGAGAACGGATCGGGCGGGGTTAGCAGCATGCCAAACACGAAACAGAATAGGATCACATAGGGGCGCTTTGAACTCAGGTCTTTTACTGTGGTGACGCCGCTCAGGATCAGGATGATGGTGGCGATGGGGATTTCGAACGCAAGGCCAAAGGCGAAGAACAGCTTGAGGGCAATACTCAGGTACTGCGCTATGTCGGGTGTAACGGTTACGTTTTCTGGGCTGGCCATGACGAAGAAGTTCATGATCAGAGGAAAAATCACAAAGTGCGCAAAGGCTATGCCTGAGTAGAACAGCAATACGCTGAGCACCAGTAATGGCAGGGCAAATTTGCGTTCGTGGGCATACAGCCCTGGTGCGATAAAACGCCAGATCTGGGCCAGCACCACCGGCATTGCCAGAAAAAACGCCACCACCAGCGTGAGTTTAAAGGGCGCAAAAAAGGTTGAGGTAATGTCCGTGGCAATCATGGTGGTGCCTTCCGGCAGTTGATCACGGATGGGTTTGGCTACCAGCTCATAAATGTCGTTGGCGAAATAAATCAGGCTGACAAACATTACCAGAATGGCCAGCAGGGATTTCATAATGCGATCACGCAGCTCGACTAAATGGCCGATCAGTGTGAGGTTTGCGCCTTTATCGGCAGGTTGGTTCTGTTTGCTCATGCTTTGGGGGTGTCTTTTTCGGGGGCCGTTTCTGCTGCTGGCTCAGGTAACGGCTCTGCTTCGTTTTCCGGAGCAGTAGGATTGTGGCGGGTGTCCGGATCGTCATGGGGATCTTGACTCGCTTGCGGCAGGCCACCACCGATGCTGTTTTCGCCTAACGCTGCCTTGTTTGGTGCTGAGGTCGGCGCTTCTACCTGCTTTTTCAGATCCTGCAGGGATTGACGGGCCTCGTCCAACCCTGTGTCGGCCATTTGCTGTTTGATGCGTTGCTGCATCTCCTGCATGTTGACTTCGCGCTCGAATTCTTCCCGCACGCTGGAGACTGCGCGCCGAATCTTGCCCAAATAGGCGCTGCCCATACGCACAGCATGGGGCAGGCGCTCAGGCCCCAACACCAGCAGGCCCACTACGCCAATCAAAACCAGCTCAAAAAAGCCAATGTCGAACATGAACTATCCTCAGTTTCGATCAGGCTTGGTCTTTTTTCTTTTCAGCGGTGGCGTCGATCACTTCGCCTTCTTTTTGCTCTTTCAGCTGTGCCTGCTCATCTTTTTTGTCTTCTTCGCTCATGGCTTTCTTGAAGCCCTTGATCGCACCACCTACATCGCCGCCCAGGTTACGCAGACGCTTGGTGCCAAAGATCAACAGAATGATCGCCAGTACGATTAACAGTTGCCAAATACCTATACCACCAAAACCCATGGGGCTACTCCCGTTTATTTATTGCGATTTGCTTTTTCCACCAGCCCTGACAAGTCAAAGCGGCGTTCCAATTCTTTTAATACATCAGCCGAAGATAGATCAAGTTTGTGCAGCATGACCAATGTATGAAACCAAAGATCCGCCGTTTCATACACGACATCTTCATACTGTTGGCTATGCTCTGCATCTTTTGCCGCCAGCAGGGTTTCGGTTGCTTCCTCACCCACTTTTTCAAGGATCTTGTTGAGGCCCTTGTGGTAGAGGCTGGCCACATAGGAGCTGTCTGCCTGGGCCTGCTTACGTTCGGTCAGCACTTTATCCAGTGCGGCTAATGTGTCATTCATAAAACATTATATGAGAACCATGTTACAACCATGCAACCCGCTCTTCATCCTGGTTAAAAAGTATCAGTTATCGTTGCTCTTGCGCAATCTGGTCAGAAGTAGGGTAGCGCCGATAGCGCCACTCACCCAGGCTCCCGCCGGTACTTGTTGCCAGTTTGCCAGCCAGTCCGGATTCATGCCCCAGCTCAGGCCGACGGTGAGGCCAATCAGGCCCAGCAGAGTGATAATACGATCTCTGCGAATCTGGCCCAGGTGACGCTCTTCCACCTGTTGCAGCAGTTTTTGCTGATTCTCACTCAGTTTACGCATTTCCTGCAGTGCATCCCATGCCAATTTTGGAATATGGGGAATCTGTTCGATCAGGGCCGGTGCGTTGCGCTTAATGGTTTGGGCTATGGCGCTGGGGCCGATCTGGTCCCTAATCCAGTTTTCCAGCAACGGACGGCCGATTTCCCATATATCCAGCTCGGGGTAGAGCTGGCGGCCAAGGCCTTCCACGTGAATCAGGGTTTTTTCCAGCAGAACAAATTGCGGCAGGGCCTGCATTTCGAAGCGACGGGCGGTTTGGAACAGGCGGATCAGTACCGGGCCGAACTCGATTTCCTGTAGAGGCCGCTCCAATACTGGCTCCAGCACGGTTCGCAAGGCGTTCTGGAACTCGTGGATGCGGGTATGGGATGGCACCCAACCGGCCTCTACCATGAGAATGGCGATTTGCTCATAATCTTTGTCCAGCAAGGCCATCAGCTGGCGCGCCAGAAGAAAGCGCTCCTCTTTGCTGAGGGTGCCGACGATGGCGCAGTCCAATGACAGATATTGAGGGTTCTGGGGATCTTTCAGGTTAACCAGTACGTTGCCGGGGTGCATATCGGCGTGGAAGAAATTGTCGCGAAACACCTGCGTAAAGAAGATCTCAACCCCAATCTCGGAGATGTGTTCCATATTGACGCCGGCTTTGATCATGGCTTCGGTATCGGATACCGGCACGCCATATACCCGCTCCATGGTGAGCACCTTGGATGTGCTTAAATTCCAATGAATATCAGGCACATAGAGTAATGGTGAGGCGTCAAAGTTACGGCGAAACTGAGCGGCGTTTGCGGCCTCCTGACCTAGATCCAGCTCGCCCATAAGGATGTGGCGATAGTCTGTCACAACCTGTACCGGATGGAAGCGCTTGGTTTCCGGGGCCAGTTTCTCTAGCCAGCGGGCACCGGTCAACAGCAGGGCCAGATCGCTGTCCACCAGCTTCTCAATGCCGGGGCGGATAACTTTAACTACGATCTCGCGACCATCCAACAGCGTGCCTGCATGCACTTGCGCCACAGATGCCGATGCCAGAGGTGTGCGTTCGAGGCTGCCATACAGGGTTTGAATTGAGCCCTTAAGTTCACGTTCAATAATGTCAAAGGCGGCCTGTTCACCGAAGGGGGGAACATTGTCCTGCAAATTGGAAAGGTCTTCGATGGCTTCTTCTGGGAGCAGGTCGTGCCGAGTGGACAAAAGTTGCCCGAACTTAATGAAAACCGGCCCCAGTTCTTCCATGGCTATGCGGGCTCGGGCCCAGGGGTGGCTTGCTGTGGAGGCACCCCAGGCAGCAGGATGCAGGCGAATCAGCCATTTCAGGGGGCGGGTGGCCGCATGATCGGGCAGTAGCTGATCCAGGCGGTAGCGGGCCAGCATGGTGAAAATGGTGAGTAGTCGGGCTAGGCGTTTCAAGGTGTAGGCTCGTTGTTCTCAGATGGTGAGTTCAGAGGCGCGGGCATGCGGGCTTTGTGCAGCCGTTGCAGACGCGCCTGCAGGCGGTCGGTGTCTTCCCGCAGATCTTCTACGTCGCTCTGAAATCTTTGGAATTCGCGGGGAGTGAGCACCCACTGACGCTCCTCGGCAATGACATTGCGGGATTGATCTATTACTGCTCGAGCCGTGGAGCGTAACCAGCTGAAACCGACTCTGGCAACTTCAGTAATTTGATGAGCAGCCATATCGCCGATCAGATCACCTAGTGCGCTCTCCAGATCCAGGTCCAGATCCTTTATTACCTGCAGAAACTGCTGTGCAAGTTGTTGATCCCCTTCGATTTCAATACCAAGTTGCATCAGGTCTGCGGGGCTTATTTCTGCGCTGCCGATCTGGCGTAATAGCGCGACGGCGGGGCCTCGAATGGTGACGTCGGCGGCGCCTTCCCACTGGTTTTGGAAACCCAGGCTGCGCTTGCCTACGGTCATGAGCAGGGGGAAATTGGGGCGCTGCAGCTCAATTGCCAGGGATTTACCCTTCAGCTTGGTGAGTTGCAGGCGGGTTACCGGTGCGTAATAGAGGGCGCGGTTGGCTGCCCGCTCCAGTTGCTCGGTGAGGAATACAGGAATCAGGGATTGACGGTGCTGATCCATTAGTGGGCGTCCATCAATATTTGAAGCCCCGATGCAGAGCCACGACACCGCCGGTCAGGTTGTGATAATCCACCCGATCCAGGCCAGCCTTGCGCATCATGTGCTTGAGGGTTTTCTGATCAGGATGCATGCGGATGGATTCTGCCAGATAGCGATAGCTTTCCGAATCGTTGGTCACCAGTTTTCCAAGCATGGGCAGCACGCTGAAAGAATAGCGATCATAGACCTTTTCAAAGCCGGGGTTGGTCGGTTTGGAGAATTCCAGCACCATCAGGCGGCCGCCTGGCTTCAGTACGCGGGTCATGGATTCCAGAGCTTTTTGCTTGTCGGTAACGTTGCGCAGGCCAAAAGCGATGGTGATGCAGTCGAAGGTATTATCTGCAAACGGCAGGCACTCGGCATTGGCCTGTACATACTCAATATTTCCCGCATAACCATGATCCAGCAGTTTGTCACGGCCTACGTTCAGCATGGAGGAATTGATGTCCGACAGCACCACCTGGCCCTCATCCCCCACGATGCGGGAAAACTTCATGGTGAGATCACCAGTACCCCCGGCCAGATCCAGTATCGACTGACCCGGGCGGGCGCCGCTCATCTCAATGGTATACCGTTTCCACAGGCGATGTATGCCCATGGACATCAAGTCATTCATGATGTCGTATTTGGCGGCAACGGAGTGAAAAACCTCGCCTACATACTTCTGTTTTTGTTCAACAGGGACGTTTTTAAAACCGAAATGAGTCGTTTTTTCGTTGGACATCAGGGGCCTCCAAGTGCGGAGGGTATCTTCGCGGATTAGGGGCTCAGAAGCAAGACTGCGGCGGTTGGAACTGGCAGGCAACGGCGCTCAGGTCAATAAATTGGGGTTGTGGGGTTGGGTTGGCCCCTCAGCGTGACATTCGGTGACCATTCAGCAATAGTAAATTGCGGTAGAATCGTTATATTCGAGTTCCAGAGTAAAAAATGAAAAGCAGAATAACAAAGAGTTGGCACCCATGCTGAACAACATTTTCGATACCTTTAATTCAGTGGTTACCGGTGGCGAGCGCTACCTGACGGCAACACGGGTTGGTATTGAGTTGGAACAATCCTATCGCTCATACCGCAATCAGGCGGCGGAACTCTCTCCGCTGGAACAGCGCAAACTGCTGGCACAAACCCACTATAAAGGGGCCCGCAAGCTGACTAAGCTGTTTCACGATAACGGTGCCATCTGGGTCAAGTTTGGTCAGTTCTTGAGTTCTCGCTCTGATATTCTGCCGATGCAGTACGTCTCTGAATTGGAAAAACTGCAGGATGATGCCAAGCCGGTATCCTTTGCCAGTATCGAACACGTGCTCAATCGTGAGTGGGGCTTTGATTGGCGTGATCATTTTGCCGAGTTTGATGAGCAGGTGGTGGCAGCGGCTTCGGTAGCCCAGGTACACAAGGCTGTACTGAAAACTGGCGAGAAGGTGGCTGTGAAAATCCAGTTGCCCCATGCACGTAAACTGTTTCGTCAGGATTCTATGGTGTTCAAGGCGTTGGGAACCTTTGGTGCGCCGCTGGTGAGTCAGTTTGATCTTAAGCAGGTAATGGAACAGATTATCACCATGACCATGCAAGAGCTGGACTTTCTTGCCGAAGAGTCCAACTTGCGTAAGTTCTCTGCGCTGCCCCACGACAAACTGATTTATGTACCCAAGATGTACGATCAGCTCAGCACCAGCCGGGTATTGGTTACTGAATGGATCGATGGTAGCCGCCTGACGGATTATCTGAATCAAAACCCTGCTAAGGCCGAGCCCTTGTTACGCCAGATGCTGAGTTGCTATGTGCAGCAGATCACGGCGTTTGGTGTGTATCACGCGGATCCTCACCCTGGTAATTTCCTGGTGATGAAAGATGGTCGGGTCGCGGTTTTGGATTACGGAGCCATCGGCGTGTTGACTCCGGAAGAGACCCAGCACTATGCGGTGTTGCTGCAAGTGCTGTTTGGTCGTATTCAGTCGGACCAACCGTTGGGAGAGCTGTTCCGCCGAGCCGGGTTTGTTGCCAAGGATCAGGCGGTATTTGAAGAGGTCGCAGATCTGATCTTGAAAGAAAATTTACGCCGGCATGAAGCCACCGACATGCTCGGAATAGCTCTGGATAAGTTAAGAGATCTGAAGGTGACGATCCCGGATTCCTTTGTGTCGCTGGCGCGGGTGGTGCTTACCTTTGGTGGCCTACTCAAAACCTATAAAGTGGCTGTGGATTAAACCGGTTATAGAGCATTAACCCAGTGGGCGCAGATATCCAATAAATAGAATACCAGCATGCTGGTGCTGAGCGCGGCGGCACAGACCGTCAGCTTGCTCCAGGGTTGGGCTTTGTTCTCATCCAGAAAATAAAAGATTGGAAACCCCACCACAAAATAGGTGGCATAAATCAACGACCCGTAGGTGAGCATGGCATCGAGTTTGGTGTAGTAAAAGCTGGTTGCCATCAATGGATTGGCCATGGCTTTGGTTTCCATCCAGGCCCAGCAATACCCCACCGCAAAAGCAAGTGGCAAAAACAGCAGGTGCCGCAGGGGGAGTGATGATGTCAGCACCCGTCGCATGACTAAGACGGCTGTGGTGTGATACGTCATAAAATAAGCGTGAGTATAGAAATACATGATCAGCGGAACGGTTTGATTCCCTTCGCCCACTAGTGCGGTATCCAGTGTGGTGCTGGCATTGGGGTAGTTGTACACCATGCCCAACACGTCAAAAAAGTATTCTGATCCGACGTAGTTTCCAAATACGCTGAAAATGGCCATAAACAGATTGGCCTTGAACCAATAGGTTTGATGCCAGGCCAGCGGGCTGCATTTTGGGTGTAGCATCAACGGCAGTAGCAACAGTGGCGCTGCGATGGTAACGGCGTGGATAAGCAGTGCGATGTTGCTGAAACTTTTGTCCCAGCCCATGAGCATCATCAGGCCCATGGACGCCATCCACACCGGGCTGTAGAAGAGAAAAAACTTCTCGCCCCAGGCTCGATCCGGGTTGGCAGAAAGCCAGCGGGCTTTGTCGCTGGCCGGGCGTGCGTTGCCGAAGGCAAGCTGTTGACTTGTCATGGGTTACTTCCCTGTCATTGCAATACGAACCATGGCGAGAAAGTTGCGGGCCTTTTCACGGGTGCTGAGATCGGGTCGCAATTTGCGGTGGCCTGGCAATAGCTTTCCAGAGGCCTGGGCGTGGATTTTTTGTTTCACGACGGGCTCCAGTAACCCGGCCCCGGCCAGTTCGAAAAACATGGCCTTTGCGTTGCCCAGGTCGAAAAAATCTCTTTGCCATTTCCATTGAAAATTCCCAGCATATTCGAACCAGGATCCACCGATGCCTGCGATCTCATAGTAGCTTCCGTCTGGGCGTTTGTAGGGAGCCCGCTGCTTCCAAAAGCCGATGACTGTGCCGCGTTTTTCATCAATGATGATGTCATGATATGGATATTCCCACTCCTCAAAACCTTTCATCTGATAACCCAAAGCAATGTCGCAGATTTCCTGGCGACCATTAGCAACGAACTCTTCGTTGGGGCCGATGTTCCAGCCGTAAACAGCATCCTTTGTGTACATTGGGCCTAGGTATTTAGTCCAGTCGCCGGCTTTTTCTGCGTCCCGATTGGCCTGCAACCAGCGCTGAACCATTTCTTCAAGTTCCTCTCGGGTGCAGACAGGAATGTTGGTTTCTTGTGCGGTCATGATGTCGTCCTGTTTGTTTATGGGGAGTAGGTTTATTGTTGTTCTACTGCGATTCGAATGGCTTGGTTGGGGCAATGCTTTGCTGCCCTGTTTGCTTGCTCCAGCGACGCTATCGTTGGTGCATCGTTAGGAACGTGCAGTTGGTTGTGATCATCGACCTGAAACAGATCTGGCGCTTCGCCCATGCACATGGCGTGACCCTGGCACAACTGTCGGTCTATATGGATGCGGTAGCGTGGTTCGCTATCTAAAGTATTGTGCTTCTGTGCTCCATGCTGAGGGCATCCGCTGTTGGCCGTGAGGGTGCTGGTGTGGTCCGCTGGCTGTGAGCTTTGTGCTTTCAGGCGTGAGTTATCCCGCAATCTATAACGCACAAGGCAGGGCGACTTGGGTTGTACAATCATTTCACGATAGTCGTCTACATAGGTCTCGGGCGCGTTCACTAATTCGAACTCATAACGTCGCAACAGCACGGCGAAAATTGCCTTGATCTGGAACATGGCAAAGGCGTTACCGGAGCATTTATGCTTGCCGCCACCGAAAGGTTGGAAGGCCATGAGGTTTTTATCCTGGGAGCGGGGCGCTTCGTATCGATCAGGATCAAATACGTCAGGGTTATCGAACAGGTTCGGCATGCGATGGGTTACAGGGGGGCTTGCCCAGACCATGTCTCCGGCGCGGATGCTGTAGTTCTTGAAGGATATGTTTTCGGTCACCTGCCTCATTAGCACGATCAGTGGAGGATGCAGTCGCAGCACTTCTTTCAGTGTGTTCTCCAGCTTGGGGATTTCCCGCAGGGTTTGGAAACTGACTTGGCCATCGGCTCCGAACTGCTGATCCAGTTCCTGCTGCACGCTTCGGAGCATGTGAGGGTGTTTCAACAGCTCCAACAACACCCAGGCAGCGGTGCCCGAGCTGGTATGATGGCCTGCGAATATGGCTGCCACCAGAATGCCGGTGATTTCATCTGTTGTTAGCTTGCTGCCGTCGTCATAGTGAGTATCGATCAGCATTTGAAACATGTCGGTGGGTTTTTCTGTCTGTTGTTCGCGTCGAGCTACGATGTCGCTTACCAGGTGATGCAGCGTGCGTCGGGCCTGATCCCGTTTTCGAAACGATGGCAACGGCAAATTTGGGAAGCTGTAGGCGAGAGCATTTACGCCTTTTTCAAGATCATGGTAGATGGAGGCAAATTCGTCAGTCAGCTCGTAGCGAAACTCTCTGCCCAATAGGCAATGGCTGGCAGTATTAATCGTAAGTTGCTTCATGGCCGCCACCAGATCCACTTCTCCCTGATCGCCCCACTGTTTGGTCAGGTCTTCAATTTCAATCAGAATCTTGTCGGCATGGTTGCGCATGGCCTCCCCGCGAAGGGCAGGCATCAACATTCTCAGTTGCTGGCTTTTACGGTCGTTGGGTGCATCAAATACGATGCCTTCACCGAATATAGGGGTCATTAGTTTGTAGGCGGCGGATTGATCCAGTTGTTCGTCGCTTGAGCGATAGAACAGGGCGCTGGCTTCATCGCCTGTCAAAAGAATCATGCGTTGATTGAAGATTTTAAACTGCGCGATCTCCCCCAGTTGGTCCGAAACCCGTTTCATAAACAAAAAAGGATTGCGTGCAAAGGGAATCATATGCCCCAGCAAAGGTAGCCCGCCTTTCAAACGGGGTGGCTCTTTTCGGGCTAAGTGGTTGTTATTTAATGCCTGAGCGTCAGCCATCCTGTGAGCCTCCTGTCAGATGTTTCATGCGGTGGGTCAAGCTCGCCCCGTGATATTTTTGATGCTAAACGACTTTACATATTGTGTATAGGTGTAAAGTATGTAAAATGCATTGTCATTGCAAATTAATTTGTATTTATGAGCCAGTAGGAAAGAGCATGAAAGCAGCGAAGTCCGCCAATCCGGATACTCAAGCCAGAATAGTTGAGGCCGCAGTGAATTGTGTGAAGCGCTGGGGTATCGAAAAAGTGACATTGAATGACATTGCCAAAGAAGCGGGAGTCACTCGCCCCACGGTGTACAGCTACTTCAGCAATCGTGATGAGGTGGTGCAGTTTGCCTTGCTGCAGTCGGCTTATGGTTTCGCTAAAAAGTTACTCGCTCATATCGAAGGTTATGAATCGGTGGAGCGTCGCACCATTGAGGCGGTGATGTTCTCACTTAAAACGCTGCCCAGTGAACCCTACCTGGAGCTAATGTCTGATGCGGGCTTGGCCAGCATTATGAATGAGCATGCGCTGAGCACTAAAGAAGGTAAGCAGATTCGTCGCTCGGTTTTTAAATTGATATTCGGCGGTATGGATGTGGATGACGATGAACTGGATGAAATTATCGAAGTCGCGACCCGTTTTTTACTCTCGCTATTGACGGTTAAAAGCGAAAAGAAACGCAGCGACCGCGAGATGCGAGCGTTCCTGTGTCGCCGCTTGTTGCCTGCATTGGGCATGGATCCAGCAGCGGCGATTGTCGCTAAATCGGTGTAAACAGAAGATGGCCAGGGAAGAATACGATTACATTGTAGTAGGAGCGGGATCTGCCGGCTGCATCGTTGCTGCACGATTGGCCGAAGAAGGCGCTGGCACTGTGTTGCTATTGGAGGCTGGTGATGCAGCGGGCATCAATCCTGAGACCATGTCAGCAGATGGATTCAAGGATGCGTTTGCTAACGATAATGTCATGTGGGACAGGATGTCTGCACCGCAAAAGAACTGTGCTGATCGGCGGTTGTATGCAGGATCGGGTACGGGCATGGGTGGCAGCGGTGCAGTGAATGGAATGGTGTATACCCGCGGGGACAAACAGGATTACGCGCAGTGGCCGCAAGGATGGCAGTGGAGTGATGTGGTTCCGGCATTCGAAGCGCTTGAGCAGCGGTTGCGGCCAAGGAGTCGCAGTGGCAGCAAGTTTACCGATCTGTTTATCCGTGCTGCAGAAGCGACAGGGTTCTCCCGCAAGGACGGAATGAATGACGGTGATCTCTACGGAGTGATCGGCTATAACGATATGAACTTCGAAGGCGAATTTCGCCGCAGCTCATACACAGGTTATCTGCATGCCAATCCAATTGATGCTCTGACCACAAAAACCAGTACCCGCTGCCAGCGCATCTTGTTTGAACATAAGCGAGCGGTTGCCGTGCAATATGAGCAGTCGGCCGCAACAACCATTGCCTATGCCAGAAGAGAAGTCATTCTGTGTGCCGGTGCATTGGAAACACCAAAATTGCTGATGCTGTCTGGGGTTGGCCCCCGTTGGCAGATGCAACGTTATGGCATCCCCCCTGTGCATGTATCAGAAGGTGTGGGGTTGAACCTTCAGGATCACCCGAATGTATGCATGTTTTATCGAGCCCGGCATCCGATAGATTTTAGTTATCCTCAACTCTACGGATTCCACCGCGTTGGCACGTCTGCACATTTACCGTCTGAACAGTCGGATACATGCTTTGTATTGTTTTCGGCTCCTTCGGCATTAAAGCACTCCATGAAACGTATGCTGCCATTGATGTTGCTGCCAGGGAGACTTTATCAGCAGCGCTGGCTACGCGGCGTTATACGCAAAGCAATTGAGTGGGCGTTTCTGTTGCCTCCCTTGCAACACTATGTGTCGATGATCTACGGCATAGTCGTGATTCTGGGAAAGCCTCGCTCACGAGGAACGGTTACCTTGGCGTCCACCAACCCTCACGAATCGGCACATATTGATTTGGCCTACTATCAGGATCCCGAAGATCTGGAAACCCTGCGGGCGGGGGTTGAGGCTGCCAAGGCCATCTCGCGCCAGGCTGATATGGCGGATTGGGGCAATAAAGGGCTGGTGCGGGCCGCCAATACTGACAGGCCAGAACAGGTTGCCCGTTGGATAAAGAAAGCCACCATGACCACATTTCACTATTGTGGCAGTTGTTCGATGGGTGATGAGGCTGGCTGCCCGGTGGACACTCAATTACAGCTGAAGGGAGTGGCTGGATTACGTATTGCAGATGCTTCCGTGATTCCCAGTATTCCGGTTTCTGCTATCAATGCGCCAAGCATGATGGTTGGTTGGCGTGCGGCAGAATTTATTTTACAAAATCTAAAAGCCAGTACACAGCACAATAATACTAAAGAGGCCAGCACGCGTGAGCCTGCTGAAGGATGAATATGACTGCAGAAGCCCAGATCCGTTCAGAAGCAAAGATGATTTCTTGCTTTAACCCGGCAACTGAAGCGCACCTGGGGGATGTTGCGGCGACTTCCCCTGAGGCTGTGACCGTATGCGTACAGCGTGCTAGAGCAGCCCAGAAGCAATGGGCCCAGAGTAGCTTTGCACAGCGCCGGGCGGTGTTGCAGCACATTATGGATTATGTTCTTGAGCACGCCGATGAGTTGTGTGAACAAATAGCAATGGATTCTGGTAAGACCTATGAGAACGCCATGCTGGGGGAGATACTTCCTATTTGCAATAAGATCAAATGGACCATCAAGAACGGTGAAAAATATTTGAAACCCGAAAAAGTGGGTTCGGGGATTCTAATGCACAAGCAAGGTCGTATTGAATACCAGCCCTTAGGTGTAGTGGCCTGTATTATTCCCTGGAATTATCCATTGCAAAATATACTCAGCTCTCTGGTTGCACCGTTAATGGCGGGCAACGCTGTTATCCTCAAAGCTTCAGAAATGGTGGCTTGGTCCAGTGCACAGTTCCAACGCATAACCGATCAGGCGTTGAGAAAGGAAGGCTTTTCTCCTGATCTGGTGCAGATTATCAATGGCTATGGTGACACGGGTGCGGCATTGGTACGGGCTGGCGTACAGAAAATACTGTTTATTGGTTCGGTCAGTAATGGCAGGCGAATCATTGAGGGCAGTGCAGAGCATTTGACGCCGGTTGTGATGGAGCTTGGAGGAAAAGATCCGTTTATTGTGTGTGGGGATGCTGATCTTGAACGTGCGGTGCACTCTGCACTGGGGGGCTCTTTTATCAATCTTGGGCAGAACTGCATAGCATCGGAACGTGTGATTGTTTACGAATCTGTTTTTGACCGGTTTGTTGAGTCTGTTACCCGTCATACAGCTGCCATGCGGCAAGGGGTGCCGGATCTTACTGGTTCGGTAGACGTTGGCGCTATAACCTCGCCGTTGCAAATAGAGCTTATTGATCGCTTGGTGAAAAGTGCGTTGCATGCAGGAGCCAGAGCTTTGACGGGCGGTGCTATTAAAGTGACTGAGCAGGGCCAGTTTTATCCGCCAACTATTTTAATAGATGTGACGCCGGAAATGGAGATCGCCACACATGAAGTATTTGGGCCGGTGATGTTGGTTTTTAAAGTAAAGGGGGAGGCGGAAGCTATTGCGTTGGCCAATGGTACAGAGTTTGGGTTGCATTCCACAGTAATGAGCGCAGACAGTGGTAAGGCTGAAAGAATAGCATCACAACTTGAAGTGGGTGCTACCTGTATAAACGATTTTGGCCTTTGTTATCTGAATCAGAATCTGCCCTTTGGCGGTGTCAAGTATTCAGGCTATGGGCGCATGAATGGACGGGATGGGTTGCGCGCGTATACGAATCCAAAAGCTGTGATGAAAGATCGGTTTGGCTGGGGCGTGCCACCAAAGTTGTTTCCGGTGCGGCCGGGTGACTATGACAAGGGGCGAGAAACCGTGCGGCTGTTATTTTCCAAAAGCTGGCGACAAAAAGCTATCAGCTTGCTTTGTTTGATAAAGCTTGCGGTGCTGGGCGGTGGCAAACGTAGCATGGTTGCAAATAATGGAGCGGTTAAAGAATATGAAGGGAGGGGTAACTGATGACGCCAGGATTCTTTATCGCTTTAGGTGTGATTTTACTGGTTGATGGCATGGTGATGGCCTTCTTTGCCTGGGCGGTGCATTCGCCGCGATTTGCTCAGTATCGAATACGTACGCCCGACCGCCAACGTATCAGCAATGGTCGCAAGGCGGTTAACATCAGTCTTAACGGTTTGCTGGCGATCTCGTTGTTTGCTTTTGTGTTTGTGTATTTTGGGGATGCGTTGGTGGGAGAGGAACGTGTTCCGCCTGTGATGGTGTTTGGAGAGGTGTTGGCATCGCTGATGCTGTATGACTTCATGTATTATTTTTTACATCGGGGAATGCACAATCCAAAGTTGATGAAGTATGTTCATGGTGTGCATCATTACGTGCGGTTTCCCACATCGGCAGAGAGTATATTTCTGCATCCGGCAGAAAACATTGCAGGGTTGGGGTTGCTATGCGTAGCCATTTCTATTGTTGGCCCCATCAGTCCAGTGTCGTTTCTTGCGGTGTTTTTCATTCATCACATCGTTAACATTTTGGTGCATTCTAACTTGGTGTTGCCTCACCCTATGTTCAAGTTGTTCAATTTTTGGGCAATCAAGCATGATTTGCACCACGGAAAGCATTTGAATAAGAACTATGCCTCGATCTTTCCTTTCTGGGATCAAATGTTCGGGACTGATGCATAACGATATTTCTAATTAAGGGGAGTGCCATGGAAAAGCGTAATATCTTGGTGACGGGAGGTTGCGGGTTTATTGGCAGCAATTTGGTGAGTGGATTTGTCGATGCTGGCCACAAAGTAACGGTGTTGGATTTTGGCGGCAAACCTTTTCGGGATGATGTGACGTTTCTGGACGTTAATGTTTGCGATAAACAAGCGGTAATTGATGCCTGTAAGGGTATGGATACGGTTGTGCATAACGCATCGTTGGTGCATACCAAGCACAATCGTGAATCCGTTATTTGGGAGGTTAATCATCAAGGTACCCTGCATGTGATGGAGGCCTGCCGGGTACATTCCATTCCGCGTTTGGTGTATATCAGTTCTGCCAGCGCGGTGTACGAGGGGGAGGACATCATTAATGGCGACGAGACCTTACCGTATTCAAATATTTCCCAAGCACCCTATGCAGACAGCAAAATCCAGGCAGAAAAAGACGTTTTGGCATTCAGTGGCAGCGGTGTGACCCAGTGTTGTGCTATTCGGCCCCATGTAGTGTTTGGTGTGGGTGATAATCGTTTTATGCCTGCGATTTTGCAGAAAGCACAAGAAGGAAAGTTAAAACGAGCCATTGGCAACCGGGATAAGCTGTCTGATTTTACCTATGTGTCCAACTTGGTGGATGCTGTTGTAATGGCTGAAAATGCTCTTGTCCCCAGATCCCCTGTGTGCGGCCAAGCGTATTTTATTACCAACGGCGAGCCTATGCCTTTTTTTGATTTTGTCGAAAAAGTACTGGTGGAGCTTGGTTATCCACCGATTAAAGGCAAAGTGCCCTACTGGCTGGCTTATTCGGTGGCTGCCATTGCAGAAGGGCTGGATACACTTAAAGGCGGCACCCTGAATGCGGAGAATGGCTTAACGCGTTTTTCGGTGCGTTATATGGTTACCCATCACTATTTTTCCATTAACAAGGCGCAGCGTGATTTTGGGTGGCAACCAAAAGTGTCGCTTGATGAAGGGATTGCTATAACCGTTGCCGCGTTGAAAGAGAAGCCGGTGCGGGCAGCTTAGGCTGGTTTCCAGCTGCCAATCATATCAGGTTCCCGTTTGGCTCCGGCTTGTTTTAACTGCTCAAGATAATCGTTCCACAGAGCTGATTGTTCCATGCAGAGCTTATGCAAATAGCCCCAGGAATACAGCCCGGAATCATGGCCATCATCAAAGGTTATTTTGAGCGCATAGTTGCCGACTTGCTCGAGGTTGCGAATATCAACAAAGCGTTTGCCGGTTTGCAGGATGGGTTTGCCGTGACCTTGAACCTCTGCCGACGGTGACAACACCCGCAATAGCTCATAGCTTAGGCGGTAGCTGTCGTTTCCGTATACCAGCTCCATTTCCTTGGATTCGGTATGTAGGTTAACTGCCGTCGGTGTGCTCATATTGATTCCTGTTGTGCGTATACGGGTTAGAGAATATATCGGCTTAGATCTTCGTCCCCTGCCAGGGTTCCCAGTCGTTCTTCAACGTATTGAGGGGTTATGACGAAAGGGTTCTGATCGGTTTTTAGCGATAAATCCGCCGCATCGAATGAGATTTCTTCCAGAAGCCGCTCCATGACGGTATGCAGGCGACGAGCACCAATGTTTTCCGTGCGCTCGTTTACCTGCCAGGCCACTTCCGCAAGGCGTCGAATGGCGTCGGGCTGAAACTCCAGCTTTAAGCCTTCGGTTTCGATTAGGGCGCGGTACTGCTCAGTTAGGGAGGCATCGGGCTCGGTTAGAATGCGCTCGAAATCGTCCGCCGACAGAGCTTGCAGTTCCACCCGTATCGGCAAGCGGCCCTGCAGCTCGGGCACCAGATCCGACGGTTTTGCCAGATGAAAGGCACCGGACGCGATAAACAGGATATGGTCGGTTTTCACCATGCCATATTTGGTGCTGACGGTGCAGCCTTCGATCAATGGTAGCAGGTCGCGCTGTACGCCTTCGCGGGATACGTCGGTGCCGGACGTTTCTGAGCGCTTCGCCACTTTGTCGATTTCATCCAGAAATACAATGCCGTTCTGTTCCACGGCGTCTACGGCTTTGGCTTTCAGTTCTTCTTCGTTCACCAGTTTGGCGGCTTCTTCATCCCGTACCAATTTATAGGCTTCACCTACTTTTAGGCGGCGTTTTTTCTTTTTTCCGGTGTTCATGTTGGAGAACATGCTTTGCAGTTGGCTGGTCATTTCTTCCATGCCGGGAGGCGCCATTATTTCTACCCCGACCGAGGCGGCGGCCACTTCAATTTCGATTTCTTTTTCGTCCAGTTGGCCTTCCCTTAGTTTTTTGCGGAACATCTGTCGGGTGGAGGACTCGTCATCTTTCTCAACATTGTTGCCCCACTGGTCGCGGGCAGGAGGGATGAGGGCGTCCAGAATCCGATCTTCGGCCGCGTCTTCTGATTTGCTGCGGTTCTGGATCATTTGCTCTTCGCGCATCAACTTGATGGCGCTGTCTACCAAATCGCGGATGATGGATTCCACATCACGACCCACATAGCCCACTTCGGTGAACTTGGTGGCTTCTACCTTGATAAAGGGGGCCTTGGCGAGCTTTGCCAGGCGACGTGCGATCTCTGTTTTACCCACACCGGTAGGGCCAATCATTAGTATGTTTTTGGGGGAGATTTCGCTGCGCAGATTGGCGGATAGCTGCATGCGGCGCCAGCGATTGCGCAGTGCCACGGCCACTGCACGTTTGGCATCCTGCTGACCGATGATGTGTTTGTTTAGTTCGTCAACGATTTCACGGGGAGTCATGTTGGACATTAGGCGCAATCCAATTCTTCAATAGTTAGGTTTTGGTTGGTGTAGATGCAGATGTCGGCGGCGATGCGCAGGCCTTTTTCTACGATCTCACGCGCGCCCAGTTCGGTGTTGTCCAGCAGGGCGCGGGCGGCGGACTGGGCAAAGGGGCCACCAGAGCCGATGGCGATCAGATCATCTTCGGGCTGAATCACGTCGCCGTTGCCGGTGATGATCAGGGATGCGTCTTTGTCTGCTACCGCCAACAGAGCCTCCAGGCGGCGCAGAGCACGATCGGTACGCCAGTCTTTGGCGAGTTCAACGGCTGCGCGAGTGAGGTTGCCTTGGTGCTTTTCCAGTTTGGCTTCGAAGCGCTCGAACAGGGTGAACGCATCGGCGGTGCCACCGGCGAACCCGGCCAGAACCTTATCGTTATACAGGCGGCGAACTTTACGGGCGTTGCCCTTCATTACGGTGTTGCCCATGCTCACTTGGCCATCGCCGCCAATGACGACTTTGCCGTTGCGGCGAGCGGAGAGAATGGTGGTGCCTCGATATTGTTCCACGGTGGTTCCTTTTTGTCTGTTCTTGCGGATTTAGGCAGGCTTCGAGGAAGCAAGATTGGAACTGATTCTGCCGCAAAAAAACCTAGATGGGGGCAACCGCTATTTTTTCAAGCGCAACACAATGTGCTCGATTTTATTTTCTGCCAAGGTGGTTTTGGCTTGTTCCAGGGAGCTTGAGGAGTCAAATGGGCCGATTTGCACTCGGTGCCAGGCCTCCCCGGGGTTCAGTTCCACTTTCTGGATCTTGACGTCAAGGCCCATCAGGATCAGTTCGGCGCGACGGTGGTCGGCCTCTTGGGCGGAGCGAAATGACCCGGTCTGGATGATGTATTTTTCTTGAGCGCTAGGGGTGGGGCTTTGACCGGTGCTTGGGGGCTCGTCACCTGCTGGTGCCACTACTTCGCGGTCGGGTAGCAGGGTGTAGAAGTCGAATTTCGGGCTGCTTTTGCCATTGCCGGGCAGGGCTGGGGCGGTGAATTCGATCTCCTGCATCTGTTTGTCTGTGGGTTTGATACCGGCCAGATAGTACAGAAAAGCCAGAAACAGGCCTGTCACCACACCGGTAAAGAGCCAGACCCAGGCGGGCATAGTGGAGTCGGATTTAGCCACGGCAGTTCCCCTTTAGCACCATGATGAGCATTATGATTTACATCTTCTCCGGTGCGCTTACACCCAGCAGTTCAAGGCCGTTGGCAATGACGTTTTTTACGGCGATGGCCATAGCCATGCGGCCGTTGCGTAAGTTGTCATCTTCCACCAGCACTTTGTTGCTGTTGTACCAGGTGTGGAAATCCTGAGCCAGATCCCGCAGTGAGTAGGTAAGTTGGTGCGGGGCCTTGTTGCGGGCTGCGTTAGCCAGCGCTTCCGGCCAGGCTGCTAGGCGTTTGGCCAGGTCTTCAATATTGGGCTCGGGCAGTTGCGGCAGTGCGGCCAGGCCAGCGCTTTCATCGTAGCTCAGCTTACGCTCTTGCAGCTCACGCATCATGCTGCAGACTCGGGCGTGAGCGTATTGCAGATAGAACACGGGGTTGTCTGAGGTCTGGGAGCGGGCCAGGTCGATGTCGAATTCGAGATGTTGTTCCGGTGAGCGTGTCAGGTAGAAGAAACGGGTGGCGTCGTTACCGGCCTCTTCGATCAGTTGTGACAGGGTCACAAAGTTACCGGAGCGTTTGCCCATGCGGCCGGAAGAGAGGGTGACGAATTGGATCAGGGCGACGTGGAACAGGTCACCCTTGCCGGTGAGGGCTTCGATGGCGGCCCGTACCCTGGCGATGTAGCCATGGTGGTCTGCGCCCCACACGTCGATCAGGTTTTCAAAGCCACGGTCCAGCTTGTCCAGGTGGTAGGCCACATCGGCCGCAAAGTAGGTATGCAGGCCGTTGTCACGGATTAATACGCGATCCTTTTCATCCCCCAGCTCTGAGGTGCGTAGCCAGATGGCTCCGCCTTGTTCGTAGACATGGCCCCGCTCCCGCAGGCGATCTATGGCTTTTTCGATGGCTCCGCTTTGCTCCAGGGAGCGTTCGGAGAACCATTGGTCGAATTCGACATTGAAGGACTTGAGGGTGGCGCGAATTGAGTCCAACTGAGTGTTCAGGCCGAAGTCTTGCACCGAGCGATAACCCTCCCCCAGCAGGTTGCGTACCTTTTCAATCAGGGCATCCAGATGTTTTTCTTTCGCGGTTTTGATCTCGTCCCCTTCGCCTTCGGGATCTTGCGGCAGGCCTGCAATCACTGTGGCATAGGGGTGGAAGTATTGTTTACCGACGGCGTTGAAGAGGGCGGTACCGCATTCCTGCACGTAGGCGCCGGGGTAGGCGCGTGAGGGGATGGCGACGGTTTCGCCGCAGGCTTCCAGATAACGCAGGTAAACAGACACGGCCAGCACGTCGGCCTGACGGCCAGCGTCGTTAATGTAGTATTCGCGATGCACGGCGTAGCCGGTGGCTTTCAGCAGGTTGCCCAGCGCGGAGCCATAGGCAGCGCCACGGCCATGTCCAACGTGCATGGGGCCGGTGGGGTTGGCGGATACGTATTCCAGTAGGACCTTTTCACCTTTGCCCACATCGGGGCTGCAGAAGGCTTGGGTGTTGGTAAGCGCTTGCTCAACCACAGCAAAACGGGCGCTGTCGTTCATGAAGAAGTTAATGAAGCCAGGCCCGGCGATGTCCACTTGAGTAATGGCATCGTTTTCGGGCAGGTGGTCGACGATCAGCTGTGCCAGTTCGCGGGGTTTTTTACCCGCGGCTTTGGCCAGGGTCATGGCTAAGTTGGTGGCGAAGTCGCCATGGCTCTTGTCCTTGGTGCGGTCCACCTGAATCCGGCGTGGCGCATCAGCCGGGATCACGCCTTGGGCGATCAGGGTGTCAAAGGTGGTTTCCAACAGGGCTTGTAGAGCTTCTTTCATGGGGGATGTGTTTCGCTTCTGTGATCGAGTCGGGTGTACAGGAAAATAGCCGCGTATTATGGCGCTTTGCGGCGGTTAAAGCCAGACGAAGGCGGTCTGGATGGCAGGTTGATTTATATTCTAACTCATTAAGTTAATTACAGTATGTAGTCAAAAGTAGCGCAGCGTAACGATTCGTTTTATGAGGTTGCCAACTATGGCTAGTGACTGAACAGTATGCAAAATGAGACTTAGTCCACAATAAATATAACTAGCGGGCACCTCATGCTGCAGACCATTCGCCATTTTTTGATTCACGCTACGCCAGCCCAGCGCTGTATTCTGGTGGTATGCCTGGACACGCCGTTTCTGATTGCGTTTATGGTGTCTCAGAGTGCGGGCCTGTTCGTGCCCGAGTGGCGCGCAATGATGGTGCCTAAATATGTGATCCTGGGAAATGTGGTTCTGGGCTCCATTCTGTTGATGCAATGGGCCATGGTTGCCTTGTTATGGCGGCAGCGTCTTAGTCCGCAGGCTCGGCCCAGAACGTATACGTTCCTGGTTACCATTATTGGGATTGCATTCGCCTATGAGGCGTTTATCTGGGGCAACCTCACTTACCCGACCAGCATGGTGATAGTCGGCATTGTGCCCATCGGTATTCTGATTTTTGATTTGCGCTCGGTCGGCATCGCTATGATTGTGGGGCTCACCTTCTATTGGGCGAATGATCTGGCCATTTATGCTGGCTTGCTGGATTATGCACCGGCCTACAGACCCTCCGCATTCGCCGGTGGTGAACATCATTTTATGGCAGAGATGCTGCGTACTGGTGTGCTGTATACCAGTGTGGTGGCCTATGGCTTGATCGCCTGGGTTCTGTTTGACCAGTACGACTATCATCGCTCGAATCTTTCTACGTTGTCTCGTCTGGACACCCTGACAGGTCTCTCTAATCGTCGCTACTTTATGCAGCGTTTGGAGGAGGAGTGCGAGCGGCAGAGACGCACCCACCAGCCTCTGTGTCTGGTGATGATTGATGCGGATCATTTCAAGCGTATTAATGACACCTACGGTCACCTGATGGGGGATGCTGTGTTGCGGGGGCTTGCGGATGTGCTGTCCCGTCATATGCGTGTACCGGCTGATTTACCCGCGCGGGTTGGTGGGGAGGAATTTGCCATTCTGATGCCGGAAACGGATCTGGATGGTGCTTTGAAAGTCTGTCGTCGAGTCGAGAAGAGTTTGCAGACGCTGCCCTTTTTCTGTTCTGGCAAGAGCTTCACGGTAACCCTCAGTATGGGGGTGGTGGAGAGCCACGATCTGTTGCCGGAAAACCTGTTGCACTATGCTGATGCCAATCTCTATAAGGCCAAGGCGCAGGGGCGGGATATGACCATTGCCACTGTTGAAGAGGAGGTGCTGTTCCGTGAACGCTTGGCTTCTACGGCTTGAATCCTGGTTCCGTCAACAACGGGACATTACCGCCTGCCTGATTGCGTCGGCGCTGCCTTTGCCTTTGTACTTCATATTTTTGTTGATGCCTTTTTTGGCCATGGCCGATGATGAGTATAAGGGCATCTACAACTGGGAAGTGGTGCCGTTTACTCAAACCATCGTGCTGTTGAGCTCTTTTGTGCTCAGCGGGGTGGCTGTGTTCAGCTGGTCGCGGCGCACATCCAATGAAGATTACCCCTGGCTTTGTTTGGTTACCGTGACGGTGATGTTCTTTGCGGTCACGGCACTGGGGTTGGGGTATGGTTATAAAGATTCGCCATTGATGCTGCTGTCTTTAGGGATGGTGCTGTTGGTGCGCGCGCTGTTTAAACCGGATGTGTACAAGCCCATATCGGTGGTGATGGGGTTGCTGTTTGTGTGCAGTGAAATTGGTTTTTGGACCAATACCGTGCCTTATGCCCCGATGCTGCAATCACCGATTTTTGTCGGCGAGGCACTGGACGCCTGGTGGGCGTTCTGGTTGCGGATGATTTATTCAATGATTGCCTTCCCCATGCTGGTGATTTTCTTTGTGCTTGGGTATTTCATGCAGCGGGAGAAGAAAGAGCTGGAGCAGATGGTGGTGACGGATTCCCTTACTGGTATCTCCAATCGCAGCCATTTTATGGCCATGCTGGATATGGAAAGCAGCCGTCACGAGCGCAAGCAGCAACCCCTTTGTGTGCTGATGTGCGACGTGGATAATTTCAAGCGGGTAAACGACACCTGGGGCCATCCAGCGGGGGATGAAGTGCTGCGGGCTGTAGGGCGTATACTCAAGCAAAGCACCCGTTCGGCGGGGGATGTGGTGGCCCGGTTTGGTGGTGAAGAGTTTGTGGTGTTGTTACCCAATACTCGCCTGGCGCAAGCGGAAGCCATTGCCGAGAAGATAAGACGGTATATGAGCCATCATATATTCGGCGAGGGCGAGAACAGCTTTCAGGTGACCATCAGCATCGGCGCTGTGCAGGTGAACGATGGTGATGGCGAAAGCGCCGTAAAAGCAGCGGATGACAACCTGTATCGCGCCAAGAAGGCGGGACGTGATCGGGTGGTTGCGTCTCTTGTGCACCGTCACGGCAGTCTGGAATGCGTGTAGGCAGGATTCTGTCGAACTAATTTACAGTTAAGCGTTAGCCGTTGGGGTATACATTCGCTAAGGCCTTGTTTTACGCCTCAAAAGAGCCTTTGGCCCCGTTCATGCATATTTGCAATAGTGTGAACTGGGTCACGTTTTGTGCTCCGCATTTTTGAGGCTACTGTTATGTCTTCTCTTCGATCAGTTATTGGTTTTGCCTTTTTGGTTGTATCTTTTTCTGCTTCTTCCGCCATTGATTATTCGGTATCCGGCGCTGGTGTATACACCTCGGCGGTGGCGGGTGCTACTACTATGGATTTCAACTCTGGCGCGTGTAACGCAGGTGTCAGCTGTTCCGGTGCAGGCCAGATAGTGATTGGCAGTGCGTCTGGTCTTTACGCGCAGCCTTTTGGCACATCCAGTGCGTACCTGAGTGTGCCTAATCCTACCAGCAGCGGCACGTACACCATTGGTTTAAATGGTGATTATAATTATTACGGACTCTATTGGGGGTCTATTGATAGTTATAACAGCATTGCATTTTATCTTGGCGGCAGCCTGGTGGGTGGTTTCTCCGGTTCGGATCTGGGCCCGCTGTTGGCGGATGGCAACCAGGGTTCGTGGTCTTCCAATCGGTACATTAATTTTATGTTCACCGGTGGTGATCTGTTCGATACGGTAGCGCTCACCAGCACTAACTTTGCCTTTGAATCCGACAACCATGCCTACGCCCGTGTTCCTGAGCCGCCGGTCTTTGTGCTGTTGGCCGTTGGGCTGGTGGGGTTGGTGTTCACCCGTCGTCATCTGATGCACGGTTAACCGATTTAGCTTTACCTTCAAGCGTTAAGCCGCCCGCTGAGCTTCTGGCCAGCGGGCTTTTTTTTGCCAAAAATTGCAGTGGGCAAGCTGACATAAGTGGGTTAGGGTTTAATAAGACGTGCTGTCTAAGCGTCAGGTTTCACCACACAGGACACAGAATGTGAGTAGCAAGCCGGAAGATCCCCGTGAATTCAAGACTGCCTCCCAGCGGGAACCAGAACGCAAGTCTGGCAGTCAGCCACCCCCGTTTGAGGGTTCAGCGCCCCTTGAGTCGGAAACTTTTACAAAGTCATCAAGGACGAATTCTGATCCGCGTTTCATGCCTTCCCGGCGACAAAGTGCCGAACAGGTCAGCGATCAGGATCGTTTGAACCGTACCCGGCTGGTTGAGGCGTTGGCTACAGTGCTGGCGGGGGAGAATGATCATCATCAAACCATCGGCCTGCTTGGCGATTGGGGGGTGGGCAAATCCACCACCGTGCATTTGTTAAAAAAGGCGCTGCAGTCCCGCGCGAAGCAGCAACCGTTTCTGTTCGGAACCTTTAATGCCTGGGAGTATGAGCACACCAACAACTTGCAGGCCGGTATCGCCCAGGAGATGCTGAAGGCGTTGTCCAGCTATCAGGCTCCGCCGACACAGCTGGAGGCTGGCCGGTGGGGGCGTGTGTTGGGGCGGGTCAAAGCGTGGTTGGCACCACCGCTGTGGGGTTTGGGCGTGCGCTTACCCACGCTGTTTCGTTTTGCGTTTGCGTTACATGGCACCAAGCTGGTGGGGCTCATCGGCCTGTTGCTTGTGGCTTATTTGAATCTTACCTGGGCCGACATGGAAAGCATGACTCGGCGGGCCCTTGAGGCTGGTGTGGGGGCGCAGATGTTTATGGGCGGTGGCGCGGCGGTGGTTTTGGTCATGTTATTCCGACAGGTCAAATCCCTGCTGGCCATGCCCTTGGCGAAGGAGTGGATGACGTATATGAAGTTGCCCGACTATGGCGAGCACCTGGGCTCCATTCCTGTTATGCGTAAGCAGATTAGAGCGCTGTGCAAGGTGCGATTGAACCCGCCATTTGGCCTTGGTGTGTTCGGTCGTAAGCAGCGTTTGCTGTTTCTGGTGGATGATCTGGATCGTTGCGGTCAGGAAGGCATTGTTAAAGTGTTTGAGGCAGTGCGGCTGGTATTGGATATTCCCCAGGTTACCGTGATTATTGCGGTGGATCAGCGTATCGCGTTGGCGGCATTGGCGCTGCATTATCAGGATCTGGCGCAACACCATCAGCTCAGTAACCCTCAGGCCATCGCCAGGGATTATCTGGCCAAGGTGATTCATACGCCGATCACCCTGACCCCGGCTGACCCGCAATCCATCAGCGGCTATCTGGATGCGATCTGGCAGGAAACATCCGGTGACAAAAGTGTGATCGAGTCTGCCGGTTCCGGGCTGGATAAGCGAAGTAGTGACATCAGTAGCGGCGCGGATGACCTAACCAAACCCGGGCTCAGTGATCACCAGAAGCGTATCTTTAAAAAGTGGGTGGGGCACTTTGGGTTCACTAATCCCCGCCAGTTGAAACGTCTGCATAACAGTTACAACCTGTTGCGGCATTATTACGGTGAGGATGGGCAGTTCAGTGGTGGTAAGTCGTCGATGCTGGATGCTTTTACGTCGGATTTGGCCTCGCCCATGCTGATTACGTTGTTTGCTCTGGAGTACATCAACAGCCTTGAAGATTCAGGTTTGCGCGGGCGTTTGTTGCAGCTGTTGCAGCGGCCCAGTGAGCTGGCTTTCTCCGAGGAAGGCGATGCGGCGCTGGCGTTTGTGGATCCAACCGGCAAGATCAATGACGATGTGTTGCAGGTGGTGAAAGGCAAGCTGGATGGCGGAGAGACTTCGTTTGTGCAGGCGGTCGAGCCCTTTGTTCTGCCTGCCATTGTGCAGGAGGACGTTAGCGCTTAGATGGGTTCAAGCCCGACCGCTTTCTGTCAGTGCAGTTGCTGAATCAATCCAGCGTTACCGGGTCTACGTCCACGCTCCATTTCAGGCGGTGCCCTGCCTCTTGTTCGATTTTTTTTACAGTTTGTTTTAACAGCTGCTGCAGCGCTGGGCGCTGTTCACTGCGCAGCATTAACTGAAAGCGAAACCGGCGTGCTTTTTTCGGCATCAGCGCCGGGGCAGGGCCCCACACCTCGGCATTCAATGACTGCGCTGCCGGTTGCATCCAGCGTTCGATCTGGTTTAGAAACTGAGAGGCTTGTCGGGGGTCTGCGCTCTCTGCCCGCAGTAATGCCAGATAACCAAACGGAGGCATGCCCATCAGGCGGCGCTCGTTGGTGAGTTCGGTGGCGAATTCACCGTAACCATCGCTGAGCAATGTCTGCAACAAAGGGTGCCCCGGTTGATGGGTTTGCAGAAACACCAGGCCGCGATCGTCACCGCGCCCGGCCCGGCCGGATACCTGCATCAGCAACTGCGCCGTGTGCTCTGTGGCACGAAAATCCGCCGCGAACAAACCGGCGTCAATGTCGCACACGGCCACCAGGGTTACTTTGGGAAAATGATGCCCTTTGGCCAGCATCTGAGTGCCCACCAAAATACAGGGCTCCCCGGTGTTGATGCGCTCCAGGTGTTTGCTCATGGCTTGCTTGCGTTGAGTGGTGTCGCGATCGATGCGTATCACCGGAAATTTAGGAAACAGGGCGCTGAGATTGTCTTCCAGCCGTTCGGTTCCCATGCCAATGGGGCGCAGATCCGTACTTTTACAGTTCCCGCAAAAGCGTGGTATGGCCAACTGATGATTGCAGTGATGGCAATGGAGATGGGCCGGGTTGGCGTGGCAGGTCATGCGATGATCGCAATGGGGGCACTCTTTGAACCAGCCACAATCATGGCACATCAAAACCGGTGCATAACCCCTGCGATTGATGAATACCAGCACTTGCTGGCGCGCCTTTAAGCGTTCTTCCATTTCCTTCAGCAGCTCGGGCGCCATGCCGTGGGTAAGCGCTTTCTGTCGGATATCCAGCACCCGAAACTGCGGTGGTCGTGCGTTGCCCGCGCGCTGGCTTAGCACCAGGTGCTCGTAGCGACCGCTGCGTGCATTCTGCAGGCTCTCCAGCGTGGGGGTGGCACTGCCCAGCACCACAGGAATGTTCTGTTGGTTGGCGCGAATAATGGCCAGGTCGCGGGCGTTGTAGCGGAAACCTTCCTGCTGTTTGTACGAAAGATCGTGTTCCTCATCCACCACAATGATGCCCAGGTTTTCCATCGGGCTGAACAGGGCTGAGCGGGTGCCCAGCACAATGGCGGCTTCACCATTGCGGGCCTTGCGCCAACTGATCATGCGCTCCCGATCGGTGAGATTGGAATGGAAGCTCACCACCGGTACCCCGAAACGGGCTTCAAACCGATGCAGGGTCTGAGGGGTGAGGCCGATTTCAGGCACCAGTACCAGAGCCTGCTTGCCTTGCTTCAGATAATGGGTGATGGCCTGCAGATAGACCTCGGTTTTGCCGCTGCCGGTAACACCCTCCAGCAGAAATGGACGAAACCCGGTGCTATCAATGATGGGTTGCAGGGCATGCTTTTGCTCTTCATTCAGCGTGAGCGGGCTTTCCGCCAGTATCCTGTCCTGGCGCCAGTGTTGTCGTGGCGGGCGATCCTGATGCTGATCCACTAGCCCTTTGTCCAGCAGGGTGCGCAGAATGGGCGCTTCCACTTCAAAGCCCTTCAGCATGGGCTGATGCAGGCCTTCCGGGTGTTCCCTCAATATCTTCAATGCGTGGATCTGGCGCTTGGCCCGGCCCAGCTGGTCCAGCCCGATCAGACGCCCTTTCTGCGTCAACTGCCAGCGTACGGACACTTCTTCCCAGGAATCATCCTTGCTGCGCAGCAGGGTGGGCAGCGCATGAGCATAAACATCACCCAGTGGATGGTGGTAATACTGGGCAGCCCACTGGCACAGCTTCACCAGCTCTGGCCCGATGGCCGCCTCCTCATCCAGCAGGCCTGTGATGGTTTTGAGGTTATCGTCACCAAAGTTGGAGTGCGGGATAATGCCGTGAATGATGCCGATTATCTGGCGCTTGCCGAAGGGTACTTTTACCCGCGTACCCGGCTGCAGCAGGTTGACCGGGGTGTCTGCTTTGGGCAAGTAATCAAAAGTGCGCCGCAAAGGCACAGGCAAAGCCACTTGAATGATGGTATGAGATCCGGGCTTGGCCATAAAAATGCTAATGATTCCAAGTGGTTATTGGTGGGCGTCGGCGCTTGGGCAGTAAAGATTAATGCTTTGCTTGCCAATTTGCCATACTTTGGTATGATTCGCGCCCTTGTATACGATACTCGTATTGCGAATTTCCTAAAAAATCCCATGCGGTGCCCGGCAATTGATCGGGTGGCGGCATGCACTGAGAGAGATCAGGTGACACCATGAAAGAAGGCATCCATCCAGAATACAACGACATCAAAGCCACTTGCACTTGCGGCAATGTGATGGAGACTCGATCCACGTTGAAAGAAGAAATCCACCTGGACGTGTGCTCTGCCTGTCACCCGTTCTACACTGGTCAGCAGAAAGTTGTGGATACCGGTGGCCGTATCGACAAATTCAAGAAGCGTTTCGGCGCGGTACGTCGCACCAAGTAATGCGTGTACAACGGATGAACATCCTGAAAAAGGCTCCCGTGGGAGCCTTTTTTATTGCCAGCCTGTTTCTGCTGCAGTGGTCTTTCCCGGCGTACGCCCTGTGCCCGCTGGATCCGGCAGAAAAAGCGGTGGAGGCGGTTCAGATCGAGGCGGTATTCGATGGTGATACGGTGCGCCTTACGGACGGTCGTAAAGTGCGGCTGGTGGGTATTAATACACCAGAAGTGGCCCACCGTGGTAAGCCAGAGGAGCCATTGGCGCTAGAGGCCCGGCAGCAGCTGGAGGCTTTGCTCAAACAAAAGCCGATTTACCTGTTAGTCGGCCAGGATACACATGATCATTATGGTCGGGTGCTGGGGCATCTCTTCACCGGGCAGGGCGAAAGTATCATTGCCGCCCTGTTGCAGCAGGGGGCCGGGTTTCAGGTGGCGATTCTGCCTAATCTGCGGTACGTGGATTGTTACAGTCAGGCCCAGGCTCAGGCGCGATCCAAGCGCTTGGGGGTGTGGGGGCACGACTATTATGACGCCATACCGGCAACCTCTGCTGAGCTGAAAGGTGGCTATGCCAGGATTCAGGGCCAGGTTGAGTCGGTCACCATGAGTAAAAAAGCCATGTTTGTGGAGCTGACTGGCCAGGTTAGCCTCAAGATTGAAAAGAAAGTGGCGCTAACTATAGATGATGCCTTGATGGATCAGCTGGTGGCGCTATCCCGCGCGCCCAAAGGCAGCGCCGAGTTGCGACTGGAGGCCAGAGGTTGGCTTTCCGATCGTCTGACCTGGAATGGAAGCACGCCTGAGTTGGTGCGAAAAGGCCAGCAGAAGCGCTACCAGATGAAAATTACCCATCAGTCATCCTGGGAAACCCTGAGCCAGGACTCGACCGTGGCCCAGGTTAAACCATTTCTGGACAGCCCAATCTTT
Source organism: Ketobacter alkanivorans (assembly GCF_002863865.1). Lineage (NCBI taxonomy): Bacteria > Pseudomonadati > Pseudomonadota > Gammaproteobacteria > Pseudomonadales > Ketobacteraceae > Ketobacter > Ketobacter alkanivorans. Next base: position 1,698,322 of record NZ_CP022684.1, on the reverse strand, counting down.
TATTGAGCGGCAGGGGTGATTTCGCTATGCTACACCACCCTCGCCAAGGCCGGTTTTGGCAGGGGCTGCAGTCGGTGTGATCCCGGCCGCATATCAAGGGGAGTAAGCAGGTTCGGGGTACAGATTCCGCCCTGCAGTAAGGTCCGCAAACCCATCAATGGGAAGCAAAATTTTATGTCAGATTTAAAGCAAGCCGCACTCGATTATCACTCCAAGCCTCGTCCTGGCAAGGTGAGTGTAGAGCTAACCAAGCCAACCGAAACCGCCCGTGATCTGTCTCTGGCCTACAGCCCTGGTGTGGCTGAGCCCGTGCGTGAGATCGCCCGTGATCCTGAAACCGCTTACCAGTACACCAATAAAGGAAACCTGGTCGCCGTAATCAGTGACGGCACCGCGATTCTGGGCTTGGGTAACCTGGGCAGCCTGGCCAGCAAGCCGGTTATGGAAGGCAAAGGTGTGCTGTTCAAGCGCTTCGCTGGAATCGACGTATTCGACATCGAAGTGGATTCAGAAAGCCCGCAGGCTTTCATTGATACAGTGAAACGTATATCCCCAACGTTTGGTGGCATCAACCTGGAAGACATCAAAGCCCCTGAGTGCTTTGAGATTGAGCGTGTTCTGATAGAACAATGTGACATTCCTATCTTCCACGATGACCAGCACGGTACGGCGATTATTGCCGCCGCTGGCCTGGTGAATGCTCTGGAACTACAGAACAAAAAAATGGAAGACATCTCCATCGTCTGTATTGGTGCCGGTGCCGCTGGTGTGGCCACCCTCAAACTGATTATGGAAATGGGTGCCAAGAAAGAAAACATTTATGTACTGGATCGCAACGGCGTGATTCATTCCGGCCGTACCGACCTGAACCAGTATAAGGCTGCGTTTGCACACGACACCGACAAGCGCACCTTGGCGGATGCGTTGGCGGGCGCTGATGTGTTTATTGGTGTGTCCAGCGCTAATTTGCTGACGGCCGAGATGTTGAATCTGATGGCACCGAACCCGGTGGTGTTTGCTCTGGCCAACCCAGACCCGGAGATTCTCCCAGAAGTGGCCTATGGAATTCGTGATGATGTGATCGTGGCGACCGGCCGCAGTGATTACCCTAATCAGGTGAACAACGTACTTGGTTTCCCATACATCTTCCGCGGCGCGCTGGATGTACGTGCCACCCGCATTAACGAAGCCATGAAAATAGCCGCCGTTCATGCTATCAGTGCGCTGGCAAAAGAGCCGGTTCCGCAAGTGGTACGGGATGGTTATGAAGGCGTGGAAATGACCTTTGGGCGTGATTACATCATTCCCAAGCCGACCGACCCCCGTCTGCTGGGTGTGGTGACCGCTGCCGTAGCGAAAGCTGCAGTGGATTCCGGAGTGGCCACGCGCCCATATCCGGCGCATTACCCCCTCAACACACTGGATGACATTCGTTACAGCTAACCTGTCGTTTGGATGTGAAGATGTGAAAAAGCCGCGACTTTGGTTCGCGGCTTTTTTTATGGTCGCTTAGTGCAGTCCCTGCGCCTGTAAATAAAGCTGAATGCAGGTAGCCAGCTCCTTGCCTTCTGCCTGTAATGTGTCGGTTTCTTTGTCTGCCAGTACCGAAAACAGCAGATAGCCACAGATCATACGAATCAGCATTCGGAGCTTCAGCGAGTCTTGTTCTGTGCCTAGAATCGATGCCTCCTGAGGGAGCAGCTGTAACAGCATGGCCAGGGTTTTTTCCTCCAGTGATCGCAGCACCTGCGCCGACAGTGCATGGGGCAACCCCTGCAACAAATTGGCGATACCTGGCTGAAACGTGCCAAACGCGGCCAAAGCCCCGCTCAGCAATGTGTCGATCAGCGGCTTGATTGAAGTGCCCCCTTCGGGCCTGCGCTCCAATCCAGTATTAATATGCCGAACCGTTTGCAGCATCTGTTCGATAGTGCGATCCATCCATGCCAGCAGAATCGCCTCTTTATTATCAAAGTACTGATATATCGTCGGTACCGCCACGCCGCTCTCCAGCGACAGCTCCAGCATGGTGGTTTTCTTGTAGCCTTGCTGACCCAAAACCTGAGTACAGGCATCCAGCACGGCATTGTATTTTTGCAGAGCTCGTGACTGCTTTGGGATACGTCGCTGATTTTTATAGCGTTTCTGCGTTTCGCCGGGGTGCTGCTGTGCCATCTAAAACCTGATCGATTTGCTTGATTCCTCAGATTATTCTGTAGCTACAATAAGAATGCAATCAGAGAGCACCAAACAATGAACACATCAGCGTCCGCTCAATCTTCGACTTCTGCTCAATGTGCCTCCACGGCAGCAGAGCAAGCCACCCCCAAATGGCCTTATTTCAAACGTCCACCCTTGGTAAGCGGTGATCCCTTGCTGGGCAGTGTGCGCCCGATGCTGTCTAATCCGCTGGTGTTTCTGCAACAGGCTTATCAGCACCATGGTGATGTGTTTCGGTTTAAGGTGCCGGGAAAGGAGTTCACTGTTTTGGGGGGCATCAACGCCAATCGCTTTGTGGCAGGGGAAGGGCGGCATTGCTTTTCTGTCGACGGCTTTTGGGGAGAGGCCGGTCGCCATATGGAGTGTCCGCATATGGTTACCATGGTGGATGGCGATATGCATCGTTATCAACGCGCACTGATGGGCCCCGCGCTGGCGCAACAGGCCTTTAAACACAGTATTGTGCATATGGCTGACAACGTGGAAAGCTTGCTGCGCAAGCGGGCGCAAGGCACCCCATTGGCGGTGGGCGGATTGATGCGACAGTTATTGTCCAACCAGCTCAGTGATTTGTTGTTGGGGCGCAAAGCCTCCTATCGCAATGTTGAGGCGATGATCTATTACTTCAGTGCGGTGACCAAAGTCTTCGCTCTGGGCAGTTGGCCGCGCTTTATGTTAAGTACGCCGAAAGTGAAGTGGGCGCGGTGGGTGACCAATCGTGAATTGCAGGACACGTTGCAGCAGGCCCGGGTCAGGATGGCGGCTGCGCCGGATCAAAGGTTGTATCTGGATAAAGTGTTGCCCGCGCTGGATGCCAGGCCGGACTGGTTCGCAGACGGCGACAAGCTTGCCCATGTACTGCTGCCTTATGTGGCTGCGTTGGATACAGTGGCCGCCACCAAGGGCTTTATGCTCTATCAGTTATTGCGAGATCCTGCCCTCTACAATCGGGTGCGCCAGGAGGTGGATGCCTGTTTCGCCAAGGGCGTGCCGGATCTGCAGGGGCTACGAGAGTTGAGCAATTTAAATGGTTTTTATCGGGAAACCATGCGCCTGTACCCGGCCGCCTTTGGCATTCCCAGAACCGCAGCCCAGGACTTTGAATATCAAGGATACAGCATCAAGCAGGGTGAAAAGGTGCTGGTGTTTACCACCGCAGACCACCTCAACCCCAAATACTTCCCCAATCCAACGGTGTTCGATATTGAACGCTATCAATCACCCCGCGATGAGCACAGGCAGGCGGCCTATGCACCATTTGGCAAGGGGCCACACAATTGTCTGGGTGCCAGTCTCAGTGAGTTGATCCTGCCGTTGCACATGGGGTTGTTGTTGTATCTGACGGAAGTGGAACCGGCCTGTGACCTGGATAAGGTCCGTATGACCTTTAATCCAGCACCGGTTTTATCGAAGAACTTCAAGGTGCGGTTGCGCTGGCGCAGGTCCTAGCGCGTACCGTATACCACCATGGTTTTGCCTTTCACTTGAATCAGCCCCTGCTCTTCGAGGCTTTTCAGAACCCGCCCCACCATCTCGCGGGAACAGCCCACAATGCGGCCGATTTCCTGGCGGGTGATTTTGATCTGCATACCGTCAGGATGGGTCATGGCCTCTGGTTGCTTACAAAGGTCGATCAGTGTGCGAGCCACGCGGCCAGTCACATCCAGAAACGCCAGGTCACCAACCTTGCGGGTGGTTGCTCTTAAGCGGCCTGCAATCTGGGCGCTCACAGCAAACAGGATGTCCGCGTCTTCCTTGGCCAACTGTTTGAATTTGGTATAACTGATTTCGGCTACTTCGCATTCGGTCTTAGCGCGAATCCAGGCACTGCGTCCGGCGGCTTCATCGAACAACCCCATCTCCCCGAAGAAGTCACCCTCATTCAGGTAGGCCATGATCATTTCCCGCCCGTCATCATCCTCGATGACCACCATCACGGTGCCTTTAAGAATGTAGTACAGTGCGTCAGAGTCATCCCCTGCGTAGATCAGTGTACTTTTCGCTGGATATTTGCGCCGATGACAATTTGCCAGAAAGCTTTCCGTGTCTGGAATTAATCGGTTTGGTTTTAACGTCATTGCATGACCCGGTATTGTTGTGATCGTTTCGAGCGCGCTCGGCAGAGGGCCCGATGGAGACTATTGATCTTCCTAACTTATTCATTATGGCCCTAAAAGCCATGGCTCGCTACCTTGCGCGGCGGTTTTAGCCTCGCTGAAGCCTGGAGAGAAGATTGAAAGTCAAATTATATCAAATGATTATAACGCACATTTCAAGGGGCATATGTGAACCGATGCGCCGTTTTTCTGCGTACAAAGACAGATTTTTCCGCAGCGGGCTCGATTGATCAAAAGTTGACCTAAAGAGGGCAAAATTCTTGCGCATAGAGGGGGGCTTTATGTTATCTTGCGCGCCTTATGGGCCTTGGCAGCCCCTTTGATAATCGCCTTGTGGGGTAATTGATGAAAGCAACCATACGCTGGGCTGGTGAAGTCAAATTTGAAGCGGAGTCCGACTCCGGTCATACCGTTGTAATCGATGGTCCCCCAGAATACGGTGGCCAGAATCAGGGTGTGCGCCCCATGGAGCTGATGCTGCTGGGCGTGGGAGGCTGCTCCTCTTTCGATGTGCTGCATATCCTCAAGAAATCCCGTCAGGACGTTACAGACTGTGTTGCTCAGGTTGAAGCTGAGCGAGTGGATGCGGTGCCAGCGGTATTCAAATCCATTCACCTGCATTTTGTGGTGACTGGCCGCAAACTGAAAGAGTCCCAGGTGAAGCGCGCGGTGGAGCTGTCTGCTGAAAAATATTGCTCTGCTTCTATCATGCTGACCAACGCCGGGGTTGATGTAACCCACAGTTACGAAATCCATGAGGCAGAGGCTTGAGGAGGGTAATAAATGCCCCTTCCGAGCAGTATGGCTACACCTCTTTCGGTATTACATTTAGCGGCCCTAGCCCTCAGTGCTGTGGCCATTCAATTGGGCCTCTATCCTTTGAGATCTGAGTAGATGAACGACAACGAAATTCCACACAAGCTGAAATTGCACGGGTTTAATAACCTGACCAAGTCCTTGAGCTTCAATATCTATGATATTTGTTATGCCAAGACTCCGGACCACCGCCGTGAGTATCGCGAGTACGTTGACGAGCTTTACAATGCAGAGCGCTTGACTCAGATCCTGACCACCGTAACCGAAATCATCGGCGCTACCGTATTGAATGTGGCCCGCCAGGATTACGATCCAGAAGGTGCCAGTGTCACCATGTTGATTGCCGAGCACCCGGTGGCACCCGATGAAGACCCTTCCAAGGAAGAGCCCGGCCCCTTGAAGGAATCCGTTGTGGCCCATCTGGATAAGAGTCACGTAACTGTACACACCTATCCGGAAACCCACCCGGATAACGAAAACGGTATCAGCACCTTCCGTGTGGACATCGATGTTTCCACCTGTGGCGTTATTTCACCCCTGAAGGTGCTGAACTACCTGATTCACCAGTTTGATTCCGATATTGTCACGGTCGATTATCGGGTACGTGGTTTTACCCGTGATGTGGACGGTGTGAAGCATTACATCGATCATGAGATCAACTCCATTCAGAACTATTTCCTGGATGAGACGCTGGATCTGTATGAAATGATCGATGTGAACGTGTATCAGGAAAATATATTTCACACCAAGATGCTGCTGAAAGACTTCGAGCTGGATAACTACCTGTTTGGTACCGGTGTTGATGAGCTGAGCACGGATGAGCAGGATCAAATCAGCCGTAAGCTGCGCCGTGAGATGTTGGAAATCTTTTACGGACGCAACATGTCCAGTTAAGATGTTTCAGATTATAAAAAAGGGCTTCGATCGAAGCCCTTTTTTATTGCCTAATGTTTACCGGCAATAAGCCGTTTCAGAGGCCTTCCAGATGGGCGACACAATTCAGTGTCAACAACTCAGGCTCTGCCCCCAGTTTCAGCTCGGTCACTGAAGTGTTCAAAAACTGGTATTTGCCCCAGGCATACCAATCCTTGTCGAACAGGCCGGCCATGCCCAGCGCCATGGCGGCACCGTGGCTTACCGCCAGCACTTTCTGGCCGGGGTGGCTACTGACAAAACCCTGCCATGCGGTGCTGACTCGATCACCCACTTGAGCGATGGATTCCCCTTGCTCCGGGGCGAAGTGCGGATCAGCATCCACCTGTTTAAAAAAACCGTGTTTGCTGTGCAGGTCGCTGAAGGTTTCGCCTTCCCATACACCGATGCCGTATTCCTTGATGCCGGGTTCTTCAATGATATCCAGTTGCAGAATCTCTGCAATTCTCAGGGCGGTGTTGAAGGTGCGTTGCAAGGGGCTGGCGTAGATGGCGCTGACATCAGGGTGATGCTGATGGATGCGGGCAGCAACCCGTTCTGCCTGGGCAATGCCCATCTCGGTGAGCGCGCTGTCGGTCCAGCCGTGCCAGCGTTTGTCGATGTTGGCCTGAATCTGTCCATGACGGATCAGAATTAAATGGGTACTGCTCATAACGGCTCCAGAATCGGATATTCGGTTAGTTTAACAGGTCATGGTGCAGTGGCTCCAGCCAGTTCCTGCTACAGTTAAGGTATTGGTTCAGGAACTCGTTGTATGCCCAAGATAATTAATTCGTCCACCCATCTGCACAGTGCTTTGGTGCTGTCTGGTGGTGGTGCCCGTGCCGCATATCAAGTAGGGGTGCTGAAGGCCATCGCCGACATCATGCCGGAATCCCCCCGCAATCCTTTCGGTATTATTTCAGGCACCTCCGCTGGCGCCATCAATGCGGTGGCCCTGGCTTCCCATGCCGATAACTTTCGTAATGCGGTCTACAACATTGAATCGGTATGGAAATCCTTTCGCCCTCATCAGGTCTATCGCTCCGACCCAGTGGGGGTGTTCAGTAATGCGCTGCGCTGGCTGTCCAGCCTGGTGTTCGCCTCCCGTAACCGGTCTTCTTTACTGGATAATGATCCCCTGGCCGCATTGTTGGCGCGAATGATTCGCTTTGACAATATTCAGGATGCTATTGATAACGGCTATCTACGGGCCATATCGGTGACTGCGTCGGGATACAGTTCCGGGCACTCGGTGGCTTTTTTTCAGGGTTCGCCGGATATCAGCGCCTGGAAGCGCTTTCAGCGGGTGGGTATGCGTACCCACCTAAAGTTGGAGCATTTAATGGCGTCGTCAGCTATTCCGGTGGTGTTTCCGGCGGTACGGATCAACCGGGAATACTTTGGTGATGGCGCGGTGCGGCAGTTGGCTCCCTTGAGTCCGGCTTTGCATTTAGGGGCGCGTAAGGTGTTGGTGGTGGGTGTGAGCGGTAACCGTTCTGCGCCCCAGGTGCAGCGACCGGAGGACGACTATCCTTCGCTGGCCCAGATCAGCGGCCACCTTATGAACAGTATCTTTTTGGACAGCCTGGAATACGATATTGAGCGTATGGAGCGCATCAATGGCATGCTGGATGTGATTCCTGAAAAGGTTCGCGGCAAAACCAAAGGTGCGATGCACCCCATCGACAGCCTGATCATTTCCCCTTCCCAATGCCTGGATCGCATTGCTTCCAAATATCTGCATGTGCTGCCGGTGAGTATTCGCATGTTTTTGCATGGCATCGGAGCCACTCGCAGCTCGGGCTCCAGTATTCTGAGCTATCTGTTGTTTGAACGCAGATTTTGCCAGGAACTGATCGCGCTGGGGTATCACGACGGTATTGCCAAGGCAGCCGAAATAGAGGCCTTTATGGCTAGTGATTAGCCGCTTTCATGATTGGCTCGGGCATCACGCTGGGGTGCGACGGAGCAATATTGAGGTCGTGGGCCACATAATCGGTAGAGCTGGGCGAGTTGCCATCAATGTATTTGAAGAGGCGGGAGCGTTGATCGCAGTACTCGCCCCGCCAGATACCCGGTAAATAATGATCGTTGAGCAAATGACCGGTACGATCCGGTATGGTGAATACCGCCCCTGCGGTGTGTTCCAGGTGGGCCAACACACCAATTCGGCAGAAGAAATCCTTACCATTGGCGAAGTGCTCAACATAGGGCACGCCACGGCCGAAGTGCTCGCTCAGTTCTGGGTCAATACGACAGCTGTCCGCCACGCCCGCCACGCAATATATTTCCAGCTTTGGGGCATGATGCCGGTAGCGCTTGTCTTTCAGCAGTTTACGCGCAATGTAACTGCTGATAATGGTGCCTTGAGAGTGACCAATGATGACGACTTTATCGTGATGAACCAAAGCCTCTTTCACCACGTCGTAAGCGGGTCTGGACAGCTTGCCGTCTTTGCGCAAGGTGCGGGCGGTGATCGAATCCCATAAATCCCGCACCACGCCATAGGTTGGTGTGTGAATCAGGTGTATGGGGCGGTGGAAGGCCTTGGCCAGTTCCAGACCGTTTAGAATGGCAATAGGCGGTGAGGTGCAAATACCGTTGATAAAAAACCACTTCTCCCGCCCTGCGGTGGACGCGTAATGCTCCGGATAGCAGGCAATGGTGCCAGGGCTATAGGTGCGACGCTCCATGGGGACCATGGTCTGCAGGCTCAGGTTGATCACGTCGCCCACGTTGTTGTAGCTGCCGGGATGCAGCTCTGACTGGGTCAGCGATTCGGCGTTCCAGGGGGTAGCCAGAAAGGGCAGCGTCCAGGCGTGTCTGGCCGCGAGCGTCAGATCTTCCTTGATGTTGGCTCGGTTGTTAAAAACCCGGGCGGTGAATTTGCCCATCTGCTTTCTAATACTGAACATAAGCTACCTTCATTAAACCTTTCTAAGTATAGGTGTGTTCTGTGCCCCCGTAGCCTGCTTTCGGTCAATTTTTTCGCTAAATTAGTGTCAATATCATCGTTTTGGGGTTGTGGTGCCAAGCTGTTATGCTTGCCAGCCTGAACGTAATAATTATTCTATTAATCAATCAATAAGCGGGTTGTGTGATGAAAGCGATGAAACAATGCTGTGTGGTTTTACTGCTGGCCCTGGTCAGCAGCTCGGGTTGGGCCTTCAGTTTGGAACGCTATGTGGAGGGAGTTCATTATCAGAAAGTGGAAGGCGGGCAGCCTCAGCCCAAGACCGTGGTGGAGTTTTTCAGCTTCGGTTGCCCCCATTGCTATGAGCTTGAACCCAAGGTGGAAGCCTGGGTGAAATCCAAACCCGAGGCGGTGTCATTCAGCCGTGTACCGGCCACCTGGAACCAGAAATTCGCCGTGCTGGGCAAACTGTATTACGTGATTGAGGCCCTGGGCATCGAGGAAAAAGCGGTACCAGCGGTGTTTGAATATCTACACAAGCAAAATAAAACCATCACCAGTCGTGAAGATGCACAGACGCTGTTGACCGGGTTGGGTGTTACCCCAGAAGTGTTCAACAAAGCCTGGAACGATCCGCAGGTAGAGACGAATGCCAATACCGCCGGCCGTATTTTCGCGGCTAACCAGATCAGGGGGGTTCCGGCTGTCGTGGTGAACGGTCAGTATCAAACCAGCGTCAGTATGGCGGGTTCGCCTGAAGATCTGTTTGAAGTGGTAAACTTCTTGCTGAGCAAGTAAAGCTCAGCTTTCCATGTCTTGAAATGGTTCAACCAGCTCACCGGATTCACCCGGTGCAAGAGGGGGGGATGTAATAGGCTCCCCCTCATCGGATTCCAGCTCAGGGGCTTTCACTTCCGCTGGAATCGGTTTGGCCAGCTGCTCTTCGGTGGCGATGATGCCAATGTGGAAGGTTGCAAAACCTGGGCTAACGACCTGATCCAGAGCCTTACCCAACACGATGCCGTCCAGGGGTGAAATAATATCACTGCTGGTATTGGTGATAGGGTCGATAACGCGACCCAGCAACTGGCCTTTTTTCACTTTCTCATCCAGTACGACCTTCGACAGCATAATACCGCCCTGATTGGAGCGTACCCAGGTGGACTGGTAAAACACCGGTTGTGGTATTAACCACAGGCGCACCGTTTTATACATTCCCAGATTATGCAGTACGTTTTTCATCCCCTTCACACCGTGAGAAACGGATTCCTGATCCAGAGAATGAGGGCCGCCGGTTTCCATGGTGATGGCAGGGATGCCTGAATCCGCAGCGGCCCGCCGTAATGTTCCCGAGCCCCCCCGGTGATGGAGTACACCCATGCCACCAAAATGGCGGCTGAATTCCAGGATCATAGGATTCTTGAGATCGCCCCGTAACTGCGGCAAGTTGGTACGCAGAAACGAGCCGGTGTGAATGTCCACCAGATAATCGCAGTGCAGAATCACCTTGTGAAACAGCGAATGTGCCACCCGTGATGCATAACTGCCAATAGGGTTGCCCGGAAAGTAGCGATTCAGATCCCGGCGGTCGCTCATGTAGCGGGAAGCGCGACGAAATCCATCCAGGTTAACAATGGGCATACCAATAATGGTGCCTTTGAGATCATCTGGCTCGATTTGGTGCAAAACCCTGCGCACGATTTCAATACCGTTCAACTCATCACCGTGCAAAGCCGCGGTCATGCACATGGTGGGGCCGGGTGCTGCGCCATGGGCCACCAATACCGGCACCGGTGTATTCAAGCTGGTCATCGACAAACCAGGCGACCAATGCAAGGTACGAAAGGTGCCCGGTGCAATGGTGTTGTTTAGCAGAGTAATGGGTTCTGCCATGCCCGGCTCGGCTGAATCGCTTTTCAGGCTGGCGTCTGAAGCGCTGTGGGGTTCCACGGGTGCCGGAGCCGGCTCGTCGGGTTCTGCTTCATTGGCATGGCTGGAAGCAGCCGTCAGCAGGATCGAGAGAGCAAGCAAGAGAGGCAGAAACAGATTCATTAAATTAAGTGGCCTGTGTGATTTGCTGCAAGTGTAGTTGAAACTGGGCACGCAGGCAGCATGCCAGTTTTGCAACCGATTGTATTTTTTAACCCTTTGCCTGTTGTGGACTTAATCAAATTAGACAGTTTCAGGGTTGTATTGGCAGTGTTAGCTATACTGACTTTATGTGCCTGAAAATGGATCAGGAGTCCCCAAGGCAGTGAAGCTCGACAAGATCGATTATCTAGCCCATAAGATAACCAAAAACAACAAAAGTTTCAGCTTGTTAGCGGCTGCTGGGTGGTTGTGTCTGTTGGTTTTCTCAGGCCCCGTGCTGGCGGAGACTATAGAGATACTTTATGAACAAGGTGGGTCGGGCGGTTTCAGCAGCAGCGACTGGCCTTGGGTTGTATTTGCGTTATTGGCAACGTTTCTGGTGGCGCTGTGGGTGCAACGAACCCAATACCAGCAGCGCCTGCAGGACAAGGAAGAAGAGCTTGAGCGCTCCCATGCCCGGTTGCGAAACGCGCAGCGCATTGCCCGCATTGGCAGTTGGACTCGCGACTTTGAAACCGGGGAAACATTTTGGTCCAAAGAGGCATTGTCGGTGCTGGGCATTGATGCCAATGACGAAGCACTGAAGCATTATGAGACTCTGATCCACCAGGACGATATTGACCGGGTGACTGAAGTGATTGCCACCGCCTATTTTCAGGGTGGCAATTATCAGTGTGACCATAGAGTCGCAAACCGTAGTGGGCAGGAAAAATACATTCGGCTGGCAGGTCAGGTGTTTCTGGGCGACGGCAGCGGGCCGGTACATGAAACCGGAACCGTGCAGGACATTACCGATCGGAAACTGGCAGAGCTTGCTTTGCAGCGCAGTGAAGAACGCATGCGTTCTATATTGGATGCAGCCCCTTATCCGATCCTGATTCTGGAAGTGGCCGAAGAATACCCTGTGCTGTATGCGAACCGAAGTGCCTACCAGTTGTTTGGCATAGACCCCAATATCTCCAGCGATGAACTAAAATCGCGGGAGTTTTGGTCAGAGGGCCTCTCTCGCAGCCAGTTTATCGATGCTGTGGTCAGCGAGAATCACGTATTCGAAACAGAAATGGTGATGAAAGGGCGCAGCTCCCATACGTTTTGGGCATCACTGACCGGGAGCCGGCTTGAGTTTGGTGGCGTGGAGTCGGTGTTCATCTCCGTTATGGACATTACCGATCGCAAGCGTATTCAGCAGGAGCTGGAACGCCTAGCCACAACGGATCCGCTCACCGGTATCTATAACCGTCGCAGTTTCTTTGAATCCGCCCACAAGGAGATGCGTCGCGCGGTGCGGTATAGTCAGCCATTTGCCATATTGATGATGGATATTGATAACTTTAAGTCAGTGAATGATAACTATGGACATCAATTCGGAGACAGCGTACTACGCCGGTATGCGGATATCGTGCAGTCCTTGTTGCGCGAAGAAGACTTGATGGGGCGAGTGGGTGGAGAGGAATTTTGTGCTTTGCTGGTATTCTCTGCTGAGCAGGGAGGTTATGTGGTGGCAGAAAGAATCCGTAAGCGTTGGATGGATGAGGTGTTTGAATTGAACGAACAGCAGCTCAGTTTCAGCGTGAGCATCGGTGTTTCAACATTGGTGGATGATTCCGAGTCTATAGAAGACATTATCGAGAGGGCAGACGTTGGACTGTATACGGCCAAACGCTCCGGGCGCAATTGTGTGATTGTGCACAATGGCGAGGTAGGCCCCAGATTGACGGAAAAAAACAAGGTAAAGTGAAGATAAGTACAAGAAAAAATTGAAGAAAGAACAGATATGTACTTTTATTAGTAGGTATGCAGTAGAAGCGCGCCCGGCGAACAAACGCATGGATCAGAAACAACAGGCATTGGGATGAGGAATATAGGATGAAAGCGCACAGGGTGCTGTGGTTATGGAGTTTGTTTTTTTTGGGGATACAGTCCGCGTCATCCGCCAGCGGGGAGCTGGCGATCGTGGTTAATAGTAGCAACGAAATCAGTCAGGTCAGCGTCGAGGATGTTGCCAGTATCTTTCTGGGTAAGAGCCGGCAGCTGCCCAATGGCACCAAGGTGATCCCACTGGATCAATTGGAGGGCGAAGGCGTGCGGCTTGAGTTCTATACCAAGGTGGTTAAGAAAACGTTGCCACAGTTGAACTCCTATTGGTCACGGCTGATATTTACTGGGCGCGGTCAGCCACCTTTTGCCGTGTCGGGTGACAGCGAAGTTCTGGAATTCGTTGCATCCAATCCTAATATGATCGGCTATGTGGATGTGAAGGCGTTACAGACCGCCAGCAATCTAAGTAACGTTAAGGTGCTACTGATGGTTCAGTAGCCGTTCTACGCATTGCCTGAGGGCAATCCGAAATCAGGTCCGCGCTTTTATATCAAGGATGAGGTGGCGGTGAAATCCAAGTCTAGTGTCTTCATCATTATAGCTGTGTTCAGTGTGGCTATTTTCGCGTTGGTATCTTTTGCTCGCACAATGGACACAAAGCGCGAGCAGCTCTCCATCCAGCTGCGTCAGTCTCTGGATACGCAAGCTAATATCTCCCTCATCATACATCAGCTCGGTTACACCGGTTTAATTCATAACTTCAAAAATTACATACTGCGTGGTGATGATAAATACTACCAGGCGGCACAGCACAACCTCCGCCAGCTGGAGCAGCAGCTTGATAATAGCCATGTGTATTATCGGAAGCAGAGCCTGGAGTCTTCTATTAAGTTGATTGAACAGGCAGTGACGCATTATGAACTGAACCTTGAGTTGGCCCGTCGGCTGCGCAACCAAGGCCTGAGCGTGCAGGAAATTGATCAGCAGGTAAAAGTTGATGATACGCTGGCCTCTAAGGCGATAAGAGATTTAATTGGTCAATATCAGGTGCAATCGGCGAATCTGCTGCGTGACCAGTTGGAGCGAGAGCAAGGGCATAATCACGATTTGTACGTAGTGGTTGCGCTGAGCCTGATGATTACCATTGCCGCCTGTGCAATCTGTTGGTTGCTCGTGGTCAATGTTCGCAATGAGCTGGCAGGGTTGCAAAAGATTTCATCCCGGCAGAAATTGCTGGATGCGTCACCAAACCCGATTTTGGTGGTAACCGAGGCTGGTGAGATTGTGGTTGCGAATCACGGTGCAGGAAAGCTTTTTGAATGTGATAAAGACACCCTGATTGGTCGCACCATCGAGGATTTTATACCTGACTCCCTGCGTGTGCAGCACGCTCACTATCGTACCCTTTTTTTTCACAGTGGCGGTGAGCGCACCATGCGAAACCCTGTGGAACTCACTACAGAAAAAGGCGAATTAAAAAGAGTCGAAGTGCAAATTGGTTTGTACCGATTGGATCAGGAGCAATTTGCTGTTGTACATCTTTTGGATGTGTCAAAAGTAGAAGATATGCAGCGTCACGCCGAAGAAATCGAGCAGACATTTCGGATGACCTTTCAATTGGCTCCGGTTGGCATTGCCCAGATCAGCCTGGAGGGCCGCTTCATTAAAGTGAATCGTCAATTCGCAAGCCTGCTTGAATATCAAGTTTCGGATCTAGAGCAACTCTCTATTAATGATGTTACACCGGTAGAAGAGAGAGCAGCAAATCAAATGGCTATCGATCGCCTCATTGATAGCGCTACCACCCATGTGCGGCTTGAAAAGTGCTATAAAAGCAGTACTGGCGCGGATGTCTGGGTAATTAATACGTTAGCTCTGTATCGTAATGTGAATAACCAGCCAGAATACCTGATTTCGATCCTCGAAGATGTGTCTTACCGCCGTAAATATGAGGAGGAGTTATTGGCATCGGAGGCCAAGTTCAGGAGCATTGCAAATCATGTTCAAGGCGTGGTGTGGATGGCTACCCCAGGAATTGACTCGGTAATGTTTGTCAGCAATCGATATGAAGAGATCTGGGGGCGCAGCATCGAGAGCCTTAAGCAGAGCCCTCAAAGTTTTATCGAGGGCATATTGCCCGAGGATCGGCCCAAGGTAATAGCCGAGATCGAAAATCATCGCAAGGGCATATGGAAAGTAGCGTACAGGATCTTGGGCCGGGATGGCTCTATTCGCTATATTCATGATGAAGGCGCACCGGTACGGGGTGCTAACGGGGAGTTGCTATGCCTGGTGGGTTTGGCAAGGGATGTCACTGAGGAGCACCTGGCGAAGGAGCGTTTGAAAAGCAGTAATCGCCAGTTGGAGCAGTTAGCCAAGTTTGATCCATTGACGATGGCGATCCGTCGCCCTTATTCCATTGCCGATTTGGAAGAATGTATTGCGTTACATAAACGTTATGCCACCTTTGCCTCTTTAGTGTTTATTGATTTGAATGATTTCAAAGATGTTAACGACAATTACGGGCATGAAGCTGGCGATCAGGTGTTGTCGAGATTTGCGGCGTGTGTGCGCGAAAATATACGTGAAACCGATACCTTTTATCGCTACGCAGGGGATGAGTTTCTTTTGTTGTTGCGAGAAACGAATTCCGACGACACAGCCGGGTTTCTGCGCAAACTAAACGCTGCTTTGGAGGATATAAAAGTTGAGGAATATCCCGGTGTGGTGGTTTCAATTTCCTGTGGTATCGTCACGCTGGGCGATGACCCTATCGCTGATGCCAATAGCTGGATTAATTGTGCAGATGAGAGAATGTACGAACACAAACGGCAATTAAAGGATAAAGGCCAGTCTTGATGTCAGTGGTATAATGACTGACAAAGCGTTAACCATTGGTCTATGCTGCTGTCGCGATATTTCTGTTTGTGCAATATAAAATAGAATTGCCTTTTCAGGTTTCGGTTTGGTATCAGCAGCGGGATCAGGCTGCCTCGGGAGAACGCTTCTTTCAGAGCTACTCTGGATAGACAACCGATACCCAGGCGTGCCTCTACGGCTCTTTTTATGGCTTCCGTATGCTGTAATTCCAGCAATATTGTCAGTTCAGGCAAGATACCATGCATAGCCCAATCAAAAGCCTGCCGGGTGCCCGAGCCTTGTTCTCGTAAAATCCACTGGGCATTCAGGATGTCTTTTTCCGACAGCTTTTTCTTGGTAGCCAATGGATGATCCGGGGCGCAAAACACCACCAGCTCATCTTCCATCCAAGGTATGATGTCCAATTCTGGATCTGAAATCTCACCTTCAATTAAACCAACATCCAGCTCGAAGTTTTTTACTTTGGCGGCTATGGCTGCCGTGTTGGCAACATCCAGTTCCACCTGTGCGCCGGGCAATTCCTGCAAAAAACGGCTCATGATGTGTATTGCCAGATAGTTACCAATGGTAAGGGTGGCCCCTACTTTCAAGTGGCCAACGGCCGAGTGTTGTTGCAGGGCCAGCTCCAGATCCTCTGCCTGTCGCAGCAATGCCTCCGCTTGCCCGCGTAAAGCATGGCCGAGCGAGTTCAGCTGCAGGCGCTTGCCGACCCGGTCGAACAGCTGGATATCGAACTGGGACTCCATTTCAGATAGCGCGCTGCTGGCAGCGGATTGGGACATGGCTAAGCTGTTGGCAGCTTTGGAAATATTCTGGAAATGGGCGGTGGCCAAAAAAACCTGTAGCTGCCTAAGGGTGTATTTCATATCGGTAAATTCGATTAATAATATCAATTATACCCATTTTACCGATATTAGGGTGAAGGTCTATAGTGGCGACATATATCTATCAGCGGAGTAGTGCTATGGCTAATCTAATTACCGAACGTGTCACCAGTGTCCATCACTGGAATGATACGCTGTTCAGTTTTACCACCAGCCGAGATCCAGGTTTTCGATTCAAGAACGGCCACTTCACCATGATAGGTCTGCAGAATGAAGGGCGTCCGCTGATGCGTGCTTACAGTATTGTGAGTGCGAACTACGAATCTGAGTTGGAGTTTTTCAGCATCAAGGTGCAGGATGGCCCGTTGACCTCCAAGTTACAGCATCTACAAGTCGGGGATGAAGTGTTTGTCAGCACCAAGCCCACAGGCACTTTGATTGTGGATCATTTGATTCCTGGCCGTAACCTGTATCTGCTCAGCACCGGTACGGGGTTGGCGCCGTTTATGAGCATTATTAAAGATCCCGAAGTGTATGAAGCCTATGACAAAATCATTCTGACTCACGGTGTGCGTCATGTTGAGGATCTGGCGTATGAGGATTACATCACCCAAGAGCTAATCAGCAATGAGTATTTTGGTGATGTGATTCGTGACAAACTGATTTATTACCCAACGGTTACCCGTGAAGCATTCCGTAATCAGGGGCGGCTTACCGACTTGATGGCCAGTGGTAAGTTATTCAGCGATGTGGGGTTGCCGGACATGCACCCGGATCACGATCGTTTCATGTTGTGTGGCAGCCCCAGCATGTTGAAAGATACCTGCAGGATTCTGGAGGAGCGAG
This sequence comes from Ketobacter alkanivorans, assembly GCF_002863865.1. Taxonomy (NCBI): domain Bacteria; kingdom Pseudomonadati; phylum Pseudomonadota; class Gammaproteobacteria; order Pseudomonadales; family Ketobacteraceae; genus Ketobacter; species Ketobacter alkanivorans. The sequence continues at coordinate 1,680,881 of NZ_CP022684.1, read as the reverse complement.
GTTTCCACGAAGCCCGCCACGGTGACCAGGGTCACTATGTGATTGAGCGGGCTTTCGTGGAAAAGTAGCCAGGGTTCTGTTTACTTGCCCCGCCAGTTCAAACTGTAAAGGTCGTGGCGACGATCCTGTAGATTTTTAACGGTGCCGTTGTTACGCGCCATCATCAATGTTTCAGGGCGCAAGTCCGCGAATGCAATCATCTCTACGTTGGGGGTGGTGTCGGCAGCGATACCATCCCGGGCGAAGGGAAAATCGCAGGGGGTTAGAATACAGCTTTGGGCATACTGAATGTCCATGTTGTTCACTTTGGGCAAGTTGCCCACGTTACCGGACATCACCACGTAGATCTGGTTTTCTACCGCGCGAGCCTGGCAGCAGTAACGCACCCGCAGATAGCTTTGGCGTTCGTCGGTACAAAATGGCACGAACAGGATGGAGATACCCTGATCGGTCAGATGGCGAGCCAGTTCAGGAAACTCAGAGTCGTAGCAGATCAGCACGCCGATGGGGCCGCAATCCGTTTCGATGGCTTTCAGTGTGTTGCCGCCCTCAATATTCCACCAGTAAACCTCATTCGGTGTGGGGTGAATCTTGGGTTGTTCGTGAATGGTGCCATCCCGCAGGAAGATATAAGCGATGTTTTCCACTCGACCGTTGGGCATGATGGTGGGGTGGGAGCCGCCGATGATGTTGATATTGTAGCGGATCGACATGTCGCGTAATGCTTCTTTGAATGCCGGGGTGTACTTGGTCAGTGCTTCCATGGATTCCATGGGTGACAGCGCCTGATCCTCTATGGATAACAGTTGCAGGGCAAACAGTTCAGGGAACACCACAAAGTCGCCCTTATAGTCCGCCACCACATCTACAAAATACTCAACGATCGACAGAAACTCATCGAACGTGTGTACTCGCCGCTGCATGTATTGAACCGAGCCAATGCGAACGGAATCGGGAACTCGACCGCCATACTTTTTCTTGTTGGTGGTGGGTTCTTCTACGGCCACCATGGGGTTGCGCCACATCAGATGAACGGCGTAGCCCATGGACTGCACATCCGCATCAAGATAGTGAGGAATGATGCCGATCACTTCAAAGCCATTGTGCAGCTGGAATGAGAGCACTTGATCCCGTTGCTTCTTCTGAATGACCTGCTCAACGTACTCTTCCACGCTGCCAAAACGCTTCAGCCGATTGGATAGTGAGGGCAAGCGACCACCAAATACGATGCCTTTCAACCCCAGGCTTTGGCACAGCTTTTTGCGTTCATTGTATAGCCGTTGGCCCAGTCGATACCCCCGATACTCGGGATCAATAGCCACCTCCATGCCATACAGCCAGTCTCCATCCGGATCATGACGAGAGGCATAGCCATTACCGGTGATTTCTGTCCAGTTATGTTTCTTCAGCGCCAGATCTTCTCCGATGCGAAAGGTTGCACAGTAGCCTACGATTTTGTCACCAATTACGATGACAAATTGCCCTTGGGGGAAATGGTTGATCTGGCCGGTAACGGCACCTTCCGAGTAACCGTACATGCCAGTGCTGGCATACACCCGGCTGCTCAGATCGCAGATAGCGCTGGCATCTGCGGTGGTGGCATTACGGATTACAATTTGGTTTTTTGGGTCGGAAAGCGTGTTTTTGGAGGCCATATACTGCCCTTCGAGGTGTGAGTGAGGGGTTCAGTATATGGCTTTTGGCGTAACAACTCGACGGTTATTGATTATTCATCCAGAGGTGGGATCAACTGACCCTGGAAGCCGATCTGCTGAGCCGTTTTACAGAAACTGTCGAAATCCTTCACGTCGGCATCCTCTTGTTCCAGCAGTACCAATGCTTCCACCAGGCAGCCTGGTATGGCTCGGTTGTTCCAGCCCGGCATTCTTGGCCACATGGAAAACTCCTCGTGAAATAGCACGATCTTTTCCACGTCAACCCCCATAACCTGAAGCTCTTGGCGAGCTTCCATGCTGATACAGGGGTGGGTGTCGTCTGCCACCAAAGAACCCGCAGGCAGGTGTGCTTTCAGATCCCTGATGGCATCGCCATGGTGGGTCAGGCCTATGAACAATTTGCAGTTATCCAAGATGGCGGGGTCACCGCTGCGAATGATTTTTCCAATGGGTGTGTACACTTCTTCCTGCTTGGTGTAGCGGGGGTCAAAGGCGATAACTGTGCGGTAGACTCGGGTTAAGTCTTCACACACCAGATTGCCAATGCGCCCAGCGCCACCCAGCACGGTTATTACGTTCTCATGTTTGTATTGGGGGCGCATTTGCATTTGCCTGCCGATATCCCAAATCATGTAACGGGTGCCCATGGAGCCATCCACATATGGCGGTTCGATCTCCTGACCTGCCTTCATCACAAAGTTGGGCAACCTGCCAACAAGTGCGATGGTATTGATGTGCGGGAACTCCTCCTGCAATTGCTGCAGATAGGTTTTCACCTTGGCGGAATCGTCAGCCAGTTCGTGCTCGTAGAACTTGGATGCCACCATAATCCCTGTGCGGTTGCGATTGCGGATGACACTGCCGATCATCAACGGAGGAATCAGTTTGCTCATGAACGGTGTGTAATAGGTTCCTACATCTTTTTCGTTACCGTAAACGGCGAAGATATAAGATGGTTTAATCAGTCGCAATAAGGCTTTGCGCAAAATGGTGTTGGTAAGCAGCACCGCCATACGTCTTGTGTTTTTCCAGAAGCCCCGCTTAATGGCCACTTTGGTGCGTTGATACCAAGGGGCGGTTTGGATGATTCCGCTGATGTCCTGTTCAGAAAAGCGAATGTGATCCAGCGCTAGGCCGATCTGGTTGTCTGACACTCGGATAATGGTTGCAGGTACAGAGAAATTGGCTAAACGGTCGAAGGTTACATTCACCGTTTGCCCTGGTTTTAGTTGCAGCTCTGCAGGTTTGGCTATGGATAAGCCGCTTTCTGAGACATCTCTGGTGCTGCTGCTGAGGCCGTTATCATCAAGGTTAACGGATACAGGGGTTTTGATAGTCGTGCGCTCGTGGCGACGATACTCTCCGTGTAGCGTGCTCATTTCTAAGATCCATCTATAATGATTGAGTACATGGAAAGTCTGGCCTAGATTTTCGATTCGTCAAAACGAGAGTGTAGAATATTGAACGGATTCAACTTTTCGACGAGGACTTGGAAAAGGCCTTGCCGATTCGGGAGTTTGCTGCTTGCTGGTTTTTTTCTAGCCAGTTTTTCGTTGTATGCAGCGACATCACAGGCAGATGAGCCCAATTACGACTACTACAATCTAAATGCATTTCTTAGCTATGTTATTGATGATGGTAAGGAATTGCTGCCGAGTGATGCGTTGGCGCAGTCGGAGTGGGTGCGAAATACCGGCGGTGAAGTACTCAACTTCGGTTTTGTGGATTACGCCGTCTGGTTGAAACTGAGCCTGGATTTAACAACGTATCAGTCGAATCGCTGGCATTTGGTTATTCCTTATCCATTGTTGCAGGATGTCGAAGTGTTTGCGTTTTCCGAGCAATCTCGGAAGCTGTTGTGGCGCAGTAACCTGCGTGAGATACGCCAGGATCCCAAAACGTTCCGCTCCAATAATATTAATTTCCCTATTCCTGATGAATTGTCCGGAAAGGTGGATTTTCTATTACGCATTGAATCCACAACCTCGCTGCAAATGCCGGTGGAACTCTGGACTGTAGAATACCTGGTTGCCCGGCAGAACATGGAAGCGTTGCTGTGGGGGCTGTATTTTGGCGTGATAGTAGCGCTCTTGCTGTATAACAGTTTTTTGTTTATCTCCATGGGCGACAAGACCTATGGTTATTATGTGATGACGTTGGTGTCATTGGTGATGCTGATGCTTGCTATATCCGGGCTAGGGGCGCGTTATTTGTGGGCTAACCCCGAGCTTACCGGCTACGTGCTGCCGGTTTCGGCCTGTTTGGCCCTGTTCTGGCTGCTGTGTTTCTCCCTCAGTTTTTTGAGCAACGACTGCCTCAAGCCATGGTTGCGTTTGGCAATGAAAGCCATGTGTGTGGGCAATTTGCTGGTTGCAGGTTATGTGATGTATGCACCAGAGTCGGGGGCATTCCTGGCAGGCTGTGTGGGTGTGATCTCCATGGTGCTGGTGTTGGTTGCAGGCGTCGGATCATTGTTTTCCGGCGTAGAGATTGCCCGTTATTTTGTGTTTGCCACAGCGGCTTTTGTGTTGGGGACAAGCCTGTATCTGGCCAATATTTTTGGCTGGGTTGCGCCTTCGCGGTTAACCAATCATGCTTTTCAGGGGGGCTCCATGTTGGAGGCGCTTTTGTTTTCGTTTGCCCTGGCCCATAGAATTAAAGAAGAGCGCCGTCACAAGCTGATCGCCATGGAGAAGATGAAAGCGGCCCAGTATGCCACCGTGCAGGTGCAGGAGCAGGCGCTGGAACAGGCCCTGCATGATCCCATTACCAAGTTTCCGAATGATGCTTTTCTGTTAAACCGATTGGGTGAGTTGATCGATCACCGATCGGGGTGCGATTCCTTTGCTTTAGTGCTGTTTTCATTTCCTCAATTCAAGGAAATATCTTCATCGATGGGGCGTCGTCTTGCGGAGGATTTGTTTTCCAAAGTGGCGATTCGCGTTAACAGCGAATTATGCGGGGACATCCAGTCCATAGCCGTTGAAACATCGCAGCGCTTTTTTGTTTCAGTCACTGAATTTGGTAGCTTGGCTTTTTTAGTGAAAATGGGAGAGGGCTATCGATCGGTACATGACTTTGTCGATCACCTGATGCACTTGCGCGAAACAGCCTTTGATGTAGGGGGTATGTCGACCCGACTGAAAGCATTTTGCGGTATCGCCACCTATCCCAGACACGGCGACAGAGCGGATCTGCTGGTGCAGCATGCCAGTGCCGCCAGGGACTATTGTTCCCGCACGCCGGAGGATGTCACTATCTACAGTTCCGATATTGATGCATACGGTCGGCGTCGTTTGGCCATTGTAGGTGAGCTGATCAATGCGATTTCTGCCCGAGATCTGGAGTTGTATCTGCAACCGCAGTTTGACTGTCGATCCAATCGTTTGTGCGGAGCGGAAGTGCTGTTGCGTTGGAATAGCGAGAAGTTTGGTGTGGTGTCCCCTGTTGAGTTTATCGAGGTGGCCGAAGAGGCCGGGTTGATGCCTGAGCTGACCCGGTTTGTTATCGAGGAATCGTTTACCGTATTGCGCAGTTTTAATGAGAACGGGCATATCCTTACGTTGAGTATTAACCTTTCAATTCAGAACCTGATGGAAGCGAAACTGATTTCATTTGTCACCGCTATGGCCGATAAATATATGATTAACCTGTCAGAGGTGGTGTTCGAGGTTACTGAAACCACCACCAGTGATAATTTTGAAACGGTGATAGAAAACCTGAACCAGCTGGCCTCGACGGGTTGCAGTATCGCACTGGATGATTACGGAACTGGCTATTCGTCGTTGGCTTATCTGAGCCGGTTACCGATACATGAGCTTAAAATAGACCGCAGTTTTATAAGCCAGATGGGGCGTAACGACAGCGATTATCGAATCGTGGAAAACACCGTGAAGCTGGCGCGGGCGTTGCAGATACAGACTGTCGCAGAAGGCGTGGAAGACCAGGACACCCTGACCAGTGTAACCCGCTTGGGTTGTGATCGGGTACAAGGCTTCCATCTGGCCAAGCCCATGCCGGTATCTCAGTTTCGCGATTGGGTGCTGCGTCGCGCCAGCTGACTGTCCATTGCTTCGCGAAAGCGCAATCCGCTGCTGTCTGCTTGCAACAATCCCACCCAGATCGCTATTTTCTTCTCGATGGTATCCATAACATCCGTAAAGGCCTGTTGCCGTTCGGTGGCAGATTGAGTGATTTTGGATGGATCGGGCAGGCCCCAATGCACCATGGGAACGTTGTTCATCCAGGTTGGACAAGCTTCTCCAGCCGCTTGTTGGCAAACCGCTACGGCGTAGTCAGGAGCGAACTCGGCCATCTCATGCCAGGATTTGCTGTGTAGGCCATCAATGTTCACACCCCGTTGCCGCAGGTTGGTCAGGGTGTCTGGATGAACCTGACCCTCTGGGCTGCTGCCAGCGCTGGCCGCGATCAGGTAATTGGCGCCTTGATGACGGGTCAGTGCTTCTGCCAGGATGCTGCGGCAGCGGTTATGGGTGCAAAGAAACAGTATCCGGGCTGGTCTCGGGTTCATGAAAGTCCTTATTATGTATCTTGTAAATGAGCGCCATTCGACAGTTTGATGCAGAATCCGGCAAATTGTTTCAGGCTTCGCTATTATTGTTATGCGGTTAATCGTAACTATCAGAAATATAAAGATTAAAGGTTCTTGAATGAAGAAATTAGCGGTTTACGTGGTGGTTATCACGATTGGGGTGTTGCTGAGCTTTCCAATGGTCTCTGGTATTAAGTTGAAAGAGGCTTATTTGCAGCGCATTGGCGCAATGCCGAAACAGCCGGGGGTGATGCTGTTCAGTGAATCCTACGACAGGGGATGGTTTCGCTCAAGTGCGGTGACCCGGGTGGAGTTGGATCTGGAGCAATGGCTGGGGGCCGCGGAATATACCAGCGAGCCGATAAACATTCTGGTGCGCTCTGATTTTTATCATGGCCCAGTGCTGCTGACAGATTTGGGGCTGAGGTTTGGGTTGGGTTACGGTTCCCTTTCTTTGTCGGGGTCAGATGTTGCCGGGGTTGAGCAGGCTTTGTCTGAGTGGATGCAGGCCGCTCCGCTGACTGTTCGTACTTTGATCAATTTGGATCAGTCTGCGCACACCGAAATCACCATTGCAGCATATGAAGCGGATCATGGCGACGATCACATTCGCTTTGGTGGTATCAATGCCAGCCTCATTACCGATGCCAATCTTACCAAATTCGATGGTTCTATGCGGGTGAATGCCAGCAGTGTTCTGACCACGGGATACGTTATGGATGTGGCTGAGTCGTCTGGGTCGATGAGTTATCAGGGCAAAAATCCCTACACTATGGTCGGTGAGACCGTGTTTAGTTTCCCCAGTGTGTCTATCACGGGGAAGGAGGTATCCACCGTAATACAGGGCTTGAACCTTAATAGTGGAACCCAGTTGAATCAGGGTAAGTTGGATTACTTTCAGACGATTGAGGTCGACAGCGTGGAATCTCCGCTGCCGATCACCTCTGGCCGCTGGCATCTGGAATTTACTGGGCTGTCTCCTGCGGGGTTGGAAGCCTGGTCTGACTTTTCTCTGCAGCTTCAGGAGCTGAGCCAGGCCGGACAGTTGCCATTGGATGAAGCGGGTGAGCCGGAGCTGCCCCCTGAACTGGAAGCCAAAATGGAGCAGATAATGCAAGAGTTACTGCAGCCGGGCTTGGGTTTTTCGCAGCGGCTTGATGTGCAGGCTCTGGGTACAGGGCACAGTGCAGAGATGGCGTTAAGTTTTGTTGGTTTGCCTGGAACGACACCCCTTTCGCAAGTAGAAGATCCGATGCAGTATTTACAGGCTTTCAAAGGGGATCTGGATGTGGAACTGGACGAACAGTCTATATTGCAAAGCCCGCTTGCTGATTCTTTGATGCCTTTTGTGCAGCAAGGGTTGTTGATGCCGCAGGACGGCAAGCTCGTCATGCAGGTAAGGCTGGCGGATGGCATATTGCTATTAAATGGCAGCCCTGTGCCGATTGATGCGTTGCTGCAGTCTGCCATGGCGCCGGAAACTGAGTCTGACATGGAGGCAGAAACCGAACTGGCACAGTAAGCGTTTTAAGGATGTGTTTGGTCTAGTCTGCGGGTAATGGAGCCGAAGGCGGCTCCCAGAAACACCGCGCGCAAGAGAATAAAGCCGATAAAGGCAGCCCACAGGCCGGTGTTACCGTAATGGGCTGTTAACCAATAGCAAAGTAGAAGGAAACTACAGGTGGAGAGCACGGATGCATTGCGCAGCGCAGCGGTGGTGGTAGTGCCGATGAACAAGCCGTCTAACTGAAACGCAGCAAACGATACGGCCACATACAGTGCGCACCAGGCGAGATATGAGGATGCCGCGCGCTGTACGTCCGGGAGGTCTGTAAGTAAGGCCAGAAGGCTGTCACCGAATGCCAGAATGAATGCCGCCAATAATAGAGCGGTTGCGGCGGCCAGGAGTGTCGAACGCTTGATCGTGATCAAGAAACTCTCTCGTTGACCTTTGCCAAGAGCCCGCCCCGCCAGGGATTCGCTTGCAAAGGCAAAGCCATCCAGAAAAAATGCGCTGAAGGAGATAAACTGGAGCAGTATATGATTGGCTGCCAGGGTAATGTCGCCAAACCGGGCGCTTTGGTCGGTGAATACAGCAAAGCCTAATAACAAAAACAAGGTGCGAATCATCAGGTTGCCGTTTGCTTTCAGTACCGGTATCAGTTTTTCTCGTACTACAAGTTGACGCCAGCGCAGGTTGAGATGGGTGCGGGCAGCACTTAGTTGATGTCGATACACCAGCAGCAGTGCAATAACAAATGTGATCCATTCCGACAGGGCTGTGCCCAATGCAATGCCACGAGCCCCCATATCCCAATAACCGGCAAACAGATAATCCAAGGTGATATTGAGCCCGTTCAGAATCAGTTGCACCACCAGCAGCGTTCGGCTTAGGCCCCGGCCAATCAAATACCCCATCAAAGCGTAGGTGCCTAAGGTGGCCGGTGCGCCCCAGATGCGAATAGAAAAGTAATGTGCTGCTATGTATTCCACCGTGTCGCTGGCACCGAACAGTGTCAGGGCAGTGTGCAGCAGAGGCCACTGCAACAACATCAGTCCCAGGCCGATCAAAACGCCCATCAGTAGAGCGCGCAATGTGGTTTCCACAATGGCTTGATTATCATCGCGGCCCGCAGCCTGAGCCACAAAGCCGGTGGTGCTCATGCGTAAGAAGCCGAAGCCCCAATAAACAAAATTGAACAACAGTGCGCCCAGGGCAATGGCGCCCAGGTGCTGGGGGCTGGCGGTATGGCCGATAATGGCGGTGTCCGCCAGGCCGAGCAGGGGCGTGGCGCTGTTGGCCAGAATGATAGGCCAGGTTAATTGCAGAATATGTAGATAGCTTGGGGCGTGGCCCGGGCTGCGACTTGGGTGCTTGTTCATTTAGACAGATCGTTCATTCCGGCAAATCAGCCTTGCTGAAGCTAATCAGGGTTATTTCAGAGGGTGCGCCAAATCGTTTCGGTGGCCCCCAGTAGCCGGTGCCTCGGCTGACATAAATCCACATGGTTTCAAACCAGTGCAGGCCGCTGGTGAATGGCTGTTGCAATGGCACAAAGTGATTCCACGGCCAGAACTGGCCACCGTGGGTGTGGCCGGAAAGTTGTACCTGGGCGCCGCATTCCCGCGCCTGAAACAAGGATCGCGGCTGGTGGGCCAGCAGTATTTTCAGGCCTGCATCTTTGGGTGCATTACGCAAAGCCTGCTGAGGATTGCTGCGATGAGTTTCATCAAATTGATGGGCTGAGTAATCGGTGATCCCTGCCATCACAACCTGTTCCTCGTTGTGATGAATTAACTCGTGCTCGTTCATCAGCACCCGTATACCCAGTTGCTGTAGTAGATCAATCCACTCAGTGGCACCGGAATAGTATTCGTGATTACCGGTTACGAAAAACGAGCCGTAACGGGACTGCAGCTCTGCCAGGGGTGTCGCCTCCATTCCAAGACGTTTGACTCTACCGTCTACCAAGTCACCGGTAATCACCACCGCATCGGTTTGCAGGCGATTGACACGCTGCACTACCTTATTCAGAAAACGGCGTTTAATGGTAGGGCCGATATGAACATCGCTCAATTGCACGATGTTGAAATCGCTTAGCCCTTCAGGTAGATCGCTGATGGGAATGTCTACTTTCACCACCCGTGGCCCGAACCAGATGTTGGCGAACCCAACAGCACTTAGCAGCAGGCTGCCAATGACCACAGTCAACGCGCTGATATTCAACCATTGATCGCTAAGCAGTGAATGGCCGGTGCTCCATTGCGCCACCCAAAGCGATACAATTAACCCATCCCTTACCAGGGTGAAGACAAACAGGCTGGACAGAAAGCCCATAAAAACCAAACCGCACCAGATGATCAGAGTATTCAGCAGGGAATGATCCTTGCGGCTTTGAATCATGGCAAGAGGGATGAGAACGGTCGACAGGATCAGTAAAAGCACCAGAGTCCAGCGCCCGCTTTCCACATAAGAAAGCGCAGGTATGAGGCGTAATCCTACATAAAGGTGCATCAACGCTGATACAGTGTACAGTGCCAAAATCAATTTGCTGGTGCGGCGCACAGTGTAACCTCGGTCACGTGGAGTGGGGCTCAAAGTGTAAGGTGGCTGGTCACCAGTGTATACTGACGCAAATTCTGTGGACACCGTTTATGTCTAAACAAAAAGTATCCGAGCAGTTTGATCTGGGGTATCCCACCAATTTAATGCAACTGCTGTTGAATTATTATGAATGGTTCGATAACAGCCTGCAGCAAGCATTGGCTGCTGATGGTGAAAAAGCTTTCAGCAAGGCCCAGTCGGCGGTGTTTGTGAATTTGGCTGAAGGCCGCAATACGGCAGTGGACATTGCCCGTCATATAGGCGTAAGCAAACAGGCAGTGAACAAAACGGTCAACGAATTGGTAGAGCGGGGATTGCTGGCGCTGGTGGTGGACAGTGAAGATAAACGCAGCCGGCGAATTCTACCCACCGAAGCCGGCATGGAGAAAGGTCGGCAGGCGGCGAAGGCGTTGTATGAACTGGAGCAAGAGCTGGCCCGCCGCATAGGTGGTGAGCAGGCCAAGGCTTTGCGGGCTATATTGGAGCGGCCTCCCGGGCCTGTATTTGAAGCTAAATAAAGGCAGGTTTAACGATTGCGAGAAAAATCACCATGGGCATGAATATCGTGATCAGTGGTGTGGTAATACGGAAAAACGTCCAATGATGCTGAATATATCGCTCGTATTTTTCGTCTGTTCCCGTGCGCTTGATGTAGCGCTTGTTACCACCGAAATGCGATAACCAGTAATCGAAAATCTCAATGGGAACGAAGACAAATGCTACGATACCCAGTTTAAACAGTAGCCAGTTGAAGTCCAGATTCCATCCACCCAACATAAACAGTAATCCGCCACTGACCAGCAGCACCGGGAACGCAGTGTGTTCTATGATTGCCCCCCGATCGAATTGTTCGAATGCTGCATTTCTCTGTTGTTTCAGTGCCGAATCCGAAGGTTTCCTGCGCCATCGGATATACGCCGGTTTTAGATAAGAGGTGTAGGCAACAGCCGTACTCCAGGACCAGGCCATGACCGCAAACACATGCACGAACTTTACGATCAGATAATAGGGGCCCACGTATTCACGAATAAATTCCAGCATCATTATTATCCCGTATTCATATTAATGGGGAGTTTATCTCCCACCGACCACATGATCAACCATAATTGACTATTTGGTCGGTGTATGAAGAGCCGCAGTGTTTGGCTTTATGGCTATTGTTTTGCCTGCTGAATTGGCTTAGGGTTCGGGTTTTACCGCTCAAGCAACGGATTAAACATGGAACAGATCATCGATAAGACCAAACCCATACTGGTGACGGGTGCGTCAGGTTACATTGCCAACTGGATTATCAAATATCTATTGGAAGAGGGCTGTACGGTCCACGGAACAGTGCGTGACTTACAGAATGAAAAATCCGTTGGGCCGCTGAATAAGATTGCCGAATCCGCACCCAAAGGAACTCTTAAGTTATTTAAGGCTGATCTATTGGATGAGGGTAGCTTCGATGAAGCTATTCAGGGTTGTGAAGTTGTCATGCATACGGCTTCGCCTTTTGTAGTGCGGGGCTTCAAAGATGCGGAACAGGCGTTAATTAAACCGGCGGTGGAGGGGACGCGTAATGTACTGGAGGCCGCCAATCGCACAGACAGCGTTAAGAGGGTAGTGCTGACCAGCAGCGTTGCGGCCGTGTTTGGCGATAATGCGGATCTTAAAAAGAACCCCCGCGGTATTTTCAACGAAGAGGATTGGAACTTCTCCAGCAGCCTGGATCACCAGCCTTATTCCTACTCCAAGTTTCTGGCAGAAAAGGAGGCATGGAAAATTCACGATGCCCAGTCTCGCTGGCGCTTGGTGACCATTAATCCCAGCATGGTGGGTGGCCCGGCATTAACCAAATACAGTCATTCCACCAGTATTGATACCCTGCGCAGCTTGGGTAACGGCAAGTTGTGGCCCGGTGTGCCGAATATGCGCCTGGGTTGGGTGGATGTGCGTGATGTGGCTCGTGCCCATGTGGAAGCCGCTTTTCGCTCGGATGCAGAAGGGCGTCACATTGTTTCCAATGGTGAGCCTTCCATGCTGGAGGTGGCCAGTATTCTGAAACAAAAGTTTGGTAATCGTTATAAGTTTCCGCTTTTCGAGCTGCCGAAGTTCATCGTGAAGTGGTTTGGTCGGGTAATGGATCCCAGCGCCAAGCCGCGCTTTATCGAGCAGAATGCGGGTCATCCGCTGAAGTTTGATAACAGCCGCAGTAAGGCCCGGCTGGGGCTTCAGTACCATCCATTGGAGCAAACATTCGTGGATCATTTCCAGCAGCTGATTGATGATGGTTTGATTCGTTGATAGTGCTGTAGTCGCAAAGTACATAAACAGAAGCTATCAGTCGTAAAAAGGCCGCTATGTTAAGCGGCCTTTTTTATTGGGGGAAGTCTATAATCAAAACTTGCGATCCACCGACAGCGCCACCAGATAAGCGTTAACCTCGTTCTCGAACGGTGTTGCGAAATACGGGTTGTACACCACATCCCCTTCGACGCAGCTATTGGCATTACGAGACTGACAGGCATCGGTTTTGGTTTTGGAATGCATGTAACCAAACGCTGCATCAAACCGCGTGATGTTGTCATACTGCCAGCCGATCCCTGCAGTGAACAGATCCGCGTCACCTATGGGGAACAGCAAGTCGGTTCGGTCTTCCGGAATGGCCGAGGTGCGTGGCTCGTATCCGGCTCGTAATACAATGTTATCGTTGAACTGATATTCTGCACCAAGAGCCCAGGACCAAACATCCTCATATTTGCGTGGAATACGCAATTCGTCAGGGTCAGCATAGTTCATCCCCGCCAACTTGTTGATCACGCTGGCCAATATCAGGAAATCATTGTTTTGGCTGAAGGTAAACGTCAGTTCATCCCAGCGGCTGTATTCAATCCACTTGGCGTCCAGGTTTACTTTCAGTCTGGGTAGAACCTGTAGTGAAGCACCGAAGGCCACGTTCTGAGGCACAATGTATTCGGATTTAACCGTACCCTTTTGTACCGGCACGGCGGCTACACGGGCACCATCCAATATAGGCAGCAGTGCATCCAGGCCGCCTTGCAGTCCTTCCATGGTGTGCACGAAGGTTTCGCTGTATTCCATGCTGTAGTCGCCTTCCAGCTCTGACACTTGCTCGCTCTGATATTTGAAGCCGAGTGTGAGCCAGTCATTGGCTTCCCATAGCATGCCGAAACTAAAGCCCACCGAAAACAGGTCTTCCATTTCCATGGTGAGCAGGCCTACGTTGTCATAAGGCCCCAGCTCAATATTCGGCAGAATGTCTCCTGGAATGGTATTCAGGCTGCGCAGATAGCCGATGGTCATGCCGCCGGCGCGGAATTTGGTTTTGATCCCCAGGCCATGATAGGAAAAGGTCATGCCGATACCCGCGGACAGTGTGTCTGTGACGCGAAAGGCCAGCGTGGGTGAAAAGTAGGTGAGGCGGGTAAGGCCTACCTGGTGGCCCTGATACGCGCCGCCCTCATCAAGCTCGCGGGTGTAGCCAATACCTTCTGGTACATACACCGCTGAACCAAAGGCCCAATCCCCGGTGGGGCCTTCAAAAGCCATACCACCCATGGGCAGCAATAGAATCGGAGTTTCTTGCAAGCCCATAAAGGGCACCATCATTACCGGGTTGCCGGTGGATACGCTGGTGTTGGCAACCGGGTCGACTCCCCAGCACTGGTCGTGGGCGGACGATACTTCACTCACGTCTGCCGGGTCGCTGATGGGGTACTGGCTTTGGCAATCGACGTTCAGGTTGTAGTACAGCTGTTTGTCGCTGATGGGATTCGGATCTGCATCATTGGGATCGTAAGGGTAATCGAAGATATCGGTGGGCAGTACCGGATCACCGAATTTGGAGTCGATGCTGACATTGGCGATTAAGGCTTTTATGTTGGCCTGGCGACCCTTGATGCGGATCAACCCGGCTGGATTAAAGTGAATCGAATCAATGCCTGGAGGATCAGCGGTGACGGCATGGGCCATCCCCAATGCCTTGGGGTTACCAATGGAAAGGTTATGCAGTAATTGGGCAGAAGCCTCGGTGGCCAGCAGGCTCGATGCCATTGCCAGCGATACGGTAATAGCTGATTTTTTCATCATTTTTATTTTTATTGGTAATGAATATATTGGGTTTAAATGACTCTGCGGTCTTTGTTGGTACTCTAGTTCTATCAGAAAAAAGGGTCAACAGGTTTACTGTAATTGCCAGTCACAAGTTGTATATTGGCCGAAAATGCACAGGGGGCAGATGGGTAGAAACCGGGGCAATCATGAAGATTACCCCGGGTTATGTGGCTATTAACCGGCTTGATTTAACTCTGCAATAAAGGCTTCTGATTGGGCGATGGACTTTTCCATGTCGCTAATCAAGCGGGCGACATTGGTTTCAATGGTGCTCAGTTCACCTTTCAGGCCGTCTATCGCACGGGCGTTCAGATTGTGCTTCAGATAAAGCACTTGATCCTGCAGTGCCCCTAAGACCGGTTGCATGCGTGATTCCGCTAAACGCATGGATTTGATGAGTGCATTGTATTTTTTCTGGGTGGCTGCCAGTTTTTGCGCGCTTTGTTTTTTAAGGTTGGCGTTGCTGTAGAGGGCCAGCTCATCTTGCCATTCATCAAACAATGCTTCGGACACACTTTCCACAGCGTTGATGCGGTCAGTCACTTGTTGGGCCGCTTCCTTGCTGTCCTCAAACTCATCGTTGAGCGCATTGTATTTGTCCAGCAGATCCTGATCCTCAATTTTTATCAGTGCTTGATACTGTTCCAGGGCGGAGGCGAACTGCTCTTTCGCTTCTTTTTGAGCATCCTGCACCTCTTCAACGCGATCCACCAGAATATCTCGTTTGTGGTAGCCCACCTGTTCCATGGCATCGTAGTACATGCTCTGGCAGGCACTGATCAAAACAAGCAAACAACTGAGGAGGGCGGTGCGAATCAACGGCATCGGGTCAGTCTCTCTTTGGGTAAGGGGTAAATGTCGGGCTCATGATACCAGCTGAACCTGATATTGCCATGGAATGACGCAAGGGTTGGGGCGCCAGGAGGGCAGTGAGCACGATAAAAAAGCGGCTGCCAAATCGCTTCGGCAACCGCAAAGTGGGATCTATTGCCCGTACCGGTGAATAAGAGTCGGGAAAATCAACTGGCCTCTTGCAGGCTAGACTCTGGTAAGCCATAGCTGGCAGGGCGCACTTTAGTAACGGTGACGGGCACGCCGCCCTGGGGTTCGGTTTGACCGCTGACCTGCATCTGCCCTGGCCATTCATCGTTATTGGCATAGGGCGAGTCAAACTCAACCCGTCGTGCCAGCTCGGCAAAGATAATTCGCATTTGCTGTTTTGCCTGGTTGGAGCCAACACAGGCGCGCCGACCGCCACCAAACGGATAGTATTCGAATGGGCTGGGCTGTTTGCCTTCCAGCCAGCGTTCCGGCCGGTATTCCAATACATCTTCGCCCCAGATGTCCTTGCGGCGGTGGGTGAGATAGGCCGCCGCCAGTACGTTGGTGTTGGCAGGAATTGTGAGCGGGCCGATTTTGCATTCCTTAATAAGGCAGCGCATGGTGCCTACAGCCGAGGGGGTCAGGCGCTGGGATTCAGAGAGGCAGGCGTTCAGATAAGGCACCTCAGTAATTTTCATGGGGTCGAGCTTGCCTTCTTCGGCAATGGATGCCAGTACGGTGTCGTGCATCTTTTTGTACACATCGGGGTTTTTCAACAGCCACAACATGTACCATGCGGACGTCGCTGCACTGGTCTCATGGCCGCCCACCAGCATCCCCATGGATTCAGAAATTACCCGTTCTTCAGACAGCAGCTCGCCGTCTTCATAATGTGCATTCGAGACAGTGAAGAGCAGATCAGTTCGGCCACTGTCCGGGGTCTGGCGGGCTTCGTGAATGTCCTTGCGCATCAGATCCGCCAGTTGTGCCTTTAGCTCAATCGAGTGAGACCATGGCAAAATGCCTTTTTTACCTGTGCCAAAGTCACCGCTGGCGGTTTTCTTCAGATAGGCCTTGTGCAGTCGGTTGCGCCACTTGGATGGCCCATACAGCGTGCCGATCAAAAACATGGTGTTATTGGTGGAAGCCTGAATCCAGTGCAGCATCAGTTCCTTGTAGCGCTCTTTCTTTTCGCCTTCGCGCAATCCAAGCAATGTGTAGCAGGCAATGTCCAGAGTCATATCGCCGATCAGCCGTGGCACATCGTACTGGTCGCCGGGTTTCATGGCATCAATGTGTTGAGTGATGATTTCATGCATGACGTTGGCGCGGTCGTGTAATCGTCTAGAAACCAAGGAAGGGATGACCACCTTGCGTGAATGGGCGTGTTCCTCGTTGTTGAGAAACCCGGTCTGGTTGTCACCTATGTCGATGGGGATTGCCAGTTTGGATTGATCGATTTCATCTGGCTTGAGGCTGAAAAAGCTTTTAACCATGTCGGGCCGACTGACCCACACCATGGGCTCCATACCCGGCAGATTCAAGGTAAAGGCATCGCCAAACTCGTCGCCACATTGCTGCAGGTAATCGTAGATGCTCAGCCCCATTTTCATGGCTTGCTTGAATTTGAACTCTTTTGGCCCCGGCGGCAGTTGTGCATGAGTGGTCATGGTTTGCTCCTCTGCTAGCGCTTGTTCTTGTTGTAGTGTCTTAATGAATGTTAAATCAGGTATACGCCGTATACTAATTTGGCGAGCAGCACAAAAGCAAGAACTATTCGGTCATGGGCGTTGCAGAATGCCTATAAAGTTGTCTACATATTGATCGATTTGGGCGTCGCTGAAAGGGTCAAACCCCATTACCCGCTGTGTGATGGGGGCGACGTTGACGTAATGAATTACGGTTCCCCCCAAAATATAGAGCACGCTCATAGGGTCCGCCGGGGGCAGCAAATGACGTTGCTGGGCTAATTCAACCATGGCGATACCGGAGCTGAAATCCTGTTGAATGAATTCGCTTACCATCCAGTCCAGGCGGGGGCCGGGAGCTGAGGATTCCAGATACATGATTTTTACCCACTGCGGGTTATCGGCTGTGAAGCGGATCAGGCCGCGACACAGCTGGCGAATCATCTGGCTCTGAGCCTCGTTATCCAGTTCTGCCAGAACCTGTTCATCCAGGTAGTGGGGAAGCGCATTGTTGCGCTGCTCCCACAGATGACGTACTGCGCTTTTCCATAGGTTTTCTTTGCTGGCGAAATGATATTGCACCAGCGCCTTGCTTTGATTGCTGGCCTTGGCGACTGCAGCAAATGAGGTTCCGTTGTACCCCTGTTCCGAGAACAGAGTGGCCGCTGCGATAAGAATTTCCTGGCGGCTTGGTTGTTTATCGTCCTGATTCATTATTCATCATCTATTGACAGATTGAGTTGACTATACGATCGTATAGCAATTGCGAGTGACCGGCAAGTCTGGTTGTTTTGCCTATAAAAAAGCCAAATATCAAAATAATTCAAAGAGATAGCAATATGAAGTTCGATCCGTTTATGGGTCGGGACGTTAAGCCCGGCCCAATCGCACAAGTGCATTTATTCATCATAAATCACCCGTGGGTGTGCATTTTTATCACATTGGCCTGGGTGGCAATGTCCGGTTACGGCATGCGTTTTATGGAGTTTAACAACGATTCCAGAGCGCTGTTTGCTGATGATAATAAAGGCATGCAGAGCCTGGTCGAACTCGAGGATCGCTTTAGCAAGGATGATAACGTCATTATTATTGTTCGCCCTCATAACGGCGACGTATTCACACGGGATAATCTGAAACTTCTGCAACAACTGACGGACGCCGCATGGGCAATTCCAAAAACCCAACGGGTGGACTCGCTGACCAATTTCCAGCATACCCTGGTGGATGGTGATGAGCTGAATGTTCTGGATCTGGTGGGTGATGTAGACAGTCTTAGCGATGAAGAGCTCCAGCACATCAAACGCATCGCGCTGGCAGAGCCGAATTTGGTAAAAAATGTTGTGTCTGAGAGTGGTCATGCGGCTTCGGTTGCCGTTACGGTGATTACGGATGACCGACGAGGTCAGGATGCACCGATGATCATGGAGTATGTTGAAAATCTTCGGGATCAGATTGTGAAAGAACACCCGAATGTGGACATCATGCTGTCAGGTATCGTTGCTTTCAAAAGTGCCTCCCGCTCCACTACCGAAAACGAACTAAGCTCAACGTCCATTTACAGTGGCGTAGCGATTTTGTTTTGTCTGTTTATCATGTTGCGCAGTATCGTTTCGGTTATTCAGACCATGCTGGTGATAATGCTTTCTATCGTGATTGCAATGGGAACCATCGTTTGGTTTGGTGTCGAGATCACGCCGGTAATGGGGGGTGCACCTGCCATTATACTAACCCTGGCGGTGGCCGATAGTATTCACTTGTTGATTTCATATCAGCACCAAATCCGCAGTGGCGCGAACAAACAACAAGCCGTTTATGAGAGCCTGCGTATTAATACGCAACCCGTCTTTTTAACCAGTCTCACCACTGCTATCGGGTTTCTGTTTTTGAATAGTTCAGAGTCGCCACCGTTTGCAGACATGGCGAACATGGTATCAATCGGCGTGATGGCAGCGTGGTTTCTAAGTGTTGTGTTTTTACCCGCTATGCTTGTCGTATTACCACAACAAACGTTCAGAGGTGGCGATCACGACCATCGTATTATGGATGGCTTTGCTGATTTTGTGGTAGATCATCGCAAGCCTGTGTTTATAGTATCCAGTACAGTTTTTCTCATTCTGGCTTTGCTTAGCGCAAAAAATGAGTTCAACGATGTATGGATGGAGTACTTTGATGAAACGTACGAAGTGCGCCGTGCTACTGAGTTTATGGTAAATGAGTTAACGGGAAACCATCGTTTGCAGTTTGCTTTTCCATCGGGAGAATCCTCCGGCATTATGGAGCCTGCGTACATGCAAGGGCTCGATCGCTTTGCGCATTGGGCCCGTCAGCAGCCGGAAGTTGAGTACGTTTCAAGTTTTTCAGACACCATCAAGCGTTTAAATCGCGATATGAATGGAGGTGATCCATCGTTCTATCAAATACCAGCGCAGAGGGATTTGATATCGCAGTACACCTTGATGTTCCAGATGTCGCTACCTTTTGGTTTAGGTCTTGAAAATCAGATAGATATGGATCAATCATCGGTGCGGGTGAATGTCTTGCTGGGAGGCGTTAGCTCTAATGAAATTCTGGCGTTTGAGCGGCGTGCGGATCAATGGATTGCAGATAATCTACCTTCTTACATGCAGGTGCGTGGCGTGGGCTTCGATCTGCTGTTGGGGGAGCTGTCCTATCAGAATGGCCAGGGGATGTTGGTAGGCACGGCGTTGGCGTTGGTGGTGGTATCCTTGTTGTTAGTGGTGGCATTGCGCTCAGTAAAATACGGTTTGCTCAGTATGCTGCCTAATTTGTTTCCGGCGATTATTTCCTTTGGTATATGGGCATTGATCGATGGGCAGATCGGTATATCCGTTAGCATTGTAGCCTGTATGACTTTAGGGATCGTTATCGACAACACCGTGCACTTCCTGAGTAAGTACACTCGAGCAAAAGAGGAAGGCCAGCTTTCCAGTATAGAGGCAACACGTTACGCATTTAAGACAGTCGGGATTGCGCTGGTGGCTACCACTTTAGTGATATCCGCCAATTTTGGCATGATGTCTTTCTCCCATTATTATCCCAATGCATCGATGGGAATGTTGACTGCAATCACCGTGGCGGTGGCGTTGGCCGTGAATTTTCTATTCTTTGTTCCTATGCTTTTGTTTGTCGATCACAGAGATAATCAGGGTGCATCTACAACGGGCAGCGCGCCGAATGCAGCTGAATTCAATTT
Organism: Ketobacter alkanivorans; assembly: GCF_002863865.1. Taxonomy (NCBI): domain Bacteria; kingdom Pseudomonadati; phylum Pseudomonadota; class Gammaproteobacteria; order Pseudomonadales; family Ketobacteraceae; genus Ketobacter; species Ketobacter alkanivorans. The sequence continues at coordinate 1,660,708 of NZ_CP022684.1, read as the reverse complement.
GGAAGGCGCAGGATAACCAATTGAATAAACACCTGTACGAACCGGTTACATATAAAATGCAGTAAGGCTTTATGTGAACGGCAGTTTACATTGAATACCTAAAGGTATCTTTCGTTAACCAAATAATGTTTGGCAATTGATGGGAAAGTGATTACATTATAAACACTGTTGCGGCGGTTGAATTTTGGGGAAGCATTATCTCCGCTGCAGAACATGGATTTTTAAGCAACCTGAAAAGACGTAGCCTGTATGGAAACACCAATTAAGTTTTCATCCAGGGAAGGGCGCCGTATTGTTCGGCAACAATTGAATGGAAATCATGGGGTGGTTGCGACTTGGCTAGCTGGGTCGCGCCGGGTTCCTGTAACGCTGTTGGATATTTCGAGCTTGGGTTTTGCCATGCTGTTGCCTGAGGAATATAAGGCGCAGTTGAGAGTCGGTGAAGTCGTTAAGCTGATCGTCAGCCCGCTATTGGGTATGCACTATAACGTGCAGGGGCTGATTATAGACCGGCAGGTTAATGGGGATAAAATCAAAGTATCAGCAGTGATTGAGCACGAGGTGGGCTGTGCTCATGGCGCTCTGACACCTATAGAACTGTCCCGTCAGAATACAATTCGAGGGCAGTTTCAACATCCGTTTTCTTATCGGCAGAAACATTATTTCGATATAGAAAGCTTGTCTGCCAATGGATTTTTTATCACCGGTATTGATGCGGGCTGTATCCTGTTTAGTGGTATGCGCATTACTTTGCGGCTGGGTGTGTTTGATATAGATCAAACCATTGATGGGGTCGTTTCCGATGTATCTTACGATGAGGACAATGTGCAGCGCTGTTTTGTCAGTATTGGTGCGCTTACCAAGGCTGTCGAAAAACAACTGGCGCAGTATTGTTTTCATTATCTAAAAAGAACTCCCAGAGATTTGCGGCGCTCCGGGTTGCGTTCTTACTTCGTCAAAGGTTTGGTGCAATTCAAATTTGTCGAAACCCAGCAAGAGTATGAGGATGTGCTGGCGCTGCGGCGACGTAACTATGCAGCAGTGCGTAAGGTTGATGTTAATGCACCCCTGAAGAAGCTGTCATATTTCTTTGATCGTTATAGTCGTATCCTTGTTGTATATCACCAGGGCAAAGCCATCGGCACAGCCACGATCATAATCGGTGATCGTGGAGTAGAACCGATGGAAATTGAAATGCTGATGCCTGAAGCAGATTTCGCTCAATTGCCACCTTATGAGCAGCTTTTTGAGGTGGCCGCTATGTGCCTGGATAAAGGTTACCGAGATACTGATATTCTTCATGGCATGTTTGAGCACATTTATAAGTACGCCATGATGAATGGCCGCAACTACATTGTCATAAGTACCGATAAATATTTAATGAGCATGTATAAAACGGTGGGCTTTCAGGATACGGGTTTCAGTTTTGTGCAGCCCAAGTACCGCGATTTGAAAATGAGCGTGTTGGTCATGGATGATCTAACCACGAAGTGGGGCAAAGGCATGAATCCTGTTACTTGGTGGGGCGTTTGGGGTGGCGTGAGTTTGTATTTATATAAGCGCCGTATTATTGACTACACCCTGGTAGAGAAAATGCGTGTCTATGGAAGCTGTTGGCTGTTTGGTTTGACGTTGCGCTGGCGCGAGTTTAGCGCTTACGCCAAAGCGCGCTACGGCAAACAGTGTCAGGGTGTATATTATAATTGGAAGCGAGCCAACAGCCGCTAACAAGAGAGCCGCTGTTTAGCGGCTCTCTTCGAAGGCTTTTTCGTCTTCCTTATTACCGCTTATTCCACCAGGTTGTTCACGGGAACCTCAGCGTCTACATCTGCCTCGTAGTCTACGCCATCAACGTTAAATCCAAATAGTTGCATGAACTCAGTGCGAAATCCTCTGAAGTCACTTATCTCATTCAGGTTTTCCGTGGTGACCTGAGGCCACAATGCTTCTACTTGTTGTTGAACCTCTGAATTGACTTCCTTTTCATCAACCCGGTTACGCCCAGCGTCATCCCGTCGGGGGCTGTCGTTGTACAGGCATTCACTGAATAAACGATAGATTTGTTCAATGCAGCCTTCGTGTGTGCCCTGTTCTTTCATAACGCGAAACAGTAGTGCCAGATACAGGGGCATCACGGGGATGGCTGAGCTGGACTGTGTGACCACGGCTTTCAGTACCGATACGCGGGCATCAAAACCGTCTTGTCGCAAGGTGTCGGCGGCACGATCCAGATCTTTCTTGGCTGCGCCGATGGTGCCATCCCAATAGATGTCGCGGGTAACTTCTTCGCCAACATAGGTATAGGAGGTGGTCTTGCAGTCCGGTGCCAATACACCTGCCTTATTCAGTGCGCTCAACCACATTTCCCAGTCTTCGCCACCCATCACGGTGACGGTATTGTCAATGTCTTCCTGCGTGGCGGGCTCTAGTGTGAATTGCTTGATGACCTCACGATCGGTATCCAGCCCGGTTTGGGTGACCGCTTTGCCGATGGGCTTTAAGGTTGATGAGTGCAGTATGCCCGTGTCAGGGTGTTGGCGGCGGGGTGATGCCAGGCTATAAACAACCAGATCCACTTGTCCAAGGTCAGCTTTGATCAAGTCGATGGCCTTGGCCTTGATTTCGTGAGAGAACGCATCGCCATTGATGTTTTTGGAATACAGACCGGCGGCTTCGGCGGCTTGCTGGAATGCAGCGGAGTTGTACCAGCCAGCCGATGCAGTGCGTTTGCCCTGGGCCGGTTTTTCAAAAAAGATGCCGATGGTGCTGGCACCTCCGCCAAAGGCTGCCGTGATGCGTGAGGCCAGGCCATATCCAGTGGAAGCCCCGATCACCAATACGCGCTTGGGGGCATTGCTGATTTCACCCTGCTGCTTTACGAAATCAATCTGCTTCTGCACGTTTGCGGCGCAACCAGCGGGGTGAGCTGTGGTACAGATAAACCCTTTTACCCTTGGGGAGATGACCATTCCTGATACCTTTTGTTGTGTTCTTTGTGTGGCTTAATAATGCGCTCATTCTAATGGTGTGGCCTGGGGATGGCCAGTTGACAGCCCGGCAGCGGGGGCAAATTTTATGATTTCTTACAATTTGCCTGGGGTTGAGCCAGAGCAAGCCGTTTGACTTGCAATGGTGCTAGAGTTGGTTTTGGTTTAATGCATGAAGGAACAGATTGGAGAATGAAGACGCTTACTCTCGCTATGACCGGTTCTGGTGGAACCGGCGTCGTAGCTCTTGGTGAAATGTTGCTGCGCTCTGCGGCTCGTACCGGCTTGTTCGGCATTCTGTGTAAAACCTTCGGGCCTCAGATACGAGGGGGGGAGTCTGCCGCAATTATTCGCTTTGGCCCCCGCCCCCTCGCCAGCTTTGGGGGCGAGATCGACCTGTTGCTGGTGTTGGATTGGACGAATTTCCAACGTTTCGCTGATGAGATACCGCTTAAGCCTTCAACCGTGGTCATTGGAGATACCGCAGCCGGTGCCCGCCCGGCCTCGATACCTGAGGGTTTGTCGGTCGCGAGCCTGGATTTTACCGGGCTGGCGCAGAAGATGGGCTCCACTCACAGTAATATTGCGCTGCTTGGCTATGTGGCGGCCTGGCTGGGTTGCGATTCAGCTCAGGTGGCAGCGTCGGTCGAGCAGCGCTTACATAAGCACAGCGAGGATACCATCGCCCTGGCTCAGCAAGTGGCGTTGGCGGGTGCCGAGCTGGCCGGCACCACGCCCATTCCTATCGAGCCTCCTATGGCTGAGCAATATCAAGGTGAAGAACGCTGGCTGGCCACAGGCAACCAGTTAGCTGGGTTGGGTGCGCTTGAGGCGGGCGTTCGTTTTGTGGCGGCTTATCCCATTACCCCTGCCTCAGATGCGCTGGAGTGGATGGCGGGAAAAATTGAATCGGTCGGTGGCCATCTCATGCAGGCCGAAGACGAGCTGGCGGCGGTGAATATGGCCATCGGTGCTGGCTATGGTGGCGTGCCTGCCATGACGGCGACTTCCGGGCCGGGGCTTGCGCTAATGAGTGAGGCTATGGGCCTGGCGGTGGCCAGTGAGACCCCGCTGGTGGTGCTTAACGTGATGCGAGGCGGGCCTTCGACAGGTATACCCACCAAAGCCGAACAAAGCGATTTTAATCTGGCAGTGTACGGGTTGCATGGGGATGCCCCTCATGTGGTGATGAGCGCCCTTTCGGTAGAAGATTGTCATCACGTTATGGCCTGGGCCACGCAAGTGGCCAGTGAGCGGCAGACTTTGGTAATCGTATTGTCTGATCAGTTTCTGGGGCAATCCATACAGGTTTTGGCTCCATTACCGACAACCGGTTTTAAGGCCGCCCTGTTATCGCCTGAAGCCGAGCCGCCTGAATCATCGCAGATGCAAGGCGAGCGTTACTTTCGCTACTTGAATACCGATTCAGGTGTTTCTCCGATGGCTGTACCAGGGCAGGCGGGCACCGCATACACTGCCGATGGTCTGGAGCACAGCCAGGCGGCTATTCCTTCTCCCAAGGCGGCAGACCATGAGCTGCAGCTGGATAAGCGTGAACGCAAACTGCAGAGCTTGGCAGATTCAGATCAGTGGGGGCTGCAGAGTATTTTGCCCAACGCCCGTGTGTTGGTGCTGTGTTGGGGATCGCTTTACCCTATTGCTCTGGAAGCGCAACGGCTATTGCAAGATCAGGGGGTAATAGTAAACGTCGTGGGTGTACGCCTGCTGTCTCCATTGCCCCTGGAATTTATTCAGCAGAGCATGGACGCGGTGGATCAGGTGTTGGTTGTTGAGCAAAATCATCTGGGCCAGTTTGCCCGCTATTTACGCTCCTTTGGTTTGAGTTTTGTCAGCTACCACCGCCCAGGCCCACGCCTGTTTACCCCTGTGGAAATACTGCAGCAAGTTGAGGGATTGAATCGTGCTTAAAGCCAAAGATTATAAATCAGATGTTAAGCCCATCTGGTGTCCGGGGTGTGGGCACTACAGCGTACTGAACGCCATCACCAAGGCTTTTTCAGCTTTGGAACAAGCGCCGGAAAGTTCAGTGCTGGTGTCCGGTATTGGTTGTTCCTCGCGCCTGCCTGCCTATGTGAACAGTTATGGGTTTCATGGTGTACACGGTCGAGCCTTGCCGGTTGCGGCGGGCTTAAAGGTGGCGCGACCAGAACTTAACGTTATCGCCCTGGGCGGAGACGGCGATGGTTTCTCCATTGGCGGCAATCACTTTATTCATGCCTGTCGCCGCAATGTGAATATTGTCTATGTGGTGATGGATAACGAAGTTTACGGTATGACAAAAGGTCAGGCATCCCCGACTACACCAGAGCATTGGGATCACAGCAAGCTCACGCCTCATGGCCCGGAGGTGCGGCCGTTTCAACCGTGTGCCATTGCACTTGCTGCAGGAGCCAGTTTTATCGCGCGCGGTCACTCTGGCGATCCTAACGGCTTGGCGAAAATTCTTTATGATGCTGTTCAGCATCCTGGTTTTGCGTTTGTGCAGGTACTCAGTCAGTGTGTTACCTTCTGCCCGGAACAGGCCCAGTGGAAAGATATTGTTCATCTGGAGGAAGTTTGCACCGCCGATCCGGTGGCCGCTGCCAATTTTCTACATGGTGATGATGGTTTCGCCAAAGGTGTTTTTTATCGTAACCCCAGACCAGTATGGCCAGTCACACATGAGCAGCAAGGCAGCAGCGATATTAGAAGGGGATTCGCCCTATGAGCCAATTACTCTACCAGGATGAAGCGGTGTTTCTGGCCCACAGCGTTGCCCTTGAGCAAGAAGCCGCAGAACGGCTCTATGAACTGGCCAACGCAATGGCTGTACACAATAACCGGCCTCTGCATGATCTGCTTACTGAGCTTGCCGGTTACAGTGAACATCATGCTGCAGAGGTAGTGAAACTGGCAGCAGGTAAAGCGTTGCCAACGTTGCAGGCATGGGAATACTCATGGCCAAAGGAAGAGTCCCCGGAAGTATTTCATTATAGCAGCGTACACTATCTAATGACGGCAGAGCAGGTGTTGCAGCTGGCTTTGGAAGTGGAGCAGAGCGCACAAAGTTTCTATGCCGATGTGGCTAACCGTAGCCCCGACCCTGGGTTAAGGGCTATGGCTGAAAACTTTGCCCATGAAGAGCAGGAACACGTGCAGGCAGTGCAGGCGCGCCTGCAACAATTGCAGAGCAGCGCTGTGACGTTGGATCCTACGGATTTTGATCCGCCCCATATGCCAGAGTAGGTGAGTTAACGCACATTCAGGTTGCGCTTGTATTGGCCTGGCGACATCCCCGTCCAGTTTTTAAATGCGCGAATAAACGATGCGGTTTCGGTATAGCCGGTTTTGATGGCGGCTTCCTTGATGGAGGCTTTCTGGCTCAACCAGAAAATAGCACGTTCACGCCGCACGTTGTCTTTCAGTATCTGGAACTGGGTGCCTTCTGCCGTGAGTTTGCGACGTAAGGTGCGGGATGTCATATGCAGTTGCTGTGCGACATGTTCCACGGATATACGCTGCAGGTCATCACAGTGTTTTAAAATGTGAGTCACACGCTCAGTCAATTGCTCAACAAATTGCAGTTTGCGAAACCAAACCAAAGGAACCTTGGCCAGATATTTGCGCAGTTGCTCTGAGCTACGCTGAATTGGGCGTTCCATCATATAGGTTGGCATTATCAGGCAATTAGCGTCCTGTTCGAATGCTGCCGGACAGGGGAACAGCAAGCGATATTCCCGGTTGTGTTGTGGTACCGGCATGGCCATGTGTACGGCGTTCAGTGGGATGACTTCGGCAATCAGCCAGGATGGAAAACGGTGCCAAATCAGCATTAGCAACTCAGTCATTATGAAGTCCGGATCTTGTTCAGGAGCAGTCATCTGCACATAGAGCCGAGTGACGTCTACAGCCTCATCAATCTCAAACAATACAGATCCTGTGACCAGTCGGTAGAAGCGACGGGTTTCCAGTAGGGCCTCTCGCAGGGTTTGGCAATGAATCAAGCGCTCTGATAACAAAGTGAATATGCCAAAGCGGGAGCGTTCGGCCGCCAACCCCATGAACTCGTCATCACCGTCCACCATTACCTTGTGCAGCAGCCTGGCGAGTTGGTAGGGCGCAAGCCGGGCGCGGTCGTCTGCAATGAGCGCAGGCGTGAGATTGGCATAAGCCATCAGCGCATTGCAATCCAACCCCAGTTGTCGGCCCCGCTCGAGGTAGGCTCGCGCAAAGTAAATAGAAACAGTGTGATTGGTGTAATGGGCTTTCATGGAAAGTTGTAGATGTCCGAAAAAGGTAAAAATATCCTGGAATATTGCCCTAACTGAGTATAAATATCACCTTAAAGGTAAGCGTGAGTCCGATAATGCTAATTTATTGACATGTTTCATCATTGAGCCCTTGGCGTTCCTGGTTCAAACTCCTAGACTTTATGCAGCCCAATCTGCAGCGTGACCTGATCCGGCTCCGGATCAGGTTTTTCTTTATTTAACCCGATTAGTGAGAGGCCCCCTCATGAGTGAACAGAATGAAGAACTGGAACTCTTTCGTGACATGGTTTTGCGTTTCCTGCAGCAGGAAATAGAACCCCATTTTGAAGAATGGGAAAAGAACCACATGATGCCACGCGAGGTTTGGAACACCATGGGTGAGGCTGGCCTGCTGTTGGTGGATATGCCAGAAGAATATGGTTCCGCCGGTGCAGACTTTGAAGTGACCCAGATGATTATGTGGGAAATGTCCCGTTTGGGTTATGCCGGCATTGCTACCGGTTACAATATTCACGCCAATATCTGCGCGCCGTATGTTAACAATATCGGCACACAGGCCCAGAAAGACAAATGGTTACCCAAAATGGTAACCGGCGAAGTGGTTACCGCAATTGCCATGACTGAGCCCGGCGCTGGAAGTGACCTCGCTGCGTTGCGTACCACGGCAGTAAAAGATGGCGATGAGTACGTGCTTAACGGCTCTAAAGTCTTTATTACCAATGGTATTCATGCCGACATGGTGATTGTCTGTGCCAAAACCGACCCCAAGGCCGGAGCCAAAGGCATATCTTTATTCCTGGTGGACACTACGCTACCGGGTTTCTCTACCGGTAAAAAGATCGAAAAAATTGGTCAGCATTCCAGTGATACTGCTGAGCTTTTCTTCAGTGATCTGCGAGTGCCGGCGGATGCTCTGCTGGGTGAAGAGGGCAAAGGCTTTGTCTACCTGATGGAGGAGTTGCCCCGTGAGCGTCTGGGATGTTCGACTCAGGCGGTAGGTGCAGCTCAGGGCGCATTGGATCTGGCAGCTGCATATGTGCAGGAGCGCAAGGCGTTTGGTCAGCCTATTGCTAAGTTCCAGAACACCCGTTTCAAAATGGCCGATGTGAAAACTGACATCGAACTGAGCCTGGCTCTGTTAGAGAAAAACATCACCAAGTTCAAACAAGGCAAGATGACTGTCGACGATGCGGCTGTACTCAAGCTGGCCACCACCGAGATGCAATTACGCGCGGTAAACGAGTGTCTGCAGATGTTTGGCGGCTACGGTTATACTGTCGAATACCCTATCTCCCGCTTTTATGTCGATGCGCGAATCCAGACGATCTACGCTGGCTCTTCCGAAATCATGAAAGAAGTCATCTCTCGCAGCATCGTGGGCCGATAAATACCCATGAACATGCCGCACCGGTTTGGGGTTCCCAGCCGGTGTGGTATGGACTATCATTGCTGGTATAGGCGCAGTTTTCAGAGCCAATCTCATAGGATGCCAGCGTGCCAAACCGCAAGCCTGCCCAATTTCTGATAAAGATAACCCTGATGCTGGTATGCATCATGGGGGCATTTGTGTTTGCGTCTTCTGTACAAGCGGCTCACTGTCATGATTCGTCCAACGATAGCGCAGCAACAATGTCGCCGGGTTTGGCTTATGGCACAGTACCCCAAAGCGAGGCCGCTCTGCCGCACAGGCTAGAGCAGCACCCAGTAGTCCAGAATATGATATATGGGGCGATTGATTCTGTATCGATTGCCCACGATTGCTGTGAGCAGGAGTGCTATTGCCCTCCGATGTCCTGTGGCTCCGCCCAAGGCGCGCCCTTGACGTCAGTCGTGCTATTGTTCGATTCTTGCGTTGCGGTTCACGCTACATACCTCCCTTCCTGCTATCTCCATCTGCCACATACGGTTCATTTCAAACCTCCAATACAAGCCTGACCCAGGATAAGTGCGTCTGCCTCACAGGTTGTGGCAGTGTGTTTCATTGTTTGGTTCGGGGTCGTTATGATCAGTCCGTTTTTGAAATCTGTGTTAGTTCCATTCAGTCTTGGGGCGATATTGTTCAGCCCCCCCGCGCCCGCTGATCCTCTGTCTTTGCAGCAGGCCATCAACTTGGCGCAACGTTACGATCCATGGCTGCAAGGTAGCCTTCATGATCAGCGATCCATGGAGGACATGAGTGTCGCTTCTGGAGCACTGCCTGATCCCAAGGTCAGCTTGGCCTTTGCTAACCTACCCACAAATACATGGGACTTTGATCAGGAGCCGATGACCCAATTCAAGGTCGGCGTTAGTCAGATGTTCCCCCGTGGCGATCAGCGTGGGTTACAGCAAAAAAAGATGCAGCTGATGAGTCAGCGAATGCCCTTCGAGCGAGCTGAACGATTGGCGCAGATTCGGCTGCAGGTGAGCACAATGTGGCTGGATGCGTGGCAAGCCCAGCAATCAGTGGAGCTGATCAAACGTAATTACTATCTGTTTGAGCAAATGTCGGAGATCACGCAGAGCAGCTATGCCTCTGCCATGGGTCATACCCGACAACAGGATGTGATCCGTGCTCAGCTGGAACTGACGCGGTTGGAAGATCGGCTTGTTAGTCTGGAGCAGCAGCGTGACAGTAATTTTGCCGCATTGGGGCAATGGATCGCACAATTTGAAGGGGGGCCGACCAGTGAAGAGGATGCATTGATCGTGCAGCGGTCGGTTACATCGCTGCCTACAGAAGATCCAGAGCTTGCTGTTATTGCACCAGCGTGGTTGTTGCAGGAACAGAAAAGTGACTGGCAACAATTATCGCAGATCTTCATGGCGCATCCTTCAGTGCGTATGCTGGAACAAAAGATTTATGTCAGTCGTACGGAAGTGGATCTGGCGCAACAAAAATACAGCCCAGAGTGGGGTGTTAATGCGAGCTATGGGTATCGTGATGATGACCCTGTGGGCAGTGAACGGGCTGATTTCTTTTCAGTAGGCGTAACCTTGGATGTGCCCTTGTTTACTGCCAATCGCCAGGATCGCGAGGTGTCGGCGGCGGTTTCGAAAGTGGAATCGGTTAAAACCGAAAAATGGCTGCGGCTTAAATCCATGTTGTCGGGTTTCGAATCCATGCGAGCACAATGGCAGCGGCTTAATCAGCGGCATGAATTGTATCGCACTACATTGTTGCCCCAAGCCCACGAGCAGGCGGAAGCCTCCCTTACAGCCTATACCAATGAGAGCGGCGAATTTTCCGAGGTAATGCGTGCACGCATAGCGGAACTGAATGCACAAATTGACGCGCTGAATATCTTTGTGCAACAGAAAAAAGTTACCGCACACTTAAACTACTATTTTGCCAGCGCCGACCACGCGCAGCAGGGGGGATATCATCATGAATAAAATAGTAATAGGTGTATGGCTGTTGGTTGGTTGCTTCATTGGCGCGGGCTTGACCCTGGTCGTTGCGCCTAATCTGACAACAACTCCAGCCGGAGAGGTGTCACAGGCCAAACCGGAACCTCTGTATTGGGTGGCACCGATGGATCCGGGATACCGGCGAGATCAACCAGGCAAGTCCCCAATGGGTATGGATTTGATACCGGTTTATGCTGATGCTAGCACTGATAGCGGGCCTGGTACGGTGTCGATTTCGCCTGAAGTGGTCAACAATTTAGGGGTGCGGACAGTCAAGGCTCAAGCGGGAGCCCTATTAACCGAGATCAACACTGTTGGCTACGTGCAATACAACCAGGATAAGTTGATACATATCCACCCCAGGGTGCAAGGCTGGGTGGAAAAGTTATACCTGAAAGCCGAAGGCGACCCGGTACGGGCAGGCCAACCGCTTTATGATTTATATTCACCTGCTCTAGTAAACGCGCAAGAGGAAATGGTGTTGGCGTTAGAGCGAAACAACACCCGCTTAATAAGCGCGGCTCAGGATAGGCTGAGGGCGTTGCAATTGTCGGATACAACGATCCAGCAGCTGCGAAAAACCCGTAAGGTTCACCAGACCATAACGGTATATTCACCACAAGATGGCGTGATAGATAACCTCAATATTCGCGAAGGTTTTTTTATTCAGCCCGGTACCACGGTTATGTCAATCGGCTCGCTGGATGAAGTGTGGGTAGAGGCAGAGGTGTTTGAGCGGCAGGCATCGTTGGTCCAGGTAGGCGCTCCTGTGAGCATGACGTTGGATTACACACCAGGCAAGGAATGGCTGGGAAAGGTGGATTATGTCTATCCTACCCTGGATGAGAAGACCCGAACCATAAAACTGCGTATGCGCTTTGACAACCCAAATCGACAGTTGAAGCCCAATATGTTTGCCCAGGTTACCGTGCATGCTCAATCCAGTGACAGCGCGGTGCTGATCCCGCGAGAGGCATTGATCAGAACGGGGAAAGTGGATCGTGTAGTGTTGGCTTTGGGCGATGGACGCTTCAAATCGATAAATGTGCAGGTAGGGCGTATCGCTGAAAATAATGTTGAGATTCTGGCTGGCATAATGGTCGGTGATGATGTGGTTTCATCAGCGCAGTTCTTATTGGATTCGGAATCATCTAAAACTTCAGACTTCATGCGCATGCACTATGCAAGTGAGGCTAAGCAGAATGCCTCTGCTGAAGTCATGGGCGTTATTAGATCGATAGACGCAGCTTCGAGAAACCTGAATATTGATCGTGAAGCGATTCCCAAGTGGAATCGAGGTCCCGCCAATATGGATTTTAATGTCATGGACGGAGTTGACCTTGCTGGTCTGAAAGTCGGGATGCGCATCCACTTTATGTTTGAGGTGAGTGTTGAGGGTGAGTTTATGATCACCCGCATACATGCAATGCCGATTGAGCCGAAGGGTGCAGATCACGGAGCGATGAGCCATGATTGAAGCCATTATTCGTTGGTCTGTAATTAATCGTTTTTTTGTTTTGCTTGCAACGGTAATGATTGTCGGTATGGGGAGTTATGCCTTAAAACATACACCGGTTGATGCCATTCCCGACCTGTCGGATGTGCAGGTGATTATTAAAACCAGCTACCCAGGGCAGGCGCCTCAGGTGGTCGAAGATCAAGTTACCTATCCTCTCACCACTGCGATGTTGTCTGTTCCTGGTGCGGTAACCGTGCGAGGTTATTCATTCTTTGGTGATTCCTACGTATACGTGATATTTGACGAAAAAACAGACCTGTACTGGGCGCGCAGTCGCGTTCTGGAATATCTGAGTCAGGTTGCTGCAACCTTGCCACCTAATGCCAATCCGCAACTGGGGCCAGATGCCACTGGTGTGGGTTGGATCTATCTGTATGCGTTAGTGGATAGAAGCGGCCGCCACGACATCAGCCAGCTGCGCACACTGCAAGACTGGTTTTTGAAATTCGAACTGCAGACCGTGCCCGGCGTGTCTGAGGTGGCCTCAATTGGGGGCATGGTGAAGCAGTATCAGGTGAAAGTTAACCCCGATAAATTGCGGGCCTTCGGCATACCGTTGTCCCATATTCAGCTTGCCATTCGGCAAGGCAATCAGGAAGTGGGCGCCTCGGTTGTAGAAATGGCTGAGGCTGAATACATGGTGCGTGCCACAGGGTACATACAGGGCTCGGAAGATCTGGGTAATGTGCCATTGGGCGTAAATGAGAATGGAACCCCCCTGTTGCTAAAGGATGTAGCCGATATTGCCATTGGCCCCCAGATGCGAAGAGGTATCGCGGAGTTTAACGGTGAGGGCGAGACGGTGGGTGGTGTCGTGGTGATGCGCTTTGGTGAGAATGCTCAAAAAACCATTGAAGGCGTCAAGGAGAAGCTTGAACAGCTAAAGAAAGGATTGCCGGAGGGAGTAGAGTTAATACCGGTTTATGATCGGTCTGCACTTATTGAGCGAGCCGTAGATAATCTGTGGGAAAAATTAGCAGAGGAATTGATAATGGTTGCACTTGTTTGCATTGTGTTTCTTCTGCATGTGCGCTCCTCGCTTGTCGCTATCGTTAGTTTGCCCATCGGAATTTTGGTTGCGTTTATTATCATGCATTGGCAGGGTTTGAATGCCAATATTATGTCCCTGGGAGGGATTGCCATTGCGATTGGGGCAATGATAGATGGAGCCATTGTGCTTATTGAAAACATGCACAAGCATATGGAGCGTACCCCACTCACCAATGAAAATCGATGGAAGGTGGTGGCTGATTCGGCCAGCGAAGTTGGGCCGGCACTGTTTTTCAGCCTGTTGATAATCACGGTCAGCTTTATACCTGTGTTTACGTTGGAGGCGCAGGAGGGGCGAATGTTCGCACCACTAGCCTTTACTAAAACCTATGCTATGGCTGCTTCAGCCGCTTTGGCGATTACGCTGGTTCCGGTTCTTATGGGTTACTTCATCCGCGGTAAAGTAATTGCGGAGAGAAAGAACCCGATTAACGCCAGTATGATTTGGCTATATCGACCGGCAATCCGTATTTTGCTGACATACCCTAAGGCGACGGTAATGACGGCATTAGTGATTACAGCGGTGGGGCTTTTGCCAGTAAATAAGATCGGCAGCGAATTTATGCCACCACTGGATGAAGGGGATCTGATGTATATGCCCACAACTTATCCTGGTATTTCTATAGGCAAAGCTCGCCAACTGTTGCAGCAGACCGACAAGCTGATCCGTACCTTACCCGAGGTGGAGAATGTGTTCGGTAAAGTAGGTAGAGCTGAGACCGCAACCGATCCCGCACCGCTCACCATGATCGAGACCTTTATTCAACTGAAACCGAAAGATCAGTGGCGGCCTGGTGTTACGCCAGAAACATTAAAGTCGGAGCTGGATTCGCTGGTGAAATTGCCTGGTGTTACCAATGCCTGGGTTATGCCAATCAAAACTCGAATTGATATGTTGGCCACGGGGATCAAAACCCCAGTGGGTATTAAAGTGGCGGGGCCGGATCTCAACGTCATTCAAGATATCGGGCAGCAATTGGAAACCATCGTTGCAGGTGTGCCAGGTACTGCATCGGTGTATTCCGAACGGGTTGCTGGCGGTCGTTATCTGAAAGTGGATATACAACGGGAAAAGGCCGCGCGATACGGGCTTAATATTGTCGATGTGCAACAGGTTGTGGCAACGGCTATTGGGGGCATGAACGTTTCCCAAACGGTTGAGGGGTTGGAGCGTTATCCCATAAATTTACGCTACCCGCAGGATTACCGAGATAGCCCGGAAAGCTTATCTCTATTACCTATCATAACGCCATCAGGTCAGCGGGTTTCCCTGGCGGATGTTGCAAACGTCTATATAGAGCAAGGACCACCGGGTATAAAAAGTGAGAACGCGCGACTCAATGGATGGGTTTTTATCGATATTGAGGACGTCGACGTAGGTACTTATGTCGATCGAGCACGGGAAACAGTGGCTGCCGAACTTGATTTGCCGGCAGGATACTCTATTGGATGGGCTGGGCAGTATGAGTATATGCAGCGGGCCAAAGAGAAACTCACCTACGTGGTTCCTTTAACTCTGATGATTATTATAGTGCTGCTGTATATGAACTTCCGCAGCGTTGCTGAGGTGCTTATGATTATGGTTACTTTGCCGCTGGCCATGGTTGGCGGAGTATTGTTGATGTGGTTCGAGGGTTTTAATTTCTCGGTTGCGGCTGCAGTGGGTTTTATTGCTTTGGCGGGGGTGGCGGCGGAAACCGGCGTCATCATGCTTCAATATCTTAAGCAATCTTATCAGCAGTCGCTAGTAACAGATGATGGAGGTGACGAGCCCGAAGCCCGGCTACGTAATGCCATAATTAATGGTGCCAGTTTAAGGGTCAGGCCTGTGATGATGACAGCCATTGCAACCATTGTGGGTCTGATTCCTGTTATGTTTGGCGGTGGTACTGGGTCTGAGGTGATGAGTAGAATAGCCGCGCCGATGGTTGGTGGGATGATCACAGCAGTGTTGCTGACGCTATTTGTGCTTCCAGTTATCTATTTTCTTTCGTTGCGGTATTGGGGCAAGCGATGTGGTCTGTAAAATGGGCGGGTGGTGTGATTCCGGGGGGAGTTGATTTTTTGCAGGCCCAGCTCAGCATGGTTAGGTATGGCATTCATGCCCTTGACGTAATCACGCCAAACATTAGCCCCAACTCACAGTCCAGAACACCAAAGTAGCCATACAGGCATCGATGAGATTTTTCATTGTCACCTTGATCGAGTTATTGGCTCGGGTGCTCCTCGCTTGTGGTGTGACGGGTTAAATGTTTTTTGTTATTAATAGGTTTAGTAAGGTGCGCAAGATTGGTCAAGAAACGAACCGAGAGAGCCTGTATAGAATATTGGCTTTCTGCACGGCGATGGTGTTGTGTACAATAATGGTGCGTTTGTTTCTTAATTGATTCAGTCGCTTAAGTGGCTTGCATTCAGATAGTGCAGGCAAAATAGTAATATGTCATTTTGTTATTCGGTCGTGATTGCTCGCTTGCCGATTTGATTAGAGATTGAGACTCTCTTTGTTAATCAAGCTTAAGGTCAACCATAGTCGGAGATGGAATAAAACCTGAAAACTATGGGGCCTTTGATTTTCAGGCAGCCAATATATGACCTTGGCAAATCTTTTTGTGGCATAGTAGTTCGCGAGTATGATCCAGACAATATAGGGAAACCCCATGCAGTTTTTACGTACACATCGTTCCGTACGATATGCCTTTTTGTGGGCCATGATTACCCCGGTTTTTGTGTGGGCTGCATCGCCGGTAGGGGTTGTTGTTAAAACGGTACAACAAGAACAGATTGCAGATCCGCTGGAGGCTTTAGGTACTCTGAAGGCCAATGAAGTGGTCACTATTACTGCCAATGTTGCAGAAAGCGTTGAGGCGCTGTTGTTTGAAAGCGGTCAGCGGGTGACTAAAGGCGACATTTTGGTCAGATTGGAAAGTGCCGAAGAGAAAACAGTATTGCAGGAAGCACAGTACACGTTAAATGAAGCACAAGCACAGTTGGATCGGATCAAATCGGTAGCCAGTCGAGGTGATGCATCCCAATCATTGCTGGATGAGAAACGGCGTGAGTTTTATGTTGCCCGTGCGAGGGTGGCGGGGATAGAGTCCCGATTGGAGAACCGAACGGTACGTGCACCATTTTCCGGTGTTGTTGGGCTGCGTAATATCAGCCCCGGCGCATATGTGTCGCCTGGTGATGTAATCACTACGCTGGTGGACGATTCTCAAATGAAACTGGATTTTAATATACCTTCTCTGTTTTTGTCCTCTCTTAAACCTGGCATGACTATAGAGGGGCGCTCCCGAGCATTTGGACGCACCACTTTTAGGGGTGTAGTTGAATCGGTTGATAATCGGATTGACCCGCTGTCTCGTTCGATCACAGTGCGTGCCGTTCTGGATAATCCGCAGGGGCTATTGAAGGCCGGGTTGTTAATGGAGGTAACATTATTGAGCGATCCACGTACTGCGTTTGTTGTTCCTGAATCTGCCTTGGTACAGCAGAGGCATGAGCACTTTGTGTTTGTGGTTCGTGAAGGCAGCGATGGTTTATACGCGCAGCGACAACCAGTTGTTATTGGTGTTCGTTTAAAAGGGCGTGTTGAGATTAAGGAGGGTCTGAGTGCTACGGATCAGGTTGTATTGGATGGTAGCATGAAGTTGGAGCAAGGCACCCCCATTCGTTTAATGGACAGTTCTCCGGTAATAGGAAGCTAAAATGCTGATTTCAGACCTGTCTGTTAAACGGCCAGTATTTGCATCTGTGATTTCTTTGCTTCTGATTGCGTTTGGCATTGTTGCATTTGATCGCCTTTCTTTACGAGAGTATCCGCAAATCGATCCCCCTGTGGTCACCATTGATACCGGTTATCGTGGTGCCGCAGCCAGTGTGGTTGAGACGCGAATAACGCAGATAATTGAAGAGCGGATAGCGGGTATTGAAGGGATTCGCTATGTGGAATCCGTGAGTAGTGACGGTAATTCTCGTATCACCATCGAGTTTGAAATAGATCGTGATATTGATTCTGCCGCTAACGATGTGCGTGATCGCGTGGCGGGTATTTCAGACGATCTTCCTCCGGAGGCAGATCCACCGGAAATTCAGAAGCAAAGCGGCGACGATGATGTCATTGTTTGGCTGAATCTTGTGGGTGAAGGGATGACGGTGCCTGAGCTTTCTGATTATGCCGATCGCTATTTGGTGGATCGGTTTTCAGTGCTCAATGGTGTCGCTCGAGTACGAGTAGGTGGCGGGCAACGCTATGCCATGAGAGTGTGGCTTGATCGTAATCAGATGGCGGCAAGAGGGTTAACGGCCAATGATGTGGAAGCTGCCTTGCGCGCTGAAAACGTGGAGTTGCCTGCCGGAACGGTGGAAGGTGAGACTCGACAGTTAACTGTGCGGGTAAAGCGTACCTTTAGTAAAGTCGACGACTTTGCCAATCTTGTTTTAATGCGAGGTGATAATGGCTATCTGGTGCGTTTGGGGGATGTGGCGCGAGTAGAGAAGGGCACTGAAGAAAGTCGCGTTCTGTTTCGTGGCAATGGTATACCACAGGTAGGTATAGGCATCATCAAACAGTCCACTGCTAACACCATTGATGTGGCACGCGCTGCAAAGCGTGAACGTGAACGAATTAATGCCACACTGCCTGATAACATGAGCCTGGAGCAAAGCTATGATTCGTCTGTTTTTGTAGAAGATGCCGTTGCTCAAGTATACAGCACCTTGGCTATTGCGATTGGTTTAGTGGTGCTGATGATTTATCTGTTTCTTGGCAGTGCGCGCGCGATGCTGGTGCCTGCCGTAACGGTGCCGGTGTCTATTATTGCTACGTTCATAGCATTATTGATCTTTGGTTTTTCGGTTAATTTGCTCACGTTGTTGGCGCTGGTGCTTGCGATCGGGCTGGTGGTGGATGACGCCGTTGTGGTGCTGGAAAACGTGGTTCGTCGTATGCATGATTATGGTGAGCCTCCTTTGTTGGCTGCTTACCGCGGTGTACGACAGGTAGGTTTTGCCGTAATAGCAACAACGCTGGTTTTGGTTTCGGTATTTGTACCAATTGCCTTTCTTCAGGGTGACCTGGGGCGTCTTTTTTCTGAATTCGCCCTTACCATGACAGCGGCAGTATGCTTCTCGACTTTGATAGCACTCACTCTTTCTCCCATGTTGGCATCGAAGATTCTAAAGCAGAATGATCATAGCCCGGTGGTCCATGTTGTGGATAAAGCATTTAACTGGTTAAAGGCTGGGTATGGTCAAAGTATTCGTTTCTGTATGGGAGCCCCCTGGCTTGTGGTGGTGGCTTTTGTTGGAATTATCCTTGCGAGTTATTTATTATTCAAAGAAATTCCGTCGGAGTATTCTCCGAAAGAGGATCGCGGTGTGTTTTACCTGATCGTTAATGGCCCGGAAGGCGCCACCTACGAATACATGGAAAAGTACATGGATGAAATTGAACGCCGCATGATGCCATATGTCGATCAGGGCGAGATCACTCGTTTGCTGGTGAGAGCGCCTAGAGGATTTGGCAACCTGGAGAACTTTAACTCAGGTATCATTATCAATGTATTGAGTGATTGGGCGCAGCGCAGAAGTGGGTTTGAGATCATGAATGAAGTGCGCGAGAAATTGCAGGATTTACCTGGGGTGCGTGCATTTCCCGTGATGCGACAGGGGTTTGGTGCGCGAGCACAAAAGCCTGTGCAATTCGTTCTAGGGGGCGGAACTTATGAGCAGCTTTCTCAGTGGCGCGACATTCTGACAAATGAAATTAATAAGAATAATCCTGGTTTGTTAGGCATCGACTGGGATTATAAGGAAACCCAGCCCCAGCTTAATGTGGTGATTGACTACAACCGGGCAGCTGATTTGGGTGTTTCAGTTGGTGATATTGGCCGTACGTTGGAGACCATGCTGGGCTCACGCCGTGTGACTAATTATGTAGATCAGGGTGAAGAGTATGATGTGATATTGGAAGGAGAAAGAAGTAATCAGAACACACCTATTAGCCTGCAGAATATCTATGTAAAGTCAGGGCGTTTAGGGCAGTTGATCCCATTATCTAATTTGGTAAAACTGGAAGAGTTTGCCGGGGCCACCTCTTTAAATCGTTATAACAGGGTGCGTGCTATAACGTTAGAGGCAAACTTGGCAGATGATCTTCCGCTAGGAAGCGCCTTAACCTACCTCGAGGATCTGGCTCGGGCAAAGCTACCTGAGAGCGTAAATATTGATTACAAAGGTCAATCACGGGATTACCAGTTCGCAGGTGAGAGTATAATGTTTATATTTTTCCTGGGTGTAATCGTGACCTATCTGGTATTGGCGGCTCAGTTTGAAAGCTATGTGCATCCTTTCATTATCATGCTTACGGTACCCCTGGCTATGTGTGGTGGGTTGCTGGGGTTATACCTTACGAATGGCTCTTTGAATATCTATTCCCAAATTGGGTTGATGATGCTGGTTGGGCTGGCATCGAAGAACGGTATTTTGATTGTGGAATTTGCCAATCAACTGAGAGATCAGGGGATGCCGTTTAAGGATGCGATACTGGAGGCAACGCAAGTGCGATTTCGCCCTATATTGATCACCGGTATCACCACTGCTGCAGGCTCCATTCCGCTGATTATGTCCAGTGGCGCTGGTTCTGAGACTCGAATGGTAATCGGGGTGGTGGTGTTGGCTGGAACTCTTGCCGCAACAGTGTTCACATTGTTTGTGGTGCCGGTTGCATACGAGCTGCTTGCGCGTAAGACCGGCTCACCTGGGGATGTTGCGCGACGGTTATCATCTCAAGAGGGCGAGTTTCCACAATAGAACTCGAGGCGTTTTCACAGTTAAGTACAATGCGATGGCATTCTGGTCATTCGAATAGTCATCGCTACGTCAATCAATAAAGGTCTGACAGATTTGACAGTTGTTAGACCTTCCTTCGAAAAAAGCCTTTTATATCAGTAGTATAGCGATTTCCTCAATTGTTGCCCTTGATTGCTGTCCAGGTAGCGTTTGCATGTTGTCTACATTTTGTTGTTGACAGGTGGGCAGTTATGTCTCTAAATATGCCTGCGTCCATATAAAATTCATATATTGTCCATATGTTGTTTTTGTCAGGGCAGGCGCTAAAGAGGAGTGATAACCATGAAACAGTATCGAATCGGTGCTATTGCCAAATTAACCGGGTTGTCTGTACATAATTTGCGGGTCTGGGAAAAACGTCACAGTGCCGTTCATACCGAACGTACCGAAAGTGGTCGCCGAGTTTACAGTGAAGAGGCGCTAAACCGTTTGAAGCTGCTGAAGGCGTGCGTGGATAATGGATTAGCCATAAGCTCAGTAGCAGGAATGAGTGACGCTGAGCTGCGTGACACTCTGTTAGAGTTTGGCAAGTTGGAATCAAAGGTGGCGGCAGCCAAACCTTCGTTGAAGGTGTGCTTCGTGGGTAATGAAATTTTGCCTTCATTGGAACAAACCATTCAGCAATACCTGAACGTTAAAGATATTGAGCGGTATGCTACGTTGTCAGAGTTTGAATCCATCTACAGCGGTGTTGAATACGATTTGCTTATGTTGGATGTTCCCTCTTTTAGTGCGGTAGAGGCTAAAGCGCTCGGTGCGTGTATAAAGAAAGTGACAGCACGCAATGTTGTTTTATCTTATCGCTTTGCACGCCAGCAGGATGTTAGTTATTTGCGTACGTTGGGCGTCAGAATGCTGAAGGCTCCTCTGGATCGTATCGAGTTGCATACGATGCTGAGCGACTTGGCAAATCCTCAGCACAGGAGCGCCAAGATCCTGCCAATGCGTCGGGCACCTTCACGACAATTCACCGACACTGCATTGAGCAAGGCGGCTAATCTCACATCCAGTATTGATTGTGAGTGCCCTCATCACATGGCTGAACTCATAAAGAGTTTGGTGGCGTTCGAGCAATACAGCGCTCAATGTCAGAACAAAGACAAAGCCAGCGAAGATTTGCATCGCCACATATACATGCGTACTGCTGAGGCCAGAGAAATAATGGAAACATTATTGCAATCGGTATTGGAGCAAGAAGGAATCGATCTCGACCTGGTGGAAGCCTAAAGTTGTTCATGGTTACTACCAGATCGATAGATCTTACTTAGGGGGGGCGGAGCAGGCGCTTATCGGGTTTCCAGCACCTCCCTGGCGGCTCTTAGCCCTGAACGTACAGCTCCCTCCATGTACCCTGCCCAGTAATCAGAAGTCTCTGTGCCGGCCCAAAAGACATTGCCAAGAGGGGCGCGAAGATGCTGTTGCCAGAAGCCTGTGATTGCGCCAGGTACGGCACCACCAAAAAGAGCCCCTTTCAATACGGCGCGTCGGGTTAGTTCCCTATTGTTGAGTTTGTTCTTCTATCTAATTGGGAGGCATAAACTACCCCGATAGGACTGCTTTGAAAGAGTACCTGATGAGACAGCATCATAAAATCCCTATATCCATTGTTCCAGATCAATTCCGTTTTGTAGGCTCCATGCAAAAGTGGTGAGAGTTCTATCAAGGAACATTGGAGAGGTGGCAATGCCCCAGGAATCTGCGCAGAAGGTGACGATTGATGGTAACGAAGCGGTTGCTTATATTGCTCACAAAACAAACGAAGTCATAGCGATTTATCCTATTACACCAGCTTCGGCAATGGGTGAGCATGCTGATGCGTGGTCTGCCCAGGGAAAACCCAATATATTTGGGAGTGTTCCGCAAATCATTGAAATGCAAAGTGAAGCAGGGGCCGCAGGGGCAATACATGGCGCCTTGCAAGCGGGGACATTAGCCACAACGTTTACTGCATCCCAGGGCTTGCTGTTAATGCTGCCTAATATGTACAAGATTGCGGGCGAATTGACCCCGGCTGTGTTTCATATTGCCGCGCGTTCGATCGCGGCGCAGGCACTATCCATATTCGCTGATCACAGTGATGTAATGTCGGCGCGCGGTACAGGGTTTGCCATTGTCGCGTCGAATTCGGTGCAGGAAGCCCATGATATGGCGTTGATCACCCAGGCCGTATCTTTGCGTAGTCGCATCCCGGTGTTGCATTTTTTTGATGGGTTCCGCACTTCCCATGAGGTGGCCAAAATAGATTTGATTGGTGACGAAGTAATTGACGCGATGATAGATCGAGATGCAATCCAGCAGCATCGCAAGCGGGCACTTTCCCCAGATCATCCGGTAATTCGAGGTACATCGCAGAACCCGGATGTATTCTTTCAAGCTCGCGAAACCGTGAACCCATACTATGATGCGTTCCCTCAGATAATGCAGCAGGCAATGAACGAGTTCGCGGATTTAACTGGGCGTCAATATCAGTTGTTTGATTACGAGGGAGCTGCTGATGCTGAAAGGGTGATTATCGTCATGGGGTCAGGGGCGGAAACGGTGGCCGAAACCGTGATCAACCTGGCATCTGGCGGCGAAAAAGTGGGTGTGCTTAAGCCGCGCTTGTATCGGCCTTTTAATGGCGAGGCTTTAATGGCCGCGTTACCCATAACAACCAAAGCAATAGCTGTACTGGATCGTACCAAGGAGCCGGGAGCAGAGGGTGAGCCATTGTACAAGGATGTGGCCGCAGCAGTCATGGAGGCATTATGCGATGACAGACTTCCTTTTGCCGCAATGCCTAAAATAGTCGGCGGGCGATTTGGTCTATCTTCTAAAGAGTTTACTCCAGGGATGGTGTGCTCGATATTTGACAATTTAAAAAATGCCAAGCCTAAAAATCAGTTCACGGTTGGCATCAATGACGACGTTGGTCATCATAGTTTGCCTTGGGATGAGGGCAAAGGGGTTAATGCTAACCAAGATACAATAGAATGTTTGTTTTACGGCTTAGGCTCAGATGGTACTGTCAGCGCTAACAAGAACAGCATCAAAATCATTGGCGAGTGTACAGACCTGCATGCTCAGGGATACTTTGTCTATGACTCAAAAAAATCGGGCGCTGTTACCGTTTCTCACCTACGGTTTGGTAAACAGCCGATTCGTTCAGCCTATCTGATTGCAGATAATAGTGCGCAGTATATTGGTTGTCACCAAACTGTGTTTCTTGAGAAGTATGACATGCTAAAGAAAGCTGCTATGAATGCAGTGTTTGTTTTAAATAGTGCATTGTCAGAGCAGCAAGTATGGGCGTCTTTGCCACGCTCAGCCCAGAAGAACATTATTGAAAAGAAAATCAGGTTCTATGTCATTGATGCCTATGCTGTGGCACAGGAAAGCGGTATGGGGCGTAGGATCAATACAGTGATGCAAACCTGCTTTTTTGCAATATCCGGAGTGCTTCCAAAAGAAGATGCTATTGCACAGATCAAAGCGTCAGTAGAAAAAACCTATGGCCGCAAAGGACGGCATATTACGCAACGTAATTTTGAAGCCATTGATAATACGTTGGCAGCCATCCAAGAAGTCATTGTGCCCAAGGAGATCTGCTCTCTGATTGAGCTTCATGAGGTTGGTGCGCAGGAGAGCAATCCTTTTTTGAGAAATGTGACTGCAGAGATCATTGCCGGGCGGGGTGATCTGATCCCCGTTAGCCTGTTGCCTGTAGATGGTACCTATCCCACAGGAACGGCGAGAATAGAGAAACGTAACATCGGTTTGGAGATCCCGGTGTGGGACGAGTCAATCTGTACTCACTGTGGTAAATGTGCGTTCGTATGTCCACATGGAGTGATCCGAAGCAAAGCGTTTCCAGCAAGCGCGCTTAAAGCTGCTCCAGAGGCATTTAAGCACGTTCAGATTCTGGGTAAGGATTATGAGGCAAGCACTCATATCAGTTATCAGGTCGCACCAGAGGATTGCACTGGTTGTTCGTTGTGTGTGGACATTTGTCCAATTCGTGACAAGAGTAACGCAAGCCATAAAGCGCTCAATATGGCACCGATAGGGCCTTTGAAAGAGCAAGAGAAGCTCAATTGGGAGTACTTTCTCTCGTTACCTAATATCGATCGAACAGAGGTAAAAGAGTCCACAATGAAGGGCTCTATGCTGTTGGATACACTGTTCGAGTTTTCAGGTGCATGCTCAGGCTGTGGTGAAACGCCGTACATAAAGTTGGCCAGCCAACTGTTTGGTGATCGGATGCTGGTGGCCAATGCCACAGGGTGCTCTTCTATTTACGGGGGGAATTTGCCTACAACACCGTGGACGAAAAACGCAGAAGGTAGAGGGCCGGCATGGAATAACTCATTGTTTGAAGATAACGCAGAGTTTGGCTTGGGGATTCGGGCAGGTTATGATCAGCAGCGTTTGATTGCTGAAGATTGCATGCTGAATTTGAAAGGGCGTTTAGATCCAGCTTTAGTGAGTGGCATCTTGGCATGCAAGCAGGAAAGCGAAGCGGACATTTATGAACAACGGGAACGTGTCGAGCAGTTACGTGCTCAGATAGCACGAATCGATGAGCCTTCAGCTCGTCAATTAGAGTCGGTTCTGGATGCCTTGGTAAAGAAAAGTGTCTGGATTATAGGGGGAGATGGCTGGGCATATGATATTGGATTCGGTGGCTTGGATCATGTGTTGGCTTCGGGCCGGGATGTAAATATCCTGGTACTGGATACAGAGGTGTATTCCAATACCGGTGGTCAGACTTCGAAAGCTACGCCGCGCGGAGCGGTTGCTAAGTTTTCCGCCAGTGGTAAGGCCACAGCTAAAAAAGATTTGGCCAGGATAGCGATGATTTATGAGAACGTGTACGTTGCCCATGTGGCCTATGGTGCAAAAGATGTACATACACTACATACATTTCTTGAAGCAGAATCCTATCCCGGGCCTTCGCTCATCATAGCTTATGCGCCATGCATCGCTCATGGAGTGGATATGAGCCATAATCACCGGCAGCAGAATCTGGCGGTGGATTCCGGCCACTGGCCTCTATTCAGATTTGATCCGCGCAGGGCAGAACAAGGTGTTAATCCGCTGAAGCTGGATTCAAAGCCAGCTTCAATCGATTACGCAGATTTTGTTAAAAGTGAAACCCGTTTCAATATGCTTTGGAATACCAGCCCTGACCGTGCGGATGCGTTATTGAACCAGGCGCGTCAGGAAGTCAAAACGCGCTTTGAACGGTATCAACAGCTCGCATCGCTTGATTGGAATAAGGAGCAAAAATAATGATGGATCTGACGACATCGTATTGTGGTTTGACGTTAAAAAATCCGTTGGTGCCATCATCCAGCCCCTTAACCCGCAATCTGGATAGTGCGCGTCGTCTGGAAGATGCAGGCGCGTCGGCTTTGATTTTACCCTCACTTTTTGAGGAGGAGCTGATTTATGAGCAAGAACACATGCACCGCTTTATGGACATGCAGGATATTGGTCACCATGAGGCCGATAGCTTTCTGCCGGTATCACATCAGTATGCATCTAAGTTGGATCAAGCGCTGGAGAATATAAGCCGTTTCAAGTCTTCTTTGTCTATTCCTGTGATTGCCAGCCTGAATGGAGTTTCCGATAGTGGCTGGATTGAGCATGCTAAAGATCTTGAGTCTGCCGGGTGTGATGCTATTGAGCTGAATTTATATGGAATTAACGCAGATCGACATGATAGCAGTGATAGTATCGAGCACGCTTATCTGAGCATTGTTAGGCGTATGGTGGAAGCAATTAAAGTGCCTTGCGTTGTTAAATTATCAAATCAGGTGACAGGCCTTGGCCATTTTGTTTCACAACTTGAAAGTGCAGGCGTTAGAGGGGTGTCGCTGTTTAACCGGTTTTATCAACCTGATATCGATCTTGAAACTTTGCAGATAAACCCACAACTGAGTCTTTCTGACTCTAACGAATCGTTGCTGCGTATACGTTGGTTGGCAATGTTACGTCCGCAAGTCAGGATGACCCTGGCTGCCACGGGTGGCTTTCACCGTTATGAGGATGTGATGAAAGCATTGCTGGCAGGTGGCGATGTGGTGCATCTGTGCTCTGTGCTGCTGCAACAAGGTGAACATGCCATTCATCACATTATAAGCGACATGACACAATGGATGGAGGAGAAGGAATACGAATCTATACAGCAGTTGAAAGGTAGTTTGAGCTACCAGAATGCTGTCAATCCCAATGGCTATGAACGAGCCAACTATTTGGATGTGTTAGATAGTTATACTCCAAAAAGTGGTGTTCATTATTAAAAAGGGGTGATCGAATGATCACCCCTTGACTGTTTTTGACAATGCCTTAAATCAAACTAATAACTACTGATACCAAAAATCTCACGATACAGCACTGCCATGGCCACTGACATCATCGGGATGCTCCAAATCATTCCGATAAACAGGGGCAGCATACTGACGAACATGATCAGCGAGAGCACAATTAAAAACACAAACATCGAAAACCAGTGTTTTGTAATTGCTTTGCGGGAGGCCTCTAATGCTTCCCAGGGGCCCATGTCCTTATCCACTATCAGCGGGATAGCCATGACATAGGCAATGCTCAGATATATGCCAGGGATGATAAACAGAAGGAATCCGATAAATATCATGATGTACATAAGTATCATGGTTAACAGTAGCGTGCCTGTTTTCCCAAAACAGGAGAAAGCATCACTGAATGCAGGTTGCTCGCCCTGAACCTGCTTCATGCACATAACAAAAATGCCGGCAGAGAACGGCAGAATAATAGCCATCATAGCAATCTGGATGATGAATTGTATCAGTATTGCTGCCGGGCCTGCTGATTCCGGGTCGGCTCCTGATACCATTATAGTAAGCATGGTAACCGCGAAGATAACCACAAATACGATGGCGTACATAGTGGCACCAGCACCCAGAATATAGCGCTTAATCCCTTTGGTTTTTTGCCAGGCTTCAGACAGGATGTCTGCCAGCTCTACAGAATAATTGCCTTCTATTGCGTCCTGTACGGTTTGCCCTGAGTCGTTGCTGTTCACTAGCGTTGCACTGGGTGCGGAATAGTTGTTGCTCATGGATATACTCCCTGTATGGTCAAGCGCTGCCCGAATCTGAATATAGAATGAAGAAGTCAAACACAATGCGTGATCGCTACATTATAGTCGGTCATCGAATTGTTGGGTTGTTATAATATAGCTGCTCTGAAAAATATACCCTTACAGCCAGCTTAGGGGTGCAATTTCGCTCAATCGCTTACTATCGCTGCATAGCTGGATTGGCTAAAAGATTCACACAACCGCCATATTTTAGATTTTCTTGCCGCTTTTACTCTGGCATTACCTCGCTACCATAAATAAATAACAAAAATATATATACTTGAGGTGATGCTGTGAAGCTCATGAAACCGTTGTTGTGGGTGCTCAGTGGCCTTTTGGCTGCGAACTGTTTTGCCCTTACGCCACCCTTAAAGCAGATTGATGCATTTAAAATAATCGCGCTGGATGGCGGGGATGTTAAGGGCGCAATAGGGCTGCCTGTGGCTGAATTATCCATGGCAGCTATGATTGACGGCTCTATGGAGCCGATTCCCTTCCAAATCGATCAGTACAATATTGGCGGCGCGGTGTATTTTGATGGCTGGGATGTGCCGATGGCGGGCACGCCAGAACGCTTGGATGTAACAGATAAGATCCTGTTTCTGTTCAAGGACGCAGGGGAGCGATACACGAATGGCGTGCCCCATGATGGCAGTTTGCTGGCCGAGATCCTTACCCGTGACAGTGAAGGTCATGTGCGATATGTGTACCTGGTGCGTAATTCACGCTTGCGATCCGATGAGCAATATGTGCGTTATAGCGCTGAAGAAGGCCTGGTCGAGACCGATTTCTATAGCATTCGCTACAATCGAGACAATCATCTAGAGTGGGTTGATTTTAGCTACGGCAGTTATGTCGGGGATCGCCCACTTGATTCCTTGCGGTTGATCCTGCGTGGCGGTGTACTAACGTCTTTGGCAGAAGTCGAATTAAATAGCAATGACCTGGTGGCATTACCAAAAGGCGAGCTGATTGGGCCAATCAGAACCACTACGCAGCTTGAATTTAATGTCATGTTTATGTCGGTACCCATTTTAAACCTTAGTGTACAAATTCATCATGCGCCGCAGTCCTTAATCTATGATGTTCGGGGTGTGATTCCTGAATTCAGGCGCAGTTTTGTGGTAGATCCCACGATTACAATGTCCATTGATGCTAATGGATTACTGGGTGCAACGATTCGATCCTCCGGCAACCCTGAATTGACCGGCTTGGTCGATGGCAGGATTGATGAGGCCGAACAAGGTTTGATTGATGCAGGGTTGGATCCACACAGTAATTGGATATGGGTGAGCACTAAGCGCTATTTGGACTTTTTGTCTTATGTGGATTATCTGGGAGGATTTGACTCAAAATTGACGTTGCTGTTAGAGGATGACTTGCATCGAGAGCGCCCGAACGAGCTGTATCCGGGGCAGCTACCTAACACGGGTTATGTGATTGAGGAGTTCCCTAAAAGCGGGTTTGTCGGTGTGGTGGTGAGCTTGTTAATGAGTAACGGCTTTGAGGGTGATCCCCGGCTGTTTGCCGTCGAGGCCCGCAGTTTGCCTGAAATAGAAGTTCGCCCGCTGCGTTTTGCGTTCTAAATGCAGATCGCCATTGTGTGACCAGCGCTGCTACTTGGATAAGTGAAGTGTGCGCTCGGCTTCGAGCTGATTGCGATATTGGCCGGGAGGAATACCAAACCAACGTTTAGCCGCCCTGTAGAAATTGCTTAAATCCACAAACCCTAGTTGTTGTGATACTTCCATCATGCTGATAGCGGAGTTGGCGAGGTATTGCTCTGCTAATTCTCGGCGGGTTTGGTCTAATACGTCTTGATAAGTAAGGTCTTCTTGTTTGAGTTTGCGCTGCAGTGTGCGGTCGGATACGTGCATGGAAGATGCTATGTCGCTAAGGCGCGGCTCTCCGTGGCGCAGGCTACGCAGAATCTCAGTGTAAACACGATAATGGATTGAGGCGAAGCCCAGCCGAGCCATCTGCTCCCGCAGAATGTTTTGGTGTAATTCGCAAACTGCCGCGCTTTCGGTGGGCAGTTCAGCCTGCAGTACATCGCCTGCCAGTAGTATCCGGTTTTCTGCTTGGTCAAACTGCTGTTCACACCCAAATGCACTCATGTAAGGCTGAATATCCAGAGGGGCGGTGAAAGTCCACTGCTGAGAAATGGGGGTGATATTTTTTCGGGTGATCCAGGTACACAGCATCAGCGTGGTCAGAAAGCTGAATTCGATGCGGGTTCGAAACGCGTCATGATGTTTGGCGAGGGATAGTTTGAGCCAGTATCCCTCTTCTGACGGTTCCAAGGTGAGGCTCACGTCCTCAGACACCACAGCCAGGTAGTTGTGCAAAATCTTCAACGCTTCAATTAGTGTTGGGCTGGCCATCATGGCAAACCCGACTTGATGTAATCCTCCGAAGCGATCGCACAGCTCACGTTTTAAGCCAAGGTGGCGGTTGCCCGTTTGTAATACGGCCGCATCCCAGAGGTGTCCAACGTATTCGCTGGGGTGGCGAGCGTCATTATCCAGAAGATCCTGCTCCGTAAGGCCACACTCCTGCAGCAGCGTAACGACGTTGACCCCTTCAGCTGCAAACATATCACATAGGTTTTTGAGCCACGAAGCCGATACAGTCCTTTGTGTCATGATCCCCAGTAAGCCCCTATTGACAGGGTTATTAACGCTTTCGAATTATTATTAGGCCTGATTGTAGTCATACTGATTCAGGGGTGACAAGGATAGTTTTGTTGATTCTGTGTGCAATGATAGGGCGCGACTCTAATGGGTGAGACAATTATGGGCAGATTCCGGGGAATGAGATTTTCGGGGGGGGCGTCAACGAGATGGGGTAACGATTCTTTAGTAATTGCTTCCAACCTGTTGATTATAAAAGTACCATCCATACTTATAAGCGTAGTAGAACCGTTGATGGCGATGTTACAGGAGCAGGGTATGGCAAGTTTGCATTTGGTTGGTGGTGAAAAAGGCGGTGTGGGGAAGTCATTTACAGCTCGGTTGTTGGCTCAGTATTTCATTGACAAGCAACAACCGTTTATAGGCTTTGACTCTGATCAGTCTCACGGAACCTTTTCTCGTTTCTATCAGGAGTTTGCATCGCCGATCAATACCCATTCGTTTGATAGTCTGGATCGGATCGTGGAAACCGCAGAACAGAAACCGGACCAAAACATCATCGTGGATCTGGCTGCTCAGACGTTTTCCAGTTTGAATAAGTGGATAGATGAAAGCGAAATACTGGCGCTGATGGGTGAGTTGGGTTTTCGGGTTTATGTATGGCACGTTATGGACGATGGTGCGGACTCGCTGACATTGTTGGGCAAAACCTTGCAAAGCTTTAACCCGGATCAGGTGCAATTGGTTGTGGTTGAAAATCATGGCCGTGGTGAGGATTTTGATTTAATAGATGGGTCTGGGATATTTGCGGAAGCTAAAGAGTTGGGCGCTCACACGATGGTGTTATCCAAGCTGCAGAGCTCCTTGGTTAAGAAAATCGATTTTAGCGATTCCAGTTTTTGGGCTGCAGCCAATAACACGGATCTGATGTCGACTGTTGAGCGGCATAGAGTTCGGGCTTGGTTGAATAAAAATTATCTGCAGATTGATACCATTCTTACGTATGAGGCCAATGACACATTGGCCCCGGCCTACTGATTGTAGAGGCGCAAACTAGTTAAGTTCAGCGGCAAGCAGAATGTCGTCCAGTTCCAGCAGTAGATCTTCGATAATGCGCAACCGCTCAGTCGCTGATTCTGCCATGTGGGTGCATAGCTGCGCGTTCTGCTCTGCTGCTGAGGCAAGCGAGTTGGCGGCTTCGTTTTCGCACAGTTGGATCAATTCTTTCTCTTCTTCCAGTTTTCGTCGATGTAATTCGACGTATTCAAATCGTTCGTCCAGTGTGGCGGAGTTGTCGTCGATTCTTTGCTGAAGGGTTCGGTGTTGCTCCAACTCTGCCATCATCTGATCGATTTCGGCTTCAGTCTTCTCTGTGGGTATCATTAACGTGTGGGGCAGAACTTCTTGTAGGTACTGTAATTGTTGGCGGCGAGCCTCGTTTTCGCTTTCATGGCTTTGATCCAGGTCTGTTTCGGTTTCTGTAGGCCATGCCTCTACGTAAGATTCCACATCAACTTCTATGGTTGTATTGGCCACTAATTCGGATGTTACAGGCGATGCCACCACGCCCATTGTTGGTTCTGCTATTAATGTAGAGGAATCAGCTGCTGGTGTGTCGGTGAAGTCGCCGGATAGGAAATGGTAAGACAGCACTGTCGTCAGTGCAGCGATTATAATAACCCAATGCCACCTAAAGCGAGATGCTTTGGCTTGCAGAGTTGATTCTGGCATTTATCTTTCCCTCCTGTTCGTTTCAGGTGAAGCCATAGATGCACCAAGGGGGGCATCGGTACATCTATGGCTATGTATCCTACCGGTATGCTTACTGTGGTAGGTTCTCGGTTCGCCAGGTGGCTACGTCACTGCTTGGGCGCTTGATGTAAGAAACCCAGCGAGTGTCGCCATCCAAAAACGTTTTGTGGAAAGCCAAGGCAATTCCTGCAACGGAGCGATTGGCTGCAGTAGGGCTGCCCCAATCGAAATGGCCAGCAGATGCTACTTCGTAGATTACTTTAGGAATGCCACGGGGAATAGCGTTATAAACACCGATGGACTGGCCGAGGCCGCCCAGCATTGTTAAATCTAGCGCGCCGTTAAACAACAGCGTAGGTACGCGGGTGTTGCCGCCTTTTGAATCCAGATCTATTGCAGTCATGTTGTGGCCCGCTAAAGACATAGCGGTTTTCAAGCCATTGTATTCTGCTGAGTTGATCCAGGTGGCACCGCCGCCCATAGACCAGCCTACAGCACCTAAACGTGAAGTGTCGAGCTTGCCACGCAGCGGGCTGCCTGAGCGGGTGTTTTCCTGCTTCAGCACATCCAATACGCGTTTTTGCTGGCTGGCGCGTTGGTCTACAGTATCTACTGTGGTGGAGGTATCCATGGTAACCAGAACGATACCGTGGGAAGCAAAGAATGGACCCCACGCACGGAACATTGCTTGGGTGCCGGTGTAAGGTGGTGTGAATACCAGGCCCGAATAGGGAGGCTCGGCATTAGAGGGGTAATAAACAGTGGCACCGCCCGGTGTTTGGAACCGAGACAACGTATAAGAGCGGGAGCCGTACGGGCCGTTTCCACTATAGGAGCCGGGGGCTTCCCCACGACAGATCGCCGTGGAAGGACAATCGCCCATGGGGTCATCGGTGGGTGGAGTGGGTGGTACTTGGCTCATTGCTAGAAGTTGGGTTGAAAACAATCCCATTGCAGCAAAACTAAGAGCTGCAATCCATCTGGAAGAGGTGGGGTACTTTCTCATGTTCGTTCCTTTTTATATTCTTTGAGATCAAGTAACTGCACGATTGGTATCGAACAGTTACTTACAGGTGCCCCTGCTAACTGCATCCGTGGCAACAACTGCATTGTGTTGTTAAGGAAATAGAGGAAGGTTGTCCGCTTCTACGAAACGTGAAAAAGTATAGGTATGGAAAAATAATCGGCGCTAACCTGATATGCTGGTTTGGCCTGGTTGCCCAGTAATTGTAGCCATATGAAAACTACATCAACTTATTGTTGGCGCGTAGATGGGGGAATAGCTGTCAAAAAATAGCAGGCTCTACCATCTTGCCCGAGTACCGCGTACATCAACATGCACGAATGGGCCATGGACTGCATTCGCTTTGTATAAACCCAGCCCGCCAATGAAAGGCTTATATTCTGGAACACCTCTGTAAAATGATTCCACCATGTCCCACAAGTATTTCGCATCCTTCTCGTTAACCTTACCATCGCGGTTCAAATCGTCCATCACCCCGTCTTTTGGGTTTACATCAACATAGATGTCTGCAGCACCACCCCATTGATGTCGAGAATATTTTTTATTCTTGATGGCTGTATTGTAATAAGGCGTACGGTAGCCGCTCATCACCGTAAAGCTGTCCATTGCGATGCCTTGTGCGTTTACTGCGGTAGTCAGGTATTCCAGCTTTCGCAATAGCCGTGTTTGCAGCACCACATATTTAGGATAACCCTCATTCTGCTTGCACAGAAACTGCCGCAAAGTGTAATGGGGTGAAATCAACATATCCTGATTGGACTTGGTTACCTCTACAAAACCCAATGGTGGGCGATAGCTATCCAGGCCTTTATATACGTCCTTAGGGTACTCGCCTATGGTGTAACCATTAAGTTTGTTATTTTTTACCAAATTCATGGGGTGCAGGATAAACATGTGCAGCGTTGAAGGCAGTTCACCATCGGGTTGTATCAGCAACGTTTGCAGGCCTGGGTTGGCAGGGGCAGTCCAGTCAAATTTGTTGAGATGTGTGCCAGAGCCCACTTTAAATGGGATGTGTTTTCCGGCCTTTACTACCTCTATGCTCAGGGATTGGTTGGGTAATACAAAGAAACTCATCAATGTGTATTCTGATTTAGCACCGCCCACATTAATGACATACCCTGATTGGCCAGTTTCAAAGGCAAAGGATTCCATTGCGGCACCTATAAGCAGCATGGTAAGGCATATTTTTTTCCAACTAATAATCATAGTGTTCTCAATGGCCACGTTTGTTGAATCAAAGCGATTATTCCAAAGGCTGCTTTAGTGCTTCCAAGACAGGGTTGTCACGTTCATAAATATCGGTTCTAAATTGCAGTGTGCCTTGGTCATCCACCCAGGCAGTCCAGTATTCAATATGTACTGGCATTGTCTGCTTTAAATTTAAAGTAACGTTGTTGGGGGCAGCAAGTATCTGATTAATATCCTCCGCCGTCATCCCCTGAGGCCGTAACAGCAACTCCGCCAATTCAATTGGTTTGGAAACCCGAATACAACCAGAGCTGAACGCCCGCTCGTTTTTACTGAATAAATCTCTGGATGGTGTGTCGTGCAAGTACACATCGTATGAATTCGGAAACATAAATTTTACCTGTCCCAATGCGTTCAGGGGGCCTGGAGACTGAACTAAACGGTACGGGAACTGTTTGTGCAGCCTGGCCCAATCGACATTCTCAGGGTTTACAACGTTGTTGGAGCCAAAGTCATAAAGGGTAAAGCCGTACTTTTTAAGATAAGAGATATCCTTTTTGATTTCAGGCAGTTTATCTTGCACAGCCAGTTTTTGTGGCACGGTCCAGGTTGGGTTAAGCACCAAATAACGGATCTTGTCGCTGAAAACTGGCGTTTTTCTGAAATTTCTGCCGACAATGACGGGCATCTGCATGACCAATTCGCCCTGGTTGAATACCCTCAAATCAAAATTGGCAATATTAACGACGATGAAGGAATCACCCATATTCTGATCCAGCCAGCGCCAGCGTTCCAGGTTGACAACGATTTGATTGGCCCTATCCGCCGGGGACAGATTAAGCGCAGTCAGCGTGTTTTTACCTATAATGCCGTCCGCATCCAAACCATGGCGTGTTTGGAATCGTATCACTGCAGCGTTCAACGCTTGGTTGTAAGTTTCATCAGAATAGAAGCCTGCTTCCAGATCCCCCCAAACAGTCAATCTTCGGGTGATTTCAGGTAGGCGATCATCTTGCTGATTTGGTTTGATTGCAGGGCTAAGCGCCAGCGGGCCCCAGTTATCACTGGGCAAATCTTTCAGCATGGCGAGTGCCTTAATCAAGCGTCTGTAGCGCGGTGGGCGTGGGCGAACAGAATCCAATACTTCAGCTACGGATTGGTGATCCAGATTTGCGATTAAGGCCTTGGGGTTTATGTATTCCCTATAGCTTTTCCACTCAGAGGTGAGTTTCTCCGGGTCAACCTTTCCTGATAGCAGGTGTTGGGCCAACGTTAGGAAAGCATCAGTTAGAAGCAGATCCAATGACATTGATGTGCCATCTTGTAGCGCATCCTGGATTGCGTTGAAGTGGTAATCTGATGCGTTAAGGCCCTCATCACCAACGTTGCTGATAGTCTGTAGCAACTCTGTAGCAGAGTGGTTTGGCTCCAGCTGGCCGCTTTCCTCGACAGCTAACCAAATGGGAGTAAAGCCACGCTCGGTGTAAAGCTCTAATAAGGCCTGGTGATTATGAATCACGCTATCTTTGATTTGTGCAGGGTAGCCTGCACCCCAGCTTTCCAGCAGCTGCCTAATGACAATAACGCTTGGCGGTAAGCTGTCTGCCAACAAGGTGCTTGAATGGAATACGGCAGCCAGTGCCAAAACAACTGTGCGGGCAAGCCTCAAAGCCACTATTCGGTGGGGCAGATTGAGCATTAACAGCCTCAAATTTACGGTATGAAAGGAAGATGAATAGAAGGATAGAAGAACGCGGAGACACAAACAATATGTAGTTTAATAATATATTTTTATTGGAGAGTTTGAACTAGGGGTTGGATCGCTTATGGTGTTCACCAATAGAATCAGTTTGATGCTATGAGTTCTTTGCATATTTCAATGAAAGCCTCTGCTGCGAGTGAAAGCAGCCTGGGCTGATAAGTGATAATCGCGTAGTCGCTGTATATTCTATGGTTAATAGCTGGTACGTCTAGGATACATAACTCCTCTCGCTCCAATTCTTTGATAACGTTACAGCTTAACAATATGCCTATCAGATCACTGTGTTTTAAAGTTGTGAGCATGAGTTGTACGCTATTACAGTGGTAATTGAAAAACCGGTTCCCCCCACTATCTGCAACTCCGAGGTGATCCATGAAAAAACGAGAAGCAGCTTTGCTGATGCTGGCAAGAGGGAACTGTGTAATGTCTTCAGCGGTTAAACTGTGTTTGGTCGATAGAGGGTGGTTTGCTCTCGCGACAGCCAGTGTCGGGAATTTAGATAAGTGAGCAAAGTGAAGGTTTTCAACAGAGTCCAGGCCGCGGGGATCCGCAATCAATATATCAATTTCGCCTTGAACTAATTTCTTAACCAGGTTTGCTGGTTCGTCGACGGTGAGGGTGAGTTGTACATCCGGATGTTGAATTAGAAAGTCTGCGCAGGCTTGCGCACCAACATGATCGGCAGGCAAGGGGCCTGTACCAACAGTTAAAGATCCTGCTTCTAATTGGGTTAGCCGTTTAGACTCGATAACAAAGTTTTCCAGATCCTGCATGACAGAGTGGGCATGTTTTAGCAGGTGGAATCCATCCTTGGTCAGTTTGATGACGCGCTGGCTTCTATCGAACAGCGTTACATTGAGGCTTTGTTCTAGGCTTTGAATGCTCCTTGATAGTGCTGGTTGCGATATGTGCAGTTGCCGCGCGGCATCATTAAAGTTTCCCGCTTTAGCGACTCCAACAAAATGCATGATTTTCTTAGAATTAATCATACGTATCTAATGTGCTCACATGTTGTTGTATCTAAAGCAATTTTATTGCGTGCGTTAACCGCTGTCGTCGCTGACATTAAAACCTTGATGGTGATGGCCATTATCGAAAACCCTTTAGGAACCCCGCTAATCATAGACCCATGATGCGTTTAATGCATCGTAATGGTGATTTTAATGCATTGGATTTAAGTGACATGTTACTTGATACTAACCACTGAAATCTCAGCGGCAGGCGTTTTCAGCTGCCCTAGAACTGTTATGAGAAAGGCAAATCTGGGTGAAAACCTTGAGGCGCAAAGCTTCCAGTCTAAGAGATCCTGTATTGGGATCTTATGATAGCGGGGTTGCCATATTTCCGGACATTGGCCGGATAGCCCAGTAAATCCGGGCTGCTTTTCTCGAAATTTACATCATCGGTGAGGAAAGCTATGCCCTTTCAGTCTAGATTCAAAATCTCGCTTCTGGCTTATACCCTGTTAACCCTTGCTGCTTGCGGCGGGGGTGGTAGTACTTCAGCGCCGAACACCGAAGGGAATCAGGGTGACGGGACGCAATTGGGTTCAGGCAGTAGCGATAGTAATGTAGATAACGATTCTGACGGCGTAGATGATGCCAGTGAGGAACCCCAAGACTCTGTTGCCCCCTTTCTAGAGCAGCGACCGCTTATGCCGGTTGTTATCACGACTAACTACCACCTAATAGAAGACTTCTCTGATATTTCTTCGGGGGATGCCCCCTTGACTGAGGAGCTATTCTCGCAACTGGTCACCAAACAACATTTGAATGCCAGTCTGTCGCCGGTTGCTTTCGGCGGTGACGACGCAAAATTCCGTAGTAGTACGCACTCTCTGTATTACAAAGTGAATATAGATTTGTCACTTAGCGATATGTTTTGTGATAGCTATCAATTGGGTGTTACCCATACGAGGGGAGATTGGTGGGGCAACCGTTACTATACACTTACCCGCGCGGAGGATGGTTTAGTCATCGAGCCGCGGTTAGACATCTCGGCTGTCGATACCCCTGCCACCCAGTGGTATAACATCGATCGCCTTGATAGCCGGACTGAAACCTTACAGCTTGTGGGATATAAGGCCGAGTTTTTCAGGGTTGAGGTAAAAGCAGAGTGTGATCTGCTAGATTCTGACAACGATGGCTTGGCCGACGTTCGTGAAACCCTGATAGGCTCAAATCCAGATATGCAAGACTCTGATTCTGATGGGCTTCTGGATGGATCAGAAGCCCGTTGGGGGCTCGATCCATTGTCTTCTCTTGATGGAGCCTATGAAGATGCAGACGATGATGGCATGAGTAATGCCGAAGAAGTCTCGAGAGGAATCGGACCGTTTGGCTATGCCCCCGAAATTCAGAATCTTGCTTTCGCTCGGGTTCCTGCCGTTGGAGAGGAGCTTTCACTAAACTATTTCTTCTATGATCGTGATTTTTCAAATGAAGGAAGCAGCGAAGTAGTTTGGCAGGTGGGAGATGTCACATTTGATCAACGCAGATACACACCCGCAGAGGCCGATATTGGCAGGTTGATATCGGCTTGTGTTACCCCCGTATCGGCTAAGGGTACGCCGGCCCGTGGTGAGCAGGTGTGTACGGACAGCTACTCTGTTTTGCCCACGGCAGAGCGCTGGGATGGCCTTGGGCCGGTTACTCTCATCGGTCGACATGATGGTGAAGGCGTAGATTTAGTGGTTCTCGGTGATGGTTTCACAGAGGAAGAGGCAGCTAAGTTCAAGCAAACCGTACTAAACTTTGTAGAAAAGTATTTGAGTTTTCATGAAATCGCTATACATCAATCGGCTTGGAACATTCATGCGGTGGGTGTGGTATCAAATGAGTCGGGGGTAACAGACCGCTCAGTTGAGCCTGCTATAGAAAAGGATACATACTTTGAGTCTTGCAAAGGCTGTAGCAGTGCAAGCAGAGTTGTTAGTGCGAATGGCACTATTGCGAAAGGCGTAGCCGCAGAGCACTTCCCTCAGTACGATGCGGTGCTTGTGTTGGTTAATAGCACGAAATACGGTGGTGTTGCTGGTGGTGTTGCAACATCGACAGCAACGCCTACAAGCATTGGTGTGAGTATTCATGAGCTAGGGCATTCCTTTGGCGGACTGGCTGATGAATATGGTGGATCGTCGGAGCCAAGAACTACTGAACCCGGCAATGCAAATATAACCATTAATAACGACCTTGAAACGGTAAAATGGCGGCACTGGCTCGAACCTACCGCGCACTTGACTGAAGGTGAAGGCAAAGTCGGGTTGTATGAAGGCGGTAACTATCGGAATTCCGGGGTTTGGAGGCCAACAATAAATTCACAAATGAATTCGGCGGGAAGCAATCCGTTTCACGCAGTCAACAGTGAAGCCTGGGCGTTACGGGTATACAGTAAAGCCAAACCGGTGCATACAGCGATTCCGGATACTACGCAGATGTATTTTCATAGTAGAAACGAACTCGCTCTTTTCTCGGTAGAGTCTGTGCATGAATTTGGCATTCAGAAAGTCGATTGGTATGTTGATGGTATGTTGATGGCCAGCAGCCCTGATAAGCAATTTAGAATTCCATATTTTAAACAGGGGAGCTATGAAGTTGTCGCTGTGGTGACCGACCAGAGCGGAACGATTCTGAAGGACGTGGATAATTACTCATCTACAGAAATCCATTGGCAAGTCACAGCTCAATAAGGGAAATTTTTATGATGAATGTAACTAAAAAGATTGTACTTGTATCAGCGTTGTTCGTATCTGCATTGAGCCATGCCGACACCCTTATGCTGCAAATAACGGTAGAACATCAAAACCATAGGTTGTTTAAAGCATGGACAACTACGAGAGATGTTGCCGCCGAACGCAATGCCCCCGCAGAACAGTTCATTCGGGTGGTTGCTTACAACAACTCAGGTGGCCAAGTTTATGAGTATTTCTTGGAAGACAGTTGGCTTCGCCTCGCTGCGTTACCCGTGGAAGCGCTACAAGATTACCAAGCGCCTGATAGCTACATACTAAAAATACCTAATCCGCAGAATGTAGATCGTGTTGAGTTATTTCGAGGCAGTATAAGCGAGATGGAGCAATCATCGGAGTTACAACGTTTGTTGGTTGTTGATAAGGTTTGGTAATAAAATACCCCAACTGAATGGGCGCATCCAAAAGTTTGGCCATAAATTTAATATGAAGTTTGGCCCAATACGGAGGGCTGGAAAACTCTAATTATGCGCGTAACTAATCAGACAGGTTTATAGTTTGAGCTGGTGTGCTGTAAGGTGCCAGAGATGCCATTCCACCGTAGCTCATAGCTACGAGAGGGTGTGCGGTAGAGGACGTTGTCTTCCTTGGTGGTTAACCTTTCGACGCCACCAGGAGATGGCGTCGTGCATCGTTATCCTGCTCGCTGGTGGTACACATGTATAATGTAGGCTCGTTTAACTCTGAGCTGAATTATGTCCGTATCCCCCGTATTACTCGTCATCGGCTATGTCTGGCCGGAACCCGCATCCTCTGCGGCAGGCAGCCGCCTGCTGCAGCTGATCCAAGCCTTTCAGCAGGATGGTTATCGCGTGGTGTATGGAACGCCTGCGGAGGCCAGTCCCCATGCCCCTGATCTGGCAGCACTTGATATCGAGGCCGTGGCACTGGCGTTGAATTGCGCCTCTTTTGACGGCTTCATTCGTGATCTAAAGCCGGATGTGGTGATGTTCGACCGATTTATGATGGAAGAACAATTCGGCTGGCGCGTTGAAGAGCAATGCCCGCGGGCATTGCGTGTGCTGGACTCCGAAGATCTTCACTGCCTGCGCCATGCCCGCGCCGCCCAGCTGAAGCGGCAGCCCCTCAACATGCCGCTTATTCCTGACATTGAATTCCGTCACAGCGAGCTAGCCCTGCGCGAGGTGGCCTCTATACTGCGCTGCGATGTGTCGCTGATGATTTCCGAAGCAGAAATCGAATATTTAACCCGCTTTTTTCAGGCGCCGCCGACTCAGTTACTGTACGTGCCGTTTATGGAAGAGGTGACGAATGCACAAAGCACCGTGCCGTTTGCACAGCGGGCGCATTTTGTGTCCATCGGTAATTTCCGCCACGAACCCAACTGGGACGCGGTACGTTATTTAAAAGAGGCTTTGTGGCCGTTAATCCGCCAGCAACTGCCACAGGCGGAGCTGCATATTTACGGCGCCTACCCTCCGAAAAAAACCACACAGCTCCACAATGATCGTAGTGGTTTTCTGGTGAAAGGCTGGGCCCCGGATGCTCAACAGGTGGTGGGGCAGGCACGGGTGATGCTGGCCCCGCTGCGCTTTGGCGCCGGTCTTAAAGGTAAATTGATTGATGCAGCCCGCAATGGCACGCCTGCCGTCACCACCAGCATCGGTGCCGAAGGCATGTACGGTGATGATGCCCCGCCATGTGCTGTGGTGGCCGATACGCCAGAGGCGTTTGCGTTAGCTGCGGTGGGTCTGTATCAGAATGAAGATCAGTGGCTGCCCCTGCACCGTAATGGCTTAGGGTTACTGGAGCAGCGCTTTTCATTTGCCACCCACGCACCGCGTTTGAAACAGCGGATTACCCAGTTAAGGGCAACGCTGGATGAGCACCGGCAGGCGCACTTCTACAGCCAGATGCTGAGACATCACAGTTTGAAAAGTACGCGCTATATGTCGCAGTGGATTGAAGCCAAAAACCGGTTAAAAAACTCTGCACAAAATGATCCGGAATAAGTAGCGCGAAACCATGAGGGAATGGCTGAGAAAAAGCCGCTCACCTGATAGTTGTGATAGCAGCATCCCGGCTGTCTTTCCCAGCGTAGAAAACAAAAAGCCCCTGCATCGCTGCAGGGGCTTCGTTGTTGGTGGAGGCGGCGGGGATCGAACCCGCGTCCGCCAATCCGCTGCCTAAGGATCTACATGCTTAGTCTTGTCTATTAATCTCGCTCGTTACGACCCGACTAGACAGGGAGTAAAAAGCCAGCCTGTAAGGTTTTAGCGGTTTGGCACCAGGCAGGCCGCGCCGCGATCTTGTGTTTAATTACCGCCACTTCGTTCCCACAAGCAAGCCCTTGTGGCGGTTTAGCCTTAAGCGGCTAAAGCGTAGTTGTCGTCGTTTGCAACTATCATTTGCAGCACTTGAAGTACGTGTGTTGCTACCCACACGACATGCACCAAAGGGTTTGTAATCAACGTCGAAGCCAATGTCGCCCCCAGTTTTTCGATTGTAACACGTCCACGATATTTAATATAACGGTTACGCTCATTTCGACCTCGCCCGTCAGGAAAAGTTCACTGGCTGGTCGGGTATAGTTAAGGCGAGGGCGGAAACACAACGCTTAGTATGTGGTGCAAAGTTTGTTCGGTTTCTGTCCAGTGTATTGCTACAGGGGCAAGGCACAGCGCAAGGATGGCGAGTGTGCCCCAGCCGAACACAGCGGGCCGTTTGACGAAGTTGGTGTAGGCGGCACCCACCATCACGGCACTAATGATTAATGCGCCCAGGCTGGCGAGCGCGGGTGACCACCAGACCGCCAGCATCATTGGGGCGCTGATCAGTTCCAGTACGCCAGCCACGACGCGCAGCCAGTGGGGGTATTGGAATTTGTCGAACTCTTCGATCATGTGGGGGTGGCCGCTGGTTTTAAGCCAACCGGTGACTAAAAAGAAGAGGCCGAGTATGGTGCTAAGGATTTGTGCAGTGATGAGCATGGAGTGGGTACCTTTCGATCTGAGGCCCCACTGTAGCGTTGAAATGCCAAATGGTCAATATTGGTTGACTGTTTGCGTCTAGCCTGTTTTCAGCACTCGATGCTTTTCTCGATCCCAGTCTCTTTCTTTCTCGGTGGCGCGTTTATCGTGCAGCTTTTTGCCTTTGGCCAAGGCTATTTCACATTTCACAACGCCGTTTTTCCAATACAGAGCCAGCGGCACACAGGTAAGTTGTTGTTTGGCGATGGCACCAAAGATTCGCCCCAGCTCTTTGCGGTGCAGCAGCAACTTGCGGGTGCGGGTGGGATCTGGCACGAAGTGGGTGGATACCGTGGGCAGGGGCGATATGTGGCAGCCGAACAGGAACGCCTCGCCGTCTTTCATGAGCACGTAGCTGTCCATGAAGCTGATTTTGCCTTCGCGGAGGCTTTTGACTTCCCAGCCTTCCAGGGCAACGCCCGCTTCGAAGCGTTCCTCCAGATAGAATTCGTGTTTGGCTTTTTTGTTCAGGGCAATGGTTGAGCCACCGCCGGGTTTCTTCTTTGACATAGTTTCCGAATGGGTTGCGTAAGACAGCATGCCGTTGGGTTGTTCAACCCGGGGCAGGGGGCTAAGTATAGGGCTTTTGACCCTGGAAACCCAAGTAATACAGGGTGTTGTTTTGACAGGCCGACCAAACGCAAGGAAAATGCGCTCAATAATCCTAATAATGTTGTGCTTCGTAAAAGGGACATTCAATGTCTGAGCAGCAATCGATACATGGTATCTGGACCAAACGCTGGACCTTCGTTCTGGCGGCCACAGGGTCTGCGGTTGGGTTGGGTAATATCTGGAAGTTCCCTTATATGGCGGGGGAGAACGGCGGTGGTGCTTTTGTTCTGATCTATCTGTTTTTTATCTTTGCGATTGGTATTCCGGTCATGCTGGCGGAGATTCTGCTGGGGCGTCGTGGGCGTGCCAGCCCGATTAACAGTATGCATACTCTGGCCAATGAGGCGAAAGCGACGCCTTTTTGGGGTGGTATTGGCTGGCTGGGGGCATTGGCGGGCCTGTTTATTCTTTCTTTCTATAGTGTGGTGGCCGGATGGGCGGTTTCTTATGTCTATCTGATGGCTTCGGGTACTTTTGAAGGCCAGAATGCTGAGATGATCAGCGGGGAGTTCGGCAACCTGGTGAGTGATCCTGGCAAGCTGGTGGATTGGCATACGCTGTTTATGGCCATGACGGTGGTGGTTGTGGCTAACGGTATTCATAAAGGTTTGGAAATGGCGGTGCAGTGGTTGATGCCGCTGCTGTTTGTGATGCTGCTGCTGTTATTGGGCTATTCCGCAACGCTGGATTCGTTCTCGGACAGCCTTAGTTTTATGTTTAGGGTTGATTTCGGCAAGTTGACTGAGGAGGCGATCCTGAGTGCGCTGGGGCATTCGTTCTTTACCTTAAGTCTGGGTATGGGGGCGATCATGGCATACGGGGCTTATATGTCGCGGCAGCAGAATCTGGCGTCCACGGTGGTGACGGTGGGGCTGTTGGATACGTTGGTGGCATTGGTGGCCGGTATTGTGATTTTCAGCATTGTGTTTGCCAATGGCTTGGAGCCTGGGGCGGGGCCTTCGTTGATGTTTCAGACATTGCCTATAGCGTTTAGCCAGATGCCCGGAGGGGTGGTGCTGGGTACGATGTTCTTTGTGCTGGTGGTGGCGGCGGCCTGGAGTTCGGCCATTTCGCTGGCGGAACCGGCGGTGGCCTGGGCCGTAGAAACCTTGGGAATGAATCGTGGAGTGGCGGCTCTAATTGTGGGGGTTACAGCCTGGGTGTTGGGTGTGGCCTGTGCGCTGTCTCTTAATATCTGGTCGGATGTTAAGATCTTTGATAACAGTATTTTTGATTTCTTCGATAAGCTAACCACCAATATTATGTTGCCTTTGGGCGGGCTGTTGATTTGTGTGTTTGTGGCGTGGGTAATGGATCGCGCCATTGTGCGGTCCGAAGTGGATATCGATCATCCTTCTATATATAAGGCCTGGTTTTTTCTGGTGCGGTTTGTGGCGCCGGTGGGTGTGGCAGTGGTGATGTTCAATAAGTTGATGGAATGATATGAGTGAACCGATGATTCAAGTGGAAGTGGCTTATGCTTTGCCCGAAAAGCAGATGATTATTCCGTTAACAGTGAAGAAAGGCACATCCATGTACGATGCTGTGGTGCAGTCTGGCATCAGCAGTAAGTTTGAGGGTCTGGATGTGGATTCGGTTCCAATGGGGGTGTTCGGCAAGGCCGAGCGCAAGCCTAAAGAGCGCTTGCTGGAAGACGGTGAGCGGGTTGAGCTGTATCGGCCGTTGATTGCTGATCCGAAAGAGGTGCGTAAGAAGCGGGCTGCGAAAAAAGCGGCGGAA
The DNA here is from genome assembly GCF_002863865.1 of Ketobacter alkanivorans. Lineage (NCBI taxonomy): Bacteria > Pseudomonadati > Pseudomonadota > Gammaproteobacteria > Pseudomonadales > Ketobacteraceae > Ketobacter > Ketobacter alkanivorans. The sequence continues at coordinate 1,616,085 of NZ_CP022684.1, read as the reverse complement.
GAGCAGGGGGCTGACGGCGGGGCCTAACAGGGCCGGTCGGTAGAAAGCCTGCTCAGTGTTGCGTCAGGCTTCTGCGTTTTCTGGTGGGGCTGTATCGGGTTCGGGTTTGGGTTGAATCTCTGAGTCTGCAGCGGGTGCGTTGGCCGCAGGAACGGGCAGGCCCATTTGTTTCAGGAGATCGTTTCTCAGGGCTTCCGGATCTTTGTAGCGGGAAGTGTCAATGCGAGCCAAGCGTTCGTTATCAAAGTAAAGAGTGAGTTGGTTTTGTACCAAAATGCCTTTGCCTGTCTCCAGGCTGTATAGGTAGTCCCAGCGATCCGGGTGGAAGGTGTCCGTGATCATGGCTGAGCCCATAACGTACTCTACTTGTCTGGGTGTCATGCCAACGCGGAGTTTTTCGATCATCTCTTTGGTGATCAGGTTGCCTTGGCCAACGTCGATTCGAAATACCCCAGGAAAGCGCAGTGAACTGCACCCGCTGACCAGCAGGGCGACGGCAAGCACTATCAGTGCAGGAATCTTCATTGTGGAACGTAAACAATTCAACAAGTTTTGCATCTGGTTTGGTTTTCCACTATCTTCGCAAAAAACGAACATCATACAGGTAACCCGGTTTTATTAGAAACCGGAAAACGAAGAAAGATCCCTATGACAAATGAAAATGTGGAATTACGTAAGGTTGGCCTGAAGGTTACCTTGCCGCGGGTCAAGATCCTGCAGATATTGGAGGCTTCTGACAGCCATCATATGAGTGCGGAGGATGTCTATAAGGCCCTGCTGGAAGCCGGTGACGACGTGGGGCTGGCCACGGTCTATCGCGTATTGACGCAGTTTGAGAGTGCCGGGCTGGTGAGCCGCTTGAATTTTGATGGGGGGCATGCAGTTTTCGAGCTGGATAAGGGTGATCATCATGACCATATGGTGTGTGTGGACTCTGGTCAGGTCATTGAATTTGTCGATGATGAGATCGAGCAGCTTCAGCACACCATTGCCGAAAAGCATGGCTTTGATCTGGTGGATCACAAGCTTGTGTTGTACGTTAAGCCTAAAAAATAGCCAGCACGTTCTTGTGATCCGAGGAAGCCATGGCTGTTAGCCTTGGCTTTCCTCAATCAACTCTCTGGCGTGAGCCAATGTCTGTTCGGTAATTTTCAAGCCCCCCAGCATACGGGCGACTTCCGCCACTTTTTCATCCTGTGACAGCTCGGCGATGTCGGTGTGTGTCTGCTTTTTGCTGGTTTGTTTGTTGACGTGCAGATGGGTGTGTCCCTGAGCTGCAACTTGTGGCAAGTGGGTGACGCAGAGCACTTGGTTATCCTGCCCCAGTTTTCGCAGCAGATTGCCTACGATCTGTGCCACTGCACCACCGATGCCCACGTCCACCTCATCGAACACCAGGGTGGCCACATTGGTTTTGGCGGCACAAGCAACCTGAATCGCCAGGCTGATGCGGGACAGTTCACCGCCGGACGCCACTTTATTTAAAGGTTTGACGGGTTGGCCCGGGTTGGTGCGAACAATAAATTCCACCAGTTCCAGTCCGTGGGCGTTGTATTGTTCTGCTTCCAGTGCCTGTAAATCCACTTGGAATTCCGCGCCGGGCATGCCCAGGGGTTGTACTTTTTCGGTAATCAGTTTGCTGAGCTTTTTGGCTTCTTTGCTGCGGCCTTTGGAGAGTTTTTCCGCCGCGCCCAGGTAGTCCTGGCGGGACTGGTTGGCAGCCTGTTCCAGCTTGGCCAGTTTCTCATCGCCACCGTCGATGGCGTCCAGCTCCTGTTGCAGTTCCTGCCATAACTCTGCCAGTTGGTGTGGGTCAACCCGGTGTTTACGGCCTAAGTGGAAGTAGCTGGAAATTCGGTTATCCAGTTCCTGATAGCGTTCCGGGTCGATGTCCAGCCCATCCAGATAGTGGCGCAGGCTGGAACCGGCTTCTTCCAGTTGGATGCGGGCGCTGTCTACCATCTCGGTTACGTCTTTCAGGTCCGGGTCGTCTTCCTGCATGTCTTTTAACAGGTGCAAAATGGATTGAGCCAGATCCACCACGGTGGAGTCGCCTTCGCTTAAGCCGGTAAGGGCTTGCTGTCCGCGACTCATCAGGGCGTCAACGTTGGACAGTTTTTTGTGTTCGGCTTCCAGCTCTGCCAGTTCGTCCGCCTGTGGTTTCAGTTCGTCCAGCTCGCTGATCTGGAAGCGCAGCAGGTCGGCGCGATCCTGCATTTCTTTGGCATGATCGCGGAAGTGTTCGTAGGCCTGCTGTTGCTTTTGCCAGTGGCGGAAGGCTTCGGCAACGGTTTTGGCTTGGGGGTTCAGTCCGGCAAATTCATCCAGCAGGGCGCGGTGTGTGTCTTTTTTCAGCAGGGACTGGTGTTCGTGTTGTCCGTGAATGCTTACTAACATCTCCCCCAGCTCTTTCAGGCTTTGGATGGGGGAGGGGGTGCCGTTGATGTAGGCGCGGCTGCGGCCGTCGGCGGATACCACCCGGCGCAGGATGCACTCGTGATCGGCGTCCAGATCGCGGGACTGCAGCCAGTCGCGGGCATCCCGGTTGTTGCTGATGTCGAACGTGGCCAGGATTTCGGCTTTGTCGGCTCCATGGCGCACCGAGCCCGATTCGGCGCGATCCCCCAGGGCGAGCCCCAGTGCATCAATCATGATGGATTTACCGGCCCCGGTTTCTCCGGTGATCACCGTGAGTTTGTTGGGGATGTGTAGATCCAGCTGTTCGACAATGGCGAAGTTGCTTATGGTGATGTGTGTGAGCATGATTGGACGTGTTCGCGCCTGTTTGATCCGGGTGAGTGACCCATATTAGAGAAAATGGCGGCTTGTCGCCATCGGGAAAGCCGCGCTAGAATCAAAAAATGTTGCTGCAATTCAATCATATGACAGGACCTTGATGCGAGCCAAAATAGACCGTGCGGAAGAGGTGCTGAAAGCGCTGGTTGAGCGCTACATTCAGGATGGCGAGCCAGTGGGCTCAAAAGCCATTGCGCAGGCTATGGTCAACTCCGCCAGCCCCGCCACAATCCGTAATGTAATGGCCCAGCTGGAGCAGCGGGGGCTGATCCATTCTCCCCATACTTCTGCCGGGCGGGTGCCCACGCAGTTGGGGTACCGCATGTTTGTGGATACTCTGCTGACGGTGTCATCGCCGGGGGCTGATAACGTTGATCAGGTGAAAAAGCGCCTGTTGCCGGACAAAACGCCACAGGAATTAATGGAGGAGGCGTCTGAAGTCCTGTCCGATCTTACCTCCATGGCGGGCATTGTTATGGTGCCCAAGAGTGATCGCTCCAGCTTGCGACAGGTGGAGTTTCTGCCGCTGGAGGGCAATCGGGTGCTGGTGATTCTGGTGCTCAATGACCGCGAGGTGCAGAACCGCATCATTACCACCAGCCACCGCTACAGCGAATCGGAGCTGCAGGAGGCAGCCAACTATCTGAATCAGCACTTTATTGGTAATGCGCTGGGGCGGATTCGCGACAGTTTGCTGTGCTCCATGCAGGATGACAAAGTCCGCATGGATTCGTTGATGCAGACAGTGATTGAGGTGGCATCCCAGAGTTTTCAAAGCCCCAATGAATCGGAATGTGTGGTGTCTGGCCAGTCGAATCTGCTGGGTATGGTGGATCATCAGGGGGTTGATCGCCTGCGGGATCTGTTTGATGCCTTCCAGCGCAAACGGGATCTGCTGGATCTTATGGATCATTGTGTTAAAGCAGACGGTGTGCAGATCTTCATCGGGCAGGAGTCCGGCTACCATATGCTGGATGAATGCAGTCTGGTGTCCTCTACTTATGGCACCGAGGATGAGGTGCTGGGAGTGCTGGCGGTGATCGGCCCTACCCGTATGCCCTACCAGAAAGTTATCCCCATGGTTGATTTGACTGCAAAAATTCTCAGTGCGGCCTTGAAGCCTGCCAATTAATCCCCATATAGCTCTCAAATTTTTACGACTATCTGGCTCTGTCTGGCAGGGCTTAAGGTAAGTTTTTGTTTTATTTGGAGAATTCTTTATGTCCAATGATGAAGCGACGCGCCCCCAGGAACCCCAGGAAGAAGAGCAAATCCAGGCAGCGGAGCCGGAAGCGGTAGAGCAGGCAGCGGATTCAGCTGAAGCCACTGAAAATTTGGAAGCGCCCACAGTCGAATCCCTGTTGGAAGAAGTTGCCGCGTTGCAGGCCAAAATCAATGATCAGTCTGAGTCGGTGTTGCGGGCTCAGGCCGAGATGCAGAACGTGCGCCGTCGTGCCGAGCGGGATGTGGAGAATGCTCACAAGTTCGCGCTGGACAAGTTTTCCTCGGATCTGTTGCCTGTGATCGACAGCCTGGAGCGAGCCCTGGATGCGGCAGATAACCTGGAGGACGAGGTGGTTAAGGGGATGCGCGACGGGGTCGAGCTGACTCTGAAGATGTTTGTGGACACCTTGAGTAAACACGGTGTAGAGCAGATCTGCCCAATGGGCGAGCCCTTCAATCCTGAGTTGCATCAGGCGATGTCCATGGTGCCTAACCCCGATATGGAGCCTAACTCCGTTATGGCAGTGATGCAGAAGGGTTATGTGCTGAAAGGTCGATTGGTGCGCCCCGCCATGGTGGTGGTGTCTAAAGCCGGTTGATCTGCGGGGTGAGCGGTTTGCAGCAGGAACATTGCAGAACCCTTGAAAAGATGGCGTCAGTCCCCATCTAGGTAACCAGACACAGGGTGAGGCTAATACAGCCAATCCCTCGAACACAGTAATTAAACAGTTTTTTAAACATTAAACGGGCTATAAGCCCGCACCGAGCGAATCAGCGGAGAGTTAAAATGGGTAAAATTATCGGCATCGACCTGGGTACAACCAACTCGTGCGTAGCGGTAATGGAAGGCGACAAGCCCAAGGTTATCGAGAACAGCGAAGGTGATCGTACCACCCCGTCCATCATTGCTTATAACGAAGATGGAGAAATCCTGGTGGGGCAATCCGCTAAGCGTCAGGCGGTAACCAACCCACATAACACCATGTACGCAGTGAAGCGTCTGATTGGTCGCAAGTTCACTGACGACGAGGTGCAGAAAGACCTCAAGCGCGCCCCATTCAAAATCATCAAGTCCGATAATGGTGATGCTTGGGTAGAAGCGCAGGGCAAGAAAATGGCGCCTCCTCAGGTGTCTGCGGAAATTCTGAAAAAGATGAAGAAAACCGCAGAAGACTATCTGGGCGAGCCAGTAACCGAGGCGGTAATCACTGTACCGGCCTACTTTAATGACAGCCAGCGTCAGGCCACTAAAGATGCCGGCCGCATCGCTGGTTTGGATGTCAAGCGTATCATCAACGAGCCTACCGCAGCGGCCCTGGCCTACGGTATGGATAAAAAACGTGGCGACTCCGTGGTAGCGGTTTACGATCTGGGTGGTGGTACGTTCGATATCTCCATCATCGAAATCGCTGAAGTGGACGGTGAGCACCAGTTTGAAGTGCTGGCCACCAACGGTGATACCCATCTGGGTGGTGAAGATTTTGATTTGCGCCTGATCGAGTATCTGGCCGATGAATTCAAGAAAGATTCCGGTATCGATCTGCACAACGATCCTTTGGCTCTGCAGCGTCTGAAAGAGTCTGCCGAGAAAGCCAAGATCGAACTGTCTTCCAGTCAGCAGACTGAAGTGAACCTGCCTTATATCACTGCCGATGCCTCTGGCCCGAAACACTTGAACATCAAGCTGACCCGCGCCAAGTTGGAATCACTGGTTGAGAAAATGGTGGTGGACTCGCTGAAGCCTTGTGCTACAGCATTGAAAGATGCCGGTTTGAAAGCGTCTGACATCAACGAGGTTATCCTGGTGGGCGGTCAGACCCGTATGCCTCTGGTACAGGAGAAGGTAAAAGACTTCTTCGGTAAAGAGCCACGTAAAGACGTGAACCCGGATGAAGCGGTTGCCGTGGGTGCCTCTATCCAGGCGGCGGTTCTGGCGGGTGATGTAAAAGACGTATTGCTGCTGGACGTAACCCCTCTGACTCTGGGTATTGAAACCATGGGTGGCGTGATGACGTCCCTGATCGAGAAGAACACAACGATTCCGACCAAGAAATCGCAGATCTTCTCCACAGCAGATGACAATCAAACTGCAGTAACCGTGCATGTGTGCCAGGGTGAGCGTAAGCAAGCTGCCCAGAATAAGTCGCTGGGTCGTTTCGATCTTTCCGACATTCCACCGGCACCTCGCGGTATGCCGCAAATCGAAGTGACCTTCGACATCGATGCTAACGGTATTTTGAATGTTAGCGCGAAGGACAAGGCCACCGGTAAAGAGCAGTCCATCGTCATCAAGGCTTCTTCGGGCTTGAATGATGAAGAGATCGAACAAATGGTACGCGATGCGGAATCTCACGCTGAGGAAGACCGCAAGTTCGAAGAGCTGGTCACCGTGCGCAATCAGGCTGATGGCATGATTCACGCCACCAAGAAGACCCTGGAAGAAGCTGCTGATAAAGTTCAGCCAGATGAGAAAACGGCCATCGAAGCAGCGATTACCGCACTGGAAGAGGCATTGAAAGGCGATGATAAAGACGATATCGAAGCCAAAACCAAAGCCCTAACCGAAGCTTCATCCGGCTTGGCCCAGCGGTTGTATGCTGAGCAGCAAGCCGAAGGCGGTGCCCAGGCTACTGACGCTGCGGCAGATTCCGGTAATGCCGGTGCTGCCGATGACGCGGTTGATGCCGAGTTCGAAGAAGTGGACGAAAACAAGAAGTAAGCGTGACGGGGCGGGCCGGTTCCTTGGTGAGCCGGTCCCCTCGCTAGTTTACTAAAGGCGTTAACGAGTCGCGGAGCCCTGTCTCCGCGCTCTTGCGTCAAGCTCTCACGCTTTCCACCATTAAACTTATTACATTGGTCTGAACGCATGTCGAAAAGAGATTTTTACGAAGTACTCGGGGTTAGCAAATCTGCGGAAGCGCCGGAAATCAAAAAGGCCTACCGCAAATTGGCCATGAAGTTTCACCCGGACCGTAACCCGGACGACAAAGAGGCCGAAGCCAAGTTCAAGGAAGCCAGCGAAGCCTACGAAGTGCTCTCTGATGAACAAAAAAGAGCAGCATACGATCAATACGGTCATGCCGGGGTAGACCCCAATATGGGCGGCGGCGGTTTCCATGCCGGTGCAGGTGGTGCCAGTTTCAGCGATATATTCGGTGACGTGTTCGGCGACATTTTTGGTGGCGGTGGAGCGGGTGGCCGCGGCGGATCGCGCCATAATCGCGGTTCGGATTTGCGCTATACCCTGGAACTGGATCTGGAGGAAGCCGTAAAAGGCACCAGCGTAGAGATTCGTGTGCCGACGATGGTGCATTGTGATACCTGTGACGGTTCTGGTGCCAAGAAAGGCACAAGTCCTGTGTCCTGTACCACCTGCGGTGGTGTTGGTCAGGTGCGTATGCAACAAGGCTTCTTTTCCGTGCAGCAGACCTGTCCGGCCTGTCGTGGCCAGGGCAAAATAATTAAAGATCCTTGCTCCGACTGTCATGGTCAGGGCCGCAAAGAAAAGCGTAAAACACTGTCGGTGAAAATTCCTCCAGGCGTGGACACGGGCGACCGTATTCGTTTGGCAGGGGAGGGTGAAGCCGGTATGAACGGTGGCCCGGCCGGTGATTTGTATGTGCAGGTAGCCGTACGTGATCACTCAATTTTCCGTCGTGAAGGCAAGGATCTGTATACTGAGGTGCCCATCAGTTTTGTGGATGCCGCCTTGGGTGGTGAGCTGGAAGTGCCCACGCTGGATGGACGCGTTAAGCTGAAGATTCCTACCGAAACTCAGACAGGAAAGCTGTTCCGTCTGCGTGGCAAAGGTGTGACTCCGGTGCGCGGTGGCAACGCGGGCGATCTGCTGTGTCGAGTTATCATTGAAACGCCGGTTAACCTTTCCAAAGAGCAGAAAGAATTGTTAAAACAGTTCCAGGAGAGCCTGGAAAAAGAAGGCCATCGTCAGTCGCCGAAAAAGAGTGGCTGGTTCGACGGCGTGAAATCGTTCTTTGATGACATGCTTTAAGGGCCGCTAAGAACCATTAATTTGAAGGAAGAATCGTGAGCAATTCTGACGTACGAGTCGCCGTTATTGGCGCTGCTGGCCGCATGGGGCGTGCCCTGATTCAGGCTATTACAGAAGGTGAGGGGGTGGCTTTGACCGCCGCCATTGATCGCCCCGGCAATTCTCTTATCGGGACGGACGCAGGTGAAATGGCAGCCATCGGAAAATTGGGTGTTACTGTTGCGGACAGTCTTGAGGCGGTGAAAGATGATTTCGACGTGCTGATCGATTTCACGGCACCTGCTGCCACGGTAGCCAACGCCCGATTCTGTGCCGAGCATGGCAAGAAAATGGCCATCGGTACCACCGGCCTCAATGATGATGAAAAGGCTCAGTTGGCCGCGTCTGCCCAGAAAACAGCCATTATGTTCGCGCCCAACATGAGCATGGGGGTCAATCTGTGCTTTAAGTTGCTGGAAATTGCCGCCAAGGTGCTGGGTGATGAGGTGGATATCGAAGTGCTGGAATCCCATCACCGCCATAAAGTGGATTCCCCTTCCGGAACGGCTCTGCGTATGGGTGAAGTGGTTGCCGAAACCCTGGGCCGTGACCTGAAGCAGGTCGCAGTCTACGGGCGTGAAGGACAGGATGGCCCTCGAGACCGCAACACCATCGGTTTTGCGACAGTTCGGGCGGGTGACATCGTGGGTGAGCACACAGTGATGTTCGCAGCCGACGGCGAAAGGGTAGAGATCACCCATAAAGCCACCAGCCGTATGAACTTTGCGCGGGGCGCAGTGCGTGCTTGTCGTTGGTTGGATGGCAAAGCGGCGGGTCTTTATGACATGCAGGACGTATTAGGTCTGCGCTGAACGTCTGACGTTGAGGCGCTGCCGGGCAGGGTGGCGCCTATTTCAATCCATCTTGGCCATATCTGGCTCTTTCCTAATCGTTTTTGTTGTCGAAAAAAATTACAGTTTCCCCTCCTTTTTTATCTTGAATGCAATGCAACTTATTGAAAAGTATTGCCTTTATTCTATGGTCTGATTTTTGCAGAAAGCCCTTTCATTATAATACTGACGTTCCTATTTAGACGCTTTAAGGGTGAAATCAGACAATGACCATCATTTCTGTTAAATCGTGGATAAAGCCCGCCTTGCTCACGATTGCTAGTGTTAGTGCTTCATGGTCTCAGGCCGCTATCGAGTTTGGCGGCATCAGTTTCGACGATAATGCGTTTGCAGACCGGGTGCTTTCCACCGATTTTACCGGTGATCTGACCGGGTGTGGTGGTGTCGTTCCCGCCTCTATTGATGAGGCTATTGCCGGTAGCGATCTCAACACCTGGATCAACTACGGCTACCATGATATGGAGCCGGGCCCCAATGGCGACTACAACAGTGCCGCCCCTCCTTATCAATATATCGAGTTGGCGTTTACCGATAACGTGGTGGTGAATAACCCCGGCAATGACTTGGCCGTGTTCCAGATCGGTACTGCCAACTCGGTTCGGGTTGGTTTGGACAAAGCGTCCATTCAAGCGCCCTATGCCCCAGGCTCTGTGACCGTTATTTCTGATCCTGTGGCCATGCCCACGCCCTATTACAATAACTGTATTCAGGTCACCATTGCTTATATCGACCTGTCGGATCTCGGCGTGGCAGAAGGAGCCAGCGTTTACCGAGTATTCCTCACCTCTCCTTTGATGGAAAACGGTGATGTGGCTTGGTACAACCCTGCTTATCCACAGCTGGGTGTGCCCGAACTGGCTGGAGCGGCAGCGCTGCATTCAGCCGCCAAGGGTAATTACGCCCCCGAGGTTGATGCCGGCAGTGATCGGATCATCAGCCTGCCAGCCGATACTGTAACGTTGGCCGGTGGTATCGTGGATGATAGTTTGCCTTCAGACACGCTGACTTCTGCCTGGTCTCAGGTATCTGGCCCTGCTGGAGTGCTGTTCAGTAATTCTGCATCACCGGGTTCTCAGGTTACATTTCCTCAAGTCGGCACCTATGAGCTGCAACTGACTGCCTCTGATGGTGTGCTCAATAGTCTGGATACTATGACTGTCACCGTTACGGCGGCCGACAGCCAGGCACCGACTGCTCCACTTAACCTGCAAGGTTCCACGCTAAGTAATACCGGGGTTGCCCTCGCCTGGGAGCCCAGCTCCGACAACATCGCTGTCCAACACTATAATATTTATCGAAACGATGTCCTGCTGACCACTACCACGGATCTGTTCTATCGCGATTTCATGGTGGATGCAGCGACCACTTATTGGTACACAGTGCAGGCGCAAGATCCTGCCGGTAATGTCTCCGACCTGTCCAGCGGGGTTGTGGTGACCCTGTCTGAGGCCCTGTTGGCCGTGCAGATCAGCAGCGGTGCTGACGATGCAGAAGAATTTGTCGACGGTGGCGTGGATCGCTTTGGCGGCGATCTGGAATTGGTGGAAGACGGTGGCCGTGGCGCTCAGCATGTGGGGCTGCGCTTCCAGGGTGTTGCGTTGCCTGCCGGTGTCGAGATCGTGCATGCATGGCTGGAATTCCAAGCCGATGAAACCAGTTCCGAGCCAACGTCACTGACCATTCGCGGTCTGGCAGAGGATGCACCTGCTGCCTTCAGTGGTAACGCTTTTGATATCTCCAGTCGCCCCCAAACCGTTGCTTATGCTGATTGGAATTCATTGCCCTCTTGGAACACGGTGGGTCAGTTGCACGCATCGGTGGATATCGCTGTTGTTGTACAAGAGCTGGTGGATCGTGCGGGTTGGCAAAGTGGCAATAACCTGGGCTTTGTGATTACCGGCAGTGGTCGTCGAGTAGCGGAATCCTATGATGCATCGCCTTATGCTGCGCCACGCCTGTTCGTTGAATACATAATGGGCCCGCCAGTCAACCAAGCACCGATGGTGGATGCTGGTGATGATGCAACCCTGCTGTTGCCAACATACGAGCTTATGTTGAGTGGCAGTGCCGCCGATGATGGCCTGCCTGCGGGTACATTAACCAGCACTTGGAGTCAGGTAAGTGGCCCCGATTCTGTTGTGTTCTCGGATGCATACAGCCTTTCTCCTACCGCGACTTTCCCTATGGACGGTGTGTATGAGTTGGAACTGAGCGTGAGCGATGGCGAATTGAGCGTTGTTGATACGGTAACGGTATCGGTGTACGCGCCGGACGTTACCGCTCCCAGCGTACCTGCTAACGTCCAGCTGTCTGCAGCCAATGATGGCTCGGTGACTATCTCCTGGGAAGCCGCCACGGATGACACCGGGGTGCAGGCTTATTATGTGTATCGTGATGGTGTTGAAGTGGCCCATCTGGCTGCCTTGACCCATATGGATGTCGGCTTGTCCGAGCTTACCGAGTATGGTTATCAGATCCAGGCCGAAGATTTCTCTGGTAACGTGTCAGCCCTCAGCGCTGTTCAGTTTGTCACGGTTCCCGCTGCGCCGCTGCCAGGCATTATGGTGGATATTAGAATCAGCTCTGGTAACAATGATGCGGAAGAGGCCGATGATGGCCGCATTGACCTGGGCAGCACCGATCTGGAACTGGTCGATGAAATAGGTATGGGTAATCAGCATGTAGGGTTGCGTTTTGTGGGTGTGCCTGTGCCCAGCGGAGCCACCATTGCCAATGCCTGGCTGGAATTTGAAGCCGATGAAACCGGTGGTTCAGCTACCTCCCTGAATATCGCCATTTTTGCCGATACCAACGTTGCCGCGTTTAGCACAGCTGCTTACGACATCACCTCCCGTAGCACAATGGGCTCGGTTGCCTGGAACAACCTGCCAGCCTGGAACGCGCTGGATCAGAAACACCAGACTCCAAGCATCGCGTCTTTGGTTCAGGCTGTGGTCAACACCCCTGGCTGGGCTGCGGGTAATGCCATGGGCTTTGTGGTTTCCGGCACAGGCACCCGCACAGCGGAATCTTATAATGGCGAGCAAGCCGCCGCTCCCACCCTGCATATTGAATACTACGAAGGCGCGCCGGTTAATCAGGCACCAACTGTAGATGCTGGCGCAGATGCAGTGCTGGTTCTGCCTGACAATCAGCTAGCGCTGACCGGCTCTGTTACCGACGACGGCTTAAGTGGCTCGCTCGATCTAGAGTGGAGCGTGATTTCCGGGCCGGACACAGTGAGTTTTTCCGCACCGGGGTCGGCATCCACTACTGCAACCTTCACCACGGCAGGCGTTTACGTATTACAGTTGCAAGCGGATGACAGTGAATTTGTGGCCGCCGATAGTATTACAGTAACCGTTTCTGAGCCTGATCTGATTGCGCCGATAGCACCGGACAGCCTCACCGCGGCAGTCAGTGGTGTGGGTTCCATTACCGTCAGCTGGTCTGCTGCCACCGACAACGTAGGCATTCAACTCTATCGTTTATATCGGGATGGCGTTCTGCTGGTGGAATTGGCCGGGCTGGAGTACGTTGATACCGACTTGGACGCTGAAACCTATTACGAATACCAGGTTCTTGCTGTGGACGTAGCAGGTAATACTTCGCCTTTGTCGGTTGCCGATGGCGCTACCACACCGTTCGTACCGGATTCAGTCACAGTGGTTGATGTGGCTGTAAGTACCGGTACCGATGATGCAGAAGAAGCAGATGATGGTCGCATAGATCTGGGCAGCACCGATCTTGAATTAGTGGATGAAGTCGGCATGGGCAACCAGACCGTTGGTGTGCGCTTCGCCAGCGTGCCGGTACCGGCTGGTGCCATCATCACCAATGCCTATCTGCAATTCCAGGCTGATGAGGCTGGCGGTTCTGCTACCAACTTGAACATTCGAGCCATTGATGAAGCCAACACGCCCACCTTTACTTCGGCCGCCTTTAACATCTCATCTCGCAACGTGACGGCCGCAGAGCAGTGGAACTCGCTGCCAGCCTGGAGCGTGGATCAGAATCACGTTACCCCGGATATCGCCGGGCTGGTGCAGCAAGTGGTGAACAACCCAGGCTGGGTGTCAGGCAATGCTATGGGCTTTGTGATCACCGGAACCGGTACCCGCACCGCGGAATCTTATAACGGCGAGCGCACAGCCGCACCGATACTGCACGTTGAATACTACGAGGGTGATCCGGTGAATCAGGCTCCGGTAGCCAATGCCGGCAGCGATCTGGTTGTGTCCATGTCCAGCCCTGTGACGGTATTGTCAGGTGCCTATGCCGATGATGGCGTGACTCCCGTGACCGTGGAGTGGAGTCAGGTAGGAGGCCCGGCAATGGTCGTGTTCTCAGCGCCTGATGTGGCATCACCTGAGGTAACTTTCAGCGATGCGGGCGTCTACACACTGATGTTCAGTGTCGATGATGGTGAGTTCATCGTGTCTGACACCGTAACCGTTACCGTCACCGCACCGGATGCAACTGCACCCGACGCACCTGTTGGTGTGGTCGCCGTGGCAAACGGCGATGCCTCGGTAACGCTGAGCTGGAATGCTGCGACTGATAACGTCGGCGTGGTGGCCTATCGTGTTTACCGTAGCGCCCTGCAGATAGCAGAAGTTGCTGATCTCACTTTTACAGACGTGGGTCTGGATTCTGAAACCTACTACGAATACCAGATCAGCGCGCTGGATGCAGCGGGTAATGAATCAATTTACTCGTTCACCGTCGGTGTTACTACGCCGTTTATTCCGGATGCAGTGTTTACGCTGGATGTGGCTATTTCCGCAGGCGAAGACGATGTGGAAGAAGGCGAAGATGGTCGTATGGATTTGTACAGCACGGATCTTGAGCTGGTCGACGAAGTGGGTATGGGTAACCAGCGCGTTGGCTTGCGGTTTGCCGATGTGCAGCTGCCAGCAGGGGTGGTGATCACCAATGCCTGGCTGCAATTCGAAGCCGATGAAGCGGGCTCCGGTGCCTCTACCCTGACCATCGCCATTGTAGATGAAGCCAATATGCCCACCTTCACGGCGGATGCCTACAACGTGTCCTCCCGTGCAACCGCTGGCAGTGTGATCTGGGATGCGTTACCCGCCTGGTCGGTTGATCAAGTGCACCAGTCTCCGAATCTGGCAGGCCTGATTCAGCCTCTGGTAAGCAGCTCTACCTGGGGGGCTGGCAACGCACTGGGCTTTGTCATTACCGGCACGGGCACTCGCACAGCAGAGTCCTATAACGGTGAGCGACCAGCGGCTCCGGTTCTGCACATTGAATATTACGAAGGCGAGCCGGTTAACCAGGCGCCAGTGGTGAATGCGGGAGCGGATCAGTTGCTCAGCTTGCCTGCGGACACCATAACCTTGAATGGCAGCCTCATTGATGATGGTTTGACCAGCTATATGGATCTATCCTGGACTGTTCTCTCAGGCCCGGCCGGTGTTACCTTCAGCAATGATATGGCAGCGGTAACCGATGCCACCTTCATGGCGGAAGGCACCTATGAACTGCAACTGTCTGCGGACGACGGTGAATTTACCGCCAGCGACAGCGTCATTGTTACGGTGCTGGCCCCTGATATCGAGTCGCCCTCGGTGCCTCAGGGCGTCAGTGCTGTACTGCAAGCCAATGGTGATGTCTTGGTAAACTGGGCAGCCTCTACCGACAATACCGGTGTTGCTGGTTATTGGGTATACCGGAATGGTGTACAGGTATCGGATCAGTCAGGTGCGGGCGGTTTTGTGGATTCAGGCCTGGGGGTAGGCAGCTACACCTATGTGGTTGGAGCCTATGACTATGCCGGTAACCAATCAGATGAGTCCACCTCTGCCGTGGTCGTGATCGACTCTGTCGTGCAAACCCTGGATATTCAGGTTTCATTGTCCGAAGACGACGCCGAAGAGCAGGCCGATGGCTCCATCCAGTTGTACAGCTCGGATCTTGAGATCGTCGATGAAGTGGGCTACAGCCTGCAAACCGTAGGGGTCAGGTTCCAGGGCGTGGCGATTCCTGCCAACGCTGAAATCGTCAATGCCTATATAACCTTCGAAGTTGATGAAGCCTCGTCGGGCGATGCCTTTATCAGTATCACGGCAGAGGACAGCGCAAACCCCGTTACTTTCAGTAATGATGCCTACAATATCACCAACCGTACAACGCTGGTGTCCAGCGTGCAGTGGGATATATCCGGTGCCTGGAGCGTGGATCAGCGTTTCAACACCGCCGATCTGTCCAGCCTGATTCAGGTGCTGGTGGATCGTGGTGACTGGGTCAGCGGCGGCGCGATGTCATTTATCTTCACTGGTAGTGGCACCAGAACTGTTGAGTCATACAACGGTGAAAGGGCCGCTG
This sequence comes from Ketobacter alkanivorans, assembly GCF_002863865.1. NCBI lineage: Bacteria > Pseudomonadati > Pseudomonadota > Gammaproteobacteria > Pseudomonadales > Ketobacteraceae > Ketobacter > Ketobacter alkanivorans. Next base: position 1,600,818 of record NZ_CP022684.1, on the reverse strand, counting down.
CGCCGACGTTACACATAGAGTATCGCTAAGGTGATCGGGGTGTGATCCAGCACACCCCCCAAGCCTTGTTGTTCATGTCCATAAAAGCGTAGACGCACTGGTGTCTATTCGATAAAATACCGCCCGATCAGCTTATGGTCGGGCTGCCATCATCTGCCATATTCATCTACTTACAATATCGAAAGGCTTAACAGTCAACTGTATCAAGCCGGGTATTGTTCGGCCCAGAGTTCAGCAGAAAGAGTAGATTGCCCGGCCGCAACGACTTGATATGATCAAGCCAGTGTACAATATTAGGAAGCGGGATGGATCTCACCAAATCTATTCCGCTTTTTTGCAACTGGTGTTTTATTGCTCTAACACAGTGCTCTGCACCCGCATCGACCAGCAATGGAGGTTGGCTTGAACAAACCAGCCATTTTGGCCCTAGAAGACGGCACCCTGTTTCGGGGTGTATCCATTGGCGCAGACGGGCAATCCGTAGGCGAAGTAGTTTTCAATACAGCGATGACCGGTTATCAGGAAATCCTGACTGACCCATCCTATGCCCGCCAGATGGTCACCCTGACCTATCCCCATATTGGCAATACCGGCGTAACCGACGAGGACGAAGAGTCTGCTCAGATCTGGGCCACCGGCCTGATCATTCGCAACCTGCCCTTGATGGCCAGCAGCTGGCGCAGCCAGAAGAGTCTGGATCAATACCTGCGTGACAAAAATATCCTCGGTATTGCCGACATAGATACCCGCAAACTCACCCGAATCCTGCGGGAGAAGGGCGCTCTGGGCGGTTGCATCATGGCCGGTGACATCGACGAAGCCGCAGCCATTGCCGCCGCTAAAGGTTTCGGTGGCTTGAAAGGCATGGATTTGGCGAAAGAAGTCACCGTCAAAGAGGCTTACCAGTGGAAAGAAGGCAGCTGGGCTTGGGGCGAAGGCTACAGCAAGCCAGAAGCCAGCACATTTAAAGTAGTAGCCTACGATTTCGGCGTAAAACGCAACATCCTGCGCATGCTGGTGGATCGCGGTTGTGACCTCACGGTAGTGCCTGCACAAACCCCCGCCAGCGACGTGCTGGCCATGAATCCAGATGGTATTTTCCTGTCTAACGGCCCCGGCGATCCAGAGCCCTGTGACTACGCCATTGACGCCATCAAAGCCATTCTTGAAACCGACATTCCGGTGTTTGGAATATGCCTGGGCCATCAGTTGCTGGCGCTGGCCAGCGGTGCCAAGACGGTAAAAATGAAGTTTGGCCATCATGGTGCCAATCACCCGGTTAAGAATCTGGATGACAATACTGTACTGATCACCAGCCAGAACCACGGTTTTGCGGCAGACGAAGCAACCCTGCCTGCCAATCTGCGTGCAACCCATCGCTCATTGTTCGATGGCTCTCTGCAGGGTATTCACCGTACGGACAAACCGGCGTTCAGTTTCCAGGGTCACCCGGAAGCCAGCCCCGGTCCGCACGATGCAGCGCCGCTGTTTGATCACTTTATTGAACTGATGCAAGAAAGCGCCAAGCAAGCCAATTAACGCCAACGGTAGGATGCAATGCCAAAACGTACTGACATAAAAAGTATTTTGATTCTGGGTGCCGGTCCCATCGTGATCGGTCAGGCCTGCGAATTCGACTACTCCGGCGCGCAAGCCTGTAAAGCCCTGCGTGAAGAAGGCTACCGGGTCATTCTGGTGAACTCCAACCCCGCCACCATCATGACCGACCCAGCCATGGCCGACGCCACCTATATAGAGCCGGTGGAATGGAAAACCGTTGCCAAAGTGATTGAGCAGGAGCGCCCCGATGCCGTATTGCCCACCATGGGCGGGCAGACGGCGCTGAACTGCGCCCTGGATCTGGCCAAAAACGGTGTACTGGAAAAATTCGGTTGTGAGCTGATCGGTGCCAGCCAGGATGCGATCGACAAGGCAGAGGATCGTGAGCGTTTCGATCACGCCATGAAAGCCATCGGCCTGGAAACGCCCCGCGCTTCCATCGCTCACAGCATGGAAGAAGCGTTGCAGGTGCTGGATATGCTGGGTTTCCCCTGCATCATTCGCCCCTCCTTCACCATGGGTGGCTCTGGCGGTGGTATCGCCTACAACCGCGAAGAATTCATGGAAATCTGTGAACGCGGCCTGGATCTGTCTCCCACCAATGAGCTGTTGATCGACGAGTCCCTCATCGGTTGGAAAGAATATGAAATGGAAGTGGTGCGGGACAAAAACGACAACTGCATCATTGTCTGCTCCATCGAAAACTTTGATCCGATGGGGGTGCACACCGGTGACTCCATCACCGTAGCGCCGGCTCAAACCCTAACCGACAAAGAATATCAAATCCTGCGGGATGCCTCGGTGGCCGTGCTGCGCGAAATCGGCGTAGAAACCGGTGGCTCCAACGTGCAGTTCGGCATGTGCCCAGAGACAGGGCGTCTGGTGGTGATCGAGATGAACCCAAGGGTATCTCGATCCTCGGCACTGGCCTCCAAAGCCACCGGTTTCCCGATTGCCAAAGTGGCTGCCAAACTGGCAGTGGGTTACACCCTGGATGAGTTGCAGAACGACATTACCGGCGGTAACACCCCGGCGTCATTCGAACCCTCCATCGATTACGTTGTGACCAAAATTCCTCGTTTCAATTTCGAAAAATTCCCCAAGTCTGCACCGGTACTGACTACCCAGATGAAATCAGTGGGCGAAGTCATGGCCATTGGCCGTACCTTCCAAGAGTCCATGCATAAAGCGCTGCGTGGCTTGGAAGTGGGCGTCGACGGCTTTGATCCCTACCTGGATCTGGAAGCCGATGATGCAGAAGATCAGTTGCGTCACCTGCTTAAAACGCCAGGCCCGGATCGCATTTGGGTGCTGGGTGATGCTTTCCGTGCGGGTTTGCCCATCGAAGACATATACGAGTTCACCGGTATTGATCCCTGGTATCTGGTGCAGATCGAAGACATCATCCGCGATGAGCAGGCGCTGAAAAAAACCGCCATCAGTGACGTTGACAGAGATCGTCTGTGGCAACTAAAGCGAAAAGGGTTCTCGGATGCCCGCCTGGCCAAGCTGCTGGGTGTGTCCGAAAAGCAGGTACGCCAGCGCCGATTGGAGATGGGCATCAAGCCTGTCTATAAGCGCGTTGATACCTGTGCAGCCGAGTTTGCGACCACAACTGCCTATATGTACTCGACTTATGAGGAAGAGTGCGAAGCTGCACCCAGCAATCGTGACAAAATCATGGTTCTGGGTGGTGGTCCCAACCGTATTGGTCAAGGCATTGAGTTCGATTATTGCTGTGTGCACGCGGCACTTGCCATGCGTGATGATGGCTATGAAACCATCATGGTGAACTGTAACCCCGAGACGGTTTCGACGGATTACGATACCTCTGACCGGCTTTATTTTGAGCCGGTAACCTTTGAGGACGTATTGGCTATCGTTGATCTGGAGAAGCCCAAGGGCGTCATCGTTCAGTTCGGCGGTCAGACCCCGCTGAAACTGGCGCGCGCATTGGAAGCTGCAGGTGTGCCTATTATTGGCACCACCCCTGACGCCATCGACCGGGCCGAGGATCGTGAGCGTTTCCAGCAAATGATAGAGCGCTTGGGGCTGCGTCAGCCGCCCAACCGTACAGCGCGCTCTACCGAAGAGGCCGTGCGCTTTGCTGAAGATATTGGTTATCCATTGGTGGTGCGCCCTTCATACGTGTTGGGTGGCCGAGCGATGGAAATCGTCTACAAGGAATCCGAGCTGCGACGTTACATGACAGAAGCCGTCAGCGTGTCCAATGATGCGCCGGTGTTGCTGGATCGCTTCCTCGATGATGCCATCGAAGTGGATATGGACGCCGTTTCAGACGGTAAGCAGGTTGTTATCGGAGCCTTGATGCAGCACATTGAGCAAGCCGGTGTTCACTCTGGCGATTCTGCCTGCTCCCTGCCGCCATACAGCCTCAACCAGGAAGTGCAGGACATCATGCGTGATCAGTCCCGCAAGATGGCCCTTGAACTGGGCGTGGTCGGCTTGATGAACGTACAGTTTGCCGTTAAGCGTAACGAAGTCTACGTGCTGGAAGTGAATCCTCGTGCCTCTCGTACGGTGCCTTTTGTGTCCAAGTGCATCGGTGTGTCCCTGGCCAAAGTGGCTGCCCGCTGTATGGCTGGAATCAGCCTCGAACAGCAAGGCTTCACCAGCGAAATCGTACCCAAGCATTACTTTGTAAAAGAGGCCGTCTTCCCCTTCGCCAAATTCCAGGGAGTCGACCCCATTCTTGGGCCGGAGATGAAGTCCACCGGAGAGGTGATGGGTGTAGGTGACCAGTTTGGTGAGGCATTCGGTAAGGCATTGCTGGGGGCAGGTGAAAAGCTGCCTACCAAAGGCAGCGTGTTTATCAGCGTGCGCGAAAGCGACAAACCAGCCGCGCTTGAGGTGGCTGGCAAGCTCGTTGGGTTCGGTTTCAAACTGATTGCCACCGGTGGAACCGCACGGGTATTGAAAGAAGCAGGCTTACCGGTGAAATCCATCAACAAGGTGAAAGAAGGTCGCCCCCATATTGTGGACGCCATCAAGAATCGCGAAGTGGATTTGATTATCAATACCACCGAGGGTACCAAGGCGGTGGCAGATTCTTATCATATCCGCCGCGAGGCCCTGCAAAGCAAAGTATGCTACACCACCACCATAGCAGGCGCTCAGGCTATCTGTGCTGCGCTGGAGGCTAATGTGGAAACTACCGTTCGACGTTTACAAGATCTGCACGCGGAGCTGCAATCATGAATCGATTTCCAATGACCGTACAAGGTGCGGAGAAGCTACGCGAAGAGCTGGATCACTTGAAGAGAGTGGAGCGGCCCCGAATCGTAGCGGCTATCGCCGAAGCCCGTGAGCACGGTGACCTCAAAGAGAATGCGGAATACCACGCAGCCCGAGAAGAGCAGGGTTTCGCGGAAGGCCGTATCATGGAGATCGAAGGTAAGCTGGGTAACGCCCAAATTATCGATATCTCCAAAATTGATTACACCGGTAAGGTGATCTTTGGTGTGACGGTGGATTTATACGACCTGGATAAGGAAGAAGAAAAAACCTTCCAGATCGTAGGTGACGATGAAGCCGATATCAAGCAAGGCAAGCTGTCGGTGAATTCACCGATTGCCCGCGGCTTGATTGGCAAGTTCGAAGGGGATGAGGTGGCTGTGGACACCCCTGGGGGTACAGTTGAATATGAGATCCTCAAGGTTAAGCATATCTAAGATTTGCGCCCGTAAAGGTTTGCGATGATCAACAGGAGGGGCGGGTTAACCGCCCTTTTTTATTTATGAAAAAAATTCCCGTTCAAACCAGCGCTGCGCCAGACCAACCTGCCATGGTATCGCCGCGTTTTTTGATGGAGGCGCTGGAGACTCTGCTGTTGGGCGCGGTATGGTTGTTTGTGCTGGTGTGGATGCCATATTTCCAAAATGGGGGTGATCTGCAGGTGCCTGAATCGGTGCAAACCCTGCAGTGGCTGGTGGTGTTGGGTTTGGCGTCGGTGTTGATTGTGGTGAGGCTGGCTCAGGGCCGCGCTGCGGCGGGCCAGTGGATGCCGCTGGGCTTCGTTGTTGTAATTGCCGGGCTTTCTCTGGCGATGATGTTGATGCAGGATCTATCTCAGACGCTGCAATATCGCAGCTGGGTCAGCGTGCTGCAATCGCTATTGGGGTTGGGTTATTTTGTGTCAGTGCGTTTGCATACAGAATAAAAAAACGCCGCAGGGGAGGCGGCGTTTTACAGGTTAAGATATTGGTTTCAGTCTATTCCTTGTTGAGCTTTTCCTTGCGATGCTCCCGTTTTTCCTTGAATCTTTCTTTGCGCTTTTCCTGCATAGACTCAAATTTCTCAACTTGTTCCGTGGTCAGGATGCCTTTGATTTCACCATCAGTTTCAGCTTTCAATGCCTGCATTTGCTTGTGGATTGCATCCATTTGAGGCTTTTTCGCATCAAGAATGGCTTTGACCTGGGCTTGCTGCTCCTCTGATAGATCCAAATGCCGAGTTAAACCTTTCAGCATGTGGCTGCCGTCGCCAGGGGGCATGGCTAATACGGGGATGGCAATCACTGCGCTGATTACCAGTGCTATAAATGTTCTCATGGTGTAGCTCCTTTCGTTTAAGTGTGGAGTCATTGTCGTCGCACTCTGTGCAACAAAAACTCAGTAATTATCCAAAGAATGTGGAAGCTCATACTTGTAGCCGATGCCGTATACCGAATGCACTACCTCGTGTTCCGGGCACGCTAACGATAGCTTCTTTCGCAACTTGTTGATGTGAGAGTCAATAGTGCGGTCATGCACAATGCGATGATCGCGGTAGATGCGATCCATTAATTGATCGCGGCTAAAAATGCGGCGAGGGTCGTCGCTTAGGGCTTTGAGCAGGCGGAATTCTACTGCGGTCAGCGCCAGCGGGCGGCCCAACAGGGATACGCTTAGGGAGGCCTCATCCATGATCAATGCCGATGGGGGTCTGTCTGCGCCCGGCTGCAACGGCGCGGCGCGGCGCAGAACAGCCTTCACGCGAGCGACTACTTCCCTGGGGCTGTAAGGTTTGCAAATATAGTCATCGGCCCCCAGCTCCAATCCCAGCAGGCGGTCGATCTCTTCTACCTTGGCGGTTACCATAATGATCGGCACCGTGCTGAAACTGCGAATTTCTTTGCACAGGGTGAGGCCGTCCTTGTTGGGTAACATCAGATCCAACAGTATTAGATCCGGATCAAAGTTTTTTACCCCGCTGATGACGTCATTGCCGTCGGTCGCAATCTTGGTGTCAAACTGATGGTGTCGCAGATAGTCCTCAAGCAGGTGGGCTAGATCTTTTTCATCTTCAACGATAAAAATGCGATTCATGGGCAATCCATCGGCACGTTTATAATGATTTCGAGGCCGCCGAGTTTGCTGTGGCGAGCGGTGATAGTGCCCTCATGGGCCTCCACAATGGTGCGGCACAAATTCAAACCAAGCCCCGCCCCGCCAGTGTCTCTATTGCGTGAGCTTTCCCCACGAAAGAAACGCTCAAATAAACGGTGCAGTTGCGGCTCCGGTACCCCCGGCGCACTGTCGCTTATGGTGATGATCAAGTTGCTGTGTTCGCAGAGGGCACCAATCCTGATTTCGCCCGGCGCGCGGGTGTAGCGCAGGCTGTTTTCCAAAAGGTTATTGAAAAGCTGTTGAATTCGCTGCGGGTCGGCGAACAGAAGCGCATTATCGTCCAGTTCGAAGTCGCAGCGCAGCGAGAGCCCGGCTTGTTCAAAGCGTTGCTTGAATGGTTGAATGCTCTCGTCCAGCAGCTGCACTGCATTACAGTTTTGTTTTTTGTATTGCAAAGCCCCAACATCCGCCAGTGACAATTGGTACAAATCCTCAACCAGCTGTTGTAGGCGATGGGTCTGATTAGCCAATCGAGTGTGCGTTGCATCGTTGTATTGGTGAACACCGTCTTCGATGGCTTCCAGCTGGGCACGCAAGGTGGCCAGAGGTGTGCGCAGCTCGTGGGAGATATCGGCTACCCATTTGCGCCTTGATTGTTCGGTTTGCCGTAATGTGAGGGCGAGATGATTTAAATGATTGGCCAGTTGCGACAACTCATCGTGACCGCTCAGCGTGATTCGCTCGTCAAACTGGCCTTCACTCAGCAGTCGAATCTGTCGACCCAGCAGGTTAATGCGGTTCACCAAAAAGCGTGATAAAGGCAGGGCGAACATCAGCGAGAGAATCACGGCCGTGACAGAGATCAGCAGCAAATGTTCGCCCTGACGCTTGGCAAAGCGCTCATCGGTCATGCTGAATGGTCTGGGGCCCACTTTGAAACCGGTATAGCCCACAACAACATCGTCTACTTCGATCGGGATGGCTGCTCTGGTCGATGCGGTATCTATGTGCTCGCCTGCCACCGGTTGCCTGTTGGCATCCAGCAGGAACAGGGCGCGCAATGGCGGTTTGGGTTTGCGTGGGTGTTCCTCTTTGGTGTGGTGTTCTCCTGTGTCCTGTGCTTGCTCGTGGAACGAGCGGCCAGCCAGTCGTCGCAATAGTCGGGGGTTGTCACGCAAGGATGCCCAGCTTCCGGTCTGGCGGTAGTAGTCTCCCAGGCGCAACGCGGTTTCTTGCAGGCGGGTGCGGTTTTGTTCCTGCACGTAATCCGTAAAGCTGCGCTGGAAGCTCCACTTAACCAGCAGCGCCATACAAATAATCAGCACGCAGCTGAATGCAATAAAGATTAGAGCAAGCTTTTTATGGATGGACATACTGACTCTTCAAGTTTGATCTCTAGAGTCAGTATACCGGTAAAATGTCCAAGAACTTTGGAGAGGGGCTGATCAGCAGCGGTTGCTACTGGAAGCGGAGCAGATTCGACAGCTTTGGGTTTTGTGTCTTGGCCGGGCGATAAATCACAGCCATTTTGCCGATCACCTGGGCCTTTTCGGCACGGGTTTGCTTGCAGATTTCCTCAATGATGGCGACTTTTTCGTCTCGATCCAGCACGTTAATGCGTATCTTGATCAGCTCGTGGTCTTCCAGGGCGCGCTCCAGCTCTGCCATAACCCCTTCGGACAGGCCGTTTTCCGCCACCATAACCACCGGCTTTAAATGATGGGCCAGCTTGCGAAAGCGTTTTTTCTGATCTTGAGTCAAAGCCATGGAAATTTACCTGCCTACCTGAAAGTCACCGGGCGCGTATTGTAGAGCAGTCCGGCTCAGGACACCAAAAAATTCGCAGCGCAGAGCGCCATCAGGCAAAATAGGCGCTTGGTAATTCGAATAATTAGGTGAGGTAGGTTTTGTCGCGATCCAAAACCAGTGGTAAATGGCTGCGTGAGCATTTTGATGATGTCTATGTGCAACGAGCCAAAGATGAGGGCTGGCGCTCGCGAGCTGCTTATAAGTTGTTGGAAATAAACGAAAAGGATAAGCTGATCAAACCCGGGATGACGGTGCTGGATCTGGGGGCTGCGCCGGGAAGCTGGAGCCAGATAGCCGCCAAGCTGGTGGGTGATCATGGCTTGGTGATTGCCTCGGATATTCTGGAAATGGATCCCATTGCCGGAGTCAGCTTCCTGCAGGGCGACTTCCGTGAAGAGTCGGTCTATCAACAACTGCTTGAAATTATAGGAAATCGCCCCGTTGACCTTGTAATCTGCGATATGGCCCCCAATATGAGTGGGGTGAATGCGGTTGATCAGCCCCGTGGTATGTATCTCGCTGAGCTTGCTTTAGATATGGTGAAGCAAGTACTGAACAAAAACGGAGATTACTTGGTCAAAGTATTCCAGGGAGCAGGGTTGCCCGAATACCGTCAGGATATGCAGCGTTGTTTTGGTAAGCTGATTACCCGCAAACCCGACGCATCAAGGCCCCGCTCCAAGGAAGTGTATCTGCTTGGTAAGGGGTTTCTAGGTTCGTGACCTGTTTCCTGCGAAAGATGGTGTAAGCGTCTATTGTGTAGTAATGTAGGTCATTAAACGCAGTAATAAGTATTCTCGTCTGACTCGCTCATGACGAATGTGAAGAGAGGGTAAACCCTTGAACGATATGGCAAAAAACCTAATTTTGTGGGTTGTGATCGCAATTGTCCTGCTTTCCGTTTTCAATAATTTCAGCGCCAATACCAGCTCCCAGGCGATTCCGTATTCTCAGTTTATTGAATACGTACAGAATGGCCAGGTGGACAAAGTGGTCATTGATGGTGAGACAGTGTCCGGTCGAACCGTTACCAGCGAGAAGTTCGAAACCGTCTTACCCGCTATTGCTGATATTGACTTGATGCCAATGCTGTTGGAAAACAACGTTGCTATTGAAGGTCGCGCTCCTGAAAAGCAGAGCTTGTGGGCTCAGCTGTTGGTTGCCTGTTTCCCGATTATCCTGATCGTTGCCATTTTCATGTTCTTCATGCGCCAGATGCAGGGCGGCGGTGGTGGTCGTGGCGGCCCCATGACGTTCGGTAAGAGTCGTGCTCGTTTATTAAGCGAAGATCAGATCAAAACCACGTTCGCCGACGTTGCCGGTTGTGATGAGGCCAAAGACGAAGTGCAAGAGCTGGTAGAGTTTTTGCGAGACCCTGCAAAATTCCAGCGCCTTGGCGGCAAGATCCCGCGCGGCGTGCTGATGGTGGGTTCGCCAGGTACGGGTAAAACCCTGTTGGCTAAAGCCATAGCGGGTGAGGCCAAAGTGCCTTTCTTTACCATATCAGGCTCCGACTTTGTGGAAATGTTTGTGGGTGTGGGCGCGTCCCGCGTTCGTGACATGTTCGAGCAGGCGAAAAAGCAAGCACCCTGTATCGTCTTTATTGATGAAATCGATGCGGTAGGCCGCTCCCGTGGAGCTGGTTTAGGGGGTGGTCACGATGAGCGTGAGCAGACTCTGAACCAGTTGCTGGTTGAAATGGACGGCTTCGAGCCCAACGATGGCGTTATTGTTATTGCCGCTACCAACCGCCCGGATGTACTGGATTCCGCTTTGTTGCGTCCTGGTCGTTTCGATCGCCAGGTTGTGGTATCTGCTCCGGATATCCGGGGTCGAGAACAGATCCTGAAAGTACACATGCGCAAAGTGCCCTTGGGCGACGATGTGGATGCCAAGGCTATTGCCCGAGGCACACCCGGTTTTTCCGGCGCGGACTTGGCCAATTTGGTCAACGAAGCTGCTTTGTTCGCTGCCCGTGCCAGTAAGCGCGTGGTGGAAATGAATGAATTTGAAAAAGCTAAAGACAAGATCCTGATGGGCGCTGAGCGCACCAGTATGGTCATGTCCGAGAAAGAAAAACTCAATACAGCCTACCATGAAGCAGGCCATGCGATTGTCGGGCGCCTGGTGCCTGAGCATGATCCGGTATACAAAGTCAGCGTCATTCCCCGTGGTCGTGCGCTGGGTGTGACCATGTATCTGCCCTTGGAAGACAAATACAGTCAGAGCAAGCGCGCCCTCGAAAGCATGGTTTGTTCATTGTTCGGTGGCCGTATTGCCGAAGAGATAACCTTAGGTCGGGATGGTGTTACCACCGGAGCCTCCAACGATATTCATCGTGCCACTGAGATCGCCCGCAATATGGTCACCAAGTGGGGGTTGTCGGAGAAGATGGGGCCACTGAGCTACGAAGAGGATGAAGGCGAAGTCTTTTTGGGTCGCCAATATACTCAGCGCAAAATGGTGTCCAGCCAGACAGCCAAAGAAATTGATGCTGAAGTTCGTAAGATAATTGACGAATGCTACCAGCGGGCGCAGACCATATTAGAAGAAAATATGGAGAGATTGCACGCGATGGCTGAAGCACTGATGCTGTATGAAACCATCGATGCCCAGCAGATAGAGGATATTATGAACGACCGTAAGCCGCGACCACCTAAGGGTTGGAATGATTCCAATGAAGGCCCTACCGGTGGCAGCCCTGCGGTGGATACGTCTGCGACAGAAAAGCAGGATGATTCAAGCACCGGTTCCATCGGTGGCCCCGCCAACACTCATTAACATCAAGATAAGCGAATGCCCGAAAAAGGTTCGCCCCCAAACGGTCTCCAGTGCGGAGGCCGTTTTTTAAATCTGTCAAAACCTGCTGTTATGGGTGTGCTCAATGTCACGCCTGATTCGTTCTCCGATGGTGGAAAATTCTGCAATCATGAGCAAGCCATCAGCCAGGCTCTGCGCATGGTTGACCAGGGTGCCGCTATCATTGATGTGGGGGGTGAATCTACGCGTCCGGGAGCCGATCCGGTTTCAGAGCAAGAGGAACTGGATCGGGTGATCCCAGTGGTGCTGGCGCTGGCGGCTGAAGTGGATGCGATCATTTCTGTCGATACCAGTACGCCCGCTGTGATGGCGGAGGCCGAATCATCTGGTGCCGGTTTGATCAATGACGTGCGAGCCCTGGAGCGAGAGGGAGCCCTCGAGTGTGCAAAAAACAGCACACTTCCCGTCTGTCTTATGCACATGCAGGGTGATCCTGTTTCAATGCAGAATAATCCTCAATACAGTAATGTCGTGAGCGATGTGGCTGGCTATCTTATGGAGCGGGTCCGTGCCTGCCGTGATGCGGGGATTGTCGATGACCGTATCCTGCTGGACCCAGGTTTTGGCTTTGGCAAAAGTTTGCAACATAATCTCAGCCTGTTGAAGCATCTTGATCAGCTGGTGGCGTTAGGCTTCCCCGTGTTGGTAGGGATGTCGCGCAAATCTATGATTGGCGCGATATTGGGCAAGCATGTAGATGAGCGGCTCCATGGCAGTGTGGCTGCTGCCATCATTGCAGCGCACAACGGCGCCAGTATCATCCGGGTGCATGATGTAGGGCCCACGGTGGATGCGCTAAAGATAGTTTCCGCTGTGCTGGAGACGGCGTAGTTTATAGCGATTTAAGGAAAAATAATGAGCAAGCGATATTTTGGAACCGATGGTATTCGTGGGGCGGTGGGTAAAGGCGCTATTACACCTGAATTCATGCTTAAGCTGGGTTGGGCGGCGGGAAAAGTCTTTGCCACCGGTGAGGGGCGGCAGAAAATACTTATCGGCAAGGATACGCGTATCTCCGGTTACATGTTCGAGTCCGCGCTGGAGGCAGGTTTGTCCGCATCCGGTGTGGATGTCATGTTGCTGGGGCCAATGCCGACCCCGGCCATTGCCTATCTAACGCGAACTTACCGCGCGGCGGCAGGTATCGTGATCAGCGCTTCTCACAACCCTTACTACGACAATGGCATCAAGTTTTTCTGTACCGAGGGCAAAAAATTGCCCGATGACGTGGAGCATGCCATTGAAGATTATCTGGATCTGCCCATGGATACGGTGCCTTCCGATCAGATCGGTAAGACCCGGAAGCTGGAGGATGCCCGTGGTCGTTATATCGAGTTCTGCAAAAGTACTTTCCCGCGGGATCTCTCACTGCGAGGCCTGCGCGTAGTGGTTGATTGCGCCAATGGGGCGACCTACGCTCCGGGCCCTGCGGTGTTCGAGGAGCTGGGCGCTGAAGTTATTCCCATGGCTGTGAAGCCAGATGGGCTCAATATCAACCTCAACTGTGGTTCCACTCACCCTGAACTGTTACAGGAAAAAGTACTGGAGCTGCGGGCTGATCTGGGCATCGCCTTTGATGGTGATGGTGATCGCGTATTGATGGTGGATGCAGAGGGCGAGTTGGTGGACGGTGACGAGCTTCTGTTTATCATTGCCCAGGGCCGTCAACAGGATAACGCCCTGCAAGGGGGGGTGGTTGGCACGCTGATGAGTAACTATGGGCTCGAGCTGGCCTTGCAAGGGTTGGGTATAGATTTCATTCGGGCCAGTGTCGGTGATCGTTATGTAATGGAACAATTGCGGGATCGTAGCTGGTTGTTGGGTGGTGAATCGTCAGGTCACCTTGTGTGTCTGGATAAAACTACCACCGGAGATGGCATCGTGTCGGCCCTTCAGGTGCTTGCGGTGATGATGGCCCAGAATAAGACTCTTGCGGAGTTGCGTGGCGGCATGGCCAAGTTGCCCCAGGTTATGATCAACGTACGCCTGCCTGAAAAGCGCGAAGTCGTCAGCATCCCGCAGGTTCAGGACGCAGTGAAAACGGCAGAGGCTCAACTGTCCGGGCGGGGGCGTGTCTTGTTGCGCCCATCTGGAACAGAACCTCTAATTCGGGTGATGGTGGAAGGCGATAATGCCAATGAAGTGGCTGCATTGTGCCGACAGATCGCCGATGTGGTGGAAGAGGTCATTCGCACCTAACCCCATTCTTGTATGTTGACACCTTCTTCGCTACCATTGCCGCCTTGTTAAATTGGAGGCGGAATGGCATGCGGACAGCTGTTGTAGCAGGCAACTGGAAAATGAACGGCACCAAGGCGACCGTTGCATCCCTGTTGCGTGGACTCAAGGCCGGCTTGGCTCCTGGCCGTACGCAAGTGATTGTTTGTGCGCCGTTTCCCTATTTGTCCCAGGTATCAGATGAGCTGAGTGGTTCACCTATACAGTGGGGGGCACAAAATGTAAGCCAGCATACCGCCGGTGCCTATACTGGCGAAGTCTCGCTGGAGATGCTGAAAGACTTTGGTTGCACTCATGTCATACTGGGGCACTCTGAGCGGCGGGCCTTGTTTTCCGAGCAGGATGACGTGATAGCGGATAAATTTTGCGCTGCATTGGCTGCTGGGTTGACCCCCATTCTCTGTGTGGGAGAAACTCTGGAGCAGCGTGAGTCGGGTGAAACGAATACCGTTGTGCTGCAGCAGCTGATGGCGGTTGTTGATAAAGCAGGCATAGCATCGTTTGCTGGCGCTATTTTGGCTTACGAGCCGGTATGGGCTATTGGTACAGGCCTTACGGCCACCCCGGGTCAGGCGCAGGAAGTGCATGAAATATTGCGCATGTGTCTGCGTGACCTGGATGAAGCAGTAGCTTCAAAGCTGTCGATCCTTTACGGAGGCAGCGTTAAAGCATCCAATGCGGCAGAGCTTTTCAGTTGTGCCGATATTGATGGTGGGTTGATCGGTGGTGCGTCACTGGACGCAGAAGAATTTTTGGCGATCTGCCAGGCGGCAGAGTAATTAGGAAATTAAAATGATAGAAACCGTATTGTTGATCGTGTTGGTGTGTGTGGCGCTGGCCCTGATCGGTCTGGTGTTGATACAGCAGGGTAAAGGAGCTGATGCAGGAGCGTCGTTCGGTGGGGGAGCATCCCAAACCGTATTTGGCAGTGCCGGTACGGGCAACTTCCTGACTAAATCCTCATGGCTTCTTGCTGGAGTGTTTTTTGTGGTTTGTTTAGGGCTCGCCTATATTGCCCGGGACAAAGCCGCAGGAGGCGAGCTTTCTTTTGACGCGCCGGATGTGCAGGTAGAGCAAGCAGTAGAAACCGATGTGCCTCAGTATCAAGAAGAAGCTGAGCCGGTTTCAGACGTGCCTGCTGCACCCGCTGTCGAAGCGGCAGATGCGCCTGTAGAGTCCGCCCCGGTAGAATAAATGCACGAATCAGGCGTAATTTCTGTGGAACGTCAACGCGTTATCCGTTAAATTATGCCTCCCCGCCGAAGTGGTGAAATTGGTAGACACGCTATCTTGAGGGGGTAGTGGCCTTCTGGTCGTGCCGGTTCAAGTCCGGCCTTCGGCACCATTATTCAAAGCGCCCGCCGTAATGGGGGTTGTTAGAAAAATAGTTTTAATTACCAGCACTTAGATGAACCTTTATTTTTGGAATTGTGTTGACAGGTCAAAATAAAGTCTCTAAGATGCGCGTCTTGTCGATGCGGGGTGGAGCAGCCTGGTAGCTCGTCGGGCTCATAACCCGAAGGTCGTTGGTTCAAATCCAGCCCCCGCTACCAATCAAATGCTCAGTGGTTTTTCAGGAGTTACCAGCCCTGTTAAACCACTGAAGCGACTCTGAAGTCTCTTTAGTTTGTTTGCAGTATGGCATTGTGGTTGAAGCGCTGAGTCAATCATTGCTATAATCCGCAGCCGATGGGACTGGGTTAAAGCCTTGCAAGTTTAGGTTTTATCCGAGCAGAGCTAGTAGTAAGAATTATAAAAAGCCCCTACATATAGGGGCTTTTTGTTAGGATAAGTTTTGGCCGCAGGCAGTCTCAACCGACCACCTCAGGCCAAACAGTCGTGGGCCTTGGTGCCCACTTTTTGTTTGTGATTTAAGAGAAGAGCCAAGGATTACGTGTCCTCAAAACGAATCGAATCTCTGAGAGAAATGCTAGAACCCGCAGTCAATGCTGTAGGGATGGATCTATGGGGCATAGAGTTCTTGTCCCAGGGGCCACACTCTGTGCTGCGTGTGTACATAGATTCTGCAGATGGCGTAACCATTGAAAACTGTGAGGCAGCGTCTCATCAGGTCAGTGGAGTGCTGGATGTAGAAGACCCAATCAGTGGCGAGTACAACCTGGAGGTATCTTCTCCAGGCATGGACAGACCCCTATTCAACTTTGATCAGTTCGCCTGTTATTCAGGAGAGTTGATCAAAGTTCGTTTGCAGATGGCCATTAACGGCATGAGGAATTTCACCGGCAAGCTGTTGGAAGCGAAAGATGATTCGCTCACCTTTGAAGTAGATAAGCAGCAGCTGACCGTTTCCATCAACCAAATTGATAAGGCAAACCTGGTCCCAATATTCGACTAACGTGCTGATAGATACTCTATCGTGCGCAGTCTCAGGGTGAGGCAGTGAAATGAGCAAAGAAATATTAATGGTAGCGGATACCGTATCTAACGAGAAAGGCGTTGATAAGGACGTGATCTTCGGCGCAGTAGAATTGGCGCTGGCAACGGCCACTAAAAAGCGATTCCCTTCCGATGATGTAGAGATTCGAGTCAATATCGACCGGGTCACGGGTGATTACGATAGCTATCGTCTTTGGCACGTTGTGGCCGATGAAGACTTCGAATTCCCCGGACGTCATTTGACGCTTGATGAAGCCCATGACGTGGACAAGTCCCTGAATATTGGTGACACCTGGGAAGAGCCGATTGAATCCATCGATTTTGGTCGTATTGCCGCCCAGACCGCCAAGCAGGTTATCGTCCAAAAGGTCCGTGAGGCCGAACGTCAGCAGGTCATAGAAGCCTATTTGGATCGCATTGGTGAACTGATTAGCGGCACGGTCAAGAAAGTGACCCGAGACAGCGTCATCCTCGATCTGGGCAATAACGCAGAAGCTCTGCTGCCCCGTGATGAAATGATTCCCCGTGAAACGTTTCGCATGAACGATCGTGTTCGCGCGGTACTGCATGATGTGAATCGTGAGAACCGTGGGCCGCAATTGTTTGTGAGCCGCACACGCCCTGAGATGTTAATCGAGCTGTTCAAGATCGAGGTGCCTGAAATTGGCGAAGACTTGATTGAAATTAAAGGTGCGGCTCGCGACCCAGGTGCACGTGCCAAAATTGCGGTGAAAACCCACGATCAGCGAGTGGATCCTGTGGGAGCCTGTGTTGGTATGCGTGGTGCCCGGGTGCAAGCGGTTTCCAACGAGTTAAGTGGTGAGCGTATCGATATCGTGCTGTGGGACGACAACGTTGCACAGTTCGTGATTAACGCTATGTCACCGGCTGATGTGGTGTCGATCGTGGTAGATGAAGATCGTCACGCCATGGACATCGCAGTAGATGAAGAACAACTGGCTCAGGCTATCGGTAAAGGTGGTCAGAATATCCGTTTGGCCAGCGAACTGTCTGGTTGGGATCTGAACGTAATGACCATCGATCAGGCCCAGAGCAAGCAAGAAGAAGAAGCCGGAGAGCTGGTTGAGCGCTTCATGAACGATCTGGACATTGATGAAGATGTGGCAGTTGTTCTGGTTGAAGAAGGCTTTACCAGTCTGGAAGAAGTGGCCTACGTACCAAAAGAAGAAATGATGTCAATCGACGGCTTCGACGAAGATGTGGTGGATGAGCTGCGTCGTCGGGCCAAAGACGCTCTGCTGACCAAAGCATTGGTATCAGAAGAGAAGCTTGAAGGCGAGCAGGCGCCTGCTGAAGATCTGCTGAATATGGACGGTATGGATAAAACCACCGCCTACGCGCTGGCCAAGGCCGGTATCATCACAATGGATGATCTGGCTGAGCAAGCCGTCGATGATATTTTAGACATCGAAGGCATTGATGAAGAACGCGCCGCGCAATTGATTATGACTGCACGTGCCCCATGGTTTGAGGGTCAGGAATAACCTGATCCTTAACCCCAAGCAACTAACAGGCACGAAGAACAGGAGTGAGAGACGCTGATATGGCAGAAGTGACCGTCGAACAGCTAGCAGATGTCGTGGGTGTACCCGTAGAGACCTTATTGCAGCAAATGAAAGACGCGGGGCTGGCTCACAAAGACGCAGCGCAAGCTGTCTCGGATAATGAGAAAGAGCAACTGTTGGCGCACTTGAAACGCTCCCATGGTGAATCTGATTCCGCACCCAAGAAAATCACCTTGAAGCGCAAGAGTGTGAGTACTCTGAAAGTGAGCGGCTCTCAGGGTCGCAGCAAAACCGTCAACGTTGAAGTGCGTAAGAAGCGTACCTATGTAAAGCGCTCGTCGGTAGAAGCTGAAGAGGCAGCCAAAGCAGAAGAAGCAGCTCGTTTGGAAGAGGAAGCGCGCGCAGCAGAAGAAGCGGCGAAGAAAGCCGAGCAAGAACGCATCGAGGCAGAGAAAAAAGCTGCCGAGGAAGCGCGCCGGGCCGAAGAAGCCAAAAAGGCGGCAGCTGAAGAGAAACCAGCAGCTGAAAAGCCGAGCAAAAAGGCTCCTGCTAAGAAAGAAGCGCCTAAAAAGGCCGAAAAGCCAGAGAAGCCGGAGCTTACCCCTGAAGAGCAGGCGGCCGAAGATGCGCGCCGTGCTGAAGACGCCAAGCGTCGTGAGGAAGCTCGTAAAAAAGCGGAAGAAGAAGCCAGCCAGCGCACTCTGGAAGAAGCTCGTCGCATAGCTCGTGAGTTGGAAGGGCGCAGCAAAGAGCCTGAAACTAAAGAAGAAGTGCTGTTGGAAGAAGAGAAGGACGCCATTGTTAAGCGTGCGTTTGAAGACAGCCTTGATCGCGAAGCCCGTCAGGCTAAGCGTGCCCGAAAAGTGCCGAAGAAAAAGGGTAAAGATAAGCAGCCGGAGCGAAGAATCGTTCCTAAAGTATCGGCATCTCGAGTTAATCGACATGGCTTCCAGAATCCTACTGGCCCTGTGGTGCGCGAAGTGGCGTTGGGCGACAGCATTACCGTGTCCGACCTCGCGCAGCAGATGTCTATAAAAGGTGCTTCCGTTGTCAAATCCCTGTTTAACTTGGGCATCATGGCAACGATGAATCAGTCCATCGATCGTGATACTGCGCAGTTGATTGTTGAAGAGTTTGGACACAACGTGAAACTGGTCAGCGAGGACGCCGTTGAGGATTCCCTGGTCGAGCACTTGGAAGATTCTCAGTCTGAAGGCGATAAGTCTCCGCGTGCCCCCGTTGTCACCATTATGGGTCACGTTGATCATGGTAAAACGTCATTGCTGGATTACATCCGTCGTACCCGCGTAGCAGCAGGTGAAGCGGGTGGTATAACGCAGCATATCGGTGCATACCACGTTGAAACCGGCCACGGCATGATTACGTTCCTGGATACACCCGGACACGCTGCATTTACGCAAATGCGGGCGCGGGGTGCTTCCTGTACAGATATCGTTATCCTGGTGGTAGCGGCAGATGATGGCATGATGCCGCAAACAGCAGAAGCGATTGATCACGCTCGTGCGGCGAACGTGCCGATCATCGTTGCTGTTAACAAAATGGATAAAGAAGACGCTGACCCTGAGCGGGTTAAGTCTGACCTTTCTCAGAAAGAAGTTATCTCTGAAGAGTGGGGCGGCGACACTCAGTTTGTGCACGTGTCTGCTCACACCGGCATGGGCATCGATGAGCTGTTGGATGCAGTGTTGCTGCAGGCAGAAGTACTGGAGCTGAAAGCGGTGTCCACCGGGGCAGCTAAAGGTATTGTCATCGAATCTCGCGTCGATAAAGGGCGTGGTGTGGTAGCCAGCCTGCTGGTTCAAAACGGTATTTTGAATCACGGCGATATGGTACTGGCGGGCGAACACTTTGGTCGCGTGCGAGCCATGCTGGATGAGAACGGCAAGCCGATTAAAGAAGCTGGCCCGTCAATTCCGGTCGAAATCCTGGGTCTGGCCGGTGCGCCTGATGCCGGAGAAGAGTTCCAGGTCGTACCTGATGAGCGTAAGGCACGTGAAGTGGCTGAGTTCCGTCAGAAGAAACTGCGCCATAACCGTCTGGCTCGCCAGCAAGCCACCAAGTTGGAAAATATCTTCGAGAACATGGGGTCTGGCGAAGCAGCCTCGGTCAATATCGTATTGAAAACCGATGTGCGGGGTTCTTTGGAAGCCTTGCAGACCGCATTGGTTGATCTGTCTACCGATGAAGTTCGAGTCAATATCGTGTCGTCTGGGGTTGGTGGTATCAACGAGTCCGACGTCAACCTGGCGTTGACTTCCAGTGCGGTAGTGATTGGTTTCAACGTTCGTGCCGATGGTTCAGCGCGTAAGCTGTGCCAGGAAGAAGACATCGAGCTGCGTTACTACAGCGTTATTTACGACATCATTGAAGATGTTAAGAATGCTATGTCTGGCTTGCTTGCACCTGAGTTGCGTGAAGAAATTATGGGTGTGGCTGAAGTGCGTGATGTGTTCCGCTCATCTAAGTTTGGTGCGGTAGCGGGTTGTAAAGTAATTGAAGGCACGCTCTATCGAAACAAACCTATCCGCGTACTGCGTGATGATGTGGTGGTGTTCCAGGGTGAATTGGAATCGCTGCGTCGCTTCAAAGATGACGTGAACGAAGTTAATGCTGGTATCGAATGTGGTATCGCAGTTAAGAGCTACAACGATGTGAAAGCTGGCGACAAGATCGAAGTTTTCAGCGTGAAAAAAGTAGCTCGTACCATATAAGAGGTAATTGGCATTGCGTCACAGTGCTCGGGGTTACAAACGTACTGATCGAATAGCTGACCAGATCCAGCGTGATCTGGCCATGCTATTGCAGCGGGAGATCAAGGATCCTCGGGTTGGTATGGTGACTATTAACAGTGTGAACGTTAGTAAAGATCTGGCGTACGCCGATGTTTATGTCACGTTTATGGGCATAGATGGAGATCAAAACGTGCAGGAATCCCTCGAGGTGCTGGATCATGCCGCTGGTTTCCTGCGCAGTCTTTTGGCCAAAAGTATTCAGTTGCGCGTTATGCCTCGCTTACGTTTTCACTATGACCACACCATCGTGGATGGTCCTCGAATGTCACGTCTTATTGATCAAGCCGTTGCGAAAGATAAAGCCCGGCATGGTGATGATGAGCCTGGCGAATCGGTCGGAGAATAAGTTTGGCAAAACGACGAAATCGAGGCCGGGCCATTGATGGCGTATTGGTGCTGGATAAGCCACCTGGCTGTACCTCCAATGAAATCCTGCAACGGATCAAGCGTATGTACGGTGCCGCTAAAGCAGGGCATACCGGCAGCCTTGATCCATTAGCGACTGGTGTATTACCGCTGTGTTTTGGTGAGGCGACCAAGTTTTCCCAGTTTCTTCTGGATGCAGACAAAGCCTATGTTGTGAAAGCAAAGTGGGGCGAACGCACAGATACCTCTGATGCTGATGGCGAAGTGGTAGAGCGCTGTTCTACCGATGGCTTGACCCAGGCAGCTTTGCTGCCGGTGTTGGAACAGTTTACCGGGGAGATCGAACAGATCCCTTCTATGTATTCAGCCCTCAAGCATAATGGTCAACCACTGTACAAATTGGCTCGTCAAGGTGTAGAAGTGGAGCGACCTGCCCGCAAGGTACGCATTCATAGTCTAGAATTGCTGGAGTTTGATGCGACCCATTTCAGTCTGGCGGTTTCGTGCAGCAAAGGTACCTATGTACGTAATCTTGTGGAAGATATTGCTGCCGCTATGGGTAACCTGGCGCATGTGGTAGAATTGCGCCGCACACAAGCTGGGCCTTATACGCTGGAGCAGGCTGTTACTGTGGAAACACTGTCGCAAGTCCTTGATTCTGGTGGACATAAGGCACTGGATGAGCTGCTTCTGCCTTTGGGTACCAGTGCTGATCACTGGCCGGAGCTGGAGCTGTCGGAATCCACCGCGTTTTACCTGCGTAATGGTAATCCCGTGCAAATACCGGGTGCCCCTGTAGAGGGCTGGGTCAAGATGATTGGCCCCAATCAAGAGTTTATTGGCGTTGGCGAGGTGCTGGACGATGGGAAAGTGGCTCCCCGACGCTTAATAAGTAACAGCAATTAGCTGTTAACGTAGTAGCCGATCGAACTGTAAATATGCGTGGTCCGGTTGGTTTTTTTGCAAGCATATTGGAGAAAACACAATGTCATTAAGTGCTGAACAAAAAGCTCAAGTTGTTGCTGATCATCAACGTGGTCAAGGCGATACCGGTTCCCCAGAAGTGCAGGTTGCCCTGCTGACTGCTCAGATCAATCAGCTGCAAGGTCACTTCAAAGCGCATAACAAGGATCACCACTCACGCCGTGGCCTGATCCGCATGGTTAACCAGCGTCGTAAGTTGCTGGACTACCTGAAGCGCAAGGATCTGGATCGTTATACTTCACTGATCGGCAAGCTGGGTCTGCGTCGTTAATGATGCATTGGCCAGGCAGATATTCAGGGTTCACCTGTCCGCAAAGCATGTGCTCTGCGCGAAAGGTGCGATCCTGATACGCTAAAAAACACGGCACTCATCTTCGGATCAGTGCCGTGTTTTTTTAAGTGCTCTAATAACATTGAAAATACTGGTAAAACTTCGGCTACAGAATTAAGACATCATTGGAAACGAGTTGTGCCGAAGTCTCGAAACGGAAGGTGAATAATGTTTAAAGTGGTTAAAAAAGAATTTCAATTTGGTGATCAGACGTTTGTATTGGAAACAGGAAAAGTTGCCCGTCAGGCAACCGGCGCTGTCGTTGTTTCCACTGAATCTTGCTCCGTGCTGGTCACAGTCGTTGCCCGAAAAGAAGCTGCACCGGGAGTCGATTTCTTCCCGCTGACAGTAAACTATCAGGAAAAATTCTATGCTGCTGGCCGTATACCCGGCGGCTTTATGAAGCGTGAAGGTCGTCCTACTGAAAAGGAAACCTTAACCTGTCGTTTGATTGATCGTCCTATTCGTCCACTGTTCCCCGAAGGCTTTACTAACGAAGTTCAGGTAATTGCTACGGTAATGTCTACTGACAAGCAGACTGATCCCGATATTGCTGCGTTGATTGGTACTTCTGCTGCTTTGGCGATCGCCGGCATTCCTTTCATGGGGCCGATAGGTGCTGCCCGTGTCGGTTATACCGATGGTATGTACATGATCAACCCAACCTATAAGCAGTTGGAAACATCGCAACTGGATCTGGTTGTGGCAGGAACCGACGAAGCCGTGTTGATGGTTGAATCCGAAGCGCAAGAGCTGACCGAAGATCAAATGCTGGGTGCCGTTCTGTTCGGTCACATGGAAATGCAGAAGGCGATTACCGCCATTAAGGAATTTGCCGCTGAAGTGGCGACGCCTTCATGGGATTGGAAAGCGCCTGAAGAAAATGTAAGCCTGACTCAGGCTGTTAAGTCTGTGGTTGGCGAGAAGCTGGTAGAGGCGTACCAGATACACGATAAGCAGGAACGCTACACACGTGTTGGCGAGTTGCGTAACGATGCCGTTGCTGCCCTGTGCAAACCAGAAGACGAAAGTGCTCCTACGGAACGTGAAGTCAAAGACACATTCCATGACTTGGAATACGTGACTGTTCGGGAAAATATCCTGTCAGGTAAGCCACGTATTGATGGTCGCGATCAGAAAACCGTTCGTCCAATCAGTGTGGAAGTGGGTGTGTTGCCTAGAACCCACGGTTCGGCATTGTTCACCCGTGGTGAAACTCAAGCCATCGTAGCTGCTACATTAGGCAGCTTGCGTGATTCGCAGAACATCGATGCGATTGAAGGTATGAAAACTGATCCTTTCATGCTGCATTACAATTTCCCTCCTTTCTGCGTAGGCGAAATCAGCTTCCAGCTTGGCCCCAAGCGTCGAGAGATCGGGCATGGTCGCCTGGCTCGCCGTGGTGTTCAGGCTATGTTGCCTGACAGTGCAGATTTCCCTTATGCGATGCGTGTTGTATCTGAAATTACTGAGTCCAACGGTTCTTCTTCCATGGCCTCGGTTTGCGGCACCAGCCTTGCGCTGATGGATGCTGGTGTTCCGATCAAGGCACCGGTTGCTGGTATTGCCATGGGCTTGGTGAAAGAAGGCGAGCGTTTCGCAATTCTGTCCGACATCCTGGGTGATGAAGATCATCTGGGCGACATGGACTTCAAGGTGGCCGGTACAGACAATGGTATCACTGCATTGCAGATGGATATCAAGATCACCGGTATTACCGAAGAGATCATGGAAACGGCATTGAATCAGGCGCGTGAAGGCCGTTTGCACATATTGGGCGAGATGAACAAGGTTCTGGCTGCTCCACGCGGCACCTTGTCGTCAGATGCTCCTGTTTACCTTACCATTAAGATCCATCCGGACAAAATTCGTGATGTCATCGGTAAGGGCGGCGCGATGATTCGCAGTATTTGTGAAGAGTCCGGCGCAGAAATCGACATCCAGGATGATGGCCAGGTTCGTATATACGGCCAGAATCAGGCAGCTGCGGAAAAGGCGTTGTCTATGGTTGAAGGTATTACCGCAGAGGCTGAAGTTGGCAAGCTGTACACCGGTAAGGTGCAGAAGATTGTTGATTTTGGAGCTTTCGTTAACATTTTCCCTGGTACTGACGGCTTGGTTCATATTTCTCAAATTGCTGAGGATCGTGTGAACAACGTAAGTGATTACTTGCAGGAAGGTCAGGAAGTAACCGTAAAAGTGTTGGATGTGGACAATCGTGGCCGCATCAAGCTCAGTATTAAAGAAGCGTTGGCCGATCAGGCCGCAGACGGTTCTGCTGAGTAAACAAAATAGCTATATTGTATAGGTAGCTATAAAAAAGGGAGCTAACAGCTCCCTTTTTATTTACACTTGGTTATATAAAATACAGTTGTGTTTGTAAGGGGCATTGCGTACCCTAACAGGCACTTTAGATGACAATACTTACGTCTATTGCTTGATGCGATGTACTGACATACGCATGATTACTGCAGCATTTACGGTGCAAGATGAAGTGTTAGTAATTGATTAAAAGTAGCTCAAAGATGGCTACGCAGTAACTACAGAGTATTAAAAAGAACAATAATTCCGGAGGAAAGGGAATATGCCATTGCAAAAAATGAGTAGCTTCAGAGCACTGGTTGCGTCTTCAGCTTTGCTTTTTTCAAGTGTGACGCTCGCCAATGATTGGCAGTTGGACATGGATGAAAACGGGATTCAGCTCTATACCAAAGAATCTCAAAGCAGCCCCCTCAAACAAGTGAAAGTGGTCACCAATGTGAAGGCCAGTCTTTCCAGTTTGGTGTCTTTCCTGTCTGATCACTCTGCTTTTCCCGAGTGGATGGACAAGGTCGCGAAGGTTGAGAAACTGAAAGACATCAGTGAAAAAGAAAGCATCACCTATACAGTAGTAGATGCACCTTGGCCTGAAAGAGATCGCGACAGCGTACTGTATTCACGTTGGGAACAGAATCCTGAAACCTTAGTGGTTACCAAAAAGGTGTTTTCAGAACCACAGTATTTGAACAAAGATAGCAGCATGATCCGCAGCCCCAGCTTTGAGGCAGAGTGGGTGCTCACGCCAAAAAGTGGTGGCATGGTAGAAGTGGCATACACTTCTGACTATGATCCGGGTGGTGATGTTCAGGGCTGGTTGTTGGATATGTTCACCTATGAGATGCCCTACAACACCATTAAAAATTTAAAAGCGTCGGCCTTGGGCAAATACGAAGGTGCTAAATTTGCATTTATCAAAGAGCCCGTTGGTGGCAAGGTTGCGATGACACAATAGTTCAGCGCAACGACTCGAAAATTGAGATAAAAAAGGGGCTAAATATAGCCCCTTTTTTATTGCCTGTGATTTGTGTTAGCGGTTATCAAGGCGGTTGTAGTCCAAGTAACCGAATGAGATGGGGTTCGCCTGTTGATAAGCCTGATGTAGTTCATCGCTGAACCGCCAGAACCTGGGGGAACTGCGTCGAACGGCGTACTCGTCTAGCAGTTCGACATAGTCGGCGTCATTTTCCAGGGTTGAAACGCTGTTAACGAAAGCAGCCAGCTGATCTGTCTCAACAGACAGTAATACATTGGGGTAAGAACCAACCAAGCCATAGGCAACGACAACAGTATCTTCTTGCGGTAAGCGCCGATCTTGATCCCCCAATAGGTGCGAGATATTGGTGAAGGCGGAGTTGCTTAGCAGTGTGTAGTATTCGGTGCGTCCATTTTTGTCGTGCAATGCCAATACCGATGTTTGTGGTAGAAGTGACGCTGGAATACCTGAGATGTTATCCAGATCAGAAAGCAGGGCGCGTATGGGGCCTGCTTCGAAGCCACGGGCGGGGCTGTGATCGGTGTTAAGTACTGGCGCGAGTTTATCTTGCAGCTTGATATACAGCTCCTGCAGCGGATCTTGGCTGGTGTAAACAATAGACGTATCACCATGATAGGCCTTGGCGTAGTCGTAAATATAATCCTTCACGGTATCTGTCGAGCCTCGATACCAATGATTGCGGACGGGCTGTCTTGCCTCCTTTGGCAGCAGTGTCAAAAAGTGGAATTCGCCTTCCATGCGCAGGAAATCCATATAAATACGGGTGTTGAGTTGGTGACCTACGTTGCCGAAGACATCAAAGCCTGCCACCAGTAGATAGTGAATGCGTTCGAGTAATGGGTAGCTGATTACCCAAGCTGTTTGGGGTTTGCCACCGTGGAGGCCTTTGATGACCGTGGCGCTATCGAAATGTCGGTAAATGGTGAGCGCGGCGTTGTCATTCTCGCCATCTCCATCCCAGAGTAGATCCAAAGTCACTTTGAATTGCTTATCGACGTGTTCATTGAGGTATTTGGTTTTCGCCTCGACGAACTTCTGTTCATTTCGACTGTAGCTGATCCAGTTCAGCAGGCCTGCGCTGCTGGAATCTTTGGCCGGCAGTTTGAGCAGGTTTGCATTTTCCTTTAAAAAAGTCGTGCTCAGCTCTGCGGTTTGATGTTTGGGGTGGACGAAGGTAACCCAAAAATGATCATTGATCACATTGAGTGCGACTTGACCACGGCACACAGGCCCCTTGATGTAACTCATGATGGTGTACTGTGCTTCCTCGAGCATGAAGCGGTAGCGGGCGTAGCTGGGAATGTCCTGAAAGGTAATGAATGGGTTTGATGCTGTTTCAAGCGTATAGCCCGGAAGCGAGGTGACTTCGTAATCGTCTGACAGAAACCACTGACGCCACTTGTCCATCCGTACCGCATCCAGCCGGTAGGGCATGTGGGTTTTGGCGACGGGTGTTTCTTTGTGAACCCGCAAACGATAGTAAACCCGCTCGGTCTCCGGATCGTCATAAGGTCGACGAGTGCTGATGAGGTCTATGGGTTTAGGCGCCGGGGTGTGAGAGCGTACCAGCTCAAAAAATACCGGGTTGCTGCTGTCTTCGAAATACAGGTGCGCGAGATACAGATGTTCAAACATGTAGCGGCTCATAAGTTGAGCCTTAAGCGAGTCCTGATTGAAAAAGGATTCCCACAGTTCGATCTGATCTTGTAGCGAAGCTGAGATCGGCGCTGGCGGTTCGTACGGTGAACCAGCTTCAAGCCATTTGATTAGCGTGTTATGTTCCGCTTGGCTGAGTGCAGGTAAACCATAGGGCATGCCCCACAGAGGGTAGTCTTCACGGTAGGCGC
This sequence comes from Ketobacter alkanivorans, assembly GCF_002863865.1. NCBI lineage: Bacteria > Pseudomonadati > Pseudomonadota > Gammaproteobacteria > Pseudomonadales > Ketobacteraceae > Ketobacter > Ketobacter alkanivorans. The sequence continues at coordinate 1,573,466 of NZ_CP022684.1, read as the reverse complement.
TGTAATTTTCAATGTTGGTGCATTGCTGGTCCCGGTGGAGCTGAAAATCGAATGTTGGTGGTAGCACGTCCGTTTCAGGCAGAGGGTGTGCTTGTTTCTGCAGCAGCAGTTGTGCCATGACGCTGGCTTTGATATTGGCTTCTGCTGTATTACTGCGCTCATTCAACACAGGAAAAAAGCCTTGGGCGCGCCAATCGCTGGTGGATTGTGCATCATGAAACAAGCGTGTTGGTTCTGTGGCCAGTAAGCGGGAGCTGGCATAGATGTATTTTGTACTGGCCCCTCGTGCAATCCCTTCATAAGCGGTCAGTTTCAGTTGGCAGGGAGCGTCATAGCAGGCATGACAAACCACGCAGCGTTGATCCAGTATTGGCTTGACGTCATGCTGATAGCTGAGAGTTGTTGATGGCAGGGGATGGTCGAAGCGGGTTGGATCACTGATTCCGTATAGGTCATCCCACAGGTTCAGTGCAAGGGTGGAACAGCCGGACACGATGATGACCAGCCCGATTAGCAAGGCACGTCGCATAAAACGATCCTGATTCAGACAATGAACCACTATTTTAGGGTAGTGATGTGACAAAACCCAGAGGTTGCTGGGATTTCCCGGTCATCATGGCTCGTAATAAGCGCTATTGCAGTAATTTAAAATGGTTTGCCTTAGTGACAGCTTGGGTGCGGGTGCTACAGTTCAGTTTCTTTAATATCCGAGCGATGTGAGATTTCACGGTTTCTGCACTTTTCCCGGTGCTGATTGCAATCTGTTTGTTGCTCATGCCTGTTGCAAGCCAGCGCAGAATGTCCAGCTCAGTTTCGGTGAGCTGAAGATTTACCTGCTCGTGATGGGTGACAGGTGTGGCTGTACCCGCTTCTGGAGCAGAAAAATATTCTCCGCCATTGGCAACGGTGGTCAGCGCGCTTACAAACTCTTCAATGCTTGATTCTTTGAATAAAAAGCCTTTTGCTCCTAAAGACAAGCAATGCTGTAGCACCATGGCGTTGAAGTGGGAGGTCAATAATACAATAGGGATGTCAGGTAGATTGCGCCGTTCTCTTAGTAGCGTTTCGGCGGTATCGGTTTTTAGATGGTAATCACAGAGTATGAGGTCGAAGGCGTCATTTTGTTGTAACAATGCAAGCGCGCTGGTGGCGCATTCCAGCGTATGGGTGACCCGAAACAGTTTTGTACTGTTAAGGAGCGATGCCAAGCTTTCTCTTACCAGCTCCTGATCCTCAATCAGTAGAATTCGGCAGCTCATGTGGCAGGAATCGTCAGTTGGGCCCGGAACCCGTCTGGGGTGAGTTCCATGTTGATATCACCGCCGACGCGAATGACTCGGGAGCGAATGCCGTTTAATCCGTTACCCAGTTTAAGTCGGGTTTTGCCGCGGCCATTGTCTTCAATGCTGGCGCTGAACTGGGTCGGGTTTTTTAGAATCATGATGTGTACAGTACTTGCGTTAGAGTGTTTTATGCTGTTGGTAATGATTTCCTGGCAGCAGCGATACAGAGTTTCTCCGTTGCTGGCTGAGCATAAGCCATCGAAACCATCTATGTCGACTTTCACGTTCGGGCGGGGAATGTTGGCAGCCAATTCGGTAAGCGCGGCTTTTATGTCGAGTGCAGGCATCTGCCAGGTGCTTGAGATGAGGCGAATTTGCTCAGACATTTTTTGTGTTTGCTGCTTTGCGTTCTCCAGAAGAGGATCGTTGCATTGGTTGATGTGACAATACTGGTTAAGGTTGTTGCTGATGACGGTACTAAGGTGTCCGAGTTCGTCATGCAGATCGTGGGCGATACGTTCGGTGGTTTCTTGTTTTACTTTTGCTTCCAGCAATCTTTGCGTGGCGCGAAGTTGGGCGAGGTTGATGTTGGCAACGGTTTTCTGGCGAAACTCATTAATAAGGGTGCTGAATAATAGGTAAACCAAAACCTGGCTGCTGGCAATTTGCAGAAAGAATGATGTTTCTACATAGGGTATTAGCAGCCAGGCTGCCAGCAGATTGGACAGAATCATTACGCTGACTGATTGCCATAATAACAGCCCTGCGGTTGATGCGGAGGGTAAGGCCAGCAGAAAAATGATTACCTGTGGGTTGTGGCTGGAAGGGATACTCGCATGCAGCAGGCTGATCACACATAGATAATTGAGTACGCTGAGTAATAGCAGCAGCGGGTGTTGTTGGGTGTGAGGATAGGTTGTGGCTTCTCGCAGGGGGTAGATAATGCTGAGGTAGAGATAGGCGGAAAGAAATAGCAGAGGATAGAGCAGTGCCAGTGCGAGAACGGTCTGACCGGGCCAACTGCGGCTGAATAGCTCCCAGTATACACAGGCGATCACGATCAGGCCGGTGGCAGTCAGTGCCAGTGTCTTGGCAAGAAAGGCGGCAGGGACCAGTTCTGCAAGGCGCTTTAACATGTTGGGTTTCGTTCCTTTTTATCTGTGGTATAGCATGTTGGCGTGAGCGCCGTCCAGGGTTGGTTATGGCAGGATGCGGGACAGGAACGTGTCTATACGCAGATTCAGGTCTTCTGCTTCGTGGTGTAGCCAGTGAGTACCGTTCGGGTAGATTATAAGTTCCAGATCGGGTACCAGCTCCTCTATGCCGTTTAGGGTTTCTGGTGCGAAATAAGGGTCGGATAGCCCCCAAAGAAACAATGTAGGGCGCTTGACGCTGTATATTTTCTTTTGGAATGCAGTAAGTTTGACAGGGTAGTCCTGTTCGTTGGCGGGGTAGGGCATGGCGCGATAGTAATGCTTCATGGTTTTCCAACGGCTGGTGGGAACCCAGTTTTCCAGCATCAGGCGCAGGATTCGGGTGCCTGAATAAAAGCCACTTTCGAAGATTGATAGATCACTGAATATGATTTTAGAAAAGTTCAATTGATCACTGAGGGTGGTGCCTCTGGCGTAGTCCATGTAGCGGCTGCGCTGTGCCTGGTCGCTGTTGGGATCCAGCAGGGCTCTGCCAAACAGATAGGGATGGGGCACGCTGAGGATAACCAGACCATCAACGGCGTCTGGGTGCAACATGCCCATGATCCAACCGAGGGCACCGCCAAAATCGTGGCCGACGATGGTGGCGGTGTCATACCCCAGGCAGCGAATGAGTGCGCGGGTCTCCCAGGCTAGTTCAATAAAATCGTATTCTTCGATGTTGTCAGGGCTGGAGGAATAGTGATGCCCTTTAAGGTCTATGGCAACCGCATGGTGAGTGTTGCCGAAATATTCCAATTGCTGTTCCCATGCGTGGGCGAATTCGGGAAACCCATGTAAAAACAGCACCAGACCCTGCGGGTTTTCCGGTTTCTTTTCGATGGCGTAGTAATCCCATGAGTTACCATCGATATCCTTAATTGTCAGGCGCTTTTCATCAAAGCTTTGAACCCATTTGCCGGTCAAACCGCTTTCCAACCTGTTTCGATCGGTTTCTGGAGCAATGAATGGGCTGGAATCACAATTGGCTGCCATACCCTTGCTGGAGAGCAAAATCAGTAATAGCAAAATCTGAATGCCGATGATAAGTCGTTGTAAGCGCATTGTGGTCACCTGAGTAGTTCTTTGTGTTTAACTCAGAATGACGAAAAGGTATGAGTAAATAAATCACCCGATTGGGGGACGGATTAGAACAGCGTGATGCACTCTTCTTCAGTTGGTGCCGGATCTTGTTTGCTCTGTAAGTGGGTGAGTAGATTACTTACGATTTGCAAGAAGTCCTGATTAGAACTGGCTTGATCTTCCAGTGATTGGGACATGGAACAAACAATGGGTTCGATCGCATTGTATATTTCCTCCTCCTGATCCTGTTCCAATCCGAGCATGGGCAATATGGTTGCCATATCTGTCAGCAGTTGATTGATAATGACATCGCGGTGAGAGTTCATGAGCTTTTGGTCGTACAAGAGTGTGCGTCGAAACTCACTAAGTTGTTGCTGTATGAGCGCTTCGGTTTCCAATCTTGAGTTGTGTTTCTTTAACCATATATCGAGACTGTCGATAAAAATTGCCATGTCGTCTTGCAGTAAATCATCCTGGGCACTTTCATGGTTGGTGTTATGTACCACCAGGGTTATGTCATCGTATTTGAAGCAAAGCATTGAACCGCAGAGTGCAATCTTCTGTAGTTGCTGCAGCAGCTCCATAACTGAACGGATTTTGTTGCGGGGCAGCCCGCTTCCGATCTTTTTGGCTTTGCGGAAATTGAAGCCAGACATATACACGAAGCCGGATAGACCGAGGTTCTCACATAGCTGGATCATGATTTGGATCACATCAGTATGGGTGTGTGCGCTGATCAGCTGCCTGGTAGCCCGATTGATGGCACCGAGTTGGAACTGATGCTTAATTGCGGTTGTGTTGGTCGACGGTAGCTGTGATAGGTTTTGCACGGTGATCTCCTTGTCTTGATGCTCTATTGAGACAATCAGGCAGATGGCTTCTGCGTTAGTGACAATACCCGCCAGATGGGCGCGCACATGATTGTCGCGCCATGTATAACGTATGTTATGGGTATGCTCAGATTCCCAAGTGATCTGTATCCGAACGCTCGGACAACTTCTAAGGATGTCTATTACTGAGTATGTTCACCGTTCGCGCCTGAGCTATCCAAAAAACGAAATTATTCAGAAAAAGGTTATCGCGCACAATCGGGGGCGGAGAATTTATGCTATAAATAACCGTACAAATAGTGTGAGATAAGGTGTAATGGTTTTGCCTCTCTGTTACGGGTCAGTATTCGATCGTTCAGTGTTCCTGTTTGATGTGTATTGAGCGTGTGAATTGTTTTGATTTCAGGGATATCTGCATCACGGAATTTGATGAAATTTACGAGAAGTTTGGTTCCTGCAGCACTCCTTTGTCCAAGCGGCCGAGAGTCAGCACCAAGGGGGTATCAGGAACTTATGCAGATTTATTTTGGCGCTCTAACCGCTTAAACGGTGTTTTGGAATGCACGGTTCCGTGCGATAGCTGGGCGTTTCACTTGCCACATCCTGATGAAATCGCATTGAGCCAGTTTATAGCTCACCCAGAGGGAGCCCGTCATACGATGCTGGGTTCACCGTCTGATTCGTTGATCTGGCATAGCGTGTATGATGTATCCGATATGGCGCTTGTTGTGCGATACGAACTCATTCAGAAGTTGCTCAGTGAGAGTGAGCTGGATTCTCTTTTTTCGTCCTCTACCATTGGTAAACGTCGTGACATGGACATTAAAGAGCTGCGATTAATATCACGATTTTTCTATGAGCTTTTACAGCGCTGTGTCAGCGATGTAGAGGGTTTCAGTCGGGTGGCCTTCGATGAATGTGTGTCTGATGGGCTCGCGCAGTTGACGCAGCTAACCTTACGTTCAGCCTATGTTTCGCCGAAGATTATAAATCGCGAGAGGATTTTGACCCGGGCTTTGGATTACGTTCGGCAGAATTATCGAACCGAAATTACGGTGCGCGATCTAGTGGATTACGCGCACACAACCAGTCGGAATTTGCAGATTGTTTTTAAAAATCAGTTTGGAGTCTCTCCGCTCCAGTACTTAAGGCAGTACCGCCTGATCAAATTCCATAAGTACTTGGCTGAATTGGGCTCTGTAACGGAAGCAGCCAGTAGCAGTGGGCTGCGTCATATGGGGCGATTATCCGATCAGTACAGACTCTTATTTGGTGAGAAGCCTGGTGATTATGTAAGCCGCTTGCGAGAGTCGTCATTTTCCCCAGAAAATAGTTGTTGCTGTGGACATTGCTTGGTTTGATTGGGTGGTCGCGCCCTAGCTGTCCAAGTCTTCAACCACTATGCCTGTGTCGATGCGGCCCTGAAAGCAAGGGGTGCTTAGGCACAAAAAAGGCTTTTTGTTTTCGAGGTTTAGCTTTCGGATTATGTTGCTCATGGGGTGCTGGCTGTCACCGGTGCGCAACTTGAATGAGATAGGCACGTTAAGGGTAAACTTGCAGCGGGTAGGAAACAGAGTGCGGATAATTTTGTTGTCCAGAACCGAGAACATGGTGAAATCCATGGAGTCGATGCGAAAGAATGGCAGACTTTTGCTGCGGACTTGCAGGAACGTCTCGTTGCTTTCGGCGCAACGGGCGACAGCTTGAATGCTGGAGCCCTCTTGTCTGTAGCTTATGTGGCTCACGCTGTGAGGAAAGCCCCAGGCTAACTTGCCAACGCTGCTTAACCGAACGTTGTCGACCGGGCAGCTCAAAAAATGAAATCCCATATGGCGACGATCGGCTCGGCTGAACAGTTCCCGCCATGGGGAGGTGGGGCGGAAGCCTTGCTCCCGTTCTACCGAAACGGCCAAGCTGACAAAGCTGAAGGGGGCAACGCTGCAGGATGAGTAGTGTCCCATCACCAGGGCCAAAAACGTCTTCTTACCCAAGTTCATAGCAGGTCGCAATCCGGTACGCTGCAGCAACTCGTCTACCAATGGTTTATCCACCATGAACAGAAAGACGCTGTAATCGCCCTCTTTAAGCAAGATCGGGAGCTCGGCGGGGCCGCTGGGTGTTTCCAGTGTGTGTTGCGGTATTTGAAAGAAGGGGTCAATTTGCATCGTCGATTCAGCCAATCGACAGCGCGGTGGGGCGGAGTCTTCCTGAAAGCCAAAGAATGATGGTGGTAAACCCATCCCAGGGATTGCCATCACCCATCCCTTTTATGGCTTGATCAATGCGCGCGGACTCCAGCAGGCAGTGACGGAATATATTGCCGGATAATCGTTGTAGGGCGGATTGCAGGATCGGTTTGCGGTTTTCCCAGATGCGGTATTCTTGCATAACGCGGGGGGCGGCCATGCCGTTGCTGAGCAGCTGTGACATACCGGCCAGTGCGCGCAATTCTTTGCTGAAGGCCCACAGTAGCACAGTAGGTTCTGTACCGCCGGCCTTGAGTTGGTTCAGCATTTTTACTGCGTGGGCATCGTTACCCTTGAGTGCTTCGTCGACCAGGTCGTACAGGTTGTAGCGGGCATGATCGGCGACAGATTCTTCGATATCTTGTACGTCGAGAGGGCCCTTGCCGCGCAGTAACAGCAACTTTTCTACTTCCTGGGATGCGGCCAGCAAGTTGCCTTCGACCCGTTCTGCCAACAATTGTACAGCCTCCCGCGAGGGTTCCAGCCCGGCGCCGCGCATACGCTGGTGTATCCACTGAGGCAGTTGGTTAATATCAATGGGCCAGACTTGAATCAGCGCGCCGTTTTTTTCGATCTGCTGAAACCATTTTGTGGACTGGGTTTTTTTGTCCACTTTGGGAATGATGAGCAGTAGAACATTATCGGGGTTGGGGTTTTCACAATATTTCTGTAAGGTTTTTTTTGCGGCATCATCAAATTTAGGCTTATTGTGGCGCACTTCCAGAATTTTGCGATCGCCAAATAATGACATGCTGTTGCCCGCTTCCAACAGGTTGGACCAATCAAAACCGGCCTCTACCGGAAACAGTTCTCGCTCGGTAAAACCCTGCTGTCGGCAGGCCTTGCGTATGTGGTCTGCTGCCTCTTGCATAAGCAGGGTTTCATCGCCACTCAGGATGTAAACAGGTAACACCTGGCCTTTGGCGAAGTGCTCCTTGATTTGATTTGGGCGCAGCTTCACTGCTCAGCCTCATGGGTGGAGCGGCGGATAGCCAGCAGGATACGTTGGGCCAAATCCTGATCCATTTCTCGCTTCAGCAGGTTTTCTTCTTCTGCTTTTCCGACGGCGGCTGTCTCCCTGTACAAGTAGGAGCGACGAGCCTTGAAGGTGGTATCAGGAATGAGTATTTTGTCATCTTGCTTGAAGCGGAAACGGATCTCTTTCAGCAGTTCGTACTCAGCGCTTTTACCACGACTGGAGTAGGACGCGGTACGCTTATCGGGGCGTGAATATAGTATTTCCAGAACGTTGCCAGAGGTGGCTACTACTTCTGTACCGGTGTTTTTCAGTGCCTGTACGGTTATCTGGCGTAGGGCTTCATCGCCGCTGGAATTGACGACCCACACACTGCTATAGGATTTGGCAATGGAATTGGTGGAGCCACGCAGCTGGAAGCCACAGCCCTGCAGCGTAAGCAGCAGGGCCAGCAAGGCAGCGATGGGAGCGTGGCGTGGCAATAGCGTCATCATTTGGCGACGATGCTCACCAGTTTGCCGGGCACCACAATTACTTTGGCGATGCTTTTGCCTTCTATGAACTTTTGCACGTTCTCATTGGCGAGGGCTTTGGCTTCGATGCTGTCTTTGGCTTCGTCGACGCCCACATCAATCTTAGCGCGCACTTTACCGTTCACTTGAATCACCATTTCGATGGAATCCCGCACCAAGGCGCTTTCATCCACCGAGGGCCAAGCCGCATCAATCACGGGCTCGTTATGACCCAGCTTCTGCCATAAGGTATGACAGACGTGGGGCGTTATCGGTGCCAACATCAGCACGCAGGCTTCAACGGCCTCGTGCATGACGGCACGGCTCTGGTTGCCGTCGTCATCCAGTTTGGCCATATGGTTAGACAGTTCCATCACCGCTGCGATGGCGGTGTTGAACGTGAGGCGGCGATCGTAGTCGTCTTTCACCTTGGCGATGGTTTCGTGCAGCTTGCGACGCAGATCTTTCTGTTGATCGTTAAGGGCAGAGACGTCCAGTGCTGGAGCCGGGCCTGCTTCCAGATGGCTGATCACCATGCGCCAGATCTTGCGCAGGAATTTATTGCCGCCTTCGACGCCGCTGTCGGACCACTCCAATGATTGCTCTGGTGGTGCGGCGAACATCATAAACAGGCGTACGGTGTCAGCGCCGTGTTGATCAATGATCACCTGTGGGTCGATGCCGTTGTTTTTGGACTTGGACATCTTGCTCATGCCGTCGTGCAGGATGGGCTGGCCGTCGCTTTTTAGTACGAATTGTTTGTCAGCATTCAATTCCACTTCGGTGGGGCTGAACCAGTTTTTGCCGCCTTTCTCGTCTTCACGATAGAAGCAGTCCGCCAGTACCATGCCCTGGCACAGCAGGCGCTCGTAGGGCTCGTCGCAGTTCACCAAACCAAAATCGCGCATCAATTTATGGAAGAAGCGGGAATACAGCAGGTGCAGGATGGCGTGTTCGATGCCGCCGATGTATTGGTTCACCGGCAGCCAATAGTTGGCTTTTTCCGGATCCAGCATTTGGGTGTCGTCGTTGGGGCTGCAGTAGCGGGCGTAATACCAGGACGATTCCATAAAGGTGTCGAAGGTATCGGTTTCGCGCTCGGCGGCTTCACCGTTGTAGGAGGTTTTGCGCCATTCCGGATCGGCTTTGATGGGGGACTGTACGCCATCCATGACAACGTCCTCCGGCAGTTTCACCGGCAGTTGCTCGGGTGGAGTGGGCACGGCGCTGCCGTCGGCCAGATTGATCATCGGGATCGGGGTGCCCCAGTAGCGCTGACGGGATACACCCCAGTCGCGCAGGCGATAATTCACTTTGACGCGGCCTTTGCCTGCCTGCTGTAGATACTCTGCGATGGCTTTGAAGGCGTCCTCGGAGCTGAGGCCGTCGAACTGGCCGGAGTTGATCAGGGTGCCTTTCTCGGTGAAGGCGGCTTTGGCAATATCGTACGCTTCGCCATTGCGGGCTTCGATGACCTGCTGGATGGTAAGGTCATACTGCTTGGCAAATTCCCAGTCGCGCTGATCGTGGGCTGGCACGGCCATCACCGCGCCGGAGCCGTAATCCATCAATACGAAGTTGGCGATCCATACGGGCACTTGATTGCCGGTGATGGGGTGCTTGGCCATCAAACCGGTGAAGATGCCTTTCTTCTCCATGGTGGCCATGTCGGCTTCGGCCACTTTATTGTGGCTGCAGTCTTCAATAAAGGCGGCGATATCGGCATTGCCAGCGGCGGCCTGTTTGGCCAGGGGGTGCTGGGCGGCTACTGCAACGTAGCTCACACCCATCAAGGTGTCGGGGCGGGTGGTGTAGACTTCCAGCGGCTCACCGCCTTCGATCTCGAATTGCAGTTCCACACCCTCGGAGCGACCAATCCAGTTGCGCTGCATGGTCTTGACCTGTTCCGGCCAGTGTTCCAGCTTGTCCAGATCCGCCAGCAGCTCTTCGGCGTAGTCGGTGATTTTCACAAACCACTGGGGAATCTCTTTGCGCTCGACCAGGGCGCCGGAACGCCAACCGCGGCCGTCGATGACCTGTTCGTTGGCCAGTACGGTCTGATCCACCGGATCCCAGTTTACGGTAGCCATTTTTTTGTACACCAGGCCCTTTTCGTAGAGCTTGGTGAAGAACCACTGCTCCCAGCGGTAGTATTCCGGGCGGCAAGTGGCCAGCTCTCGTTTCCAGTCGTAACCGAAGCCCAGGCGCTTGAGCTGGCCTTTCATGTATTCTAGGTTTTCGTAGGTCCACTTGGCAGGCGCCACTTTGTTCTTGATGGCGGCGTTTTCCGCAGGCAGGCCAAAGGCATCCCAACCCATGGGCTGCATGACGTTTTTGCCCAGCATGCGCTGAAAGCGGCTGACTACATCACCAATGGTGTAGTTGCGCACATGCCCCATGTGCAGGCGGCCGCTGGGGTAGGGGAACATGGACAGGCAGTAGTAAGGCTCCTTGCCTTCCTGTTCGGTGACTTCAAAGCTCTTGTTCTGTTCCCAGTACTGCTGGGCTTCTGCCTCTATGGCCTGGGGATGGTACTGTTCTTCCATCGAATACGACTCTCGGGATGCTATAAATTCAAAGGGCAAAGGATACCGCACCGTGGCCAGAACATATAGAGGCTGTTGGTGTTGACGGCGGGCAGATTGGGTGAACCCTGGGCAGGGAGGGTGGGGAGCCGTATCCTGGCAGTGGATTCTGCTCCCCAGAGCCGCTTTTGCTCCTTTCTTTTCAATCAGCGTACGAATTGGGTTTGTTGTAGATCGAATTCCATTGGCCGCAATACTCAGGCAAATCACATGATGGACAGCCGACTCGTAATTGGTACAGAGCCTTCAACAATCGCGCGTATCATGAAGGTCTTCTTTGCGAAATCAATGAAGTAAAATATGTCTTTTTCAAGGCTGAGCATCCTGCATGTATCGTGACGATTCTGTGCCGGGTGATGCAGGTCAGCACCAGCGCCTATTGCGAGTCGTGAGGTCGAGGAGCTGAGGTTGTTGATAGTCTGGCCGCTACTGACCATCAGTCACGTGGCAGCGATTTCGATCCGGTTTTCGATAGAGCATCCAGAAATGCTTTCCAATTCATACAGCAACCGTAAGTAATAGAAAGCCCTTGCTGGATCGACGTGATAAGTTTTACCATCTCTCATATGCGCGCTGTGTATATCAGATGGCTCATCCCTCTTCTTGGCAGGAGAGAAAGGCGCAAATTACAGTGCACCTTAGCACAAACGTTTGACTAAACACCCCCATACTTGTTCGGCCCTGCGCCGGAGATGAACAGGAGGGCCTTGAGTTTGGTCAAGCTGAACCCATCGAGGAAGTGATATGAATATACGAATACCGGTATATACTATGCTGGTTTTGCTGTTAATGACGGTGCTATCTAACTATTCGGCAGCCCAAACCTCACCTATAAGCTCGAAAATTGAGTCCGTTGCAGAGGAAGCGTTTCTCTACGGGTTTCCAATGCTTGTGGGTTATAAGGTGCAATATGACTACTTTATTAACCCTGAATCTGGTCAGTTTAAAGCCCCTATTAACACCATAAACAATGAAGCTCGCGTGTTCACACCGCAAGACACTTCCATCAGCACGCCCAATAGCGATACCCCCTACTCAATGGCAATGCTGGATCTGCGCGCTGAGCCTATAGTGCTTTGCATGCCGGAAATTAAGGCTCCGCGCTATTACGATGTTCAACTGGTAGATCTGTACACCAACAACTATGGCTATATTGGAAGTCGCTCCACAGGCGATAAAGCTGGTTGTTATTTAATCTCTGGGCCAGATTGGCAAGGGGAAACACCAAAAGGGATCCGCAAAACTTTTTCAACTGAAACCCAATTTGCCTTGGCTGTATACAGAACCCAGCTATTCAACCCCGAGGATATGGAGAACGTTAAAGCGATTCAAGCAAAGTACAAGGTTTTACCCCTCTCTTCTTTCCTTAAACAACCGGCACCAGCACCCGCACCAGCCATAGACTGGCCGAAACCTTCGGCAGATATTTTTTCATCTGAATTCCCCAAATACCTTAGCTTTCTTTTGCAGTTTTGCCCACCGACCGGCACCGCCTCTGTTGAAGCGGAAATGCGCGAGCGTTTCGCTCAAATTGGCATAAACGGCGACCCAAAAGTAGCAGCTATACCATTGAGCCAAGAAATAATGCAAAAGATGGGTGCCGGTATTAAGGCCGGGTTGAGCAAGATAAAACACACCAGCGAAAATATTGGCTCGAATGTGAACGGATGGAATATTGGCTCTGCTGCCGGTAGTCGTGAATTTTATAATGGGAATTGGGCACTTCGTGCGGCAGCCGCGAAGCTTGGTATCTACGGCAACAGCGCTGAGGAGGCTGTATACCCTTTTACACGGCATGACAGTAATGGGGCTACTCTCGACGGCAGTAAACATAACTACCAAATAACCTTTAAAAAAGGCGAGTTGCCACCGGTTAATGCCTTTTGGTCTATTACCATGTATGACGGGGCCAGCCAACTACTTATCGATAACCCTGTCGACCGCTACTTAATTAATTCACCAATGTTAGAGTCGCTGATCAAGAATGGTGACGGCTCGATTACGCTTTACATCCAGAAAGATTCGCCGGGCAAAGCCAAGGAAGCAAACTGGCTTCCGGCACCAAACGGCCCCATGTTTCTGGTGATGCGTCTTTATTGGCCAAAGGATAAGGGGAATTCTGTCTACCCATTAGGAAAAGGTGCTTGGCAGCCGCCTGCCGTTACACCCACAGTCAATTTAAACGCCTTGGGCGTAAAACGTTTGGGCGACAAATCGGTAGAAAATATTGTTCGTACCGATCAGCGTTATGGCCATGATCCTATTTTCCAAGGGCCCCGTGGCTGGTCCTATTGGAATCATCTGGAATATCCTCGCGCCATACAAAACCCGAATCTCTGGCCCGACTCCCAATCCACTTATTTTATCGGCCGATTAGCCCTGCCGGCTGGCAGTACAATGACGTTGAACTACACCTTTCCTCATGCGCGTTATTTTCAGTTTGCCATGTACAAGAACAAAGGCGGATCATTTGTGTCGATTGGGGAATCCTTATCTGGCCCAAACATTGAACCGGATAAAGGTTCAATTAACCCGTTTCGAGTAGGTGCCAATAGATTGGCAGAAAACCGAGATTTTACGATGCGCATAGTGGCGAAAGACGCGCCTTCAAAAACTGCCAAGCGCGAACCCAATACCTTATATGTAGGCACGGATGGCGCAGAGTTGCAGTTTGTTAACCGTATTTATTTGCCCGACCAAGGTCGTGATGGTGCAGGTTGGGGGCCAGCAGGTAAACCATGGGGTGGACGTGGGTTACCTACCTACACCGGCACGCTCGCCGATGGTACTCAACTTAGCTCTGAGGAAGTGGTTAAAACATTTGGCAGAGCCATGACCGGCGCCACTGAGCAGCCCGTTTCTGCTCAGCAATGGCAATCATTAATTAAGGCCAAAGGCAATGATCCAGAGCTCGACTTTGCCAGTTCGCCCGCCCGCAAAATTCCACGCTGGGAAAAATATTGGAACTTGGGTTATTCAATCCTTGGATCTTTCAAAACTCCCGAGGAGCAAGCGAAGATAGCATATGCTGGCCCCATTGATGGCGGTGGCGATCCTGATACGCAATATTTATTCCTACAGCTGTCCCAAAAATTTGGCTCCGTTTACGTTATGCGCGGGAAAATGCCTACATTCCCCAATACCTATGCGGGCGCCGGTGGCCTTGGCCTTGAGGTCATGCCTGCCGCGCAAACACAATATTTTTCCCTGGTGAGTTGCGAGGCCATGCCGTCAGGCCAAATTGTTGATGGGTTGACAGACATGCAAATTCCGCTCGACAAAAATGGTTACTACACCATTGTGTACAGTAAAAAGGAAGATCGCCCTAGCAATGCCACCGCAGAAAACGGTGTCGCTTGGATTGAATGGAGCCCGCGCGGTGAAGGCATTAACGGGCCAGGTAATCGCACCGACTTCGGTATGCTCATGCTTCGCATCATGGCAACCAACCCAAGCTGGAAGGAAAGACCCGACAATATTACAAAGCCCGGCATGGAGGAATCTGTTATGGGTGCCTACTATCCCCGCGGCGAGTACACCAGCAAAGAGGCTTTTGAGGTTTCTGGTTTAAAACGTTAATTAGCTCTGCCGCTTAAATACTTAGAAATTGAACAATTCATATGGATCTAAAAATGAATAAGACTATAAAAATCCTTTTGCTGGTTATCATTGTTGTGTTGGTGTACATCGCGTACCGTTTAGGTTGGTCGGTGGCCGATCCATTAATTTCACGCCAAATAAACAATATACATTTAACGCCAAATCAAATAGCCGCTAACGGTCCATTGCCTGGTGAAGTTAGCCTGTATGCCAAAGAGTTGAGTTGCCAGCAAAATATTTCAACGCCCGGCTATTATTCTTCGCTTAACGGCGCTGAAATTTCTGATGCGCAGCGCAGCGGGCTTTTCCCTTGCGCCAGCTTTCTCGGTTCACATGATGGTAACAACACCGTATATGCATGGCGGAGTGTCGACGATTACCCCGGGATTTCGTACATCAATAATCGCAAACCTGGCGAGCTTTTCATTGTCGGTGGCGAATACCCTACTCTTGAAGACCCCAATATGGCAGGGCCATTTATTGCCAAAGCTGATGCCTCAACCGGTAAAGAAATTTGGCGCACCTACGTAGATAATTTAAACGCATCTAAGCGCTGGATCGGCAATGCCAATCTAAATATTCTCGAAAACGGGAAAATTGCTTTCGCTTGGTCAAACCAAATTATTCTTTTGGATACGGATTCTGGTCAAATCCTTAAGCACAATACACTGCCCACCGGCGACGCTCCAGCCAATGACGCGAACTTTAAACACATGACCGTTGCGCCCGATGGCACTCTCATTATGAAGGACCAAACGCGTCCAGCCGGTTGCACCCTGCAAGGCACAATGGCGATTATTAAATGTGCTGGCGAGCAAGGTATGACGCAACCAAATTCCATTTTAGTTGCAGTAGACCCAGATACACTAGAAATACTGGCTGAATTCTTGCTGCCCGAACCTGCGACAGCCCCCCACATTATTTCGATGTTTGAAGACAAGATCGCGATTTATGTGGGCATGGATAAAAGCGTCCGACGTTATTTCTGGGAACCAACAGCAAACAAATTCTCTGCCGATGAGAGTTGGGCGCTATACCCTATGCAAGAAGGTCAGACTACTGCCACTGCTCCGACCTTGGTGGGGGATTGGATAGCGGTGCAATTAAATGGTATCGGCAGCAGTACGATTGCATCCAGTATCGTAGTTGCGAATTTAAAAGACTCAGCGAAAAAGCAAATCGTATTCCCCTTTGGTGAGCTAAAGAAAGGCGAATGGAGTTTTGCACCACCAAAATGTGGTGCCGATCCTGAAAACAGTATGATTTATTCTGCCGATATGGGTGTGGGCAAAGTTGCTGGCGTGAAGCTAAACCAAGAAACCGGAGAGCTGGATGTCAGATTCGTGCTCGACAATGCCACAACAACCTTCCAGCCGGTCATTGGTCCAGCTGACAAGCGTATCTTGTTATTAACTAATATGGAAAAGAACGTTGCAAAAGAACCAATTAAGGCGGCACTTTTTACAGGCAACTACAAAGAGCAGCTCACCTGGCGAAATGCTGCCACGGGAGAAATTATCGCGGAATCCGATTTTTTTGAGCCTTTGACTATTAATTCACTGACACCGCCAGGTTTTGGCGGCAGATTCTATTTTCCAACGGCAGTTGGTAAAGGGTTTTATGTTTTACAGGTTGGCCCTGCGCGTACGAAATGATGCGGTCATATAAAACACATAAATCTAATACACAATAACTTTGCACCGAGAATGCTATGAAAATGCAAATCACAAAAGATGTGAAAATTATGTCTCGTCTCTTATCATCGGCTGGCTGCTTGATATCCCTTGCCATGCTGCCGCTTAACGCCCTGGCAGAGGCTTCCAGTAGTGATGGTTGGAAATACACGGTCTCCGCATACATGTGGGTGAGCGACATTGGTATCGAGTCTTCTGTCGGCGACAATATCGATATTGAATTTGACGACATCCTTGATAACTTAGATCTTGCCGGAATGTTTTCAGTGGGGGCGAGCAAGGGCAAATGGGGTGCGCTCGCGGATGTCATTTATTTAAGCATTAGCCATGATGAAGATCCGGTGGATATTGAAATCGAAAACTTTATTGTTAATGCGGCAGGGACTTATAACATCAGCCACTCTGAGCACTTCAATGTTGATTTGCTGGCGGGCGCACGTTACCTCTCAATGGAATTGACGCTGAATAATTTAAACAATTCTGGTACCGAGCAAGTGACCGATGGCGTAATTGGAGTAAAAGGCAATTATGTAATCAATCAAAGTTGGGCTATTCCCTTCAGTGTCGATGTGGGCACTGGCGACACTGAGAAAACCTATCATCTTTTTGCCGGTGCAGCTTATCGATTCGATTCATTCCACCTGGTTGGAGGCTATCGATATATGGCTTGGGAGTTTGGGGATGAGGATGTCGGCGGACTAGTCATGGATAAGCTCGTGATTAGTGGCCCGATGCTAGGAGCACATTTTTCGTTTTAATTTCAATTTCATTAACCAGTTGGCCTACGTTTTTTATTGAGATAATTATGAATTTGTTCCGTTGCCTATCAGCCGCTCACATAAGCACGCTATTTCTGGTGTTTGTGGTTTCGGCTTGCACAAGTACAAAACAGGAATCCGATCAATTAAATAGTAAAACCTACACCAGTATAAGTACCAGCACGGGTGTACCTGGTGGCGTTGCACAACAGGTAACCGTAATTACAGCAGTAGTGAAAGAAATTGATTACAATCAGCGTAAAGTTACGCTGGATGACAAACAGGGTAACTTAAAGACAATTCAAGTAGGCCCCGAGGCAGTTAACTTTGACCAAGTCCAGGTTGGTGATTTAGTTGCTTTAGAGGTTATCGAAGAGCTAGTTGTGTTTCTAAGTGAGCAAGCCCCCTCTGAGAAAAGTGCAGACGGCGGAATGATTGCAATGGCAGCAAAAGGCGAGAAGCCTTTGGTTTTAATGGGCGGCACTACTGATATTATTTCGACTGTAGTAGCAATTGACCTAGAAGCGCATTCCGTCACCTTGCGCTTTGAGGACGGCACCGAGCGCGTATTGGGTGTCCGAGCAGACGTTGAGTTAAATGACTCCCAAGTTGGAAAAACCGTGGTTATGCGTGCAACGGCTGCAATGGCGATAGCTGTTGAAAAGCCTGAATCTGAATAAAGAAAGAAAGGCATCTATTATTGCCGGGTTAAACTAGGATTGCTCCGGTTTTACCTGAGCTAATGCTGTGCCAGATATCTATTACTTATTGCAGGATCATTTCATTCTAAAAGGATAAATACGATGAAGACACATTTATTAATTGCTTTCAGTTTGCTTGTATTCGCAGGTTGCGCCAATATTGATTCAATCGAAGAGCAAAATTCAGGCTTTCTGGGTGATTATTCCAATATGAAGGTCGTTAAAATGAAGGATAAATCCAAAGCTAGGCGTTGGATAAATCCAGACATTAAGAAGGGTCAATATACGAAAGTAATTGTCCCGCAAATAACTTTCTTCCCTGCCCCTAGAACTAGCGACCAGGTACAGCTTGAGACTTTGAACAAAATTGCGGACTACCTGACGAAACAAATTCGAGCGGAGGTTAGCAAAAATTTTGAGCTAACCGATAAGGCCGGCCCAGACACAGTTCAGATTCAGGTCGCAATTACAGGTGTGGCGACACCTATGGAAGGCCTAAGTGCCTATGAAGTGACGCCTATGACTCTGGCTTTTGCAGGGGCGTCAGCTGCGGCAGGAGCACGTGATCGCCTGGCCGTTGTATATGTAGAGGCAATTGCTACTGATTCCTTAACGGGTGCTGAGCTGGCTAAAGGATTGCGCCAAGGTGTCGGCGAAAGCTTGCGCGACGATAAAGAGCAATTGGATGTGTCGAAAGTTCAAGCCATATTGGACGGTTGGGCTTCTGTGCTCGGTGAAATGGCTAACGAAACTCTGAATTAATTCTACTTCGACGCGACTTGTCGATTGTTTATTGATGTCAGCTCTCAACACCGCAGCCATTCAGCGGGAATTCGACGATATGGGTGGCACTGGCCACCCTGACAGCCCTGTACCCACATCGCCCATGGTGCCCTATATGGCAGGTTGGTGCGGGGGATAGGTTGGCGATATGGCGGTGATGTTTAAATGCTGGACATTTGCAGCGATATGACCGACTTTGGTTAAGGGTTTCAGTAGATACCTTATGGCAGGCTAATGGAATAAATCCATTTCTATGGATAGGCCTTGTGCGATTGCACGAAACATTACATCAGGGAGCCAATAATGGACGTCTTTAGGCTAAGTGTTATTTACCGTAAACCCTCATTCGCTACCGACAAGGTTGGGTTGTCGTTTTTTCTGTATGAAAACGATCACAATCATTGGCGTGACTCCTCTCAGGGTTCTCCTGTAGCTAAATCCCCCGGTGCTATTGAAATCTTCCCTGGTGGGATGACGTACGATATTCCCAGGCCGGATGTGCCGCTGGATCGGCTTTGGCTTGCAGCAAGCGGCACGATACTTCCTGCCGAGTTCCCCTCTGATACTTACTTGTACGTGGCCGAGCCGCCAGATACGCACGTCCCAGATGACGATGCTGTGAATTACGGCCCTCCTTGGATTGGGCTGTCCGAATTGGGGCATTCGAATGGTTTGATCGGGTCGTTGTATTTGATTCAAGGCCCGGATCAAGGCCCTGACGGTAACCGCGTTCGGCACTGGTTAGGCTGCTGGGCTTTGAATTTAATTGATGTTTCTGAATCGCGTCCGATGCCTCCTGGTGGATTTAAGGTATCACCGTAGGGTCGTTGTTTAAGGTAGTAAAGCTGGCAGGACGTTATGACTACGCAGGCCCTGTTAACGTTATGTTGCGTATTGGTAGCGCAGCATGATGCCAAAGGGTTTAGGTCAAGCGACCTTTCTCAGCGTGGTATTATTCAGCGCTAATAAAAGTATGATCTCCCGTGTATTTCACAGGAGATTAAATTATGAAAAAACTACTGATTGCTTCGATGCTGATGATGTCCGGATGTGCGACGGTGACAAAGGATCTGGCGCAAACACTGCGATATTCTGATGGAAAGGTTGTGGGTGTTAGTAATATCGATTTCAGAGAATTGCAGTCGAGAAAGCGAGGAGAAGCCTGTACTTGGAATTTGCTCTTCGTTGTGCCGATGTATGGTGACGGGTCAATTATATCGGCAGCGGATAATGGTGATATTAATAATGTGGAACTCATTGGGGAAACGGGGCTGTGGTATTTCCCAGTTAACAAGAATTGTACTGTAGTCTATGGAGATAGTGCCGAGTCGTAAGAGTGCCCCAGCAGAAATTCCTGTTGATCGGCGATCTCTTCTGGGGTTCATGGCTTATTCCGCCTGCGGTTTGTAAAACAGGCGACCGACGGTATTCAGCGCCCAGGGTGTGAGGCTGATTTTGATGGTGCGGTTGAACAGACGATCCGGCAGCAGGCGTCGGGCCAGTAAAAAGGCTTTGGCATCGCTGCCGGCGGCGTAGCGTAATTTGTTGCTGCCGTCGGTGGTGGCACGCCAGATTTCTTTGGCGATGTCGCGGCTGTCGGAGCCGGATGGGCCGATGGAATCCATGACATCGAATACTTTTTTTGTGTAGTCATCGTAAGCGCTGATGCCGGTGCCGTTGTCACGATCGCTGGAGCGGCCGAAGAAGTGGGTGTTGGTGGCGCCGGGTTCGATCAGCTTCACCTTGATGTTGAAGTTCTCCAATTCGTAGATCAGGGTTTCGGTGAATCCTTCCACGGCGAATTTACTGGCGTTGTAGATGCTGTACAGGGGCAGCGGAAAGCGCCCAACCATGCTGGCCACGTTCACCAGGGTGCCGCTATTGCGGCTGCGTAAATGGGGTAGAACCACCCGGCAGACTTCCATTAATCCGAACACGTTGGTTTCGAACTGTTGCTGTATCTGTTGGCTGTCCAGAGTTTCGAACGCGCCCATTAATGCGTAACCGGCGTTGTTCACCAGCACGTCGATATGGCCGAAGGTTTCGATGGTGGTTTGCACCGCGCTTTCGATGGATTTGATGTCGTTCACGTCCAGGCGCAGGCAGATGACGTTTTCCAATTGGTTCAGTTCCTGTTCGTCGGCAGGCGTGCGCATGGTGGCGGCCACGCTCCAGCCGTTCTCCTGAAACAGTTTGGCGGTGTCACGGCCGATACCGGAGGAACAACCGGTGATGAGCACGGTTTTAGCGGTGTTGTTCATGTTGAATTCCTTACTGCTTGGGGTTTCAGTGTTTTATTCGGGTCAAGATTTTATTCGGGTCAGTGTGACGGGCAGACCGTCCGCCGGGTTGGGTAGTGTGGTGAAGTTGACCGGCATGGTGTAGCGCGCGGGCACTTCCCAGCGGTAGTTCAACAGCACCTGATGCATGATGGTTTTGATCTGCAACTCGGCAAAATGCAGGCCAATACACTTGTGGGCGCCGCCACCGAAGGGAACATACTGATATGGGTGTTGCAGCTTGTCGGCTTCACTGCCAAAGCGCTCTGGATCGAAGTGTTCCGGGTTGGGCCAATGCTGTTCCATATGGTGGGTCACATAGGGGCTGACAATGATAAAGGTGTCGGCCGGGATGGTGACGCCATTGAACTCCACTGGTTTTACGGTGCGGCGGGGAATGCCATGCACTGGTGGCATCAGACGCAGGGCTTCTTTCATCACTTGTTCAATACCGGTGAGCTGATCCAGATCTTCGTAGCTGACAGCGGGTTTGTTCAGGCTCTGTGATTCGGTGCGCAGGCGCTGTTGCCACTGGGGATGCTTGGCCAGATAGTAGAACATGGCGCTAATGGTGAGGGTGGAGGTGTCGTGGGCCGCCATCATCAGGAAGATCATGTGATTCACCACGTCTTCATCGGTAAAGCGCTGGCCGTTTTCATCTTCTGCCAGACACAATTGGCTGAACAGGTCTGGCCCCGGGTTATGGCGTCTTTCTGCGATCCGTGAGCCGAAAAACGCTGCCAGTGTTTTGCGGGCTTTCAAGCCTCGACTCCAGCGGCCACCGGGTACGGGGTAGCGAATCAGCGCAGTGCCTGCCAGTACGCAGTCCACAAAGGCCTGGTTGATCTTGTCTGTTTCTGGCCCAAGGTGTTCCCCCATGAATACTTCAGTGGCGATGTTTAAGGTCATCTGTTTGACGCTGGACAGCACCATGAATTTTTGTTGACTGCGTTGTTGCGACCACTGCCTCATGCTGTATTCGATCACCGGGTTCATGCGATCCACGTATTGCATCAGTGCCTGCTTTTTAAAGGCTGCCTGCATGATGCCGCGGTGAAAACGGTGTTCATCGAAATCCAACAGCATGATGCCGCGCTTGAAAAACTGGCCGATGAAAAAGTCCCAGCCTTTGGAATTGGAAAAGGCTTTTTCCCGATCCAGCAGCACCAGTTTGTTGGCCTCGGGGCCTACTAAAACCACTGCGGTCATGCCGAAAATGGAAAGCCAGAACACCGGGCCATGCTTGCGTTCAAAACGCAGGGCGGTTTCTACCGGCCGATATAAGAAGTCCAGGCTGTGACCCAGCAGGGGCAGGCCTTTTTCTCCCGGTAAGGTTTGTTTCAGGCGTTGTCCGGCCCGGTGAGTAGCTACGAGATCCATTATCATTGTTGTTGTCTCCACGATCAGATATGCGCGGGATGATCCGTATCCGGTTTAATGATGGCGTGTTCCTGCTCGCCAAACATGGAGGCCAGCATGGCCAGTTGAGCCTTGCGGCCCCGTTGTTGTTGCCTGTCACGCAGGCCCGGTATGAAATGTTCAGCGGTATAGGCCAGTGCACGGGGCCCGTTGGAGGCCAGCGGATACCAAGGCAGGCCCAGATCCTCGAAGCCAAGCTCGGCCATTTTTTTCCGACCGAGGAAATACTGGCTCATGCCCAGATGCTGGTGATAAGACAGTTTGCGT
The DNA here is from genome assembly GCF_002863865.1 of Ketobacter alkanivorans. Lineage (NCBI taxonomy): Bacteria > Pseudomonadati > Pseudomonadota > Gammaproteobacteria > Pseudomonadales > Ketobacteraceae > Ketobacter > Ketobacter alkanivorans. The sequence goes on along the minus strand of NZ_CP022684.1, from coordinate 1,551,257 downwards.
TGGGCGCTTTGGAAGCGATCGAAGCTGCGTTCCAGCGGTTCCCGAGCCAGGGCCTGGGCCAGTTCCCGGCTGGTGGCGTCCGGTTTGCTCTGAGTCATGTAGGTGTGATTGAGCAGCACGAAGCCTTCGGTTTCCGATTGCACCAGCCACTTCTCTTCCACGCCCATTAACCAGCAGGCGTAAGACCACAGGTGAATGACGGCTTTGGATTCCCGCGGCAGCACGGGAATGCCCAGTTTGCGCAGCCCCACCAGCATCACCACACTGAAGCCCAAATAGGTGGCCACCATGTCGATCTGGCTGAGGGGGAGGCCCCAATGGCTGTGATCCCAGTCTTTGTGCTTGTCGAGGCCGCGCCGTACCAAGGCGTGCACCATGCGCACCTGCAGGGTGGTTTTGTAGCCGGGGCCGAAGGGGCGCATGCCCTGGTGTTCGGTGCAGTCGATCCACCATTTGCCGGTTTCGGCGATGCGCTGGGCGGTGCCTTTGTTGAGGGCACCGGTCATCACCAGGGACTGGTTGAAACCCGACAGCATATAGCCGCCCATGAGCGCCAGATCCCGCAACACGTAACCGGCGGTGATGCCGAGGCCGTGAATGAAACTGACCCCTTCTTCCACCAGTTCGAAATCGATCCAGCCGGGCGGGTTTTGCAGGGTGTTAATGAACGCCTGAATGGCTGCAGGGCTGTTCTCCAGACCTTGATCACCGTTCTGGAAGGCCCATTGCACCTGGGCTCTGCGTTCTTTGGTGTCCGCCTCGAACATCCAGGCCACCAGAGCATCCATGGCCTTGTCCCCATCCCACAGGGCACTGTTGACCGCGTTGTATTCGTCGCGGGTGGGAGCCAGTTCCCGACCCAGGATGGCTTTCAGCCAGGGGGGCGTGGCAACTTGGGATTTCTCAAAGGGCCGGGCACGGCCGGGAATGATGGTTTCAGCGTGATTCATTGGGTGACTCCCACAGGGTCTTTTTATCAGCTTCTTGATGAATCAACAGAATAATGCGAATATTTATTCGCGTTCAATTCGCTTTTTGGAGTTTTGTCAATTAGCATGCGTAAAAAGCCCCAGCAGAAACGCTCCCGCCAGATGGTGGACGCCTTGATTGAGGCCACGGCCAAAACCGTTATTGAACGAGGGGTGGACGGCATCACCACCCACCACATCGCCGAACTGGCGGGGGTGAGCGTAGGCTCCCTGTACCAGTACTTTGACGACAAGGACGCGTTGGTGGAGGCGTTAGTGGACAAGCTGGCCAACGAAATTTCCCAGGCCCTGCACCGATTGCCCATGAGTGAAAGTGGGGATTTGCGCACCAATGTGGGGTTGATTATCCAGTTTGGCTTTGCCTTGTTGAATTCCCGTGATGGTCTGTATCTGGAGTTGGTGCGCAACTGGCACAGCCTGCCCACGGATCGCGTCATGAACATTCTGCAGCAGAGTTTTATGGATCTATCGCGGGTCTATTTTCTGAAACACTATCAACACAATCCCATACAGGATCTGCACGTGCGCATTTTTATCATTGCCAACAGCGTGATGTTTACCATGGTACGTTACATCGGCCAGCCTCAGATCATGATGTCCCAGGAGGAAATTACGCAGGGTCTGACCGATATGGTGATGGGGTATCTGGGCTCACCAGGGAAACAGTAGCGGCACCATAAAATAGGTCACGGCATACACCACGATCACCAGTACAGAGCCCTGTTTTGCATAGTCGGACAGGCGATAGTGACCTGGCTCCACCACCAGGGTCATGATAGGGGATGCGATTGGCGTCAGGAATGCGGAGGATGCGGCAAACAACACGGCGATGGCCAATGGATACGGGGACACGCCAATGGCTTGGGCGACGCCGATGGCGATGGGGGCCATCAGCACCGCTGAGGTGGTGTTGGAGAGAATGTTGGTGAGCAGAACGGTGACGAAAAATAATACCGTGAGCAGCGTGCCGGGATCGGCGCCGCCGGATAATTGCAACAGTGATTGCACGATCATGTCGGTACCGCCGGTTTTTTGCAGAGCGTCCGCCAGGGGCAGCATGCCCGCCAGCAATACCAGACTGCTCCAGTGGATGGCGCGGTAAGCGTCCGTCGCCGACAGGCAGCGAGTGACGACACTGGCCATGGCGGCGATCAATACCGTGGCCACCAGTGGAATCCAGTTGAACAGGGAAACTACCACCATGGCTGCGGTAATGAGCAACGCGACGGGCATGCGACGGTAGGAAGGCACCACTTCGTCCGCTTCCACAGGGGATTCCAGTAATACGAAATCGTGATTCTGCGCCTGCAGTTGCTTGATGCGAGACCAGGGGCCCACCACCAGCAGACTATCGGAGGCATTCAGTGTTTCCTGTTCGAAGGTGGTCACCGCCGTCTGATTGCGTCGCAACCCCATGACATCCACCCCGTATTGATCGCGAAATCGGGTTTCGATCAGGGTGTGTCCGATCAGGCGGGAGCGGGGATGTATCAAAACGCTGACGGTACCCAGTTCCCAAAACATATTCTGCTCATCCTGGGGGCTCAGGGTATGGGTATGAAGTTGCTTGTCGCTCTGCATGCGCTGGAGCGAGTCCTCATGGCCAACGGCCACCAGGATGTCGTTGGGGTGCAGTGTGAAATCGGCGGCAGGGCCGGGAAAGTGTTCAGCCCCGCGGCGCTGGGGGCGCAAGACTTCGAGAATCCGAACACCGTAGTCCTGATTCAAGCGGCAGTCTCCAATGCGTTGATGAGCCAGTGGGGAGGCGGGCGATACACGCAAAGATATCGTATTCCGATCCACCCGGTAATCTTCCCACAGGGCCTGTGCTGAGCGACCGTAGCGCGGTTTCTGATCGGGATCAGAATGGGTGGGCAGCCAGCGGCGCCCCAGGGTAATGACGTACACAATGGTCAGCACCAGCACCACCAGACCGATGGCACTGAAACTGAAAAACCCCAGCGGCGTATAACCGTTTGCCTGCAATTCTGCACTGATCACCAGGTTGGGCGGGGTGGCGATCAGTGTCAGCATGCCGCTTACCAGGGCGGCGTAAGACATGGGCAGGAGCAGTTTGGATGGGCTGAGGCTGCTCTTGGCGGCAATGCGCAGAATGATGGGAATAAAGATAGCCACGACTGCGGTGGAACTCATGACGGCACTGAGAACCGCGCTGCTCAGCATGATCAAAATCAACAGGCGGGTTTCATTGCCGCCCCCTTTTTGCAGAATCCAATCGCCCACCATACGGGCCACGCCGGTGCGGTCCAGGGTGTCACCAATGATCAGCAGCCCCGCGATCAGAATGACCACGGAATTGCCGAACCCACCTAACGCTTCGGAGACGGTGAGGATTCCGCTGAGCATCAACGCCAGCACCACCAGCAGCGCAATCATGTCGTATCGGACGCGGTTGGAGGCCATCATCAACGTGGCGGCGGCAACCACTCCGAAGACAAATTCTGCGTGCAAGGATTCAGGCAGCGTGAGCATAAGTTTCCGTAACGGGGTTGTGAGGGCGAGCCCTCACTATACGCATTTTTACGCCGGGGTTCGAGATGGGATCAGTGTGGTGAAATCACCACCGCGATACCGGTCATGTGCGCCTGATTGCTGAGTTTTTCAAAGCTGCCGGGGCCGGTGGGCAGCAGGGCATTGACGTTGGTGCCGGGAAACTGCTGCGCTACGCGTAAGCCGTGGCTGCGCTGATTGCCCCAGCCGTGGGTCATGGCCACGGTGCCGGGTCGCAGGCGTTCGTCGATTTTTACCGCAGCGTGAATGCGTCCCCACTGGTTGTGCACGCTGACGGTTTGCCCGTTCTGTAATCCCCGCTGCTCGGCATCCTCGGGCGCAATGTGCAGGGGGTTTTCCTGCTGGTTGTCCCGTTTCAGTTCTGCCATGTTGTGATACCAGCTGTTCTGCATGTAGTTGGTGCGCAGGCTGATCAGCTTGAGTTGATCGGCTGGTTCCGATTGCAGTTCGGCAAACAGTCGGTGGGCCTGCTGGATGGCGTCTGCAAACAGGGGCGGGCAGCAATCCACACGCTTGTCGTCGGTTTGCAGCCAGTCGCGGTAGAAGCGACCGGTGGGAATGGGGGGCAGGGTGGCGGTGTGGCAGGGTGCCGCCTTTAGTTGTTCGATATCCAGTTCGGCGTAGCGCAGCATTTTGTTGAGGCGGCCGAAGGGATCGGGGATGTTGTCGTGATCCTGTGCCTCATCAAACAGGGAATGATAGCCCAGCGCCTGCTCCAGTTTGGCCAGTATCCACCACTCCGGCTTGCGCTCGGCGGCGGCGGGCACCACTGCGTCGGTGTATTGCACGTAGGGCTCGTATTGCATGCCCAGGCCACAGATGTTGATGTCGGCACGTTCCAGCATGTCGGTGCAGGGCAGCAGGTAGTCGGCGTATTCGCCGCTGGCGTTGCGCACCAGATCCAGCACGATGATCAATTCCAGTTGTTCAAAGGCTTTGCGAATCTGTGCCTCGCCGCCCATGGACAATACCGGGTTGCCGGCGATGATGATCAGGGCTTTGATGGGCTGGCTGTCGTTCAGAATCATATCCGGCAGCAGGTTGCCGGGCAGGGCACCGCGAATGGTGCGCAGTTCGCCGTGCTCGCTGTTGAAGAACACGGCTTCCTTGTTGAGGTTTTTCAGGGCACCGGCTTTGGCGGCGGGGTAGAAACCCAGTGAATAGAAGTTGCCGCCGGGCTGGTCCAAATTACCCGTAACAAAGCTCAGCATCTGCAACAGCCAGTAGCACAGGGTGCCCTGGCGGCCCATGTTGACCCCGGTGGACATGTGCACGCAGGCGGATTCGGCGTTGGCAAATTCCAGCGCCGTTTTGCGAATGGTGGCAGCGTCGATACCGGTGACCTCAGCCACCGCTTCTGCGCTATAGGGCGCAATAAAGTCGCGCAGTTCGGCGATGTGTTTGCCGTGCTCTGCAATGATCTCTTCATCAAACCCATTCCCTTGGTCGATTTCATGGAGCAGGGCGGCCATCAGGTACAGATCGGTATCGGGTTTGATCTGCAGCACCTCGCCGGTGGCGGGGGTGGCGGATTCGATGCGGCGGGGATTGATGAATTTAACCGTGGCACCGTTTTTAACCGCGTGCTTGATCTGGGCCATGGGGTTGGCCATGGACACAAACGACATGTGGGAGACTTTCGGGTTCTCGCCAAAGATCAGGGCGTAGCGGGTGTGGGCCAGATCGGGAATGGGGTGCAGGGTGCTGGTGCCGAACACGGCCTCGGCCCCGGCGAATTTATTACTGCAATCCTGGGTGCCGGAGTTGAACAGGCGGCGGGTGCCCAGCTGGGTGAAGAAGGACATCATGGCCTGGCTGCCCAGGGCGTTAAAGGCGGTGGGGTTGCCCACGTAAGCGGCGACGGCGTTGTGGCCGTAGCGTTCCTGAATGGCTTTTATTTTTGCGGCGATGTCGCTGGCGGCCTGATCCCAGCTTTGGGGCCGGAACTGCCCGGCTTCCGTTTTTGGGTTGATGCGTACCAAGGGCACGTTCAGTCGATCCGGATCCTGATGGATGGCCTGAAAGTTGATGCCCTTGTGGCAGGCGAACCCTTTGGTGACCGGGTGCGCTTTGTCCGGGGCCAGTTTGATCAGGGTGTTGTCGTCCACTTCGGCGATCAGTGCGCAGGAGGGCTCGCAGACCCGGCAGAAAGTGTGCTTTATGGTTGTCATGGTGTCGCTCGTATTTGGAAACGGCCTTGGTGGGAGTCCATAACCCTGACCTATTTAGTTGTTCTTGTGTCTGAGACAGAATCACCAATACGTCCAGCGCTGGCAATGTCCAAAACTGACAAAATCAGCGGGTGGGTTGGTCAGGCCAATTGCACAGGGGTTTTCTGCAGGCTGCGCTATCCTGCACTAATCTTAAAGAACATGTCTCTGTGGGGAAAGGAAGCCAGGTGAACGCACGTTTTACACCGCAGGTATTGATGCTGGTTGAGCCGCAGACCCAGCAGGAGTTGGCGTTATCGGAGCTGGAACGAACGCTGGGCTGCCATCTGGTGAGCCTGGATGGCTGGGCCGCGGTTGCGCAGCAAACCCAGACTGCACCGGTGGCCATGATTGAAATTACACCGGATAATCAAAGCCTGTTACGTCATCAGCTGCAGGGCGATTTTATGGTGCGCCCCTATGAGCACCTGATCCTGTTTCAGCGTCAGCCCGGCAACATTGATCTGGATCCTTTTTGGCAGTGTCGTTTGGCATTGTATGTCCCTGTTTTTTCGGGCTATGAGTCACTCTATACCGCCCTGGATCAGTTTTTCACCCGTCAAAGAGAAGCCAGTCTCCTACGCCAACAGCTAAACGAAGCCAGCGATATTGCCATGCTCTCCATGTCTGCCAGCAGCCAGCTGGGTGAAATCATCCGTTTTTTGGAGAAGAGTTACGAATGCAGCGATTACGACAGTTTGGGACTGTTGCTGAACCAGACTCTGGAGCGCTTGGGGGTGTCCGGCTGCGGCATAATCGAAGCCGAAGATGGCGGGATGGTGTACTTTGGCTCAGAGGCGCGGCAGGATGCCTGGCAGCGCCTGATGCTGGAAATGCGCAGCAAAGGCAGGTTTGTGGATCTAGAAAACCGCACCATTGCCAACTTTGACACCGTCAGTGTGATGGCCCGTAATATGCCAGAAGCGGGATCTGAGCCATACGGGCGCATGAAAGACATGTTGTTCACTTTGGTGGAGGGTGCCGAGGCGCGGGTGAAAACCCTGGCTTTAGAGCGCGCGGTGGCCATGTCCGAGAAGGCCAAATCCATCTTTTTACGGGTCATGTCCCACGAACTGCGTACCCCCATGAACGCTGTCTTGGGCTTTAGCACCAAGCTGGCGGCCAAAGCAATGGGCGATCCGTTTTCTGAGCGGGAATTGTCTGCTGTGACCATGGTAAAGGATAACGCGGATCGCTTGATGGAAATGATCGAGGATCTTGAAGATCTGAGTCGGGTTAATGTGGACACCGAGCATGCAAAGCAGCGAGTACTGGTGGCCGATGTGCTGGCAGGCACCTTTCGTGTCAGTGCAGCGCGGGCGGCGCAAAAAGGGCTGCACTTTATTGGCGAATTTTCGGAAGAGTGCCTGCAGGCAGAGCTGGATCCAATGCGTTTGAATCAGGTGGTGAAAAAGCTCTGCGCCAATGCCCTTAAATACACAGAACAAGGTGAGATTCGGGTTTCCGTGGGAACGGAGTATCACACCGATTTGGGTGAACAACTGGTGATTACCGTTGCCGATACCGGGGTTGGCATGTCTGCCGATCGAGTCAGTCAATTGTTTCGCCCGGTAAGCCAGCTTTATGATGATTACGTTCACCACCACCAAGGCACCGGCTTGGGGGTAACGGTGGTGAAAGAGTTTGTTGCCGAAATGGGCGGTGAAATAAATGTGACCTCGCAGGAGGGCGTGGGCACCCGTTTTTGTATAACCTTGCCACAGTTTACCCATCACGAGCCCACCGATAGCGTCGAATTATTCTAAAGCCCATCCCTATTCGGGCTGGTCATGATTCATCACAATTGATCTCTGCTCTGCCATGGTTGCGGCGGCGGGTTGCCGCTTTTGCGCGTTGTACTGTCCCTGTCATTCACTGTTTGGGGATCAACAATGCAACGGAAATATTCTCTACTCTGCCTGTTTTTTGCTTTTTGTCTGCTGTGGACATCCTCCCGCAGCTTTGGGTTTGAAGAGGCTGATTATGCCTCCCTGGATGAGGTGGGTACCGGCAGTTTGCTGGTGAAGGAGGGGCACAGCTATCGACCGTTTCTGCGCAGCAACGCCGAATTTGATGTGCAGGTGAATGGTTTGGTGTCGAAGGTGATAGTGCGACAGAGCTTTCGGAACCCGGGGCAGGATTGGGTAGAGGCTGTTTACGTGTTACCACTGCCGGATGACAGTGCAGTGAACGCCATGCGCATAAAAATCGGCGAGCGCGTGATTGAAGGGGAGATCAAAGAGAAACAGGAGGCCAAGCGCATCTATACCCAAGCCAAGGCCGCCGGTAAGCGGGCCGGGTTACTGCAACAGCAGCGCCCCAACCTGTTCTCAACTCAAGTGGCCAATATCGGCCCCGGTGAAACGGTCGAGGTGGAACTGAGCTTTCTACAGGTGCTGCATTACGATGGTGGGCAATTCTCTTTGCGCTTGCCCCTGACACTCACGCCTCGATACATCCCCGGTGTGTCGCTGATGGAGTTACCGCCCCAAGAGGTAAAAGGCTGGTCGTTCCCCACGGCACAGGTGCCGGATGCTCATCTTATTACGCCACCCCAAACACACCAGGCCCAAACCCCTGAAGGCGGTGACGATCAGCTCAAGGCCCGTATTCAGATTGCGGTGAATACGGGGTTTGATGTTGAACGGTTCAGCGCGCCGTATCACGCCATTGACGTGACTCGTCTCAGTGCCGAGTATCGGGTTAGCACTCAGTCCGGCGCTGTGCCTATGGATCGTGACTTTGTTCTGAATTGGAAACCTGTGGCGCAACAGGCTCCTGTGGCGGCGTACTTTTCCGAGCAGGTTGAAGGCAAGGATCATGGATTGATTATGTTGCTGCCCCCAACTCAGTCACAGAATCTGCAGATCGGGCCGCGGGAACTGATTATGATCATCGACAGTTCCGGCTCCATGTCGGGGCAATCCATGGTGCAGGCAAAACAGGCGGTGCAAATGGCGCTGGATCGTTTGCGTCCACAGGATCGCTTTAACGTAATTGACTTCGACTCTGGTTTTAACACCCTGTTTCCTGCGTCTGCCCACGCCGAACCGGGAGCGCTGCGCAGGGCGCGGCTCTTTGTCGACAGCTTGGTGGCCGATGGCGGTACCGCCATGTACGCACCATTGCAGGCCGCACTCACCGGGCCAGACAGCGAGGAAAACGTTACCCAGGTAGTGTTTATCACCGATGGCAGCGTAGGCAATGAGGCGGCGCTGTTTGAGTTGATTCACAAGCACATTGGCAGCAAGCGGCTTTACACCGTGGGTATCGGTTCTGCCCCCAATGCCTATTTTATGCGTAAGGCAGCGGAGTTTGGCCGTGGCACATACACCTACATCGGCAGCAGCGATGAAGTACAGGGTAAAATGTCAGAGCTGTTCGGTAAGATCGAAAAGCCCGCCCTTACTCATCTGAACGTGAACATTGAGGGCGCTCAGGCGGAACTCTATCCGCAGCCGGTGCCGGATCTGTATTTGGGTGAGCCTTTGGTTATTAAGGCGCGATTTGATGAACAGCCCGAGCGTATTCAAATCAGTGGAATGTTTGAGGGCCAGCCGTGGCGATCCCAGTTGCAGTTGCAACAGGGGGATAGTGCCACGGGTGTTGCAACCCTGTGGGCCCGCAGCAAAGTGGCCCATCTGCAGGATGAGGGGGTGCGGCAGGGCAATGGTGAATTACATCGGGATGAGATCATCAAGTTGGGCATCGAACATCGACTGGTAACCCGTTACACCAGTTTCGTTGCGGTAGACAAAACGCCGGTGCGGCCAGCCGATGCAGACTTGCTGACGGATCAGGTCGCCAATCGCATGCCTGCGGGATCCACCCAGCCTGCGCCTGCCGTGGGCTATCCTCGCACGGCTTTGGGTTTGCACTGGCACCTGCTTATGGGGCTGATGCTGCTGATCTTGGCGTTGCTGGTGTGGCATCGCGCTGAATTCAGGGAGGAATGCCATGGGGATCTGGCGTAAGCGTCTGGCGTTGTTGTTGGTGGTGCTTGCGATGTGGTTCTTGGGTGAAAGTGCCTACATGACCGCCAAGGCTGAGCTGGCGCAGTATCTGTTGCAAGAGGCCTGGCAGCGTCATCTGAAGGACGGTGCCGAGCACCGCCCCTGGCCCTGGGCGGATACCTCGCCCATCGCCCGACTGGTGTTTCCGCAGCAGGATACCAAGCTGGTGGTGTTAGCCGGAGCCAGTGGCCGTAACCTGGCTTTCGGCCCGGCGCACCTCAGTGCCAGCGTGATGCCTGGGCAGTTGGGGGTTAGCGTGATCGGTGGCCATCGTGATACCCACTTTGCGTTCTTGCGTCATGTGCAACTGGGGGAGCAGTTTCTGTTGCAAACCGCCGATGGCATCAAACGTAAGTTTGAGATCGTGCAGATCCAAGTCACCGATGTACGTGATTCCGATATTCTGCTGCAGTCCCAGGAGCCGGTGTTGGCGCTGGTGGCATGCTATCCGTTTAATGCCTTGGACAGTGGTGGGCCGCTGCGTTATCTGGTGATCGCCCGAGCGGTGTCCAACCGCATTGGATCGAATTGGCCCACGAACACTGACACTGGTTACAAGGGTGTGATAGCGTAGCGGCCTGATGCAGACTAGGGGGACCAGGTGATGCTGCTGCGATACATCCTCACCGAGGCGATGTTGCCGCCGGGGGTTAATTTATTATTGCTGCTGGCGGCGGCGCTGTTGTGGCGCTGGAGCCGACGGGTGTCATACGGGCTCGTCGCGTTATCCCTAAGCAGCCTGTTGGTGCTATCGATTCCTGCGATGAAGTGTTTCTTGTATCAGGGCCTGGAGCCATATCCAGCTCTGGATGCTGCCGGTTTGAACAGCTTGCCATCGCCACCGCAGGCTATCGTGGTACTGGCTGGGGGGATTCACAAACAGCAGCCTGAATATGGCCGTTCCGTGGCGGGGGGATACAGTGTCGACAGATTGCTGTATGGCGCAGAACTGCAGCGTGCCACGGGGTTGCGCATTCTGCTGAGCGGTGGCAACCCGGCTCAGGCAGAACGCAGCGAGGCAGAGGCCATGGCGGAGTTACTGCGTAACTTGGCCATCGAGCCCGACTGGGTGGAATCCAACAGCCTGAATACCTGGGAGAACGCCATGTTCAGCGCGGAGTATCTGAGGCGCGATGGAGTGGACACAGTGTTGCTGGTCACCTCGGCCTGGCATTTGCCAAGGGCGGTGTATTGTTTCCGGCAGGCGGGTATTGAGGTGATACCGGCACCCACCGGGTTTGAAGGCGATTTTGATAACGAGCCGGGAGATTGGATTCCTTCGTCTTACAGTTTGTATCTTTCATCCCGAGCGCTGCGTGAATACCTGGGCTTGCTGGCCTACCGTCTGGGGTTGGCCAGGCCCGGATAATCTGTCGCGCGGCTTTATTTGGAGCGGGTCACGGTCGCGTTATGGTAGAGCGGCCGCACATTCAGCGCAGGCTCAGGCCTTAAGCTCAGCACCACGCCTACGATTAAACCCAGAAAACACAACGCCAGCACCGGCCACTGCCCAAACTGCACAAAGGGGGTCACGCCTTGGGTGCCGTACACCACGCCTTTCAGCACGCCCTGTTCGAACTGGGGCAGTTGCGATTGCACCCGCCCTTTGTGATCGATGATGGCGGTGATGCCGGTATTGGTGCCTCGCAACAGATATTTGCCGGTTTCCAGTGCTCGCATGCGGGCCATCTGGAAATGCTGGATGGGGCCCCAGGAATGGCCGAACCAGGCATCGTTGCTGATGGTTACCAGAAAGTCCTTGCCCTTGGCCTGTTCTCGCACCAGTTCCGGGTAGACGATTTCGTAGCAGATGTAAGCAGCAAAACTGAGGCCTTTGGCCATCAGCACAGGCTGCTCGGACGCACCGGAGGTAAAGCTGGACATGGGCAGGTTGAAGAACGGCAGCAAGCCGCGCATTAAATCTTCCAGGGGCACATATTCGCCAAAGGGCACCAGCTTCTGCTTGTTGTAGATGCCTTGCCCGTCCCCAATCACGAACACGGCATTGAAGTAATGTTGTTCGCCGTTCTCGTTTGGTTCCCAGCGGGGCACACCGCTGACGATGGCAACGGACTTTTCTGAGGCGCGAATATCCAGCTCGGTAATGGTGCGCATAGCCTGATGATAGAACACGGGATAAGCCGCCTCCGGCCACAGAATAAACTCCGCATCCCAGTTGGCTTCGGTGGCTTTCACATAGGTATCGATAATGGCTTTACGGTACTTTGGATCCCATTTTTGTTCCTGCGGAATGTTGCCTTGCACCAACGCGACTTTGCGCGTCTGAGCCAGATCCGGCAGGGTCCATTCCAGGGAGTTCAGGGCCCAACAGCCAGCCCACAGCGCAACCAGTCCTATAACAGCTGGCATTCGACGCAGATTTTCCTGCTTGAATATAAACCGTAGCAACACGGCAGACATCGCCGCCACCAGACTCAAGCCCAAAGCACCGGCCACCGGAGCCAGTCCCCACAGGGGCGAGTCGATAAAGCCATAGCCAGCCCACAACCAGGGGAAGCCGCTCAACAGCCAGCTTTTGCTCCACTCCACCAGTACCCACAGGGCTGGAAACGTGAGCAGGGCATAACGATCCATTTGCCAGCGCCGGAATGCCCAAAAGGGTAGCGAAAACAGCAGCAGGCTGAGGAAGGCGCAAAACAACAGCGTGCCCAGGGCCGCCAGCCACACCGGTGTGTTGCCATAGAAATGAATGCTGACATACACCCAGGATATGCCGACACCGTTAAAGCCCATGCCATAAAGAAACGCCCGCCAGAAGGCGCGCTTGGGGGTTTGCCCTTCCAGCAACACCAGTAGCAGGGCCATGGATACCGGTATCAGCGGCCACAGGTTCAATGGTGCCAGCCCCAGGGGGAACAATGCACCGGCCAATAACGCCAACAGGTGGCCCTTGCCACCTGTGGTAATCGAGGTCTTTAAAGTCATGTTGCTGTTCTTGGTGTTGTTATGGATCTAAGGTATCCGGTGCATATTGCAAACGTCAGTGCTGTATCGGGCTGACTTTTAACAGCCGAATGGCACGATTGTCTGCGTTCATCACGGTAAAATTGTATTTGCCGATGATGACGTTTTCTTCACGCTTGGGCAAATGCCCAAAGTGGCTGAGTACAATGCCCCCGATGGTGTCGTACTCGTCTTCATTGAACTTGGTGGCGAAGTGTTCGTTGAATTCATCAATCGGCGTGACCGCCTTCACCATAAATTCATTACCTTCTGCCTGTTTGATCATATAGTCGTCATCGAAATCGTGCTCATCGTCAATTTCACCTACGATTTGCTCAAGTACGTCTTCGATGGTGACCAGCCCGGACATCTTGCCGTACTCGTTTACAACGATGGCCATGTGGGTGCGGGTTTGGCGGAACTCCCGTAGCAGCACATTCAGACGTTTGCTCTCAGGCACCAGGGATGCAGGGCGGATCAGATCTTTGAGCTGGGTTTTTTCCAGCTTGCCTTTATAGGCCAGATCCAGCAGATCCTTGGCCAGCAGGATGCCGATAATATCATCGGTAGACTCACCATACACCGGGAAGCGGGAATGGGCTGACTCGATGATGGGCGGCAGGTATTCCTCTGGCTTGGCTGTGGCGTTGATGATGATGCACTGAGGGCGGGGAACCATGATTTCCCGCACTTGCATATCCGATACCTGCAGCGCTCCCTGAAAAATACCCAGAGCCTCTGCCTCTACCAATCCGCTGTGATGGGCGTTGGTCAGAATTTCCAGAACCTCTGACTGATTCTGTGGCTCACCTGACAGGAAGTTGGCAATCTTATCGATGAAACTCTTACCCGATGAACCGTTACGACTGTGATCGTCGTTCATGATGACGATGGTCACTCCTCATTTAGTTATTTATTACGTAGGGGTCTGCAAAGCCCAGCTCGGCCAGGATTTGCACCTCCAACGCTTCCATTTGTTGCGCGTCTTGCTCTTGTATATGGTCATAGCCCAGTAAATGCAAGCTACCATGGATGACCATGTGGGCCCAGTGGGCCGTAATAGGTTTGTTCTGCTGCGCTGCTTCCTGTGCCACCACCGGGGCGCAAACCACCAAATCCCCCAGCAGCGCCAAGGGAATATCGTCCGGCCCATCAAAGGGAAACGACAGCACATTGGTGGGCTTGTCTTTGCTGCGGTAGGTGCTGTTCAGCTCCTGGCTTTCTGCGGTGTCCACTATGCGCAGGGTCAGCTCCGTGGGCATGTCGGCAGGGGCAGCGTACTTGGCTGCGTTCAGAGCCTTAGCTACCCAGCGGGTAAATTCTGCTTCCGTTGGCAGGTTGGGGCTCTCGCAGGCGATCTGAAGATCCAGGTCGAGATCCAGCTCGGCAACAGGGTTGTCGGATTCAATCGGCATGGGGAGGCTTAGTGTCGGATTCATGTCGATCGTAAGCTTCTACGATGCGCTGTACCAGGGTATGGCGCACCACGTCCTTGGATTGAAAGTGGGAGAAACCGATGCCTTCAACACCGTCCAGCACTTCCATGGCGTGCACCAGCCCGCTTTTGGTGCCACGGGGCAGGTCGATCTGGGTGTAATCTCCCGTGATAACGGCTTTGGAGCCAAATCCGATGCGGGTCAGGAACATTTTCATTTGTTCTTTGGTGGTATTTTGGCTTTCATCCAGAATAATAAACGAGTTGTTCAGGGTGCGCCCGCGCATGTAGGCCAGGGGCGCCACTTCGATGATCTGGCGATCAATGAATTTGGCAACCCGTTCAAAGCCCAGCATTTCGTAAAGGGCGTCATAGAGTGGGCGCAGGTAAGGGTTGATTTTTTCTGCCAGGTCGCCGGGCAGGAACCCCAGTTTTTCACCGGCCTCCACCGCCGGACGCACCAGCAGAATGCGTCTAACCTGTTCCGACTCCAGGGCTTCCACCGCACAGGCCACTGCCAGATAGGTTTTGCCTGTGCCCGCAGGTCCGATTCCGAAATTGATGTCGTGGCGCATGATCTCGCGCACATAGGCTTTCTGGTTGTCACCGCGAGGTTTGATGGTGCCCTTGCGGGTACGAATGGTCAGCTCGGCAGCTTCGCGATCGGAGCTGCTGTCGGCCGCAACCACTTGCGGTGCAGCATCCGTACTGCTCATCAGGCTTTCTCTCAGCACTAAATGCACATCGTCAGGGGTTAGATCCTGATTGTCACTGGTGTCTTTATAGAGGTTCTTCAGCACTGAGCTGGCAGCAACCACTTGATGCGGGTGTCCCGTCAGTTCAAAGGCATTACCGCGATTGGCAATTTGTACTTCGAGTTTATCTTCGATTTGTCGCAAGTGTTCGTCGAACTGACCGCAGAGCCTTGCCAGGCGACTGGAATCCGCAGGTTCCAGCTTAAGTTGATGTGTTGTAACGATATCGTTCAAAGTGGCTGCGCAAGACGCCCTTCTCTAATGGATTGGGTACAAGAATATACGGAAGCGTCAGGCAGGAAAAGCAGAAATGGCTTTTAAGAACCTTTGTTCATTTTATGACTGGTTTTAGTTCCGAACGGTTTTGTGCCCTGCATGGCAAACGGTGTGATTTTTGCGGCGGATTTGGGGCAGAAATTGTCGAACGGTTTTACAATGATTTTAGCATCTGGCAGCTTATAGTTAGATAAAATCGTTTTGATTCAGTGCGTTATGTTATTGGCACGGTGTCTGCATAGTTGTTGGCGTTGTTGCTATCCACGCACACCTTTAAGCCTGTTAAGTGGCTGAATTCCGGGGGGAAGCGAGGTGAAACCCGATTGGGGCACAATTATGGGGGTGGTTGCACAAGGTCTTTGGCTTTGCGCAACCGCCTCCGGGTTTCAGTACATTTGCTGTAAACGTGCAGGAAGCAACACGCGAACGACCGGACAACGTAAGTTGCCGGTCGTTTTTTATTGCCTGTTGTTTGCCCCGGCTATTCGGCCAGAGCGTTGAAACTACCCAGTAGCGAATTGGGGAGGGCGGCGTCGATGGTCACTTCCACAAATTTGCCGATCAATTCGTCATCGTCATGACGGAAGTTCACTACCCGATTGTTTTCCGTTCGACCTTGCAGCTGGCCAGGATCTTTGCGGGAAATGCCATCCACCAGAATCACTTGTTTGCTGCCCACCATACGGCGGCTGATTTCCTGTGCATTCTGATTGATGCGGTGTTGCAGCAACGCCAGGCGACGTTTCTTTTCTGCCATGGGGGTGTCATCTTCCAGCTCGGCAGCCGGGGTGCCGGGGCGGGCGCTGTAGATAAAGCTGAAGCTGGTGTCGAAGCCGATATCTTCGATCAGCTCCATGGTGGCGCTAAAGTCTTCTTCGCTCTCGCCGGGGAAGCCGATGATGAAGTCAGAAGACAGGCTGATGCCTGGGCGGTTGGCCTGAATGCGACGGATCTTGGCGACGTATTCGTCCCGGTTGTGACCCCGTTTCATGGCGCTGAGAATGCGATCGGCACCGCTTTGTACGGGCAGGTGCAGGTGGCTCACCAGCTTGGGTTCGGTGGCGTACACGTTAATGAGGGAATCGGTGAATTCTACCGGGTGGCTGGTGGTAAAGCGGATGCGTCCGATGCCGGGCACCTTGGCGATGTGTTCGATCAGCTCAGCCAGATCCACGGTATCGCCGTCGACCGTTTCACCGCGGAAGGCGTTCACATTCTGCCCCAGCAGGTTCACCTCGCGCACACCCAGCCCCGCCAGGTGCTGTACTTCTTTCATGACGTCTTCAAAGCGGCGGCTGATCTCTTCTCCACGGGTGTAGGGCACCACGCAGAAAGTGCAGTATTTGGAGCAGCCTTCCATGATGGAGACAAAGGCTTTAGGGCCGTCAACGCTGGGCTCTGGCAGCTTGTCGAATTTCTCGATCTCGGGGAAGCTCACGTCCACCACCGCCTCATGGGTGATGTCGACGGTTTCGATCATGTTGGGCAAGCGGTGTAAGGT
The DNA here is from genome assembly GCF_002863865.1 of Ketobacter alkanivorans. Classification (NCBI taxonomy): domain Bacteria; kingdom Pseudomonadati; phylum Pseudomonadota; class Gammaproteobacteria; order Pseudomonadales; family Ketobacteraceae; genus Ketobacter; species Ketobacter alkanivorans. Next base: position 1,534,582 of record NZ_CP022684.1, on the reverse strand, counting down.
CTGGGGGCCAAACACCATGTCCACATAAGGTGCACGGTCGCGGATGGCATTGCCTTCCTGACTGGCCACGCAGCCACCCACACCAATAACCACTTCAGGATTGCGCTCTTTCAGCTTTTTCCAGCGCCCCAGTTGGTGAAACACTTTCTCTTGGGCTTTCTCCCGAATAGAGCAGGTGTTCAGCAGCAGCACGTCGGCGTCTTCTGCATTGTCGGTGAGTTCCAGCTGGTAAGAGGCACCCAGCAGATCTGCCATACGATTGGAGTCGTATTCGTTCATTTGGCAGCCATGGGTTTCGATAAAGAGTTTCTTGCGCATGATCGACTTCGTTCCGAGTCATTTCGGGAGGCGAATTATACAAGGGATAGCGTCGCTTTTCACAGTTTGTCTTGCAGGTCTTATAGGTTAGTATCAGGTCTACCTAAAACCGGTTAAAAATCAGTGATAAAGCGAGCGTCAGCGGGTATGGCTAAGAGTAGTATCAAGGGAGCAGGCAGGGTGAGTCGATCTTTGTGGCAGGTGATTGTGAGTCTGGGGCTGTGTGTGGGGATGTGCTTTCCAGCGCTGTCCTGGGCCGGGGATTTGCCCATTAACACCAAATTGGGTGGGGACTTTACCCTGCCTTCCACCCGTGGAGAGTCCACCAGCCTCAGTGATTTTAACGGCAAGGCCATTCTATTGAATTTTGGCTACACCAGCTGCCCCGACATTTGCCCAATGGTGCTGAACCGAATGGCGGCGGTGATGAATGAGCTGGACGATGAGCGCGCCAAGGTGCAACCGGTGTTTCTTACCTTCGATCCAGCTCGAGACACGGTTGAGCGCCTGCAGCAGTATCTGAAATATTTTGGTGACGATTTTGTGGGCTTCACCGGCACCGATAAACAGCTGGTCGAGGTGGCTCGACAATACGGAGTCATCGCCATTCCGCAGAAATCGGACTCAGCTGCGGGCACGCTCTACACCCACAGTGATTATATTTATCTGCTGGACCAGCAAGGTCGGGTTCGGGCGTTGTATTCAAAATCCGATTCCATCAGCAAAATGGTGGATGACATTGAATCCCTGTTGGAGGATTGAGATGAAAAAATGGTTGGTGGCTGCGATATGTTTGATCTCTGCTGGTTTGGCGCCTGCATTGGCCTGGGCTGAAGCGGGGCTTTCGTTTGAGCAAGGCTGGGTGCGGGCGGTGCCGCCGGTGAGCACCAATACCGCCGGTTACTTCATGCTGCATAACAATACCGATCAGGATCGAGTATTGGTGGGCGTTAGCAGTGGTGTGGCTGAGGTGGTGGAGATGCACACGGTGATTGAGGCTGACGGTGCCTCCACTATGCAGCAGTTAAAACAGCTGGTGGTGCCGCAGCAGGATTGTGTGCTGTTCGAGCCCGGTGGCAACCACATTATGTTTATCGGTTTAAAGCAGCCGCTGAACACGGGCGATAAGGTTACGGTGACCCTGACATTCCAGGGCGGAGAAACCCTGGATGTGGCGCTGCTGGTGCAAAAGGGGCCGCAGGGACAGCAGGATATGGGGCATGGGCATCATCACCATCATTAAGAGGCAGCTATGAACCCGGTTCCAGGCTTTGACGAGTTTCGATTCACATACGGTGGCTTTGCCCATCGTGTGTTAAAGAAAGGGGACGGCAGTGGCCCGGGGGTGCTCATTATTCAGGAGTTGCCGGGGATTACCCGTCATACCATTAAGCTGGCGGAGCGGCTTTATGCGGATGGCTTTACGGTGTATCTGCCGGTGTTGTTCGGTGAGCCGAATTCTCCGTTTGAACCTTTGAAAAACCTGGCCAAGGTTTGTGTCAGTTTTGAATTTCGAGTGCTGGCCAACCGGCGTCGTGGCCCGGTGGCTGACTGGTTGCGGGCCCTGTGTCGGCGCATGCAGCAAGAGTGTGGTGGCGTGCCGGTGGGTGCGATCGGTATGTGTTTTACCGGCGGCTTTGCCCTGACCCTGATGATCGACGAGGCTGTGGCGGCCCCGGTATCCTGTCAGCCCGGTAACCTGGATGGCATGCTGGGCAAAAAAGCACGCGCTTCATTGGGGGTGACCGCAGCGGATATGGCTGCAGCCCGTAAACGCTCCGAAGAGGATGACGTGCCGCTCATGGGCATGCGCTTCAGCCATGACGTGATGTGCCCCCGTTCCCGATTCGATTATTTGCAGGATCAGTTCGGTGAGCGCTTTCGGCGCATTGAAATTGATTCATCCCTGTTTAATGAGCGACGCATTCCCATCACCGCCCATTCGGTGCTGACCATTGATTTTGTCGATGAGCCGAATCATCCCACTCGTCGTGCCTACGATGAAATGGTGGCCTTTTTTCGTGAGCAACTTCACAAAAAGGCTGAGGCTTGATCATCGAAACGCAGCGATAGGCCATACTGTTCAAAGGGTTACTGATGCTGGTGGGAAAGCATATTTCGTTTTTCACCAGATGGGCCTGTATTTCTAATAACCAAACCAAATCCGTATCAAGTGCTACTTGAGGTAGTGCATTTGTCTAAAAAAAGGAGATTCACATGACTCGAACCCCTTGGTTCGGCGCATTTCTGTGTGCATTTGCAATGTTATCCACGCTTTCCTCACCCCTGTTGGCGGATGCTCCGCAACCGACAGCAGAAGAATCACAGATCATGGATGAGCAGGCTAAGTTTGAAGCCTGGGTGGCCCAGTTTGACGCCAGCCTCGACCGCCAGACCGGCACGATTGCCTTGCCTAATGGCGTGGCAACCCTGGACGTACCCGATGGTTACTACTATCTGTCCCCGCAGGATTCCCAGCGTGTGTTGGTGGAAGCCTGGGGCAACCCTGAAGGCGAACCGCCTTTGGGTATGTTGTTTCCGGCTGGCAAATCGCCGCTCGATGCTGATTCCTGGGGGGTAACCATTGATTACAGTGAAGACGGCTATGTATCCGACGAGGATGCCCACGAAATAGATTACGCTGAGCTGTTGCAGGATATGCAATCCAGCACTCGAGATGAAAGTAAAGAGCGCGTGCGCTTGGGCTATGAAGCGATTGAACTGGTGGATTGGGCTGCGCCCCCTTATTACGATGGTGTAGAGCACAAGCTGCACTGGGCCCAGGAGCTGAAATTTGGGGATATGGAGGATCACACCCTGAACTACAACATTCGCGTATTGGGGCGTAAAGGTTTTTTGCGGATGAATTTCATTGCCAACATGAGTCAGCTCAACGAGATCAATCGCAACGTGGATAGCGTGCTGGCCATGGCTCAGTTTAACGATGGTTACCGTTACGAGCAGTTCGATCCCGAGTATGACAAATACGCAGCATACGGCATCGGAGGCCTGGTGGCCGGTAAGGTGCTGGCGAAAACAGGCTTATTGGCCGGGTTGCTGATTTTTGGTAAGAAATTCGGCGTATTTATCATAGCAGGCCTGCTGGGTTTGGGTGCCAAACTGTTTAAACGCAACAAGGCCTGATCGCTGGCGGATGCCCGCAGATGCAGTTCACGCGGTTAGGGTTCCTGCCTGGTAGGCCTGGATCGCATCGTTGATCTGCTCGCGGGTATTCATCACAAAGGGGCCATATTGCACAATTGGCTCCTTGAGTGGCTTTCCTGCCAGTACCAGGATTTTGGCCTGACCCTGAGTGCTTAGAGTGACTTGTCCTTCGTGTTGAATACTGACCAGTTGCTGACCGCTCAGGGTTTCGTTGCCTATTCGCATGCTCCCTTCATAAAGAAACAATAAGGTTGTCAGTTCTGGTTTCAGGCTGAAGGTCAGCGGAACAGCATCGTTCAGCTCCACGTCCCACAGCTGCGGCAGGGTGGTGCGATCTTGAATGGCGCCCTGGATCTGTTCCGCCCCGAGGTTGAGTGAACCACCCAGTACATGGATGCGGTGTTGGCCTTGTTGCACGATGGGAATGTCATCGGGCTCCAGGTTATGGTACTCCGCAGCACGCATTTTTTCGGCCGCAGGCAAGTTCAGCCACAATTGAAAACCATGAAAAGCGCCGTCTTTCTGCAACGGCATCTCTGAGTGAATCACGCCGCGCCCCGCCGTCATCCACTGAGCGCCGCCGCTGGAAATGATACCCCGGTTGCCCATGTGATCCTGATGCTCCAACTGCCCTTGACGCATATAGGTGATGGTTTCAAAGCCTCGATGAGGGTGCGATGGAAACCCGGCAGCATAATCGTTGCCGTCTTCCGAGCGTATCTCATCCAGCATCAGGAACGGATCCATCACCGCATAATCGCCAGAGGGTGTTACGCGCTTGATTTTAACCCCGGCACCGTCTGAGGCTGGTCGTGCCACGATGCGGTGCAGGATCTTTACGGTATCTGTGTTGATGGTCATGGTCCGTTCCTCTTGCGGCTCAGGCTTTCAGCAGTTGATCGATGTCGTGCTTTGCGGCTGCCAGAATGTTTGGCGCTTCGTCTGCATTCATATTCAGTTTTTCTGCGAATACGAACTCAACATCGGTGATGCCGATAAAGCCCAGGAAGGTTTTCAGAAAGGGCGTTTGGGTATCAGCAGGCGTACCGGCATAGGCGCCACCGCGAGCACCCAGCACATAGGCTTTCTTGCCCTCCACCAGACCCACCGGGCCATTCTGGGTGTATTTGAACGTGGTGCCGGCGCGGGCAACCTGATCAATCCACGCTTTCAGGGTGGAAGGGATGCCAAAGTTGTACATGGGCACACTCAGCACCAGCACATCGGTGCTCAACAGTTCCTCAATCAGGGTATCACCGAGTTGCGCTAACTGCTTCTGTTGTTCGCTGCGCTCATGGGCGGCAGTAATATTGGCCTTAAAGGTATCAGCATCCAGATGAGGAACCGGCTGTTTCGCCAGGTCACGTACGGTGATGTCCGCTGTGGGGTGAGCAAGTTTGATGCTGTCCAGAAAATGCTGGGCCAGTGCGCTGGAGTTACCGTTTTCGCCAAACAGGCTGCTGCTGATGTGTAGTACTTTCATGTGAGTCTTCCTTTCCTTTTGAACGGGATTCGATGTGTTGTGGTATGCGTCTATAATAATTCGAATAAATAGATTTAAAATACGATAATATCGCTAAATTAAATCGATATTATCGAAAGGATTGTTATGCCTATCAACATGGCACCTAAAGTGACTCTCGAGCAATGGCGCGCTTTTCAGGCGGTTGTGGAATACGGTGGTTATGCCCAGGCGGCCCAAGCCATCCACAAAACCCAATCCACCCTCAGCTACGCGGTGCAGAAACTGGAGCAGTCGCTGGGGCTTCAGGTATTGGAGGTCATAGGCCGCAAAGCCCAGTTGACGGCAGCAGGCGAGGTATTGCTGCGACGCTCCCGGCAGGTATTGGAGGGGGCGCTTTCGCTGGAGCAAGTGGCTGCCAGCTTGTCCCGTGGTATCGAGCCTCGCCTGGATCTGGCCATTGATGTGGTGTTCCCCTATGACGAGCTGCTGTGCGTGCTGGCGCAGTTTTCCGACAGCTTCCCGGACACCCGTATAGAGCTGGTGGAATCGGTGTTGTCCGGTGGTCATGATCTGTTATTGGCGGGGCTGGTGGATGTGCTGGTGTCCACGGTGGTGCCGCCGGGCTTTGTCGGGGAGCCATTAATGCGTCTTGAGTTTGTCTGCGTCACTTGCCCAGAGCATCCTCTGCAGACACTTCAGCGTTCAGCTACGCTGCAGGATCTTAAGCAGTATCGACAGATGGTAACCCGAGATTCCGGGCCGCAGCGCCGCTTCAGTGCGCCCTGGCTGGAGGCCGAACAGCGCTGGACGGTCAGCAACCTCACCACTTCCATTCGCGCCATCAAGCAAGGGCTTGGTTTTGCCTGGGTGCCGCGCTTGCAAATTCAGGACGAATTGCGCTCAGGCGCACTGCTGCCACTGGATATGGAGGAGGGCGGGCTGCGTTACGGCGAGCTGTATCTGGTGTACAAAGATAAGGACGGGGCAGGTCCGGCGACACGATATTTGACCGACCTGCTGCAGGCCAGTTGTGAGCGAATGCAAAAGGCATATACCGGTGAGTAAGTTGCTGCGATGGATCAACTTATAGATCTATTTGCGGCCGCATTTTGCAAGTACCTCGAAAATATTTGGGTTAAAACGGACGAAAAATAAATGCGTGTTTAATGTGGAACAGCGGCGAGGAAACAACGATGGATCGACATTCTCCCATCATTGCTCTGGAATACGTGTCGGCGACTCTGATGTACGCACAACATTTAGGCATTGAGCTCAAGGATATTCAGCGCGCGGCTGCAGTCGATTTATCCAATCTGTCGGTGCGGCAGGAGCCCTTTTCCCTGGCTGAAGTACTCCGTCTGGCTCAAGCCTGTATTGCACTGACGAAGATCCCCCATTATGGATTGGCCAATGGCAATTACATTGGTTTGAGTTGCCACGGCATGGCAAGCCTCACCGCCATGCACCGCGCCACCTACGCAGAATACCTGGAGACCAGTTGTCGACTCTGCAACCTGCTGTTTCCTCCGCTCACCATGCATTACTTCGAAACCAAACAGCACGTAGGTCTACGCATTTATGAGTGTCTGTCATTGGCGCCGTGCACGCAGTACTTCATGGAATGGATCATGGCCAATTTCTACAACGTGTTTCATTTTCTGTTGGGCGCTGAATATAAGCCAGAGTACATAGCGTTCCCGTACCAGCGGCCGGGTTACCACAGCGACTATCAACGTTACCTGCAGTGTGCGGTGTATTTCGACGTAGAGCACGCAGAGTTCGCAGTAGACAAACAGCTCGCCCAAAAACCGCTGCCACTGGCCGATGCACGCATTGCCAACACGGCAGCCGAGCATTTTTATGATGCTTTTCCTTCCGATGAACAAGAAATATTACGCCAGGTACGTGAACTGCTAGCCCAAAACATCGAGGCCCAATTAACACTGGAGGAAGTCGCCGAGCAGCTGGAGCTGACCACTCGTACGTTGCGCCGTCGCTTGAGAAAGGCAGGCACCACCTATTTGGATATTGTGGATGAATTGCGTCGCGAAGCCGCTATTTCACAGCTGCTTTACAGTAACCGCCCCATTGTGGATGTTGCCGCCAGTTTGAACTTTTGCGATACGGCTTCTTTCAGCAAAGCCTTTAAGCGCTGGACCGGAAAGGCCCCTAGGGTATTTCGGTCCACGCAGTCCAATACCACACACTCTGGCTCTGCTAAAAACCCGTTCAACTAACCGCTTTGGCAACGCCGTCTCTATTGTCATTGCCAAAATTTTGAACGGTTCTGCCAATTAAATTGATGTTCAAGGTCATTTTCATATTGGCCGCTGCCGTTAGAATTGATGCCATGTTCGAAAGCGGAAGAACACAGGTGATGATGCCTGATAACGCATAATTGCAAGGGTAAAGGACTTCAGAGGGTCTCCTTCTATGCGATGGGCATCACCACTGTGTTTTTTTGATGGTCGTTCGAGAGTTATCTTCTCTTTTAGCATTTGTGCGTTGAATGCGCTCGCCACGCTGCGGATTGGGCTGCTCGTGGCGAGTTTTTCTTTTAATGCAGTTTCAGCGTCGGGCTTGCCCGGCGATTAATACGATCCCGCACTATCAATAGCAGCGTTCTGAATACGCCATGCAGGGTAAACTGATGCATGCGGTACAGAGTGATGTACATCACGCGCGCCAGCTTGCCTTCAAAGGTAAAATCCTTACTGAGGTTGCCCATGATATTCCCCACGCTGCCATTGCGGCTTAAGGAAATCAAGGAGCCCTTATCTTGATATACAAACTTCAGCAAGGGTTTGCCTGCCATACGCCGTTGCAGTGATTTTGACAGCAGCAATGCCTGTTGATGGGCAGATTGGGCGCGCGGTGGAACCGGTGTCTCTGCATCCTGGCGAGGGCACTGGGCGCAGTCCCCAAAGGCAAAGATATTTTCATCCTGCGTGGTCTGCAAGGTGTCACGTACCACTAACTGATTGATACGATTGCTTTCCAGCCCGGCGATTCCGTTTAAGAACTCAGGGGCTTTGATACCAGCGCTCCATACTTTCAAAAACGCAGGCACAAACTTTCCGCTTTTGGTATGCAAGCCATCGGCGGTGATCTCGGTCACCATTTCATTGGTGAGCACCTCAATGTTCAGCTCTTTGAGCTGACGCAATATCGCTGCAGACGCTTTTTCAGACAGCACCGGTAACACCCGATTGGCCGCTTCGATAATGGTAATGGTGAGGTTTTCGGGCTTGATCTGATCGAAGCCGTACTCCACCAATTCATGGGCAGAATGATTCAGCTCTGCCGCCAGTTCCACGCCGGTGGCACCGGCTCCCACGATGGCGATGTTGCAGTGCTTCGGCTCCGCACTGGGATCTTGGCTTGCTTTCAAATATTCGTTTAGAAACTTGCGATGAAAGGCCTCCGCGGCAGCACGCTTATCCAGAAAGATGCAGTGCTCGGCAGCGCCTGTGGTGCCGAAGTCGTTGGTGTTGCTACCGATGGCAATGACCAGGGTGTCATAGGGCAGTGCACGTTGGGGCAGAATTTGCTCATCGCCTTCCACGTGAGGCTCCAGGATCAAATGTTTCTGCTCACGGTCCAGGCCGCTCATGCGCCCCATAATGAACTTGAAATGATGACGCTGGGCATGGGCTACATAATTCAGTTCGTCCACATCGGCATTCAGCACCCCGGCAGCCACTTCATGCAGCCTTGGCTTCCACAGATGCGTCATATTGGCATCCACCAAAGTAATGTCGGCGCTGCCCCGTTTTCCCGCTTTGTTGCCAAGAAGTGTGGCCAGCTCCAGCCCGCCAGCGCCCCCTCCTACAATAACGATGCGATGAGTGTTCATGTTAATTACCTTTTATGAAGTTAGAATTCTGTATAGACCGTGCTGGGACTGCGTGGTCACTGAGTGTCGGGCCGTGCGGCAGAGGGCGGCCATTCTAGTGACCAAAATGGTGCAGGCAATGACAGTTTTTCAGCCCGGCGGCGTCCCCAGGGCAATAGCATTTATGACAGCAGGCGTGGCACCCGGTGCCAGGGTCAGATGGGTTGTTTCAGTGTTACCAGGATGATCACCGCTACCAATATAAACACCGGAGCTTCGTTGAATACACGGTAAAACTTCTCGCTGCGGGTATTCTGGTCTGCCGCAAATTTTTTCATCAAGGCGCCACACATGTGGTGATAGCCAATCAGCAGAACGATTAACGTCAGCTTGATATGCATCCACATGGCGGATTTGAAATAAGGGTCCCAGCGGTCTACCAGCATCCACAGGCCCAATACCAAGGCCACCACCATGGATGGTGTCATGATGCCGCGATACAGCTTCCGCTCCATGATCTTAAAGCGTTCAGAGCCACGTTTATCGCCCTCTGCATTGGCCTGACAGTGATACACGAACAGGCGGGGTAGATAAAACAGTGCAGCAAACCAGCACACAATGGCAATGATATGGAAAGCTTTAACCCACAACATAAACGATCCTAAATCTGATAATGATGCTCAATGTCCTGCCTGCGTACCAGGCCAAACACCCGATAGATGCTGGGGGCGGACATACGTCGGACATAAACCGCACTGACATTCGCCTTATTCATAGCCTCCAGCGCTTCCTGCAGGGTGGCGCTCAGCAAAACCGGCACCACATTATCCCGTTTTCCCGGAATTTCCAACAGATTGATGGAGACTTCCGTTGCGGGCGCGTCGCCCCGTTCCAGACTGGACACATATAATGCCAGATCCGCAGCAGGCAGATGGTGTGAGGGCAGGCCATCTTTCTCCAGCATCAACCAGTTCGGCTGCTTTTTGAGGATATCGTCAGCCTCTTCCAGCGTGATCAGCTGGTTTACCCGGCAAATATTTCGGTCCATCACGGCCGCCACCCCAACCCGGTGCAGATGACTGGCGAGGGGGCTCACATGAACAGAAATGCCCTGTGCCTCCAGTAATGTCTGGAATATGCCCTTCTGGCGGAATACCTGCGAGGTGATCAAGCTGGAAATAACCACCACCAACATACCCGGAAAGATGATGTTGGCCTCGAAGGTCAGCTCCAGCAGGGTCATCAGTGCCGCCAGGGGCGCTTGCAGCGTTGCTGCCATCATGCCCGCCATACCCAAAAGCACATACATTGTGTTGTTGGAATCCTGCGGTAGCAGCGCCTTGCCCAGCTCACCAAACAAACCACCCGCCATGGCTCCGATGACCAGAGCCGGGCCAATCACACCGGCTGGCAAGCCTGCCCCCACGCAGGCACTGGTAGCGATGATTTTCAGTGCCATCACCAACAGCAGCGTGCTGACGGTAAGGCTGCCGATCATAGCTGCGTCTACAGTGTCATAGCCAACACCAAGAATTTCAGGCGCGCCATATCCACACACCGCGGTCACCATGCCCGCCAGAAAAAAGCGCCAGCCCACACCCAGCGTGTTGGTTCGGTCGTAACAGGCACGTGAAAGGTAGATCAGCGCGGCCGCCAGACAGCCAATAAGCACACCGCAGGCCACCACAAACGGCAGCTCCATCAAGCTGCCCAGCTGCACCTCCGGAATAGCGAATGCAGGCTCATGGCCGTACACAGCGCGAGTCAGTGATGCGCCCACCACGGATGCCAGGATGATGGGTATAAATGTAGACATGCTGTATTCCATCATGATCACTTCCATAGCGAAAATGACCCCGGCGATAGGCGTATTGAAGGATGCCGAAATAGCCGCCGCACAACCGCAACCAGTGAGCACTCGCAAACTGTTATTGGGGAGTCGAGCCCATTGCCCCAACAGGCTGCTGCCCGCCGCCCCCAGGTGCACCGCAGGGCCTTCCCGCCCCATGGACAGGCCGCTGATCAGCGTGGCTGCTGCACCAAAAAATTGCACCAGAAGGCTGCGCAAGCTGATCGCGCCCTGAAACAGGTTGAAGCGCTCGATCACATAACCCGCCCCCATGCGACGGTCATCCTTCGCCAAGTAATGAAAACCGACCCCCAATAGCGCGGCACCAGTAAGCGGCAGCGCCCCCCGAATCACGGGGCTTAGCCCTTCGAAATTCTCCGAGTGCTCCGGCAGCAACAAATTTAGTATCAGCTCAATAAACACACGAAACACGATAATAATCAGGCCTGAGATCAAGCCTGCCAGTATGCCCAGCAATGCCAGCAGCGGCACCGCGTCCAGTGAGGATAATCGTTCTCGTATGCGATCAAGATCAAAGTTCATAACGGGACAGGTCAGCCAAATACGCTACGCTTAGCGTAAGCAGAAATTTCACAAGCGCCGTTTGCTCACCCTATCAGTCACAAAGGCGGCTTGTCTGAAAGCTCATTTCAAGCAAAAATTTTGCCTAAACAAAAGCTTAGGATTTTTAATAAGGTTCCAGCTGCATTATGATTGCACATTCTATCGTCTGTAACGAATCGAGAAACCCATGAATCATAACGCAAAAATTAAAATCGGCATCGTAGGCGGAACAGGTTATACCGGTGTCGAATTGCTGCGATTGCTGGTTCAACACCCCAATGTAGAGTTGACCGCAGTAACCTCACGATCTGAGGCAGGGCAAGATGTGCATGGTCTGTACCCAAACCTGCGGGGTCATCTGGATCTCCAGTTCACGGCGCCGGATGTCGACAACCTGAGCCAGTGTGATCTGGTGTTCTTTGCGACTCCGAATGGCGTTGCCATGAAGTTGGTGCCCGAGCTGCTTAAGGCAAATGTCAAAATTGTCGATCTGGCCGCAGACTTCCGCCTTAAAGATCCGCTAGTCTGGGAGCAGTGGTACGGAATGCCCCATGCCTGTGTGGATGTATTGGAGCAAGCAGTATACGGCTTGCCCGAAATGAATCGTACACAAATTGCTCAAGCCAGCATAGTGGCCAACCCCGGCTGCTACCCGACAGCGGTGCAATTGGGCTATCTGCCGTTACTGGAAAAGGGGTTGATTGATCCCCAGCACCTGATCGCCGACTCCAAATCTGGCGTCAGTGGCGCGGGCCGAGAGGCAAAACTGGGGTCGCTGTTATGCGAAGCCAGTGAGAGCTTTAAAGCCTACGGCGTAGCGGGGCACCGTCATTTACCCGAAATCAGGCAAGGCTTGAGCCAGGCAACCGGCTCGCCGGTGGGGTTGACCTTTGTGCCTCATCTGACGCCTATGATCCGTGGTATTCATGCCACCCTGTATGGGCGTTTGAATGCAGACAGCGGCGATTTGCAGGCGCTGTACGAAGCCCGTTTCGCCGCTGAGCCCTTTGTGGATGTGATGCCGGCAGGATCATTGCCCGAAACCCGCAGTGTAAAAGGGTCGAATAACTGCCGGATAGCCGTACATGTACCGCAGGGCGGTGATACCGTTGTGGTGCTGTCGGTGATTGACAACCTGGTAAAAGGTGCTGCCGGACAGGCAGTGCAAAATATGAACATCATGTGCGGTCTACCTGAATCAGCTGGTCTGAATCAGGTGGCCCTGATGCCCTGAGGCTGACCTGTGGCCAAGCCAACCGGTAGCCCTGATCCGCAGATGATGTTGGTGTCACAGCGGCAGACGCCCCTTTGGAAGCGTCTGCTGATGTCGTCGCTGGTTTTGTTTCTGGTGGCAGGTGGTTTTTTTATAGCCGGTTATTACCAGGGCATTCGTGAGAAAATTCATGTGCTGGATGAGCGCGCCGAGCTGCGCCTGGAGACCGAGCAGCTCAAGCAGGATGTGTCGCAACTGCAAGAACAGGCGGCCATTCACAAACACGGTAGCGAGCTGGAACGGCAAGCCTCTGAGCGGGTTAGAAAAGAAAACATAAGCCTGCAGAACCGGGTGTCCGAACTGGAAGAGGCCGTGAGCTTTTACAAAGGCATCATGGCTCCGCGTAAAAATGATAAAGGTCTGCGTATAGAGCGGTTGGAGCTGTCCTCCACGGTCAATAAAAGGCGCTTTAAATACAAAGTGGTCATGACCCAGGTGGCGGATAATAGCTCCTATATCAGTGGCAGCGTGTCCCTGAATTTGGTCGGGGTGCGACAGGGCGTAAAAGAAAGCATCCCCTTCGAGCAGCTGTCGCAGGAGCAGTCATCCAGTGGAATACCGTTTAAATTCCGCTATTTCCAGAACGTGGATGGAGAAATTGTGGTTCCGGACGAATTTGTTCCGGAACAAATTGAGGTGATCGCGCAGTCAAAAGGTCGTAAAGCGACTAGACTTGAAAAGCGATTTGATTGGAACGTGCTAGAGGTAAAAGGCGATGTGGGGAAAGGATAAAACTAAAAAGGTAGACTTCGACCGTCATGCTGGAAAAACCACCATGATCGCGAAAGGCACAGAGATTAATGGCGATGTGAAATTCGAAGGCGGCTTGCTGGTTGAAGGCACCATAAAAGGCAATGTGCGCGCCGAAGAGGGCAGCGAAGCCCTGCTACGCCTCAGCGAGGCAGGCGAAATCGAAGGTGAAATCCATGTGCCTAACGTGGTCGTCAATGGCAAAGTGAACGGGGATGTACACTCGTCCACCCATGTCGAGTTGGCAGCGAAAGCCATCGTCAACGGCAACGTCCATTACAACCTGATCGAGATGGTGATGGGGGCCGAGGTTAATGGCTCCCTGGTGCATAGCCAGCAAAAGCCCGCTCCGGTTGAGGCATCCATCAGCCTGGATAAGAAAGTCAAACGTGATGGTAAGCTTCCTCCCGTAGATGCGAAAATGGAAACCAAGCAGAGTCCAGCCTAAAGCAGCTATTCTTGACTACTTTAGTCGGAATTATCATAATCCGAAGACGGTGCCATTAGGCACCGTCAGTAGTTTAAGAGGAGTACCTGGTACCGTGACAGACGAAGCAGCAATGCGATTCACCGACAGCGCAGCCCGCAAAGTCAAATCCCTGATTGAGGAAGAAGGAAACGACAACCTCAAATTGAGGGTGTACATCACCGGTGGCGGCTGTTCAGGTTTTTCCTACGGCTTCAAGTTTGAAGATGAAGTCAAAGATGATGATACCAAGGTTGAAAATCAAGGGGTTATGCTAGTGGTTGACCCTATGAGTATTCAGTATCTGGCGGGTTCTGAGGTGGACTATACCGAGGGGCTGCAAGGTTCTCAGTTTGTGGTTACAAACCCCAATGCCACTAGTACCTGTGGCTGTGGCTCTTCATTCTCAATCTAGTTTCTCCCCTGGGCTTATGCCCCCTTCAGCTTTGCGGTCGTCTATTTTTTGTACAGGCCGCCCAGCAAAACGGGTTCAGACGCACCGGTGAACGGGCCGGTGTTCATTTTGATACCCTCGTTAAAGCACATTGCCAACCAGGCAAAGCACATGGCTTCCACCCAGTCCGGGTCTATACCCAGCATCATAGTGCTGTCAACGGGGCACGAACTTAGAGCCTGCAAGCGCTCCACTAGCTGACGGTTATGCACACCACCACCACACACCAGCACCCGGCTCGTCTCCATGGGCAGCGCAGCAATGGCATCGCACACCGAGCGCACAGTTAACTCCAAGAGCGTTGCCTGGATATCTTCAGGTTGATATTGAGCCAATACGCGACTTGCCCTAGCCTCCAGCCAGGATAAATTAAAGTACTCCTTGCCGGTGCTTTTTGGGGCGGGCTTGGCAAAATAAGGATCATCCAGCCACATGTTCAGCAGCTCAGTGATCACTGAGCCCTGTTTTGCCCACTCACCGTTGGCATCAAAAGCCTTACCCAGATGTTGCTGACACCAGGCGTCCATCAATCCGCTGGCAGGCCCGGTATCCATAGCGATGGGAGCATGTGTTGCCTGCTTCGTGGCGGGTAGCATGGTAATGTTGGCGATCCCGCCCAGGTTGAGGATCACCCTGTTTTCATTCTCGTCACTGAAAAAGGTTTGATGGAACAAGGGTGCCAGCGGCGCACCCTGGCCCCCGCATGCCATGTCCCGCCGTCGGAAATCAGCCACCACGTCGATACCAGTAACATGAGCGATGCAGTTTGGATCACCAATTTGCAGTGTAAAGGGGTTGGGTTGATCAGGGCGGTGGCGAACGGTCTGGCCATGACTGCCAATGGCATTTACTGCTGTGGCAGGCATGTTTGCAGAGTCTAATAATGCCAAGCAGGCGTCAGCAAACAGCAGCCCTAACTCCTGATCCATCGCCCCCATCAGATCAATTTGCGCCTCGCCGGGCGTAAAAAGCGACATCAAACGGGCTTTCGTTGTATCTGGAAAGGGGTGTAAGTGCTGTGCCAGCAACTCGGGCCGGCCTTTATCAAAAGAAACCAGCGCTGCGTCTATGCCGTCGGCGCTGGTTCCAGAGATCAAACCAATATACAGGTCGTTTGACCCCATTATTGATCCAAGTTGGCGACTTTTTCGCTTTCCATGGCAGCGGCATAGGTCGAAAGTTGACCTTCCATCTGCTTCGCCAAAGCCAGGAATGCTTCCTTATCCTGCTTGGCTATGGGTTCCGCGTGAGGCAGTTTGACCGTCACAGGATTGCGCACCGCTCCGTTCAGGTAAAACTCGTAATGCAGGTGGGGGCCGGTGGCCAAGCCAGTGCTGCCCACATAACCGATAACCTGACCCTGTCGCACCCGTGTACCCGAGCGGATGCCGCGAGCATAATTGTGCATGTGTGCATATAGGGTCTTGTAAGCTTGCCCATGCTGAATAATCACCACCTTTCCATAGCCGCCTTTTCTGCCGGCAAACACCACTTTGCCATCACCGGTTGCCTTGATCGGCGTACCGCGGGACGCAGCATAGTCAGTACCTTTGTGCGCGCGGATAGTGTGTAAAACGGGGTGTTTTCTGCTCAGGTTGAAATGAGAGCTAATGCGTGCAAAATCGATGGGGCTACGCAGAAAAGCCTTGCGCATACTATCCCCTTCAGGAGTGAAATAGCTGGCCCCGCGATCAGAAGTTTCATAGCGGATAGCTGTGAACGTCTGTCCTTGATTAGTGAACTGAGCGCCGAGAATATCGCCGTCCTTCACCTTCTCACCGTCCAAATGCAGTTCCTGATAAATCACCCGAAAGGAATCTCCCTGGCGAATATCCAGGGCGAAGTCCACATCCCAGCCAAAAATGCTGGCCAGCTCCATGGTCATTGATTCTGATAAGCCTGCTTTTTGCGCTGCAAGGAACAAAGAAGAATTAATAGTCCCTTCAGCGTAAGAGGTGTAAGGCACCAGCTCCTTGATTTCCATGCGGGCCTGATAGCCTTCTTCGCCTTGCTCAATCAACAGGCTATCGGTGCGTGAAATAACGTATTCCAGCGCCACCAGCTTCTGATCTTCAATGGCAAAACGCATAACCTGGCCAGGGTGAATTTTTTTCAGCTGATCCACGTCGCCTTTGCCCGACATCACCTCGTGCACATCGCGGGATCCCAAGCCTACTCGCTTGAAAATATGGCTGAGCGTGTCGCCGCTGCGTACTTTTTCATCCAGCCAGTGACGCTGGGGTGCCAGCTCAGCCACGCCAGCGTCATCCAGCAACGGCTCGTCCGCATTCTGCGCATCGGCGATAACCTGATCAGCCAGTTGCGCTGGGCTACTGGTAGCCTTATCAAAAGCGGGCTTGAGGCGCACGGTCTTGGTGGCGGTCGCATCAGGGGAGGGCAGCAAAGTCAGTGTCAGCACCATGATGGCTGAACAAGCTGCCGCCGCCATCAAATGAATGCGGGGATATGATGTTTTGGGCTTAGACCCTGGGTTGTGATGTCTAGTCATACCTAATTCGAGTAGATTCTGCCTTCCTGCGATAAGTGGTTCATTATAAGGATAGTTGAAACCGAATGTTACAGAAACTTTAACTTGCAGATTGCGCTGCCGATCACAGATCAGATGGCGGTGGGCCGCAGTCCTGATGACAAAATTCTCCGCCTCAAAGACTGGGGCTTTATACCCAGCGTGCTACAATATCGCCCTTTTTTCAGCTCAGACCAACGTTAATAAGGTGGAAAACGTGTCGAATTCCGTGGAACAGGCATTGGCCCTAATCAAGCGAGGCGCAGAAGAAATCCTTCTGGAAGAAGATCTTATCGAAAAGCTAAAAGAGGGTAGGCCGCTCAGAATCAAAGCAGGGTTCGATCCAACCGCGCCTGATCTGCACCTCGGGCACACCGTCCTGATTAACAAGCTGCGACAGTTTCAGGATCTGGGGC